>NZ_PCNZ01000013.1 GCF_002975175.1 Bacillus sp. MYb209
AGTATATCTTGCACAAGGGGCAACAGATTTACGTAAATCAATTGATGGACTAGCGGCTATTGTAAACGAAGAATTTGAGTTAGATCTCTTTTCTTCCTGTTTATTTGTTTTTTGCAATCGCTCACGCGATAAGCTAAAAATTCTGGTTTGGGAACATAATGGTTTCTGGTTGCACTATCGCAGATTGGAAAAGGGAACGTTTTACTGGCCAACTGAGCATAGGGGTGTGCCACTTACTATATCAAGACGACAATTGAGATGGCTTCTTGATGGATTTTCTTTTCAAAAAAAACAAGGGCATCAAGCCGTACATGCGAGATCCATTCTATAAAAATCATATATGTAAAAGGAATTTGGATAATTTTGTCGAATGGATTTATCTATGAAAACAACACTCTCACATTCAAACCAACCCACAATTGAATCACTTCAAGCTCAAATAGAGGAACTCACGGCAAAAGTGAGATGGTATGAAGAACAATTTCGTCTGAGTCAACAAAAACAGTTTGGTACGTCTAGCGAAAAAACACCTAATAATCAAATCGCTTTAGAACTGTTTAATGAGGCTGAGAAAGAAAGTGATTCTGAAACCCCCGAACCAGCTGTTGAAACGATTACCTATCGTCGCAAAAAGAAACGCGGTCATAGGGATGAGTCTGTCCAAAACCTTCCGATTGAAACGGTTGAATATCGTTTACTTGATGAGGAACAGGTTTGTTCGTGTTGTGGTGGTGCTTTGCATGAGATGAGTGTAGAAGTCCGAAAGGAACTGACGATTGTTCCTGCGGAAGTAAAAGTAACAGAACATAAGAGATATGTATACGCTTGTCGTAAGTGTGAATTAGACGAGGTATCCACACCGATTGTAACGGCCAAGATGCTAGCTCCCGCCTTTCCTAAAAGTATCGCTTCTCCATCGATTATGGCCTACATTATGACACAAAAATATGTAGAGGGATTGCCTCTTTATCGTCAGGAAAAACATTTTGAACGAATGGGGATCTTCTTATCACGACAAACGATGGGAAATTGGTTATTATATGGGGCTGATCGATGGTTAGTGATTTTGTATGAAAGGATGCATGAACACCTACTTACTCGAACCATTCTTCATGCGGACGAAACAACCTTCCAAGTTTTACGCGAACCTGGGCGGGCCGCAACAACGAAGTCCTATCTGTGGCTATATCGTACAGGACGAGAGGATATCCCTATTGTCCTCTATGACTATCAACCTACAAGAGCAGGCGAACATCCGAAACGTTTTTTAACTGGTTTTGAAGGATATTTACAGGTAGATGGATATAGTGGGTATCATCAAGTACCGGATGTCACCCTTGTCGGATGTTGGGCGCATGCGAGACGAAAGTTTGATGAAGCCTTAAAAGCTTTACCTGAATCACAGAAGGGGAAAAAAGTGAAGGCGAGCGAAGGCTTACACTTCTGTAATCAACTCTATTCGATTGAAAGGAAGCTCAAGCACGTCAAGCCTACCGAGCGATATAGGCAGAGACTTGAAAAAAGCAGGCCCATTCTGGACCTTTTTTCGGCATGGCTTCATGAACATAAAGATCGTGTTTTACCAAAAAGTGCGCTAGGAAAAGCCATCACTTATTGTTTGAATCAATGGAAGCATCTTAAAGCCTTTTTATTAGAAGGTCATTTAGAAATTGATAACAATAGAAGTGAACGTTCTATTAAACCGTTTGTAATCGGGAGAAAAAATTGGATGTTCTCAAATACACCGCGAGGTGCTAGAGGAAGTGCGATCATGTATAGTGTGGTGGAAACCGCAAAAGAGAACAATCTAAGTCCCTATCATTATCTTCGTTATTTGTTTGAAACGCTTCCCAACATCAATTTAAACAATAAAGAAGAAATTGATAAAGTCTTGCCGTGGTCAAAGGATTTACCATCTAGCTGTAGAGTACCGAAAAAAAGTGAAGCAAACAAAAAATAACTCCAAAATCAACTTTTATTGTATATTTTGGAGTTACTTGACGTTTACCTTATTGTGAAGAGAACCCGCCAAGCTGAGCTTGCAGTATCACGCGAAGAAGATCATATGGCGCAGTTAGCTTTGCAAGAAAAGATTGTGAATGAGAAAAAAGCGGAACTATATCGTAAGCAGTACGAAATAACAAAAGAGCAAACAGCGACGCTTTATGAACAAATTGATAAATTGCAAAAGAAATATGGAGAGTTGCAATATAAAGAACTAGTTCTTGTTTCGCGGTTAAATGCGGCACAAGCGATAAAAGAGAGCAACACGGCAATTGATTCTTTCCATACAGAAAGTACAGCGAAAGGCTTTGCACGCATTGAATCTTATGTGCAAAAGCTAGAAGCAGAAACAGCTGCTAGTAACTATTTTTACAATTTGAAGTCTCCTAATCAACAAGAAGTGTTAGATCAAAATTTGCAAGAAGAAGTACAGCGGGAGTTAGAGAAGTTAAAAGAGAATAAATAGTATGCAAAAAAGCCCATTTCATATGGGCTTTTTTTATCGATATTGCTTTTATCATATCGTTGTTCTTAAAAGAAGAGAAAAAGGAAGTAAAGGCAGCGGGGGTTTTACAGAACGAGAATTAAGGTTCATATAAAAAGACATCTTTATCTCGTAAAGATGCCTTTCTACATTTCTTTCGTAATATCATACTGCAACAATTGCTTTTGATCATAAAACTTCTCAAAAATAATGCCCATTACGTAGAAGAACGATAGACCAAAGCAAATGTGAATGAGTGTAAAGGTAGCTCCAAATGAAGAAAATTCATACACCATAATTGGTAATTTCGCAGTTGTCCAAACGCCTAAGAAAAATACGATGTACCTAATGCTTGCGCCTTTTTTTAATAGTAGTGCTGCAATCGGAAAGGCGATGTAGAGTGGACCGGCTGCAATTCCGCCTAATAATAGGGAGAATAAGATTCCATATATGCCGGACTTTTCTCCCATATATTTCATTAGTGTTTCTTTCTTCACCCACTGATCAAGTAACCCTACAAATATTAGGACAGGGGGGAGTAGAAACAGCATATCTAAAATGCTATTTCCCGTTAATTTTAATGCGCTCCATCCTAAAGATTGGTTTATAAAAGTTAATAAGAGGAGCCCAAACAGTAATATGAAAAAGAAGCGATATCTTTTTAGTTCATTCATACCATCACCACCCAAATGATATATGAGAATAGAAGTGACATGAGTAATGCAGATGCATTACGAGCGTAAGCAAAGCTTCGTCCGAATATCTTTTGTTCCATCGGCAAGGTTGTAATTCCTACTGACATTAATGTAGACATGAGTGCCGCAACTTGAGGAAGGCCTGCGCCGTGCTGTACTAACGTATTACCAAGTGGGAACACGACAAAGCTTGGGATAAGTGCAACGGAGCCGAGTATTGCAGAATAAATAATACCTAAGAATCCAGACTGTTCTCCAATGATGGAAGAGATGAAGGACGGTGTTAAGATAGAAAGTGATAGTCCAACGAAAAGCATAATGGAGAGCATGGCAGGGAGAAGGTTTTGAAATATTTTCCATGATTTTAATAGGACAACTTTCGTTTTATTCCGATCCTTCATAAAAGAAATCCCCGTAAGAATAATAGCCAAAGTGTAAAGGATAGCACCATTAATCATGATTAGATTCCTTTAAGTCTTTATATTTGTCTAAGAAAAATGATAAGTTTTTCATTTTTTCTTCAATATCCATTTGAAAATCTGCTAATTGTTCTTTTCCGGCTGTAGTAATTTTGTACATCTTTCTCGGCTTATCTGGAACGGATGTACTTACATAAGATTCAATAGCACCTTCGTTTTCTAATTTCTTCAGCGTGCGGTAAAGGATGGCACTATCGATTGGATTGACCGGAAGTTCTTCTTCACATTTCTGAAGTAGCTGCCCGCCATAGTTATCACCTTCCGCTAAAAATAACAAAAGAAATGCACCTGTATGTCTTCCTGTATGTTTCATGAATATACCTCCTAGAATGAATTGGAATATATACTGTTAATGACAGTATACTGTTGTTAACAGTATATGGTGAATGAATTTCTATGTCAATTTTAAAATGTGCAATTCAAATGTTACTGAGGGGAAATGGTAATCCCTGTTTTAATCTTATTAAATAACAAAATAAAAGCCTACTGTTTTCTTGTGACAGTGGCTTTCATAGTTGGTAAACTACTATATTACGCTTAGGGAATCTCGCACTTTGATAGTAACACATATATGTTAGTTGCATATTGAGAAATAAAAAAAGACACTCTCAAGAGTGCCTCTTATTAGCAGCCTAATCCGCCGCCCCAACAGCTAGCTCCAACGATGATTAATAAAATAAAGAGCACAACAAGTAAGGCGAATCCACCGCCAAAACCACAGCCTCCACCACAACTACCACCATAGCCTCCACCATAGCCTCCACCATAGCCCATATTAACTCCTCCTTCCATAAAGTCCATATATTAATGGATTTATTTCACTTTATGTTTTTACGGATGAATTGAGCAGGTCCTTTTGAAAAAATAAAAGCACTCGGTATTTTAAGAGAGGTGACGAACTTATTTTTGTCACGAGTATTACGCTTATTACATATGGTATTTTATTCTGTACATTTGGGGAAAGGAGATCGTTATGGCTAATTCTGAGATGATATTACGTTTACTTACGGATTTAAAGATTGAACAGCAAGCTTTAAGAGAACAGCTGGAGAAAATGCAAACAGCATTGACCATTCTTGAAGAAAAACCAACTGCTCTTGAAGAAAAACCAGCTGCTTCAAAGAAAAGAGCTAATTCTGGACGTCCAACATCTTTTCGTGATTGGAGAACATCAACTCAAAGGGATTAAGGAATCCTGTTATAGTAAGTTATACAAAATCATAAATGAAAAAGTACAGTTTACTGTAGTTAATACAGAGGCTGTACTTTTTGTTATGTTAGTATAAGTTTTGATAGGCGGTTTATCTATTTTGTAGAAAAACAACTTTTATCCCGCTATTTGCGGGCAGTAAAACTCCCACCTCAAAATGCGGCTGGAGCAAAGAAGGTAGGTGGGAGCCCTGCTGCCCGTAAAAGCCCGATTGGTGAAGACTAATAATCAGTGGGGGATGAACAAAACCCCCACTGATTAAAGTTTCACTTTATATTTTCTTTGACTACTCCACTTTTAACTCGATCCCTTTATCCAACATATCTCCATTAACTTTTAAAGTTAATCCTTGCGTATTTTTCGGTACATCGAATACAATGTTCCCTTCCGAATTTTCACTAGGATTAAGAACACCAAATTTAAATGTAGCGGTATTTGCAGCTTTAAGTACTAATTGAGATTCATTAGAAATGTAATATTCTCTTCCGGTTCCGTCAATTAATTTAAAGTTGTTGCTATTTAGTGTAATGGGTTCCTCTTGACGATTATAAACTACGACGTCTAATACTTTAAATACACCTCGTGCTTTAACTTCTCCGTTGCCTATAACATCTAATGAATCGACAGAGCCTATTGATATGTATATATCAGAAGAATCTCCATGGGTGGGAAGTTCTTTTTGAGGATCCTTGTTGCTAAGTTCATCATTCTTTGTTTCTTTAGAAGTCTCCTGTTCCCTTTTCGTGTTACTGCTAGATGTATTATGTGAACTGCAAGCTGATAATCCAAATAAGAATGTGCTACATAATAATGATGTTAATAACTTTTTGTTCATAGTCTGTTCCTTCCTTCCAAAATAAAAGCACTTTCATGGGTGCCATAATGATTTAATAAATCTATATTTTTCTTTATATGTATTAAATGTTTCGTTTTATTATATTGATTTTTGGAGGGGGAAGGAAACTTAATGAGGATTTCTTCGACTTGATACTCGTTTGTCGTTTTTTTTATGGCTGTATCAATGTTTTCGAAAATTTCATTACTCATCATTAAATCCCCCGATAATATTCAAATTAGCCTGTTTTTTATTTTAATGTAACTGAGATAGAATATGTATCCGATCATGCAAGAGATTTGATTTAATATTACATCGTCTATATCCATAGAACCTAAATAAGTGAAAAGTTGTATATTTTCTATCAACATTATAATAATAAAGCAGATAATCATAGTTTTTATAAATGTCTTTTTAATAGGAAATACGATAGGAATTAAAAAACCTAAAGGAATAAAAGGGATAATGTTACCTATAATATTTATAAAACTAGAAGTAATATTCATATTTGATATATATTCTTTTAGAGTTCTAAAAGGAATAAAATTCGTTCTGTTTCCTCCTAGTTCATGTATGTTTCGATAGTTATCTTGAGCCATATTTATGACATCTTGCACATTACCAAAAAATTTAAATATTATGAAGTTAATTAGTAATATAATATACAATCCAAAAATAGTTTTCCAAAAAGTAGTTACATTCATAAGATAATTCCTTTTTAAAATAATAAATTTATCCAATTTTAACACAAAAAAACTTGAATGGGATAATTCATAATGTTTTTATGGATATAAAGAAAAGACACCCTAAGGTGCCTTCCTCTGACTTGAACCATTTTCATGTAATACGAATCTATTCGTATTACCCCTTTGTTATAAGTATAAACACACCCTATAAAACAGAATCGTTTATATACACCAGATTGTTAGTTCATAAAATACAAGGAATTTGAGATTAGTATCGGAGTAACGCCACATCCCCTATAATGATTGATATGTTACGCCTGTCAAAAGAATCTGCTTTATAGAACGTGTCCACAATTTATATTTTACTATATTTAATATTCACTAAGTGTATTTTTCGTTAATATGCATAATTACATAAAGTTTAAGGGGAAAAGAGAGTATACTTTGGTATTGTGTAATAAAGATAAAGGCCACCTACGGAAATAGGTGGCCTTTTTAACGGATAAAGAAAAGACACCCATATAAGAGTGTCTTTTCCGATAGTTTTTTAGCAGAAGCAAGAAGCTCCAACAATGATTAATAAAATAAACAATACAACTAATAAAGCAAAGCCTCCAGAAAATCCACAGCCGCCACAACTACCACCAAATCCCATAATAGTTCCTCCTTTAATAAGAGGGGAAAACAAGGGGTCACTCATGTATTTTAACGGATTCAAATTACTTTATGTTTTTTATGCAATAATTGAGCAGGTCCTTTTGAAAATAAAGAAAAGACACCCTAAGGTGCCTTTCTCCGACTTGAACCATCTTAATTTTAATAATATGTATTGGACTTCCATCCAAATATTATTTTACCATGTTAAGTTGTTTTATTCATTGAGAAATAAAATTCAAATCTATATTTTGTTGTTTTTGGAAATATTCCATATCAATCATTACAATACACGTTTTAGTTTTTGAATTATGTATCTGTCTAAAAGTTGAAATTAAAAAGAACCCCATAAATGATAAACCATTCCACTAACAAAAAACACTAATCCTAAAACAAAAACAATTAAAGCAAGTATTCCATTTTGATTATGTTCCATAAAATTAGCTCCTTTTAGATTTATTTTTATATACAAAAAAGCCTTTAGTCGTAATTATGGCTAAAGGCTTTGAGCATTATACTTTTAGTTTATAAAATCTTATAAGAAAAAGAACCTGTATTTTATATAGAGAAGAATTTATAATGTTTTTTTATCAAATTTGGAACTGAAAATGTACTAGCTTGATAATGAAGCTTGGCTATTAGAATTGAAGAATTTTAGTTTTATTATAATTAATAGAAATGAGAGTAGTGTGAATATAAATCCGCTCCAAATAAGCTGGTGAATACCTAGGTTTGAAATAAACCAGCCTCCAATAGTTGTTCCTAGAGTAATTCCGAGATTTGAGAACGAAACGAATAGACTATTACCAAATTCAGGTGCTTCTTTTGCTTCGCTTATTAACCATGTTTGACCAACAATTAATCCACCAGCATGTACGATTCCCCAAATGAATACGATAAAAATCATCGGAACAAGGTAGGAACCTAAATAATAAACCAATATGTAAACAACAGAATATAGAATAGGGAATGATATTACGGTGTTTATTATGCTTTTTTGCAGGAGACTACCAAATAAATGATTACCTAAAATCATAACTATACCAAATATGAATAGCATGATACTGATGAGAGATCCATTCATGGAAGTTACTTTTGCAAGGTACTCGGCGAAGTAGCTGTATACGGAAAACATGGCTGCAAAAAGGAATGTGACGGTTAAAATATTTAACCATAATCCTGGTTTGCTGAGTATACGAATTTGTTTGCCGAAAGACATTTTTTCTTTAACAGGCATAGAAGGAAGGAAGATTAGTATTCCAATGAATGCAAGGGCGTTAACAAGCGCTCCGAATAAGAAAGCAATTTCGAGTGAAAATTGGTCTGCAAGGTAAGAGGTTAGTGGTACACCTAAAGCAAAGCCAACCGTAATTCCCATAAAAACTTTTGTAACCGCTTGACCGCTTTTTTCTGGAGGGACAAGTTTAGCAGCTGTTACAAGAGCGATTGAAAAGAAGAGTGGGTGAAGTGCTGCCGGTAAAATACGAAAAATAAGCATGATTTCAAATTGTGTTGTATAAGCGTAGATTATATTTGAAATAACAAATGTAAAAATTGCTGTTAATAAAATTATTTTGCGATTAATACTAGAGACGAGCAGAATTAAAAACGGACCAGAAATAGCAACAACTAGTGCGAATATACTTACTAAAAATCCGGCTTGTGCAGTTGAAATACCGAATTTTTGAGTGATTTGTGGTAATACGCCGACAATACCCATCTCGGTAGTAATAATTCCGAACACACCTATTGCGAGTGTCAGAATAAGTAAAGGATTTACTTTTTTCATTTATAAAACTCTCCATTCGTATCAGTATTTTGAAAGTGAATTCATTAACAAAGAAGCATTATTACAAGGATGATTGGATGTCAATATTATTAGGATTATGTAATTCGAAACACAATAACAGATATCTAAATAACTAGATATGATATGTTAAAAAAATTCTCCTTTCTATGTTTCTTGCTTTTATAGGTAGTGCAATTTTATAAAAAAGTAATTGGATGCCTGTAAAAAAGCAGATTATGTGAAAGCTAATAATCAATTGATATGCAGATTGATTATTAGCTTTCATTTTATAATTCGTTTTGAACGTATTCAGAAAACTCTCGTATTGTTTTTTCATTTCGACGATAGTATGTCCATTTTCCAATTCGGTCAGAGTCTAGTAGTCCTGCTTTTTTCATAGTTAATAAATAACTAGAAATAACCGATTGGGCTAAGCCAGTTTTAAGCTGGATATCTCCTACACACACTCCAACTTGAAAGTTAAGGCCTTGCTCTAGATAAGGTTTTTCATCGAAATGGTTTTCTGGATTTTTCAACCATGATAAAATTTGACATCTTGTTTCATTTGACAATGCTTTATAAATTAATAAAGGTTCCATAAGGATATTATATCTACTTTTATAGATTTGTAAATGGGTTTTGGTGATTTTAAGGAAAGAAGGTATATGTAGATTCTTTTAAATGTGAATGAGGTAATCTAGTAACGGGCTTATTTTTTCTTCGTTTGCTGTTATATATTATGTTTGTCAACGGCAAGAAGCATTAGAAAAAGCAGGACAATAATATTAAATTGGCTGCCATTCGCAGGAATTTAAGCCTTGCACTTATGACTATTTGGTTTAGCAATCGATATGTTGTGCTGAAACGTCAATATATCTTAAAAAGAAGCTCTCTTTATCAAGAGAGCTTCTTTTCCTATTTCTTCTTCTTTTCTGTCGGTTGGCTTTGTTTAGCGAAATTAGATGAATCATCGAAATTCGGTTGCTTTTTACTAGCATTATTACTTCTACCTTTTCCCATATGTAATGCACCTCCCCTCACCCTTACTATTCCCAAATAAAAAATCCTCTTGCATCCAAGAGAATTTTTTATTTGGCTCTTATTAATAATGCCCAACTGTTCCCGTGCATCATTGTTTATAGGGGTAGCGTCAGGTTTATGCGGATTTATAACGTTTAGGAAGTTTTAACCCATTAAAAAAGATCGACTTTTTTAAACGAACGACGAACCGCAGGCTCGGTGTCAGTCTTCGATTGCCTGGTAGACCATGGTCCAGAAGTCGTGGATAAGCCGTGCGGAATTCGGGACTGATAGCCCGACCTGGGTAAGCAAGATTCCGGTGAGCTGGTTGTCCGGGTCGGCGTAGGTCGTGGTGCCGCTTCCACCGTCCCAGCCGAACTGGCCGATGGGCGCGTAGTCGCCACGGTAGGTGCGCACCGCCATCCCGAAGCCCCATCCACCGTGCTGCCCTTGGCCGAATGACACATGGACGTTGCCCTTGGCCATGGCGTTTCGAGCTGCTTGCTGCTCGGGCGTGAGGCGGTTGGTGGTCATCAGCTGGACGGCGGGCCGGGACAGTATCCGTTCGCTTTCGTGCATCCCATGATTCAGCAGCATCCGTAAATAAGCGTTGTAATCGTCGACGGTGGAGACCAGCCCACCGCCGCCGCCCTGGAACGCCGGAGGCTGGCTCCAGCGTCCCCCCTTGGCCTCGTCCCACACGATGAACTCTCCAGTCTGTGGGTCGGGGGCGTAGAGGGTGGGCAACCGGTCGATCTTGTTGGCGGGCACGTGAAAACCGGTGTCCTTCATGCCTAGGGGGTCGAAGATGCGTTCGCGCAGGAACGTCTCAAAGGACTGGCCCGTGACCCTGGCGATGAGTACGCCGAGTAGATCGTTGCTGATATGGTATTGCCAGCGCTCTCCGGGCTGGTACATCAGCGGAAGCTCGCCAAGGCGGCGCATCCACTCATCCGGCTCGGGCATCGGCACCGGTAGATCGGGCGTGAGCCCCTTCTCGAAGATCGCGTTCATGATCGGAGTGCCCAGCGACGTAATATCCATGCCGAGCCCGAACGTGGAAGTCAGCAGGTCCCGTACGGTAATCGGCCGCCGCGCTGGCACGGTATCGTCCAGCGGGCCGTCGATCCGCTTCAGCACCCGCCGGTCAGCGAGTTCCGGTAGCCATGTGTCTACCAGGTCATCCAGCCGCAGCTTGCACTCGTCGAGCAGGATCATTGCCGCCGCAATCGCAAGCGGCTTGGACGTCGAGGCCATCCGAAAGATCGTGTCCCGGCGCATCGGCGCACCACCATCATGGCGCATCGTGCCGAGCGCTTCGACTTGCGTCTCACCGTTCCGGCTGACTAAGGCGACGACCCCAGGAATCTTCCCGGAATCGACATGTCGTGCCAGCATGTTGCGCATTTTGTGCAGCCCTGTTTCGGAGAAGCCTTTGTTACTTTGTCCCATCATGAATCTCTCCTTTTTTCCCAGCCCTATTGTTTTAAAAATACAAATTCTCTTTTGTTATTCATGCTTGAAAGACCTTTGTCAAAAAGGTGGATTCGATGCATGAATAACAAAAGAGAATGAATATTGGCAATCAAAATCTGACTCACTTCCTTTTCTAGGTTATCAGAATTGAGATATGTCCTGCACTTAGCATAGAGCCATGTGTTCATCAGATGTTTATTCTACAAGCGTTGTCTTGCCCACCCCATTGGAGCCGAGCAGGGCGAAAATACTGCCCTTTTTGGGGAATAACTTTAGCTTTCTAGATGCCCTATCTAAATCCCTTCCATAAAGATTGGAGCCCACAAAAAATTGTAGCTAATATAAATGAAGCATATAATAATAGAACTTATGAATTTGGTAACACATACTCAGGAATAGGCTCAGATGGTATAGAGATTAGCGTGTATCTAGATAAAAATGGGGAAATCATCTCTGCTTTCCCATCGGAATAAATTTTATTTTTAGTATAAAGGAGTACAATAGTAATGAAATATCCATATAGTTTTGAAGTACTTACCAACGGAAAATTAGTTATGAGACTTCCCAGAGAAATTAAACTTATTGAAACTTGTTTAGGCGTTGAAGTTTCTGCATTTGGAGATTGGATTTTAGAAGAAATACATAGTGTTTTAAACGGGGAAAAAGATTGCGTGGAAGTAAATGGAAACATTTGCGGTTTAGAAATTCGGAAAGATACAACTATCGTCCTAGACAATTTGGCCGAAGATGGTAAGGGAGAATTTTGCGAGATAGAAACGGTTGAATTAGTAGACTTAATTCATATTTGGCTAGATAAACGAAAAGAATTTAAAAAAGGGAAAAATAAAGAATTGTAATAATTTAAGTGGCTGACTTCTATATGAAGTCGGCTTTATCTATTATTTCACACATCTCCCGTTATCTTACGTTTTAAGATCGTTTTTTCTAGATAATTATTAGCAATAGTCATCGCAAGAGGTTCTGAAGATATTTTAGAGATGACTATTGCTAAAATTGTCTTACAAAAGAAGAGCAAGGACGTTATATTCGAACAGGATATCCCGTAAGATAGAAATTTAGGAGGCTATTTATAAATGATAAAGATTATATTTATGAAGAATTAAGTGACTTTTTAGATGGAACATTCCATCAAGATATGGGAACACCAGAAAAAGCCTTACACGAATTTATAGAAGAAGCCCACAAAGTTTGTATAGAAAATACTATAAAGTACATAACTGCATTTTTAAACAGTGATCCATCCACGGAAAAAAAGAAGAATTCATTGAATATTATACTGACATTTATTTTCCTGCTTTAAAACTAACTCCCCTAGAATGGCTTGAACAAACAGGTGAAACGTTAAAACAAGCATTAAAAAATACTTAGTAAAAATCGATCGCCCATAGTAGGCGGTCTTTTTTTCTTAAAGGACCTGCTCAATTAATGCTTAAAAACATAAAGTAAAATGAATCCGTTAAAATACATGTGTGACCTTGCATTTCCCCTCCTACTCAAAGGAGAGATTAACATGGGCTTTGGTGGTAGTTGCGGCGAAGGCTGCGGTTTTGCTGGAGGATTTGCTTTATTAGTTGTACTATTTATTTTATTAATCATAGTTGGAGCTTCTTGCTTCTGCTAAAAAAACTATCGGAAAAGACACTCATATATGAGTGTCTTTTCTTTATGAAAAAATACCTACACAATGTGCAAGTATTATATTTAGTTATATCAAATCTTCAATCACAGGATCATCATAACAAAATGTACCGTCAATCTTCTTCTTGGGGTCAATCCGTTCTATTAGCTTAATGGCTATGCGGCGAGAACCCTAAAAGAAAAAGAATAAATCCAAAAAGTACCCACATTTTTTAAAATGTGGGTACTTTTTGGATTTATAAGGGCATTTTGGCACAGGTGCTCGGTAAAGTTTCTGTTTGTCCGAAACTTTACGTAGATTACAGATAACATTCACAGTAACTCCAGATACTTGTTTTAAGATGAAGTTCATCAAACACAAGGAGATGATAGACATGTTTAAAACATTATTAGCAGGAACACTTTTAAGTACAGGATTATTAGCGGGTGGTGCAGTAGGCACAGAAGATGTGAAAACGGACAAACTAAAGTCAAATGAAAAAATAGAATGGAGACAAACAAATAAAAGTGAAAAAGAATCCGCAAAAAAGATGGGAAAAGGTACAGAAGTTGGTCAAAATCAACCGATGTCAGTTACAACAAGTGTAGATGGAACAACAACTTCTTCGCCAATCCATAACTTACCTGAAGACGCAGTGCCAGCAATTCCTAACGAAGATGTAAAATCTAACAATAGTCAAACTTTTGAAATGCCTGAGGACACTGAATCACAAACTGGATTCGAAATTGGAGCCCCTGAAAAAATGGAACATGCAAAAACTGTTGAAAGATCAGAAGGCACAGATTTTCAACAAGGGAAAAATTCACCAACAAAAAAGGAAATTAAATAGTATATAGTTATAACGAAGAGCATCCAAAAAGTGGTGCTCTTTTTATATTATAGGGTCACCATATCGTAAACTTTATGTAATACATATTTGTAAAAAATACACTAAATAAATATTACATGTAGTAAAATACAAATTGTGGACACGTTCTATAAAGCAGATTCTTTTGAAAGGCGTAACATATCAATCAGTATATAAGATGTGGCGTCACTCCAATACTGATCTCAAATCTCTTATATTTTGTGAACTAACAATCTGGTGTATATAGACGATTCTGTTTTATAGGGTGTGTTTACAGGTATAACAAGGGGTAATACGGATAGATTTGTATTAAATGAAAATGGTTCAAGTCGGAGGAAGGCACCTTAGGGTGTCTTTTCTTTATTTACAAAGGGACCTGCTCAATTAATCCCTAAAAACATAAAGTAAAGTGAACCCAGTGGAATGCATGTGTTACCTCGCGTTTTCTCCTAAAAAAGGAGGGATTGATATGGGATATGGCGGTAGTTGCGGTGGAGGCTGTGGCTTTGGTGGTGGATTCGCGTTACTTGTTGTGCTCTTTATTTTATTAATAATAGTTGGAGCTAGCTGCAACGGATTCGGCTGCTAAGGAGAGGCACTCATGAGAGTGTCTTTTTTTATAGGGTATTGCACCATAAAATGAAGAAATTCATTGTTCTCCATAACGAAAATTTGATTTTTTTACAGTTATTCAAGATAAGCGATTCTGGTGCAAAAATAGGTCATAGTCTTACTTTCATTCCTAGATACAACTTGTTGAACTGATAAATGGGGGTGATGACAGGGTAGTTGGTACTACTCCTTAACGTAGAATGGTGAAGGGAAACTTTTTTGTCATAGAGAATATATACAGAATAGGAATCTAAGTATGTACTTTCAGGTGGAGGGAGAAATTTCATGAATAAATTTGTAAATGATAAGTTTTATGAAACGAGAAATAACCTATTAAAGGAGATTAATTTATTGAGTGATGCTCAATTCAATAGTAAGCCAGATATGAATAAATGGAGTATAGCACAAGTTTGTCATCACTTAGTTTTATTAGATGAGGCAGCTATAAAAGTTATTTCATTTGGATTAAAAGAGATTAATAGTAGCCAAAAAGAGTGTCAAGAAATTCACTCTATATTGTTAAATAGAACGAAAAAATTTACAGCTCCAGAAATTCTTGAACCAAGCTTAGAACCATTTGAAGTTCAACAAATGATTGATTTGTTAAACGATTCGAGAAAAAAATTGATGACTTTCCTTAGTACAATAGAAGATGAATCTATGTTAGCGAAAAAATCAGTGAAGCATCCTGCTCTGGGAGAATTACTTCTTAATCAGTGGATAGAACTGATATATTTGCATGAACAGCGTCACATAGAACAAATAAAAGAGATAAAACTACTTTTTGAAAATAGTTTGAAATAATGAAGTCTTTGCTAAATATATATTTAGGATGTCTTTAATAATCAAATCTATATTTTGTAGCAAAAGTAATATCTTTAAAAAAAGATATTACTTATATAAATTATTTACTTAATGCATCGCATAATTTCTATTTGGAAATTTCAGGATTCATTTTACTAACTGATTTATAATTACTATAAATTCAGCCAATGGAAGAGAAGAAGGGGGATGGATATTTATATTGGATAGTATAAACCCCTATATTCTCTGATCAATTTTATTTAATCTTACCAACTACCCACTCCAACATCAGCCTTCAACCACTTCACCCAATCCAAATCCTCTACCTTAAGCAAACTCAATGAAACACCCTTCATATCTAAAGAAGTTAACAGCGTACCAACCTTTACGAATTTAACTTGTAAGCCTTCCAGCTCGCATAAACGGCGAATGTCGTTTGCGAAAATGTATTGTTCCATTAATGGTGTCGCACCGAGTCCATTAATGAGGATGGCGAAGTTGTCGCCTTTTCTCCAGCGATAAATGCTTTTTAGTTTATTCATTAGTTCGATCGCTAATATTTCAGAAGAGGATAGCGCTTCTTTACGGTAACCTTGTTCACCGTGGATGCCGACTCCGTAAAAGACTTCATCGTCGTTTAATGTGAATGAAGCTTTTCCTTGGACTGGATCATTCGCAGGTGAAAGGGCGACTCCTAATGTGTGTAAGTTTTCGGTGACAGAACGGCCAAGTGCTGTTAATTCTTCTAAAGTATGTCCTTCAAGAGCGGCCGCACCAAGTATTTTTTGAACGAAAACAGTGCCAGCGACGCCGCGTCTTCTTTTATTAAAAGAAGCATCATCTTCAATTGAAACGTCGTCATTTACGATGATGTGGTTAATGTGTCTACCTTCTTCTTTAGCGATTTGTTCTGCCGCTAAAAAGTTCTCTACGTCATCTTTAAAGTTTTTAATGATGAATAAAATGCTTTTATCCTTGGGCATAAGGCGAGTTGCCGCTTCAATTTGTTCGACTGTAGGCGGAGTGAAAATACTGCCGTTTACTGCCGCCGTAAGCATTCCTTTTCCTACATAACCAATATCAGCAGGTTCGTGTCCGCTACCACCGCCGCTTATAATGACAACATTTTGCTTCATTTCTGCGATATCTTTTACATAAATGATGTTATTTGTTTCGTCGTAATTTACTTTGTCGTTATGTTCAAAATAAAAGCCATGCAGCATATCTTGAACAATATTTTCTACATCATTCATAATCTTTTTCATTGTTCTTGCCACCTTATGATTTGTTTGCTGATTGTTCGAGTAAAAGTAATAATTGATTATTTATCATATTCTTCATGAGTGAAGACATAATGGATGGATCTACTTCGCATTTGCTTTCAATCCAATCTTTTATCGTTCCAACGAAGCCGTGACTATAAAAGGAGGCAATTGTATTTTTTGTCTCATTCGAAAGGCTGAATCTACAGCTCATGGATAGTTCATCAATAATCTTCATATATAAGTTTTTCGTATGCTCAAATAAATAGTGATTAAATGAGTTTTGCTCTGTTACTTTAAATGCATTTCGGTAAAACTTTTGATTTTCATAAAAGTAATCAAATAATAAATCGAAAATATTTTCCCATGTTTCATAATCGAGAAAGTCTATAATGTTTTCCTTCGTTTCTTCTCTATAAATCCAGCTTAATAGTTCGAATTTATCTTTAAAATGATAATAAAAGGTTTGCCTGCGCATTTGACAGTGTAACATAATATCGCTTACTGATATTTTATGAAACGATTCCGTTTCCATTAAATGTTTCAATGAGTTAGCGATTATCTTTTTAGAAATTATAGAAGAGGTCATCTTAATCATCCCTAGAATGTAGTAATATGAAAATCCTATCTACAAATGAAAGAAGTGTCTTTAGACAAATTGCCCATTTTGTCCGTTTACTATAAAACGCTTTCATTTTAACATGAGTAGTAAGAAGAAGATTTCAAATATATCACAATATATTAAAGGAATTGAGGGAAAATCACAATGAAAAAGATTATAAATAAACCTGAAACATTAGTAATGGAGATGTGCAACGGAATGGTTATGGCTCATCCAGAACTTGAGTTTTTGAAAAAATATAAAGTCATTAAGAAGAAAGAAATGAATGAAAATAAAGTGACGTTAATTAGCGGCGGCGGTAGTGGTCATGAGCCAGCGCATGCAGGGCTAGTCGGAAAAGGGATGTTAGATGCAGCAGTGTGCGGAGATGTGTTTGCTTCTCCTTCACAAATTCAGGTATATCAAGCAATTAAAGAGACAGCTAGTAAAAAAGGAACGTTATTAATTATTAAAAATTACAGCGGCGATATTATGAATTTCAAAAATGGTTCGCATTTAGCGACTGAAGATGGAATTGAAGTCGACTACGTAAAAGTGGACGATGATATTGCGGTAGAAGATAGTCTTTATACAGTAGGACGCCGCGGCGTTGCGGGAGTTATTTTAGTTCATAAAATTGCCGGCGCAGCAGCGGAAGCAGGTATGGATTTAGGAGCGGTGAAAGCCGCCTCGGAAAAAGCAGCGGCTAACGTGCGTACGATCGGTTTAGCACTAACTTCTTGTACAGTTCCAGCGAGTGGATCACCTACTTTCACACTTGCTGAAGATGAAATGGAATACGGCGTTGGTATTCACGGTGAACCAGGAATTAAACGTGAAAAAACGATGTCAGCTGATGAATTAGCTAACCGTATGACAAATGATCTAATGAAAGATTTAGGAGTAAAAGATGGCGAGGAAATCGCGCTTCTTGTAAATGGTTTTGGCGGCACACCACTGCAAGAACTTTACTTATTTAATAACGCAGTTACGAGAGAATTAGCTGCTAGAAACATTAAAATAAATAGAGTATTCGTCGGTAACTATATGACGAGTATCGACATGGCAGGTATGTCTTTAACAGTGATGAAGTTAGATGACGAGCTAAAAACATTACTATCGAAAGAGTGTAATACACCTGCGTTTAAAGTAGATGGACCAGTTGAAAGTGTAGAGTACGTGAATGTGCTTGAAGATGTAGAAGAGAAAGAAGTTTCATTTGAACTAGAAACAGCGGAAGAGCACGCTGTTATTAAAGATAATGTCATTACATTAAACAACATGATTTATCTCGTTGATAAAATGAGTGACATCATTATTAAAAACGAAGTACCGTTTTGTGAGTTAGATACGCATGCAGGTGACGGCGACTTCGGAATGAGTGTTGCGAAAGGGTTTAAGCAATTAAAACGTGAGTGGCATTCTATTTTAGAACAAGAGAATGTAACGATTGAATCATTCCTTGACAGTTGTTCAATGATTATTATGGAACATTGCGGCGGCGCTTCAGGTCCAATTTGGGGCGGAGCATTCCGCGCAGCTAGTAAAGCGGCAGGCGAAAAATGTGAGCTAACAGCCAAAGAGTTCGCTGAAATGTTACAAGCGGCACTTCACGGCATACAGTCTATCGGTGAAAGATCATTCGGTAGAGGAGCGGTAGTTGGTGATAAAACGCTTGTTGATGCACTTGCACCTTGTGTAGATTCATGGATTGACAGTGCTTCAAACGAAGTAGATGTGAAAACTGCCTTTGAAAAAGGAGCAGAAGCAGCGGTTAAAGGCGCAGAGTATACGAAAGAAATCGTCGCTCGCATGGGCCGCGCCGGTACAGTTGGTGAAAGAAGTTTAGGATATCCGGATGCAGGTGCACATGCGCTTGGGGTTATCTTTACGGAGATTGCGGGTAGTTTAAAATAGTAAATAGAAGATCCCCTCTGCCTTAAGGTGGAGGGGATCTTCTAATATAGTTGAATGATATATTAATGTGGTTTAGAAGCAAATCAATTACTTTAGTTGCAAATGATTTCGGTGCAGAGTTCAAGGTTAAATGGGCTGAAGTTAATAAGTAGTCTGCTATATGTTGTTTAAGAAAGGGCACTCCATTGAGGGAGTGCCCTTTTCGTAATTAATGATGTTAACGGATAAAAAACTCTTTGTATTACCAGGAGTCACCGTGGCTGGATTGCATGTACATAATTGTACTAGATTTAGTCGAATCAACTTGTTCCTTAGATTCTGATTGTGAAGGTGATGCTAATCCTATAGATAAAGCAGCTGAAAGGGTTAAACCTAAAATCGTTCCGAAAATTTTCTTCATTATTTTAACGCTCCTTTTTCGAAAGTTTTTTCTTTAGCTTGATGACTAAGATAAAAGTATTTACTAGCAGTTAAGTCGTTACTTTCTTCGTAAAACTTAACTGCTAGTTTTTCAGTGTATTCTTGTGTGTAATTATAGAGTTGTTGTGTGTCGAAAAATGAGATAGCTTCCAAAGATAATTCTTCGAGAATAACAGCTGAAACACCTTTATTCATACAATCTAAAAGTTTGAAATGATATAGGTATTCTTTGTTGTCTAGCTTCTCACAAATTGCTAATCCTCGTTCGATTAACTCGGCAGACTGTTCAAGTTCACCAATCTTTAAATGCTCTCTAGCTTTAAGGAAGATGGCCCTAAAATGCTCTGGAGTTTTAGTTGTTACTTCTGATAAGTGTCGAATTGCTAAAGTGGATAAGTTTTGGCTACTATATAAAAACCCTAAATTATTGCGGACTCTTAATATTAGGGAATCCTCATTATTTTTACGTAAAATATCTATTGCAGAATTAAATTTTTCTTCTGCCACAGGGAATTGTCTTATATCAATACATGCTAAACCGTATAAGTTCTCACAAGCGGCAACATTATTTTCATAACCATTATGTTTAGAGAAAATCTCTTTAGCTTTAGTCACATGTTGAATTGCTAATAGAGGTTGATAGGTATGAAGATAGAAGTTAGCAAAACGATAGCTAAATTCGGCTATTTCAAGATCGTCATGAATATGTTGTAATAGCGTTTCGGCTTTTTCGTAGTATTCCCAGGCTTCATTGTTGTTTGAAATTAGTGTAGTGTGAATTCCTTTGAAAAAGTGATAATAATAAGACAACGATTCATTTTTTGGTATATCCAGTGAATCAATTGCCTGGAAGCTTGTTGGTGTGATGCTTAAATGATCAAGCAGAACTTTAAAGCGAAAAGTAAGAAGTGAGTAATGGAATAGTAAATTTGAATCTTCATTAATACTATTTATGTATTTATCAATCTCGTCTTTTAAGTGCTGTGCTTCCTTTAGATGCTGGGCACGTATCTCTTGATACCAGGTATTTAGCAGTTGTGTAATTTTATCGCCAATTTTAAGCTGGTTTACCATGATTCTCCCCGCTGTCAACTGTATTTTATTTATATATGAGTATGTATATACTAGCAAGAAAAATGGGGTAGTAGAGCTTTGTTTTGAAAGGAAAATGTTTTTCAACAATTTTCAGATAATTTAAAAGTGATTAGAATACAATAAAAAGGAATCTAATTGGATTCACTAGGGCATATATTATTTAATGAGTTTTATTTAAATAAAACCTTTAATGAATGTAGTAATATCAGTAGAATATAAGGTCATAATTACAACGACTATATACATAGCTAATAGAGATTTGGCATTTTTTTGTTCTTTTACTTGATTCTTATTAAGAGTCATTAGGTAAAGGAAAGTGAGTGCAGTTCCAATAACGGTACATGCTAGTAATATTTTTGGGAATAGATCCGCCTGTTCTGATGCAACACGTATTAAAGTATTAACATCGATTCTGAATGCTACAAGTGGTACCTATGTTAAATATGGGATGAATAGTAGTAATCAAGAAGTGTTTTTTTCGTATTTTCTTCATAAGGATTGTGTCCTTTCGTTGGTAAATTATTCGCTTTTACATAAAACGTATTAGATAGTATAGCGAAGTGGGTATATTGTGCTACAGAATATTTGTGTCCTCTTTAGTTCGAGTTATAAATGGATTGTAAGGGTAGGATCTTACAATCCATTTTTTTATGATTTCCTATAAATCTTCTTAATTATAGTCAGATGTAATTAGCATTAAGTATATTGTAAAATCTTGATTGGAATAACTATAAATTCCCAACTGTCTTCCTTTTAATTTTGCTATCCTACGCATTCCCACCCTGCACGAAAAAATATTTCTCAACATTTTATCTATTGAAAAATATTGAATATTCTTATTATAAAGAATATTATATTGCTATCGGCAAAAAAAACGATAATTCGCAGACACTGGGGAGGAAATGCATTGAAAAAGAATAAGAAGTTAAAACCATTATCAGTTTTAGCAACAGCCGCAGTACTAAGTAGTAGTTTTGCTTTTGGAAGTCATGCAGCGTATGCTGATGCGCCATCATCTCTACCAATAGATGAGCATTTAATACCGGAGGAGCGTTTGGCAGAAGCGCTAAAACAACGGGGCGTAATTGATCAATCTGCATCACAAGCTGAGACGTCAAAGGCTGTCGAAAAATATGTTGAGAAAAAGAAAGGGGAAAACCCTGGGAAAGAAATCATTAAAGAAGATAGTCTTACGCAAGAGGCTTCTGATTTTATGAAAAAAGTAAAAGATGCAAAAATGAAGGAAAATGAACAGGCGCAGCAGCCGGCAGTAGGGCCAGTAGCTGGACAAGATGCAGGATTGAATTCTAGTAAATTAAATGGAAAAGTACCTACTGCACCAGCGAAGCAAGAAGAGTACAACGGAGCTGTTCGAAAAGATAAAGTACTTGTTTTACTCGTAGAATTTAGCGATTTTAAGCATAACAATATTGATCAAGAGCCAGGATACATGTATTCTAAGGACTTTAATCGTGAACATTATCAAAAAATGTTATTTGGTGATGAACCATTTACGTTATTTGATGGATCGAAAATTAATACATTTAAACAATATTATGAAGAACAATCTGGTGGCAGCTACACAGTTGATGGAACTGTAACGGAATGGCTTACTGTTCCAGGGAAAGCTTCAGATTACGGTTCGGATGCGGGCACTGGACATGATAACAAAGGTCCTTTAGGGCCACGTGATCTTGTGAAAGAAGCATTAAAAGCAGCGGTAGCAAAAGGAATCAACTTAGCTGATTATGACCAATTTGATCAATACGATCAAAATGGTGATGGAAATAAAAACGAGCCAGATGGCATTATTGATCATTTAATGGTTGTACATGCTGGCGTTGGTCAAGAAGCTGGCGGCGGTAAATTGAAAGATGATGCAATTTGGTCTCATCGTTCAAAACTTGGGTCAAAACCATATGCGATTGATGGCACAAAATCTTCTGTTTCAAATTGGGGCGGAAAGATGGCTGCATACGATTATACAATCGAGCCTGAAGATGGAGCGGTTGGTGTGTTTGCGCATGAGTATGGTCATGATTTAGGATTACCAGATGAGTACGATACGAAGTACTCAGGACAAGGTGAACCTGTTGAGTCATGGTCTATTATGAGCGGCGGCAGCTGGGCTGGAAAAATTGCAGGAACAGAGCCAACAAGTTTCTCACCACAAAATAAAGAGTTTTTCCAAAAGAATATGAAGGGCAATTGGGCGAATATCGTTGAGGTAGATTACGATAAACTTCGCACGGGAGTCGGTGTTGCAACATATTTAGATCAAAGTGTTACAAAATCAAAACGACCAGGAATCGTTCGTGTTAACTTGCCAGACAAAGATATCAAAAATATCGAATCGGCATTTGGTAAGAAGTTTTATTACAGCACAAAAGGAAATGACATTCATACAACACTTGAAACACCAGTATTTGACTTAACAAATGCAAAAGATGCTAAGTTCGATTATAAGGCATTCTACGAACTTGAAGCGAAGTATGATTTCCTTGATGTAAATGCAATTACAGAAGATGGAACGAAGGTACGTATTGATAGAATGGGCGAAAAAGATGTAAAAGGCGGCGCGGATACAACTGATGGTAAGTGGGTTGATAAATCATATGATTTAAGCCAATTCAAAGGGAAAAAAGTAAAACTGCAATTTGAGTATTTAACAGATATTGCAGTAGCTTATAAAGGATTTGCGTTAGATAATGCAGCATTAACTGTAGATGGCAAAGTTGTTTTCTCGGATGATGCAGAAGGCCAGCCAGCAATGACATTAAAAGGATTTACTGTATCTAACGGATTGGAACAGAAAAAAAATAACTACTATGTAGAGTGGAGAAATTACGCTGGTTCTGACACGGCGTTACAACATGCGCGTGGCCCAGTGTTTAATACAGGAATGGTTGTATGGTATGCGGATCAAAGCTTTACAGATAACTGGGTAGGCGTTCATCCAGGTGAAGGATTCTTAGGAGTAGTAGATTCTCATCCAGAGGCAATCGTAGGTACATTAAACGGACAACCGACTGTGAAGAGCAGTACGCGTTATCAAATTGCCGATGCGGCATTCTCATTTGATCAAGCGCCAGCATGGAGAGTAGATTCGCCAACTCGCGGTATCTTTGACTATAAAGGATTACCAGGAGTTGCAAAATTTGATGATTCTAAGCAGTACATCAACAGCGCCATTCCAGATGCAGGACGTAAGTTGCCGAAACTAGGATTGAAGTTTGAAGTAGTAGGTCAAGCTGACGACAAGTCTGCAGGTGCAGTTTGGATTCATCGATAGAATAAGGTGAAACTATGAGGAGCTGTCCATAAGTTGGTGAAACCGACTTATGGACAGCTCTCTTCTTATTGTAGAAACGGGGCAGTTTAGTTTAGGAACCAGTTCATTGGAAAGCAATACTTTGAAAGTGAAAGAGACTATAGTAAAAAATATATAGACTATCGAATATGGAAATGGAATTAAAACTCTATACTTTCGGAATTTTTTACGCAAGCAAACCATTGACCTATTATCTCGTTATGATGCTTAATAATTTGAGACGCCGATAATACTGTAGAATTATATGTACTATGTCCATTCTTTACAAGAGTAACGTCATATCCTAAGCTGTATGCACGCCGGCATGTTGCATCTATGCAAATTTCAGATTGAATTCCTGCTATAACAACTCGGTTTATATTTCTCATTTCCAGCTCTTGTTGAAGACTCGTTTTATGAAAAGAATCCGGATGATTCTTTTCAAGAACGACATCTTCTGTTGCTGGAGCAATTGATTTATGAATTTCCCATCCAGGTGTCCCTTGTCTAAGCGAGGAACCAGACTTCCCGTTAAACTTCATATAAAAAATAGGGGCTGAAGCAGAACGGGCTTTAGAAATCAATAATTGAATAACTCTTAATAATTCCATTCCATTATATAGGACTTTTCTCTCTTCAAATGAACCTACCTGTACATCAACAATAAGGAATGCTGTACAGCTTTTCATCATAAATACCCTCCTAATACTTGGTTCAAAAATACAAAAGTGAAATATATACAAACTACAATGCTATGCATATTTAATGTGTCCAAAAGTTCCAAAGAATATTGCATGGAGGTATGAAGTGGATTCCAATAATTATAATTAGTAAAAACTGTTTTAAATAAAGGACATGAAATTGGCAATCATATAATGAATCGTGTTAAAAGGTATGTTCTCAGGATTCTATTGCGATTTTAATGAGGATAGCATTGTTTTTATAGGCTACATTTTAGCGAAATAAAAGCTCAAAAAGCGATATGTATATTAACAATGTTACATTAGTGTTTTTCTTTTTATTTATATATTCGTAAGTAAAATAGCATAATATCAATATGAATTCCTATAACAATATGAGTTTTTGCATATTTTAAAATTTAGTATATCCTCCAAAAAGTTTTAATTGTATAATGTGTTTTGTCATAGTCTTTTAGATTTTTCGACAAAAAATAACAACAATAGAAGACGTATGGGGAGAGGGTATTATGTACACAAAACTATTAAAATCAATTACATCATTAACGCTTATTGGTAGCGCTTTATTATATACAAATGTTGGTGAGATTAAAGCGGCTGAAGCAGGCATTTTTTCTGATGTGCCGACATCGCACTGGTCTTATCCTGCGATTAAAGACTTAGCGAGTAAAAATATTATTTCAGGCTATGGAAATGGGAAGTTTGGTTTTGGTGATGTTGCGACGAGGGAGCAAGTTGCGGCTTTAGTTTATCGAGTGTTAGTACCGAATAAGCAAGGCGGTTCGTTTAGTAATGATGGAACTCGTTATGTATTAAAAGATGGATCTACTTTAAACAATCCGTATCGTGATATTCGCTCAGGTTCTACAGCGTTTCCTGAAGAGGTTTTAACGTTAACGAAATTAGGGATTTTTAAAGGTGATGGAAATAGCGGTTTTAGACCGAAAGATTCTGTTAGTCGTGCGGAAATGGCACAAATTCTTACAAATGCTTTTCAAGTCTCTGCAACGAAAAAACATACATTTAACGATATTCCAAATGGTTTTTGGGCAGAAAACGCGATTAGTGCGGTGCAGTCAAATGGGATTGCAGCTGGGACAGGTGAAGGGAAGTTTGGGCCATATTCTACTGTAACACGTGAACAATATGCACAGTTTTTATATAAAACTTTACAATATAAAAATACTAATACGCAAGATGCAGAGGATGCGGCATTATTAACAGCATTTAAAGATGAAGTACAAAAGCGTATTAATACATATGAAACGAACATTACACTTCCATATAAAACGAAAAATAGTAATACAGAAGAAGTGATGAATACACTTTTTAACGCATATAAAGAAGTCGCAAATAAAAATGAGTATACAAATTATAATAGATCGAATGTTTCATATGGACTTTCTGGATCACCTGGAAATTATACATTTACGCTGAAAATTACATATCGTGAAACGAAAGAACAGACAGAGTATGTAATGAAACAAGCGAAAGCAATCGTTTCATCTATTATTCAAGTGGGAATGGATGATCACGAAAAAGTGAAGGCGATTCATGATTACGTAGTAAAACATGTTTCTTATGATACGTCTTATAAAGCGTATACAGCATATGAGGCGTTAGCGAATCGTTCAGCAGTTTGCCAAGGTTACGCACTATTAACCTACCAATTATTAAAAGAAGCTGGAATTGAGAATCATTTTGTAGTAGGAACTGGAGACGGCCAACCTCATGCTTGGAATTTAGTGAAAATCGAAAATAAATGGTACCACCTTGATACAACATTCGATGATCCAATACCTGATGAACAAGGCCGAGTAACGTATTCTTATTTCAACTTATCGGATGAACAAATTGCAACAAATCATGAGTGGAACCGTGGTGAATATCCACAGGCTACTACAAATTATTATGATACACTTACAAATAAAATTGCAGCAGGCGGTTCTAAAGCACCTGCATACGGGCAAATATTAAAAGATACAAAACTAAATTATTTAGCAAACGAGTACGTTGCGAATAACTATAACGAATTGAAAAATAAAATGCAGCAGCGCTATAGTGTAAAAACAGAAAAAATTGAAGTTCTTTATAAGCAATCAATGGACGGTTCACTGCAAGATGTGAAAAAAGCAATTGGAGAAATCGGTTTTCCGAAAGGGGCTAACCGTGTTTCTTATAAAGCGGAACCGTATAATGCAAAAGAAGGATATTCTTTGGTGACGATTACGTTTATATATTGATAATGAAAAAAGCACCTGTTTCAGGTGCTTTTTTTATTATTTCGGTTCGACATAATGTGACAAAGGAACATAACTGCATCTGTTATGATAACTTTGGGAATTTTACATTTTGGAGGATTAGTAATGAACAAAAAGAAGATTTTTGCTGCATTAATAGGAATCGCAGTTTTAATTGTAATTATTAATGTAGTTGTAACGAAAGGGAAAACGGCATCAACATCAACTAGTGAAAAAATGTACACGGAGAAAGAGTACAATAAATTAGTAGATGAGCATTTTGAAGAAACGCAAAAGCTAAAAAGTGATATGAGTATACTAGAAACTGAAAAAAAATCTCTTGATGCACAAGTTAAGAAGTTAAAAGATGAATTGGCTAAAAAAGAACAGCAAGTAGCGCAGCAGCCAGTTCAACAAGAACAACCTAAACAAGAACCACAGCAACCTGCACCAACTCCACAGCCAGAAAAGAAAGAAGAACCTAAACCGGAACAACCTACTGGTGCATTCGCAAATCCTGTAAAAAGTATAAATAAAACAGAGGCAATGAATAAAGTGAAAGAAAAGGCGAAGCAAGATTTCCAGGATGACTACATGACGCAAAATTTTGTTGCTGATGAGCAATCGAAAGCATTTGACTTCTTAAATGGGATTGAAATTAAATCACAAGAAGAATTGAATGTTATGAAGAAAGCGCTCGGAGATTTCTCTAACGACTTTATGACAGTGAAGTTTGTTTATGAAGAGCAAATGAAAGCGAAGAATAAGCAAGGGTAATACTAAAAACGCTATCTTTTAAAAAGGTAGCGTTTTTGATTTTTATGGACAATAAAATTCTTCCTACATTTTACATATACAGTTTGACTATATATTTATCGTTATATTGGAGGTCTTTATGAATAGAGATAAAAATTTACCATTAACGGAAACAACGTATTATGTTCTTTTAGCTTTACTGGAGCCAGCTCATGGTTATTTAATTATGCAAAAGGTGGAAGAACTTAGTAATCATCAAGTGAAAATCGCAGCGGGTACATTGTATGGTGCGGTTGAAAATTTATTAAAGCAACAATTAATAGAGTCGGTAAAGAGTGAAGACAAACGAAGAAAAGTGTATGTAATTACTGAACGCGGGAAAGAAGTATTACATGTAGACTTTATGAGGATGCAGCACATTGTTGGAGTTACAAAAAGCTTATTAAATGTATAGTTAGGGGGAAGCGATGATGTGGATTGGAAACAAATTATCATGATTTTACTTTTTATAAATCAAAAAAGGCATTTAATTAAGTAGGAGTCTCGACACATTTCCTATAATGATTGATATGTTACGTCTTTCAAAAGAATCTACTTTATAGAGCATGCCTACAATTTATATTTTACTATTTGTATTTTCATGAATATGTATAATTACATAAAATTTAAGGGGAAAAGAGAGTATACTTTGGTATTGTGTAATAAAGATAAGGCCCGCCTACGGAAATAGGTGGGATTTTTTAACGTATAAAGAAAAGACACTCATATGAGAGTGTCTTTTCCGATAGTTTTTTAGCAGAAGCAGCTAGCTCCAACTATGATTAATAAAATAAATAATACAACTAATAAAGCAAATCCTCCAGCGAAGCCGCCGCCGCCACAACTACCACAACTACCACCAAAGCCCATAATAGTTCCTCCTTTAGATAAGAGGATAAAACAAGGGGTCACTCATGTATTTTAACGGGTTCAATTTACTTTATGTATTTACGCATTAATTGAGCAGGTCCTTTTGAAAATAAAAAAAAGACACCCTCTAAGGCGTCTTCCTTCGATTTGAAACATTTTAAGTTTAATAATAGGGGTCTCACCACATACTTATCAAGCTGAAATTTTATAGTGTTTCTGAACAAAATTTTGTGCTGATTTTGAACCCTTAAGTTGAGGGGGATCCTTTTTATGTTTTGTCATTTTTAAAGAAATCTTTCATCATTTTAGCGCCTGCAATGTTCAATGTCACAGCTTCTACTTTATCTTTCTTCTCATCTTTAGCGATCGTAATTTGCTCCTTATTATCAACCCACACAAGAAATTCTTCTTTTGAGTCATCTTTATATGTAACGGTTATTGTAGAATGTGCAGATGCTCTCTTTTTTTGATCTAATGTGATTGTTTTCGTTGTTCCGTTTTGGACTGCTGAAGCGATTGATTGTATCATTTCTTCGTTATCTGTTTGAGATTTGGAACTAGTATTACTTGTTGTTCTAAGTAATTCAATGTTTGTTATGTTTGCGGAGTTGAATGGAATGGCATTTTGTACATGTTCTTGCTTAGTTTGTGAAGCTTTATCTGTAGTCGAGGTACTTGTACAACCAATTAAAGTGAAAGATAGAACACTTAGAGCACATATGTAAGTGATTTTTTTCATTTTATCTCCTCCTTCGATTTAATTATAACAATTTTCTGTCTATTAATGCGGTTATTGTAAGAAGAAGGTAAAATAATATTTCATTCTTACAAAATTGTCACATTCATGTAAGGTAATTCAATAGATTAGTTACTTTTTCCATGTCATAATAAAGACATAAGAAAGCTAATCAAAAAACTATAAGTTATTAGGAGAGTGTCAGTCATGATTGTAACAACAACGTCTGGAATTCAAGGTAAAGAAATTATAGAGTATATTGATATTGTAAATGGTGAAGCTATTATGGGTGCAAACATTGTCCGCGATTTATTCGCTTCAGTTCGTGATGTTGTCGGTGGTCGTGCTGGTGCTTATGAAAGTAAGCTAAAAGAAGCTCGTGATATTGCGATGGACGAAATGAAAGAACTTGCAAAACAAAAAGGTGCGAACGCTATCGTTGGTATTGACGTAGATTACGAAGTTGTTCGTGATGGAATGTTAATGGTTGCTGTAAGCGGTACAGCTGTACGTATATAATTAAATAAAAAACAGGCTCACCCCTTGAAGTTTATGCTTTGAGGGGATTTTTTTGTTTTTAAGTTAAAGACAGTACATATTTTACATGACTAATATGTACTGTCCCCGCTTATGCCACAATCGCGTCTGTTTCTCGATTATGAATAATTGTTGCCTTTCGTGCTATAAATTTCATAAGCAAAAAATCCAAATAAATAGCCTATTCCAGCTCCTAAACTAACTGTAAACAGTAAAGAATCCGGGAAAAATATGCCGAAAATCAAACCGATAGCACAGCCAAAAAGCATTCCCATAGGTATTAAACTATCTAATAAATTTTGAGCTTCTTTTGATTTTTTCTTACCTAATTTTCCTTGGTTATATTTATGTTTAAGTCTTTCAATTACAAATACTACAATTCCTCCGACTATTACAACAGGCGCAATTGCCGTAATTAACCACATGTTAGAATCTCCTTTCGCTTTTCAATTAAACCATACCATATATTTACAATTATTTTTCGTTAAACGTAATATCCACGGATTAATTTGGTCTATTTAAAAGATTAATCAAAACGAATTTAATAACTCGTTAAAAACACTTTCCCTTTTGTTTTTTCGGCAGATTGAACTACATCAATTGCATTTTTCATATCTGCTAAGTCATACGTAGAATGTACCGTCATGAAACGTAATTTTTTATCTTCTACTAAACGGATTAAATGATGGAACGTTTCTTGCCATTTATATGCTGACACGTCACTATTCCAATGTCGTAAATGAAATATGTTCGCGTGCACTTTTGCTTTCGTGACAATCTCTGCCCAGTTAACTTGTATTCCTGATAGAAGACCGATAGTTAAAAAGTGCCCATTTGGACGTAAGGAGAAAGCTAATTCATTTCCATCTGATCCTCCAATAGAATCAATCGCAGCATCTGCACCTATCCCGTTTGTTAATTCCATAACTGTTTCATAAAGTGGGGAAGCGGAAGTATCTATGACATATTCGGCACCGAGGCGAAGTAATTCCTCTGTATGCTTATTACTCCTTGTAACTGCAATTAATCGGAAGTTTAAAATTTGTGATAACTGAGCAAATAGAAGACCAATAGCGGAGCCGCAAGCATTCACTAATAAAACATCATTACATTTTAAGTTTAGATTTTCTGTACATGTGACCCACGCTGTAAGGGGATTAATATACATTTGTGCCGCTGCAAAATCATCAATGGAATCAGGAATAGGGACTACAAAATCAGCTGATGTTGTAACGAACTCTTGCCAAGTACCTTCTCCGCGTAATGGCAAAACACGTTTACCGATAAGGTCTCTAGAAACGAAAGAGCCTACATCTTCTACAATACCAACACCTTCATACCCAGGTATGTTAGGTAAAGTAATTCTATGTGAGTATGCTCCGCTTATTGGAATTAAGTCAGATGGATTAATCGGTCTGACTCGCATACGAACTAAAACTTCATTATCTTTTAATGGTTCTATATTTTTATATTCAACCTGTAACACATCTTTCGGATTGCCAAACTCATGAAATTGAATGCATTTTCTAAGCAAAATAATTGGTCCCCCTTAGTGTGATTGGATTGATTATAGCATTTTTAGCTTAATTGATTATTTCAGTAGCACTAAATAAAGGGGAACAGAAAGTCGTCGTTTATCCATTTGATAAAATTGTAGAAAATAGTATTGCTGTGTGTGAAAAATTTAATGAAAAATAGGCTCGACCCTTGAAGTATATGCTTTGAGGGGATTTTTATTGTGCAAATTTCAAAAAGATACATGAATTATGTAACATTGTATGGATTGTAAAATGGATTTCCTGAATAAGCTATTAGGTACATAGTAATATAATAAAAAGACGCCCTTGTGAGCGCCTTTTTCCGACTTGAGATAGATGTATCATTATTGTTCTGTTAGGATACATAGCTCTCGTTTAAAGTTTACTCATACAAATGATCTGTGTATCAATTTGTTTTGATATACAGATCATTTGTATGATAATTGCTGAATGATAACCTTACATGAATGCTTTTAAAAGTTCTTGAACCAATGGAATTATTCCACCTACAAATTTTAAAACTGCCATTGCGATTTCCATATGATTGCCTCCTTTTTTTAAATAGTAAGATGTAATAAATCTTTATACCCTCATTATAGTAAGCGTTCACAAGTGCATCAACACATTTCGATATGCAATATTTCATATTCGCATTCGGTAATGAAGAATCAGTAATTTATCAAAATGTCAGTCGCATCTTATATAGTATAATGTAATGGTGGAGGTCGAATATGAAAAAAATAAATTCAAATATAGATTTGGATACGAATGTATTAGAAGTAGTATTTATTCCAAGAAGGTTTATTGTTTTATGGATTACACTCGTATATATAGCTTCTATGCTTTTAGAATTTCGTAATAATATTTACTCTATGGATAGTTTCTTCTTTACAATAGTCATTGTTATTCATACTATTTTTCATTGGTATGCGAGTTCATTAAAGAATAGGCAATTGTTGTACTTCTTTTTTGTACAACTCTTCATTGTGTTTCTCGCTGCATTTATTGTACCAAATGGTTCAATAGCTATTTTTGTTGGATTAACCCCTATTTTAATTGCCCAAAGTCTATATGTTTATAACAATATATTTAAAGTAATGGCAGTTTTTACTCTCATGTATGCCATATTTTGTACTGCAATCAGTATCAATTATGGTGTGAATAAAGTAGCTATTCTTATCTCTATGTTCCTTTTAGTATTAGCAATTATTATTCCTTTTTCCTATATTAATAAGCAGCAATTTGATGCACGTAATCGTATACAGAGCTACATTCAAGAGTTAGAGTCTGCATATATGAGAGTGGAAGAATTGACATTAGCTAATGAAAGGCAGCGAATGGCAAGAGATTTACATGATACGTTAGCGCAAGGTGTAGCGAGCTTAATTATGCAATTGGAAGCAATAGATGCCCATATGCAAAAAGGAAATACAGGACGATCTCAAGAGATTATGAAACAAACTATGATAAGAGCGAGACAAACTTTACATGATGCAAGGTTGGTTATTGATGATTTGCGTCATACTACCAATTCATTTAATGAAGCAGTAGAGGAAGAGGTTCAACGTTTTTCTGAGGCTACGTCTATACATGTGAGATTTACTATTCAAAGCCCCCCGCATATTTCAAGCTTAGTAAAGGAGCACTGTTTATATGTAATTAGTGAATGTTTAACGAATATCGCAAAACATTCGCAGGCAACAGATGTAAATTTAAAAGTTGAATATATCGATGACCTTGAAAAACTTACTATTGAAGTTGAAGATAATGGAATTGGTTTTGACACTAGATATATCGGTAAGAATCCTGGACATTATGGCTTAATTGGCTTAAATGAGCGTGTTCGATTGATTAAGGGAGAAATACATATATTGAGTGAAGAGATGAATGGTACGAAAGTGTATATTCAAGTGCCTATAAATAAAGAAGGAGATAGCCATGAAGTATAACGTATTAATTGTGGATGATCATTTCGTTGTAAGAGAAGGTCTGAAATTAATAATAGAAACGAGTGATTCATTTCAAATTATAGGTGAGGCTGCAAACGGAGAAGAAGCCCTTTCTTTCATAGAAAAAAAGAAACCTGATGTCATTTTAATGGACTTAAATATGCCTAAAATGAGTGGTTTAGAAACAATTGAGGCTTTAAATAAAAAACAAAATCATACGCCGATTATTATATTAACTACTTATAACGAAGATGAATTAATGTTAAAGGGAATTGAGTTAGGAGCAAAAGGATATTTGCTAAAAGATACGGATCGTGAGAATTTGTTTCGAACATTGGAAGCGGCTATTCGAGGTGAGATTTTACTACAACCAAATATTATGGAAAAGATAGTGAAGTATAAAAGGAAAGAAATACATGCTGATAAGGTTGAAGAAAATAACTTAACAGAAAAAGAACTGTTTGTGTTGAAAGCTATTGCGCGCGGATATAAGAATAAAGAAATTGCATTTGATATGGGGATAGCTGAGCGAACGGTAAAAGCGTATTTAACGAATATATACAATAAACTAGGTGTTAATTCGCGGTCAGAAGCAGTAGCTGTATCTATTGAAAGGAAGTTAATTCATTTTTAAAACATTATATATGCCCAATCGTACATTATAGGCTTGCCCTTTTGTACGATTTTTTTATTTCTTTCTCATGTTATGCTTCAGAAAGTATGAGAGATTTAAGAACAGTACAATTACAGACGTTTTCTTTTATCCCAACATAGAACGTATTGCTGTAAATTCATTCAAAGATTGCAGTTGATAAGAAATGGGGGAGTTAACACAGATGTTTCTACCTATTACTGCATTTTATAGGTTTAGTTGGCTGGGGAGTTTTGCTTTCTCTTCAGAAAAGGTTAGCAGGAATCGAGCGTTTTCGAGGGCCGAAGAACTAAATGCTAATTTGTATGAAAAGAAATGTATAGATTCAGTTAGTAATATTCATGAGAAAATAACGATAGATTTTGTGAAATATGGTGATAATTATGTATCGGGCCATGCGGAACCTTATGCAACAATTGTCATAACGAGCGGCGATATGCTTGTTGGAAGTGGACGGGTTAATGAGTATGGAGAGTTTAAAATATATACGAATAATCATCTGGAAGAGTATTTGATAATAGAGATTCAGTTGATACTAGGTGGTTTTTATCAAGAGAGTATAACGGTAAAGATAGAATGCTAAGGTATCGTGATTTCCTTTTTATCTACTAAATAAAAAGGAAGCAACCGTAGCCGCTTCCTACATCTATTAAGCCGAAGCTTTCTTCATTCTTTCAAGTAAACTAGATAAAATATGTGTACGATAAGATTCTAGTTTTTTACCTTCGTAAGTACGAATACCTAATTTTTTCAGTTCTTTTACATACCAACCTTTGCTTCCGAAATACATGTGAACGCTCCCCTTCAACTTTTTTATTTGTTCTGATTGTACTTGGAGGTACAGGTAATATAATGAAGGAAATGGATTTCGCGCGAAAATGGTTAACTTTGTTGCAAAAGACATATATACTAAAGGTAGTATACAACGAGGTGGGCAAGACGTGATTATAGAGAAGCACGAAATTCAAATTGACCAAATTACGAGCGGAAAAGTGAACATCTTTACTTTTTATAGAAATAGAAAGCAAATTGACGATCATTTTTTACGATTGCAAGAACCATCGCTTACAGCAAACTACTTCTTCCATTTTCATTTTGATGCAGAGAGCTTGCATCTTCTGCAGGAAGAGTTTCCGAGCGTATATCCGTACGGCGGTAGTGAAACGATTCACGACTGGACGGAAAAGATGAAAGCGGAATTGCAACATCAGATCCAAACAGGTAAATGGAATAAGCGCGTACGTATCGGTAATCGTATTCTAGATGTGGCGTTTACGTGGTGTGACGAAGATATAGTAGAGTGAAAAAGAAGCGGATGACGCTTCTTTTTTTTAGCGCTGGAATAAAACGAGCTTACCTGCAGAAGATGTGCAGCGATGCGTTTTTTCATGCAATCCTTTTTCCTGTAAAATAGATTCACCTTTTGCTTTCGCTTCTTTTTCAGTTGCCGCCTCGAATGATTCGTCTAATGCTTTTGAACCATCTTTTTCAAAGACTGTTAGAATGTATACTCCCATGAAAATTCCCTCCAATAATTAAAATCAGAATCTTATAACTATTTTGTCATAAATCACTAGAATATGCAAAGAAATATATGACATTGCGTGTTACAATAAAGTGAAACTTTAATCAGCGGGGAGTTTTTTCATCCCCACTGATTATTAGCTTTCACCAATCGGGTATTTACGGGCAGTTTGCTTTCAGATTGGCTTCCTTGCCCTACTGCCCGTTAATACGGGGTAAAGTGAAACTTTAATTAGTGGGGAGTTTTTTCATCCCCACTGATTATTAGTTGAACCAATCGGGTAATTACGGGCAGTTTGCTTTCAAATTAGCTTCTTAGCCTTACTGCCCGTTAATTCGGGGTAAAGTGAAACTTTAATAAGTGGGGGAGTTTTTTCATCCCCTGCTTATTATTAGTTTTCAGCAATTTTAATGTTGATAAGATGAAACTTTTGAAACATAGAAAGGATCGTTTATTTGTGAAACAAGTGAAGTTTATACATGCGGCTGATTTGCATTTGGATAGTCCGTTTAAAGGGATGGAAATGAATATACCATCGTCTGTTTGGGAGAGAATGAAGAAAAGTACGTTTGAATCGTTCGAGCGTATTGTTGATAAAGCGATTCAAGAGCGCGTTGATTTCGTATTACTAGCTGGGGATTTGTATGATGCGGAGACAAGAAGTTTGAGAGCGCAAGTGTTTGTGCGTGAGCAAATGAAGAGACTTTCGCAGTATGATATTCCCGTATTTATTATTCACGGTAACCACGATCATTTAGGGGGAAGCTGGGCAGCAATTGAGTTTCCGGAAAATGTTCATGTGTTTATTGAGCCTTATGTAGAAGAGAGATCATTTTATAAAAATGGTGAGCTATTAGCTTCTATTTATGGGTTTAGTTATTTGCAGCAAGCAGTAACGGATAATATGACAGCGCAATATACGAAAATGAGTGATGCGCCTTTTCATATTGGGATGCTTCACGGAAGTGTGGAAGGGGATGCGGAGCATAATCGCTATGCACCGTTTCAAATTCGTGAGCTGAAAGAAAAGCAGTTCGATTATTGGGCTCTTGGCCATATACATAAACGTGAAATTTTATCAGAAGAGCCATGTATTATTTATCCAGGTAACATACAAGGGCGTCATCGTAAGGAAACAGGAGAAAAGGGTGCGTATCTTATCGAACTCACGAAACAAGGATCGCATTGTTCGTTTTTCCATACTGCGGATGTTGTATGGGATGAGATAGAAGTTAGTATCGATGGACTTGAAACTGTTGATGATCTTATGACGGCGGCGTCAACTGCGATGAATGAATGTAGAAGAGAAGAGGACGGCACACTTTTAACTGTTGTATTTACAGGACAGGGGCCACTTTCTCCTTATTTACGTGAAGACAAGCGCGTGGAAGAGATTTTTCATATTTTAGCAGCGGGAGAAGAGCGAAAAGATTTTGTATATGCGATGAAGTGGAAAAATGAGACGGTTTCTTTTGCAGAAATCGAACGTTTGAAAGCAGAAAATCATTTCGTCGGTAGTGTGCTAAAGGAGTTAGAAACTTTCACAAATATGGACGGAGTGTTGCGCACGATTTGGACATCTCCTGTGGCGCGTAATAGCATTGAATCTTTCACAGAAGAAGAGAAGAGAGAGATTCAAAAGGAAGCGGAAAATATTATTTTAGAGCAATTATTCCAGCAAGAGAGGGATAAAAAATGAGAATTGAAAAACTCCATATTTATGGCTATGGAAAACTAGAAAATGTGGAAATGGATCTTTCATTGCTGACGGTGTTGTACGGTGAAAACGAAGCGGGTAAATCGACAATTCGCTCGTTTATGAAAAGTATTTTATTCGGTTTTCCGACGAGAGGTCAGCGCCGTTATGAGCCGAAAGAAGGCGGGAAGTACGGCGGAGCGATCACCGTGCAAACAGAGAAGTACGGCCGTTTGAAAATTGAACGATTGCCAAAGACGGCATCTGGTGAGGTGACCGTTTATTTTGAAGACGGGAAAACTGGCGGCGAAGATATTTTAAAAGATACATTAAGCGGCATGAATGAAAGCTTATTTGATTCAGTCTTTTCGTTTGATATGCATGGTCTTCAAAATATTCATCAGCTTGGTGAAGCGGATATCGGCAATTATTTATTTTCTGCAAGTGCAGTCGGCAGCGATGCGTTATTGCAGTTAGATAAAAAGCTAGAAAAAGAAATGGAACAGCGCTTTAAGCCGAGTGGTCGAAAGCCTGAAATTAACGTGTCACTGCAAGACATGAAAAAGCTCGAGGAAAAGTTGAAAGAGTGGCAAGGAAAAATTGGCACGTATGAAAAACAAGTTGCGCAGTTAAAAGAAAGTGAAGAAAAACTTGCTTCTGTTCGTGCGGAAAAAGAGTCAGCCGAAAGACGAAAGCAAGACTATGAAATATTAGCGGCGCTTGAGCCTCTCGTTATTGAAAAGAGTGCGCACGAGAAAGTGTTAGAAAACGAGAACGGGCAGTTTCCTGTAAACGGGATGGCGCGTTATGAGGCGGTAAAGGCAAAGATAGAACCGCTGCAGGTACAAGTAGATTCACTTCAAAAAAAGATAGAAACAGTGCAATCAGAAATTGATTCCACAGAAATAGATGAAGCATTTTTACAAAAAGAAAGTTATGTAGAAGAACTGCGTATGCAGCATATGTCTTATGAAAATGCACGCCAAGAAATGCGTGATATGACGGGAAGTATTACGAATATAAAAGAAGAAATCGCAGAATTAGAGCAACAAATTGGCGCTACTTTTGAACAAGAGACTGTTCTTTCATTTGATATAAGTTTAGCGACGAAAGAATTAATTACACAAGCGGTGCAAAAAGCGAGAGAGTTAGAAACGCAAAAAACGCAGCTTGATGATCGTTTTAAAACGGCTCAAGAGCAATTAGAAGAGCAAGAAGAAAATATAAGACAAATAAGACAGCAATTGTTAGCTGATGAAGAACGAAATACGTTAGTTGAGAAAGAAAAATCATTTCAAGATGCGGCGTTTATTGGTATGGGCGCAGAGAGAATGAAGCACAAGTATGAGGAAAAAGCAGGAGCGGCTATACAAAAGAAAAAACAGTGGCAAAGAATTTGTCTTCTGTTACTTCTTATTAACACGCTTGTTTTATTCACGAGTTTGTTTATAGATAACCGCGCGATGTTATTTATTAGTGTTATTGTTTTTGTAGGGATTGTTTTAGCGCTCGTTTTATATAAAGATCCATCAGGTGGATTACAAGAAGAGCTTCTTACTCTTCAGCAAAGTGCTGGCGGCCGTCAAAGTGAAGAAGCGATGTCAGTTCGCTATCAGTTAGAAAAGGATGAAGAGATTCGCAAGTTATTTGAGCGAGAGTCGTATAAATTACAACAAATGGAACGTACTTATGATAAAGTCGTTTCATCGTATGAGGAATGGGAGAGAGAAACTTTCCGTGCTAGCGAACAAGTAGATGCGTATAACACGCGCTATATGTTCCCTGAATTTTATACGTATGCACACATATTGCCAGCATTTGAGCGTATTGAAAAAATGCAGTCATTATATCGTCATTTAGAGAAGCAAGGCGCGCGAAAATCTTCATTATATGAAATGATTTCGCACTTTGAACATAAACTAGAAACTGTTATTGGTAGCACAGAATATAGTAATTTGCATGAGGCGCAAAGTCGTATGCAAAATGAGAAAGAGAAGTGCCAAACTTGTAAGCAGGTGAAAGAGAAGCTGGCGGAATGGCAAGAAGAATACGAGTTCATGCAAGAGCAATTAAAACAACTTTTAGTAGAGCGAGATGGGTTATGGCATATCGCAGAATCTACAGATGAAGAGATGTTTTTAGAAGCAGGAAAATTGGCGGAAAAACGTGAAGATGCGGATAAGCAAGTGGGGCGTTTATTACCTCAAATTGATCTTTTAGAACAGCGCTTAACGAGTTTATCATTAGCTGAACATTATGAGGCTGACGGTTATGATGAAAAATTAAAGCAAGAAATTACAGCCGCGCAAAACTGTCTTGCGAAAGAGAAAGAACTAACAGAGCGTATTGCGAAGCATCGAATAGAAATTGCGAATTTGGAAGAAGGCAGTACGTACGGTGATTTGCTACATGAGTGGGAAATGAAAAAATCACAAGTGCGTGAACAAGTGAAGAAGTGGGCGGCATATGCGGCCGCGAAGACAGTACTAACGAAAACGAAGCAATATTATCATGAAGTGCATCTGCCGCGTATTTTACAAAAATCCGAAGAGTATTTCGTTTATTTAACGGGGGGAAGATATAGTAAAATATTTTCACCGTCAGAGGCGGAACCTTTCATTGTTGAGCGTAATGATGGTATGCGTTTTTACAGTCATGAACTAAGCCAAGCGACGGCTGAGCAGTTATATTTATCGTTACGATTTGCGCTAGCGAAAACATTTGAGCATGATTATCCATTTATTATTGATGATAGTTTCGTGCATTTCGATGCGGTAAGGACGAATCGAACGATTGAACTTATAAAAGAAATCGCAAAAGATAGACAAGTTATCTTCTTTACATGTCATGCGCATTTATTAACGTATTTTACAGAAAATGAGATTATAAAATTAACACGTAAGCGTAAAGAAAATGAGTTGTAGTATGCTATACTAAAAGTAATTGATTTGGTGGAGGAATTCGAATGAAAAAGAAAATTGCAGAATATGAAGTTGGTGAACAAGTCGATGTTTTCTTGTTAATTAAAACAGCGACAAAAGGTCTCGCAAGTAATGGGAAGCCGTTTTTAACAGTAATCTTACAAGACCCAAGTGGAGATATTGAAGCGAAGCTATGGGATGTATCACCAGAAGTTGAGAAACAATATGTAGCGGAAACGATCGTTAAAATAGCTGGTGATATTCTAAACTACAAAGGACGTATTCAATTACGTGTGAAACAAATTCGAGTTGCGAATGAGAATGAAGTAACGGACATCTCGGACTTTGTAGAAAAAGCTCCAATAAAAAAAGAAGATATGGTTGAGAAAATTACGCAATACATATTTGAAATGAGAAACCCGAACATTCAGCGTCTAACAAGACATTTATTAAATAAGCATCAAAATGAATTTTTAGAATATCCAGCAGCGACGAAAAATCATCACGAGTTCGTATCTGGACTAGCTTATCATGTTGTATCGATGTTAGATTTAGCGAAAGCTATCTCGGCTCTATACCCATCGTTAGATAAAGATTTACTTTATGCAGGCGTTATTTTACACGACCTTGGTAAAGTATTCGAACTATCTGGCCCAATTTCTACAACGTATACGTTAGAAGGAAATTTACTTGGCCACATCTCTATCATGGTGAACGAAATTGGTAAAGCAGCTGATGAACTACAAATCGATGCAGAAGAAGTATTAATCCTTCAGCACATCGTCCTTTCCCATCACGGAAAAGCAGAATGGGGTAGCCCAAAACCACCATTAGTAAAAGAAGCAGAAATTCTGCACTACATCGACAACTTAGATGCAAAAATGAACATGATGGACCGCGCATTAGGACGCACAAAACCAGGCGAATACACAGAGCGTGTCTTTGCTCTTGATAATCGTTCGTTCTATAAGCCGACGTTCCATAATTAAAATTGTAAATAGAACAGCCTCATTAAGTGTTAAACTTAATGAGGCTTTTTTTGTATGAATAACATATTAAAAAAATATCTCGAATTCGAGATAAATCTCTTGCTTTTTAATCACTTGAGTTGTAAAGTGATAGTAACGAAAGGAAATGAGTCATATGAGAAAGGTACACTTCGTTCTTTAAATTGCTTTCGTATGAATTATTTTTTAGCTATCACTTGATTAGTAAAATGAAGAGGCATCCTCACATTTCAATAATTACTTTTATAAACACGTGCTTCGTTTCCAGCCTTACTGGTGGGAACAGCAAGCAGACATATAACCGTAAAAAGATAAATTAAAACTATTGGAGGAATATAAAATGAACCAACTAAAAGGAATACACCATGTTACAGCGATTACAAGTAGTGCAGAAAAGAACTATGAATTTTTCACTTACGTTTTAGGAATGCGTCTCGTTAAAAAAACGGTAAATCAAGATGATATTCAAACTTATCATTTATTCTTTGCAGAGGATAAAGGTAGTGCAGGAACGGATATGACTTTCTTTGACTTCCCAGGCGTTCCTAAAGGTGTACACGGAACAAATGAAATTTCAAAGACTTCGTTCCGAGTTCCAAGTGATGCAGCATTAGCATATTGGATGAAACGTTTTGATCGTCTTGAAGTGAAACATACTGGAGTTAAAGAGCAATTCGGTAAGAAGACTCTTTCTTTCGTTGATTTTGATGATCAACACTATCAATTAATCTCAGATGAATTGGATAAAGGTGTGGAATCAGGTACACCTTGGCAAAATGGGCCAGTTCCATTAGAATATGCAATTACTGGCTTAGGACCTGTATTTATTCGCATCGCAAACTTTAGTTATTTCAAAGAAGTGCTAGAAAAAGTTCTATTATTTAAAGAGATTGATCAAGAAGGAGAGTTCCACTTATTTGAAGTAGGTGAAGGTGGAAACGGTGCTTCTGTCATTGTAGAACATAATACGGTTCTTCCTGAAGCACAACAAGGTTTTGGTACAGTGCATCATGCGGCATTCCGCGTAGAGGACCGTGCTGTATTAGAAGAATGGATTGAGAGAATGAGTAGTGTTGGACTCCCTACATCTGGTTATGTAAATCGTCACTTCTTTGAGTCATTATACGCAAGAGTTGCACCGCAAATTTTATTCGAATTTGCGACAGATGGCCCTGGATTTATGGGAGATGAATCTTATGAAACACTTGGAGAAAAATTATCTTTACCTCCATTCCTAGAGCCAAAACGTGAAGAAATTGAAAAATTAGTTCGCCCGATTGATACAGTGAGAAGCACGAAGGAATTTATTAAAGAGTAAGGATATACGATTTAGCATACGTTTTTGTTTAGAGATAATAAAGTAGAAGAGCAAGTAGTTTTAGCTGATAGCTAGAATTGCTTGCTTTTTTATTTGGATTGATAAATATTCTGACAAATGTTTCTCAAGTTTCCAAAAAGGAAATGTTTGGTATAATTAATTTAAATTATAAATTTTCTGATAATTATTTTTCAATACATATAAAAGGGGTGATAATATACAATTTAAATAATTGTATAAATATCCCAAATGTGTAAATTGGGGCAAGGGGGATGCTAAGGTATGGGAGTAGATGTAGTAACAAAGGAGCAAATGAAACATTCTTTAGATGATTGGTATCATGTAATGTTGCAGCAACAAATAGAGAAAGCTACGGAAATGAAAGAGGAGATTGATAGTAAACTTTCTGATGCCAAAGAGGATGTGGATTTATGGCTATATTACTCTTTATTAGATTTTAGATATAAAGTGTTGGCGGATGGCTTGAAAATTACTAAAAATAGTTTTGATAAAATTGATGAAATTTATAAAATATCTGAAAATCGTCTGTCATACTATTATTATTTTTTTAAGGCAATGCATGCGACCTTAATATCGAATTACAATGATGCAAGTAGATATTATGAGAAGGCTGAAAAACTAATAAAATATGTGCCTGATGAATTAGAATATGGTGAATTCTATTATCGTCTTTCTGCATTTTTTTACAATACAAGGCAACCAATGAATACTATAAAATATGTAAATAAAGCTAAAGAAATTTTCTTGAAACAAGCAGGGCAAGATATGAATATTGCTTTATGTCAAAGTCTTTTAGGATTAACCGCTATACAAATAGAGCAATATGAACAAGCAGAAGAGTGTCTGAATTCTGCGATAGATATCCTACAAAAACAGGATAACGCTATTTTGCTTTTGAGAGTACGTCATAATTTAGGATGGCTATACGCAAGTCAAAATCTTTCTGCACTGGCAATTCGACAGCTTTCAGAAGTAACAGAGAAAATTCCAACACACTTCAAAGCGATTTTCCTACAAGCTAGGGAACATTTTAAACTAGGAGAAACAAATATTGCTGAAGAATTAATTAATAGAGGATTAAATATTTGTATTGAGTTAGAAAATGAAGAGTATATACATCATTTCAGCATTTTAAAAGCAGTAAATAATAATGTTTCTATTAAAGAATTAGAGACGATTATCCTTAAAGCAATTACGTATTTCGATAAAGAATCTTTATATAGTTACACTCAAGAGTATGCAGAAAAACTTGCAATTAAATTTTATGATGATGCTAATTACATGAAAGCAAGTGAGTATTTTTACAAAGTATTACAAGCAAAAGAAAAGAAGATGGAGAAGGGGGCATTAAAATAATGTTTAAAAAAATTCGTATCGCGGTAACTGGTATAGCGTTAGTTGGTATTGTATCTGTTGGTTTAAGTAGTTCTTTTGTACAACAAGCTGAGCATGGTGATGTTCCAGCGCCAGCAAGACCAGACTACGTTAATATTGGTGAAACTGGTGGAGCTCCAGCAGATTTCAATAGAGGCGACGGCGGAGTAAGCCAACTATAATAAAAATAAAGAAGGGACTTCACGTGGAAGTTCCTTCTTTATTTTTAGGCCATGTAGAGAAAAGAATTGACTTACTTTTCATATGTAACTATAATAGTTACAAAATAACCATCTGTAATAGCGGTGAGTTATATTTTTTTGATATAATTGTAACTGTAATAGTTACAACAAAAAAGAAAACATAAAACAACCAAAAAATGTAAAAACTTTAAATAGCAACATGAGAAAGGAGACGGGGATTTTGAAACGGTTTAAGTTTTATATGATTAGCGGTATTGTGCTCGTTTTGTTAGTAGTATGTAACTTCGTTGATAAGCCGATTGCGAAGGTTGAAGAAGTGAAGGATACTGTTATGATGAAGATAAATACGAAAGAGAGTATGGCGCAGATCGATGGGCAGACGATATATTTTAAGCAAATTGGCGTGGGGAAACCGCCGTTACTTATGCTTCACGGGTTTGGTGGTTCTTCAGATGGGTTTAGTGATATTTATCCGGAACTCGCGAGAGATCATACGATTATCGCTGTTGATATTTTAGGGTTTGGGCGTTCTTCTAAGCCGATTGATTTTCAGTATTCGTTTCCTGCGCAAGTGAATTTATATTATAAGTTAATGAAGAAACTTGGGTATGATCAATTTGCAGTACTTGGTCATTCGATGGGGGGAGAGATGTCGCTTAATTTAGCGTATTTATATCCGGACGCGGTTACCCATCTCGTTTTAGCGGATTCTACAGGGATTGAATCTTTCCAGCAAAAAGAAAGTTATGAAGTGCCGCCGCTATCGACGGACTTACAAACTGTAACAGAGATTACGGATTATAATAAAAATGAAGTGAAAAATAGTCGCGATGATAAAAAGCATTATGATGAGCTTACGAAAATGAGAGAGCGCCGCATTGCGATGGAAGCTGATAAAATTAAAGTGCCGACTTTAATTATTTGGGGTTGGCATGATAAGAGCGTTTCTTGGAAAAATGGTGAACTGTATCATCAGTTATTTGCAAATAGTACGTTCCATATAATTGAAAAAGGATACCATGCGCCGTTCCGTCAAGAGCCAATCGAGTTTATGGAATATGTACAAGCGTTCTTCGCGAAGAATCCACAATGAAAATTTAAGCATAAATCCACTTCTTTCCTCATAGAGTGAAACTAATAAGGCTTGTCTAAGGAAAGGAATGAACGAAAGTGGAAACTTTACCATGGTGGGTTTATCTTGTAATTATTGGGATCGTATTGAGTGGCTACATGGTTTTATATACTTCGAAAAAAGAGCAAGAGATGGATAATGAGTTTATCGAAAAAGAAGGAGAAGTATATATGAAGCGTTTAGAAGAAGAGCGAGAGAAACGTAATCAGGATAGTGATAAAGATTCGGTATTGCTTTAATAGAAACTTTTGAAGAAGAGAAAGGGATTTCTCTTCTTTTTTATATGTTAGTTTGTTGGATACTCCCTTTTACATTAAGGTCGAATCAAGCTTTATTGGATTGTTAAGGCAGAACCCCTTGTATCCATAGGCACAGTAACCATCCAAAGCCCAATTCATACACTATGACGGAAGCTTTTTACTTAATAATCGGATGAAAAAGGAGTGTAATGATGAAAGAACGTAATGTTAATGAAACAGGAGGGAGTATACCACAACCAATCCGCAGTGATGGAGCAGGTGCGATTGATTCTGGACCACGTAATGTTATGCGGGATATTCAAAATCCGAATATGCTCGTTCCACCTATTACAGATGCTGGGCTAGTTCCTAACTTGAAATTTTCATTTTCAGACACTTCTATGATCTTAAAACAAGGTGGGTGGTCTCGGGAGATTACTGCTCGGGAACTTCCGGTTTCGACTACGATTGCTGGTGTAAATATGAGTTTAACGGCCGGAGGAGTACGTGAACTCCATTGGCATAAACAAGCAGAATGGGCATATATGCTTTTAGGAAAGGCACGAGTAACTGCCGTTGACCAAGAAGGGAGAAATTTCATTGCTGACGTTGGTCCAGGTGATCTTTGGTACTTTCCCTCTGGCATCCCGCATTCCATTCAAGGATTGGAGCATTGCGAATTTCTGCTTGTCTTCGATGATGGACACTTTTCTGATTTATCTACCTTAGCTATTTCCGACTGGTTTGCACATACGCCAAAAGAAGTTCTATCGGCTAATTTCGGAGTGCCAGAGAGTGCTTTTAACTCCATTCCTTCAGATCAAGTTTATATTTATCAAGGGGAGGTGCCGGGTTCGCTTGAGAGTCAGGAAGTTCAGTCGCCAAAAGGAGAAGTTCCTTTAACGTTTAAACATGAACTGTTAAAACAAAAACCGATTAAGACACCTGGTGGTAGCGTTCGAATTGTAGATTCTACAAACTTTCCTATTTCAAAAACAATTGCAGCGGCGCTCGTTGAGATTGAGCCTGGTGGTATGAGAGAACTTCATTGGCATCCGAACAATGATGAGTGGCAATATTATTTGACAGGGCAAGGGAGAATGACTGTGTTTCTTGGAAACGGTACAGCTCGTACATTTGATTATAGAGCTGGTGATGTCGGATATGTACCGTTTGCGACTGGACACTATATTCAAAACACAGGTGACGAAACATTATGGTTTTTAGAGATGTTCAGAAGCAACCGCTTTGAAGATGTATCGTTAAATCAATGGATGGCATTGACTCCTAAAGAAATAGTGGAAAGTAATGTACATGTTGGCCCGCAATTGATGGATTCTTTACGTAAAGAAAAGTGGCCTGTTGTGAAATATCCGGGTTTTTCTTATAAACCGAAAACGGATGAGTAAACATGGATATATGCGTTATTCTTTCTGGAGAACGATAGGAAGGAATGGCGTATTTTTTATGTCTAGTCCTGTCTTTACTAGTATTCGTTATTTGTATTATTGTTCGGGAAATTATTATAGGAAAAAAGTATATGGAATCTAAATACTACATAGTGCTATTTTGAAGTGTAACGCACAAGTTGCACAGGCTATGCAACGATAACTAGCTTTACTCTTCATCATTTATTTGACCATACTAGACGTAGAGAGGTGATAAGAACAGTATGATTTTTAGCGAGCGTTTAAAAGAAGAAAGGGAAAAAGAAATTGGTCGCAAAATGATTTGGCTGAAAAAATTCATGTAAGTAGGCAGTCTGTTTCGAAATGGGAAACGGGAAAGAACTATCCGAGCATTGAAATTATTATTCATTTAAGTGATCTGTTCGGTATTACGATTGATGAGTTATTGAGGAGTGATGAAGAGTTGACGCAGAAAGTAATTGAAGATAGTAAACAATTGGCGTATCCAAAATGGAAGGTGTTTTTTGATAGTCTATTCATGATGGGGGTATTTTTGTTTATTACAAAAATCGTTGTATGGATGTTAAATAAGTTTGCAGGAGCAAGCATTACAATTGTAGCAGATGCACCATATGTAATGAATTTTTTACCCTTCATATTAATGGTTATAGGTGGTACGGTTTCTGATAAGTTGAAGAAAATATATAGGTAATGAAGGAAATTCCCCACACTAGCTGTTCTTTCTATTCAAATTGTGTACTATAAAGAATAGATAGGAAGGGGACATATAGAATGGAATTTCATGAACAGAAGATTTTGCCGGCAGTGAGGCAAATTAAAGATTTGGAAAAGCTATTACATAGTTCGTATGAGTATATTGTTATTTTAGATATTCATGTCGGTCAATTGAAGAGTGTTGTGTCGCTCGCGAAGCAGCGTGGGAAAAAGGTGTTTTTACATGTGGATTTGATCCATGGATTACAAAGTGATGGGCATGCGACGGAGTTTTTATGCCAAGAATATAAACCGTACGGGTTATTATCGACAAAGGCGAGCGTAATTATGAAGGCGAAGCAAAAAGGTGTCGTCTCCATTCAACGCATCTTTTTAATTGATTCTAGCGCAATGGAAAAGAGCTGTAATTTGCTAGAAAAGACGAAGCCGGATTATATAGAGGTGCTTCCTGGTGCGCTAACGGGTGTGATCGCTGAAGTGAAAGAGCGTACAGGTGTACCAATTTTAGCAGGTGGTTTTATTCGTACTGTGGAGGATGTTGAAAGAGCGTTAAATGCTGGTGCGACAGCAATTACGACATCGAAAAAAGAACTATGGAAACATTACCAAAAAAAGTGACGAAAATGTGAAAAAATTCTGTTGACACCGCTTTCATTAAGGGTTAACATTATAGACAAGTTAATAAACGTGACGGAGAAAAGAAGAGATCCACATTTCATTGTTTCTATATACTCTTATATAGAAGCATGTAAGCTGTGGATCTTTTTCTTTTGAAAAAAAACGAATGGCCATTCATTTTACCTCTATCACACTTGAAAACGTTAAAATTGATAGTGGAGGGATACTATGTCAGCATTTTTAGGAGAGTTAATAGGGACTGCGTTGTTAATCTTACTTGGTGGCGGTGTTTGCGCTGGTGTAAGTTTAAAGAAATCGTTTGCGAAAGATTCCGGTTGGATTGTAATTACAATGGGCTGGGGCTTAGCGGTTGCTATGGCAGCGTATGCAGTTGGATCAATTAGTGGGGCACATTTGAATCCGGCTTTAACGATAGGACTTGCTTTTAAGGGAGCGTTCCCATGGAGTGACGTACCTATGTATATCGCAGCACAAATGATTGGGGCAATTATCGGGGCAGTTCTCGTATATTTACATTACTTACCACACTGGAAAGAAACAGAAGATCCAGGAACAAAGTTAGGTGTATTTGCAACAGGTCCAGCAATTCCGAACACATTTACAAACCTTTTAAGTGAAATGATTGGAACATTCGTTTTAGTATTTGGTATATTAGCAATTGGAGCAAATAAATTTGCAGATGGTTTAAATCCATTTATCGTAGGTTTCTTAATTGTAAGTATTGGTTTATCATTAGGTGGAACAACAGGATACGCAATCAACCCGGCTCGTGATTTAGGTCCGCGTATTGCACACTTCTTCCTTCCGATTGCAGGAAAGGGCGGTTCAAACTGGAAGTATGCATGGATTCCAGTAGTTGGTCCAATTCTAGGTGGATCACTTGCAGGATTATTCCATCAAGTTGTATTTGAAGGAAAACAAAATTCAGCACTTATTTATGTGATTATTACAACTGTGATTGTACTAGCAATCTCTTATATGACAAGTAAAAAAAGTGGAGCTACTACAAATAGTAGAAAAGTAGCATAGGGGGAAACTGATATGAAAAAATATATTCTTTCATTAGACCAAGGAACAACAAGCTCACGCGCAATTCTTTTCAATAAAGAAGGAAAAATCGTTCATTCAGCTCAAAAAGAGTTTACACAACATTTTCCAAAGCCAGGCTGGGTTGAGCATAATGCACAAGAAATTTGGGGATCTATTTTAGCAGTTATCGCAACTTGCTTAAGTGAAGCAGATGTGAAGCCAGAACAAATCGCTGGTATCGGTATTACGAACCAACGTGAAACAGCGGTTGTATGGGATAAAACGACTGGAAAACCAATTTATAACGCAATCGTATGGCAATCTCGTCAAACAGTTGAAATTTGTGATGAGTTAAAAGAAAAAGGGTATAGCGATATGGTTCGCGAAAAAACAGGTCTTTTAATTGACGCATACTTCTCTGGTACGAAAGTAAAATGGATTTTAGATAACGTTGAAGGTGCAAGAGAAAAAGCAGAAAACGGCGAGTTATTATTCGGAACAATTGATACATGGCTTGTATGGAAATTGTCTGGTGGTAAAGCGCACGTAACAGACTACTCAAATGCATCACGTACATTGATGTTTAACATTCACGACTTACAGTGGGATGATGAGCTTCTAGACATGTTAACAGTACCAAAGAGCATGCTTCCAGAAGTACGTCAATCATCTGAAATATATGGAGAAACAATTGATTACCACTTCTTCGGTCAAAATGTACCGATCGCAGGTGTAGCTGGTGACCAGCAAGCAGCATTATTTGGACAAGCTTGTTTCGGTGAAGGTATGGCGAAGAACACTTACGGAACTGGTTGCTTCATGTTAATGAACACAGGCGAAAAAGCAGTAGCTTCTGAGCATGGCCTATTAACAACAATTGCATGGGGTTTAGATGGTAAAGTGAATTACGCATTAGAAGGAAGTATTTTCGTAGCAGGTTCTGCAATTCAGTGGTTACGTGACGGAATGCGCATGTTTAAAGATGCGAGTGAGAGTGAAGTGTACGCTAGCCGTGTTGAATCAACTGAAGGTGTATACATAGTACCGGCATTCGTAGGATTAGGTACACCGTACTGGGATAGTGAAGTACGCGGCGCTATGTTTGGTGTAACACGCGGTACGACGAAAGAGCACTTCATTCGTGCAACGCTAGAATCTTTAGCATACCAAACGAAAGATGTACTATGCGCAATGGAAGCTGATTCAGGTATTGAACTGAACACATTACGCGTTGATGGCGGGGCAGTTAAGAATAACTTCTTAATGCAGTTCCAAAGCGATATGTTAGACGTTCCTGTAGAGCGTCCAGTGATCAGTGAAACGACAGCATTAGGCGCAGCATACTTAGCAGGTCTTGCGGTTGGATATTGGAAAAACCAAGATGAAATTAAAGCACAGTGGCATATGGATAAACGCTTTACACCAGCAATGGAAGCGGAAACAAGCGAAGAGCTATATGCTGGATGGAAAAAGGCAATTGAAGCAACTAAAGCTTTCAAATAATCATAAACAGTGTTATAATGATGACAAGTTAATAATTCGGTAGGAGATTTGGAGAGACCACAACACGCTATAGAGGCGAAATCTATAGCGTAGTTCGTGGTCTCTTTTTTCGTTATCAAAGGGAGGAATTACCATGAAATTTTCAAGTAAACAACGTAAAGACGTATTAAACGGAGTAAATAAACAAGAGTTAGATGTGATCGTAATTGGTGGAGGTATTACTGGTTCTGGTATTGCATTAGATGGGGCAACACGCGGTTTATCAACGATTGTGTTTGAAATGCAGGACTTTGCAGCAGGTACATCAAGTCGTTCAACGAAACTTGTACACGGCGGTTTACGTTATTTAAAACAACTTGAAGTGAAAATGGTAGCAGAGGTGGGGAAAGAGCGTGCGATCGTATATGAGAACGGTCCCCATGTAACGACACCAGAGTGGATGTTACTTCCGTTCCATACAGGCGGCACGTTCGGGTCATTTAGTACATCAATTGGTCTTCGTGTATACGACTTCTTAGCAGGTGTAAAACGAAGCGAGCGCAGAAAGATGTTTAACCGTGAAGAAACATTGAATAAAGAGCCTCTTGTAAAACAAGAAGGATTAAAGGGCGGCGGTTACTACGTAGAATATCGTACAGACGATGCGCGTCTTACAATTGAAGTAATGAAAGAAGCAATTGAACACGGTGCGAAAGCTGTTAACTACGCAAAAGTAGACAGTTTCTTATATAAAGATGGAAAAGTATGCGGTGTACGTGTAATCGATTTACTAGACGGAGAAGTGTATGAAGTTTACGGTAAGAAAATTGTAAATGCAGCTGGTCCTTGGGTAGATACACTTCGTGAAAAAGATAACTCTAAAAAAGGGAAAGTACTTCAGTTATCAAAAGGTGTGCATTTAGTAATTGACCAAAAACGTTTCCCATTAGGTCAAGCGATTTACTTTGATACACCAGATAAACGTATGGTGTTCGCGATTCCTCGCGAAGGAAAAACGTACGTAGGTACAACAGATACGTTCTATGATAAAGACGCAGCTGTACCGCACATGACAACAGAAGATCGCACATATATCATTAATGCGATTAATTACATGTTCCCAAGCGTGAAAATTACGGAGAAAGACGTTGAATCAAGCTGGGCTGGTGTACGTCCGTTAATTTATGAAGAAGGTAAGAATGCATCTGAAATTTCTCGTAAAGATGAAATTTGGACTTCTGAATCTGGTTTAATTACAATCGCAGGTGGAAAATTAACAGGATACCGCAAAATGGCTGAAATGGTAGTAGACTACGTAACGAATCTATTACAAAAAGAAGGACATAGCGTATATCCGAAGAGCGATACGAAACATATGCCAATCTCTGGTGGTCATGTAAGTGGTTCACACGGATTCTCAGCATTTATCGCGAAAAAAGCAGGCGAAGGTACGAAATACGGTTTAACGACAGCGCAAGCGGAAGAGTTCGCGAAATTCTACGGCTCTAACGTTGACGTATTGTTTGACTTAGCGAAAAAACATAAAGACGAAGCGAAAGAATACAACATGCCATTAGATGTTCTAATCCCGCTTGTATACGCGATGGATTACGAAATGACAGCGAAACCAGTTGACTTCTTCGTACGCCGCAGAGGCGCTGTATTCTTCAACATCCACTGGGTATATGAGTGGAAAGAAGCAGTAATCAACTACATGGCTGCAAAACTAGGCTGGAGCAAAGAAGAGCAAATGAAATACACAGCAGAACTAGAAAAAGCATTAACAGACGCTGTAATTCCTGTAGATCAACAAGAGCAAGCAGCTGCGTTAGCGTAAAATAGAGAACCACCTGAAGGGGAGCCTTCAGGTGGTTTTTGTTTTATTATGAATGCACTAAAATCTTGACTATAAGTGAATATAAAATGTTGTATCATAATAAAAGGTTTACTCTTAGTGAAGAAAAATTAAGGTTTCAAAAAACGGTATGGACATTGCTAACCGTTTTTTTATGAATTTATCCCGCATTAACGGGCAGTAAAACTCCCACCTCAAAATTCGACTGGAGCAAAGAAGTTAGGTGGGAGATCAACTGCACGTAAATGCCCGATTGGTGAGGGCTGATAATCAGTGGGGGATGAACAAAACCCCCACTGATTAAAGTTTCACTTTATAAAACTTTTCCATAGAGTGCGTCGTCTAATATATGGGAAGGAGGAAATGATGTGGATGAATTAACAGTAGAGATGTTTGAAATAGAAGATAAGGAGGACTTTATCGATGAAATAATGAACAAGTATGGGCAGGAAATCTTACAACTTGTTTATTCATATGTGAATAATAAAGAGGTCGCTGAGGATTTAACGCAAGATATATTTGTTAAATGTTATAAATCTCTTCATACATACAAAGGGAAATCAAATGTAAAAACGTGGCTGTGGAGAATTGCCATTAATCATTGTAAGGACTATATAAAAAGTTGGTATAACAAAAAGGTAATCGTTACAGAGGTTGAATCTACGTATATTGGGATTCAACATGATAGTGTTGAACAAACTGTTATTCAAAATGCAGAGGACCGTAGGCTGGCTTCTGCAGTAATGAATTTACCGATAAAATATCGAGAAGTCATTTATCTATTTTATTATGAAGAATTACCAATTAAAGATATTGCTATTGTAATAGAAATGAAGGAAAACACGATAAAAACAAGACTGAAAAGAGCTAAGGAACTATTGAAGAAAGGATTGGAGGAATAATCAAATGGAAGATCGATTAAAAGGTCTACGGAAATCAATGGAAAATACAACTTTTAAACATTTGAGTTTTTCCGATCAGCATCGGAAGCAGGTGCGTGAAAAAATCAATCAATCACACGAAAAGGAAGAAGACATCTCTTTAGCAGTTTTACAACTTCTCATGAATGAAAAAACAGGGTACGAACTAATGCAGCTACTTCGGGGGAGAGGGATTCAAAAATTCGAAGGAAATGAAGGTTTTTTATACACCGTATTACATCGATTGGAACAGAATCGTTTTATCCAATCAAGTTGGGATCATTCAGGAGCTAAATATTATCAATTAAATGATAAGGGAAGAAAGATGCTACGAAAGGCAGAAAAAAATTCTACAAAAGCACGATTTATATTAAAAGGATTAGTACAGGAGTGAGGCGGAATTGAATAAAAAAGGGGAGCGTTTTTTAACGGAAGTTACCAATCATATTAAATCAAAAGAAGCAAAGAGCTTTGTGACAACTGAACTAGATTTTCACTTAAAACAGGCGAAGAATACGTGGATAGAAAAAGGGTTAAGTGAGGAAGTTGCTGAAAATAAGGCTGTTGAACAAATGGGAAGTCCGATCAAACTTGGCAGGGAACTTAACAAACTTCATAAGCCAAAGGTTGATTGGTTCCTTATTATTTTATTGGTGACTGCTATGGGATTAGGTTTTCTGCCAGTTATAGCTTTTGGACATACGAATGATTTACTAATGAATAAGATAATATTTGTTATTCTCGGCGTTGCAGCAGCTTTTGGGATGATGCTGCTTGATTATCGGAAGTTAGAGAGAATGGGATGGCTGTTTTATACAATCGGAGTACTCATCCTGTTAATGCTATACTGTTTTCCAAACGCTTCGATGGCTGGAGAACCGTTAATAAACATTGGTCCCATTGCAATTGACTGTTTAATGTCAGTGCCGTTCTTTTTTCTAGCTTGGTCTTCTTTTTTCAATAATAGTAGGATAAAGGTTATGCATCTTGTGGTTTTGTATTTATTTTCTTTGTGTTTATTCTTAACTGTAGCAACTCTTTCAACGGTTTTTATCTATATCACGATGGTATTCGTTATGCTTTGGTGGAGTAATTTAGGAAAGAAAAAGGCATTGATTATTACAATTGTACCAATTTGTTTATTGATTATAAGGGTATCTTTTTCCTGGTCCTCAGTAAAAGGATATCATTTGGATAGATTTTTAGGGTATTTAAACCCAGAGCGTGATGCAGGGGGCGCAGGGTTTATGTATGTACGTTTAAAAGAGGTAATGTCGTCAGCAGGTTGGTTTGGTACATCTGGGGATACAAAGTTCATCCCTGCTCCAGATACTGATTTTGTATTTGCAAGTTTGACTTACTATTATGGATATGTGCTGGCGCTAATCCTTGTCTTCATTCTTTCTCTTTTTGTAGCAAGGTTAATGTTCATATCTTATAAAATAAATGATCGGTATGGTAAATTGCTTCTCGTCGGTGGGATGACTCTTTTTGTAGTCCAGTTCATTTATAACGTTGGAATGATATTAGGCTTATTGCCGATTGCTTCTATAGCATTGCCTTTTATTAGTTATGGATTAACGCCAACTTTATTTCATGCGCTATTAATGGGGATCGTGCTGAGTGTATATCGACGTAAAGATATGTCATTTAGAATGAAGAAAACACCTTGATGATTATCGAGGTGTTTTTGTTGCTTAACAGGATATAAATATGAAAGGTATAATAAGTATTATTATAACGTTTGAAAAATGCAGTAGTGTTGGAGTTGAAATGAATCAGCTTATTAATTTGCTTTTACTAGATAGGATTAATTTAAAGAGGTGAATGGAATGAATACTAATGTTCAAAAAGAGTTAAATCAATTAATAGATAAAATGACTTCTTCTCTTTTTGATGTTAATAAAATTATTTTATTTGGGTCTCATGCTTACGGTACACCTAATGAGGATAGTGATTTTGATTTATGTGTAGTGGTTGATGGTATTGGTAAAAGAAAAAGAGAAGCCTTAAAGGAATTGAATTTAAGTATATTTGATGTAATGAAAACGCCAGTCGATTTACTTGTTTACGGTTCTGAAGAATTTAATGAGCGCTCTGGTAACCCTGTAACGATGGAATACAAGATTGCTGAAGAAGGTAAGGTATTGTATACAAAAGAAACACCTTGATAAAAAATCAAGGTGTCTTAGTTATTAACTTGAAACTTTCCAAATCAGCCCCCATCACAAAAGGACTCACATCCCCAACACTATAAAGCTGCAACTCATGCATTGCGCGCGTACAAGCAGTGTAGAACAATCTACGAACGCTTTCATCGCTGTATACCTCTTTAGAAGCATCGTAAATAATAACAGCATCAAATTCGATACCCTTCGCTAAATAAGCAGGGATAACGACAATGCCTTGCTCATACTCGGCTGAGTTACTTTTCACAAGTTTAATATTCTCGATATGACTGAGTGCTTCGTATGCAGCGGCACTTTCAGCTGCGGATTTACATATAATTGCGATCGTATTGTGCTGTTGTTTTTGTAGTTCTGCAACTTTGGAAGTGATACGATCATGCAGTTCACTGTAATCAGAAACTCTAGTCACTGTAGGTTTCTCGCCGTCGCGTTCAAAGGCGTTAATGTTCTTTCCTTCAGGTACGAGATCACGTGTGAATTCAATAATCGGTTTTGTTGAGCGATAGCTACGAGTTAAGTTGATGCCGTTTGTTTCATCAGGCCCGTATAAGCTAGCAAGTGTATGGAAATCAACTGTTTCACTAGCATGGGCGAATATTGCTTGGTTAAAGTCTCCGAGCACAGTCATTTTTGCGGCAGGGAATAAGCGTTTTAAAAACTCGAACTGAAACGGAGAATAATCTTGCGCTTCATCTACGAGTACGTGTTTAATTGATCTGTTTGTTTGGAAGCCTTCAATTAATTCTTTTAAAAGTAAAAATGGAGTCGCATCCTCGTAATGTAGCTTTCCTTCATCTAACATGTTTAAAGTTAGTGAACAAATGTCGTCCCATTCTTTAGGTTTTTCACCAGTAACCCATGATGAATCTGTGAAGAGCTGTTTATATATTCCTGTGAAATTGATGAAACGTAGCGTTTGAACGCCTTTACGCAGCGGTTTTAACTTTTTACGGATAATCATACGGCTAAGTACTTTATTTTCACTTTCGTAATCGTCAAATGAGTTTTCTGCAAACTCTCCTTTTTTCTGTAAGTAATTATAAGCTTTTTGATATTCATCTTTACTAAGCAGTTCAATTTCTTCTTGCACCCAAGGTTTCGTCCGTTCGCTTTTTTCAAGTTCATCTATTTGTTTATTTAGCCACTCCGTTAACTTCTCAATTCGATTATGGAAGCGGAGGGAGGGATCGGTATTGTAAAATTGTTCTGTAATTTGTTTAGCAGAGGCAATTGGTTTTCCTCTAAATTTCATTCCTCTAAACAACATACCGGACGATTCTAGAGATTGTCTGTACATCCTAATTGTCTCGAAAAATTGGGTGGATGCTTTAAATCGAATGCTCGCATTTCGAGTTTTATAGGCAGGGCTATTCGTTTCAGTTAGCATATATTCTAATTGCTCATAAGGGTCTTCAACGTCAAATGACTTGCTTAGTCTATGGTTTAAATATTCCTGGAAGGTAACTTGCTGCATATTCTCTTCACCGAGTTCTGGCAATACGTTAGATACGTAGCTGTTGAACATGGAGTTAGGGGAGAAGAGAATGATTTGATCTGCTTTTAGCCATTCGCGATATTTATATAGTAAGTAGGCGATTCGCTGCAGAGCAGCTGATGTTTTACCGCTACCAGCAGCTCCTTGAACGATAAGTAGTCGCCCTTCATCGTGACGGATAATTTCATTTTGCTCGCGCTGGATAGTAGCAACAATACTTTGCATATGTTTGTTTGTACCTTTTCCGAGCGCTTGTTGCAGGATCTCATCTCCAATTGTAAGGCTCGTATCGAACATGGAGTCAATCTCGCCATTTTGAATAATATATTGTAATTTTTTCTCCACATTGCCGCGGATTACGCCTCCTGGTGTACTGTACTCAGCTGGTCCTGGTGGATAATCGTAGTAGACACTTGAAATGGGTGCGCGCCAATCGTATATAAGAAAGTTTTCTCCGCTTGCATCGGTAAGGGTAGCCACCCCGATATAAATTTGTTCTGCATCAACTTCTCCTTCTTCTTTGAAATCGATTCGTCCGAAGTAAGGTGCTTTATGCATACGGCGTAGTGCGGCAAGTCGATTAAAGGTGTGCTTATGGGTAATTTGTGTTACGGCTAGTGACTGAGCTTGTTGTCTTAAGTTGATAACTGTTTCAAGATAATCGTCAAAAGTATCAGTATTAACTTTTACATCATCCCAGAAGTGTTTGCGAATGTTGATTACTTCTGCCCGGCGTCTGCCAGTTTCGCTTTCCAGTTTATCAATTTGCTCCGTAATCGTTTCTATTACGGTATCCAATCGTTTTTGCTCTAAATCAAGTTTTTTGTTCATACGTAAGCACTCCTTTAAAAGTGAAAAATAGAGGTTGACTGAAGATGTGTTTTGGTGTATAATTAAGATGCGGATAAATACATTCTATTGTTTTTGATGAGCGTTTCTGTACTAATTTAACATAGTTTTTTAATTTAATCAATGATAATGAGATAAACCTTGGTTTCGTTCTGCGCGAATCAAGGTTTTTTTGTGTTGAATGGAGTAAGGCGGGGGAGTATATCGATTTATCGGCAAAAAAACTACTACAAAATAAAAAAGCTTGGGATATTCCCAAGCTTTTTTCACTTCATTATTTCTTTTCGTCTTTTTTAGCGTCAGCTTTTGGCTCTTCGAAAAGATTTTTTAAATCTTTATCGTCAACTTTTACGTCAGCTTTTTTGATTTCTTTCATCATAAGATCGTTCATAAATTGAGCATCTTGTGATTTCTTTTGAACAAGGTCTTTTTTGATGTCGCCTTTTACTTCATCAAATGGTTTTTGTTCTTTAATATCTGTTACTTTAATGATGTGGTAACCGAATTGTGATTTTACAGGTTCGCTTACTTCATCTTTCTTCATTTTATAAGCAGCATCTTCGAATTCTTTAACCATTTTACCAGCTGTAAAGTAGCCAAGGTCTCCGCCTTTTTCTTTTGAACCAGTATCTTCAGAGTATTGTTTCGCTAAATCTTCGAAAGATTTACCTTGTCCAAGCTCTTCTTTAACCTTTTTCGCAGTAGCTTCATCTTTTACAAGAATGTGGCTTGCTTTAATTTCAGGCTTGTAGTTTTCTTTTAGTTCTTTATCAGTAATTGTTTTTTCAATCGCTTGTTCTTGAGCTAATGAAGCGCGAACGCCATTTTTAACTGTTTCTTCTTTAAGACCTTGTTGTTTCATTAGTGTATCGAATTGGTCACCGACTTGCTTTTTCATTTCATCGTACTTTTTGTCTACTTCTTTGTCATCGACTTTGTAGTTTTTAATAAGTACTTTTTCCATAACCATGTTATTTAGTACTTGTTTACCAGCTGTTTGTTTCATTTGAGTGTAGAACTCTTCTTTTGTAATGTCACCAGCTTTAGATGTAACAATTTTGTCTGATGATGATGATGTTCCACATGCTGATAATGCGATTACACTTGTAGCGGCTAAGGCAAGCATAGCTTTCTTCATTCAATAAACACTCCTACTATTATGTATTTTTAATTTATCCCGTACAAATGAAGAAACGCCTTATGATAGGTTATTTTCGTTCATAAGAACCTGATTAAGTCTCACTGATGTCTTTGCTTTTTTAATATGTAAAAGCACGCTTAACAGGGCTTACCGAGGCTTTAGGATAAAGTTTAGATGCGTGTCGTTTATTTCATAGTATAAGCAATATGTACAAAATTTAATATATCATATTTCGACGGGTTTTCCTATTGATAAAGTGAAACTTTAATCCTTTGGGTGAAGTGTCCCAAAGGATTATTAGTTGAACGAATCGGGCATTAACGGGCAGTTTCATTAGGTTTTACTTCATTTTGCCTACTGCCCGTTAATGCGGGATAAAGAAATTTTAACCAGTTTGTGTCAGATTTTGAAAGGGTACCATATTGGGCGCATGTCGCATATACAGAAAATAGGAGGGGATGGGGGATGAATTCAAAACTTATTTTATTACTTGTACTGTTTATTTTATTAGTTATAGTAGGTATAATTTGCTTATAGAGGAAAAAAATGAGGAAGGGGCTTTCCTTCCTCACTTTCCATGAAATATAATTTCTATATAACTAGAAATTAATAGAATGGTAATACATACATTAATAACTCGAAAGACACCGGGCTGGCGGCTCGCAGATATTTGTTTTCGCTCACACAGTGTATGTGTCATGAAATTCGTGTAAAATATAACAAGAAGTGCGAATGCGACAAAAACAACGGTTATAAGAGTCATGAGGCGAGACCTCCTTTTGGCTAAAATACATATACTTTATATATTGTATCATACGATATTTTGTTCGTGTTACAAAATTCAGAAATAGAAGACTTTGTGTTAGGAAGCGAGGGAGAAAATGGACGTTGTAAGAAGACTAGAACAAGCTGAATACTACGTAGACCTACTATTTAAAATGATTGATGAAGAAAAGTGTCCATTTTATTCTTTAATCATAAAGAAAAAAGCTCGTAAAAAAGACATTGAACGTATAATAAAACTTTGTGAAAAGCTGAACGAACAATATGTAGTGGAGAAAGCAGAAGGGCTGCTTTTGTTCGATGCGCTGCTAGATCAATTTGAAAAAGCGCTTCCACATCAGCTCGAAGTACACGAAACTGCGGAAGCGCTAGCAAAACAGGGCTTATTTGTGCCACTTATGAATGAATTCTTACGCATGATTGCAAAAGGATAAATAGATTATTTCTTAACTAATTTTTGATCGGTCTCCGTAAAGTTCTCCTCAATATTCTCTAATGATTTCTCAAAAATATCGATGAAGTCCTGTCCGTAAATATTGCGAAGGATCGCAATAAGTTCGATATTTTCTGGGAACTTACCGTAAAAATTACGAAGTTCAAGTGCCCCATTAAAAACAGAATTATTTTCAGGGTCATACTCCTCCATTAAGCGAAGTAGTAATTCTTCCCCTTTGTCTGTAATTTCAATGTACGTATTTCGTTTATCATCTTCTTTTTTAGAGAATACAAGATAGCCGCGTTCTTCTAGCTTTTTAGAGAAGTTAAACGCCGTTGATACGTGCATAACTCCAAACTTAGCAATCTCAGAAATAGAAGCCCCTTTTAAATGATAAGCGATTGATAAAATATGATGCTCGTTAATGTTTAAATCGTAAGGTTTAATCCATTGTTGCCAATCTTTCTCTACGCATTTCCATAACGCTTTCGATAATTGAGCAATACGTTGGCTGAAAATCATCGCTTCTTTTACCGAGTAATTTTTTTCTCCACTTTTCATTTACTCACCCACTTTAACATTCTTTTTTCATTATTATCTATTATGCCAGTAAAATAAAAATTAATAAAGTCTTTTTGTGAGAATTGTGAAAATTTTTCGGAAAAACGATATTCTATACAAATCATGCATAACTATGGAAGCGTTTTATGAGTCAAGAATACATGTGTTGTCTTTACATGTTAAGGGATAACATATATTGTAAATGCATAAAAACACGGTATATCTATGTGATATGCCGTGTCAATGTCAATTCGTATGAAAAATATTTGTTATATGCAAAAAACTAAGCAGGAATATGTTTACGCTTTTTCTGGAACGGCTTCTTGTAGTTTCTCAATTGACTTTTGAATGTCTAAAATTTCTTTTTCAATATGTCGTTTGTTTTGAGAAATATCTTGTTTCCAGTTAGAAAGAGTGTCATGCATATCGTCTTTTAGTTCTTGGAATACTTCTTTACCTTCTGAAGCAGTTTCAACGATTTGACGCTTTAATAACTTTGTATCAGCTGTAATATCAGCTAAAGTCTTTTTAATATCAGTCCCTTTTTCTTTCAGCTTACCGCGCATAGCTTTACCAGAAGAAGGAGTTGAGAAAAGAACGGCTAGTCCAGCAACTGCTCCGCCGCAAAGTACACCTGTAATAAAGGATTTAGCTTTTGACATAAAAGGAAACCTCCTTATTTTTCGTTCGTATTCATGATGTATAAAAGTGTGCATATCTTTAAGACAAGGGGAAGAAAAGTGAGCTTTTCTCTCTTGTACATGCTATGCACAAAAAATCATACCCCCGGCATTTTTTGTGAAGAAACAAGCCATGCAATAAATGCCAGAGGAATCGGTTTGTTATGTATTACTTCTTATTATAGTGGCACTATTTCACACCATTTGCAATTGTACTTGCGATGTTTTGTAAATTTTCCATTGTGTATTCATTTTGGTGTGATTTCCAAACAGCACCGAAACCATCGTTTTCACCGTAGCGTGGAATTAAATGAAGGTGGAAGTGGAATACAGTTTGTCCAGCTTTCTCGCCGTTATTGTTAAGTAGGTTGAAACCAACTGGATTAAATTCTGCTTTCATTGTATTTGCGATTTTTGGAACGACAGCAAAAATATGTGATGCGATTTCTGGCGTTAACGCAAAAATGTCTTGTTTGTGTACTTTCGGAATAACAAGAGTATGTCCTTTTGTTACTTGACTAATATCTAAAAATGCGAGTACATGTTCATCTTCGTATACTTTTGAGCAAGGGATTTGCCCGTCAATGATTTTACAAAAAATACAATTGTCCGCTGTATGATTCATCGATCTCATCCTTTCAAATAGCCTTAGCCGTATTTTACCATAATTACATAGGAGAACAAACACGAAAAACAGGAAGCTGACTCAGCTTCCTGTTTTCTGAAGAGGGATTGAAAAAGCATTTTTTATAATTTACGGTTCGCAGACACCTCATTTATTTAAGAAATGCACGGTAAATCGGCTAAAGTTTCTGCCGTAGACACCCCATTTTCAAGTGAAATGAATTGCAATCTTTTTTTAAAATGAAATTGTTTATTTTTTAAAACAGTATATGCTCTTTCGGAGACACCCCGTTTCGAAAATGAAACAAATGATCTGGTTATGTGTAAATTTCTTTGTCCAACATGGACACCCCATTTCATGATGACTTCACTGTGTTGTTGTACTCATCAATTGGTGGTTGCTTTTTCAATGTGTTCCTTCTTCACTAATTATGATGTCCGCTTTCGTAAAAATATATGCCAAAAAATTTAAAATTTTTTTTGAAGGCATCGATACTATGTAGTGCACCATGATTTTTGGTAAGATGAATATATACATTTCTTACAAAAGAGAATGAATATAAATGAAGAAAGTGGTGTCGTATGAGCGAGTTATTGCGTGTAGAAAATGTTACAGGAGGATATACGAAACGGCCTGTACTGCAAAATGTTTCGTTCTCTGTTAATAAAGGCGAACTTGTCGGCTTAATCGGTTTAAATGGAGCTGGGAAAAGTACGACAATTAAACATATCATCGGTTTAATGGAGCCGAAAAAAGGAACTGTCACAATTAATGGGAAAACAATTCGTGATGATATGACAGCGTACCGTTCTAGTTTCTCCTTCATTCCAGAAACGCCAGTATTATATGATGAGTTAACGTTAGAAGAACATTTGAAATTGACAGCGATGGCGTACGGTGTAGATGAAAAACAATATGAAGAACGCGTAGGACAATTATTACAAGAGTTTCGCATGAAAAATCGTTTAAAATGGTTTCCGTCTCATTTCTCAAAAGGGATGAAACAAAAAGTGATGATTATGAGTGCATTTTTAGTTGAACCATCTCTTTACATTGTGGACGAACCTTTCGTTGGTCTTGATCCGTTAGCGATTCAATCACTCCTTCAAATGATGGATCAAATGAAAAAGAGTGGTGCGGGCATCTTAATGAGTACACATATTTTAGCGACAGCAGAGCGCTATTGTGATTCATTCATTATTTTACATCAAGGTGAAGTGAGAGCGATGGGAACATTATCAGAACTTCAATCACAATTTAATATGCCTGGTGCAACGTTAGATGATATTTACATTGCATTAACAAAGGAAGAAGATTATGAATAGCACAGCGTTATGGAAAGAACGATTTCGGCACTTTCTAAAAGAAGTTCGTACATATAGTAAATACGTATTTAATGATCATTTGAAATTTATTTTCGTATTTATCATCGGCGCAGGAGCGTATTATTACCAGCAATGGTTACAAACGTTAACACCTTCGTTTCCGACAGCGATTGTTATGGCAGTCTTACTTGGCCTCGTATTAACAGCCGGATCCATACAAACGTTATTAAAAGAAGCGGACCTCGTTTATTTACTGCCAGTTGAAGAAAAGTTAAAGCCTTACTTTACAAAGGCATTTCTCTTTACGTTTATGATTCAGTTATACATAATCGCAATGGTAGCAGCTGCGCTTGCCCCGTTATACTTCCAGCAAATGAAACAAACAGGAGCGGCTTACATATGGATTGTAATCGCGTTTGTCATTGTAAAGGCGTGGAATTTATTCGTAGCGTGGGAAAAATCATTTTTAACAGATCAAAGCGTTCAAAAAGCAGATTGGTTCATTCGTTTTATCTTAAACGGCTTATTTGTGTACTTCCTTGTAGAACGTACTTCAGTCATTTTTACCGGTGTAATTGTCTTTTTAATGGCGCTATACCTTGCTGTTATGCATCAAAAGGTGAAGGGAAAGCCGCTAAACTGGGAGTATTTAATTTCTGAAGAAGGTAAAAAAATGATGCTGCTGTACCGCATTGCGAATATGTTCGTTGATGTACCAGCGTTAAAAGAGAGAGTATCACGCCGAAAATGGCTTGATTTCATTCTTTCGATGATCGGTGAGAAACGTACATATTTATACTTATATACGAGAACATTTTTAAGATCAGGTAACTATTTCGGATTATATGTGCGTTTACTCGCTCTTGGCGGGATTATTCTTTACTTCATCCCATTTTTATATGGACGCTTTATCGTAAGTCTTATTTTCTTATACTTAATCGGCTATCAGCTATTAACCCTTTGGAAACATCACCGCATGAAAATTTGGCTTGATTTATATCCAGTAGGGGGAGATGAGAAGAAGAAAGATTTTCTTACTTTATTAAATGCGATTCTCATCATCGGTAGCGTTGTGTTTACAGTTATATTTGCATTTGCGACGAAAGATTTCATGATGACCGGCATTTTATTTGTCGTAAGCATATTATTTAGTATTGGTTTCGTTTATCAATACGGTGCAAAGCGCATTGAGCGTTTAAACTGAAAGGAATGAACCTATGATTACATATGAAGAGAAGGTTATAAAAGAATTGGAGCAGTGGAAAGCTACATTCATGAAAGATTCTTCTATGATGACACGGTTCTCTAAAAAAGTGCAGGTGAAAGTGCAGCAGCTAGTGCCCGCGAAAGTACAAAAGGTACTAACAGAAACGATTCGGATGATGGTACAAACAATTAGTGCTGGATCAAACTTCATAAAACCGAAGCTAAAAAAAACGAACTGGTCACTGCAAAGACGAGACGATGAAGTACGTAAAAAAATGGATGAGTACAAAAAAGTCGCAGCGGCAGAAGGGGCCGGAACAGGAGCAGGTGGTATTCTCCTCGGCCTTGCTGATTTTCCGCTTCTACTTACCATTAAAATAAAATTTTTATTTGATGCAGCAACATTGTACGGATTTGATACGAGTAAAAAAGAAGAACGCCTTTTTATCCTTCACGTTTTCCAACTTGCTTTTTCGAGTGATGACTATAGAAAAGAAGTATGGAAAGCAATTGAAACGTGGGATACAGAAGAAGAAAATCATATGGACTGGGAAAAGTTCCAAACAGAATACCGAGACTATATAGATTTAGCAAAAATGCTTCAGCTCGTCCCGATAATCGGTGCCCCGGTCGGTGCATATGCGAACTATCAATTACTGCAAAGGCTTGGGGAAGTGACGATGAATTGTTATCGTATGCGCTTGCTTAATAGAAATTGATTTGCTTAACAAAAAACATCCTAAATGTGTAATTTAGGATGTTTTTTGCTATTTCTATTCATATTTTTAAAAATATTACCAATAATATACAGATAAAGGATATTTGGTTATAAAGTTACTTGAGCTTACTTTACTGTATTTAGGGGTGCAAAATATGAAAGTATCAATATTTATCACTTGTGTTGCAGATGTTTTTTATCCAGAAGTAGGAAGAGATGTTGTGGAAATTCTTGAAGATTTAGGGTGTGAAGTTGATTTTCCTAAAAATCAAACGTGCTGCGGACAACCTGCTTATAATAGCGGGTATGTTAAAGAAACAAAAACAGCTGCAAAACATATGATTGAAGCCTTTGCTAGTTCAGAATATGTTGTGGCACCATCAGGGTCTTGCGCTATGATGGTTCACGAGTTTTCTAGCTTATTTTCTGAAAGTGAAGCGGAGTGGAAGAAAAAAGCTACTGAACTTGCAAATAAAACATATGAGTTCACGCAATTTCTTGTTGAAGTATTAGGGAAAGAAGACTTAGGTGCGGAGCTTCATAAAAAAGCAACGGTTCATACATCTTGTCATATGAGCCGATTAATGGGGATTAAGGAACCGCCGCAAAAATTATTAAAATGTGTAAAGGGACTGGAAGTTGTTTCACTACCGCATAATTATGATTGCTGCGGATTCGGGGGTACATTCTCAGTGAAAATGCCAGAAATTTCTGAGCAAATGGTTGAGGAAAAAGTAAAGCATATTATGGAAACCGGTGCGGAAGTGTTAATTGGGATGGATTGTAGCTGCTTAATGAATATAAAGGGACGTTTAACACGTAATGGTTATCCAATTGATGTAAAACATATTGCTCAAGTATTAAATGAAGATCGAAAATAAGAGGGGGATATAGAGATGGGAATGAAAATTGGGAACGATCCCTTTCATAAGCGTACTGAAACAGGCATCGGGGATCAATTTATGCGACAGGCTGTTAGGAAAGCGCAAGATGGTCTTAGAATCAAGAAATTAAAAGCTACTGAGAGTCTTGGGAATTGGGAGGAATGGCGAGCTTTAGGAGAAGAAATTCGAAAGCATACATTAGAAAACCTGGATTATTATTTATATCAACTGAGTGAAAATATTGAAAAAAACGGTGGTTTTGTTTATTTTGCAAAGACTGCAGAAGACGCAAGGGAATATGTAAAAGGGATTGTAAAAAAGAAAAATGCGAAAAAAATTGTGAAATCAAAATCTATGGTAACGGAAGAGATTAGTTTAAATGAAGCGATTGAAGAAGCTGGAGCGGAAGTGTTAGAAACAGATCTTGCTGAATTTATTCTACAAGTGAACGACCACGATCCTCCGTCACATATTGTTGTTCCGTGTCTTCACAAGGATAAAGAACACATTTGTGAAATATTTAAAACAAAGTTAGATTATACTGGAACATCTGATCCTACGGAAATGGCGAGGTTTGTAAGATCTTATTTACGTGATGATTTTTTTGCAGCGGATATAGGGGTGACTGGATGTAACTTTGCTGTTGCAGAGTCTGGGTCAATTTCTATCGTAGCAAACGAAGGAAATGCAAGACTTACTACGACACTTCCGAAAACGTTGATTACAGTTATGGGGATGGAACGTATTGTTCCGACGTGGGAAGAGCTTGATGTTTTAGTAACACTTCTATGCCGAAGTTCTGTAGGGCAAAAGTTAACAAGTTATATTACAGGGTTAACTGAGCCTGGCGGGACAGATGGACCTGAGGAATTTCATTTAGTCATTGTTGATAATGGTCGTTCCGATATTGTAGGAACAGAATTCCAAAGTGTCCTTCAGTGCATTCGTTGCGCGGCATGTATTAATGTGTGTCCTGTATACAGGCATATTGGTGGACATGCATATGGCTCTATTTATCCAGGACCAATTGGAGCTGTGTTGACACCGCTTTTAGGGGGATATGATGAATATAAAGATTTACCTTATGCATCTAGTCTTTGTGGTGCTTGTACAGAAGCGTGTCCAGTGAAAATCCCGTTACATGACTTATTAATTAAACATCGCAGCCGCATTGTAGAAGAAAAACAATCACCTGTAGCTTGGAACGTGGCTATGAAAGGTTTTGAAAAAGCGGTGAAGAGTCCTAGACTATTTTCTTTTGCTGCGAAGAGCGCTCCGTATGCATTAAAACCTCTTGCAAAAGGGGATAAGATCGAGCGCGGAATTGGGCCGTTAAAAGCTTGGACGGACGCGAGAGATTTTCCAGTTCCGAAAAAACAACCGTTTCGAGAGTGGTTTGAAAAACACGTAAAGGAGAACGATGATGGCCATCCAAAATCGTGAGGAATTTTTACTCCAATTATCAGAAAAGCTTGGTAGGAAACGTCCAGAAGCAGTGAAAAGACCGAAATGGTTTTTTGCCCCGCAGTGGAATGTATTTGACGGACTCACACAAGATGAACTTGTATTAAAGTTAATGGAGCACTGCGAAGTGATTCATACAGAAGTAAAGCGAACAACAAAGGAAAATCTTGTTGAAACATTTCAATCTTTTATAAAAAAATGGAACATTAAATCAGTTATGTGTTCGAATGATGAGCGCTTTAATGAGTATGGTCTCACTCCATGTTTCAAAAATGAAGGTACAACACATTTTCGTACATGGGGATTAGAACATAAGGAAGAAGACATAGAATTTGCGAAAGCTGCTGACCTTGGCATTACGTTCAGTGATATGACTTTGGCAGAATCAGGAACCGTTGTGCTATTTAATGACGGGTTAAAAGGAAGACATGTTAGCCTTCTTCCAGAGTCCTATATTGCAATCGTTCCTAAAAGTACGATTGTACCAAGATTAACACATGCTACAAAACTTATTCATGATCAAAATAAAGCGGGAGAAAAACTGCCGGCTTGTGTGAATTTCGTTTCTGGTCCGTCAAATAGCGCAGATATTGAAATGAACCTTGTCGTAGGTGTACACGGGCCAATCAGAACAGCGTACATTATTGTGGATGATCAATAATGATTTACGTTTGCGACAGAGCGCCCACGCATGCGAGTTGGAAATATAGATGAAACATTATAAGAATACCGAAAATAGAGAGCGCTGGCTGTTAAATATAACTGGTGCTTTTTATTTTGCGTGCCCTTATTGGTGAAAGTCCAGTCGCCTAGTGGCTGGCAGGCAACTGGTGGAGAAATCCTAAGAAGGAAAAATGTAATCTGTTTCAGTTTTCTACGCTACTATAACTAACTGAATTGTGTCTTTTCTTAGAAGCTAAGCACACTATAACTAGCTCCAATTATAATGAATACGATAAAGAGCAGAATGAGTAATAAAAGCCCACTACTACCGCCCTTACCATCTTTGCCATCTTCACCGCCGCGGCTACCACTATCACCTTTACCGCCATATCCCATATGAATGGCTCCCTTATTGTTATACGTTGTTTTTACTTTATATTTTTCTAGGTTCATCAAGAAGTTCCTTTAAAAACTCTAATTAACTTGCAAATCATTCATTTTCATTTTACAATTTACTTACCGACCGGTAAGTAAAAAAAGAAGAGGTACAGTATGACAAAAAATTTACAAACATCGCAGAACATTGTAGAGGCATCATTTAAACTAATGGCAGAGCACGGTATTGAGAAGATGAGTCTTTCAATGATTGCGAAAGAAGTAGGCATATCAAAGCCAGCTATTTATTATCATTTTCCGTCTAAAGAAGCGCTAGTTGATTTTTTATTTGAAGAAATATTTTCTGGATATCATTTTGTCAATTACTTCGATAAAGAACAATATACGAAAGAAAACTTTGCAGAAAAGTTAATCGCAGATGGTTTACATATGTTGTCTGAGTATAAAGGTCAAGAAGGCATACTACGCGTCATAAATGAATTTATCGTAACTGCGACGCGAAATGAAAAGTACCAGAAACGCTTATTTGAAATACAAGAAGAGTTTTTAAATGGATTCCACGATTTATTAAAGCAAGGTGTGGAACTTGGCGTTGTGTCACAACATGCAACAGAAGAAAACGCGCATACGTTAGCGCTCGTTATTGATAATATGAGTAATTACATATTAATAGGATTCGATTTAAAGTATAAAGAAATTTGGATTCAAAATGTGAAAAACGTAATGAAGGGGGAATAAAGATGAAAATGCAAAAAAACTGGTGGCTCGGGTTTTTGGGGTTTATTGGAGTGTATAAAATTCCAGGTATGATTGAAGCTTTTCAAGCGGATAAAGGTTGGTTTGCATTAATTAGTTTAGTTTGGCTACTTTGGTTCGGATATTTTATTCCTGAGAAAAAAGAGGATAAACAATAAAATTTCAATTTTATGTAAAGTTATGTAAAATATAGATTGAGAGTATTCATATATTATATTACTAGATTTGGAGTGGTTATATGGAGCCATTGAAAAATGAAATTCATCCTGACATGGTCAAGGTGTGGAAAACGCGTTCCTTAATTGAGCTAGGAATTAGTATTATAGTCATTTTGGCATATCTTTTCTTTATGATTAAGTTTAATTGGTGGGCTTGGATTTTCTATGTGCTCATCGGATTAACAATTGTATATACGCCGTTTGATTACTTTACGTTTCCGAAACTTCGTCAACGTTATTATAGCTATCAATTAAATGAAGAAGAGCTTGAAATTCAACACGGTCTTTTCGTTGTAAAGCGCGTATTAGTACCGATGATTCGTGTACAGCACGTTACGATTGAACAAGGGCCAATTATGAGAAAACATGGATTAGCAGAATTACATATTTCAACAGCGGCAACTTCTCATAGTATTCCCGACTTAACGATGTATGAAGCAGAAATGTTAAAAACGAGAATCGCAGAATTAGCGAAAGTGAGTGATGAGGATGTATAAGAGGCAGCATCCAATCACGATGTTATTAGAATTAAAAATAACAGATTTTATACCATTAATTATTTTCATGTTTAGTTTAAATGGAAAGTTTCCATTTTGGTATTTAATTCCCGCTGCATTCGGTTTACTCACCGTTTTTTCAGCGTTTGAAAAATGGTATTACACAACATACTGGGTTGAAGATAACGTATTACATGTTAAACAAGGGCTCTTTGTGAAGAAGGAGAGCTACTTAAATAAAGAACGTGTTCAAACGATTAATACAAGTTCTAACGTGTTATATCAAATGCTCGGTTTAAAGAAAATTCAAATCGAAACAGCTGGCGGAGGCGATGATGCAGAAGTAAGCCTAGCTGGTATTACGGAAGATGAGGCGAAGGAGCTTATTTCCTTACTAAATGAGCCAACTCCAGAAGTGAAAGCAGAAGAAACGTTAGAAGAAGTAGTAGAAAAAGAAGTCATTACAGAGGAAAAGCAAGCGACAGAGTACAAATTAACTTTGAAAGAAATTTTATTAGCATCTGTTACATCTGGTCAATTTGGATTACTATTCTCCTTAATATTTTTCGTTTACCATCAAGTAGATGAGTACATTCCGAAATGGATTAAAAACAGGGTAGAGTCTTATGTTATGGACCATGATGTATATGGGTGGATTTACATGGCAGCTATTTTACTCGTCATTTCGTGGATTGTATCCACGATTGGTTATGCATTAAAACATGGGAATTTCACAGTAAATCGAAAAAATGATGAAGTGCGTATTTCTCAAGGTTTGCTTGAAAGGAAAGAGCTTGTACTAAAGTTACACCGTATTCAAGGTATTACGATAAAAGAAGGTATTTTACGTCAGATGTTCGGTTATTGTGCTGTACAAGTAGAAGTCATTCAAAGTAAGGGAATGGGAGAAGAGAAAGAAAAAGTTACACTGCATCCGATTATTCGAAAGGATCGTGTGCAAGATTTACTTGTACATTTACAATTACCATATGAACTGAATACGAACATTACATCATTACCAAAAGCGGCACTACGCCGCTACTTAATAGATAGTTTTATTTTCTTCGCTATGCTAGCAATCCCGCTTACTGGAATAAGTATATACTTTGAAAAGTATTTCATCATGTGGGCTGTATTACCGCTTGCTATCCTCATCTTTACACTTGGATATGCAACATTTAAAACAAATGGTTACGGTGTAAACGGAGAACAAATTACACTTGTTTACCGCAGTATTGGGAAATATACAGGGCTTGTCAGAAGAAGACACGTGCAGTCAATTGAAAAGACACAAGCATATTTCCAGCGCCGAGCGGATTTATGTACGTATAAGTTCTCTAGTGCATCATCAGATTACAAACTAGAGCATATAAGAGTAGAAGATGCGGAGAGAATGCAGGATTGGTATAAGAAGAGAATAAGTGAGGATTAACTTGAAAAGGCTTGCCTATTATGAAAGGCAGGCTTTTTTGTTATAGAGAAATGAGTAGCTTGAAATCGGACTAGGCTTTCTTTAGTTTAATCCATATATTAGTACAACTACAGTGCACATTTATTAATATGTATTAGAAAAAAGGTAGTACGCTTCTATTTCTAGAAATTTTGTGGAAGTTTTGATATAAATGGTATACTAAAATAGAAATAGTATTAGGAGGTTGTATATGATAAGTCAGTTGAAAAGAGAAGCACTTGATGCATTAAAAGGAAAATGGGGATTAGCGGTAGGGGCAACCATATTACTTGGAATCCTTATTGGAGCTGTCGAACTTCTAATCACAGGTGTTTTCTCGATTTTTTGGGGCTGGAAAGAAGCAAGTGATTCGCTTACAGTAAATATTATTGCAATGCTTGTTATCGGTCCGTTAACAATAGGCGCCTATTATCTTGTTTTAAATGTAATCCGTGGGACTAGTGCTCGCATTGGTCATTTATTTAGATGGTTTAGCGATGGAAGTAAGTTTATGAAGTCATTTTTAACATATTTACTAATGTATGTATACTTGATGCTATGGACATTACTTCTTATTATTCCGGGTATTATTAAATCATTTTCTTATTCTATGACGTATTTTATTTTGAATGATCATCCAGAATACACAGCGAATCAAGCAATTACCGAAAGTCGCCGTATGATGAATGGACATAAAATGGATTACTTTTTACTATGCTTAAGTTTCCTTGGCTGGTTCATTTTAAGTATTCTTACTATGGGAATCGGTTTCTTATGGTTAGCGCCTTATTTTTACGCGACATCGGCAGCATTTTATGAAGAGATTTCAAAAGAATATTATAAAAAAGAAGATACTATCTTCTAATAAAACATCTAAACCACCTATCCCCTAAAGAATATAGGGAACAGATTTAATATGTGGCCCGTTTTCGGGGTTCACTTCAGGATAAGGTATAGGTTTTTATATAGAAATTCTTCCCTCTATGTTTTATCATAGAGGGTTCTTTTTGCTGTGTTATGCTAATTTATACTATAGAATAGAAAGTTAGTTGGTCTTGATTAAGTGAGAATTAATTGGAATGGCTCGTCTTTCATGGAAGACGGGTTATTTTTTTATATAAAAATGATAGAAAATAATTAATAATATATGTAAAGAAAAAAGTGAGGTGAATGTGATTGGGGAAATTTTTAATACCGTATTCATTTTCTATATTAAGTTTATTTGTTTCATTAACGGTACTTGATTTATATGATAGAATGGAAAGATTTAATGAGGAGACTTCGACCATACTTGGAAATATAATTCAAGCTACTGCGCAAATGGGAGTCCTTACATTGTATTTTGGAGCACCTATTATTTTAGGTGGATGTCTTCTTGGAGAGTTATTGTTTAGATTTATCATTGTACCATTTAAATTGAGCTATATTATATCTTTACTATTATATTTGCTTTTAGCTTTTAGTATTGTTTTTATCTTTTTTTTCGTAACGATAGGAATGCCAACTACATATGAAGATTCTAGTACTCTTCAAATGATGTATTTCATGGGGATAACTATGATTTGCGCTGTTACATTCTTTGTGAACCGGAATATATGGGAGAAAAAATAAGTTAATAATGGAGTGAACAAATGAAATACACTTGTCCATGCTGCGGATATAAAACATTAGAAGAAGAACCACCAGGTACATATGAAATTTGTAAAATATGTTATTGGGAAGATGATGAGGTTCAGTTTAACGATCATGACTTTGAAGGCGGAGCAAATAAGGCCTCGTTAAGGCAAGCGCAGAAAAATTTCATTGCGTTTGGTGCTTGCGAGGAATGTTGTATGGGATTAGTTAGAAAGCCGACTAGCGAAGATGTGAAGGATGTTAGTTGGAAGCAAATTTTATAAATAAAAATGATATAAAAAAAGCATCTAGCAAAAGTACTAGATGCAAATAAAAACACAAGGGAAGATAAATGTCTTCCCGTTTCCCGTAAGTAATTATATCAAAAAAATTATAAAAAACTAGCTTTATTTTTAATATAATTGATGTGTGAAGCTATGAAAGTAAAAGATTACACTATTTTCGTAGTGTTTTATTAAAAAAAGAGTTGTGTCCATGATTAATTTCAAACCAGAAAATTTAAACCAACTATTAAAAGTGATGCTGATTAGTGCAAATAAGTCTTATGACGCGATTAAAGATTATGAATTTACAGGCAAATCGGTAGCGTTCCGTATAGATTTTGAGTATGTAGATGTTGCTCTTATGGTTACAGATATGTTAGGAAGATCTGCTTCTAAATTTAACATTTTGCCATATGCTCGTCCTAATACGAATGAAATAGATTACATACAGTTTCAAGTGTATTCGATTAATGAAGGGAATTTTAAAGAAATGCTCGATACGATGTGATAACTATAATTTTACAAAACTGTATATAAAACCTTATTTTCTGCTAATATATAATTAATAAATTCATATAATTGGAGTGATGAGATGCAGCCGTTAGAAAAGGAGATTCATTCTAATATGCTAAAAGTGTGGAGAAGTCACGCTTTAATTGGGGCGGCAGTTATACTAGCAGTCGTAATTGCGTATTTCTTTTTTATGATCAATTTTAATTGGTGGGGCTGGTTGTTTGGATTGTTAGTAACAGGCGCTATTACATTTATACCACTTGATTATTTTGTGTTTCCAAATTTACGTCAGCGTTATTATAGTTACAGATTAAATGAAGAAGAGATTGAAATTCAAAAAGGAATGTTCGTTGTAAAGCGCGTGCTTATTCCGATGATCCGCGTGCAGCACGTAACGATTGAGCAAGGGCCAATTATGAGAAAGTATAATTTAGCAGAATTACATATTTCAACAGCGGCAACTTCTCATAGTATTCCAGGCTTAACGAAAGAAGAAGCAGAGCAGTTGAAAAGACAAATTGGAGAACTTGCGAAAGTGAGTGATGAGGGTGTATAAGAGGCAACATCCGATCACGATATTATTAGGTATTAGAATTGCGGGTTTATTGCCTTTTATCTTTCTTGTAATATTTCGCTCTGATGAGAACGAGCCTTGGTATTTGTTTTATTTTGTTTTGTTGTTTCTATTATTCGTTATGGCAATCTTTTCAGCTGTAAAATGGTATTTCAAAGTGTACTGGATTGAGAATAATATTTTACATATAAAACACGGTGTTTTTGTGAAGAAGGAAAGTTATTTAAATAAAGACCGTGTGCAAAACATTAGTACATCTTCTAATGTCATTTACCAACTGCTTGGACTTGCGAAATTAAATATTGAAGTAGCGGGCGGCGGTAGTGAGCCAGAAGTGATGTTAGCTGGTATTAAAGAAGATAAAGCGAAGGAACTGATTGCTTTATTACATAAAGAGAGCAGCGTTTTGAGTGAAGAGGCGCCCGCAGAAGAAGAAAGTAAGACGGTTTATCAGTTAACAGCGAAAGAAATTTTATTCGCATCCATTACATCTGGCAGATTCGGGTTAGTATTTTCTGGACTACTGCTTATTTACACAGAGTTTAATGAATTTCTTCCGAAATGGCTCATAAATAAAGTAGAAGCGTATGTGATGGATAACGGTGTATATGAATTAATTGTTATGGCCGCGATTTTAATGGCGATTTCGTGGGTCATTTCTACAATTGGCTATGCGTTAAAATATGCGAACTTTAAAGTAGAGCGAAACGGAAATGAAATTCGCATCGTACAAGGATTATTTGATAAGAAAGAGTTTGTTTTAAAACTACACCGCATTCAAGCGATTACTGTGAAAGAAGGAATTCTTCGCCAGCCTTTCGGTTATTGTTCTGTCGAAGTGGAAATCATTCAAAGTATAGAATCCGCCGGTAATGAAGTGATGTTACATCCTTTCATGAAGAAAAAAGATGTACAGCAGTTACTTGCCTATTTACAGTTGCCGTATGAAATAGAAGAAGAAATCGTTCATTTACCGAAGGCTGCATTGCGCCGTTACGTCGTAATGGGCTGGATTACAAGTGCTGTGCTCGCTGTGCCAATCGCTGGTGCGAGTATATATTTTAAACAACATACTGCGTTGTTCGTTCTTATACTGCTATTTATTGTATTTACAATACTTGCATACGCTAGGTATAAAAGTGGTGGATATATGATACGAGAAAATCAGTTAATAATGGTGTACCGAGGCCTTGCGAAATATACAGGAAGCATGCGAAGAAGGCATGTTCAAGTAGTAGGATATAATCAGTCGCATTTTCAAAAGAAAGACGAGTTATGTACAGCTGCCATATCGGTAGCGGGGCATAGGTATAAAGTGAAGCATATGCGAAAAGAAGACGCGCTTTGCATATATAATTGGTACAAAGAAAAAGGAAACACCAGTGTGTAATGGTGTTTCCTTTTTTGTCGTTAAATCGATATCTTTAGTCGAATCGTTGATATATTTCAAGATGTGATAGATATATTGAAAAAATCGTTCATATAATTTCACATACCGTGGGCTCCGAACTCAGCAAACTAAACTAACACATCAAAAGTAGTCACGAACGACGGGCGAGAGAAAATGCTTTTTTGCTGTTCTGCATGTGGATGCGCCTGTGCTTCTGCATGTGCAGGGCGTTTTTTATGAGCGTTTTCGAATGAACGTGATTCTGTCCAGTTTTTAAAGTTTTGCTCTGTTTCCCACATCGTTAAAATGACATATGTATCATTACTTAATGGGCGAAGAACGCGGATTGCCTGGAAACCAGGTTCGTTTTCGATAAGACCTGCACGGTTTTTAAAACGGTTTTCAAATACAGGGCGACCTTCGTCTGTTACAGAAATGTTGTTACAAACGATGTAGCCAGGTTGTCCTTTAAATTCTCCAACAGCGTCTAATACGTCATACTGAAGTGCAGATTCTACAGATTCTTCAGTATTTTCTTTGTAAAACATATCTTTTTCGTTATTTTTTGCAGTGAAATATGCCTGTTCTAGAGGTGTTTCGTATGAAATAATAGCCTTCATTTTAATGCCCCCTTTATAGTTTGTCTCTATTATATCAACTCTTGTGAAAAACTTCGAAGATTATATACATAAAGATAGTCCTTTTTCAAATAATAAATGTACCATCATTTGGAAAGAAGGCCGATGTATGAAGAAAGCAAAGTGGACTTTATTAGGCGGGGTAGCAACGTTTGTAGTAGCGATTGTACTCTATAAACTTATTGTGTTAACTGGTGGCTATATGATGGATGAAAAGCAGCTTGTTTTCCACTCTTCATCACGTATCGTTGACCAGAAAGGAAAAGAAATTACGAAGTTATATGTAGAAAATAGAGAGCTCGTGCCGATCGAAGAAATTCCAAAGTACGTGCAGCAAGCATTTATTGCTGTGGAAGATTCTCGTTTTTATGAGCATCAAGGAATTGATTACCCTTCTATATTTCGGGCGCTTTATAAAGACGCATTAGCTGGAGAGAAGGTAGAAGGCGGTAGTACAATTACGCAGCAACTAGCTAAAAATGTCTTTTTAACTCACGAAAAAACATTTACGCGTAAATTGAAAGAGGTCGCAATTTCTCTTCAATTAGAGCAAAAATATACGAAGCAGCAAATTCTTGAAATGTATATGAACCATATTTATTTCGGTCATGGGGCATATGGTATTCAAGCGGCAGCAAAGTTGTATTTTAATAAAAATGTAGAAGATTTAACAGTGGAAGAGGGAGCCATGCTTGCAGGGCTTCCGAAAGCGCCAAATGGCTATTCACCGTACGTATCTTCTGAGAAGAGTAAGGCACGCCGTGATTTTATTTTGTCACTTATGCATAAACAAGGCTATTTAACAGCGGAAGATAGTGTTCGTTACCAAGGAAAAACAATCGCTCTTTATAAAAATTCAGATGAACGTGAACTCGCATATATGCCGTATATCGATATGGTTATAGATGAAGCGGCGCGTTTATATGGTTTATCGCATCAAGAAGTACTGCGCGGAGGATATACGTTTGTCGTACCGATGGATGAAAAAGTTCAAAAGGTAGCATATAACCAGTTTCAAGATGCGAGAAATTTCCCTGGTAAAGAAAACGGGGCGCAAGGTGCATTTTTATTAATGGATAATCAGACTGGCGGAATTAAAGCCGCGATTGGAGGAAGAGGGTATGTTCCGAGAGGGCTTAATCGCGTTTTTGCAAAGCGGCAGCCTGGTTCTGTTTTAAAGCCGCTTATTGTATATGGACCTGCACTCGAGACGAAGAAATATAATCCATATTCTTTATTAACGAATGAAAAAAGTTCGTTTGAAGGCTATGAACCTCGAAATTATAATCATGAGTATGCGAAAGAGATGACGATGTACGATGCGGTATTAGAATCAGCAAATGTGCCAGCTGTATCTTTATTAAATGAATTAGGGGTAGATGAGGGAAAGCAATATTTAGAGAAAGGGAATGTTCATATTGCGGACTCAGGTTTAAGCACAGCACTTGGCGGGCTGAAAAATGGTGTTTCTCCATTTGATCTTGTCAAAATGTACCGATCTTTTTTAGCAAATGGGAATATTATCGAACCGCACGTTATCGATAAAGTATTAAATAGACACGGAGCAGTCATTGGAGAATCATCAAAAGCTGAAACGAAAGTCTTTTCGAAGCAAACGGCATGGTATATGACAAAGATGCTTGAAGGAGTTGTGAAAGAAGGTACGGCGAAAGCTGGCGTATATAATGGAGCTTTAGCTGGAAAAACAGGCACAACTTCATTGCCGAATGATGACCATGGCGCGCGTGATATGTGGTTTGTTGGATATACACCGAATTTAGTAGGTGCAGTTTGGATTGGCTATGACCGCACCGATAAAGAGCATCAATTACAAGATGGGAATGCATCTGCAACGATGTTATTTAAAAAGATTTTAACGAAAGCAAATATACAAGATAAAGCGAGTTTTCATAGACCAAAAGGTGTTGAAACAATTGGGCTGCCGATTCGTTTAGATAAGATTAAAAACGTGGAAGCAAAACTAGCTTTTAGTCCTTTCGGTTTATTTGCAATGAAACTAAGCTGGACGCCGCTTCCTGATGAGAGAATTATGTATCGAATTTATAAAGTTGAAAAAGGAATGCATACTCACGTTGGAACGGTAAAAGGAACAGGGAAATATGAGGAAAAGTTTATTAATATATTCTCAAAACCAAGTTTTTACGTTGTGCCATATAACACACAAACGAACCGTGAAGGAGAAAAGTCAAAAGTAGCTAAACCGTAGTTTTTCTCTGTGCTATAATAAGAATGTTGTGAAAATAGTAAACGGTTTTACGAACGTTTGTGTCAATTTAATGAACAACGTACATAATGTTATGCATTTTGTTTTTACAAGCTGTATAGTAAAAAAAGATAAATATCGGAATAGAGCATATTTAAAGAAAAAGCATTGGTAAGGAAGGGAGCTAGGGTCTTGGTAAGAACTATAAATGAGACATTTTTAAAAGCATGTAAGGGGGAACGTACAGAGTATGTACCAGCATGGTATATGCGTCAAGCGGGTCGTTCACAGCCGGAATATAGAAAGATAAAAGAGAAATATTCTTTATTTGAAATTACACATAATCCAGAGTTGTGCGCTTACGTTACAAAGTTGCCAGTTGATCAATATAACGTAGACGCAGCAATTCTTTATAAAGATATTATGTCACCACTACCTGCAATTGGTGTTGATGTGGAAATTAAATCTGGCATTGGTCCAGTTATCGATAATCCAATCCGTTCTTTACAAGACGTAGAAAAATTAGGGGAAATCAATCCAGAAGATGATGTACCTTACATATTAGATACAATTCGTTTATTAACGACAGAAATGTTAGATGTACCGTTAATCGGTTTTTCGGGAGCTCCATTTACGTTAGCGAGCTATATGATTGAAGGCGGTCCTTCTCGTAACTATCATAATACGAAGGCGTTCATGTATGCAGAGCCGAAAGCTTGGTTCGCTTTAATGGATAAGCTTGCAGATATGGTTATTACATATTTAAAAGCGCAAATTAACGCAGGAGTAAAAGCTGTTCAAATTTTCGATTCTTGGGTTGGAACAGTAAATGTAGCGGATTACCGCATATTTATTAAACCAGCGATGGAGCGTATTTTTGCAGAAGTTCGCACGATGGGTGTTCCAATGATTATGCACGGCGTTGGGGCTGGACACTTAGTGAATGAATGGCACGACTTGCCTCTTGATGTAGTAGGTTTAGATTGGCGCTTACCAATCGAAGAAGCACGCGCGCGCGGTGTTCATAAGGCGGTACAAGGAAATATGGATCCTTCGTTCTTACTAGCGCCTTGGCCTGTTATTGAAGAACATGTAAAAGGTATTTTAGATCAAGGGATGAAGCAGCCAGGTTACGTATTTAACTTAGGTCACGGCGTATTCCCAGAAGTAAATCCAGATACATTAAAACGCTTAACTACATTTATTCATGAATACTCTAAAGAGCAGTTAGCGAAGTAAAGGAGATTGGCTGTATGAAAAAGAAAATTGGTTTGCTTGTAATGGCATACGGAACGCCATATAAAGAAGAAGATATTGAACGTTACTATACAGATATTCGCAGAGGAAGAAAGCCAAGTCCTGAAATGCTAGAAGATTTAACAGAGCGTTACCGTGCAATTGGTGGTATTTCTCCTTTAGCTACTATTACATTAGAGCAAGCTAAAAAGTTAGAGACGCGTTTAAATGAAATGCAAGATGAAGTAGAGTACCACATGTATCTTGGTTTAAAACATATTGAACCGTTCATTGAAGATGCAGTACAAGCTATGCATAAAGATGGAATAGAAGATGCAATTGCACTCGTTCTTGCCCCTCACTATTCTACTTTTAGCGTGAAGTCGTATGTAGGACGAGCGCAAGAAGAAGCAGAAAAACTTGGAAACTTAACAATTCACGGCATTGATAGCTGGTATAAAGAACCGAAATTTATTCAGTATTGGGTCGATGCAGTGAAAGGTATATATAACGGTATGTCAGAAGCAGAACGTGAAAAAGCAGTGTTAATCGTATCTGCACATAGCTTACCAGAGAAAATTATCACACTCGGCGATCCATATCCAGATCAATTAAATGAAACAGCTGACTATATTGCACGTGGTGCTGAAGTAGCAAATTATGCAGTTGGCTGGCAAAGTGCCGGAAATACACCAGATCCTTGGATTGGTCCAGATGTACAAGATTTAACGAGAGAACTAAATGAAAAGTACGGCTACAGTTCATTCGTATATGCACCAGTTGGATTTGTTGCGGAACATTTAGAAGTTTTATATGACAATGACTTTGAGTGTAAAGTTGTAACGGATGAAATTGGCGCGAAATATTATCGTCCAGAAATGCCAAACGCATCATCTGCATTTATTGACTGTTTAGCAGATGTTGTATTAAAGAAAAAAGAATCTGTAATGTAAGTAGAAAGGGGGAGCTTACTTGAGGGGAAAAGTTGTGATCATCGGCGGTGGCATCACAGGATTAACAACAATGTATAACTTACAAAAAGAAATTCGTGAAAAAAACTTGCCGATAGATGCATTGCTTATAGAAGCGTCTGGTAAACTTGGTGGGAAAATTCAAACCGTGCAAAAAGATGGATTTACAATTGAACGTGGCCCTGATTCCTTCTTAGCAAGAAAAAAGAGTGCAGCTAAATTAGTGAAAGAATTAGGACTTGATGCTGAACTTGTAAATAATGCGACTGGTCAATCGTTCGTTCTCGTAAACAATCGGCTACATAAAATGCCGAGCGGTTCAATGATGGGAATTCCAACGCAAATTACGCCGTTTCTCTTTTCCGGATTGTTCTCCCCAATTGGTAAATTAAGAGCTGGTTTTGACTTGTTAATGCCTAGATCAAAACCAGTTTCTGATCAATCACTCGGGCAGTTTTTCAGGCATCGTCTTGGAAATGAAGTCGTTGAAAATTTAATTGAGCCATTATTATCTGGTATTTATGCAGGGGATATTGATGAAATGAGTTTAATGTCAACATTCCCTCAAATTTATCAAATTGAACAGGAGCACCGTAGTATTTCACTCGGTATGCGTACGCTCGCTCCAAAACAAGAGAAGGCTGAAATGAAAAAGGGAATCTTTAAAACTGTGAAAACCGGTTTAGAATCTATAGTAGAATCTCTTGAAGTGAAGATTCCTAATGATATGGTAATGAAGGGAACTCGTATTGAAAAAGTTGCAAAACTTGGTGATAGTTATACGATTACTCTTAGTAACGGAAAAGAAATGGAAGCAGATGCGATTGTAGTTGCAGCACCGCATAAAGTATTACCGTCTATGTTTGCGCAGTACAAGCAGTTTCGTTTCTTCCGTAACATTCCGTCTACATCAGTTGCAAACGTGGCACTCGCTTTCCCGAAGTCTGCAATTCAGCGTGATATTGATGGTACCGGATTTGTCGTATCAAGAAATAGTGATTACACGATTACAGCGTGTACGTGGACACATAAAAAATGGCCACATACAACGCCAGAAGGAAAAACGCTTCTTCGCTGTTACGTCGGACGCCCAGGTGATGAAGCGATTGTCGAACAAACGGACGAAGAAATTGTGCAGCTCGTATTAGAAGACTTACAAAAGACAATGGATATTACAGAGGATCCAGAGTTTACAATTGTAAGCCGATGGAAAGAAGCGATGCCTCAATATACAGTAGGCCATAAGGAGCGAATGCAGAAGCTCACAACATTTATGGAGGAAGAATTGCCAGGTGTGTATTTGGCAGGTAGTTCTTACGCTGGTTCTGGTCTTCCGGCTTGTATTGAGCAAGGTGAGAGAGCGGCACAGCGTGTGTTATCTCATTTAGAGAAAGTAATTGGAACCGAATTAGTCGCACATTAAAATATTTCAAACAAAACGCCTTCAATTATATTGAAGGCGTTTTGTTTATTGGATAAAATACCTGTTAGTCAATAAACCTATATAAGTTATTTTGTATTATAGTTTGAAAACTTGTAAATTAAATAAATTTTGTGTAAAACTTGTCGAAATAGCATTCTATATAACGAATCATTTGATATGATAGAAATGCTGAGAAAATATGAAATAGGGAGAGGAAAATGGCTGTGAAGAAATTGTTAAGTATCTTTTTATCATTATTGCTATTGCTTCCATTTACTGGAACTTTAGCGCAGGCGGAAGAAACTACTTCTATGTCAGTAGAAAAAGCAATTCAAGTATTCAAGCAGCAAGGGAAAACGAAGGGGATAGTGGAAGGATATATCGTTGGATATACGCAAAGTCCTTCTAAGTACACAAAGGATCCGGCTAAGTTTGACGACACAAATGTGGCAATTGCCGATTCGCCAAACGAAACGAATCCAGACAAGATCATGCCTGTTCAGTTGCCAAAAGGCGATGTGAGATCGGCAGTAAATGTGAAAGATCACCCTGAAAATATCGGGAAGAAAGTTAGGTTGACAGGGACGCTTGAATTATATTTTAGTAGCCCAGGTTTAAAATCAGTAACAGCTCATAAGTTTCAAGGGGAAGAACAAAACCGTGTTAGCGATGTAGTAGCATCACCAAATGGCGGGGAAGTTGCTAAAGGAACAGCAGTAACATTAACAACGAACACAGAAGGAGCAACAATCTACTATACGTTAGATGGCTCTAATCCTACAAATAAAAGCGTTCGCTATAACGGACAAATTGTAGTGAATGAAAATAGTGTAGTGAAAGCAATCGCAGAAAAAGAAGGGCTTACTTCTTCAGCGATTTCAACATTTTCATTTATAATCGTAACAAATGAACCAGTTCGTATTCATGATATTCAAGGGAAATCACATATTTCTCCTTACAATGGGAAGAAAGTAAATAATGTGGAAGGCGTTGTCACAGCGCTTGATAAAAATGGTTTTTATATAGAAGATAATCAGCCGGATAATGATCCAGCTACTTCAGAAGGTATTTACGTATACAAAAAAGATGCGAATGTAGCGGTAGGAGATCTTATTCAAGTTGATGGAGAAGTAGAAGAATATGTTGGACCTGGATATGCAGAACGTTTTGAAACAGACTTAACGACGACTGAAATTAAGGCGAGTCGCATTGCTGTAATCGCAAAAGATCAACCTTTACCAGCACCGATTGTACTAGGAGAAAACGGTGTGAAAATCCCTGATCAAATTATCGATAATGATGCATTCGGTTTATTTGATCCAAATGAAGATGCAATCGATTTTTATGAAAGTGTAGAAGGTATGCGTGTTACGATGCCAGCGCCAAAAATTATCGCTCCTCAGAAAAACGGAAATTTATATGTAACAGTAAAAAATGGCGGAGATAAAGTAGTAACGAAATATGGTACACCGCTTTTAGATGAAAACCAATTAAACCCTGAACGTCTTTCTGTAAAGGTACCTCGTGATTATGTCGCGAAAGTAGGCGATACGTTCACTGGAGATATAACGGGAGTAGTAGGATATGACTACGGTTCATACCGCATTTCGCCAGTAACGGAATTACCATCTGCAGTAGACGGTGGATTTAAGCAAGTAGGGGCAAATATTCAGCCGCGTCTTGATAAGTTAACAGTTGCTACATATAATATTGAAAACTTCTCAGCGAATAAAAAAGAAACATCAGATGAGAAAGTAAAAGCGTTAGCTTATTCTATTAAATACAATTTAAAAATGCCAGATATTATCGGTGTAGAGGAAATGCAAGATAATAATGGATCGATTAATGACGGAACAACAGATGCTTCTTTAAGTGCAAAACGTATTATTGATGCAGTTTTAGAAATTCGTGGACCGAAGTATGAGTATGTAGAAATTGCGCCAAGCAACAATCAAGACGGAGGAGCACCAGGAGCTAATATTCGCGTCGGTTTCTTCTATAATCCATCACGTGTGAAATTAGCGACAGTACCGAAGTTACTAGATAAAAATGTAGTCCGCATCGGAGACGAAAATCCATTATTTGAAAGTACACGTAAACCGTTAGCAGCAGAATTTACATTCCAAGGACAAAACGTCGTTGTTGTTGCAAATCACTTAAACTCAAAATTAGGAGATGCAACGCCATTTGGAAAAGTGCAGCCGCTCGTATTAAAGAGTGAAGAAAAACGAGTTCAATTAGCACAAGAAGTGAATCATTTCGTACAAGGTATTCAAGAAAAGAATACGAATGCGCCAGTTGTTGTATTAGGTGATATGAATGACTTTGAATTCTCTAAACCACTAGAAGCATTGCAAGGAACAATCTTAAAAGATATGTTAAACACAGTGCCGAAAGAGAACCGCTACACGTACATTCATGAAGGAAATGCACAAGTGCTAGATCATATTTTAGTAACGAATAACATCGCACCGCACACAATTGTAGACCCTGTACACTTAAACTCAAACATTATGAAAGAACATGGACGCGTAAGTGACCACGATCCAGTACTTGCTCAAATTGATTTGAAGAAGGCTTCTTAAAGTAGGGGAACGCTTAGGTAACTAAGCGTTCTTTTTTGTTTTTACATCGTCATAGAATTATACAGAGGGAATTCCTTTTTTTATGATTTGGTGATAATATTAATTAAATATTCAGACTTTAAACGAGAGAGGTGTAGATATATGGTAGCACAAATAAATGGAAAATTAATGAATCAGCTTGCAATTTTTTTTAGTACAGTCGTCATGCTTCAGTTTGTAGCCGATATAACAGGGCTTACCCAGAATCTAGATAGTATGTATTACTTAATAAATACAGCAACTTCCTATGTAACGTTTAGTTTGGCGGTTATTTTTACTTTAATAGGTGCAAGAAGAGAATTAAGTAAATATGCAATTATTTCATTATGTTTAGTGGTAGCTATTAAAGCAATTTACTTTGCGGCTGTTGTTATTTTGTGGGGATTGGCTGGTACGCCGTAAATGAATAGAAAAAACCTAATTTCCAAGATAACGTGAGAAAATTAGGTTTTTATAATGGCTGAAAAGCTTTTCTACATCGATCTCGTTTTTGAAGTCTTCTCATATATCTTTTTTTGTCCCGTTGTAATCCTTTTATGTACATGAATAAGCTGACAAGGAAGAAAAATGTACATTGTAAAATATACGGTGACATCCCGTGTAATGGTTGTTTCGGATCATATAAGTGAATAGGTGCTCCGCCTATTGTAGGGAATATTGTATTTAGCAGGACGAAAGGAATGGAAGTAGCTGCTAATGGAAATAGAAGTGCCATGTAATCCTTTTGTGACCATGTGGACGCTGCTAAACCTAAGAGGGCCATTAAACCAGCGAATAAAAAGTTAATCCCAATATATAGATGAATATAAGTGATGGGAGAAGAGAAATATAACTCTGCGAACATTCCGTTGCCGTTTATCATGCTAGTACTGACGGTTGGATCTCCATTTGGAATTGTTAATTTGCAAAGTAATAAAGAAAGAATGAACGGTAAAGTATAAAGAAATCCACCGCAAAAAAATGTAACGATATATTTTGTAAAGGAATACGAGAATAGGGAAATTTCCTTACTTATAAAAGCTTTGAAACCATCGGATTTATCGGAATTATAACTTGTACTAAATGGCAAACTTGCAATAACAGGCATTAATAATAAATAAACATCCATTTCATTATTACGAAACCCGATCCATTTAAAAGCAGTTGCCATAGCCCCATTCGCTGCGTCTCCTAAATAACGCATTACATAATAATAATGATAAATAGAAATAAGAACTAATCCACTAAACATAATAATTAAAGAAACCCGACTACAAAAAGCTTGCCTTATATTTAAACGAAGCGCACGCATCATGACTGAAAAAGCCTCCACTATTTTTATAAATATGTCTACTTTCTATATTACTATTAAATGTAAGGATTTTCTTGTTTTTTTATTTGTTTATTAGAAAAAGAGGGATTTTTGTGTTGTTAGGTAAGGTTTAACTGTAGAAGAAGATTGTCAGAGTGAAAGGAAAAGAGAGGACATATTGAATTCTAGTTCAGATAAAATTACGCTTTTTACGTTGAAATAAGAAAAAGGTGTTCATAAAAATTATATCTGAAGAACATTTTTTCCTTTCCCCTTTTTTTCTGATACACTATGACAGTATTATATAGATTGACTGGAATGTTTTTGTACTGGGAATAACTAAAAAGAGAACTTGTATAGAATGTAAGCGTGTGGTAATATCAAATATGTACCGATTGACTATATTATCCAATTGGTCATTTTTGGAGGTGACGATGTGGCGATAGATCGAAAACGTTCTATTATTGAAGCTGCAACAAAGTCTTTTTCAGCATTCGGTTATAAGGCGACGACGATGGATCAAGTTGCGAAGTTAGCGAATGTAGGAAAAGGAACAATTTATACTTTTTTCAAAAATAAAGAAGAACTATTTGGCGAAATTATTTCTAATTTAATTACAGAAATGAAGCAAGTTGCAGAAAATGCAATTCGTTCAGATATTTCATTTTTTGAAAATGTACATAGAGCATTATATAGCATATTAGAATTTAGAAAAGAACATCAGCTCATGATTAAACTAATTCAAGAAGAGCGTGATATGGGAACGAAAGAAGTACAAGAAGTGATGCAACAAGTAGATGTGGAAATCATTTCTGTCATCCAATCTTATTTAGAGATTGCGATTGAAAAAGGTGAGATTAGCAAATGTGATCCAGAAATTACAGCGTTTATTATGCTTCGCCTATACGTATCGCTTATTTTTGATTGGGAAAAAAATCATGAACCGTTAGAAAAAGAAAAAATCTCGGAATTATTCGAACTTTATTTATTAAAAGGATTGTCAAATTAAGATAATCCTTTTAATATTATAAAAAAATGACTAATTGAACAAATTGGTCAAATGTATGAGAAGGGTGGTTAAATAGTATAATCAAGTAGATGAAAATGTGCATAGTATAAATTCGGGGATAAGGCATATGTATGAACAGATATAGCCTTTTTATTTGGGTGAAAATGACTAAATAGACATTTTGGTCATTTTTAAAAAGGGGGATAAATTATGAAATGGCATAAGTTGCTTAGTAAAGAATTTGCAGAGATTATAAAAAGTAAAAAAATATTAATCCCAATCATTGCGGTTTTATTTGTACCGATTTTATATGCGGGTATGTTTTTATGGGCCTTTTGGGATCCGTATGAACAGCTAGATGACTTGCCAGTTGCGGTAGTCAATTTAGATAAAGGTGCAGAACTTGATGGGAAACCAATTGAGGTCGGGAAAGGGCTCGTTGATAACTTAAAAGATAATAAAAGTTTTAAATGGGAATTTGTAAGTGAAAAAGAAGCGAAAGAGGGAATGGAAGGCAGAAAGTATTACATGTTAGTACGTATTCCAGATGACTTCTCAAGTAACGCTACAACGTTATTAAAAGACGATCCGAAACCATTAAACTTAGAATATATTCCAAATGAAAGTTTAAACTTCTTATCTTCACAAATTGGCGGAACAGCAATTGAAAAAATTAAAGGTGAAGTATCAAGCACGTTAACAAAAACATATGCAGAGAAAATGTTTGATTCTATTAAAGACGTCTCAAAAGGATTAGCAGATGGAGCGGATGGAGCAAATAAGTTACATGATGGAGCTAGTGAGTTGCATGATGGATCAAGTAAAGTGACGGACGGACTTTATACGCTGCAAGGGAAATCTGGGGAGATGAAGGATGGAGTAGGGAAATTACAAGATGGATCTGGGAAAGTGACAGCAGGTTTAGATATATTAAATAGCAAAACAGGTGAGATGCAGACCGGCGTTGGGAAATTACAAGATGGATCTGGGAAAGTGACAGCAGGTTTAAATACGTTAAATAGCAAAACGGGCGAGATGCAAAAAGGAATTGGCGAATTACGTGATGGATCTGAAAAAGTGACCGGCGGTTTGAACACATTGGTAAGTAAATCAGGTGAATTAAAAACAGGAACAACGGACCTATCAAATGGTATGGAAAAACTTGTTGGAGGACAAGGACAATTAGAAAAAGGGTCTCAAGAGATTCAAAAGGGTTTGCAGGAGTTAAATATTAAAGTGGAAAATTCTGTTGCAGGCTTAGAGGAAATGCAGTCGAAAGTTCCTACTATATTAAATACGGTAAATCAGAAAATAGATGGGGCTGGAGAAAATGTAAATCAGTTAAATGAATTTACTCAATCAACAGCAGGAGATGCAAAAAATGCAGCGCAAGATGTAGCGAATTTGCAAAAGCAAATCGAGAGTTTACCAAAAGAATATCAAGAGCAGTTACAACCATTTATAACAAGTGCGGTAAAAAGTACAGCGACGGTGCAACAGAAAGCCATTGGAGTAGCAGGTGGAACAAATAAATTAAATGAAGAAGTAAAACAATTAAAAGGTGAAATAAATCAAACAACAAGTGATGCGCAAAACAATCTACCAAATCTAAAAGAGTTGAAAACTTTAACTGGTGGTATTACGAAACTAACGAACGCACAAAACGAATTTGTTAGTCAGTTTCATAGACTTGGTGAAGGTTTAGGTAATGCAAAAGTAGGTACTGATAAATTGAAAGAAGGATCAGGTCAATTAATTGATGGAGTAACTCAATTACAAAGTGGATCAGGAAAAGTAACCGCAGGCTTAGGCCAATTATCTGTAGGAGCGAGTCAAATGTCAGGCGGTATAATGCAATTGGCAGATGGATCTAACCAAGTAACTGGCGGTTTAGGCACATTATCTGTAGGCGCAAATCAAATGGCAGGTGGCATAACGCAATTAGCAAATGGTTCCGGCCAAGTCACAACAGGCTTAGGCACATTATCAACTGGCTCAACCCAACTAATCGACGGAGTAAATAAACTAGCAGACGGATCAGGAAGAGTGACAGATGGACTAGTGAAAGTAAATGATGGTTCAGGTGAACTTGCTGAGAAACTTGGTGAAGGGGCAGAAAAAACAGGTGAAGTAAAAGGAACGGATAAAACGTATGATATGTTTGCAAGCCCTGTAAAAGTGAAGACGGAGAAAATGGCGGAAGTCCCAAACTACGGAACTGGATTTACGCCGTACTTCTTATCACTCGGTTTATTCGTTGGGGCATTACTATTATCTATCGTATACCCATTACGCGATACAGTCGGCGTTCCGAAATCAGGATTCAGCTGGTTTATTAGTAAGTTTGGTGTTTTACTATCAGTCGGTATTATTCAAGCAATAGTAGCAGATGTCATATTACTGTTCGGATTAGGTGTAGAAGTACAAAGCATCCCATACTTCATACTCTTTAGCATTGTTACAAGTGTAGCGTTCATCGCATTAATTCAATGTTTAGTAACAGCATTTGGTGATGCGGGCCGTTTCATTGCGATCTTAACATTAATTATGCAGCTTACAACTAGCGCTGGAACATTCCCACTAGAGTTGATTCCGAAGTATTTACAACCCTTTAATGCTTGGCTACCAATGACATACTCTGTATCAGGACTTAAAGCAGTCGTATCAAGCGGTGATTTTAACTTCATGTGGCAAAATATAGGGATACTAATGATCTTTATCGTTTTATTATCACTTGGAACAATTGCTTCATTAACTTGGATGCACAAACGACAATTTAGAAATGTTGCTGAAAATCAATCAATTGAAGCTTAAATAAGGAAAATAAAAAGACACCGAAATGGTGCCTTTTTTATTGGTCTTGTTTTATTGGCTGAGAAAGTTCATTTGTTTTTCTATTTTTACGGAACAAGTATATAACAATACTTATAAGAATAATTGTAGCTACAATCCAAACAAATGGGCCATATCTTTCAGCAAAAGTATATAGTTTCATGTTGCTGGCAATGTCCTCTTTTGTTTTTCCTATTAGAATTTCAGAGCCGCTATAACCTTCAAGCGTATCACCTTTTTTTATGCCAAAAATAAGAACGTCTGATTTGTTTTCTATTCCGGTGTATCGGTATCCTTTACCTTTAATTGTTAATTGAGTATCATCCTTTTTTAGTGAGTAATCTTCGGCGGAAATATCTTTTCCTGACAGTGTAATTGGTTCCATTGAGAAGCGGATTTCTTTTAATGCAGGAAGAGTCTCATTGTTTAGTAAGAGCTGCTTTGAGATATACTGCTCGGTATCAATGTTTTTCCAATTAGCCTTTCGTCGTTTATATGTATTAATTTCAAGAAGTGCGAATTCTTTATTTTGAAGTTTTTCCTCTGTAATAGGTTGTGCGGTAGCTAATGTTCCTTTTAATAAAATCACACCGTCTTTTGCAGATTGAAAGGAAGAGACTTCCTTCTTTTCCTTTAATGCATTGATAGCACCTCTGTAATCCTCTTTTCCTAAAAGAACAGCTCCTGTATGTACGGTTAAAATAAGATATAGGATGCTTAATACTATAATAGCTTTTTTCACTATGTACCCTCCAAAGTATGTATAAGTGAATTGTAACATAATTTACCACATATATTTATTAATTCGAATAATAAATTACAAAAAAAATAAGAGTGATAAGTAAATTAAAAAGTGTGGATGAGAGGAGTAAAAATGAAAAGGATTTACAACAATTTACAGAGAAACATAGAGTAGAGGAGTTGATATGATGAAAGGAAATCTAACTTATTATTTTATCTTATATCCACTAATCTTCTTTCTTGTTTTCACCCTTTCACCTATCTTGTTTCATAGAGAAGAATATACAAGTATGAAAGATATATTTGGAATACTTACATTCTACTATGTGTTAATTAGTGGATATTACTTTATTGATATTTTAAGTGAAAGAATAAAGAAAAACGGTAAAGATAAACAATAAAGTTTTATTATATAAAAATTGATGGAGGATAACAAAATGACCGAAAGTGAAATGAAATTTAGGGATACGACCATTCGTAACTTTTTCGATAAAGAGGACCGCTTAAAATCGATTCCAGGTCAAAAAAAGAAAAAACTAGTATTGTTAGAGCATTTAATCAGTAAATTAAATACAGAGAATCAATATACTGAGAAAGAAATCAATGTGTTCATAAAACAATATCATGAAGATTTTTGTACAATTAGACGAGAATTTATCGTGCATGGGTTTATGGATTGTGAGGATAATATGTATCGTGTAAATGAGAGAGAAGTGTGGACGAAGTGGGAGGAGTTAAAATAATGAATCAGCGAGGGGACAGCCTCACTGATTATGAGTCCGTACTAGTGGTGCATTTTCTTTGTAGTAAGTCTAAGAACTCGTCTATATTCGAGCTTGTAATGTATCCCAATGTTATATATTCATCTTCATAATAAAATATTATTTTTTTGTCAAAGATTCTTCTCTTCGTTTCTATAGATACAATTTTTTTATACTCAAATTCGGCAATCAATGTATTTTTATGTTGGCCCAAAAAGAGAAGTCTTCTGTTAGTAGCAAATAACATGCCTGGATACGGGACTTTATGCGTATTAATATAGTCAGTAAGTGAACATTTTAAAGTAGAGACAATAACTTCGCCTTTATATAATAGTTGTTTTGCAGCTGTTAAGATTGGATTCATTGTATGCATTCCTTTTATGTGGGTTTATAAATATTGTATCAAAAGTGAAAAGATTCTCAATATGTAATGTTGCATATTGAGAGTTTTAGAGACTCTTAGTTTGATAGCTCCAATATTATTCTTTTAAGAAAAAGGTAAGAGGTGATTCGGTGATACGATTAGCAAAAGAGGTTGATGCGGAATCAATTATGGATATTAGAAAAGAAATTATATTATCGGAAACTACTACAAAGTTTTTTATAGTATCCCCCCAAAAATTACCAAATGATATTGATTTAGAAAGAGAAAAGATCCGGAAAAGTAGTGAGAAAGGTAATCTTTATATAGTTTATGAAGTAGATAGTAAGGTGATTGGCTTTCTGGTTTTCAATCGATATGAACTAGAACGCTTACGACATGCAGGTACAATGGGAATGGGGATTAGAGAGGCGTACTGTAATCAAGGCATTGGTACGAAGCTAATTGAATTTCTTATTAGTTGGGCTAAAGGGCAGAAAAATTTAGAGAAAATTTGCTTAGGGGTAGTTTCTATTAATGATAGAGCAATTAAAGTGTATAAACGTACTGGATTTGTAGAAGAAGGAAGACAAAGAAAGCAAATTAAATATGAAGATGGATCATATGGAGACGACGTATTGATGGCTTTTTATATTGAATAGAATTCGTATTAATTAAGAAGGTGTATATACGTTATGGTATGTACATCTTTTTTCATATTCTTACTGTGAAATTCTAAAAGCAGCATATTTTCTCCTCCTATTAACAGACTTTTCCCTATGTATAATATTAATATAGTAAAATCATAAGAACCTATATTGCAGTTTCCAATAATATACTATATAATCAGGATAAGAAAACGTTTTCATGCAAAGGGGGAAAATTTCGTGTCGACTATCGAGGACGTGGCGAAATTAGCGGGGTTATCAAGGACAACGGTTTCTAGGGTGATCAATAATCATCCATATGTTTCAGATGAGAAGAAGAAAAGGGTTCAATTAGCAATGAAGCATTTAGGCTTCGTTCCTAATTCTGCGGCGAGAAGGCTTCGTAAACAAAAAACAGAAACAATTGCGGTGCTTGTTCCAAGGATTACAAATCCTTTTTTTAGTAGATTTATTGAAGCAATCGAGATTGCTGCTTCTGAACATAAATATAAACTGATTATTTGTCAAACAAGATATTTACCGGAAAAAGAGATGGAGTATTTACAATTATTATCTACGAAACAAGTAGATGGGATTATTCTATGTTCACTAGAAAATCCATGGGAGAATGTGGAGCCATACTTGCAACACGGTCCAATCGTGTTATGTAATGAATATATTGAGGAAGCAAATGTTCCAACAGTGAAGTTCGATCATGCACAGGGAGCATACATAGCTGCCAATCATGTATTAGAACAAGGATATCGTAATCTTATTTTTTGCCGTGGTAACGAAACGAAAGTAGTGAGCCAACAGCGAAAAATGGGCTTTTTACGTGCTATTACTGAAAAGAGTAGAGAAGTGGAAGCGATTGATTTTCTTGAAAACGCTTTCTCTTGGGATGATGGAAAACGAATATTCCATGAAGTATTAAAGGACAAAAAAAATCCTACCGCGATTTTGGCAGGAGGCGACGAGGTTGCAGCTGGAATTATCTCGGAGGCGAAAAGCCATGATTGGAGTATTCCAGAAGATCTCGCTGTGATCGGTTTTGATAATCAAATTTTAGCGCAGATTACAGAGCCAGGCATTACGACAATTGAACAGCCAATCGACGAGATGGCTCGAAAAGTTGTCGACTTAATGATGGATAAAATCCATACGAAAAATTATCGACAAAAAGAATTGTATGAGTTTGAACTGGAGCTCTTGGTGAAAGGTTCAACGATGAAGGATACGATGTTATTAGCCTAGTAGACTATGTCTGCTAGGTTTTTTTATGTTCACAAACTACTATTCTTCGTGAACGCAATCGTCACATTTGTTATGGTATGCTTCGTGTTGTTCATCAATTTCCTTCCCGCAGTGTGCACAAGTTTTCGTCGGTAAATTTCGGAAAAACTCCATTGGTTGATCAATCATGTCAATCCCTCCATTTCCATTTCTTACTATCATTGTATTAGTACAAAAAACAAAAGTCAACAACTGTTTTATAACAAAGTTGAAAATTAATGAAAAAGTTTAGGAAATGGATTATAGTTAACAATGTAGGATGTAAGTAAAAAACTTTCTCAAGTACGGAGAAAAACGGCATTCCTACTCGGTTTTAGAAAGGATGGATACATATGAAAATGACTGTTGTCGGCTTTTGGGGCGGCTTTCCAGAAGCGGGAGAAGCAACGTCGGGGTATTTGTTTGAACACGATGGTTTTCGTTTACTTGTAGACTGTGGTAGTGGTGTACTAGCACAGCTTCAAAAATATATAACACCATCTGATATAGATGCAGTTGTATTGTCGCACTATCATCACGATCATGTTGCAGACATTGGGGTATTGCAATATGCGAGATTAATTACCAGTGCGACAAAGGGACAACTACCAGAGTTACCAATATACGGTCATTCGTTTGATGAGAATGGATTTAATTCTTTAACGCATGCACCGCATACGAAAGGAATCGCGTACAATCCAGAAGAAACACTTCAAATTGGACCGTTCTCCATTTCATTCTTAAAAACTGTTCATCCTGTTACATGCTTTGCAATGCGTATTACAGCTGGCGATGATGTTGTTGTATACAGTGCAGATTCAAGCTATATTCCTGAATTTATTCCGTTCACAAAAGATGCTGATCTTTTCATTTGTGAATGTAATATGTATGCACATCAAGAGGCTGCAAAAGCAGGGCATATGAATAGTACAGAAGTAGCAAGTATTGCGAAAACTGCGAATGTAAAAGAACTTTTATTAACGCACTTACCGCATACAGGCAATCCATCTGATTTAGTAACAGAAGCAAAACAAATTTTCAGGGGCCATATTACGCTTGCGCATAGTGGTTACGTTTGGAATTCATGAGGTGATACGATGTTATTTATTGATAATAAAGGGATTACAGATCCTACGATAAACTTAGCGATTGAAGAATATTGTGTTAAAAATTTAGATATTAACGAAACATATTTACTGTTCTACATTAATGAGCCTTCCATTATCATTGGTAAAAACCAAAACACAGTGGAAGAAATTAATGCTGATTACGTAAAAGAAAAAGGCATTCACGTCGTTCGTCGTCTATCAGGCGGAGGCGCAGTATATCATGATTTAGGAAACTTAAACTTCAGCTTTATTACGAAAGATGATGGAGATAGTTTCAGCAACTTTAAAAAATTCACAGAACCTGTAACGAAAGCGCTTGGTAAACTAGGTGTAAATGCAGAGCTAAGTGGTCGTAACGACATTTTAGCTGAAGGTAGAAAAATTTCAGGAAACGCGCAGTTTTCAACGAAAGGTCGTATGTTTAGTCACGGTACGTTATTATTTGACTCTGAAATCGATCACGTTGTATCAGCACTAAAAGTGAAAATGGATAAAATTCAATCAAAAGGAATTAAATCAATCCGTAGCCGCGTTGCGAATATTACAGAGTTCTTAAATGAAAAAATGACGACAGAAGAGTTTAGACAACTTCTTCTAGAAACAATTTTTGAAGGTGAAACAGAAATTCCAACGTACGAATTAACAGAAGCTGATTGGAAAGAGATTTATAAAATTTCTGAAGAACGTTACCGCAATTGGGACTGGAACTACGGGAAGTCTCCGAAGTTCAACTTACAGCATTCACACCGTTTCCCAGTTGGACAAGTTGACGTGCGTCTTGAAGTGAAAAAAGGAACAGTAACAGAATGTAAAATTTACGGTGATTTCTTCGGATCACTAGATGTTCATGACATTGAAGAACGTCTAACAGGCGTACAATTTGATAAAGATACATTCACTGTAGCTTTAGAAGGCGTAGATATCGCGCGCTATTTCGGTAATATTACAACAGAAGATTTCTTGCATTTATTCTTCTAAACAGAGGAGGCTGTCATAAAAGACAGCCTCTTTTTGTATAACTTGTCAGGTTTTTTCGGGAAATCGATATATTTTAAAAATCGCGGATATATTTTAAGTTACGGTCGATATATTCGGAAAATCGCTGATATAATTTCATTTATCACGAATATCGTCATTAAAACATCCACTTCCAGGACATTTGCTCCTTATAAAGGAATATACATAATAAAAGGAGGTGGATCGAAATGAAAAGGGTAATGTACGTTATAGTATTGCTCAGCTTCAGCATCGGAATGACAGCGTGTAATGATGAAACTTCCTCAAGTCGTACAATTTTATCTATTGGAAAACCAATGCGGGATAATGTTATATATTATACGCATACAGATAACGAAAGAAAGATACATGATATACAAGCTATGTTTCAAAATAAGAAATGGAAAAGAAAAGAAATGAAATGTTTAGTGCTGTTAATAAAACGCCAGATGTCATTTTGTCGATAGATGAAGACAATAAGGGATTACCGACACTATATGTTACAGTCTACTTGCATGAAAATGGAGCGGACGCGATTAACTTGTATGGAGAGTATACGAGTTTAAATAAAGAGGAACTTGATAAGCTTAGAGACAAGATGAGCGCATATTATCCTAAAATGATTTTAGCTACAGTTTAACTATATGTTTGTACCTGTTTCTTTCACATATAATTCTCGTATCTTACTAAAGTGTTCTGGAAGAAAGTGGTTGCTGTATATTCGATTAATAGAATATCACTTGCTACTTTAATTTTCTTTTAATATAATTAATTTAGAATTTTTAAATATTCTAAATTTTATAAAGGTGGGATTTGTGTGAATCTCGTTCAATCTTTGGCTGAAACGGCAAAAAAGAAGGGGGATAAACCGGCGTACATATTTATGGATCAGTCGGTCTCGTATGACCAATTAAACAAAGTGGTCACTAGGTTTTCTAGCAATTTAGCAAAAATGGGCATTGGAAAAGGGGACAATGTCGCATTAGCTGTTGGCAATTCACCACATTTTTTAGTAGGTTTATACGGAACAATGAAAGCAGGAGCAACTGTCATTCCAATTAATCCAATTTATACAGCAGACGAAATGCATTACATATTACAAAATGGAGATGTAAAAACAATCATCGTACTCGACGTTCTTCTACCTGTTATACAATCTCTTACAACAAGACTTCCTTCACTTGAAAATATCATCATATGCGAAACCTCATCAGATTTTAATCATATAGAAACCGAAAAAATGAAAACGTTTACTAGTTTTGTAGGGACTGGAGATTTAACTTACGAAGGTCCTGAACTAGATGAAGAAGATGTAGCTGTTATTTTATACACTTCAGGTACAACTGGAAAGCCAAAGGGCGCTATGTTAACGCATAAAAATTTATATAGTAACGCTAGCGATGTTGCGTCATATTTACAATATACTGCCGATGATCGCGTCGTTGCGGCACTGCCGATGTTCCATGTGTTCTGTTTAACAGTCGCAGTAAATGCGCCGATTGTTAATGGTGCGACAATTTTAATGTTACCGAAGTTTAGTCCGAAAGAAGTATTCCGTATTTGTCGTACATATGAACCAACGATTTTTGCGGGTGTACCGACAATGTACAATTACTTATATTTATTTGAAGAAGCAAGTGCAGAAGATGTGAAGACGCTTCGTCTCTGTATTTCAGGTGGTGCGTCAATGCCTGTTGCCCTTCTGAAAAACTTTGAAAAACGTTTTGACGTTATCGTTTCAGAAGGATACGGTTTATCAGAAGCGTCACCAGTTACTTGTTTTAATCCGTTAGACCGTCCTCGTAAACCAGGATCTATTGGCACAAATATTTGGCATGTAGAAAATAAAATTGTGAACGAACTTGGTGAAGAAGTACCTGTTGGTGCAGTTGGGGAGTTAATTGTTCGCGGACCTAACGTTATGAAGGGTTACTATAATGCGCCAGAAGATACTGCGGCGACACTTAAAGATGGCTGGCTATATACAGGAGACTTAGCGAAAATGGATGAAGAAGGTTACTTCTATATCGTTGATCGCAAAAAAGATATTGTCTTAGTTGGCGGTTATAACGTATATCCTCGTGAAGTAGAGGAAGTATTATATACTCATGATTCGGTAGCTGAAGTTGTCGTAATCGGTGTTCCTGATGAAAACTTAGGAGAAGCAGTGCGTGCTTTCGTCGTTCTGAAACAAACGAGCGTAACAGAAGAAGAGCTGATGCATTATTGCACGTTACATTTAGCGAAATATAAAGTACCAAAGAGCATTGAGTTTTTAACAGAATTGCCGAAGAATACAACTGGTAAGTTGTTACGAAGAGCTTTGAGAGAGAAGGCATTGCAAGTATAAAAATAAAGATATTCATCTCTATGACTAAGTGTTATAGAGGTGGATATCTTTTTGTTTTTTAGAATTGACTAAGCTATAAGCCCATATATTTAAACCGTAATATGACTAATACGGAGGGGATATGTATGGAGCAGAAGGAATTACGATTACGGAAAGTGCAATATCTCATTTGTGACATTATGGATGAAATGAATATGGAGAGTGAGAAGAAGAACTTAGAAACATTGCAAAAGGTAATTGATCACCTTTCAGGAGCGATTGGGGATTTAGTAGATCCATCGAGTACGTATTCGTTGGACTATTTAGAGAGAAAAGTGCATACGGCCCATTATTTACTTTTTAAAAACGAGAGGAAAGCGTACTTATGTAGGAAATAACATTTTTTATTTCATTTGACATTGATAATCATTATCAATATGATAGTTATGAGTATATTCATATAAGAAGAGAGGTTATATTGATAATGATTAAGAAAAAACATGTTAATGCGTTCGTTATAGCAGCAACTTTAGTAGTTCCATTTAGCGATATTATGGCACCGATTGCGAAAGCTGATGCAGCGGTTGAAATGAAGGCAAATAGTAAACTAGCAGATGGCACATATGACGTTATTTTGAAGACTTATAAAGATCAAACAAATGATACATCAGTTGCTTCTACATATTTAAAAAATGCTAAAGTAACAATTCAAGGTGACAAAAAAATCGTTACGTTAACAGTTCAAGATAGTAGCTATTTCCAGTATCTTAGAGTAGAAGATACAAAAAAAATAGGGACATTCCATGATGTAAAAGTAATCTCCGAAGATAAAACAAATAACGGTACGAAAGTTGTTCAATTTGAAATTGATGAATTTTCGAAAAAATATAATATGCAAATGCATATATTAATTCCAGCAATTAAATATGATCATAAATATCAAGTACAGTTTGAAATAGATGCGAGTGCGATTGAAAAAAAATCTAAATTCTCTGATGTACCAACTTGGGCAGAAGAGTCAGTTCAATATTTAGTGGACAAAGAAGCAGTACACGGTAAGCCAGATGGTACATTTGCTCCAGCTGAAAATATCGATCGTAGTTCAGCTGCAAAAATATTAGCAACTGTTTTAGGTTTAGAAATTAATAAAGATGCGAAGCCATCATTCCCTGATGCGCAAAATCACTGGGCAACTCCATATATTGCTGCTGTTGAAAAAGCAGGTATTGTAAAAGGTGATGAGAGCGGTAACTTTAATCCGAATGGAATAATTAACCGTGCATCAATGGCTACTATGCTAGTAAATGCATATAAATTAGAAAGAAATGAAAATATTAAACTACCAAAAGAATTTGCTGACTTGAAAAATCATTGGGGTGCGAAGTATGCCAATATTTTAATCCAAGAAAACATTTCAATTGGAACAGATAATGGCTGGGCTCCTGGTAAAGCAGTAAGCCGTGCGGAAGCAGCACAATTTATTGCGAAGACGGATAAATTGAAGAAATAAAATGAAATGAAAATCAGTGAGGGACTATCCTCGCCGATTTTCATTTATTAAGAAAAAAACAAATTCCAAGTTGACACATACGAATTACAGAATTAAAATGAAAAGAAATCAAACAGAATACAATAGAAGCTCATCAGAGAAACTGAAGGCGCACAACGTTCACTTTTGTGAATAGATTGTGGGCCTTTTTCTATTGTACAAACTAAGGGGGCTTTATATATGAAACAGTGGAGTAAGACAACATTAATGAAAAGTACAGGTGTTTTATTATCAGCATTTGTTCTTTTGTCAGGTTGTGGTTCGGCAACATCCACTAGTAACTCTGAAGGAAGTACAGATAAGAAGGCAGTCGAACTTTTAAATGTTTCATATGATCCAACGCGCGAGTTATATCAAGATTTCAATAAAGATTTTGCGAAGTATTGGAAAGAAAAGCATGGTCAGACAGTAACTGTAAAACAATCGCACGGGGGATCTGGAAGTCAGGCGCGCTCTGTTATTGACGGTTTAGAGGCGGATGTTGTTACGCTAGCACTTGCTTATGATATTGACGCAATTAGTAAGAAGAAACAGTTAGCAGAAGATTGGCAGAAGCGACTTGCGGATAATTCTACTCCGTATACATCAACGATTGTATTTCTTGTGAGAAAAGGGAACCCGAAGGGAATTAAAGATTGGGCTGATTTAACGAAAAAAGGTTTGTCTGTCATTACACCGAATCCAAAAACATCTGGAGGAGCACGATGGAACTATTTAGGGGCGTGGGGATACGCACTGAAGAAATACAACAATAGTGAAGATAAGGCGAAAGAGTTTGTTAGCCAAATTTATAAAAACGTAGAAGTACTAGATTCAGGAGCACGCGGGGCAACGACAACTTTCGTTGAAAAAGGGATTGGTGATGTGTTAATCGCTTGGGAAAATGAAGCGTTGTTATCACAAAAAGAACTTGGAAAAGATAAATTCGAAATTGTAACGCCTTCGATTAGTGTACTTGCGGAACCACCAGTAGCTGTTGTAGATAAAGTCGTTGATAAAAAAGGAACGAAAAAAGTAGCAGAAGGGTATCTTGAATATTTGTATTCAGAAAAAGGGCAAGAAATTGCAGCGAAAAACTTTTATCGCCCTCGTAATGAGAAAGTAACGGAAAAGTACGCGTCACAATTTCCGAAAGTTCAATTATTTACAGTTGATGAACTATTTGGAGGATGGAAAAAAGCACAAGAAAAGCATTTTAATGATGGCGGCGTATTTGATCAAATGTATAAAAAATAAGGGGGGATGAGGTGACGTTATATGAGGAAGAAGCGTGTCTTACCAGGGTTTGGAGTATCTCTTGGATTTACAATGCTGTATATGAGTTTATTCGTACTTATACCACTTTCTATCGTATTTATTCAAACTTCGCAGCTAGGCTGGAAGAAGTTCGCACAAGTTATAACGAGTGAGCGCGTGTTGCATTCCTATCAAGTAAGTTTCACAACTTCACTTGTAGCAGCAATCGTAAATGCCATTTTTGGTTTATTAATTGCTTGGGTGCTCGTTCGAGATACATTTCCAGGGAAACGGTTATTAGACGGATTAATCGATTTACCATTCGCTCTTCCAACTGCTGTAGCTGGTATTACACTTACGACGCTTTATGCGGAAAATGGCTGGATTGGAAAAATATTTAGTGTGTTTCATATAAAAGTAGCTTTTACCCAGCTAGGAATTATTATTGCACTGACGTTTATTGGCTTACCATTTGTCGTCCGAATGGTGCAACCAGTACTGCAAAGTATTGATAAAGAAGTAGAAGAAGCAGCTTCTAGTTTAGGAGCGTCACGCTTCCAAATATTTGTGAAAATCATTTTTCCAGAAATATTTCCAGCTCTACTTGCTGGTTTTTCACTCGCCTTTGCGCGGGCATTAGGAGAATATGGATCTGTCGTGTTCATTGCAGGTAATATGCCGATGAAAACAGAAATTGCACCGCTTATGATTATGACGAAACTAGAACAATATGATTATGCAGGAGCAACAGCTGTAGCGGCTGTGATGCTTATTATTTCTCTTCTTTTCCTACTACTTATTAATGTGATTCAAACTTGGAGCAGAAGGCATGAACTGAAAAGCGAATAGGAGGGGAGAAAATGGAGCCAATAGTGTTGGAGAAGAAAATAGTAAAAATCATGTCAGCTAAAAAAGAATCTAAATTGGTACCAATTCTATTAATTACGATCACAATTTTATTTTTATCTCTCTTTCTATTACTGCCGCTTGTGACAATTTTTATGAAAGCATTTGAAAGAGGAGTTGATGTATATATTGCCGCTGTAACAGATCAAGAAGCATTTTCAGCAATCAGGTTAACGCTTCTCGTTGCATGTATTGTTGTACCGCTTAACACAATATTCGGAATAGCGGCTGCTTGGCTTATTACAAAGTTTCAGTTTAAAGGAAAGCAGTTATTATTATCACTTATTGAATTGCCGTTTGCTGTGTCGCCAGTTATTGCAGGATTAGTATTCGTTTTACTTTTCACACCTCGTGCAGCCCTCGGAGGATGGTTATTGGAACACGGGATAAAACTTATCTTCTCTGTCCCTGGTATTATCATTGCGACGATATTTGTTACGTTTCCGTTCGTTGCGCGTGAATTAATCCCGGTTATGCAGGCGCAAGGGAAAAGTGAAGAGGAAGCAGCTCTTTCACTTGGCGCAAGTGGCTGGAAAATGTTTTGGCACGTTACGCTTCCGAATATAAAATGGGGTCTTTTATACGGCATGATTTTATGTAATGCACGTGCCATTGGTGAGTTTGGAGCTGTTTCCGTTGTGTCTGGTCACGTGCGCGGCGTTACAAATACGATGCCGCTCCATATTGAAATTTTGTACAATGAATATCAATTTTCAGCAGCGTTTGCTGTGGCGACTTTAATGTCACTCATCGCAGTTTTTACGCTCGTTATAAAAAACTGGATTGAATGGAGAATGGAAAAACGACAATAAGGGGTGAGTGCGGTGAGTATTCAAATTCAAAATGTATCAAAACAATATGGTACATTTCAAGCGCTGACAGACATTCATTTGGATATTCCAAAAGGTGAACTGGTCGCTTTATTAGGCCCATCAGGTTCTGGGAAAACGACGTTATTACGAATTATTGCAGGACTAGAAGAAGCGGATCAAGGTTCGATTTCATTTGATGGAGAAGATTTAACTGATATTCACGTGAAAAACCGGCAAGTCGGTTTCGTCTTCCAGCACTATGCACTTTTTAAACATATGAATGTATTTGAAAATGTCGCTTTCGGTTTAAAAGTAAGAAAGAAAAGTTTAAGGCCTTCAGCATACGCGATAGAAGAAAAGGTAATAGAACTATTGAAACTAGTAAAAATGGATGGTTTTGCAAAACGTTATCCAGCGCAATTATCTGGCGGACAGCGCCAGCGTATCGCATTAGCCCGGGCGCTCGCAGTCGAACCGAAAATTTTATTGCTTGATGAACCGTTCGGTGCACTTGATGCGAAAGTGCGGAAAGAATTGCGAAGATGGCTCCGGAAACTACATGACGAATTTCAAATTACGAGCGTATTCGTAACGCATGACCAAGAAGAAGCATTAGACGTGGCAGACCGCATCGTCGTTATGAATGAAGGACGCATTGAACAAATGGGAACGCCAGAAGAAGTGTATGAAAATCCAGCAAGCCCGTTCGTGTACGACTTTTTAGGAAACGTAAACTTATTTCATGGCCGCGTTCATAAAGGTAAGCTAAATGTAGGATCGGTGGAACTAGAAGCGCCAGAGCATAAGCACGTTTCAAACGTAGAAGGAGTGGGGTACGTAAGACCACACCACTTATCAATTGGTCGTACGAAACAAAGTGTAGATGCAATCCCGGCGAAAGTAACATACTCACATGTGGTTGGACCTGTCGTATATGTAGAGTTGAAGCGCGACGGAACAGATGAGTATTTAGAGGCGGAAATTAGTAAAGAACAGTTCAGACAGATTAACATTCAAACTGGTGAGTCTGTATACGTACATCCGAAAGAAGTGAAGGTATTTATTCCGGAGGATTTTGTTATTTAATTGTGAAGGGAAGGGACTGTCCCAAAAATCGAACCTTTTGACTAGCGGTATTTTCTCCTTGAATAAGATCACATAGGATTAGCATAAGTAGCAAAGGAAGATTTGAATTTCAAATCTTCCTTTGCTGTATGTGTATATAGTTATTTACTCTTTACTAATTTTGTATTCTTCCAATCTAGTACGAAAGATTTATTAAACGTCTTTTGATCAACATCTTTTACATTATTTCCAACCCAGTTCGCAGTTCTGAACGTGAAGGGGAACTAGTTGTTTACTTTCATATTTAAAAATTGAACAAGCTGATTATTTAAATAGCTTGCACTATAAGAAAAATCATTTTGATACCAATGAATAATTATGCCAATAATAGCATTTGCTTGATAGGAACAATAGAGCTGATGATTGACGCCTTCTTTAAGGAATGTTTCTTTATCTTGAAGTAATAAATGAGTTATTTCCTCGAATAATAAATAATAGTACATTAAAGGGACTTTTTTTGAAAAAACAATACGGTAGAAAGGCTTATATTTTTCGATATGATGAAAAATCCGAATTGTAGAAGGTTCTAATTCACTCGTTTTTAAAACTGATACATATCGGTAAGGTTCTTGATAAGAACGTGCTAAATCTGCTGTGATTTCTTTAAAATAATCCTTAAATAAATCTTCAATTTGGTTATAATGCAAGTAAAACGTACCACGATTTACTTTTGCCTTTCTGCAAATTTCCGAAATTGAGATATCTTCTAGAACTTTTTCATTTAATAATTCTAATAATGCATTATGTAATGCTTCTTTTGTTTTCACAATACGCAAATCTGTACGTGTCATTTTTTCACCTCTTATTGAACACATCTCTTGCTTTGTGTTATTTAATGAACATATATTGTTTTTTTGCTTATTGTAAGCGTTTGTTTATATTATTATAATTTTTATTGAACAACTGTACAATAGAAAAGGAGGCCGTTTCGAATGAGATTAAAAGGCAAAGTAGCAATTGTCACTGGTGCTGCATCAGGCATGGGGAAAGCAATTGCAGAAGGTTATGCAAAAGAAGGTGCAAAAGTCGTTGTATCGGACTTAAACTTAGAAGGTGCTCAAGCTGTAGTAGAGGGAATGAAAGTTTCAGGTGCAGAAGCCATTGCTGTTCAAACAAACGTAGCTTCCGAAGAAGATCTACAGCAGCTATTCGCTGAAACAAAAAAAGCTTTTGGGAAATTAGACATTCTCGTTAATAATGCAGGTATCATGGATGGGATGGAGCCTGTTGGTGAAATTTCAGACGAACGTTGGGAAAAAGTTTTTTCGGTTAATACAGTAGCTGTTATGAAATCAATGCGTATTGCTGTGAACCTATTCTTAGAACAAGGGCACGGTACAATTGTCAATAACATTTCTGCTGGCGGATTATGCGGTGCACGTGCTGGTGCTGCGTACACAGCTTCTAAACATGCAGTTGTTGGCTTAACAAAAAACACTGCATTTATGTATGCGAACAAAAACATTCGCTGCAATGGTATCGCTCCTGGAGCAGTCATTACAAACATTGGCTCTTCAATGACGAATATGAGCGAATTTGGTGCAAGTCGCCAAGCATTAGGTATGGATATTAATCCACGAGCTGGACAACCAGAAGAAATTGCACATATGGCCATCTTTTTAGCCTCAGATGAAGCAAGTTTTGTGAATGGACAGGTTATTGCTGTAGATGGTGGTTGGACGGCTTATTAACTTAATTTACTTATTTTAGATTAAAGACCACTAATTAGTGGTCTTCTTTATTATTAGCTATGTTAAAGAATAGTGTTGATTTTTTTAAACATTAAAAGAAACCCCGTATTGGTTTGGAGTGTCCTTGTTGCATTAAAGCTCCCATAAGTTTAATAAAGATACAGGGTTATTAAATTAATATGTATTTATAGTGGGGGAAAATTGTATACCAACAAAAGAAATGTTTGGGAAGAAACAAAACAAATGGTGGAGTTAGCGATTTTATACAGTGGAACATGTGATAGTTATGATGGATGGGAAACAAAAATTGTAGAGTAATATATAATGAGAGACTATTCTAAATTGAATTTTAGATAGTCTTTTTTATTGTGAAAATAGGGGTCTGAAGTATTGCTAGCAAAATAACATAAAATGAATAAATACGTTGTTCTATTTGCGACATATACGTACGATGACGATAACCGTCAGATTGAAAAGAATATAAATAGCCAAGTGACACGTTACTTCTATGATGGAGATAGTATTCATCTGTTATATGAAACAGATGGAAGTGAATATTGTAAGTTTTATGCCGGAGAAGGGATTCAAGATTGTCAGGTTGATGTGAATCAAGATATATGGATTAGTTATAGTGATGAAGGGATTTTTGGAGAGTCCCCAATTGGAGCAAACGGTATAGTTGCTTTTGATCCTACAGGTAAATTGATTTTTAATAATTATGATCAATATGTAGAAAGGTTTAATGTACCTCCTATAGATGATTGTTATGCAATGAACGTTATAGATGGAGACGTTTGGCTCTATTATTATTCAGAATTTCCTTTAGTTCAAATGAAAGATAAAAATTTTCATATGTTGTGGAATGAAATAAATTTAACGATGGAAATATGGTCAGAAAGTTTTGCGGTTGTTCAAGATAAAGTAGTATTCATTACTCGAGATAAAAAGTTGGTTGTTTATGATTTAAACAACAATCATGTGTATGATATTAATCCTTGTAATGCAACAGATTCATGCTCACTTTATTATAAATATACACGTGAGTATTAAATCTCACAAGTGTAAAATAGAAAAGGTGGTTTTAATATATCAGTTACAAAAAAATGTCCGATTTAATGCAAGAGGATCATAAATAGCAGGTTACTATAAAGAAAACCTGTAAAAATAACTTTGTTTTGTAATAAATAAAGCAGTCTTATTACGGTCCGTTTGGAATGCTTACTATTTCCGTTAAACGTGCATAACAAGATATAATAGAAGAAATCAATAAGGAGGCTGCCTGTGAAGAATCTTCGTTATTTCAATATATTTACTATGTTAATTGTATACACGCTACTTATGTTTTACATCGGTTGGAACGGATGGGTTTGGCTCAGTACGGTATTGGGCTGGGAATCTTGGGGATATTACGCTTTCATAGTCGGATTTATTTCATATGCGTACATTCTCGTGCAAGTGTTTAAATTCCTTCCTTTCCTGCGAACGGTCGGTTCAATTTGGTTTGCGGTTATACAATACGCGCTTATGTTATTGCCGTTAGCCGATATTGCAGTCTTCCTACTGCAGTTTTCAGTGGAGAAAGAGACGGCAATTATTTGGACAGGAACGGTCGTTTTACTCGTGTTCGTCTTTATCTTCGCATATGGGGTATTTAATGCATATAGTCCAGTAGTAAGAAAATACGAAGTGCATATACCGAAAAAAGTAGAAGGGCGTAAAAGTTTACGCATTGCGATGGCTTCTGATATGCATTTCGGTAAACTGTCTGGTGTTTCTCATTTAAAGAGACTTGTCCATCATGTAAATGAAATGAAACCAGATATTATTTTACTGCCCGGTGATATAATAGATGACCATCCAGGTGTATTCATTCAGAAAAATATGGGACCAATCATGAAACAGATGAAAGCTCCATTAGGCGTATATGGTGTGTTAGGAAACCATGAATATTATGGCAGAGCTGTTCCTGAGTTTTTACAAGAGATGGATAAGATTGATATTCGTATTCTTTTAGATGAAGTCATTACAATTGAAGATCATTTTTATCTCGTTGGAAGAAGGGATAAAACAGAGCGTGATCGTCAAAGCTTTGAAAGTTTAATGAGTACGGTAGATAAATCGCTTCCTGTTATCGCAATGGATCACCAGCCATTTGAATTAAAACAAGCAGCGGATGCCGGCGTCGATTTACTATTATCCGGCCACACGCACCGCGGACAAATGGCGCCGAATCATATTGTGACGAGAAGAATGTACGAACTAGACTGGGGATACGCACAAAAAGGTGCATTCCACGCCATTGTTTCTTCTGGATTCGGATTTTGGGGACCACCGCTAAGACTTGGAAGCAGGTCAGAGATTGTGCAGGTGGAAGTTACGTTTGAATAGGTATGTGAAATAGAGAGCTGAGTGCTCTCTATTTTTTTATTTAAAGGTACAAAATATTCGAGTGAAGTTCTTTATTTACTCTCTGAAAAAAGAGATACTATAAGAAGACTCTGCTTGAAAAAGGGGGACTGTAAGTGATCATATCAGATGTACTATACGGAGAATTTGAAGTAGATAAAGTGCTAGAAGAGTTAATTTTAAGTAAACCAGTGCAAAGGCTGAAAGGGGTTCATCAGGCTGGAGCGAGTTACTTAATGAACGAGAAATGGAATGTAACACGTTTTGATCATTCAGTTGGTGTTATGTTGTTAATTAAAAAACTTGGTGGTCCGGTAGAAGAACAGATTGCTGGTTTATTGCATGATGTATCACACACTGCTTTTTCGCATGTCATTGATTATGTTTTTGATAACGAAAATGAAAGTTATCATGAAGAAATATTTAGCGCTGTCGTTAAAAACTCGGAAATCCCGGCGATTCTTTTAAAACATGGTTATAACTATGAAGATATTTTGTTAGATGATTCGAAGTGGACATTACTTGAAAGATCTGCGCCAGAATTATGTGCAGACCGAGTGGATTACACATTGAGAGATATGTATGCATATGGATATATTTCTTTAGAAGAAGCTCAAGATTTTTTAGAGGATTTAATCGCAGTTAATGGAAAAATGGTTCTTCAAAATATCGAGATTGCTGAATGGTTTACGAAGACGTATTACAAAGAGGTAATCGATTTCTTTATGAAGCCAATGAATATTTACGGAAATGATATGTTAGCTAAAACGTTAAAAGTAGCTCTTCATAAAAAGGTCATTCATGCAGATGACTTTCTTCTTGAAGATTACGAGTTAATTTCGAAATTGAAGCAATATAAAGATCAAGAAGTAGATGCTTTATTAAATAAAATTCATCCAAGTGTAGAAGTGAAAGAAGATAGAAATGATTATGATTTACATCAGAAAAATAAAGTGCGCCTTATTAATCCTCCGTTACTTCGTGAAGGGAAAGTTGTTCAATCGTCTGCCATATCAGAAAGAATAAAACAGATGAGTGATATTACTTATGAAAAAGCGGTGAGAGGGATGTATGTGAAAGTGATTTCTAATTAAAAAAGAGTAGAGCATCGTTTGGATGCTCTACCTTTTTCTTATTAATTATCAAACCAATTCCAAACCTCAATATCTCCAAGAGTAGCATAACGTACGTGAGGGGAATTTTGTAATTTTAATAATTCTTTTGAAGGTCCAGTAATTACAATGCCGTATACTTTTACTCCGTTATCTTTTACATATTTATAACGTTTATCTAAGTTTAGTTCGTTTTCAGGAAGCATAGCAACTGTACTTACAGTTTTTTTATGTGTAGAAAGAATGCGCATCATTTCAATTACTTTATCCTCTTGCGTTTTCTGATTTTCTGTTTCATCATCAAGGAATCCTATATGTTCTGGAAATCCTATAAAGTCGCTCCCAGATAGGATGAAATCTTCTTCATTTATTCTTTCTTGTCCTGTATCTAAAGCGTACCATAAAGGAGTTGGCGGCATTTCTTGTGCCCCAAATACGCTATATAGAAGTGGTTCTAATTCTTTTAAAGTGTAAGGTTTGTCAAAAGATATTGCTACTTCTGCAACGGTTCCCTCATGCACCTTTCCAAGTGTATCCCAAACTTTTTTAGATGCTACTTTTAAATAATCACCTTGTTTTATTTTTGGATGAACAAAGAAGATGTTGGGTTGATAGTGCATATTCACCCAAGATTTATTTGTGACATTTAAAGAAGATAAGAAGCTGCTTGTTTCTATTGTACCGAGTGGTATTTCTTTTTTGCCGACGGTCTTCACTAAATCAAAGTGACTGTTCGTACGAAAAAAAGCTTCTACACTTGTTCCGCCCCCCATAACACGGCTATTTGGGATAGTTGCTTCAAGTGCAAGAGAAGGAACACTTCTTATTTCTTCTAGTCTTTTATCATTATCAGCTTGAAAATAAAAGGCAGATAATACCCCGCCGATCATATATATAACGATACAAATTGCTAGTATAAAACCAAGCGTTTGTAAACGATGTTTCCATTTAATCCTCCAAAAAGGAACTTTAAGGTCTTTTGGCGGTAACCTTTTCTTAACGGGTTCTGTTTTTGTTAATAATTCATCCAAGTGAGCTTCACATTCTTCGCATGTCTCAATATGATTTTCTAACTGTTCTTGTTCATCATGTGTGAGCGTTCCTTTTTCGTACTTCTCCCATAGTTTTTTAAACTCTGTACATCCCATCTGTATCACTCCTTTATGTTTCTTACTTCTTTTCGCCCTCTGTGTAATTCAATTTTTACTTTCGCTAATGAAAGACCGGTCATTTCTGCTATTTCCTTATAGGAGAATCCGTAGTAATCTCGTAGTAGTAACACATTTCGTCTTTGGAGCGGAAGAGAAGATAAACTTTCTAACCAACTAGTAATCTCATGTTTTACGAAATAAGAGTGCTCTGTACTTGGCACGTTTGGTAAATGGAATTCTTCAATTTTAGTTGTTTTATACTTCTTTTCTTTTCGGTACCAATCGATAAAGGCGTTGTAGGCAATTGTAAATAACCACGGCCTAATTTCTTCTCCCTTATAATAGTCAATATGGACGAGCATTCGGTAAAAAGTTTCTTGCATGAGATCTTCAGCACAGTGGGGATCTCCGGTTAGGGAGAGAAGATAGCGAAATAAATCATGCATGTGCTCTGAGTAAATGTCTTCTAATGATTGACTTTGTTTCACTACATTTCCCTCCCTCCCTTCATACATAACAACGAAATACATATAAAAAAGTTACGATTTTTTATGGAATTATAGTAAAAAACGTCAAGAATTGGATAGGATTCTCTTTTATCATAATACATATAAGGCGGGTGAACAGAGGTGGAAAGCTATGAAACTCAAATTCAAAGGGCAATTGATTATATTGAAGAGGATGTAATGGAAAAACAAACGCTGCGTAATTTAGCTCGCATTGCATGTTTTTCTGAATCACATTTTCATCGCGTATTCCAGGCGTTAGTAGGCGATACAGTAATGGAGTATGTTCGGAAGAGGAGGTTGGCCCGGGCAGCTTATCAACTTTCTCATACGGATGAAAAAATTATTGATGTCGCATTTGAGCATGGCTTTCAATCTCACGAAACGTTCACGAGAGCCTTTAAAAAATTATTTCAAATGACACCAAGCGAATATCGAAAACAAGAAATTGAAACACCAATGTATTATAGAGTGAATGTAAAACAAAGAAAATTAAATCCATATTTAGGGGGCATACAAATGGAATATCGTATTGTAAATAAACCGGAATTTTTAATGGCGGGTTATGAGCTGAAGACGACGAGTAAAGAAGGGAAAAATCATCAAGACATCCCGGCCTTTTGGCAAGAGTATTTACAAAAAGATCTTGGAACGACGATTCCAAATCGTAAAGATACGAGCCAATGGGTAGAGCTTGGATTATGTACCGATTTTAATTTAGAAACAGGGGACTTCACTTATATTATTGGAATGGAAGTTACAGACTTTGAAAATGTACCAAATGCAATTGCAAAGCGTACATTCCCATCCGCAACGTATGCAGTATTTACAACGCCAAAAGTTCCTCATGAAGAAATGGTATCGTCTATTCATCAAACATGGAATGCGGTATTCTCAGAATGGTTCCCGCATTCAGGATATGAACATTGCGGAGTTACAGAGTTTGAACTATACGATGAGCGCTGCCATGCAGATAAGAGTGAGTTCGCTCAAGTTGAGCTTTGGATACCGGTGAAGAAGAAATAATAGAAAGAAAGACCGTCCAAAAGGTATTTCTGGACGGTCTTCTCTTATTAATAAGTTGCTACTATTGTCGTATTTTGTAGTTAAGTCGATATAATTTCATGTACTGTTGCACTCTTACTCAATAAGGGAATAACTCTAAAATTAACTGTAGTCGTACATTTTGGAGTTATTTGACGTTTACAATGGAAATACAAGAATAATCGTCGTTCCTTTTCCAAGTTCACTATCAATAGAAATCGTCCCATTATGGGCATGAACGAGTTGTTTTGTAATGGCTAGGCCAAGCCCAGTTCCTATATTGCTTTCTTCTGTATTTGTTCCTCTGTAATATCGCTCGAATAGAAGCTCTTTCGTTTTATCATCCATTCCTTTTCCGTTATCTGAAATAGAAAGTGTAAATGAATTTGCATTTTGGGAAAGTTTTACGATTACGTTTGTCGTTTCATTATTATGTTTTACAGCATTTGCTAATAAGTTTTCGATAATACGCTGGAACCATTTTTCTTCAATAAAATATTGAATCTTACTTGAACTTGGCACGAATTCAATATTTTGATTTTGCAGCGTTGGATTATTAATAAATTGCAGTAGTACTTTTTGAACGAACTGGTTAATTTCAACATTTACATGCTGTCCGGGAAGGGCATTATTTCTTAATTGATACGTTAAGCTTAAGTCGTCAATTAATGTAGTCATATATTGAGATTTTTCTTTCATTACATGGCCAAATTGTTGAATGTCTTGATCAGTCCAATTATATTGCTTCGATTCTAATAATAATGCATAGCCGTATATAGAGCTAAGCGGTGTTTTTAGATCATGCGTCAGGCCGGTAATCCACTCTTCACGTGTTTGTTGCAGTACTTTTCTCATTGCATCGTTCTTTTTCAAAGTAATAGAAAGGTGCTCTAGTGAGTTCGTAACATCTTTAAATATGCGGAACGACCATTTTTCTTTACCGGAGCGCCGGAACCGAACGGGTTTTCCTTTTTTACTAACAGGTTCTTCATATTTGCCGCCGGCTATGTTTTTAAGCCAGTGCATCGTGTGTAATAAAGGCTTTCCAAACTTATTTCCATACCAAATTGAAAGAATGACTAAATAAACAAACACAATAAGGAGGATTAAGCTACATCCGATTAGAAGTTTCTTGGTAAATACATCATCTAATTCATCATCTGGATAATAATGAGCGTTTGGGGCGGATACAACGACGAGATGACCACTATTTGAATCGTAAAAACTAGATGTATTTTCTTTATAATTCCACGGTTCTTTTTCATTAAGAGCTGTTTTTATAGCCGAAAATGTTTTTTTCTTCCCAGTTGGATAGGAAAAAATTTCTTCGCCATTGTTATTAAATATTTGCAGTGTTGCTTTTTCTTTAGAAAGTAATTGTTTTTCTTGTTCAGTTAATGCAAATTCATTTAATGATAAAGAAGGATGTCCTTGTTGTATCGTTTTTAGTAATGCATTACTTTTTAGTTTGGCACCGTAAATAACGAGCACTGGTTTCTTTTCTAATTTAATTTCCCAATAGTTAAATTTATAAATGTTGTTGCTACTATTCTGTAAATATGTAAGTAAGGATGTCTTTGTGTAAGCGGTCGGAACATCGTTAGGTGTATTAAAGTTGTAAAGGACCTTTCCATCTTCATCTACAATTTGAAGCCAATCACTCTTTTCTGTTATTAAATCTTTTACCTCAGATTTTAAAGTAATGTTATTGTCTTCAGAAGAAATATATTGGGAGATTGTAAAGGTATCATAATCAGAAATATTAGGTTCATATAAAGTACTATTAAGAAGAAAAATTAAATAAGAAAAAGAAGCAACTACTGCGATAAGTAACGTAACTAAGACAAAAACATGTTGTAAGATAAACTGGATTATAAGTCGTTTATTAAAATTCATATCTTTAACCTACTTTGTAACGAACTTATAGCCAAGTCCACGAACCGTTTTGATGTACAATGGATTACTTGGATCTTGTTCAATTTTTTCACGTAGTTTTCGAATGTGAACCATAACAGTATTATCATCTCCATTATAGGCAGGTGCTCCCCAAACTTTTTCATATATTTCTTCTTTCGAAAATACATAGTCCGGATTCTCACAAAAGAAGAGTAGTAGTTGAAAGAGTTGAGCGGAACATTCGACAACGTTCCCATCTACCGTTAGTTCCGCAGAATGTTGATCAATTTCAAATCTCCCAAATGAAGAGGAGTATATTCTTTGTTCTTGTATGTTTTGTTTCATATGTCTTCGAAGTTGTGCTTTCATACGAGCGACTACTTCTAGTGGATTAAATGGTTTCGTAATATAATCATCGGCACCGTATGAAAATCCGGAAATTTTATCTAAATCAGATGTTTTTGCTGTTAGAAAGAAGATAGGACAATCCGTTTTTTGGCGAATGATCGGACAAATGTCAAAACCGGACTGTCCAGGAAGCATCACATCTAAAATGATTAAATCGTAATTGTTTTGCTCGGTGAGAGATAAGGCTATTGCCGCAGATGTTGCAGTTGTAATATGAGAAAAACCTTCTTTTTCAAGAATGGTAGTTAGTAATTGTAAAATTGCTGTTTCATCATCAACGAGTAAAATGTTTGCGCGATACATATGAATCCCTCCTAATTTCCTCGAATATCATATCATCTTTTTGTAACTTATGGAATTTTTAAGGAAATTTTAAGGTTTCCTTTCACAAAAAATTAAGATTCAGATGATATGATAAAAGTAACATGGGGAGGAGATGAGTGTGAATCCGTTTCAAACGATGCGAGCTAGATATTTTTTAATTGTATTTGCATTATTAATTTTGATAGCACGAAATAGTAATGAATTGCTAGAAAATACATTTCATATACAAAATTCTTCTTTTATAAATATTTTTATATTTTATATCCTTCCAATACTATGGCTCTTTTATGGATATAGAAAGCATCGTGTTTCATTTTCATTATTTATTAATAGAAATGAAACATTTAACCTGGTGCAAGTTTTGTACATCGCAATTATGCTATGTGTTTTTAGTTACGGTTATCTTATTTTGTACATGTACAGCTTTGCCTGGATTACACCAGATTTTATTATGAATGCCTTGCATGAACCGATTATAGATAGTACAGGGGGATATGTATATCAATTTATTATGGTTGTATTTATCGCACCTATTATCGGAGAATTTGTTTTTCGAGGTTTTTTACTTCAGCGTTTTGCAGCAAAATGGGGAACTGGTATAGCGATGGTCGTTGTAGCACTTTTATTTGCTTGCTTACATGTTGATTTCCTAGGCGCAGCTGTATTTAGCATTGTACTATCAATTGTATATATTCGTACGAAAAGCTTACTCATGCCAATTGCTATTCATATGTTAAACAATGCGTTTGTGCTCTGTGCTTCTTTTCTAGTAAGCAGAGAAAAGATAATGAGTTTTGCAGATTTTTCGAACTATACAACATTCTTTCCGGGACTAATTATTTTTATAGCGGGATTGAACTTAGTACTCATCTTTTTATTTGTTAATCGCAAATATTGGAGCAAAGAAGTGCCGGTTATACATGCGGAGAAGGAAAAGAGCTTTTCGAGTATAGTAGGAGATAAGTAAGGTAGAGAAGACGTTTGAGAAAATATTGAAGGAAGTGATAGATTACACTTCTATTAGATATAAGTACTTTTCCATTAATAATGATACAGGAAATACTATTTTTCTTTTTATCGTGTTAGGGACATTAATAATAGTCAGCTTTATTATAGAAGAAATGATGAAGCGCATCTTCAGACAGTATGTGAAAAATGAAGAGAGTTATGTTAGGGCTCATAAAATGTTTGAGAAAGTAATGGGGACTTTTATTTTATGAAAATTAAATCATCATTAATTCGAAATTTGAAAGGGATGTATAAAATTATATGAATGAAACAATATCATCAAATAGGTTTTTTTATTTGATTGTACTGAGTTTAGTATTGATTACGACAGTAAATGTTGTTCTTCGCTGGGAGGAATCTTACTTTTTTATGTATTTAGCGCTCCATTTATTAGGGATTTTATGCATAACGGGCGGAGTAGTTGCTGAGAAAAAGCATGAAGAAAGTATTAATTATATGTGTGTGATGGGTCTTATCTTACTTTTAACTGTACAAGGTATTATGAAATATAGTTCTTTTTCTTTGCAAGATTTTAGTTTGTTAATAGATGTGCTTCCTTAAGGAGGATAATTATAACGACGCTATGTTTTAAGGACTATGAATATATACGATATGTAAAAGGCACTGGTTTGTAAGTACATTTCTTATACCAGATTATGAGCCGAAGAAAATATTTGAAAATAGGTGAAACTCTTCTTGTAATAGAAGAGTTTTTTTATATAAATTGAACGAACTAGAACAATTCTCACGATTAGCTTGTTCTAATTTTGAAAGTACGAACTTACAATAATAATAGACAGGCAGCATAGAGGAGGGAATAGCGTGAGGAAAGTTATTGGGTGGTCGCTTTTTTTGTACGCTGGGTTTGCGTTATTTATATATTGGTATTTATTTGGATGGAATCATGAACTCATTCCGGACATGTATAAAGGAACGAGTGCAGATCCAGAAACTTTTATGAATGCGAGGGAGCTTACGCTAAGCCAAGATTATTCGCGCGTGAAAAATTTACTGTTCTTTTTAGCGACGCCTCTTGAATGGATTATTTTATTATTTGTACTCGTGCTCGGTATTTCAAAAAAGTTTGAGAAATGGTCGAAGGAAACGACCAAAATAAATGTCTTACAAGTTGCGATTTATTTCTTTTATTTATCACTACTAACAACAGTTCTTGCATTACCGATGCAATGGATCGGGCGTAAAGTGTCCGTTGATTACGGCATTTCCACGCAAAGTACACAAAGCTGGATAAAAGATCATGTCATTGATTTTTGGGTGAACTATGCGACTATGCTGCTCATTGTTACGGTTTTATTATGGCTCATCCGTAAATTCCCGAAGAGATGGTGGCTAGCAGGATGGGCGCTTTCTGTGCCATTTACGATTTTCTTAACGTTTGTGCAACCTGTTATGATTGATCCACTTTATAACGACTTCTCAACGCTGAAAAATAAAGAATTAGAAACGAAAATTTTAGCGATAGCAGATAAAGCTGATATTCCATCTGAACACGTATATGAAGTAAATATGTCGGAAAAAACGAATGCTTTAAATGCATATGTAACAGGAATTGGAAAAAATCTTCGCATTGTAATGTGGGATACAACACTTCAGCAATTAAAAGATAAAGAGATTTTATTTATAATGGCTCATGAAATGGGGCATTATGTTATGAAACATATATATTGGGGTGTTGCTAGTTATATTTTCATATCGTTTATAGGTATGTATTTAATTAGTCGAATTTTAAATTTGTGTATTCGAAAATGGGGAGATACGCTGAAAATTTCAAAAATGGCATGTTTCTCGATTTTACCTTTATTTTTCTTAATTTCTTCTGTACTATCCTTTGCATCACAACCAGCAACAAACTACGTTTCACGCATAGAAGAACGAGCGGCAGATCAATATGCTTTAGATATGACGAAAGATGGGAAGTCTGGTGTGAAAACTTTTCAATATTTATCAAAAACAAGCTTAAGCCAGGTGAATCCACCTGCATTAGTGAAATTTTTCTTATACACACATCCGCCAATTTTCGAAAGAATTCATACGTTTGAACAATATGAAAAACAGAAGAAGCAGTAGTGTACTGCTTCTTCTTATTATGGATTATTCGAGTTTTGGAAAATTATAGTGTATAATATATAGAATATTCAGTGAAATATTTAGGAGGTTAATATTTTGTTTCATTCAAAATCAATGCCGGCTATAAAAATGATTCTTTCGATGTCTATTTTCGGATCGATTGGATTCTTTTCTGTGCAAACTGGTTTACCGTCTTTTGAATTAGTATTTGTTCGTTGTATTTGTGCGACTTTATTTTTAGCATTATGTTGGTTCGTAACGGGGCAATACAAAAGTGAGAAATGGAACAAAAAAGAAACCATACAAATATTAGCTTGTGGTGTATTTCTCGTTTTTAACTGGGTATTTTTATTTAAAGCGTTTGAAGTCATGTCGATTACAATTGCGATTTCTGTATATCATCTTGCACCGATCATCGTATTAATGATTGGTAGTATTGTATTTAAAGAGAGGTTTACAGTATTTTCCGTTCTATCAATCATTATTTGTTTTATCGGTACTGTTTTAATAGCTGGAGTAGATGGAAATGTATCGCTTGAGAAATTAATGTCATCTGGCATGGTGTGGGCGCTTCTTGCAGCTGTATTTTATGCATTTACAACGTTGCTCGGAAAAGGAATTAAGCATACGAGTGCATATGCGATGACATTTTTACAAACACTTTTAGGTGTATTTTTACTATTACCATTTATAGATTTCGGAGCATTTCAAGGATTAACACAAACGAATTGGATCATGATTACAGCGACAGGACTTATACATACAGGGTTTGTGTACTACTTATTTTTTGACAGTTTAAGAGATTTACCGACGAGATTAATTTCTGTACTAGTGTTTCTAGACCCCGGTGTTGCGATTATATTAGATACAGTCTTTACTGGATTCAGACCGACGAGTATGCAAATTGTAGGGATTGTCCTAATATTTGTAGGAATGGCGTTTACTTTCCGAAAGCCGCAAGAAGAAAGAGTGAAAGCTTTCTCAGAAGCATGATTTATTTCGATAATTGAATAATATTGTAAATATTTAGGGTATTCAATATAATTAAAAAGGAGGCGAATAAAGAAAAAGGTGGATGACCAAAATAATCTGTACCCTTTGTAAAGGACATTTTGAAAAAAGTTAGGCAACATCAAGAAG
>NZ_PCNZ01000014.1 GCF_002975175.1 Bacillus sp. MYb209
AAATACCCTATAGAATAGACTTTTTTTAAGTGTCTATTCTATAGGGTACATTTTATACTAAGCTTCTTTTTTTATTATCGTAAATTATTGCGACTAATTACGCTTCCTCTTGCTTAAATAAAACTCCTTTTATTATTCTCAAAAATGACACATAATAAGTGATTTAAATCACCACATTGATTTGAATTTATCGCTATTCTTGATTTAGATATTACATTTAAACTTTATGGAGGCATTCATATGAAACATACATTTACTGAAACTTCAATTATCGGTGAGATTGTAACACAATTTCCGAAAGCTAGTGATCTTTTTAAATCATATAGAATAGACTTTTGTTGTGGTGGTAATAGACCACTTATTGATGCAATTAATGAAAGAAATTTATCAGCATCAGAGGTAATCACAGAATTAAACACGCTTTATCATAAAACAAAACTATTAAACAAATCTGAAATTGATTGGAAAAATGCTTCTTATCAAGAATTGATTGATTATGTTGTAAATAAGCATCATCGCTATTTAAATGAAGAATTGCCACAGTTAAGTCCATATGTGACGAAAGTATTACGCGTTCATGGGGCAAGTCAGCCTCATTTAGCTCAAATTCATAAGCTATTTCATGAACTTAAGATTGAATTAGAACAGCATTTAATTAAAGAAGAAACGGAAGAGTTCCCATTAATTTTAGAATTCGAACAAAATCCGACTGATGAAAATTATGCAAAATTACGTATAGTAGTAGAAGAATTAGAAAGTGAGCATGACCACGCTGGCAATATTATTAAAGAACTTCGTAAGGTGACAAATGACTTTACTCCACCAGAAGGAGCTTGTGGCACTTATCGCCTTGTTTACCAGCGCCTTGAAGCTCTTGAATCTGACTTATTTGAACATATTCATTTAGAAAATAACATTTTATTTCCACGTGCTATCGCAAAAGCTTAAATACAGCGCAGGACATGAGCATTTTTACTCATGTCCTGCTTTTCATTTTGTAAAAACATTCACACTTTCCCCCACCGTTTCACTGGACAGCTTGATATAATTTAATTTATCGAAGGTACATATCAGGTAGCATTAAGGAGTTGTATTTATGAAAGAAAAGATGATAAAAAACATTTACGAGAGATCTTCCTCTTTAAAGACCTTTCAGAAGAAGAACTACAGCCTGCTATGGAGGGTTCTTCATTTCAAACTGATTATTCCTCCTTACTCCCTTCTTTCATTCCACTAAAAAACATATTCTCTCATTAAATAAAACTTCTAATCAATGGGAGTTTATTCATTCCCCTACAGACTATTAAGCATCCGTCTATCCTTTCGCTTCTCCCTTCACATACGTCCGAATTTTAACAATTTGTGAATCATTATAAAAATGTGATAAATATCACATCTCCCTCTTTTTTAATTTTCTATAATGGAAACATAATATACTTTGTTCAACTTTTCACATAAAAGGGGAAATGAATATGAAAACACGTTTAGTTATGATCGGAAATGGTATGGCTGGAATACGCTGTATAGAAGAAATATTAAAACATGATAGTGATTCATATGAGATTACTATTTTTGGAGATGAACCACATCCAAACTATAATCGCATTATGCTCTCTCATGTTCTGCAAGGAAAAACAAATATGCAAAATATCATTATGAATGAATATAGTTGGTACGAAGAAAACGAAATAACTTTATATACAAACGAAAGAGTTCAAAGTATTGACCGAGAAGAAAAAGTCATTGTCACAGAAAAAAATCGTACTCTTACATATGACAAACTCATTATCGCAACGGGATCTAGTGCTTTTATATTACCTGTTGAAGGTTCCATCCTTCCTGGTGTGACTGGATTTCGAACAATTGAAGATACACAATTTATGATTAATACTGCTAAAGAAAAGAAAAAGGCCGTTGTCATTGGTGGTGGATTACTTGGTTTAGAAGCCGCAAGAGGCCTCATTGACTTAGGAATGGACGTACATGTTGTTCATTTAATGCCGAACTTAATGGAGCAACAACTAGATGCTAAAGCCGCTTCTCTATTGCGTGAAGATTTAGAAGCGCAAGGCATGAAATTTCTCATAGAAAAGAAAACTGTAAAGATTCTTGGTACAGATTATGTTGAGGGTATTCAATTTGAAGATGGTGAAATTTTAAATTGTGATTTAATCGTAATGGCTGTCGGAATACGTCCGAATACTCAAATAGCAAAAGATGCTGACTTAATTGTAAATCGCGGTATTGCAGTCAACGACTATATGCAAACAAATGATGAATCCATTTATGCAGTTGGTGAATGTGCAGAACATGACGGTATCGCATATGGACTTGTTGCTCCTCTTTATGAACAAGGTGCAATATTAGCAAAACATATAACAAATTTACAAACTGATGGATATGTGGGTAGTATCGTCGGTACACAATTAAAAGTTGCAGGTTGTGATTTATTCTCTGCTGGTCAAATTTATGAAGATGATCAAACGAAAGCAATTTCAATATTTGATGAATGTAAACGTTCCTATAAAAAAGTATTAATTCGTGACAATAAAGTCGTTGGTATCGTTTTATATGGTGATACTGCTGATGGTACACGCCTCTTTAGCATGTTAAAAAAAGAAGAAGATATACAAGAATATACACCAGCTTCCCTTCTTCACAAAGCTGGTGAAGAAAGTGAACTTAACGTTGCTACTATGAGTGCGGATGACACTGTGTGCGGATGTAATGGTGTTACGAAAGGCACAATCGTTCATGCCATTTTAGAACAAGAATTAACTACTTTTGAAGAAGTAAAAGGCTGCACGAAAGCCGCAGGATCTTGTGGTAAATGTCGCCCACTTGTTGAACAAATTTTATCTCATACACTTGGAGATGCTTTTGATGCCTCAGCACAATCTGCCGGTATGTGTGGATGTACAACTTTATCACGTGATGAAGTTGTAGCGGCAATTCATGAGAAAGGTTTAAAATCGCCAAAAGAAGTACGAAATGTACTCGGTTTTGCACATGAAGACGGCTGTTCGAAATGTCGTCCTGCTTTAAATTACTATTTACGTATGGCGATTCCAGAAGAATATACAGATGATAAATCATCCCGTTACGTTAATGAAAGAATGAATGGTAACATCCAGCATGATGGTACATTTTCTGTTATTCCACGTATGTACGGAGGCGTTACAACCGCAGATGATTTAATGAAAATTGCTGAAGTTGCGAAAAAATATGACGTCCCTCTCGTGAAAATTACAGGTGCAAGTCGAATCGGCTTATATGGTGTTAAGAAACAAGACTTACCTAACGTATGGGCCGATTTAAATATGACTTCTGGATATGCGTATTCAAAATCTCTTCGTAATGTAAAATCATGTGTTGGTTCCCGCTTCTGCCGTTTCGGTACGAAAGATTCATTAGGACTTGGTATGCTACTTGAACAATCATTAGAAATGGTAGATACACCTCATAAAATGAAGATGGGTGTAACGGGTTGTCCACGTAACTGTGCGGAAGTACTTACGAAAGATTTTGGTGTTGTTTGTGTCGAAAATGGATTCCAACTTTATATCGGCGGAAATGGTGGTACGGAAGTACGTGAAGCTGACTTTGTAATGATTGTCCCTACTGAAGATGATGTACTTCACATCGCTACAGCTTACGTACAATATTATCGTGAAACTGGTATTTACGGAGAGCGCACTGCCTACTGGACAGAACGATTAGGCTTCGATCACATAAAAGAAATACTACAAGAGGCAAACATGGTCACTATGTTAAATGAGCGTTTCCAAAAAGCTCGTAGCACATATACGGAAGCATGGGGACAAGCACTAGAAACGAAATCACAAAAAGCGATGTATGAAGTAGAAACTGTAAAATAAGGAGCGTGCACTATATGTTACAAACGAAAGAAAAAATAAAAATTATGCGTGCGGAAGACCTTCCTATTCAAATTGGTAAAGAGGTGCAAATGAAAGGTATGTCTATCGCCCTATTTCGTCTCTCAAATGGCGATATTCGAGCTGTAGAAAATCGTTGCCCTCATAAAAATGGACCGTTAGCAGAAGGAATTGTATCTGGGGAATTCGTCTTTTGTCCACTACATGATTGGAAAATTTCATTAATAACAGGTGAAGTTCAAAAGCCGGATGACGGTTGTATTCAAACGTACGAAGTAGAAGTAATTGACGAGGATATTTATATATACATGTAATTTACAAAAGGAAGCCTACCCTGGCTTCCTTTTAAATAAAAACTAAATGAGGTGCGAATATGAACGGATATATATATTTAGTTGGTGCAGGACCAGGTGATGAGGGGCTAATTACAAAAAAAGCGATAGATTGCTTAAAGCGTGCAGATATTGTCTTATATGACCGCTTATTGAACCCTACCTTTCTTAGTTATACGAAAGGAACATGCGAACTTATTTATTGCGGAAAAATGCCAAAGAATCATACTATGCGACAAGAAATGATTAATGCCCACCTACTTCAATTTGCGAAAGAAGGGAAAATCGTTGTCCGCTTAAAAGGCGGAGATCCATCTATTTTCGGCAGAGTTGGTGAAGAAGCAGAAACTTTAGCGGCAGCGAACATTCCATATGAAATTGTACCAGGTATTACATCTAGCATCGCCGCTAGTAGCTATGCAGGTATCCCCCTCACCCACCGTGACTACAGTAATAGCGTTACTTTACTAACTGGACATTCAAAAGGTCCTTTAACCGATCATGGAAAATACAATTCATCCCACAATAGCGACACGATCGCCTACTACATGGGTATAAAAAACTTACCTACAATTTGTGAAAGCTTACTACAATCAGGAAAGAAAACAGATACGCCTGTAGCAGTCATTGAATGGGGTACAACTGGAAAACAGCGCGTTGTCACAGGGACACTATCAACAATTGTTCATAACGTCAAAAACGAAAATATTTCTAACCCTTCAATGACGATTGTTGGTGATGTCGTTTCCTTGCGTAACCAAATTGCTTGGAAAGAACGTAAACCATTGCATGGTAAAAAAGTATTATTTGCATCTGCAACAAATAAAGAAAGTTCAATAAAACAACTATTACAAGAATCCGGTGCAGAAATATATCAAATTCCAACCTTCAAAAAAGAAGAATACGCATTAACTTCTGAACAAATCCATGAAATTTTCAAAGCAAATCGCCTTGTATTTTGTTCAGCTGAAAGTGTAGAAATCTTGATGCAATCATGCAGTAAACATCATAAAGATATTCGTTCCTTACAGGCGGAACTGCAGTATATGAACGGTGCCACTCAAGAAAAAATGATGCACTATGGACTATTAAGTAAACAAGCAATATTCTCTTCCGATACAACTGTTTATTTAGGCCGGAACATTAATCGAATTGCTTTCATTCAAGAAAAAATTGGTGCAGGCTCCTATATGATGACTCATGAGTATAAAATTGATCATCGATTCGATGAAATTCATTCACGTATGCTTTCTGAATTCTCATGGGATAGCATTGTATTTGAAGGACGTGCTTCAATTGATACGTTTTTATCAGAAGTAAAACGCCTTGGCTTTATGCATACTCTTACTCTTCCCTTCTCATATACCGATGTTCCAACTTTACAGTATGCAAATAAAGTCGGGTTTCAAAACGTAGATCATCAATTACAAGAAATTGTTATGAAGAAAGACAGGGTGAGACAATGAAAGGAATTATATATGTTGGACACGGTAGCCGACTGCAAGAAGGTAACGAACAATTCATTCACTTTATTCAATCTGTTATGAAAGAACGTAACGAAAGGATTCAAAAAATAGCTTTTCTTGAACTAACAACACCTACCATTCATGATGCAGTTACAGAAGCAGTAATAGAGGGAGCGACTGACATAATGATTGTACCTGTTTTATTATTTGCGGCTGCTCATTATAAACGTGATATTCCTTTTGAAATAGAGCAAATGCAAAAGAAATATTCACATATAACATTTTCAGTTGCACCACCTTTTAGTACGCATCCACATATGGTTGAACTTGTAGTGAAAAGAATACGTGAAACTATGCCAATGCAAGGTAGTAAAATTCTACTCGTAGGACGAGGTAGTAGTGACCCTCAGCCTATTTATGAATTACAGCAAATTGGAGCAGCTGTCGAACGAGAACTCGATATGCCGGTATCTTGTTCCTTTTTAACAAAAGGAACCCCCTCTTTTACTGCTGAACTTAAAAATATAACATTGAATGCTTCCCGTGTATATGTCATGCCGTACCTTCTCTTTACCGGATTATTGCTTCAAAAAATTAAATTACATACAAAAAAATATAATCACGTTACGACTTGTAATTGTCTTCAATTTGATACATACATGAAGTTAGCATTATTAGAACGAATGGAGGAATGTGTGTATGTATAACATGTACCCTCTTATGTTTAATTTAAATAAAAAAGTGGTCGTTATAGTTGGTGGAGGTAAAATTGCATATCGAAAAGCAGCTGGATTAAAGGATACAGGCGCTTTTGTCACCGTTGTTAGCCCAGAGATTTGTGAGGAAATGAAGGAGCTTCCTTATATTACATGGAAGCAAAAAACTTTTACTAATGATGATATTAAAGATGCCCATCTTATTTATGCGGCAACAAATCAACATACTGTAAATATGATGGTCAAACAGGCCGCTCATGATTTTCAATGGGTTAACGTTGTAAGTGACGGTACAGAATCATCATTTCACACACCTGGTGTCATCCGAAATGATGAGCATGTTTTCACTATTTCAACTTCAGGTAAAGATCCATCGTTTACAAAACGTATGAAACAAGAATTATCATCTGTCCTTCCTAAACTTATAAAAAAACTTTCTCGTACTCAGAAATTGTAATCTATCTCTTAGCTAAAATATGAATTAACTTTGGACAAACGTTTTTTAGAGGCGTTTGTTCTTTTTGTTTTGGTTTCGTTTTTTAGAATCGCACAGGCAATTGGACAAGAATCTGCGAAGAAAAATAATGGTGTTGAAAACTTGTAAGCAAGTGAATTTTATGACAACTTCAACATTACGAGCATAAAAAAACAGTTGCTTGAGAGCAACTGGTTCAATAAAGGTTTTATATTGGATATTCATTCAACCAAATTAGCGCTTGTTCATAATCATCAAAAAATTTCACAGATTCTTTTGTATTGGAGTGTTGTAAATAATTCATTATCTCCCCTTCTTCAAGGAGAAACGCCATTGCCTTACTGTGATTCAAAATGGTTTCATTGAAGAACTTATCTTTCCATGCTTTTTGAACAGAAAAATGATTTGGCGTGTATCCTTTTCTATCCACCAACAATTTGTATTTCCGACCCTCGGAAATGAATTGATGACAAACCTGCTCGAAGCCATTAAACCATTCATAAACATCATCTGTTTTAATCTTGCCAATTAAATGGGTAACAATTATATCTCCTGAAACTGTTGTGCTGATATTCTGTTTACTCAACCTGACATCATCTCCCTTAGTTACAATTATGCGTAAAAATCACATAAAATCAATAAGGATAAAATTCTTATGCAATAAAGCAACATTATTTACGAAAAGAGTCTTGTTATTAATAAAACAATTCATTCTCTTTTGTTCAAGTAGAAAAAAGGATGTCTCTACTAGACATCCTTTTTTCTTATTAATGATCCTTTAACATCACTAACAGCTTCTCTTGGCTATACATCCACACTGTAATGATTAAACAAGCAAGTGCTACTTCTGATAACGCCATAAATCCAATCGCATAATGACCTGTCAGTTGGAATAGTAATGTTAAAATTAATGGCGGGAAAAACCCTCCTAGTCCACCTAAAGCTGATACAACTCCATTTACAATCCCTGCTTGCTCAGAGAAGTACATTGGAACAAGCTTAAAGATTGTTCCATTTCCAATGCCTGCACAGAATGCAACTAGTAGGCAACCAAATGTATACACGTTCATACTAGGCATAAATGATAAAATAATACCTGAAAGTGTTAAACCGATAAATACAAAGATTAATATTTTAAATGGATTAAATTTATCACCAAGCCAACCACCAATTGGGCGCATTATTGTTGCTAATACGATGAATCCAGCTGTACGCATACCTGCATCTACTTTCTCTAATCCGAAGTGAGATACTAAAAAGTTTGGTAAATATACTGTAAATGCAACAAATGATCCAAATGTTAAAAAGTAAAAGATACATAGAAACCAAAGTTTTTCATTTTTATATACACCTTTTATTTGTTCCATTAATGGTGTATTCACCTTTTTTTCCTTACGATCGCCTAATAAAAAGTTCATAAGTGCAAATGCTGCAAGTAAAACTAAATAACACTGTACTGTCGTTCTCCAGCCAAATGAAGTTGCAATGACAGGTGCTAAAAATGAAGTAATTGCTGTTCCGGCGTTACCAACACCGTAAATACCATTTACAAAACCGTGACTCTCTTTCGGGAAGTATTTCGGTAAAGAAGTTACCCCTACAGAGAATACAGCCCCACCAATCCCTACAAATAAGCCACCAATAATTAAATCCCTCATAGAATTGGCAACACTAATATAAAAGACAGGGAATAATAATAGAATAAAACTAATAAAGAATAATTTTCTTGCTCCGTAACGATTTGTCCAATAACCAATTGGAATGCGAAGAATAGAACCTAAAATAACCGGTACTGCTGTGACCATAGAAATTTCTCCCGCAGTTAATGGAATATCCGCTTTAATATATGGCATTAATGATGATAAAATGACCCATACCATAAAACCGATAACTAGATTAGAAGTTTGTAAACTTAATTGAAAATTAGGACTTTTCATCCTGTTCCCTCCTATGTATGCATAGTTATATTAATTCCCTCCAGTCTAATCACGTACTCACATGATTAGACTGAAAAGAATCAACCACCACTTACTGGCGGAATCATTGCTACTACATCGCCAGTTTGAATGATGTCGTCCTCATTTGCGTATTCTTCATTTATAGCGACCATAATCTCGTTTGAAATTGCTACGTTGTATTTCTTTATAAGAACATCCTTTAGCTCAGCAACCGTCATCTTTTCACAATCTATTTGCAAGGCCGGCTTACTTGCTTCTTCTTGCAAATGTGCAAATAATAGTACTTCAATCATGTTCTCATCTCCTTTTCAGGTTCACCATTTACATATGCTGTTTTCTCTAACTGATCACCTATCCATGACTCACCATCTTCCCAAAACTCTTTCTTCCAAATCGGAACAATTTGTTTTATACGCTCCATAATATATTCATTCGCCTCATAGGCCGCTTTCCGATGTGGTGTAGCAACAGCGACAACAACAGCAAGATCAGAAATTTGCAATGTACCAATGCGATGTGTAATTGCCACATATGTACCTGGCCATTTCTCTTCTACTTCGGTACCAATTTTCTCAAGCTGTTTTTCCGCCATTGTCTTATAAGCTACATACTCTAAATATAGCGTACGGCGTCCTTTCGTAAATTCTCTAACAGTACCAATAAAAGTAGTAACAGCACCACACTCACGCCGAATTACTTTACTTGTAACATCTTCAATTGAAATAGGTGTATCAATTACTTCATAATACGTATGTGTCATCTTGCACCTCTTATCTTTGTATAAATCATAATCCGCGGAGAAGCCATCAATCTATTTTTCTATTACTTGTACGATCGAAGCGGTTCTTCCCATGGCCACTCGCTTCCTACGTTTGATTCTAATAACAGTACCGAAACAGTTATCCCTGCTTCAAATCCTCTTGTTCCGCCTGGTAAAACGATAAATGCATTCGCTTCTGCAAGTGAAGAAATTGCACTTGATTTATCTAAGCCAACTGGTGTAACTTGCAATTGACCATTTACAATCTTTACGCTTCCTCGTACAAAACGGGTAAATGGGTTTGCTTTCGAAAAGTCTTTCTGTAAAATCGCCTCTGCACGATATACGTGCGGATCTTTTCTATGCAAATATGTTCGAATAACTGGTCTAACATATAATTCACATCCGACATAACAAGCAGAAGGATTACCAGATAGACCGAATAATAGTTTTCCTTCTAGCTCAGCTACAGTAGTCACGCTTCCTGGTCGCATCGCTATTTTATTGAAAAGTACATTAGCTTGTAATCTCTCATAAATAGCAGGTAAATAATCATAATCTCCTACCGAAACGCCACCAGTTGTAATTAAAATATCGACTTCTTTCATCGCCTTTTTTACAGTCTTATAACACGTCTCTAAATCATCAACGAATTGCCCATAATACCGTACAACTCCACCTACTCTTTCAATTTGAGCAGCAATCATATAAGAGTTACTGTTTCGAATCTTCCCTTGTTTTAGTGGTTCATGTACTTCTAAAAGTTCACTTCCTGTTGTTACAACCCCAATAATCGGCTGCTTAACAACATTTACTGAACTATAACCAAACGTAGCAAGAAGCGCTGCTACTCCAGGGTTAATAAAAGTTCCTTTTTTCACAAGGATGGCATTTTGTTTTACATATTCCCCTTTAAAAGAAATGTTATCACCAGAAGCGAAAGAGCGTTTTAATTTCATATAAGTCTTTTCGTTTTCCTCAAACCCTTCCGTTAGTTCTAACATAACAACAGCATTACACCCCGCTGGAATCGCGGCCCCTGTCATAATACGTACAGCTTGAAATGGTTTCACTTCTTCTGTAAAAACAAAACCTGCTCCGATTTCACCAATCACTTCGAACTGAATTGGGTTACTGCTACTTGCTTCTTTTGTATCTTCCGCTCTAATTGCAAACCCGTCGTATGGAGATCGATCAAAATGCGGAACATCATAATCTGCAACAACATCTTCTCCTAGAGTTCTTCCATAGCTTTCTATAAGAGAAACTTTTTCCGTTTCACCTAGATAGGCATATTCCATTACACGTGCAACTGCTTCTGCCACTGGAATTGGTATACGTTTTTCTAACATTCTTTTTCACCTCGTTTTGATAAGGAGAAACTTTCTTTCTGTTCATCCTATATACTTTGCGTATAACCGTTTTGCCATTTTCATATCATTAGTCCCATGAATAAACGCTCTGCCGTCTGTAAATAAAACAAAACGATATTCATCTACTAGAAACGATAGTAAATATGGAGTTTCTTTGACACTCACGCTTTTTTGTAAGCGCTTTTGAATTTCTTCTAAATTAAGAACTCGCTTTATCCCTGGACGGATTTGAACTGTATTCCGCCCACATAACACTTCTGTTTTTGTCTGTGCTTCAAATGTTAAACTTGGATACGTTCGTGATTTCCCACAAGATGGACATGTACTTTTTTTCTGCCTGTTTACTTTTAATGAGATACATTGATTGTTCCAAATATCAAATGATAACATTGTCCCTCGTAACGACTGAAAATCATCCACCAATATCTTCATTGCTTCAGTTACTTGGTGAGCAACTACCATTTGTACAGCTGGCTGAATAATTCCTGCTGTATCGCATGTTGCACCGCCCATAGGATGATCCATTAGGCAGCGAAAACATGGCGTTTCCCCCGGAAGAATTGTATACGTTACACCGTAACTCCCAATACATCCACCATATATCCAAGGTATATTTTCTTTTTGTGACATGTCATTTATAAGTAGGCGCGTATCGAAATTATCAGTCGCATCTAAAATGAGATCCACTTCTTTTACTAACTCTTCCATTTCTTGCATTGTAACATCCGTTACAACTGGTACAATTTCCACTTCAGAATTAATCTTTCTTAAATGTTCTGCCGCTGCAATTGCTTTTGGTTTACACTGCTGTGCATCTTCTTCTGTATATAGCTGTTGCCGCTGTAAATTACTCCATTCGACGTAGTCACGGTCAGCAATTGTCAATTTCCCAATTCCCATCCTAACGAGCGCTTCCGCATTTGCAGCTCCTAGTGCACCCGCACCGATTAGGAGCACATGCTTTTCTCTGATTTTTCTTTGTCCCATTTCACCAATTCCAGAAAACAATACTTGCCTTGAATAACGATCTTGCATAGGGAACTCTCCTTTCGTTATCCACCAATGTAAGACATTTCTACTTTTGGACGTTTATTTGTACTTTCAGCTGTTCTTTCATCTGAATACCGATCTTTTCTAAACTCCCATGTATGTTGGAGAATTTTTAATAGTGATGCATCAGAAATATTTTCTCGAAGAAGCGTTCGCAAATCCGTTCCAGTTGCTCCGAATAAGCATGTAAAAAACTTACCGTCTGCCGAAATACGAGCTCTCGTACAAGAAGAACAAAACGACTCAGAGACAGAAGTAATAAATCCAACTTCTGCATTGCTCCCTACATATCGATACACTTTAGCTACTTCTCCAAAGTAACGAGGCTTAACAGGCTCAATAGGATATACACGATTAATTTTCTCTATTAATTGTTCCTTCGTAATGACTTGTTCAAAGTTCCATCCGTTCGTACTGCCAACATCCATAAACTCGATAAAACGGAGCTGAATTTCTTGTTCTTTAAAATAACGAGCCATAAGAAGAATTTGACTATCATTCATCCCTTTTTTTACAACCATATTTACCTTTACTTCTAATCCAGCTGCCTTTGCTGCTTCAATTCCTTTCAATACAGGTTTTGTACTTACATTTCGTCCATTAATTTTTTTGAAGACATGATCCTCTATCGCATCTAAACTAATATTTACACGTTTTAATCCCGCTTCTTTTAATGCCTTTGCTTGTTTTGCTAAATGAATACCGTTTGTTGTGAGTCCAATATCCGTTAAACCTTCTAGCTTTGCAAGCCTTGCGATTAACTTCGATAAGTCTTTACGCAATAAAGGTTCACCGCCAGTAAGCCTAATTTTTTCAACTCCCATACTTATAAATAATCTCGCTAATCTTTCTATCTCATCGAACGTTAATAAAAACTCTTCCTGTAAAAAAGCGTAATCAGGTCCGAACACTTCCGCCGGCATACAGTACGTGCACCTAAAATTACAACGGTCAATAACTGAAATACGTAAATCTTGAAGTGGCCGCTCTAAAGAATCTCTCATCTTCTCGTGCATCTATATCCCTTCTTTTCTACTCAAATCACTAGTAAGCTTTCAAATTTTTTATTTGCCTTCATTATAAAAAAGAAGCTACATATTCAATGTGACTTTTCTCACATTACTTTCCCCATTCAAAAATTCTTCACAAATCCGTTCGAATTTTGTTCACATCTCTAGTCCCATTCTCTTTACATATTGAAATTCCTTATTGTGTTTCTTTTTCTCTTTTCTTAAAATAAAAAATTTATAGTCATATAATCCTTTACTTCAAGTAGCTTTTTAGAAATTTAATGTTGTTTTCCCCTACGGTCATTGAAATTTTTCTTTATTTTCAAAATAGCTCTTGCATTTTCATCATACTTACACTCAAAATAGGAAATGTATTGCTTATAAGAAGAAAGGTGATCGCTGTGGCAAACAGTATGACATTATCTCAAGATTTAAAAGAATTACTTGCATCTGTTGAATATAAAATGCAGATTAAAAAAGGAAGTTTTATTTTTCAAGAAGGTATGGAAGCAACAGATCTCTATATCATCCACTCAGGAAAAGTACAAATTAGTAAACTAAGTGCTGACGGGCAAGAATTAACACTCCGTATTTGTTCGCAATATGACATTATTGGAGAACTAACATTGTTCACGGACAATGCGAAGTATTTATTAAATTCAAAATGCCTTGAAGATGTTGAAGTAGGCGTTATAAAGCGTGAAGCCTTAGAAAAAGCATTACTCCAAAAACCTGCTCTTGTATTTGAATTTATGAAATGGATTAGTGAACATTTAAGAAGAATGCAAACGAAGTTCCGAGATTTAGTATTACACGGCAAAAAAGGTGCCCTATATTCTACTCTCATTCGAATGACAAATAGTTATGGTGTGTTAAAAGAAAATGGGATTCTCATCGATTTACCATTAACAAATCAAGAACTTGCAAACTTCTGTGCAACTTCGCGTGAAAGCGTAAATCGAATGTTAAATGATTTGAAAAAAAAAGGTACGATTTCTATTAATAAAGGAAAGATTACAATCCATGATTTACAATTTTTAAAATATGAAATTGCTTGTGAAGATTGTTCTGCCTCTGTTTGTAGCATAGAGTAGCATCTTATTTAGATGCTACTCTTTTTTTCATATTAAGCTACTTATTAATTTTCACGTACACGGCTGTGCCCTTATATTAACAAAAACGAGGCCTTCCATATTAGACCTCGTTTCGTTTTAGCTGCTAGCTCCTATCCGTTTACAGCGGCATTATTTTTTTAATTCATTAGGAATACGTCTTCTGTAAATTACATAACTGCGGCTTAAATATTTAATTGGGGCACTAAATACATGTACAAGTCTTGTAAATGGCCATACTGCGAACAGCCCCATCGCTGCAATAATATGAATTTTGAACCATACAGGTACTTCCGTCATATATTCGACCTTTGGTTGGAAAATAAAGAGACTTCGGAACCAAGGACCAATCGTTATACGATAATCAAACCCTTTTGAATCGATATTTAAAAATGTTGAAGAAAGTCCTGCCAGCATTACAATAAGTAATAAAATAAGCGCTATATAATCTCCCGTTGTACTCGTCGCGATGATACGTTTTACCGTTACACGACGATACATTAATATAATTAAACCGATGATAGAAGCAACACCTGCCGGAAGTCCGAAACTAATCGCTACTATATGATACATATGCTCAGAAATACCTATTGAACGGTATAAGGACTCTGGAATTAAAATCCCCATAACATGACCGCCAATTACGAACATTATCCCAAAGTGGAATAATAGACTTCCCATTCGGAGCATTTTCTTCTCTAATAGTTCGCTAGATTTTGATGTCCAGCCAAATTGATCATAGTTGTATCTGAAAATGTGGCCGCCGATAAATATTGCAAAAATGATATAGGGAAACAATACCCATAGAAATTGATCCATCATTTTGACAACGCTCCTTTCTAATTCGTCTGTACTCCCCAAGCATCGATAGCGAGGAGAACAGCTGCAAGAATTGGTTCGTACATACAGTTTGCTTCTTTTAATTGCCCGTGCAATGCTTGTATATTTTCTGTGTATTTACTCATAATTGGTTTGCTATCTTTTTCATTCGCGTTTGCAAGAAACTCAAGTAGAAGCGGTAAATAATCAGGTAGTTCTTTATCTGTTACGTTAAAACCAGATTTTTTATAATGCTGTTTTAACTCTAATAATTCAATTCCACGCTCTCTTTGTTCACCTGTTTTCATGTAGGTAAGATACATATTTGTCTTCTTTCCAAAGTCGAATGTATATACGTAAGAATCAATGAGTTGATTGTCTGTTTTATCTAGCGCTCGTTTTATAAATGTTGTAAGTGATGCTTTAACGTCTTCCTGTTCAATTGCTTCAATCTCTTCTTGTAATTCAGTTAAAGCTTCTCTCCACCCTAGTTCCGGGTAGGAGAGAAGAAAAGAAGAACAAGAAAAAGCAGTTTGTAAACTTTGTTTCATAATTTTCTGCCCCCTTTATTTAAGAAATTGTCATACAAGAGCCTGGGCCACCTGTGAAGGAAAGACCACAACTTCCTTGTTCGCTATATAAATCTGCAACTTGTTCGCGGTGAGATGTCGGGATGACGAAGCGATCTTTATATTTTGCGATAGCAAGAAGACGATACATATCTTCTACATCCTCTTTCGTTAAACCAATTTCTTTTAATACTGCTTCATTTGGTTCTTTATTAATTTGCAATGCTCTCATATGTGTTCGCATGACAGCCATTTTTTTCAATGTAAGACGAATGTGTGATTCATCTCCTGCAGTGAGTAAATTCGCTAAATATTGAATTGGAATACGCATATTATCGATAGCAGGGAAAATCTCTTCTGCTTGCCAGTTACTTCCTTTCCCCTCCACCATATTCATAATTGGGCTAAGCGGTGGAATATACCAAACCATTGGCATTGTACGGTACTCTGGATGAAGAGGCAGAGCAATTTTCCAATCGATAATCATTTTATAGATTGGTGACTCTTGTGCCGCTTTCATCCATTCATCAGGAATGCCTTGTTTTTTTGCTTCAGCTGCTACTTCTGGATCATTTGGATTTAGGAAAACAGTAAGCTGAGATTCATATAAATCTTTTTCATTTTCAACAGAAGCCGCTTCTTTTACTTTGTCAGCGTCATATAGCATTACCCCTATATAGCGAATACGTCCTACACATGTTTCAGAGCAAATTGTTGGCATACCAGCTTCAATACGCGGGAAACACATTGTGCATTTTTCTGCTTTATTTGTTTGCCAGTTAAAATACACTTTTTTATACGGACAAGACGATACACAAAATCTCCAAGCACGACATGCATTTTGATCCACAAGAACAATCCCATCTTCTTCACGTTTATACATCGCGCCAGATGGACAAGAAGAAACGCAAGATGGATTCATACAATGTTCGCAAATACGTGGTAAATACATCATAAAGACATTTTCAAAATCTGTTTTAATTCCTTCTTCCATTTTCTTGACGTTTGGATCTTGTAATCCTGTTATATGTCCGCCTGCTAAATCATCTTCCCAGTTTGGACCCCATTCAATTTTGTCGATAAATTCGCCCGTAATTGCTGATTTTGGTCGAGCAACTGGCTGATGCTTACGCTGCGGGCTATTTGTTAACGTTTCATAATCATAATTCCAAGGTTCAAAGTAATCATCAATTGTTGGTTGATCTGGATTGTGGAAAATGTTCATAAGACGCTTCATTTTCGAACCGGATTTCAGCTGAATTTCACCATTTTTCAATTCCCAGCCGCCTTTGTATTTCTCCTGATTTTCCCATTGTTTCGGATAACCAATTCCAGGTTTCGTTTCTACGTTATTGAAGTACATATATTCAGCACCTGGACGATTTGTCCAGGTGTTTTTGCATGTTACGCTACAAGTGTGGCAGCCGATGCATTTATCTAGGTTCATTACCATTCCGACTTGCGCTTTAATCTTCAAGCCAATCTACCTCCTTCAGTTTACGGATTACGACATTTAAGTCACGCTGATTCCCAGTCGGACCATAGTAGTTAAATCCATAGCTTAATTGACCATATCCACCAATCATATGTGTTGGCTTAACATGAATACGGGTTGGACTATTATGCGTTCCCCCGCGGGTGCTTGTTAATTTCGTACCAGGCACGTTAATGTGACGATCTTGCGCATGGTGCATAAATGCCATTCCCCTCGGTATACGGTGCGTTACAACGGCACGTGCTACGACAACGCCGTTACGGTTAAAGCACTCAATCCAATCATTATCAGCAACTCCAGCTTCATTAGCATCATCTTTATTCATCCAAACAGTTGGACCACCTCTAAACAGCGTTAACATCGGCAATGAATCGAAGTACATACTATGAATCGACCACTTATTATGCGGTGTTAAATAGTTTAGTGTAATTTCTTTCCCTTCTACTTCAGGGCGTGATTTACGAAACGGTTTATGTTGCAGAATTGGTTTAAATGTTGCCATCGTTTCACCAAACTCTTTCATCATGTCGTGATCTAAGTAGAAAGATTGTCGACCAGTTATCGTTCTCCAAGGGATGAGACGCTCAACATTTGTTGTAAATGGTGAGTAACGGCGTCCACCTTTTTCAGAACCCGTAAAGGCTGGAGAAGTAATTACTGTTTTAGGTTGCGCTGTAATTTGTTCAAATGTGAAGCATTCTTCTTCACGTTCTTCTGCTAAATCACGTAGTTTTAAATCGGTTTGTTTTTCAAGTGCTTCCCATGCTTTTACAGCCATATGACCGTTTGTTGTAGAAGAAAGTGTTAATACCGCCTCAGCAGCATTGATTGCTTCTTTTATGTCTGGGCACCCTTTCGCAATAGAATCCGTTCGAATAACTCCTAATCGACTCTTTAATTGCTCATATTCTTTTTCTGCCGACCAAGAAATCCCTTTCGTACCAATCGGTTGTTTTCCGGTATTTGGTCCAAGCGCTGTCATTTTGTCATAAATCGTTTTATAATCTCGTTCGACAATATGAATTTGCGGCATTGTTTTGCCTGGGATCGGTTCACACTCACCTCTGCTCCAGTCTTTAATCTTGCCAAGTGGTTGTGCTAATTCTTGCGGTGTATCGTGAAGAAGTGGTGTTGCAACAACTTCTTTCATTGGCTCAAGATCAATTTTCTTCGCTAAATCCGAAACAGCTTTAGAAAGAGCGCAGAAAATATCCCAGTCAGAGCGTGCTTCCCACGGTGAACCGATTGCTGGATTAAATGGATGTACAAATGGATGCATATCTGTACTACTTAAATCGTGTTTTTCATACCAAGTTGAAGCAGGTAAGACGATATCAGAATAAAGTGCTGTTCCAGCCATACGGAAATCTAAATTAATGAGTAAATCTAACTTCCCTTCAGGTGCGTCTTCATGCCATTTAATTTCTTCTGGTCGTAATGAATCGCTATCGTCATTCATTAATCCATTTGTTGTACCTAATAAATGTTTTAAGAAGTATTCGTGTCCTTTACCGGAACTTGAAATTAAGTTTGCACGCCATACGAACAAGTTACGCGGGAAGTTATTTTTGTTATCTGGATCTTCAATTGCAAATTTCAGTTCTTTTTCTTTTAGTTTTTGTGCAACGTATTTTCCGATTTCTTCTTGCGTTGTTGCACCAGAAGCAACAGCTTCTTTATATAATTCAATTCCATTTTTCTCGAATGTCGGATATGAAGGTAACCAGCCAAGTCGTGCTGCTAATACATTGTAATCACCGTGATGTTGATAACGAGAGTTGCCCTCAACTGGTGATGCTAAATGCCCAACAGGTGTATCTTCATAGCGCCATTGATCCGTTACAAAATAGAAGAAAGATGTACCGTTTTGTAATTTCGGTGGCCCTTGCCAATCTTTTGCCATCGCGATTGTTTGCCATCCTTCTGCTGGTCGTAATTTTTCTTGACCAACATAATGTGCCCAACCACCGCCGTTGACACCTTGTGCCCCAACGAGAAGAACAAGGTTTAAAACTGCGCGATAAATCGTATCAGAATTAAACCAATGGTTAATTCCAGCTCCGACAATAATCATCGAGCGACCATTTGTATCAACAGCATTTTGTGCAAACTCACGAGCGATTTGAATAATAAGCTCTCGTTTCACTCCTGTCATTTTCTCTTGCCATGCAGGTGTAAATGGTACATCATCATTGAAATCTTTCGGTTCCTGCCCACCAAGTCCTCGGTTTACACCGTAATTTGCTAACGTTAAGTCGTATACAGTTGTAACGAATATTTCGCCTTCTTCTGTCGTAATTTTTTTCACTGGAATTGTACGTTCTAATATTGTATTTCCATCATCTGAGAAGTACGGAATTTGCACCGTTCCAACAGCATCTTCCATTCCAAGTAAAGAAAGACGTGGATCTATCTTTTCACCTGTTTGTTCATCTTCTAAACGCAAATTCCATTTCTTTTCGTTATCCCATCGTGACCCCATTGTGCCATGAGGTGTTGCAAAATCTTTCGTGTTCTCATTCCAAAGTACAGGTTTCCATTCGCCTAACTTTGTTTCGCGTCCAATATCAGAAGCATTTAAGAAACGATCAGCAACGAATTGATCTCCTTTTTGTTTCAATGTGACAAAGAAAGGAAAGTCTGTATATTGCTTCGCATACTTTGTGAAGTATTCCACTTGATTATTTACGTAAAATTCTTGTAAGATCACGTGCCCCATTGCCATCGCAAGTGCACCGTCTGTACCTTGCTTCACACTAATCCAATCATCAGCAAACTTAGTAGATTCAGCAAAGTCAGGACTTACAGAAACAACTTTCGTTCCTTTATATCGAACCTCTGCTAAAAAGTGAGCATCTGGTGTTCTCGTCATCGGTACATTTGAACCCCATGTCATAATGTAGCCAGAATTGTACCAGTCACTACTTTCTGGTACATCTGTTTGATCACCCCAAATTTGCGGAGAAGCTGGTGGTAAATCAGCGTACCAATCATAGAAGCTAAGCATTGGCCCACCCATAAGTTGCATAAAGCGACTACCAGCAGCATGACTTAACATCGACATAGCTGGAATTGGTGAAAAACCAACATTTCGGTCTGGACCGTATTTAATTACTGTGTAAAGTAATGAAGCAGAAATAAGTTGTAATACTTCATCCCAATTCGCACGAATAAATCCGCCTTTACCACGCGCCTGCTTATACGTACGCGCTTTTTCAGGGTTTTCCACAATACTTTTCCAAGCGTCTAGTGGTGACTCGTTATTTTGTAGTTCTTCTTGCCACATATTCCAAAGAACACCACGTACATATGGATATTTAACACGAAGTGGACTATAAATGTACCAAGAAAAACTCGCTCCACGCGGACATCCTCGTGGTTCAAAATCAGGCATATCAGGACCTGTTGTTGGATAATTAAGCTCTTGCCCTTCCCAAGTTACAATTCCATCTTTCACATAAATATTCCAACTACAAGAACCAGTACAGTTCACACCATGTGTAGAACGGATTACTTTATCATGCTGCCAACGCTTTCTGTACACATTCTCCCATTCACGATCTTCATATGTTTCTTGTGTATGATTATCGTTATAACGATCTATTGGTGAAAAATATTTTAAACGTCTCATTAGTGCTGAAGGTTTCTTCTTCATACTGTTCACTCCTTTAATACGTCTCTCTTACATACCCTTACTATAAGAGAGGTTGTAAAATACAGATGTGACATTTCGCACAGTTCAAGAGATTGTCAAAAATTCAGTGGAAAATAAATTTGAGAGAAAGTATTTGTAAACAATGGTTACTTTCTTTCGTTATGAGGTTTTATGGTCAACCGTGATTATTATTAGAATAGGAATTTGCGGAATCACCTTTTTTTGCAAAAGAAAAAACGTAGGAAAAGTTCCTACGTTTTTCTTTATAAATATATTAAAAAGAGTTTTGATATTATTTCAATAATGCTATAAGAAAAAGATTATAAATTGTATGTAAGGAATTTATTTTTTCAACGATACTATTTTATACAAGACATATTTTACATAAAATTAGAAATCATTATTTACTGTATTGCCCTTGGTTACGGCAACAATTATACTAGATGTAATCCGAATTAATAATCTGAATATTCCTGAAATTAAGAGTAGGATTTCCTTTGAGGACATAGAAATTATAAAGTATATCACCCTGATTTTTTAACATATAAGTTCTCAATATGAACTTATATAATACCATTACGAATTACCTCTTTGATTACTATCATACTGCAATAAAATGAAGGAACTCCTTTTCTTTAACATAAAGTGAAACTTTAATCAGTGGGGGTTTTGTTCATCGCCCACTGATTATTAGCCTTCACCAATCGGGCGTTTACGAGTAGCCCGACTCCCACCTAACTTCTTTGCTCCAGCCGAATTTTGAGGTGGGAGTCTTACTGCCGGCAAATAGCTGGATAAATTCTATTTTCCACTAAATGAATTAGAAAACAATAATAAAATTAGGAGGATTACAATGCCCCAGCTTGATTCATTACATCCCATTGTAGAAAAAATAATTAACAATATTGAAAAATTAATGGTCGGAAAACGAAAAGAAACGATTTTAGCCTTGACAGCTCTCTTAGCTGAAGGTCATGTACTATTAGAAGATGTTCCCGGTGTCGGGAAAACAATGCTAGTACGTGCTCTTTCTAAATCAATTGATGCCGATTACAAGCGAATTCAATTCACACCTGATTTACTGCCGTCAGATGTAACAGGTGTTTCTATTTACAATCCAAAAGAGCTCCAATTTGAGTTCAAGCCTGGACCAATTGTGGGGAATTTTGTACTTGCTGATGAAATTAATCGTACATCTCCAAAGACACAATCTGCCTTACTTGAAAGTATGGAAGAAGGCAATATCACAATAGATGGCATTACAAGACCGTTACCAAAACCGTTCTTTGTAATGGCTACACAAAATCCGGTCGAATATGAAGGAACATACCCTTTACCAGAAGCTCAGCTCGATCGTTTCTTGTTGAAGCTAAAAATGGGATATCCTACACCAGAAGAAGAATTTGAAATTTTAAACCGGATGGAAAAAACAAATCCCCTCTCCCATTTACAAGCTATTACTACAATAGAAGAATTACTTTATTTACAACAAAGCGTACGGGAAGTAAGCATAGACAAAGCAATCAAGCATTACATTGTAAAGCTTGTTAATCAGACCCGTTCTTATAGTTCTATACAGCTAGGTGCAAGTCCACGCGGCTCAATTGCTTTAATGAAAGCTTCACAGGCTTATGCATTCATCCATGGCAGAAATTATGTTATTCCAGACGATGTTAAATTTTTAGCTCCTTACGTTTTAGCTCACAGACTCATTCTAAAAATGGAAGCAAAATTTGAAGGAATAACAGGAGAACAAGTTATCACCAAAATCGTTGCACGAACTACCGTGCCGACTCAAAGGACGATGAACCTTTGATGAAACGACTACTACGAGCACTATATCACGTTACCAAGTTATTGCTAATCCCTTTATGCCTAGTCTTAACATTTGTGTACGCTATGCTTCAAGGAGGATTTGTAAGTTGGTTTTTGTTTTACAGTACGATTCCTATTGGCCTTTATTCACTACTACTCCCCTTCTACGCTTTACGGGACGCTGAAGTAAAACGAATAACAAACCAAAATGAATATGTAGCAGGAGAACAATTTTTAAGCACTATTACAATAAAAAGAAAATTTCCTTTTCCCTTACTTTATTTAGTTATAGAAGATGAACTGCCACCACAATTTACAAGTTGTAGACAAACAAAGATGAATAAGGTAATACTCTTTCCAGGATTAAAACGAAATATTTCGTTTCAATATGTCATTGACACAACCCCTAGAGGAGAGCACACTTTTTCAAGCGTACGTGTCAAAACTGGCGATTTATTCGGTATGATGGAGAAAGAAGTAACTTTTTCAGTTCCAGATACATTTTTAGTCTATCCCCAGTATGTAGATATAACGTATCGACAATTGGAAAATCATTTCGAACAAGGAGCGCTTTCAGCAAATATAAATTTAGCAAAAGACTCTACAGTCTCTGTCGGTGTCAGAGACTATAAACCTGGTGACCGCTTTTCATGGATTGATTGGAAAGCAACTGCACGAACAAACAATATTATGACGAAAGAGTTTGAACAACAGCGCAGCCATAATATCATGATATTCATGGACAGAACCCCATCCGCTCTATTCGAATCAGTCGTAACGTTTACTGCCTCTATTGTGAGGGCTGTCTTGAAGCAAAATTCACCAGCGTCATTCGTGTCTGTCGGAAAAGAACGAACTATTTTCCCTTTAGACAATGGAGATACTCAGTTGCAACAAATCTTTTGTCATTTAGCGAAAGTACAAGCAGACAGTGTATTCCCGCTCTCTCGAAGTGTAGAACTGGAATTAAGAAAAATTTATGAGCCCGTAACGATTATACTCGTGACAAGCGATCTTTCTCCCGATATTCAAAAGGCGGCTGATTGTGCTGCTATAAAAAATAGAAAATTAATGGTGTTTGTCGTGAAAGAAAAAGCGAATCAACTCTCACATCGAGAACTAAGTATACTAGAAACTCTACAAAAACGAAAAATATTTGTAAACGCAGTTTATGAAAACCGGTATACAAACGTGTTTTTTGAGGTGAGCAAATGATAACATTACAAACAAAATACCAATGGGATATGAGCAGATTCTTCATGCATGTATGTGTACTTCTTCTTTTACTAGAATGGCTAAGCCCCCTTATAGGTATTACAAACGTAGGTAGATTAGATATTTTTGTAATATTTATCGGAATTTGCTTCACTCTCTCTTTTTTTCAAACAAGGTGGCAGATTCCAATAAAGATCGTCACGATCTTATTCATCATCCATTCCCTGTATTATAAAAATGCTTTTATAAATCCATTTTGGCTAACAAATTTTTTTTCTGATATTTCTCGAAATTCCTCCCTGTTTTTCCAGGGGAATTTGCTAGATATTTCTCCAGTTTTTCCAACATTATTATTTTTTCTATCATTTTGGTTTTTGAGTTCTTTCAGCTCTTTTTGGGTGATTCATAAAAAATGTGGGTTGTTATTTCTTGTATTGACTATTATTTATATCACAACTTTTCATAACTTACATTTATACAATGCAAACTACGCTATTATTCGTACTGTTGTCATCGGCTTTTTTATGCTTAGTCTTCTTCAAATAGAACGAATAAAAGAGATTGAACACTTACAAAATTATGCTAGAGAAATCTCAAAATTACTTAGACCTCTTACAATATTTATTGTATTGTCAGCAACGATCGCATACTTTGCTCCAAAATTTGGCCCTCAATGGCCAAACCCAATGAATTTTTTAAAATTCAACACATCCGAAGCAAGTAAAAAACAAGAGATTTCTAAAATTGGGTATGGTTTAGATGACTCGCAATTAGGCGGTCCTTTTAAGGCGGATAATACAATTGTTTTTACAGCACAAACGCAAAACAAACAATATTGGAGAGTAGAAACAAAAGATTTTTATACAGGAAAAGGCTGGGAGGTTTCTGAAAAGCCGAAAAAGGTTTCTTTTAAAAATAAAAACGACGTCGTGAGTTGGTACGAACAAAATACAAAAACGGAGACAACCGAAGCAACAATCACCATGCAAAAAATTTATCCTCACCTTACCTATCCAGCAGGATTAGTATCAGTAGAGGCTTCTTCTGATGTATCATACAGTGTTGACCCATTTTCAGAAAAAATCTATACGATGCACGGAGACTCTTCTACTACTTTAAATTCGTATAAAGTAACATATGAGATCCCGGAGTTTCCCATAGAAAACTTGAAAGCTGTAAAATCGAATGAAGGTCATGAAACAAGTTCTTATTTCATGACAAAGTACACACAACTTCCCGAATCATTACCGCAGCGAGTAAAAGACTTGGCTGTCAATCTTACAAGTGATAAAGACAACCGATATGATAAAGTATTAGCTATTGAAAATCACTTCACAGACAATTCTTTTGTATACGAAACAATGAATGTCTTGTTCCCTGCCAAAAACCAAGATTATGTAGATCAATTCCTTTTCGATACAAAAAGCGGCTACTGTAATAATTTTTCGACGTCTATGATCGTGTTACTTCGTTCTGTCGGGATTCCCGCTCGCTGGGTAAAAGGCTATACAGAAGGAACTCTTGAGAATACATTTGCTGGCACAGAAGGTGAGAATGTTTATAAAATCGCGAACAATAACGCACACTCTTGGGTCGAAGTATATTTTCCAGGATACGGATGGATTCCATTCGAACCAACAAAAGGATTTACCAATCCCTATAATTTTATAAATAATACTCCTGCTTCTACTTCACAAATTAGCGAAGAAAATAATTCTAAAAACGAGCAAATATATCAACGGAACAATGAAGCAAAGCTCAAAAGTTTAATAGAAACTACAGAAGAAGCCTCTACTAAAAAGATCACAAATTCTAAAAATAGGTTTTCTTGGTGGTACGTATTCCTCTCTACGATACCGATTAGTATCATGGGATACATTCTCTTCACCACTAGAATGAAATGGATTACATTTTTTATTATTCTTTTCTATAAATACCGAAAAGATGATGCTGTTTATCAAAAAGCTTACGGTGCACTTTTAAATCAATTTGCGAGAATCGGCATACAGCGGGGTGAAAGTCAAACATTCCGAGAATACGCTCTCCACATCGATACACTTTACAACTCGACTGATATGCAACAACTTACTTTCAGTTATGAGAACGCTATGTATCAAAAGGGACAGGCCGCAGCCGAATGGAAGAAATCCGTACACTTATGGGAAGTGCTTATGAAAAAAGCAGCTTCTCTGCCTAAATCAAATGACTTCGATGCAGTAATTTAATCTTGATAATGTGAGTTTAAAGAAAACACCTCAAAGACTAAGAGCTACTTTGTTCTTTGAGGTGTTCTTTGAGGTGTTTTTTAATAAACATAATAAAAGATAGCTAACTCCTAATCGCCTCCGCCATCTCCTAAACTGCCACATACGGGTATCGGTACAACACTAAATACTTACAGTCACCTACTACCAAACATGCAAAAATCGGTAGCAGAAAAGTTGAACAAACTATTTAACAAAAGTGACCAAAACATTGACTCCTAATTATTCCCCAAGTACTTTCTCAATCTCTATCTCTAAATCCACCGGTTTCGTCTGCGGTGCAAAACGTCCTACTACCTTACCATCTTTTCCAATTAGAAACTTAGTAAAGTTCCACTTCACTGCCTTCATACCTAGTAAACCTGGCGCTTGTTCTGTCATGTATGTATATAGAGGATGCGCTTTATCACCTTTCACATCAATCTTTGCAAACATCGGAAAGTTTACACCGTAGTTCAATTCACAAAAACTTGTAATATCCGTTTCTGTACCAGGTTCTTGTCCCCCGAATTGATTACAAGGGAAACCTAGTATTTCTAGTCCTTGGTCTTTATATTTATCATATACTTCTTGTAACCCTTTATATTGAGGTGTAAATCCACATTTACTAGCTACATTTACAATGAGAAGTACTTTTCCTTCGTAATCTTTTAACGATTTATCTTCTCCTGTTATTGTTTTCGCTGAAAAATCATAAACTGTCATTGTTCCTACCCCTCTCTTCACTATCATTCTATGTTTATACTATACTACATTAGTGAATATACAGCTCTAATTACATATTTCTCCCTAAAAATGAAAGCGTTTTATTTTCGTTCAAAAATTCGACACAAACTACTAGACTTTTGTGATGGAAAGTTTTACAATTAAATTGTGAACAAAATGTGACAGTTTATATTCCATTATAAAAGAAAAGGATGGTGTTCATTATGAAAACTGCACAACATGAAACGATTTCAAATCGCGAGTTTTATTTCGTACTATATATGATGTTATTGTATGTTATTGGTTGGGTAATCGATGTAAATGGTTTATTCTTAAGCTCCTACTTTAATTTAGCAGGAGAGATTATGCTTCCATTAGTTGGTGGCATTGTTGGACTGTTCGTTATGTCTATCAATAAAGAACAAACGAAATAACAACATTACAAAAAGGCAGAAGACGAGGTTTCGTTTTCTGCCTTTTTGTATTTTTAGCGTATAATAGATACATACCGTATATAAGGAGTGGTAAAGATGAAAAAAGTAGAGCAATTATCTTCTCACCTATATCTTATTGATGATTTCGACTTACAACATAATGAACGAACAGGTACGTACGTTTTATTAGGTGATGATATTACTTTAATTGAAACTTGTGCGGCCCCTTCTCTTTCCTATATTTTAGACGGCTTACAACAATTACATATTGATTTAAACGATGTAAAAAACATTATCGTTACGCATGTCCATTTAGATCACGCAGGCGCAGCAGGTTTAATGATGGAAAAGTGCCCAAATGCTACTTTATATGTGCATCCTCGCGGGGCTCGTCATATGATTGATCCTACAAAACTCATTCTAGGTGCAAAAGCTGTGTACAAAGAAGATTTCGATAAACTTTTTGATCCAATTCTTCCTATAGAGGAAGAACGTGTTCATATTGTACAAAATGGTGATACATTAAAAATTGCAGAAGACCGCATCCTTACATTTTATGATACACCGGGACATGCAAAGCACCATATTAGCATTCATGATTCATTAACTAACGGTATTTTCACTGGCGATACAATTGGAATTTATTATAGAGAGCTCGCAGACCTTGGTGTAGAGTTATATCTACCGTCAACTTCACCTTCACAATTCCAGCCAGAGGCGATGATCGCTTCGAAAAATCATATTCAAAGTATGAATGTAGATACTATTTATTTCGGTCATTACGGCGCATCTGCCAATGTTACAGAAGTATATAGCCAACTTGAACATTGGTTACCTATTTTCGTTAATACTGGAAATGAAGTTTTTCAAAAACATACTGATTTTGATGAGGCTACTAAGGCATTACAATCTTTACTAATGGAGAAAGTCTCCACTCACCTTACAAAATTAAACGTCCCATCAAATCATTCCGTTTATAACATTTTACATCTAGATATAGAAATTAGCGCAATGGGCATTATTGATTATTTCACGAAGCAAACAAAATCCACAATTAACTAATAGAAAACGAAGATATATACAACGTCATTATCGTATATATCTTCGCTCCTTGAATATATTTTTTAATAAAGGATGGTGGAATGGAATGCAAAAAGTGATACTATACCTCTGCTTTACATTATTTATCATCTTATTATTAGTTGTAGGTGTTAAAATTCAATTTTATTTAGATACAGACTCGCAAATGAACTTTAACGTTTATCCAAGATTATTCTACTTTACACTCTTCCCTCTTTTGGTCGGCATTTTATTACGATTCCTTCAATCCATTAATCGTGAAACGAGTAAACAAAACTGGAACTTTCAGCCGGATAAATTTATCGCTATTACGTTGCCTACACTATTCATTTCCTTTTCTCCAGCTCTACTCTTTTCACCAGTTGGTGAATACCTACCTTATTTAACTAATATTATTCTTGTGAATACAACTTTCGTTACCATTATTAGTTTAATAGCTGGTTACTCACTTTTAGATTGTTTTATACAAAAAGACAATGCGAACATGAAAAAATATAATTAAACACTCTATTTTGTTGTATATTTCCTATTGATAGCAAAAGGAATAAGTGGTTAATATATTTACATTTCAATAAGAAAAGCTCAAAGCTAAAGCTATGAGCTTTTTATTTATCTCACCCTTTCATCTACATATTCCATAAACTGCTCCGCTTTAATAAATTTTTCTTTGTACGCTTCAGGTACTTCGTCTACCGTTATCCCACCACTTGATTTCGTTTTTACTAATACAGTTTGATATGCCATTAATGCCTCCATATATTGTTCATACTCTTCAGGAGTTAATACTTCTTTACTAGATTTACGGCCATTTAATTTATCAAAGTAGGGTTGAAGTCCCATACTTACCTTTTTCATTTCTTCCCTTTTTGCTGGTGATAATTGACCATAATCAATATTACCGTTCGAATCCCCATACTCAAGCTTTGCATTTGTTAATTTCTTTAGTTCTTTTGTAAACTCCTCATATTCCTTTGCGCCTATTTCATCTTTCGCTTGTGACAATTTCGCACTAAAGTGCATGTATCCTTCTAATGTTAAACTTCCGGCATGCTTCTCTAAATTTTCAAAAGAGCCGTATATACCATCTGCCATAATAGATTGATACGTAAAGCCAGTCGTTGGGATTAAAAATGCTGCTGCAAGCACTCCTGCGATAAGACGCTTCTTCCTTTTACTTCCACCGCTCTTCATTTTAATTTGAACGATTACTTTTTCTTTTAACTCAGGCGGGGCAACAATCCCCTTCGCTTCTTCTTGTATAGATTCTCTAACCCTATAATCTAAATTCATTTCACATTCCCTACCTCTCCTAAAAAGATTTCTTCTACTTGCTCTTTTTGACGTAGTTTCTTTAAGGCCGCATGAATTCTAGATTTCACGGTACCGATTGGAATATGTAATATATGTGCTACTTCTTCTTGTGAGTAATCGTGTAAGTATCTTAAGATAATAACTTGCTTCAATTTATATGGTAATTTATGAATGAGTTCAATTAATTTTTGGTTTGATATTTTACTTACAACATCGCTAGAAAAATCAATTTGTACTGGTTTTCTTTGCTCTTCTGCTTTTTTGACAATTCGCAGTCGCATCCACCTCTTTCTTCTATAAGAATGAATTTGTTTAATCGCAAGTCCAATTAGCCAAGGGCGAAATGGCTTCTCACTATCATATTTACGAAGCGATTCATATAGCTGTATGTATATTTCCTGAACGACATCATCTACATCTGTTTTATCTTCTATTAAAAAATGTGCTGCCTTATATACTTCTTGTATCGTTCTATCATACAATTCGCTATACGCTTCTTTATTGCCTGATAGAGTTAATTTAATTAGATCTGTATACACTGTTTCATCCTTCATATACCATCCCTCCTTTGTCTTACACTATATATTGGCAATCAAACGATATTTCGTTCGATTTTTTTCAAAAGTTTTCTGTATAAATTGATATGATGATTTAGCAACTTCATAAGCTTCACTTATAACTGTGCATAACAATTATATAATTTTCCAATTCCTAATGAAGATTTAAAATGATATATATAGTCAAATTTAGGAGGATGTATATGAAAGCTATCGTTGTAACTTCATTCGGTGGCCCTGAAGCGTTGGAATATACGGACATGGATATTCCTACAATTTCAGATCACCAAGTTTTAATTCGCGTTGTTGCTACTAGTGTTAATTTTGCTGATATTAAATCACGTTATGGCAAAAAAGGAAACAAAGCCTTACCTTTTATCCCAGGGATAGATGTAGCTGGTGTTGTAGAACACGTAGGTTCTCATGTAAAAAACATTTATCCTGGTCAGCGTGTCATTGCTTTTCCTCAAAATGGCTCTTACGCTGAATATGTTGTCGCGAACGAAAATCTTACTTTCGTTTTACCTGATGAAGTCGACTTTCAAACCGCCGCCGCTTGTCCTATCGTATCTTTTACAAGCTATAATTTACTTGCAAATGTTGCAAGACTTCAACAAGGTGAATCTATTCTAATTCATGCAGCAGCTGGTGGAATTGGTACTACAGCGATTCAACTCGCAAAAATTTTAGGGGCTGAAAAAGTAATTGGCACTGTTGGAAATGAAGCAAAAAGAAAAATTGCTTTAGATGCTGGCGCTGATTATGTTATTTGTCATCAAGATGAAGATTTTGTAGAGAGGGTAACTCAGATTACAAACAGAGAAGGCGTTAATATTGTTTTAGATTCTATTTCTGGTACTGTGTCCGAAAGAAGTTTAGAATGCCTTGCTTATTACGGTCGTCTCGTCCATTTCGGCAATGCTAGCGGAGAAGTTGGTAGTTTTCAAACGAAAGATTTACACGCAAGTTGCCGTTCTATCCTCGGCTTTAGCTTTGGTACTACACGGAAAAAACGTCCTGAATCACTCCAAGAAACTGCGAATCAAGTTTTCCGTTATTTACGTGATGGAAGGTTGCAAATTAAAGCTACGAAATCTTTTCCTCTTCAAGACGCAGGGAAAGCACATGAATGGGTCGAAAGTAGACAAAGTACAGGGAAAGTAATACTAAACGTTCAGACAGCTCCCTAAAGTGAATACTTGAAATAGAGGTGTTATTCATGGGATCACGAATTATGCATATCATTATCGCTAACGGTATTGCAGAGAAACTATCTATTCAAGATAAAACTTCTTTCTTACTTGGAGGTGTAGCTCCTGATGCTGTTCATTCAAAAGAAGAAAAAGGAACTTCACATTTTTACGCTGGTACAACGAAGAACTATACGAGAAGAATAGATTATGATTCATTTATTCATAAATATGAAGATCATATGGATTCCTCTTATATTTTAGGTTATTATAGCCACCTCATTGCCGATGATAATTGGCTAAGTGGATTTTTTCTACCTTGGCTAAAAAACCGAATTGAGAACGACGAAACTATCGCACCTATGTACTATAACGATTTTAAATTATTGAACGCACAATTGTTGCATCATTACGATAAAGAACAACAGCTCTTCGCCCTACTTAATCAAGAGGCTAACATTGTGAATATCGAGGAGGTTTCTAGAGAGAATGTTTTAGCTTTTCGGCAATATATTTTTGAAGATATGCTATACCCTGAGCAACACTTGTACGAAAACTTACAAGTGTTTACGTTTGATCAAATCGTTGGTTATGTAGAAACTGCTATTGAGAAAGGTGCATTTAATATAGAACAACTCTCTAATAAAAAATTCACTTTAAATATTTAATCCCCCTCATTATATACAAGGGGGATTTTTACATAACTATATAATTATTTATTTTTTTCCATTACTGCAAAGTAATTCCCTTCACTATCAGCAAAGTTAAACACTTTACCAGTAGGCATAGTTACCATTTCGCCAACTGTAACATTTTTATTTGTTAAATCTTTGTATAGTTCTTCAAGATTTTCTGAGAAAAACATTAACGATGGTGTACCAAGATTCAATTCCGGGCTCATTTTGGAGATAACCTCTTTATTATGTAATATGATACTCGTCTCAGCACCATTAGTTGGAGCAATTTCAATCCATCTCATTCCTTGCTTGTTATCTTCCTCTGCGATTACATGAAACCCTACTTTTTCAGTCCAAAAATTTACTGCCTCATCTTGATTATTTACATATAACATAATTTGTCCAACTTTATGAATCATTTGTTTTCCTCCTAATGCTTTTTATATTCTAAGTAGCTTTCTACAGGTGCTATTATTAATCCTTTTTATTTTATATGTATTTCTTCACGAAATTTATCAACTTACTCGTTCACTACTTTACCAATAAACATAAAAGACGTAACTACGCATAGTTACGTCTTTCCATTCATTTATCTAGGTTTTTTCTTACCAGTAAAAGCTGGTTTCTTTTTCTTTGGTGCTGGTGGTTTCGATTCTACAAATGTTCCTTTGAACATTTCTTGTTTCGTAAACACGATACCTAATTTTTTCGCGAATTGTAGTAATTTACGCTCTTCTTGTTCTGTTACAAGAGAAACGACTGTTCCTTCTTTGCCCATACGTCCCGTACGTCCTGAGCGGTGAATATATTGGTCTACTGTGTCTGGTAACTCTAAGTGGATTACGTGTGTTAAATCATCGATATCTAATCCACGTGCTGCAATATCAGTAGCAAGTAAAATTTCTAATTTCCCGCTGCGGAATGCACGCATCGTTGCTTCACGTTCTTGTTTGTTCGCTTCTGCGTGAAGAGCTGCTGCTTTCATTTTACGGAATTTCAATTTCTGAGTAATTTCATCTAAGCGGAAAGGATCATTTAAAAAGGCAACTGCTCTTACATTTCCCATATGCATAACTCTTCTAATATAATCATTTTTTTCACGACGTTCACAAACGATATACGTATGTTCAACTAGGCTCTGTGCCTCTGCACGTGTTACACGAACTAATTGTGGCTCAGTTGCCAAATCACGTGCCGCCTCTTCTGCAGCTTTTGTTATTGTCGCCGAGAAGAATACTAATTGACGATCGCGCATCGTTGATTTAATTACATCAAGTACAGCACCCATCATCTTTTGTTTTACAATTTGATCGAACTCATCAAATACAATCGTTTTCACTTCATGCATCTTTAATTTTTTCATACGAATCAATTCTAAAATACGTCCTGGTGAACCAACAATTACTCTCGGATGTTTCTTTAATTTTTCTACTTGGCGCTTAACGTCTGCACCACCAATTAAAGATGCACCTGAAATATCAGTTCCCGCTGTAAATTTTTGAACTTCTTCATGAATTTGCATAACAAGTTCACGAGTTGGCGCTACAATTACAACTTGAGCTTGTTTTACTTCAGGATTAATTTTATGTAAAAGGGGTAATAAGTACGCTAGTGTTTTTCCTGTTCCAGTTGGAGATTCAGCTATAACGTCTTGTCCTTCTAAAATAGTTGGAATCGCCTGTTTTTGAATTTCAGTAAACTCTTTAAAACCAGCCTTTTCCCAAGCTTGTTGTAAAAATGGTTGCATATCTTTTATCATTTGTTTTTCTCCTTTATCTCTATTTTTGAAGAAAATGTTGTATTGTTCGCACCGTTTCTATCATGTGTGAAATAACAGCTATTAAATCATCAACATGGTCTTCTGTAATCGCTTTTTGAAATAGAACCTCTACCTTATTATGATATGAAATCGCTTGCTTATTATATTCGTATGAAATTTTCTGCGAAATCATTCGCTCTTTTCCCCATATTGATTGCAATACAGCTTCAATTTCGCGGCATCCTACCTCTGGTTGTTCCATCGGGAACGAAAATTCCAACTTCATTTCACAACCTGGTATAAACTGAGGTACCTCTAATATTTCACCTGATAAATTCTTTGCATCAACAGATAGCGAAAATGTTGCTTCTACCAACGTTTTAAATGTTTCTGTTAGTTGAAATGAAATACTATACATACGACTTAATGAAGCAAGGTCCATCACATCCTTTCGATCTGTTACAAGAATATCACCATGTAGATCGAAATCATAGACAGCTCCTTCCACGATTACCTTTAAATTTTCAAAAGCAGTTGGATCAAACATAATTTCCTCCAAAAAACAGGCGCCTTTCGATGGAAAGGCGCCACTTGATGTATATATAGTTTACAGATAAACGGGATAAATTACAACCTTTTAGAATAAACCTACTGCTTTTCCATCTTCATTTACGTCCATTTGCAGTGCAGCTGGTTGTTTTGGAAGACCTGGCATTGTTAACATTGTTCCTGTTAACGCAACGATAAATCCTGCACCAATTGATGGTTTCAATTCGCGAATTGTAACAATAAAGTCAGATGGACGACCTAGTTTTGTTGCATCATCAGAAAGAGAATATTGTGTTTTCGCCATACATATTGGTAGGTTACTCCAGCCTTCTCCTTCAAATTGAGCTAATTGCTTACGTGCTTTCGGAGCAAATTCAATATCTTTTGCGCCGTACACTTTTTGAGCAATTGTACGAATTTTTTCTTCTAATGGTAATTCTAATTCATAAAGTGGCGCGTAGTTATTTTCACCTTTGTCAATTTCTTTTAACACTTTCTCAGCAAGGTCAACTCCGCCTTGGCCACCTTTCTCCCAAACTTCTGTTAAGGATACTGCATAGCCACGCTCATTGCACCATTCTTGTAGGTAAGCAACTTCTACATCTGTATCTGTAATAAACTTGTTAATTGCAATTACGAATGGAACACCGAAGCTTTGAATTGTTTCAACATGTTTCTGTAAATTTTCCATTCCTTTTGCTAACGCATCTACATTTTCTACTTTTAATTGATCTTTCGCCACACCACCGTGCATTTTAAGCGCACGAATAGTTGCAACAATAACTACCGCTTCTGGTTTAATACCAGCTGCACGTGCTTTAATGTCTAAAAACTTCTCAGCACCTAAATCAGCACCAAATCCAGCTTCTGTAATAACATAATCGCCTAATTTCGCTGCCATTGTCGTAGCGATAACACTGTTACAACCGTGAGCGATATTTGCAAATGGCCCGCCATGAATGATAGCTGGTGTATTTTCTAATGTTTGTACTAAGTTCGGTTTTAATGCATCTTTTAATAGCAGTGTTAACGCACCTTCTACTCCTAAATCTTTAACTGTTACAGGCTGGTTTGCAAAATTATAAGCCACCACAATGCGAGATAGGCGTGCTTTTAAATCTTGAATATCTGTCGCAAGGCAGAATACGGCCATGATTTCAGATGCTACTGTAATATCAAAACCGTCTTCACGTGGTACACCTTGAACCGGTCCACCAAGACCAATTACTACATTACGAAGGGCACGGTCATTTAAGTCTACACAGCGTTTCCAAACAATTTTACGCGTATCAATTCCAAGTACATTTCCTTGTTGGATGTGATTATCAATAAACGCTGCTAATGCGTTGTTGGCAGTTGTAATAGCATGAATATCTCCAGTAAAGTGAAGGTTAATATCTTCCATCGGTACTACTTGTGAATAACCGCCACCTGCTGCTCCGCCTTTTAATCCCATTGTTGGTCCAAGAGATGGTTCGCGAAGTGCAATTACTGTTTTCTTACCAATTTTATTAAAAGCTTGACCTAAACCAACTGTTACTGTTGATTTACCTTCTCCTGCTGGAGTTGGGTTAATCGCTGTTACTAAAACAACTTTACCGTCTTTCTCATCTTGTAAACGCTTAAAAATTTCAAGAGATAACTTGCCTTTATAATGTCCGTATGGCTCTAGTTCTTCTTCTAAAATATTTAAATTAGCTGCAATTTCTTGAATCTTCTTCATACTTGCTTCTTGTGCGATTTCAATATCAGATTTAACTGTTGTAGTAGTTGTCATATACCCTAGTCCCCCTTTAATTGGTTCTGATGATATTGTATCAGTTTTTTGTATTTTCTGCACTTATTTACCTCCTAAAAATTCTTTGATTTCATTATACGTTTTTTAACATAAATACCCATAAGAACGTTAACGATTGTTGTAACTCTGTAGGTAGTTGACCTAACATCTTCTCATTTACTCCACGCTTATATACGCCGGTACCATCTACAATTTCAAATCCTTGTTCTTTTGCTAACTGTTCAAATTCCCAAGGCATCATCGTATTGCAAACAACGTCTTTTCCGTATAGGCGAGGATAACTGTTCTCTCTCGGTTTTGCTGTCGGTCCTAAAATTGCAATACATGCGTATCCATCTTTCTTTAAAACACGCTTTATTTCATTTAATGCTTGTAATGGCTCCTCGGTCCATTCTAAAGAATTAATTGCCATAATTGCTTCAAATTTCTCATTTTCAAATGGTAATGAAGAAAGATCACCTTTTATAAAAGATAAGTTTGGACCTTCTCCGCGTTCCTTACCCTTTTGAATCATAACTTCCGATAAGTCCACCCCAACCGCTTTGTACCCAGTAAGACTTAATTTATATGTACCATACCCATCACCACAGCCAACATCTAACACTTGTACTTCTTTTTCCACGTACTGCTCAAAAAATGGAATGATTGTACTCCTGCTCCCACTATCCCACATTTCTTGACTATTTTGATTCCAAAACTCTGCATTGTTATCCCATTTTTTCTCTGCCGATTCATGCCAATTAAACTTCGTCATACATTCCCCTACCTTCACGTATTATCATTCATTTCATTCTACATCATGTTCCAAAATTCCTGTTTATCTTCATAAGGAGATAAAGTGAAACCTTTAATCAGTGGGGGTTTTTGTTCGTCCCCCATTGATTATTAGCCCGCACCAATCGGGCTTTTACGGGCAGCCTGACTCCCACCTAACTTCTTTGCTCCAGCCTAATTTTGAGGTGGGAGTCTTACTACCCGCAAAAAGCGGGATGAACAAGATAACAACGGAATCTATTTTCTCCAATTTTTGCTTTACTTGGGTTTAACTCATACTCATGTTCTGTTCCTTATGAAAGATACTATAGATACACCCAATTGAAAGAGAGGGATGTACATGCGAAGAAAGAGAAATCATCATTTTAAAAGTGGTGAAAAAAACGAAGAGTATGCAGCTGAAATATCTCCAGCTGGTATTCCGATTAGACATGAGCGCAAAGAAATTGCAAATGAAATAGAAGGTACAAATACCGGTGCAATGATAGGCTATGTCGCATTATTTCTTTCGTTATTCTCCATTGCTTTTTATCCTGTTACACTCGGCTCCCTTGCTATTTTAGTTGGCTTATTAGCTGTCAATTTTGGAGCGAGAACACTTGGATATACCGCAATTGGTTTTGGCAGTTTTTCTGTTTTATTCACTTTACTATATCCGCTTGCTTTATCAGCGTTTTAAAAAAAAACACACCAAGTTATACTTGGTGTGTTCATTCATGATACAACATGATATGACCGCATCCACAACAATGCTTCGCTGTAATTTCTTGAAAAACCGGATAATTTTCTTCATCTCTATGCTCAATAAACACCTTTTCAAATCGGTACATGTTTGGCGCATATGCCCAATCTTGTTTCGTACGCGCATATAATGTTGAAGAAAAAAACTCCTCACCACCACAAACGATACATCCCTTTTTCATCAATACCCCTCCTATGCTTGTCTTACTTCATCTATATGAACATAAGCATAAAAAAAAGACCTTCTATTACTAGAAAGTCTTCTCTGAAACAAAAAGAAATGTACCGAATATACCTACTCCGCTATATTCTTTCGTAACACCAGCTTCTGTTTTATACGTTTGCTTTACAGTCATAAAGAAAACACCATTTCGTGCATCAATACTTTCAAACTGTAATTTCTCTTTTTTTCCATCTACATTTTGCGTGCATTCAAAGCTACTCTCGTCACATTTCAATGCATACTTATCCTCTAAATACAATTTAAAATCTGATTCTTTCGGACAAGTTATAAGTAATATCGCCACGAGAATAATACTTACAATACCCACAATTGTATAATATTTCTTCATTTGTTCTCCTTTCAAAAGACAAGAAAACTTGACTTCATGCGCCAAGTTTTCTTAGTCTACAACCCATTGCCACTCTTGTTCTTTCTTATCAAAAATGAGCCAACCCGTTTCTGTTGCTTCCGCTTTCAATTCATCAATATTATCTAGTACCTCATCCGTACTTTCGAATGATCCTACTACATATACCGGAATTTCAAGACCTCTTCTCGACTCAATTTTCCCCGCTAAATCAATGTATAACCCATCTTCCATTAACGGCATAAGCCCAAGGATAACTTCCTTTGAAATTGCTGGGAAAATTTTTGATTTTTGGAAGAAAGTAAAACGTTTCTTACCGAAAGCACCGAGTTTATAAGGAATGACTTTACTTAGCATTCCTACAAAATCACCGATTCTACGGTAATACACTTTGTTGTACCAACCGTCATCATGTGAAAAATAAACGAATCTATTCTTCAACAACGGGAAGAACGTTCTTCCAAGTGGTTCTTTTTTGTGAGCCAAATATAATAATTCTGCAATTTCTTTTGGCTCTAACTCATCTAAATCGCTTGCATCATCGAAATCTACCCAACAAAATTCATCAAATTCATCAATCTCTGCTTGAATGAGTTTATGTATGTTTTCTTCCTCAACATATTCAAATAAAGTATGATAATGAAAATCTGTCCACTCAAAATTATGCTTTAAAAGCAATACTTGATGAAGCGGTGAAGGGATGTTACTTGCAAACTCTTTAAACGTAATTCCAGATGTAATAAAACAATGACCCCGACGATTACCATTAATATATATCATATTGTTTACTTGGTCAGATCCTCCAGACAAAGCACCTAGCCACCTTCGTTTTGTATGTTTCAATTCTATAGCATATTTTAACATGAAAAATTTTAGAAACATAGAAAAAACTTCAAAAACTATTTACAATTTCATGTGTTTTATTACATACTGATTACAAGAAAAAACGCCTGCTCATAAGCAGGCGTTTTTAAAGGATATCATCTGGATTTTGAGGGTGATGATTCCCCTCTTTTTTTTCATCTTTTTGGAACATCGATTGGATTTTATCGATTGTTTGTGGAGCTAATTCAATTATTTTTTCTGCTAAATGTGTCGCATTTTGTAAATGAAGAATATTTACCCCGTCTTTATTCACGACTAGAAATGCTACTGGTGTAATTGACACACCACCCGCACTACCACCACCAAATGCAGGGGTACCGTTTGCTCTTTGTCCATCATTCGTCTGGAAATCAGAACCTCCTGCTCCAAAACCGAACGCTACTTTAGAAACTGTTAACACTACACCACCGTCAGCCGTTTGAACAGGCTCTCCAACAATCGTATTTACATCGACCATTTCCTTCAAATTTTCCATTGCTGCTTTCATTAATCCTTGAATTGGATGATCCACCGTTCATAACCTCCTTTGTCATATCTTTCCTAGTTTTTCCGAAAGTTTGTGAACTAAACATAAAATTTTATATTGATTTCAAAAATAAAAAAGTTATAATATTTAGAAAAATAAAAAAAGAGGTCGATTCGTTATGATACGAAAATTAACAAAGAAAGATCATGAACAAGTATTTTCTTTTCTAAAAGAAGAAGCAGCCCTTAACTTATTTATCATTGGAGATATTGAAGCTTTCGGTTATCATACAGATTTTCAAGAATTATGGGGAACATTCGAAGAGAACGGGACATTAAAATCAATTTTACTCCGCTTCCATGATGCATTTATACCGTACAGTAAAGAAGATTTTGTTGTCTCTGACTATGAGGCACTTCTTTCCGCATATAAGCCGCTTAAACTCTCTGGCAAGTCAACAATAGTAGAAAGATTTGAAACTGTTCAAAATATACAACTAGGTGCCAAAAATGAAATGCATTTTTGCGAATGTCTAAATGACAACAACTTACCTAGCATGCCTGTTCAAGAAACTATTAAACTTGCCTCACTAGATGATGTAGAGCGAATTATGCAATTACGAAGTAACATCGCTGAATTCCCAGCTGCTACTGAATCAGAGAAAATGTTAAGGCAAGCTATCGAAACAAATACAGGACGTACATACTTTATTGAAAAAGACGGTGCACTCATCGCATCCGCCTCTACATCCGCTGAAAATTCATTATCCGCTATGGTAGGACAGGCGAGTTAATCCCCCCGAGGCAGGACAAGCCTCACAAGGTTTAGCTGAATGGTTATCTATGACAGAAACAATATTCTCACAAGAGACCACTTTCTAGGTTACTCACAAGTAGCCTATGGAGGTGGTCTTTTTGTGCGTACTCAAGGAGGAGACTAAATGGTACTACTTAGATTTATGATAAAGGATTACCTAGAGGATAAAGAACTTAGTGGACTCGCACCGAGAACGATACAGAGCTATCGAGATACACTTAATGAGTTTTCTCGCTGGCTCACTACCGAGAGGGAGATCGTTAACATTGAGGACATTACTCCACCAGTTATTAAGAGCTACCTCCTCTACTGTTCCAAGGAGAGAGGAAACACAGTGGTCACTCGTAACGGTAAGCTCCAACACTTGAAGACATTCTTTAGGTACCTAGAGGATGAGGACATTATAGAGATCCGCAGCAATCCCACTAACAAGATTAAGCCTGGTAAGACGGACAAGACTATCAAGGTGTACTCCGATGAACAGATAAAGCAGATGCTTAGATACTACAGGAGGATGCGCTCTCGAGAAAACACGTTGTATAGCTACAGAGGACACACAATCATAGTTATCCTCGCTGGTACCGGTATAAGACTAGGTGAGCTTATCTCCATGAGGTGGGACTCTGTGGATCTACTCAATAAGACAATCACAGTCTTTGGAAAGAACCGTAAGAGTTTGTCTACTCCGTTAACCGAGAAGGTCACTCGTGAGCTATACGAGTACAGGTTATTCTGCGAGGGGTTCTACAAAAGGTTACCTGAGTATGTGTTTACTGACAACCGAGGTAAACAGTTGACACCGAATGCTATCAAACTTACATTCTCTAGGCTATCTCAAAGGGTAGGCTTTAAGACTACAGCTCACATGTTTAGACATACCTATGCAAGTAATTCCCTGAAAGCTGGAATGGATATTTACACTTTGAGTAAGCTCATGCACCACTCTCAGATAAGGACTACCGAGATGTACCTACACGCTTTCGGCAACTCACTAGCTGAATCTAACGATAAGTATAACCCACTAAACAGGTTCGACTTTTAAGGCAATATAAAAGAGCCCTGCTTCTAGTTTGGCGACCAGACAGGACTCTCTTACAACTACTAAAGAAACTCGAAGGAGCTTCCTTGTTTGCTATTGTATCATACTCATTGGTACTAGCTCAAGAGGTCTTCCTTCTTGATTATATAGGAGGAATAACTATGAAGGAACTACGAAAGTATCAATCATTTAATTCAATTACTGAGATGGACAATTCTATTAGTGAATACCTGTCAGTGTACAAGCTTAAGGAGTCTGAATACACAGTACTATGGAAGATTGCTAGTTATAGTTGTAAATTTGTAGGAGTTAGCTACCTCAAAGTACAAACATTAGCTGATCTAGTACATTACTCGTGTAGAGAGCTTTAAACCTGTCAAAGGTGGTCATTCAGCGTTCATTAATGTGATTAATCCCTTTGAGAGTCACACTGTTTTGTCACTCCAAGAGGAAGCTATAGAGCCTACTCCTGATTGTGCTGACGAGGTGCCAGCTCATACAGATACAATTACTTTTAAAACTAATCCTAAAGATAATAAACCATACGTAACCCCTGAGTTAGATATCAATCATCTGGATGCTATCGGGGTTCCTACTCAGTTCTCTATAGCAGCATTACCTTATTTGGATGTACAAGCAGTCTATAAACTTTGGAGCAAAGTACAAATGGCTGCCAAGAAACATGCTCCTGATTTGGTGGATACTGTAGAAATCGCTGTCTCATCTGTACGAGCTAGTGTGCTTGCCAACAAGGTTAAACGTGTACGTGATTTTACTGGTTACTTCTATGGAGTTCTGGCCCAGAAGTTATCTACTGCTCAACGATCTCTTAAGTGTAAACTTTTCAACTTCCTTCAGTAGCATTACTGTAGGTAATAATCCCTGCTATCTGGTTGCTGTCCTATCTCGGTTAACCCCAGAGGTAGCATCTGTCCAGTAATGCTCGATGGGTTACACCTGTTAGCATTCAATCTGGTTATTGTCCGTTCTCTGCAGGTACAAGGTACTAAACAATGTTTCGACCCTTGGAGCTGGCAAACGATATAGCATGCTCGATGGATTACCCGTTAAAATTGTTAACGGTATAAATGACCTCTCAAATCGGCTTTTACGAACTCGTAGGAGGACGACTAATACATTTACACCAATACAGGCTATCTCTCGTGTATGAGCCTCGTATGGTGTCTAGTTAGATGGGGAAATGTTTTCCCTTTCTAAGTGAGATTTTCTCACTCAGAGAAAAAGCTCAACAAAAGGGTTGCGCAACTTCTTTAGGCTGTGTTAAGATAAATTCAACAGCAAGGGAGGTGACAAACTTGCAAGAGAAACAACTTAGGTACTTCACACGTATTATGGATGCCTACTCGCTAGACTCCATTGAGGAAGCGCAAAGGTTTTACAAGCTGTTTAGCGCTCTCAAGTTATTACCACAGAGTAAGCGAAAAGAACTAGTGGAGATCGCTTTTGAGCGTATCAACGAAGGAAAATCTATAGTAGATAAGTGAAACACAAATAGCCCTACCCAGTAGTAAACTTTGGCGAGTTCACTGGATAAGGCTACGCAATTCAGTCGAACCTATAAGGCTCTTTCCTCCCTATGGTATCACGAGCAGGAATAGCTGTAAAGGTTCGACTCCACAGGAGGCGAATAAGTTGAAACTTAAAGATTGGGTTAAATCAACCTTGGTAGCTGGCGGCAGTATAAGCTTTCTTTACGCAGCTGGTTACATTGTTTCACTCATGATTGTACACCTGTAGTATTACCTGTCTCGTGTCAACAAATAAAAACTAAAGGGAGAGATTATTTTATGACAACAAATACTATTCAACCAACTAATTTAGATATCGTTATGGAGGAGATTGACACCCTAGTATCTAACTTCCAAGACTCACTATCTCGTATCACTAATAAAGTTTGCAAAGTAGATACATTCCAACTAGGCCTTACGTATGTAGTTATCTTACGAGCTGGCAAAATCTCTAAGACTCTTAGTTTTAATTTAAATGAAGTAACTGAGGAGAACTTTTAACTCAAGAAGTAATAACCCACGAGCTGGCTCCCTGAGTCGGCTCTTTTGCTTTCCTCCTCAGGGTTACCAATATGGTAATTGAAATTATAGTTTGTGCACTCGTTGAAACCAATTAGATAACTCTTGAGCTTGCTGTTTATCTATCGCAAACCCCCTAGTCATCCCCTTTGATTCAATTTCAATACCGAAATAACCATCGTTCAGAGGGCGAATTCTCAATAAATCTCCTCCAAGATCTAACAACTCAGCCATCTCTCCATTACTTAAGATTCTCATAAACTCACGAGCTCTGTTTCTTGAGAATACACAATGGATAAAACGTCCGTAGTCATCATCCTTAATTGTAAAATACATTGAACCTAAGATAAGCTCTACTTTTAGAGTTTGATTTGGAATACCTTTGTATATCAGCATGGGTATCATCTTACCACCCCTTTCTAACTTGATTATAGAGTAGTCAATCCCTCGTGTGAATACCTTTTGTGAGATTGGTCTACTGAGGTAATACTCGATGTTACCAATACGTATTTTCTCTGTAAGACTACATCCTACACGGACACCCTCCCCTATGTTTGTAATATCTAGAAACCAGAGGAGAGTTCGCTCTCATCGAGTATCCCTCCGAGTTAAAACATGAGCTAGCACAACTAAACAGCCCTATCTTTCAGGAGTTGTCCCTTGAGGATTAACTCCTCTATGGCGTCCTCATAAGCATAAAAAAAGGTAGCCCAGTTAGGCTACCTCTACAGTTACATCTATTAATCGACCATCTATTGTATATCTAAAGTGGCGTTGATACTGCTTGATAATATCATGCTGCAAAGATCCACTACTGAGCTCGGTCTCTACAGTAAACCTCTGAATGTGTTTCTTGCCACCGTGATAGAACTCAACTATACAAGCGTACTTCACAAGCATTCCCCCTCAGATGGTTTAGTTATCAAATAACATTGATGGATCAAACGTGTTAGGATTCTCAATATTCCCCTTAGACAAGCGGTACTTACGAGATAGTCCTAACTCGTCTATTAACCTAATATAGCGACTCTCGAAGTCTGCCATACTTACCTTCTCATTGACTGCATACTCCATAGTTACATTCTTACGTCTAGCCTTAATGAGGTTAATCAGAGCTAGGTCAAGTGTTTCTAAATCTAGCTTGTCCAACTCGTATTTCTCTTGGTAGTGTTCGAACGTTTCTTTATACCATTGGTTCTCCTCCTCTGTTAGGTCTGCTTTAAAGTCCTTCAGATACAACCCGTGAATGTAGTTACCTGGAGTTAGATTCTTGAGTGCCTTTGCTTTTCCCTCTGGAGTGCGTGGCCCTCCAGTCGGATTATGCGGTCTAGCCATATTAATTCCCCTCCTTGTCAACTGAGAATAGTAATACAGATGTACTAGTCAGGTATACTGTCTTGTTAGTATCAACTGAGATAGGAAACAAGTCAGACTCCTCTCGTTCGATCCAGCTCATGAATTCAGCTAGCTTACCATCATCTATAGTTACTTCTAGAGTGCCACCTGTTGGGGTTACAATCTTTACGTTGTTCATTAGTCATCTACCTCCTATTTGATTCCTAGACTAGCAACATACTGTTTGTATTCTTCCTCAAAGGATTTCTCCTCTTGAGCCTTTGCATCCATAGCTAACGAGAAAGCCTTGTATACTTCTTGAGGGCTGTACTTTAGGGGTTGTTCCTGCTCGGAGAACAGTTGAGCACCTTTTAGTTGTGGGAATGCTACAAGGCTTACTTCTCGAATCCGTGAGGGGTTGCCTTTCTGGTCAGTGTAGAATGAGATAGACACCTTCTTGGCTAATCCCTTTTGAACACGCTGTTTAATGGAGTCCTCGATAATACGAACGGTTCCCATCAGCTTTTCACCTACTACCTTCACGCTCTCGAGTAGTCCAACGGTATCTTTTGCACTCTCACTGTGGTCTAACTGGATTGGTATCATGTCCTCTTTGTTAAACGAGCTAGCCAAAGCATGCAAGTCCTTACTTGTGTAGGCTTTCCCTCTATGTGTACCTACAGAAAAAAGCTCAGCATCTTTAAGTAGGTCTTGTCCTTCCTCGGAGAACGACTCCGTTAAATGACCTGTATTGTTAAACTTCATAAGTTGCATATATTTCACCTCATTAGTTTAAATAAAAATAGGGAGCAACCCATAATGGCTACTCCCTCTTAGGTTGTACTAGGCAATAATATTTTTAAGTAAGTATACGCCTTTAGGATCCGCCACGTATGACTCTTGAAGCGTAACGCTCTCACAACTGTAGTCATGTCCTCATCTTGGTTATACTGGCTCGTAGATAATGGAACTGCATCAGCAATATCTCCAATAGCTCCACGTTGTACTAACAGGACATCTTTATCAGCAAACGTTTCGTCAACAATTAGGTCTAAGCCTAAGAAGTTACCACGGTAGCCAGCTAATTGTTTTAAGTCCTGATTAATGTAGTCAGGGGAAGCGTCACTATTATTTGAGATAATCCCAAAAGTAGCTGGAGAGACCACCATCGTGTCTAACACGTAGCCAAACTTTGCAACTTCAACCTGTGCAGTCGTTAAATCACTACGAATAGCAATAGCACCCTTTGTCGTCTGTCCTTTAGCTGATTGACCAGCAGTTACATCACTCCAGTATAAATCCGTACCAGTACCTACTTTAGTACGCTTGTTAATATTTGCATCATTAAGGATTCGATCGTAAGTCATTGCGTTAACCATGTTACTAACCGAGTTAGCAAGCTTATTGAACACTCGCTCAAAGTAACTGTTAGCACCAAAACGTTGTTGCTCGTATGAGATCGCACTCTCTAAGCCGTACTTACGGATTAAAGCAAGTTGTGCCTTCTCGCTGATACCAATACGTTTGAATCCTGAGCCTTCACCTACCTCAGGTACTTCCTCGTAAGCATAACGACCGTTAGTATCTGCATCAGCATCTTTGAAGAATTTAACTGATAGAGCATCAACTGAGGTTTTAGTCATCAGTAAATCAGCAATCATCTTGCGACCTGCTAAGTCCTTGATTCGTGTGTCTACAAACTGTTTCTTTAGTAGGGGGTGTTGCCCTAAAATAATATCACTCATGTGCGTGTTTCCTCCTCGTTCCGTCTCTATGAGACAGAATCCATTAGTTATGGTAATAGTGTAGTAAGTGCTACTCAGTAGCTAAACTATTCTAGAAGAAACAAACAAGGAAAACCCTCAGGAGGAAAGCCCTGTTTATTCCCTCTAGAATAGCCACGAGACAGAAGAACTCCCCTGTTAGTCGACAGGTTCAGCGTTCATCCCAACTCGTGTATGCTACTTTCGTTTTACTTTGGAGCTATCTAGGAGTTAAATGCTTCTCAGTTGCTCTTGAGTGCTACCAATAATGAACTGCAGATGCTCTAGACTCTGCTGAGAAAAATCGAACTTTCCAGCAAGCCAATTCTGAATCGTACATCTACCAAATCCCACCTTCACAGCAAAAGCCGAGTTAGAGCAACCTGTGATTTCTTTATACTTGATGTAGCGCTCTCGAGTAGCTTCGTTCATTGCAATCTTGATATCTAATCCCTCTTCAGTTAACTTTAATGGCATATTTCATCTCTCCTATCTAGTTTTATACTCATCTATTTGTCTATTCATCTGTAATTAAATAAAGACTCCACCAGCTCGTACCAGTGGAGCGTGCATATGTAGGCGATCCCCATCACCATCACCAAACCCCAGGAGAGTTATATACATATGTCTGATTTAATCTAGGACATGGAGATTAACTCTCCGTTGTGATTACCGAGGAAGTGAACGTTCTCTAGAGGAGACTCGGTAATCACAACGCAAAGCTAAAAAGGTGACAACTCTTTTGTTCCCCTACACTAACATAGTAGTAGTTCTACTACCGTGCTAATGCCTACATACTATAGTAGATGCACCGTAGTGTGTACTAATTTATTCCCTTATAAATAACAATAGTCAGATGGATATAATTATTTGAGTGGTAAGGATTTAGCCCTACTCAAAATGAAGAGTGCTAAAATAGAAAACAAAAAGGAGCTACCCTTCTCAGGTAACCCAGTAGACCTAATTTTTGTATTTCCTTCCAGTTCCTGCTGTATAGTTTGTTTCTACAAAGAATTTATCAGAACTCAATTTTGAGGTTTGACCCAAAACACTTACGTAATTATCAATGTCCCTGACTAAGTTGTCTTTTATTCCTTTTACTTCCTTTTTCCACTGCTTGGCAATTGGCTTACGAGATGTCATTAGTACCTCGTAGATTCCATCTTCTGTAAGAAACCAAGCTTCTGTTTTATAACCGTTCGTACTAATTGTATGAGTGGTTTTTTCGTCCGTGAGATAAAAAAAGCCAGCTCTCAGCGAGCCAGCCAAGTATAAATATTATCCTTTTTAGTCATTTTCCTTGGTTGTACTTTTATTGGTGTAACCTGAGCCAGTGCATTATCGAGAGAACCAAATTCAGACTCGATAGCTACAAACAACTGGGGACGATCTCTGGAGAACGCTACCTCGCTTATATTTTTACCGTAGTATTTCAATTCAGATAATATCTCTAGGATTATTTCTTTTGAATAAATGCTCATTTGTTTTCCTCCTTGGGTTTATAGGTTAGGGGTGTTACTTGTGGATTATTGGTAGGGGGATTACTTTTTGTTTGCGTTTCGATAATTAGAACTGGAGAGGTGAATCTTTCGAGCCACCTCTTTGATATCAAGTAGCGTTACTTCTTTAGCAGATCTACTAACAAGCTCAGGGTCCAAACAGATGACATCTATGATAGTTCCAATCTCCATAGTTATTCCATTTCGTTTGAATTTCCTCAGGGTTGCACTAACAAAGTTTCTCGAGTATCCAAGTAGCTCAACAATGTCTTTCGCTCTCCAGACTTCTAGCTTACTAACATCAGGCTCAGTAGGGTTACTACAAAGGATATGTGTCGTCCAGTGTATATGAGACAGGACATCTGCTAGGAATCCCATCTCGTTAAGTGACAGTAATCCAGCAACTTCTTGGAGTCTCTTCTTGAATATCTTAACCATTGGTCTTTTCTCATCCATAAACCAACAGAGGTAAAATCCCTCTACAATGTTAACGTAGACATGCTTTCCAGATTTCTCTTTGGTGATAGCTCCCAAGTTCTCTAGCTCGGTTAATATCGTAAAAGTCTGTTTTGCTTTCTTACCAATCATATTGGATACGTCCTCTACAGTTAACCGTTCGAACTGTCCTTTGTAGAGTTGTCCACCTTTCTTAACTCTCATAGCCGTTGTTAGCAACAGAAGTACTCCTTTTTGACCCTGAGTAAGCTGATCTCTGATAGCTTCATAGTTAGTTACATCTTGCATAGCAAACCGCTTCTCACTCATTTCGCTTTTCTTAATAGCATAATTCTTTCTAGATTGTTGCTGAGCTGGTGACTCCATTTGATAACCTGCATCGTGTAAAACTTCCTTTGCTTGCTTAACTGTAACCATTAGTATTCCTCCTTAATTTTATGTCCTTTTTCTTTCATCCATATAGACTTCTGTATCTTCTGAGATGGGATCTCTACGTCATATCCTAATTGGATCATCTCTTTGTATTTCTGTATTTGCCAATCAGTTAACACTTGGTAGTCGTACTCGGTGAGTAAATTAGGTTTAGGCTTGTCTACTCGTTTTAGCTTCATAACTCCACCTCCAATAATTTTATTTGACAAGACAGTTAACTGTATGATATGATTATTATTTTCTCGATTTCTCTATATATTGTATTACGTTTCAAAATAAGACACAAGATATATGTATAAATTCTTTCTTTATTTAACTTTTCTAGGAGTATGCTAGGAGTGTCCAATAATTGGATGCACATGAAACTACCGATGTTATTTTAACCTAATCCCTTGGGAGAGTAAGGCTCAAGGCACTTTTTAGACTAAACCATCTCTTAACTCTTATAGGAACCTACTAGGCTATCTCAGCAAGGACCTCTCCTGAGGCAAACTCCTTTGTCCGTCCTCGTTAGGCATAACAAAAGGAGACAAACCTGATTGGCTGCCTCCTGGGATATTCCTAATTAGATTCTACTTTCTCAATACATAAATACAAAAACCTGAGACGGAGATCTATTAGGCTATTCTATCAAGGCTTGTCTATCTCGTTTACGAGAAGATTATAACTTGATAGGTTATTCTCTATTGCTGCTTCCTCATAGTTATTGTTTTAAAATCATTTAATACCTAATACCTATATGAGCTGGCATCTCTTAGTTTATCCTATCAGGGTTATTCTTTCCGATTCATCGGATAGTTACTACTTGATAGGATACTCTTAGAGTTACTCCTCTTATAGACCTTTTTTATTTTTCTTTCTCTATGATTACCTATTGGTTATTCCTAATTAGGTATTTCTATCAAGTGGTAACTATCGAGTTAACTCTTTTTAGATATTGTAGTAAAACAACTACCTCAGGGGGCGTATCCTGTGTATTTCACTCCTATATATCAACACTTGAGGTAGACTATACGGTAACTTAGGAGTTAATTTCTACACCTTACTGGGTTTGTCTCATCTCACAAGTTAACTTAGGTAGTGATATGATAAGAGGTAGTAAAACTAACTCTCCGTTTAACGGATACTTCAAGTAGGTTGCCGACTCTAGGGGGGTTACTATCTCATATATGAATATATTTAAATACCATATGAGGACGACCTATGTTGAGCATAGTCCCTGAGTAATACCTGAGATAGCCGATCTCTGTAGGTGAAACTTAGGGGGTTGCTACTGGGGACTGACTCTGGAGGTTCAACTTTGGGAGATAAATATTTTATAAAACCCTGTAGGTGTCCTGTTAGAAAGGGACAATATGTCCCCAACTAAGGTTCGATGTTGGGAGAAAACTTTTTAAATTTACTGCTGAGGTGGATAACTCTAGGGTGCTGGCTCACTAGTAACTAACTGGGAGCCGATTTTCCTATATAATTTCTACTACATATGTTTACATGCGTATACGTACACCCCCCTACGCCTCCTGATTGTGAGAGCACCCCCCGAGCACGCCACCACCAGTGGAGCTACTGACAGTCAGCCAACGAGAAAGTGACCAACAGGAATAGCCCTGAGAAGCCCCAGATTACCCGTGAGATACTCTACCCCTAGTAGGTATTGACTGCATAATTATTGCTGTGTAGTAGGTTGTATGCGAGTGTATACTTATGAGGTGGGAATGCAGTAGCATCAACTAAGTGGGTAGTTATTATGCAGGATTCTATAAAGGGGTTATTACTAACGAGGTGGGGATATGTAGCAGTTTACTATGGAGGTGTTCCTGCTCATGTGTACCTATACTAGTTATACTTTCATAACTGTTCGATATTGCAACTTGGGAGAAACGACCACAGAGAGGGGTGCGTGAAACTATTTAGTGTGAAGCATTATAGCTGGATGCGTTTAAGATCCATTAGTTTCCTACCTCCCAGTTGCTACTTTATAAGTTGTTCTCTTGTAGGTACCCACGTGGTACACCTTGAACCGTATATTCATTCCAGTTAATTTATTTTCAACATATAGAGTTTTGTATTTCTTATTAAAGTTAGCTACAAAGTTCATTGCATCAGCACCTATGAGAACGACTCTATCGTCACCGATATAAAACTCAATAGCTGCCTGATCTAGATTATCGTGCCCGTTAACCCACTTCTTAAACCACTTAAACATTTTATATTCCTCCTCTTAGTTTTCATAAATAGTTATTCTATTTATTCCCAAATTTCCCCTATAAATACCACCTGAGTTAGCCTATTTAGTCACCCTCTTTTTGTCGAATACTAACTCACAAGTTCCAACTGAATAGTTATTGACTCACAAGCCTGTAACCTCTATAATTTTCCTAAACGAATAACTAAAAGAGTGGTCACTCATAGATAACACCTCATCAGGCTTAACCTCCGCCTCTACATCCGCTGAAAATTCATTATCCGCTATGGTTGTTGGCGTCTGTACACATCCGAATTATCGCGGGAATGGATATGCTTCGCTCATATTACAGAAAATGATTCAAGACTTCACAAATGAAGGCCGAACGCTTTGCTTATTTTATAACAATCCAGCTGCTGGGCGAATTTATAAACGTTTAGGGTTTAAAGATATTGGAATGTGGACGATGTATCGTTAAAAAGCCGATTTATTCATCGACTTCTTTTATTTTATATTTTGCTATTCCAGCTTGAACTATTTTCTCACTTCAAAGTCATAATTACTTGTCTTTCAATGAACCCAAATTCTTCGTACATCTCTTTTGCAAAATTTCCAGCAAATACATTCAAACGAATTTCTGAATACTTCTCCTTCAATTCTTTAATACCAGCCTCCATAAGTTCTCGCGATAATCCTCTCCCGCGATATTCCGGGAAAACGTACAGTTCATATATAAATCCAAGTTTTTCATGAGAAAAATAATCAGTATTTTCACCTATTAATATCCATCCCATTACTTTATTTTCTTCTTTAATGACTAAATAATATGCTCCCTTTTCCACTATTGGCTTTGTTATTTCAATCGCTTTCTCTGTACTTAACTGACAATTCCCTCTCGTTCCTTCCAAAAGCGATTGAGCTGCATAATGTAATATTTCTTTTGTATCTTCTTGATTTGCCTTTTCTATCATTTTTCACAACTCCCCATCACTAATAGGCATTAATATCGCTTGTTCAAGATTCTCCGCCTCCATCACAATTGCCATTAATCCCTTTTCTGTACTTGTTTCATGAAACTCACCCTTCTCCCAAAACACAGCTTGTCCAGCTTCTACTGTCACTTTTTCTTTATCTGCCCCGCATACATATCCTTCACCATCCACAATAAGAAGCAGTTGAGATACAACTGCTTCATGATATCCGATGATTCCATTCTCTTGTAAATGCATGGCACCGATATGTATATTCCCTTGATGATTTAATATTTTTGACATTATAAAGTTAGATTGAAATGCTGATATATGCTTCCCTACTTTTTCACTGAAATCAAATATTTTCATTTCTGATCCTCCTTATATGTATAAAACCATCCTCACTGTTTGCAGCATATGCCCTTCGAAATCTTCTTCAAATTGCTCTAAAGCTGCAAAACCTTTCGCTTCATAAAAACGTTTTCCTTTTTCATTTGCTGCTTCTACATGTATGTACAGTTTCCGAATCCCTTTTAATTCCGTAAGCCCTCTTTGTAATAAAGCACTTCCTATCCCTTTTCCTTGCTGCTCTGGTAACAAATAAATTGCTCCTAATTCAGCTTCGTTTTGCAATCTAATAGGTGAAAAATTCGCAAAGCCAATTACTTCGCCCTCTTCTTCTGCAACGAATAAATGTGTATTTTCAAGGCGATATTTCATTTTTTCATCGGAATACGCTTCATTTAAAAAGTTGTCTTGAATCGGTCTCGGAATAATCTCTTCATATGTATCATGCCAAGCTATTTTCGCTACGTTTTGTACAGCACGAATATCTTCTTGTTTCATTTCTCTAATCGTATATGTCATCTCGATGTCTCCATTCTCTTTAAATTACACTCTGCTAAAATACTAGAAGAAATGGCAGAACCATTTTCATAATTCACCTTAATTAATTTTAACTTCTCAATCGAAGCTGTTGTAACATCAAATTTTTCATATATATACTCCATTACACTTAAAAACTGATTTGAATTTAGCTGATTAGCAATCGTGCAATGCGGAACCCATTTTTCTGGTACGTAATATGAGTTTGGATTATCATGAAAAGTTTTGAAATAATCATGATAAGAATGATGAAATCTTAATAATTCATTGGTAATGGTCGGTGCTAGAAAGATCGTTCCGTTAGTAGGAAAAGTTCCAACTGAAGGAAAAGTCACAGCAGCAACGTTCTCTTGAGTAACTACAAAATCCTTTAATTTTTCAGTATATAAATTAACATCTAACTCATTATAATCAGCAATTGTAATATGGGGTTCTACTCCAGCTAATTGATTTAATCCTATTCTATTTGTTAATTCATTTTGCAATTCTTTAATTTTATTAGTAAACACACTATCCAATGTAGCAATAATTGCGTACATGCTTCCTCACCCCTTCGTTACACATAACACTTCCCACTCTTCACGAATCATTCCCATCCGAATAGAATCATAGTATGCACCGTTATAATAACGACATTTTCTCATTCTACCTTCTAAGCTCATTCCTATTTTCTCTGCTACTTTCATCATTCGCTCATTTCCAGACCAAGTCGTGAGCCCCACTCTACCAATCTCCATATTTTCAAATAGTAAGTCCCTATATAATGTTAACGCTTCTGTACCGTAGCCACCATTCCAGTATGTTGGATTATAAATAACAATTCCCATCTCCAACCAACGCGTCGGTTTATGCTCCCAATAAAATCCGACTGTCCCAATGATTTGACCGTCATTTTCGACAATTAAATTCGATAGCGGTTCTTCTTTTAAACGTTTTTGTGAATTTTCTTTATATGGCGTGTATTCTTGCATTGATATTGGAAAATATGGTGCATCCCATTTCTTCCATTCTGGGTTTTCTTCTTTATATACAATACTCCATAATGTTTTTATATCTGATTCTTCTATTGTACGAATTGTAACTTTGTTCCCCTTTAATATAACGTTTTGCATAATTTCCTCCTACATCCCTCTTTATTTCATATATAATTATAATATTTTTTCAGAAAAATCAAAACTAATATCATTTATTATATTGTATAATTTTGTTATTAGTTAGCAATTATTGATATAGAAAGCTGGTGATTCGGTGAATAATCGATTTATTATCACTCTATTTCTCACTATTATTTCGACTAATATTATTCTCTATTTCTTCTTACCATCAAGCATTGTAACGAAATGGGACTTCAATGGAACTCCAACATCAACAATGGATAAAAGCACTTTTGTTATCGTAAATATAATTATATGCTCTTTTCTATTCTTTCTATTTTCAGCATCATCTAAAGCAATGAGTAACCAAAAATTTTTCCTATGGACTGGCAATACAATACTACTATTTTTATTTTTTGTAGATATTGTAATTGCCCTCATTTCTCTTGGTTTCTCACTTCCTCTTGATCATCTAATATTTTTAGCATTAGGTTTATTATTTATATTAATGGGCTATTTCAGTTCCAAAATTGATACGACTAAATCTACAGTATCAATTGAATGGAATCATAAGCATCTTGAAAAAAGAGCTTCAAAAATTTGCAGTGTTTCAATGATAGTAGCAGGTATTTTTTTAGTGATTGTTCCGTTTTTAATTCCTGCCCCGTACAGAGGTTACGGAATACTAGCAATCATTTTAGGAATGACGCTTGTCATTATACCGAGTACGATTTATTTACTTATTAAAGACAGTAAGCAGTCCACTAATTTAAAAAGTTAATTTAAATACGAGATCGTAAAAAGGTTTATAAACAATAGGAGGTTATATCCCTCCTATTTTAGCTAAATATTTTATTTCCCTTCTTTTCTATCTCAAGTAGAATTCCTTTCTCTATCCAGCCTTCTACACCATCTTTTTTTATTAAATCATATCCCATGCAGCTACCATCAATGAGAGAAACAATATCCCCTTTTCTAACGCCTATTTGCGCACAAGAAATATCCGTTTTCACTGTATACTCACCTGATTCAAGTTGCTTTATATACTCGTTTTTCACATGAAGTAGTTCATTTGTTTCTATTTGTTTACATATAGTAAAATCTTTCATTCTCTCCACAGGCTCTATGTAATAATACGGATATGTAACCCCGCCCTGCATTTCTGAATCCGCATTAAAATCTGCCATTACTTCATACTCTGGAAAATAGTCTACATGTGTATAAGAAAACGTATCACCTGTAGGTGTCCTCTGAATGATAAATGCGTTTAATTGACCTGCTTCTTTAATCGCATTACCACCATCAATCGCGATAATTTTTTTATTCTTATCGATAACCGGATTATTAGATGGCGCCTCCTCGGAATAGTTCACAACAGGCCAATGTCCAACAATTACGTACTTATCCGCACGGTGTGACTTATTAAAAAACTCTGGCATTGCAATTGCATTTTTCCTGTCTGTTTGTTTCCAATCCTCTCTATCTTCAAGACCAGCATGTACAAAGATATAATCCTCAGTTTCAATAGCAGTTGGCAATTCTGTTAGCCACTTTATTTCTTCTGAAAAATGGTTCATCAATATGTTTTTCACTTCACAAATATCACTTTCTTCATTAATGGTAACGTTCAATTGCCCTAGCCATTCATTAAAAATTGTATTTTTTCGCGTACATAAATAATTCATTAGCGCAGGATTTTCATTTACAAGTGCTTCAACTACAACTTCACAATTCCCTTCAACTACATAAACATTTGGCTTGCTAACTACTAGATCCATCACATAGTTTACGACGCCAATGCTATCGTTCCCCTTCTCACAAAGGTCGCCATTTATAATTAAATAATCATCATCTTTAAAATTAACTTTATGTAATAATTCCTTTAAAAGATTTAATTCGCCATGAATATCAGATATTACGATAACTCTTACACCTTTTGGGATTAATAGTTTCTGAATTTTTTCCAAGTATAAACTCCCCTAACCTTCTTTAAATTCAATATTATCTTCTCAATTATAAAGAAGCTATTCGACAAAATAAGCAATTAGCCCTCCTCATCTTGTACTTCTAAATAAAAGTAGGTTCTATATGTTATCTCACATAGAACCTACTTAGCATTATAACTCTTTATAAAAAGAATAACTTACCTTATCGTAGCCTTCTCTTTCATAAAAACGATGGGCATCAACTCTTGGAAACGCTGATGTAAGAACGATAGAACTGCACCCTTTTTCTTCCCCCCATTTTTCTACATATGACAGCAGAACCTTACCATATCCTTTTGATCTGTGAGCTTTCGCAGTTACAAGATCATATACGAAAACATGTTTCTCATTATAAAAATTCGTACAAATCGCTACACCAGCTAGACTAACAACTTCGTCATCTTCATTCTGTAACGAGAGTAGTTTATAATTTTCTTCTTTCATTTTTTGAAATAAAGAACTTGCTTCTTCTCTTGAAAGTTTCGTTCGTAATTGCTGTAATACGAGGAATACATCATGTAAATCAGCTTCTGTTACTACTTCTCTAATATTCATTATGATTCTCTCCTTACTATTTATCCCGCATTAACGAGCAGTAAGACTCCCACCTCAAAATTCGGCGAATGCGAGGGAGTTAGTTGGGAGATCAACTGCCCGTAAAAGCCCGATTGGTGAAGGCTAATAATCAGTGGGGGATGGATAACCCCCACTGATTATTAGCCTTCACTTTATAAAATTTTCTAAATGTTATATCATTATTATAAGAAGTAACTGCCCCTTTCTTAAGTGACAGTTTGATTATTTTTTATAAGGCCAGTATGTAAAGGAGAATTCATAAAATGGATCTTACTATCCCATTGCAATTAGAAAGTAAAACACCAATTTATTTACAAATTTACGAATATATGAAACGAGAAATCTCTCAGGGATCACTGCCTGCCGGTACACGCCTTCCTTCTCACAGAAATTTAGCGGTACAACTTAATGTTAGCCGTATTACTGTTGAATCTGCTTATCAACAATTACTAGCTGAGGGTTATGTAGAAAGTAAACCGAAACGTGGGATTTTTGTTGCAGAAGTTGATATTGATGTCATTCAAAATAAACAACAAGTTGTGTCAAACAGCGCTAACAATATAAAAAAAGAACAATATGACTATGATTGTAGCCAAGGGCTGATTGATCAAAAAGCTTTTCCAATTACAAACTGGAAAAGAGCATTACACGAAACTTTATTCCAGTATGAAAATGAATTATTTGCTAGAGAAGATCCTCAAGGTGAGTTCGTTCTACGAGAGCATATTTCAAAATATTTATATCATGCCCGCGGGGTACATTCTTCACCTGATCAAATTATTATCGGAGCCGGTACGCAGCCTCTTCTTTGGCTACTACTTCAACTGCTTGGTTCAAAAAAAGAATACGGAATCGAGAACCCTGGATTTCATCGTATAACTGCTATGATTCAAAGTTCTGGCCTTCCTGTTCACCCTATTTCATTAGACGATAAAGGGATTCGTATTTCAGCTTTACGTGAATCACGTTCCAATGTAGCATATGTCACTCCATCACACCAATTTCCTCTTGGAATGATTATGCCATTATCTAGAAGGCTCGAATTATTAAAATGGGCGAATGATTGCGAAGGATATATTATTGAAGATGATTACGACGGGGAATTCCGCTATGTAGGAAAACCTATCCCCTCTTTACAAGGACTAGATTCAAATGAACGCGTTATTTATATGGGAACTTTCTCGAAATCCTTTTTACCTTCTTTACGAATGGGATATATCGTCTTACCACCTCACCTTTTAAAAACCTATAAAGAGCTTGGAGGCATGTTTAAACAAACTGTTTCTACAATGCAGCAACTCGCTTTTGCCTCCTTTATTCAAAAAGGTGATTGGGAACGTCATATAAATCGAATTCGTACATTATATAAAAGAAAGCACATTTCATTAGTTAAATCTATCACGGACGAAATGAGAGCTAATGTGCATATACTCGGTGAACAATCAGGACTTCATATCGTACTTCACGTTCATAATGGGATGAACGAACAAGAACTTATTCATGCAGCTGCGAAACAACGCATTAAGTTGTACCCTCTCTCAACATACGATTCTGTTCATAATTTAAGAGAGGCGTCGTTTGTATTACTCGGTTTCGGCAGTATTCCAGAAGATTCTATCGAAACTGTTGTCAAATTACTGAAAAGAGTCTGGTTCCCTAACTAAAAATAACTCCACGCAAGTTATACTTACGTGGAGTTATTTTCATTCACTATTTTTCTGATACTTGCCCTGATCTCGCTGTCCTTCCTGGACGCTTTACACCAGTTGTTTCTGTTGAATAAGAAGCTTCAATTATAGCACTTGGATCTACAGAGAGAACGAGATCTTTCATTTTCGGATAAATGAAACGGTTTGTAATACAATAAATAATTCTCTGGTGCTCTCCTAAAAAACCACCTTCTCCATGTAGATACGTAACAGACAGTTGTAATTCTTTCATAAGCAGTTCGCCAATTTCTTTATTTTTATTCGAAATAATCATGACGCTCTTTCCTTGATTAATACCGTCTAATATGAAATCAATCATCTTCGTAACAATATAGAAAATTGCTAATGAGAACATCGCTTGCTCAATTGAAAATAAAATAGCAACAAATACAAAGATAACTGCATTTACAGCAAGTAAAAATGTACTAATTGGTACTTTAAAATGCTTGTTCATCCAAACAGCTAACATTTCTGATCCATCAATTGCCCCGCCCATTTTTACAACGATCCCAACACCAACACCAAATAGTACTCCTCCGTAAAGTACAATTAATAATTCCGAAGTCGTAATTGCTGGAAATGGTTTTAAATAAATCAATCCGAGTGTTGTAACAACATTTGCATAAGAAGTACGGATGAAGAACTTCTTTCCCATTACTTTTGCAGTAAATAATAAAATAGGAATATTAAGTCCTAAAAACACTCCGTAAAGCGGTAATCCTGCAACTTTATTTGCCATAATAGCAATCGCAGTTACCCCTCCGTCCACTAGTCCATTAGGTGCTAAAATAAGCTCTAGTGAACCAGCTACAATAATAGATCCAATTGTTAATAATACGTATTCGAATACTTTTTTCATTCATTACCCCCAAAACATATATATTTTCTTAGTATTATTTTAACGTAATTTTTCTGTAAATACAAAGAAATCGGCTTATATACACAAAAGTTTCACCTTTACGGTGATTTTTATGTAATTTATTTAAATCCTAACAGAAGAAACACACTTACATATTACAGTAAGTGTGTTTCAAACGTTTATCCCGCTATTTGCAGGCAATAAGATTCCCACCTCAAAATTCGGCTGGAACAAAGAAGTTAAGTGGGAATCAGGCTGCCCATAAACGCCCGATTCGTGCGAGCTAATAATCAGTGGTGGATGAACAAAACCCACACTGATTAAAGTTTCACTTTATTTAAGCTTTAAGTATGAATTCATTTTCATTTTAAATATTTCATCAACTGCCCTCTCATACCCACCAGCATTTCGAAGCGACTCTCCAACTTTACGACTATTTTCCTTAAACGTTACATCATCCATTACTTTCTTTACAGTCTCACGTAACAATTCAGAAGTTAATTCTTTACGATTAAGCCTTATTCCAGCCCCTACTTCAGTCACTCGTTTCGCAACTAAAGGCTGATCTCCCGTTACGGGAATTACAACTAACGGGACACCGTAATATAACGCTTCACTCGAACTATTCATACCACCATGTGTCACGAATACGTCAGCATGCTGTAATACTTCTAATTGCGGCACATAATTATCCAACTTAAAGTTATTCGGAATGTTTTCAAATTGACTTATATTTGTCTTCTTACCAACAACTAATACGACTGTCGCTTCTACATCTTTAAACGCCTCAAAACATTTTTCATACAGGGCAGGTTGTTCATTAAAAACTGTTCCCATAGAAATGAAAATCACTTTTTCATCTTTTAAATCTTCAATAGGAAAACTGCCCATTTCTTTTCTAGTAGCAATTGATGGACCAACAAATTTAAACGCTTCATCAAATACATCCGCATGTGGCTGATATTCTTGGGAAGTGTATACAATCGTAATATCGCCAGGATGATTCATAATATCATACAGACTATTACATTTCATTCCATACTGCTCTTTCCATTTTTCCATTCCCACTACACAAGATTGGTATAGTGGATCAGTTTCATCTATTTGTCTCGATTCTTGCTCATCATTAAAAGTAATGTACTGATTAAAAGCAAAAGTCGTACAAGAAGAAACGCTTGGTAATTGTAAGATATTCGCTATAATACGTCCTACTGGAAAATGATTATCATATATCAAATAATCGTACTTTTCTTCTTTTGTTTCTTCTACAATTTGAGTAACAATACGTTCTGATGCTTTTATCATATGAGATAACATCGTTAAAGGACTACCACCTTCATTTACTCGTTCCATAATATTAATTTGAGAGAGAAAATTTTCAAATGCTCGAAATTCAGCACCTGTTGCTTCAACCTTTTTCCTGTAATCTTCAATACAATATGACACAACTGTTTCCCCACGTCGAATTAGCTCACTAACAACTGCTAGCGTCGGATTAATATGGCCTTCTCCAGGAAAATTTATTACGAGTACGTTCGCCATAACATTCTCTCCTTTCTATCTAACGCAATATAATTAATCATGTTAATTATTAATTATATTATAAAGGAATCTATTCTACTTCTTCATATCTTTCTCTTCATTTTATTATTGAGAAATATTTTCTATAGCCCGCACTATTACGAGTACACAATCTTATAAATCAATGTTTAATTCTCCTTTACTCTTCATATCTTGTATGATACGAACTTTACATTCGAACATTTTTACACGTTTATCATTCAAAAATATTATTTTGATAATTCATACAAAAATAGAAAAATATAATTTTCATGCTGATTTCTCACTATAAATTTATTTATGTTCTATATTGTCCCCTATCATTCTCCACGTGGTACATATTCTGTTATATAATAAATTTATAGAATTTACAGAAAAAGGGGCTCTTTTATGTTACAACAACTATTCACCTCACCTATTCTATCTGTTCAAGCATTGCACCCAGGCTATGAAGATCATGCAAGTGACGTTTTTCTTGTTCAAACAGAAGATTCAGAAGTGATCGTTCGTTCTTCTAAAATGAATGAAGAGCCAAATAATGATTTTTGGTGGGGATGCAAAAATCTATTTGGAATTGACCCCAGAAACGTACATCATTTGGATACGGTACATACATTGTTGCAAAAACATACAAATCTTCCTATCCCAACAATTTTAGACAAACATATTTTAGATGGCCGAGAATTTGTTGTGGCCGAAAAGTTAGTAGGTAACACAGTTCAATCTTTTATCGGGCAACCAGATTCTATTTTATTCAGTCTAGGAAAAGGACTTGCAGAAATACATAAGTTTCAAGCCGATTTCATAGGAAATCCGTCAGGCACGTTCCAAGTTCAACTAGATGAATTGCAATCACACATTTTAAACGTGAGTAAAGAGCTTGTGAATAGATTTTATTCCGATAATGAAAGCATACAAAATGCATTTCCTACTTTTGAATCACAGCTCTCTTCCCTATCCATGCCAAAGGAATCTACACTCGTCTTAATTGATATGGATCCAACTCAATTTCTATCTGATGGTACCTATATTACTGGTTTAGTAGATACTGAAGCTTTCGCAGTTGCTCCACGAGAGTTTGATTTTATTGGACTAGAATATGTACTTACCGAAAAAGAAGCTCGTGCCTTTAAAAGTGGTTACGACACAATTATGCCTATTCCTCACCTTGATGAATGTAGACAGCCTTACCGTTATTTGTACCGACTATTATCTGTTCAAGGTAGTGTGGAATTAGAAAAATGGTTAAGTCATCCATCCTATTTTTGAATACGAATGAGAGGGATTATAAAATGGATATTCAGAAAAAGAGTTCTTTAACAGAAAATGAAATACAGCAAATGAAAGAGTTAGCTCATATTTGCGGACAACACGATCAAATTGATTACTCGTCAGATTTACATGTACACTTTTTAACGAACCGAAATAAAGATCAAATAAACGATTTTCTTCTTTATAACGGGACTCAATTAATTGGCACTTTAAATATGTATGATTTCGAAAGACCAACAAAACTTGAATTAATAGGCTTTGTACATCCTCATTTTAGAAAACAACGATTCGGAACTAACCTTTTACAAACTGCAATGAAAGAAATTCAAAAAAGAGGGGCGGATGAAGCTCTCCTTATTATGAATGGGGATTCTGCTTCTGGAAAAGAATTTGCAAAACATATGAAGCTACCTTATTTATATAGCGAGTATAGTATGGAGTTCAAATCAAAAAAAACACACAAAACAACGGAGAATAATATACAGCTTACTCTTGCACCTACAAAATCACTTCCTGATCTTATCGATATCTCTAGTAAAGCTTTCGGGGATTCTGTAGAAAATACAGCTACATGGTTACAAAAGATGATGAATTCATCTTCTCATCAAGTATACAGCGCTCTAATCGATAACAATGTGCTAGGAACAATTACAGTAACTCACCAAGAGCACTTTACTACATTATCAGGATTCGCTGTGCATCCTTCCTATCAAGGTAAAGGATACGGTAAAGCTATTTTAAGCTATATGACACATACACTCTTCACAAATGGTGCTACAACAATTGAATTACAAGTTGAAACAAAAAATAAAAATGCTTTAAAACTTTATACACAATGTGGATTTGAAATTATGACGAAGTATGATTATTATGGATTGTTGGAAAATGAGGAGACTTATTATGTCTAATAAAATCATTTATTCGGACTATGATATCTTCGCATCTATTTATAATAAGCATTGGGGACATTTTGCCGAACACTCCTATCCAGCCTATCATAAATTTATTTTACAATACGCCAGTTCCCACTCCCGCATATTAGATCTTTGCTGCGAAACCGGTCATCTTTCTAAAATATTAATCGATAACAATTTCATTGTAACTGGTATAGACGGTTCAGCTCAAATGATTGCACATGCACGCAAAAACGCACCAGATGCAACCTTCATTGTTGATGATGCGCGCAGTAGATGAGCAGTTCCACTATGTCATCTCAGCCGGCGATAGCTTAAACCACATTATGAAATTAGATGAACTAAAAAATACTTTTCATAACGTTTACTCTGCGTTATATGATGGCGGCTCATTCGCATTTGATATGAATATGGAAAAAGGCTTTCTTGAAAATTGGAGTGCTTCCTTTCATATTTCAGAACGCGAATATGTTTGTACCATCGATTCCACTTATGATAATGAAAGTCATAGAGCAGAGATGACTTTCATTCTATTTAAACATGACGTAAATGATATTTGGAAAAGAAGTGACTTTTCTTTCGAGGAAGCTTGTTACTCTAAAGAAGAAATAATTTCTTCTTTAAAATCTGTAGGTTTTAACAATATACAATTACACGGTACAAGTAGAACATTTTTCATTTGTCAAAAATAAAAAAAACTGAATCATACCGATTCAGTTTTTTTGTATTATTTTTTTCTTAATATATTTACAACCGCAGTCGTTTCATCATTTTCTTTATAAACACGTGGAATTCTTCTGTCTAACATACATGTAACTTCATAGTTAATTGTACCTAACATATCTGCTATTTCTTCCACCGCAATTTCTTCTTCACCTTGTTTGCCGTAGAATACAACTTCGTCTCCTACTTGCACTGGCATTGCTTTCGTAACATCTAGCATAAGCTGATCCATACAAACACGGCCAATTACAGGTACTCTAACTCCATTAATTAATGCATGCCCTTTATTAGATAACTGACGATTATAACCATCAGCATAACCAATTGGTACAGTTGCAATCCATTCTTCGCCCGTTGTTACATACGTATTTCCATAACTAACACCACAATTTTTCTTCGCATGTTTAACATGAGCTACTTTTGATTTTAAAGACAACGCTGGTTTTAACACTACAACAGTATGATCAACTTCTTTCGAAGGATACATTCCATAGATTCCAATACCGACACGAACCATATTTTGAAATGTGTTACTAAGTTCCATTGACCCTGCACTGTTTGAACTATGAATATATGGAAAATGAATTCCTAATTCTTCCGCTGTATTTACAGCTTTCTCAAACAAACTTGTTTGCATATTTGTATAAGTTTTATCTATTTCATCAGCGGTAGAGTAATGTGTAAACATCCCTACTACTTCTACATATCGCATACGTTCTAACTCTTCAAAAAACGGTTTAACTTCTTCTTCCTGTAAACCGATACGGCTCATTCCTGTATCAATTTTCACATGAATTCGCACTTTCTTTTGAAGATGGTTTGCAACTTCATCTATACCATGTAAATCTTCTACTCTATAAACAGTCATCATAACGTCATATTGAATTACATCTTCTACAGCTGCTACTGGTGTATATCCTAAAATTAAAATAGGTACAGTGATTCCAGCTTCTCTTAATTCAATTGCTTCGTCTACAAATGCAACTGCAAGTTGGTTTATTCCTGCTTCAATAGCCGATTTCGCAACTTCAACTGCCCCATGACCATACCCATTCGCTTTTACAGCAGCCATCATTGCAATATTTTCATCATTCACACGTTTTTTAAATTCTTTTACATTATGTTTTACAGCATTTAAGTCAACTTCAACAATTGTATCTCTTCCATATTTCAAGCTCATTGGTCTAACTCCTAACTCAATAATTACATTCCATTCTATTTCACGTTTCATATGACCTTTTACAATATAATACTTTTCACTATGCTAGTCAAACTACTAGAATTTTCGGAATTTTGAGTATGATATAATACCCTTAAGAAATTATTATATACGGAGACGAGGAGAATTACAATGTTTGTACAATCTGCGTTACATCAACTTAAAGTTGCTATCGATAGTTCTATTCATATGATTAACCAATGTAATGAAAACGATTTGAAAATAAGACCGATTCAAGATAAACGTTCCCTATTTGTAATGTGTACACATCTTTCTCTTATTTGTCATGCTGATCTACTTATTTTAAATGGCATTACAGAAAAAGAATTACATACCTTTTATATAGAACATACACCAAAAACAATTGCTCAAATGCAGAAAACGCTGACTGAAGGATACAATCTTCTCTCTAAAACATTTCTATCCTATTCCAATGAAGAATTATCAGAAGTTATGACTGCCTATTGGGGTATTTCTTATTCTCGATTCGAATGGTTGCTTGAAATCGTTGCACATCTCTATCATCACCGTGGGCAAATTCATATTTTATTATGTGAGCATATTCATGATCCTAAGATATCTTTATTCGAATAAAGATATCTTTTTAAATAATTTTAAATTCCTTTAAAGCAAAAGCAATACCACCTTCGCTCGCCTTCTTTGTAACAAAATCAGCTCTTGCTTTTAACTCTTCTCCACCGTTCCCCATCGCAATCCCTAACCCTACATACTGTAACATTTCGATATCATTCCCACCGTCACCAAAAGCAATTGCTTCTGATTTACAAATTTTCAGATGTTCCAATACCTTTTGAATTGCAGTTAGCTTCGATACTTTATTATCTTCCAACACATTCATAACGTAACCATGAAAACGTTCAAACGTAAGTGTTGGATATCTTTCAAAGAATTTTTGAGCTTCTGTTTCATCAGCATACAGACATACACAATAAACCTCTTCTGACAAGTTTCTAACTTTGTCAGGATACCGCTCTAAATTTAACGTTTCATTTAATGCTCGTATTACACGTTCGTCTTTTGAGGCAATACCATTCATTACAAATTCTTCTGTAAAATAAGAAACACTGTGACCATGTAATTCAGCGAAATTTGAAATATCATGAACAATTTCACTAGAAAGTACCGATTTATGTATAACTTCTTCATTACACTTTATATGTGCACCATTTGCAGAAATAAACGTATTTATGCCTAGTTCTTTAAATTGTGCACACAAACTATATGGTCTCCCTGTTGTAACAACTACATGAATGCCTTTATCTATTAATCTTTGTATCGCTTCTTTTGTGCTTTCATGCATACTTCTATCAATCTCACTTAACAACGTACCGTCCACATCGAAAAATACAACTTTGTACATAGCTACTTACATTCCATCCAAATGATTTGTTTCATTTATAAAATGTACAGTTTTCTGTTTATCCGTAAGTTCAATCAAACTAATTCCTGTATCTCCCATTTTAAAATAATAGTCCATTGAAATTGGCATTTGGAAAAATGCACGTAATATACTATTTATTACACCACCATGTGCAACGATTGCAATCCGGTCATATGTATTTTCTGTCACGATTTTAGAAAAGATTCCTTCTATTCTCATTCTAAATTCAATAAATGATTCCCCGTTTTCAAACCGGTCATGAAGAAACTTTGGCTCTGGATATTTTTTCGCTTCTTCAAATGATAAGCCTGCTTGTACCCCATTATTAAACTCCATTAATTCCTCTTCTAATTGAATTGGACACCCGATTCCTTCTGCTAATGTTTCACCAGTTTCGCGAGCACGTTTTAATGTACTTGCCCAAATGAAATCTGGCGCAAAATCCTTTTTCACTTTCTGTACAAGTCTTTGTACTTGTCGTCTCCCTTTGTCAGTTAACTCAAAATCAGCTCGTCCTTCATGTACATTTAAAATGTCTGCTTCTGATTCTCCGTGACGTATTAGTAGTATTTGCATGTCTATTCCCCCTTATCTCCTTTTAAACAAGGTTAAATTTTAACATATTATTAAAATTTTTCAAAATAATAAAAGCAATCCCCATTCCTAAAAGAATGAGAATTGCTTTTATTACCAACTAACTTTCTTCTAAACTAGCTTTCGTTTTTCCTCCTACTCCCCAATGCGAACTAGGAATTTCATTTACTAAAACACGTACACGCCCAGCATCTACATCTAAATTTTTTGCAACCGCCTCTGTAACATCAAATATTAGATTTTGAATTTGCTCCTGCTTTCTACCTTCTATTATTTGAATTTGTATAATGGGCATTTTTATCTCTCACTTTACTATTTATTCACAAAACATCGCTACACTTCCTAAACCATCAAATTGTGCAATAATAGAATCTCCTGCTTTAAATGCAATGGCTTCTGATAATGCTCCACTTAATACGATATCACCTTTTTTCAATCCTTCATTTTGTAAACCTAGTTTATTTACTGCCCAAGCAATTGCTGTTGCTGGATGTCCCAGTACAGCTGCCCCTGTCCCAGTTGTAGCAATCTTACCATTCTTCGACATAACCATCCCTACATTAGCTAGTTCTATATCTTTAACATCAATCCATTTACTTCCTAATAAAAACTTTGAAGAGGAACAATTATCTGCTATTACATCAGGTAATGTAAATTTAAAATTTAAATACCTGCTATCAATAATCTCTAAAGCTGGAGCGACATATTTTGTTGCCTTTAATACATCATCGGCTGTAACATTCGTACCTTGTAAATCCTCTCCTATTAAAAAAGCGATCTCTGGCTCTACTTTTGGATGAATCAATGTTTCGTATTGCAAGGGCTCCCATTCGAACGCTAACATATCATCCAACAAATATCCGTAAATTGCTTCATCAATACCCATCATTTGTTGTTTTGCCTTACTCGTTAATCCAAGTTTTACACCAACTCTTTTAGAACCTTCCTTCATTTTTTGTTCAATTAAACATTTTTGCACTCTATAAGCATCATCCACCATTAAATCAGGATGCTTATCCGTTACTTTTACTACTTCCTTCCTATTCTTTTCAGCTTGAAGTAAATATTCAACAATTTCTATATCGGCCCCTTTTACTAACTTCACTTTTCACACCCCCGTTTTTATTTTTGCTAATTCTGCTGCTACATCTAAAATCATATCCTCTTGTCCTCCAACTACTTTTCTTTTCCCGAGTTCTATTAAAATATCACGGGCATCTACATTAAAGCGCTTTGCCGCTCTTTCAGCATGTAATAAAAAGCTAGAATATACACCAGCATACCCCATTACAAGACTTCCTTTTTGAATTTCTTGCGGTGCTGGCAATAAAGGTGCAACAATATCCTCAGCTAAGTCCATCATCTTATATAAATCTATATCTAGCTTATATCCCATACGATCCAAAACAGCGAGTAATACTTCTGTTTGGGCATTTCCAGCTCCTGCTCCAAGACACCGCACGCTTCCGTCAATACGTGTCGCACCTTCTTCAATTGCCACCACTGTATTCGCTACTGCAACAGAAAGGTTATTATGGCCATGGAAGCCAATTTCTATATTTAAAGATTGACGTAATGCACGAATACGCTCACATACTTCGTGAGGTAGTAAAGCACCAGCTGAATCAGTTACATAAATTGCTTCTGCACCATAATCCTCCATAAGCTTTGCTTGTTCTACTAATTTTTCAACCGGTGCAGAATGTGCCATCATTAAAAAACCGCATACTTCCATACCTAGTTCTCGTGCGAAATAAATGTGTTGTGCTGAAACATCCGCTTCTGTTACATGAGTTGCTACACGAACAAGTTTCGCACCAATATTTGCAGCTTGCTTTAATTCATGGATAGTTCCAATACCAGGAATTAACAAAACAGCTACTTTAGCTTGCTTACACTCATCTACGGCTGCTTCAATCAGCTTCATTTCGTTAACTAATGACTTTCCATATTGTAATGTAGAACCACCTAAACCATCTCCATGACTCACTTCGATATAATGCATACCAGCTTCATCTAATGCCCTTGTTACAGAACGAACTTGTTCTTCTGTAAATTGATGTTTCATTACATGGCTTCCATCACGTAAACAAACTTCCGTTATTTTAATTGGCATTTCACTATTTCGCCTCATTCATTACACCTCTTTTCTTCTCCGAAATGATTTGCGCTGCAAATTCTTCACCTACTTTTAATGCCGCCGCTGTCATAATATCTAAATTACCGGCATAAGGAGGAAAATAATCTCCAGCTCCTTCAACCTCTAAAAATACAGTTACACGATTCCCATCAAACATCGGCTCTTGTTTTAAAGAATAACCTGGAACATACGTCCTAACTACTTCAACCATCTTTTGAATCGCTTCTTGGATAGAAGCCTCATCCATATACTTAACTTCACAATATACTGTATCTCTCATTAATATAGGAGGCTCTGCAGGGTTTAATATAATAAGTGCTTTCCCGTGATCTGCCCCTCCAATTTCTTCAATTCCACGCCTCGTCGTAATTGTAAATTCATCAATATTTGCCCTTGTACCTGGACCTGCACTTAAACTTGAAATTGTAGCAACTATCTCTGCATATGTAACATTTGCCACTTCATTAATAGCATGAACAATCGGAATCGTTGCTTGTCCCCCGCACGTAATCATATTAACGTTTTGCTTATCTACAAAATTATTATTTTGTATAGCAGGGCAAACGAACGGCCCACATGCAGCAGGTGTTAAGTCGATTACTATTTTCCCAAGCTCTCCTAATACTTTTGCATGATAACTATGTGCTTTAGCTGAAGTTGCATCAAATACAATATCAGCTAAACTTGGATTATCAATAATTGCTTGTATTCCATTATCAAAAACCTCGTATCCCACTTCTTTTGCTCGCTTTAAACCATCCGATTCCGAATCTATTCCAATCATGGCGTTCAGCTCTATGACTTCACTTTTTCTTAATTTATACATTAAATCCGTGCCAATATTACCTGATCCAATAATAGCTACCTTTACTTTCTCCACATCTATCCCCCCTTTTTCAATCCTTTAATCTATATGAAGGTAACAGAAACCGATCCTAGTGAACCAAAATCAGCTTGAATACTATCTTTACTATTTACTGAGACTGCACCAGATAACGCACCTGGTAAAATTAACTCCCCTGCTTTTAATCCAATATTAAATTCATGAAGTTTATTAGCTAACCAAGCAACAGCTTGAGCAGGATGCCCTATTGCAGCCGCACCAGCTCCCGTAGCAATTAAACAATTATTCTTATAAAGTGTCATTCCTGTTGTACGTAAATCTACTTTATCAACGCTAGAGAATGTATCACCAATTACAACTTTTGCCGACGATCCATTATCCGCCACTGTATCAGCAAGCCTAATCTTCCAATCAGCAATTCGACTATCAATAATTTCAAGTGTAGGCACTACATATTTCGTCGCCATTAGTACGTCAACATATGTAATATTAGGCCCATTTAAGTCTTCTGCTAAAACAAACCCTATTTCTGCCTCTATTTTTGGAGATACAAAGGAACTTATTGAAATTTCACTACCATTTTCTATCTTCATATCATCTAGTAAATGTCCATAATCTGGCTCATTTACCCCAAGCATCTGCTGCATCGCAATACTCGTAAGTCCAACTTTCTTTCCAATTACACAACGCCCATTCGCCAACTTTCTTTCTACTACTTCAAGCTGAATATTATAAGCATCCTCAACAGATAAATTAGCATATCTCTCAGTAAATGGAGGTATCCCTACTCGTGAATTTTCAGCTTGTAATAGTTCATCAGCTAATTCTTTAATTAACAATTGCTTTCACCTCATTTTTTAAATTTATATATCCCCAATCAATGGCATTATAACTAGCCCCCACCTAACTATTTTATTTCCATAAATGTCAGATGGGAGCTTTGTACTTTAAGTTAAAACATCACCTTTATAATTTCATCGTAACCGTCTTAGCTTCCGTATAAAATTCGAAACTATGCCGTCCACCTTCTCTACCAATCCCACTCGCCTTCGAACCGCCAAATGGAGTACGTAAATCTCGAACATACCAACAATTAATCCATAGTAAGCCTGAATCAATTTGTGAAACCACTCGTTGCGCTCGTCTAAGGTCATTTGTCCAAACAACTCCAGCTAGTCCATAAATGGAATCATTCGCGATGCGAATTGCATCCTCTTCCGTTTTAAATGGAATAACAACTAGAACTGGGCCAAATATCTCTTCTTGCGCTACGCGCATACTATTATCGACATCATATAGAATAGTAGGTTCATAAAAATTCCCTTCTATTAAACTTTCAATTCTTTTTCCACCATAGGCTAATTTTGCGCCTTCCGAAATTCCTATTTCTACGTAACGATCAACTGTTTCTAAATGAGATTTTGATACAAGCGCTCCCATATCTGTATCTTCAGAAAGAGGATCTCCAACTTTTATTCTTTTTACAGCCGCTACAAATTTCTCTAAAAACTGTTCATATACACTTTCTTGCACAAGTAATCTTGAACCAGCTAAACAAATTTCTCCTTGGTTCCGATAAATAGCTTCAATCGATCCTTGTACCGCTTCATCTAAATCTGCATCTTCAAATACGACATTTGCTGATTTACCCCCTAATTCTAATGAAACAGGTATTAAGTTTTCTGATGCATTACGCATAATTGTTTTTCCTGTATTACTTTCTCCAACAAATGAAATTCTTCTTACAGCTTGATGTGTTGTCATTGTTGTCCCAACAGTATTTCCTGGACCTGTAATAATATTAAGTACACCTGGAGGTAGTCCTGCATCATTTGCAATTTCACCGAGCATAACTGCACTTAAAGGAGTATAGGAGGCTGGTTTGACAACAACAGTATTACCAGAAGCAAGTGCAGCTGATGCTTTCCACGTCATTTGCATAAATGGCAAATTCCAAGGAATGATTAAACTAGTCACTCCCGCGGGAGCATACTTTGCATATGACATAAAGTTATGTTTGTCATAATGCTCATGCACCATATATTTAGCCATTTCAGCAAAGAAGCGAAAATTATGAGCCGAACGTGGTATATCGAATCCTTTACTTTCTTTAATTGGTTTTCCAACATCAAGAGTTTCTATATACGCTAGTTCATCCACTCTTTCCATAATCAAATCCGACATTTTGCATAAAATATTCGATCGCTCTTCCACAGGCATTTTACTCCAAATGCCGCTTTTAAATGTACGTTCTGCCACATCAATTGCTCTTTTTGTGTCCTCTTCATTTGCCTTTGCAATAGAAGCCAGCTTTCTATTCGTCGCTGGATTGAACGTATCAAACGTTTCGCCAGATATGGAATCCACATATTGTCCATCAATAAACAATTTCGCATCTTTTACTTTCATTTTGTCAGCTAATAATTCTTTGTTCACCTTCCTTACCTCCTACTCCTCAATTTCTAAAACCATCTCAATTTCAATTGTTGTGTTATTAGGTAATTGAGCCATACCGACTGCAGAGCGAGCGTGTTTTCCCTTTTCCCCAAAAATATCTACTAATACATCCGATGCCCCGTTCATTACTTTTGGCTGATTGATAAAATCTTCCGTACTATTTACAAAACCAAGCAGCTTTACAACTCGTTTCACCTTATTTAAATCACCTAATTCGTTTCTCACAACACTTAATAAATTCAACATTGATTGTCTTGCTGCTTTATATCCTTCATCAATTGAAATATCCTTTCCTAATTTCCCGTGATACTCATCTACACCTTGTCCAGCAGTAAACAATAAGTTACCTACTTTTACACAACTAACATAATTTCCAACTGCTGGGCGAATAGCTGGTAGTGTGATTCCTAACTCACTTAGTTTGTCCTCAGGTGTTTGTACTCTCTGCATATGCTACACCTCGTTTTTTTATATCAATATTTAAAAATTCCGCAGCATTTCCCCCAAGCATTGCTGCTTTTTGTTCCTCCGATAAACCGACTGTTTCATCAATCACTTTGCCCGGATCAACTTCTCGCAATAAAAATGGATAATCCGATCCCATAAAAATCTTTTCATGTCCAAATCTTTCAATCATATATTTCAAATTAATAGGATCATAATTTAAAGAATCAAAATAAAATTTCTTTGCATAATAACTAGGAGGGTGTGTAGTCAACCGTAAATGTGGCCATACTTTCCATCCTTGATCTAATCTTGGCAAAATATATGGGAAAGACCCTCCCCCATGCGCAAAACAAACCTTTAACCTTGGAAATTTCTCCATTATCCCACTACATATAAGTGTAGCTGCCGCTAGAGCCGTTTCACTCGGCATCCCGACTGTATACATAAAATTATGGTGAGGCATTCTATCGCGCCCTAATGTTTCCCATGGATGAATAAAAATTGGAACTTGCCACTTTTCAGCCATTCGAAAGAATTCAATAAACGATGGGTCATCTAAATTTTTACCATTTACGTTTGTGCCAATTTCAATACCATGTAAATTTAATTCCGTTATACAACGCTCCATTTCACGAATCGCAGTTTCTCCATCTTGCATCGGAACCGTTCCTAACCCTACAAAACGATTTGGATATGCTAAAACTGTTTCTGCAATAAAATCATTTTGAATACGTGCCATACTTTCGGCATCCTCTGGTTTTGCCCAATACGAAAATGTAACAGGGATTGGTGATAAAACTTGAATATCAACACCCTCACGGTCCATATCTTCAATTCTTTTCTTAGGGCACCATACTTGGTCTGTCACGTCACGAAAGTTTTTACCTCCAACCATAATACTTGCACCACATGTACAAGTCCGATTTAATATTGGCCAACGACCGCCACCAAACTTCTCTTCAAAATCCGGAAAAGTTTCAGGAATAATATGTGTATGAAAATCTATTCGCACTTCCATTCCTCCACTTCTTCTGGCATAATGTGACCGCAGTTTTTACATGCTCGAATTTCCTTATTTGAATTAAAACTATGAATTGCTTCTTTTACTTGTTTTTCAATATCATTTAATTGAACACGTACACGATGCATTTCATGATTACACTCGTCACAGAACCAAACGAAATCCTCAAGTTCTCCTTGGTTACGTTTTCTTTCAATTACTAGCCCATATGTGTTAGCAACGCGATGTGGTGAATGAGGTACCATAGCTGGTAGCATAAATACATCCCCTTCTTTTACTGTGACGACTTCTCGCTTACCTTCCTCTGTAATACATTCCACATAACATTCACCTTTAATTTGGTAGAAAAACTCGTCTGAAGGATCCACATGGAAATCACGTCTTCTATTTGGACCACCTAAAATCATGGCAATAAACTCTGAATCTTGCCAAATCACCTTGTTATTTACTGGGGGCTTTAGCAAATCTTTATTTTCATCGATCCATTTTAATAAATTAAAAGAGTGTAGTGTTTTAGACATATTTTTTCCTCCTCATTATTCCTTTTATTTATATCGTTTTAAAAGACCAACCGAGTAAAGAGCTAGACTTTTGCACCTCTCCATGACATACATAATTTCTAATTCTCGTTGAAGATATTCGCTCACCTTCTTCACAGCAAACATCTTTCACTATAGAGATATTGAAGTGTTCTTTTAGCAACTCTATATTGCCCTCTCGATTTTTTCCGAACCTAAAATCTTGGCCAATATAAATTTCTACAGGGCTTAGCCTTTTTAAATCTTGAACAAAACAACTCGCACTTTTTGTTATATATGACTCATCAAACCGAATTACAATTACATGTTCAACACCGAGATTTTGAAGACGTTTCACTTTCTCATCAATAGACGTTAATACTTGAGCCCCTTGAAAATAAGAACGTGGTGGTGGATCAAATGTATACACAACATTTGTTATCTTTAATTCCTTTGCCTTTTCAACCGCATTTTTAATAACAGCTTGATGGCCTTTATGTACACCATCAAAAGCACCAATTGAGACAATGGATTTCGTTAATTCAGGTATACACTGCTCATGTATATAAATGACTCTCATCTCTCTTCTTCTAGAGTTAAATTTCCAAATAGCCAAATTCCTTCGAAATCAAATTTGCTGTATTCATCACACTTTGAATTATGATTTCACGATTACTTCCCTGCATATACGATATAGGTCCAACAATATTAAGTGCCGCAATAGTTCTGCCAGTATAGGATCGAATAGGAGCAGCAATTCCATATAGTCCATGTTCATTTTCATTATCACTAATTGAATAACCTTGCTTACGAATCGTCTGTAACTCTGTCTGGAATTGTTTCACGCAAGTAATTGTATTGGGTGCTCGTGGTAAAAACCCTTCTCCTGAAGTATATTCTAGGGGCGAAGGATTAAATGAAAGAAGGACTTTCCCTGTACTTGTACAATATGCAGGCTCTCTTGATCCAACATGTGTTGAAATTTGAACGGTTTCCTTTGATGAAACTTTCAAAATAAATACAACATCACCACGATCAAACATACCAATATGCACAGTTCCATTAAAATTCCTTACAAGCTCTTCTACAAGCGGTATTGCCCCACTATATATTTCTTGCTGAAACATTACTTGGTTTCCCCACTCTAACAATTTCCAGCCCAGTCTATATTTTCTTTGCTCATCTTGTATGAGCATTCCTTCAGCACACAACGTACGGACAAGGTGATGAACCGTACTTGCATTCATATTTAGTTTTTCCGCTATTTCAGAATTTCCTAGTACCGGTTCATCACTAGTAAAGCAATTTAGAATCTTGCAAATTTTACTGATAGAAGCGATCAAATCATTTACCTCCCCTATTCCAGTTACAGTTCTCTAGTTTTAGATGGTGTTAAAAATATAAGAAGATTTACATCCTAACAGTAAAATTCTTGTTATCATCTGTTGCTCCTTCCTTTTTTAAATAAAATTGTAAGCGCAAACATTTTCACTTAGCTTAAAGCACCTTCAGATGAACTTGATTGCAAAGCATTGTTTACTAGGGAAAACGTTTGTTGTTTTTTGTACGCATTATAAAACATTCCCATTTTACGCACCGGATCTCCCGAATAATAACGCTCATATTGTAATAACCGTTGTCCAAAAGCTTCTCCACATAAATCCCATGCTAATTTAAATAAACGAACTCGTTCTTCAGAAGATACTCCTTCACGCCCAATATAGTATTTTTCCATATCGTCTTGAATTTCGGGATTCATAAAATCTGCACCTGTCGGTGACATTAATAATCCACCAGCACCAATAGTTTGAATAATCTCAATTGCACGCGGATACATTTTAGGTAATAAACTGCGTATTGTATCAAGTGGCAACCTTGCAGGAACAACTTCTCCATATGGATTCGTTTCATATTCATACTCAGCTACTTGTAAGAGCGCACGTATCGTTTCTACATCTTGCATAAGCTCTGCTAACTGGTTTTGTACATTCAAAAATCCATCTACTCCTATCGAATCTGCTAATTTCATAGCTACTTCAGCAGCGAAAGAAAGCTTAACTAATCCTCTTACCCCAGATTGATGCGCTGGTTGATGACCAATTCCCGTTTTAGGATACAGTTGATTCCCAGCTTCTATATTTTGATAAATAAATACTTTATCCCATGGGATAAACACATTATGAAATACTAGTAATGCATCCATTTCCTCAAACCTTGATGCAAGTGGATGATCAAATAGAGAACGTTTTCCATCTTGCATTGGCTCACGACAAAGAATTCTTAGTCCTGGTGCATCAATTGGAACTGCAAAAGAGATTGCATGACGTTCATCACCTGGTTTAAAACTCGGATAAGAATATATAATTACTTCGTCTGTAATCGGAGCAAGTGTCGCTAACATTTTAGCACCACTAACATACATCCCTTCCGCTGTTTCACTTACCACACCTAAATGCATCGTTTCATCTTCTTGTTGATGAGAAGCCTTACTCCGATCATTTTGCGGATTAATAATCGCATGTGTTAAAAACAAATCATTATCTCGTATATGCTTATAATAATTTTTTATATTCGCTCCCCATTCTGAATTGAACTTCTCAAAAAACCACGAATTACTTGCCATTGAAGTAACTGTTACATTTAAAAAATCTGGTGTTCTTCCCATTAAACCAAAGGTAGTTTTTGCCCATACTTCAAATAATTCACGACGTGCTTTTAAGTCCTCATAATTTTTTGGCACTAAAAAGGCATTTGAGACCCTTTCCCCTGTCTCTTCGCATATATGAGTAATCTTATCCTGATATTCTGGATTGTGCTGCATATCATATAAGTTAGCAATTTGTAAAATAGGTTCGCGAAAAACATCTTCATTTACTACATCCGTTACTCTTCTTCCGCCAATCCAAATTTCAGGATTTCTTTTTCTTAATCCTTCAATATACTGTTCCCCTGTTCTAATTGCCATTCTTTCCCCTCCAATTTCTCATAATAATATACTAATAAGTTTAGAAACCCTATTAGATGACTGAATTTTCAATCATTATATCAATTTTAATAGATACAATTTCTCTCTTATTTCACATTATGAAATCTTAATAATTTTTTAAGCAACACAAAAAAGGACCGGTTCCCCGTTCCTCACCCATTCACTTTCTCTGCATCATTCCTATAATACTTACTAAACGCTTCCGTTAACACATCGATAGTATTATATAGTTTGTCCCTTCACCAGCTACGATAATGTTAGAATAATACTTTGACATACCTGGTACTTTCTTTACCGACAAATGTTCTTAAGTCTTTAATTTTCAAATCCGTCGCGATAGAGAATAATAAATTTCCAATTGACTCTCGTTTATTTTGCTTAAAATAAACAGATCCATAATAATGATTCTCACTTTCTATCATTTGAACAAAACCTCGCATCAATACTTTTCCAAACCATTGATTTGCATAATAAGATTTCATTGTATGTAAAAGTGACGTCACAATCGACGCAATAATAATTACTACTAGTGCATATAGAAAGAGTAACGAGATTAGTTTCTTTATACATGGATATGTACAAGCCTTATGTAATATACGCACAAAAAAGAGAAATGGCATCCCATTTCTCTTCCCCACTCTTATAGTTATTTTTCTGTATCTGACGAAGGTAATTTCTTCGCTTGTTTTTCTTTAAAGATTTCTCCAATTGCACCAAGAGTACCCAGTGTTTCAATTGCATTAGACGGAATAAAGACTTTATTTGCTGGGCCTTTTGCAACCTCAATTAATGATTCAAATGATTTATAAGCAAGTACACGTTCGTCTAAATCTGCTGCGCGAAGTAATTCAATTCGGTTTTGTTCTGCTTTTGCGATTTCCTCAATCGCTCTTGCTTCCCCTTGCGCTTCTAATTCTTTTGCTTCTTTTATACCTTCAGCCTCGCGGATACGAGCTTCTTTATCCCCTTCAGCCATTAAAATCTTACTTTGTTTTTCCCCTTCAGCACGAAGGACTTTATCTTGTTTAGCTGCTTCTGCTTCCAAAATGATCGCACGTTTATTACGCTCTGCTTTCATTTGTTTTTCCATCGATACTTGCACATCTTTCGGCGGGTTAATATCAACTATTTCAACACGTTCAATACGAACGCCCCATTTCTCCGTCGCTTCGTCAAGCGCTAAACGGATTTCCATTGAAATTTTTTCACGGCCTGATAATGTTTCATCAAGTTCCATGTTACCAATAATTTGACGCATCGTTGCAGATGTAATATTACGAACACCATATTCATAGTTTGAAATACCATATGTCGCAAGTTCTGGCTCAACAATTTGATAGAAAATAATTGTATCAATTTCTACTTGCACATTATCTTTCGTAATTACCTTTTGCGGTGGTACATTCGTTTGTTGAATACGTAGATCGTGATATACACGTACGCGGTCTACAATTGGAATTAAAATATTTAATCCTGGGTGCATAATACGTTGGAATTTACCAAATCTCTCAACAACCCCAACCTTTTGCTGTGGAATAATTTTAATTGTTAACGCAATAAATACAACGACAATTAAAGCAAAAATAATCGTTAATGTTAATGCTACCATATTTATTCACTCTCCTTTTTCACTTGTAACACAGTACTATGCCTCTTTATAACAACGACTTTTTCTCCGGCATCAATAGGAACATCTGAAATAGCTGTCCAAGTATCTCCATCCACTTTCACAATACCGTTCACTTCACTTGTAATCGCTTGCATGACAATCCCTTTTTTACCAACAAGTTTATCTACTGTATCAGTAAAACCTCGTGCTTCTCGAAAGTTTTTTGAAATTCTTTTCGTAAAGAAGGTCAATGTTAAACTTACAATTGCCCCGACAACCAATTGTAAAAACAGTGCATCAGGAGCAAACAAAGCAATAAGACCTCCGACAACAGCCCCAATTCCAAGCCACAGCATGTAAAACGTAATCGACAACATTTCTGCGATAAATAAAATACCAGCTATTATAAACCAAATCACCCATCCAGCCATATGCAACCCTCACTTTCTTTCTCATTTTCTATATGTATATGAAGAAAAGAATGGTTTATCCGCCCTATCTAACACGGGGGGGCGTTTTGCTACACGTTATTATACATATTCGCTGTTACAACAAGTATTAATAAAATACTATATTAATATATTCTTCATTATACATGAAAATTCCTTTCAAAAAATGACAAAAAATTTAATTCTTTCAAAAACATAATTTTCAGATTATAATAATTATAATTAAAAGGTATTATTGATTTGGAAGGTGGTATTCTTATTGCCGAAACGTTTACTAACTTACTATTTAGGCTCCAAAATGTGTATTACCCTCGCTGACATTGTATACATAATGATTATTACCACTCACATCTATATCACAACTAAATCAGCTACAATTACTGCTCTTTTTCCATTATTACAAGTTATCACAAATCTTATCGCGAACACATCTGCACCACTTATAATGAATCGTTTTCCATCTTATGCATTGCTATATACTCTACAATGGATTAAAACAGCTCTTTTAATATTGTTAATGATATTATTTCCTATTCTATCAACAAGCATTTCTGCTCTTTTAACTTTTGTTATTTTCATTTCATTATGTAGTGGCTGGAGTGCGCCTTTACTATACGCCGTTATCCCACGCTTAACAACACAAGAAAAATTAGTAAAAGTAAATAGTGTCTTTTCCTTTTCAACACAAATTATACAAGCCGCCACTTACTCATTTACAAGTATAATTGTTCTTCTCATTGGAGTTACTTCGACACTCATGATTAATAACCTATTAATGATTTTCGGATGTATTACATTACACCTTTCATTACAATCTATACAAGCTGAACGAGTAGCAGAACCCACTTCTTCGAAAACTACTGCATTATTAGAAGGATGGAAACTGTTATTTCAACACCCATCTCTACGCATTGTTACACTTATGGACTTAATTGAAACTTTCGCAGGAACGATATGGATCGGTGCTATTACGATGGCATATGTAACGACTGCTTTACATAAAGGCGAAGAATGGTGGGGATATATTAATACAAGTTATTATTTCGGAACATTAATTGGCGGGCTCTTAGCATGGAGAATGAGTTCATACATTCAAAACAATTTAATACGCTCCATGGCACTAGGCTCTCTTATATGTAGCATCCTTACATTTCTATATGGTATTACGAGTAGCGGATTTATTGCCCTATTTCTTTGCGTTCTAATGGGACCATGCTATCAAATTAGAGATATTTCTCAAACAACTGTTTTACAATCCAGCGTCGCTACTTCTTTATTATCGAAAATGTATACAGCTCACGGCACCCTTCTCTCAACAGCTTCTGGTCTCTCTATGCTAAGTGTTGGAATTATTACTGACATTTTCGGTGTTCGTACTATTTATATTATCGCTTCTTTTCTTATTTTATGTTCTGCTTGTTTATCTTTTAGCTTATTAAAATATCAGAAGACAGAGAAGAAAGATATTTCATTTTAATCTATAAAGCAAAAAGGACAGGGTTCACCTGTCCTTTTGTATTCTCTATTCATGATAAGTTTGGTATCTTTCTATGTTTTGTCGCTTGTTCAAAAGCGTATGCTAGTTTAATTAATGTCCCTTCACTAAAAGCAGTACTTGCAAGTGTAATTCCAAAAGGTCTCCCGCTCTTCATATATCCAGCTGGTATCGCTATAGATGGATAACCTGCTTTCGCGCATATAGTAGAACCTATATAGGAAGGAAACAGAATTGCATCCAGATTGTATTTATTTAATGCAAAATCAATTCCTTGTTCTTGTGAAAAGTATATATCTTCTAATCTTGCATTCAAATATTCAGGAGTTCTTAACGTATTAGGAAAATCTTTTCTTCTTTCTAATTTATTTTGTCCGTATTTTAATGCCCTTTCTTCTATCTAACTATTAAAATCGATTAGTTCTGAAATCGAATGCACTGGAATATTAGAAGGTAATTTAGAAAGATAGTTATCCAAGCTATGCTTCAGTTCGTAAAGCGGTACTCCCCAGCTCCATTCTCTATGAAAAAATGGAATATCGATATCTTCTATTACTGTCGCTCCTTCATTACGTAACACTTGAATCGATTCTTCAAACAATTTTTCATCATACTCACCAGATTCGAAATAATCTTCTGGTGCATTGTTAAATACGCCAATCTTCGCTCCCGTTAATCCATTTACATCAAGATAAGTTGTATAATCTTGCTCTGTCCTTCCTTCACTTTTGAGAGTAGCTGCATCCACCTCATCCACTCCCGTTAAGCTCCCTAATAAAATAGCAGCATCTGTTACCGTTCTAGCAAACGGACCGGCTGTATCTTGTGAATACGTGAAAGGAATAATTCCTCTACGGCTAATTAAACCAACTGTTGGTTTAACGCCAACTACAGAGTTTTGAACGGCTGGGCTTAAAATAGAAGCATCTGTTTCTGTTCCAACAGATAATACTGTTAAGTTCGCTGCAACCGCTATGGCAGACCCTGTACTTGAGCCACCAACGAACATATCATCCTTGCCCGTTCCATATGGATTTATTGTTTGACCGCCCCTAGCGCTATATCCAGCCCACATTTCAAAAGACATTCCGTTTGCCAACTCTGTCATATTCGCTTTCCCTATTATAATCGCACCTGCTTCTCGGAGCTTTTTAACAAGAAATGCATCTTCACTACTTATATTTTGTTCCAGGGCAATCGTACCTGCACTTGTATGCATTGAGTCATTCGTTTCAATATTGTCTTTAAGTAAAACAGGTATACCATGTAATAGACCTCTTACACCTTTTGTCTTTCTTTCATGATCTAGCGCTTCTGCAATAAAGATAGCATCTGGGTTGATTTCTAAAATAGAATTGAGTTTCGGACCATCTTGGTCATATTTTGCGATTCTATGAAGATAATACATGACTAATTCTTTTGAAGTTAACTTCCCATCCTTCATCGCTATTTGTATATCATGAATTGTTAATTCTTTTTGCAATAATGTATTGAACTGAATTTCCATTTTCATTCTCCTTTTATAAGCCCTTTTATTTATGACGTATATCTATTACTTTTTCATTTTCTCCGCTCCTCGCATTAACAACTACTATCCCTATACAGGAATTCAACTCACCTATTTAAAAACCTTTAATTTCCAGAGAAATAAAAAGAGTCTGAAGCGAATACATTGTCGCCTCAGACCCTTTTTTATCATTTCACATATACATCTTCTAACAAGTGTAAAAACTCTCCTTGTTTACCTGCTAATTCAGGGCATTTGTTAATATCAACCCATTCATAACAAAATACTAAACCTTTGTCTTCCTCACCAGCACTTACTATATGTTCCCACGTATCTTTCACATCTGTTAATAATGAAATGTGGAAAAAATGACGTTTTTGATATTCCTTTTTTTCTTTTACATAAATAATGTAATCAGAAAGGAAGCGCTCGATACAGAAATGGCGTAGTCCTGACTCTTCTTGTACTTCACGTAAAATTGCTGTTTCTAACGTTTCTCCTTCATCGACAGTCCCACCTGGCACTTGGATACCAGCCTCTCGTATATCACGATGTTTAAAAACGAGTAGTTGCATAACCCCTTCTTTTTCTCTCGTAACATATGCGTGTACCTTTTTATTATATAACATCGTCATCTTAGCCCTCTCCCCTCAATTCATTACTGCGTTACTTCTTCAAGCGTCAGTTGGTTTTCATATAAATATGTAGCCTGCGGATTCCCCACATATCGTACGTGCCACGGTTCATATCGATAACCGGTAATCCCTTCTTTCTCTTTCGTATACCGAATAACGAAACCAAACTTATGTGCATTTTCAGAAAGCCACTTTCCTTCTTTCGTCTCTCCAAAGACTGTTTCTAATTGAAATTTAGCAGATTGAGATGTAATATCCATAGCTAACCCTGTTTGATGTTCACTCGTACCAGGAACTGCACTGGACATTGCTGTTTTTGCTTCACCATCTTGTTTTTTATACATCGTATTTAATGCTTTTTGTCGATCAAAAGATCTAAATCCAGAGACTGCAAAAAGGAAAATCCGCTCATTATCGGCTTGCTGAATCATTTCCTCAAGTGCCACCGCTGCCTCTTTCCTCATCTTTTTCTTCTCTTGATCACCTTCACTAGAGTAACGTACTTTCGGAACAACTAAATCTGGCGGTCTATACCCATCTGGTAAACGCCTATTTTTATTCACAAGTACAAGCATCGAATTTGGATTACTAATGACTGCGATATCCCCATCCATATTAGCAATCGTTTCTTTAGCTTTCGGAAATATATTGTTTACATTTACTTCCCGCGCCTCTTGCTCCTTGTACATCTTATAATTCATTCCTGCTACTCCAACAATCAGTATCATTGCTACGGTACCAAGTAGTGCCCATCTTTTTTTCATATAACGACCTCTTATTTTAATAATTTGGCCATTTCATATTCATCGATACCTTTTCCATCGATGATAAGAGCAGATTTTTTAACACCTTCTTGTTCAAATCCAATTTTACTATATAGTGCCTGAGCTCTTGTATTGTGGGCCATTACCGTTAATTCTAAACGCCATACATCATGTAATCTTGCCCACTTCTCTACTTCTTTAAACAAACTCGTTCCAATACCTCGGCCACTATATTCTTGCAAAATACCAATGACAATTGTCGCAACATGTCTCTTTCTTTGAATATTATTTCCGTTAACTAAAATAAACCCTACTATTCTATCTTCTTCAACAGATACAAATATGTTTGCATTTTCGTTTTCTATAAATCGATGAACCATTTTTTCTTGTTGCTCTATTGTAGTTTTTCGTTCTCCTGGTTCGTATAACATAAATTTCGTTTCTTCGTCTAATTGCTTACTTAATTGTAAAAATGGTGCTGCATCTTCTGCTCTAATCTCCCGAATCACCTTGATCACCCTACCCATTTTGTTAGTTAAAAATTTTCCTTGTAAAAAGATTTTCTCCACTATTCCGAAAATTCCTTTCTAAATTCCTTACTATAAATAGACAAATTTCGATATTGCTATAATGATAGGAAATTATGTCTATAATGTGACATGTCTTATTGACCATAACTTATGCTCAAAAAAAAATAAACGTAAGCTTCTCACTTACGTTTATCCATTCACTTTTTCAGCTTGCCAAAAATATTCTCCAAATGCTTTAGCAAGAGCATCAATTGATCGATTCAATTCTTCATCTGTATTATCTACGCCACCAACTTCAATTAAAATCGCCTGTCCTGATAAGTCTTGATTATAAACACCATTCCCTGTTTGGAAGCCTTTTTGAATAACACCTCGGCTTACTCCCGGATATTTTTTACTAATTGTCTCATGTAAAGCCGTTGCTAATTGTAAGTTTTTTTCATAGTTTTTGTTACCTTTCCCAATTACAAAAGCAAGCTTCGCATATGATTTATCCCCAATTGTTTTTGTCGTGACGTTTTTGCGTGCACTATCACGGTGCAAATCAAAAAAGTATTGGAGTTCTTTATTTCCAGTCATAGCTTGTTGTACAATTTCTCGGGACATTTTATAAGAACTATTACTGTTTAATCCTTTACTTATTAATTTTTGGCCGACATCAGTCGTATCGTTAGTAGCACCTATCCCTTCGCTTTCCAGTTGTTCACGAAAACGATCTCCAACTATTGAAATATTCGTTACAGAACTCGTTGCTTTATTCGGATCTGGGTCATTCGTTAAGTTCAGTAACGGCAAATAAGATTCCCAACTATGTGAATGATAAATAAATGCAACTTGTCTTTTCCCCGTTGTTTGAGATGGTTGTTTCTTCTCTTTATTCGGATCAGACTTAGGAACTTGTCCAGTTTCTCCAGTCCGTTCCTTCACTACTTCTTCAAGAGGGACGCTCGACTCTATCGGTAAATTGGAGTAATTTGTCCCTTCACCTGCTATAACGATTTCTGTATCATATTTCCCAAATCCCGGAAGTTCTTTCCCGACAAAACTACGTACATCATCAAAACGAATATTCGTAGCCATCGAAAATAGGAATGAAGAAATAGAAAAGTCTTGATTCAAATTCCGGTACTCCTGTGTAAAATAATGATTCTCTTTCCCAATAACGTACATGTAACCATTCATTGATAACTCATTTAACCAATTATATAAATACGTTGACTTCGTCTCTTTCATAGAAGTAACCATCATACTAATAAGAAAAAAAGTCGCTAATACCGTAGTAATAACAAATAAAATTAACTTGCGTACACTTGTTAATTTCACGTAAAAAAAGCCTCGATTCATACTATCACCCTCTCTATTTCAAGTTATGTACAAGCTCTAGAGAATAGACCGCTTAAATTTCGGCTATATTGTTAATGAGGTGAAATGAATTGAAGCTACTAATGGGAATATTACCAATCGTTCTATCAATTATTTTTTATTTACTTGCTATACACCCTAAAATTCGCATTGCACTACATATTTCTGCGTACATAGCATTATATGTGCTCGGGACAATTATTTCTATTAATATATATGATGTTTTAATACAAGGTCTTGTTTTCATGACAAGCATTCATGGAGTTTTACTAAATCCATTTTTCCTTATTGCAGGAGCATATATAGGAATATACACTTTGTACCTAGTACTGTCTCAAATTTTTATGAAACTAATGAAAATAAAAAATGGAGCGTAGTGAAATGAAGCCACCGTTCATCTGTCATAAATGCAAAAAAAAAATAGTAGGAAAGAAAGATCTTACTATCGCTACTTGGTACTTCCGTTTTTATTTATTTCACAACATTTGTTTTTACCAGCAGCAACTGTTTGCCTCACGTTTTGTCCCTATTAATACACTCTTTTGTTTCTTTCTTATTATATACGGGCTTATTGCTGGCAGCATTCTTATGATCACAGAACCATCAATCATTTGGCTTATTTTTTCAGCGCCTATTGTTTATCGTTTTCTTTCATATTATTATGTTGAACGTTTTTTTCTAAATAAAGATTAGACTGACCTCTAGGAATACTTAAACTCTCCCACTCATTTTCTTTTAACATTTTACCAATGTAAATGATTTGTCCAATATGCAAAGCATAATGAGAAATTTGTCTTTCTATCGCTTGCATTACAGTGTGTGCTTCTCTGCGAATATATACTTTCTGCAAAATCTGCTCTGGTGTTAAAGTATCCATCGCTTTAAAAACATACTCCCACCCTTCTTTCCACGCAGTAAGAGCTTCTTGTTTTGAATTGTAGCCCCCCTCAAATTCAACATCTCGATTACGATCTGCTTTTTCACCATCAGACGTTAAAAAATCCGTCCATCTTGAACGCATATTACCATGTAAATGCTTAATGATAATCGCAATACTATTTGTCTCTTCATGAGAAGACCACATTATTTGTTCATAAGATAATTGAGAAAGCACTCGTTCTCCTTGTTTTTGTGTTGCTTTGAAATTCGAAATTGCACATTGTAAATATTCTCGTCCGATATCCAAATTAACCCCTACCTTCACACTAACTAATTTTCGTTCCATTCGGCAGTTCCATATTCGGCTGAAGTAAAACAACATCGTCAGCTTCAGGAACACCACCCAGTACAAGCACTTCCGATTTAAATCCTGCCACACGCTTTGGTGGAAAGTTCACAACAGCAACGACTTGTTGACCAATTAAATCTTCTGGATCGTATCTCTTCGTAATTTGAGCACTTGACTGCTTAATCCCTAACTCTCCAAAATCAATTTCTAGCTTAATTGCCGGAACTCTTGCTTCTTTGAATTCCTCCGCTTTTCTTACCGTCCCAATACGTAAATCCAAAGTTAAAAAATCTTCAAAACTAGCCATTTTATCATTCCTCTCAATTATTACTTAGACAAAACATAAAAATCCCCTTCAAAAAAAGAAAGGCGCCTAAGCACCTTTCTTTTGTAATTCACTTGATTCATTTGATTTATAGAAGAAGAAACCGAGAACCCCGCCAATACATGCTGGGATTAACCATCCTATTCCTTCTTTATATAAAGGTAGCATTTGAAGTACATTTGAAATTACGTCAATCTTTATGTTCGCACTTTCTAAGCCATTAAATAAACTAATTGACAATGCACCTAATATTGCACCAATATAAATTGTATTACGCTTTCCAATCCATTTATGGAAATATGAAAGTACGATTAATACAATTGCAACTGGATAAATGATCATTAACACTGGTAAAGTTACTGCGATTAGTTGTGTCAATCCTAAGTTAGATACAATTAAACTAAATACACACACTATTGTTACAATCGTTTTATGCGAAAATTTCGGGAATAAGTTTGTAAAGAACCCTGCACATGCAGATGTTAATCCAACCGAAGTTGTTAAACAAGCAAGTGTAATAACAAGTCCTAATAAAATTTTCCCACTCGTTCCATATAACTCATTTACAACATTCGTTAAAATAAGACCACCGTTCTCTGAAACACCAAGTGAAGTACTTGTTGAACCTAGATAAGCAAGTGATAAATAAATTAACGTTAAGCCTAATACAGCAATAATTCCTGATACAATTGTTATTTTTGCGATTTGTCCGCTTTCTTTTATCCCTTTTGAACGAATAACTTGTACAACAACAATTCCAAATACAAGAGCACTAATTGCATCCATCGTTAAATACCCTTGAATAAACCCACCAAAGAAAGCATTCTCTTTATATGCGGCTAACGGTGCAGACGGTGCTCCAATCGGATCAATAATTGCCTTTCCGACAATAACAGCAACAATTAATACTAACAATGGTGTTAGAAACTTTCCAAACCAATCGACTAATTTAGATGGATTTAATGATAAATACCACGTTATTCCGAAGAAGACTATAGTATAAAGAAATAGCATGTACCATTCCGAAACCATTGCTTCTGATAAAAACGGCTTCATTCCCATTTCAAATGAAACAGCTCCAGTACGCGGGATCGCAAAGAATGGTCCAATTGCTAAATAACTAATCAGTGGAAAAATAAACGCGAATATAGGGTGAACTCTAGAAGATAGCGCTTTCAAGTCCCCCTCTACAAACGCGACAGCTGTTACAGCTAATAGGGGTAATCCGACTCCCGTTACAAGGAATCCAATAGTAGCAACCCAAACATTCTCTCCTGCTTGTTGCCCTAAAACTGGTGGGAAAATTAAATTTCCTGCTCCTAAAAATAATGCAAATAGCATTAAACCAATTGCTACAGTATCACCTGGCCTTAATCGTCCCTTCATTTCTTTAATTTGCATAGCACTTTTTCATTGTTTATCTATATTTTCACAATATGCTATGCATCCTCCTCTCTGCTCATGATGATAAAATATACCCCTTACAAAGCAATGTCTTTCTCCATAATTTCTCCATTCCCCTTTTAATTACTCTAAATAATAAATTTTGATTTTTTTGAATATTTAAGTCATTAGAGTGTTATAACGTGGAGTTTAGTTGTCAGACCTCTTTGTTTTTATCACACATATAGTAACATATTTGGTTGAAAAATAAAAACATATTTTTAAATAGAATTTTTTGAAAATCGAAATTATCCACACATACCTCCTTTATTTATTCTATTACACAATTTTTTTTAGAAATTTACGATTTTTATATTTTATTATATTTGAATATTTTTATGCGAAAGAAAGTGAAAGCCATCAAAAAATAAGATGGCTTTTACTTGTTACTCTATCGTTTCAACTTCACGTGGATTATTCATCTCTTCAACATACACAACTCTAAATCCATGATTTTCTAAATCCTTTAACAATGTTTCTAATTCACTATCTTCAAACTCTTCTCCCAATGTAAACATAATTCTACGTACTAATAAAGCATCATTATCAAAAGTCATTAAGCTTTGAATACCAGTGTATTTCTTTAGCACTGTCGATAATTTTTGAATGGCCCCATTATAATCTTGTGTTCCAATCATGACAGAATATTTACTAGAATGGACTCCCCATGCATCTTCTAATAGTTCAAAAACTTTTTTATGAGTTAAAATACCAAGGAAGACCCCTTTTTCATCAACTACTGATAAATACGGTAGTTTTTTAATTGTAAAAAATACTTTAAAGAAGGAAGAGTCTTCTCTCACGTACCCATTCTTATCGTTCAATAATTGTAATACATTATCTTCAAATGAACCTTTATATTCTAAAATATCTACTTTGTATACATTCCCTAAAAACTTCTCTTTTTTTTCATCTAAAACTGGTACACAACGATACCCCGTTTTATTTAAATGCTCCAGCGCTTCCCCTATCGTAATTGAACTTGGGCAAAACAAAACTTCCCTCTTTGGCACATAATTCCCTTTAATCCTCATAAAAAAGCCTCCTTATGCTAAAATACTTTCTGTGCCATAACTATATTATATTTTCAGAAAAAAATAAATATATTATTTTATTTTTCTGAAAATTATTCATTTTTCTGTCATAATTTATTCATTAATCATACACTTTTATTAAGTGAAATTTTTATCAGTAGGGATTTTGTCCATGCCCACTGGTTAATTAGCCCCTACCAATCCGGCAAATCTTCAATATGGAACATTCTCTCACAGTTACTTTTAGAAAAATATATTGTAACTTCCTCAGAAAAAAGCTAAAATAAGAATAAGAATTTTCTGAATATTCAAAGAGTAGGTGATTGTATGTCCTTATTGCGCTCACATATATGTAAATTTATAGCCGGTGTTTTGATTGTTTTTGTCATAAGTCCTCTTCCAGCATTATTCATTACACATAATTACTCCTACTTAAATGGATTTGTAAGCATTTTTCATAATTTAGCACAGCCTTCTTCCATTTCAATTCCAACAATTGATTGGATGCATGAACCTATCCTTTTCTCAGCAAATCAGCTTATACATACACAAAATATAATACATACCTCTAACCATTCGTCACCACTGTTCCCCTACATATGGGAAATATATTTTTTATCGATCGTTCGTTTCACATTCACTCTTGTAATCGGTTTCTTTATAAGTCTAGGAATTGGCCATCTATTTTTAAAAGCACCAAACTCATTAAAAAAGTGTAGTTCTTTATTTCGCTGGATACCGTATTCTTTTGGCACTGTGATATTACAATGTTTAGTCCTATTATCACTTCTCTACATCGCGAAATTCATAAAGTTTCCTTTCTTCTCCTCTTTTATCATCGTATGTAGCACTTCTATGATAATCGTTATGCAAGCAATTAAAAAATGGCTACCGTTCTTAAATACTACTAATGAATACGAAATAAAAAATTCATCTTTCCTTGTTGATACGTTATTTATTGCGCTTACTTCTAATCATAAATCCATTTTGAGTTCCATTATTCTTTCATTCGTTTTTATGGAATGTATTTTTCATACAAACGGACTATTACAATTTATTGTCCAATTTGGCGGAAATGCACCTATAGTTGTCACGATTGGTTTATTACTACTTTATATTCCATATAGCATCTTATCGTTTCTCCAAGCTTTATGGACAACAAACTACCCTAAACAGAACACGTATACTTTAACTAGAAGTATTTCGAAACCATAACATAGAATAACCGTCTACTTAAATTAAAAGTAGACGGTTATTCCTATTATATAGAGGACAAAATAACAGCAAATTAAAAAACTACTATTAAAACCTACCATTATTTACCCATTTTCTTTGACTAATCTTTTCATTTGGATTTATTATAAAAGTATAACATAATTGCAGGAGGTGACATCTTTATTCCAAATTAGGAATAAAGAACACACTTGGACATATTAAATATTTTTCTCATCTTTATACTTATCCTTATTTCTGGTTTTTTCGTTGCTTCAGAATTCGCTGTCGTAAAAGTACGAAAAAGTCGAATTGACCAGCTTGCTAATGAAGGTAACAAACAAGCATTAGCTGCAAGAAGCGTTGTATCTAACTTAGATGTTTATTTATCTGCTTGTCAGCTCGGTATTACTATCACTTCTTTAGGGCTTGGTTGGCTTGGTGAACCAACTGTAGAGCATTTATTACGACCACTATTTGAAAGAATCAATATTACTGGAACAATGGCTAACACGCTATCCTTTATTATTGCTTTTAGTGTGATTACTTTTTTCCATGTTGTATTAGGAGAGTTAGTTCCTAAATCTTTCGCAATCCAAAAAGCAGAGGCAATCACATTAAAATTTGCAAAACCACTTATTTTATTTGATAAAATTATGTATCCATTCATCTGGGTGCTTAATAGTTCAGCTGTATTTTTTACAAAATTATTCGGTTTAGAACCTGCAAAAGAAAACGAACTTGCCCATTCTGAAGAAGAACTACGGCTCATTTTAGGTGAAAGTTATAAAAGCGGAGAAATTAATCAAACCGAATATAAATATGTAAATAATATTTTTGAATTTGATGATCGAGTTGCGAAAGAAATCATGGTTCCTCGTACCGAAATGATTTGCCTATCTACTGAAAATACGTTAGAAGAAAATATGGATATCGTCGCAACTGAAAAGTATACACGCTACCCTATTATTGAAAAAGACAAAGATGACATTATCGGGATGATAAATACGAAAGAAGTATTTCACGATCAAACAAAGAATATTTATAAACCACTTGAATCTTACATACATCCAGTTTTAACGGTCTTTGAAACAGTTCCCATTCGTAAAACGTTAATACATCTTCAAAAGAACCGTGTACAAATGGCGATTGTAATGGACGAATATGGGGGCACCGCTGGACTTTTAACGATGGAGGATATTCTTGAAGAAATTATTGGTGAGATTCAAGACGAATTTGATGCAGATGAATCACCAATGATTGAAAAACGCACACCTAAACTTACTGTATTAGATGGAAAAGTACTTATTTCTGAAGTAAATGATATGTTTGGGTTACATATTGATGATAGTGATTTAGATACAATTGGGGGCTGGCTTCTCTCCCAAGCTATTGACTTAAATATTGAAGCTGGATATTCAGTTGAATATGATGGTTTTCAATTTAAGGCATTAGAACTAGACGGACATCAAATTAAAAAGATTGCTGTACATAAGTTAGATTCTATTAAGGAGGTATAAAGTGACTGTATTATTAACAATTAGTATCATCGCTTGTTTCATTGTTTCATTTCTTTCCTTTATTTACCCCATTATTCCTGGCATTCTTGCAGTATGGGCTGGCTATTTCATTTATCATTTTGGTATAAATGGTGGAGAACTAACAATTTCTTTTTGGATTATTCAAGTCATTTTTACACTTTTCATTTTCGGTGCTGATTTTATAGCAAATGGATATTTCTTGAAAAAATACGGAAGTTCTAAGTGGGGTGAACGTGTCGGCATGATTTCTATCATTGTCGGATCGTTCTTCTTCCCGCCATTTGGTCTTATTATCATACCGTTTTTATCGGTATTTATAACAGAACTAATGCATAAAAAGGCGCCAAAAGACGCCTTTTTAGTCGGAATTGCAACTGTAGTCGGTTTTTTAAGTAGCACAGTAGCCAAAGCCATTCTCCAAATCATTATGATTATCATCTTTGTATGCTATATCATTTTTTAGCCATCCCTATTTAGGGATGGTTTTTTAATATGAAATACCTACTCGGCTTTTCTCGTATAAGCTTTTATTACGTAATCTCCATGTAAAATGAGCTGTATCACCAACTGTAATTTTGGATCCATCTGCTGGCAACATATCTTTTTCAGTTCGATATACCCCAGTTACATCACCGTCTATTAAATGCGTCGGACAAACAACAGTCCAACATAAATTACTGTTATGTAGTGCTTTATAAGCAGCTAAGTGGTCTTCCGCAGCTGTTGTTGTTTTTCTTTTCGATTCTTTTGATTGAAAACGATATATACTTGGGTTTGTTCGCGACTGTAAAATACCAGCCGTTCCTATTGTAACAATTTTCTTTATGCCCTCTTCTTCCATTTGCTTTATAATAAGCGGTAAACTCTTCCCTAACGTCCCATTCCGATCAGTTCCAAGAGTACTAATTACAATATCACATCCTTTAATCGCTTCCTTTATATCGTCTCCGTTTAATACATTTCCCTTAATAACATGCAACCTTTCATACTCTATTTCCACTCTACTCAAATCACGAACTAATACCGTTACTTCATATGAATCTTGTAATGCCAATTTCATAATGTGTGATCCTACTCTACCTGTCGCTCCTAATATGCATACTTTCATATATTATCCCCTCTTCAGTTCTTTCTCTCTATTTTTCTGTAATACATACAAATATACAACAAAAAAGCTTCCTCGTTTATGTGAGGAAGCTCTATTATCCATTTATTCCTTTTCTTTCGAATCAGAAGACTTATCTGTTCCGCTTGTTTCTTTATCTTTCTTTTCATCTTGCTGCGAAGTTGTGTCATCCTCTTTCTTTTTATCCTCATCTTTACTACAACCTACCATTAATAAAGAACTTGCAAGTGCCATAGCAGTTAATGACTTAACCCATTTGTTCATTTGCGTTTCCTCCCTTTGATAGAATATGTACAATCCCATATTACTCTTTATTTTTAAAGGAAAGATTTAAAAATAGTAAAGATACAGTAAACTTTTGTAAATTTTCGGATAACATATCCAATCTTAAATCCTCCCACCCTAATTAGACATAAAAAAAACTAAGGCGCCTTTCATTCCACCTTAGCTTTTCACGCAAATTTTTCATTTTCATATACATGTTTAATCTTATATTCCTTCTTCACAACATATTGCCAAACATTATATGCGTAACGATTCATTTTCACAAAACAATTCTCCAAAAAAGAACGAAACTCCGGGTTCGCAACTTCTACTGCCACTTGAGCAAACTTTAATGCTAATCGTTTCAAATGTGTAATATAACAAATAGCAATCCCAATATCCCCTGTATATTCATTATCTGTTTCCCTATCCATTTCAGTAAATTCCGGCCACATTTGTTTACAAGTTATATGCTGTACATTTTCTCCTTCTTGAAAATTCACTTGTTCATTATATGCTTGTAACATATACGGCAAATGATGCTGTAAAATATCCTTTAATTCTTCATCTCGAACCTTGCCCGTGTACTCTCCAACTTTATATATAAGTGTGTAACTATATGTCATCAATTCTTTCATACAATCCATTAAAGCGCCTCCCTTCCTATTTTTCATCTATATACTATAAATATGATGCGATAACATTCGCTATTCTTGCTAGAAACCAATCCCAGCGACTAATTTTCTCAAAATCTTCTTCTGAAAATCGTTTTAACTTATGAAAGTCTTCTTTTAGTCGATTCCAGACGTCAGCAACGACTGTATTATCATATATGACACAGTTTGATTCGTTATTTAAATAAAAGCTTCTATTATCAAAATTCGCTGTACCAATATCGACGATTTCCTCATCAATGATTGTCACTTTCCCATGAAAAAATCCGTTTCGATATTGATAAATCTCCGCGCCAGCATCTAACATATCTTTCAAATGAGGATAGGCAGCTTGTTTTAGCAATACGGCATCACTTTTAAATGGGACGAGAATTTTCACACGGACACCACGATTTAATGCATCTTTCAGTCCTTTTACCATCTCTTTACTCGGTACAAAATATGGTGTAGCAATAATTAAGGAGTGTTTTGCCTTCTTTAATAGTGCCCCGTACTTCTGCCATAAGCCTTTTCCATTCGAAAATATATATTGATATTTTACATTTCCTTGTACCGGTAACTCTTGATGTATAAGGAATTTCTCTCCCGTATCTTCTTGCCAATCTTCCGCAAACTTCCGTTCCATATCAGTAGCTCCATTCCCTTCGATGCGTACATGATAATCACGCCACGGACCAAATTTAGGATCCTGTCCAAGATATTCCTTTCCGATATTGAAGCCACCAATGTACGAAACTTTCCCATCTATAGTAACAATGCGTCTATGATTACGTTGATGCAAAGAATAAAATAAGTTTTTTAATTTAGGTTTTTTACTAAATGTAAACTTCACGCCTTTTTCTTTTAATTGATTAATTATCTTTTTCTTAAGCTTATATCCGCCAATGCGGTCTACTGACAATTTCACATCTACTCCGCTAGATGCTTTTTTTTCTAATAATTGTAAGAATTCTTTACTTACCTCATCTTTACCTACAATATAAAAATGAATATATACATTCTTTTCTGCACGATTTATATCCTCAAATAAACTTCTATATAACTCATCACCGTTCGTATATAATTGAAAATCCCCTGATCGAATTTTTTCTAATTCATATCCACTAGCCATTTTCTTCCCCATTTCCACATCAACGTTCATCCATACGAATACACCTATAAAACAAATTATTACAATTAAAAAGTGCTTCATGGATACGTTCCTTTCTCTAACTACTGTTATTCCTATATCTTTCCTTTTTTTAAACATTATCATACAAAAAATATGTCATTGCATGATATACGTCCATATCAAACAGGAGCTCATCTGCATATTGTATGTTGTATCTTAAAATAAAAGGAGGAAATAACAATGGGCTTCGCACATGGTAATGGATTTGCGCTACTAGTCGTATTATTTATCCTCTTAATTATCGTCGGTGCTGCTTGCTTCTGCTAAGCAGTTATTGTAATACGATATGGGGATGAAAAAACTATAAAAGCGGACACCTATTTTTAGGTGTCCGCTTTTCATTTCAAAAAATCCCCTAGCCTATTACAAAAATAGTACCACTAGGAAAGTATTTCTCATCAAAAAGTTAGCAGTGTAGCTACCTTCTTACTCTCCGCCTTACGAATATGACGCTGTTCTGCACGTAACACAGCAATTCGATGCAATTCTTTCTCCTCTTCTGTCTCAGGGATAACACGCGGTACAGGAACTGGATTATTCTCCTTACTAAGCGCAACAAAAGTAACGAATGAAGTTGCCGCTACACGTTTTTCACCTGAAATTAAATCTTCTGCTACTACTTTCACAAATATCTCCATAGAAGTTCTTCCCGTCCAAATTACGAAAGATTCATAACTAACACAATCTGAAGAACGTACTGGATGTAAGAAATCTACCCAATCCATAGACGCTGTAACACATTCCATTCTCGAGTGTCTCGTTGCTGAAATTGAAGCAACCATATCCATCTCCGCCAATATCTTTCCACCAAATAGCGTGTTATGATCATTTAAATCCGTTGGAAATACTCGACTCGTTTTAAACACTCTTGATTCATTAGCTGTTTTACCCTTTACTTCAGTCATTGTTATCACCCCTTTAATTATTTATCCCTAATATCCCAATATACACTACACCTCATGAACTACACGTTTAATATTAACAATTTTTAGAACTTTTAGTCCACAAAAAAGAACCGATTTTATCAATCGGCTCCTCTAAATACATATTGTTCTTTCGGCTGTTCAACTTTATTCCATTTCGTTACTTCTAACACTGGAATATTCGCATGAAACGGCTGATAAAATTCAGTTGAAATTTCTCCCTCTACCTGAATCCAATCATCATTTTTCCACTCTACACCTTCTGGTTTTTTAACTAACATACCATATACACCTGAATCCGCAACACAATGTATAATGCCGAAACGGAATAAGAAATATTGTTCCTTTTTAGAAGAATCATCTCGAAAAACAAATCCTTTATAAGACAGGGTTTTACCAGTAAATTCACCAGGATAATTATAAATTGTCTCCATACCCTTTAAGAAATCTTCATCTTTTAAAGTGATATTGTCTTTCGTAACAAACTCTTTCTTCCCTTTTTCCATTACACCACGATATCCTTCTTTCCCGTAATAAATACTCGTATCCGGTCTTAAGAATTGTCTTGTCATAAATGGATCTTTACTTTCCGCTTGTGCAACAGGAAAGTGAAACCCCTTCGTCTTAACAATGTCCGAATCTAATGTTGCAATCGGGAAAAATAATCCTGAAATAATCGGAAAACAGAACAGAGTATAAGAAAACGTTCGTTTCCACCATGTATTTTCATCTTTCGAATGATCATGCCCGCAATGACTATGATCACAACTACAATCATGTTTCTCTTTTTCCTTTTGGTGCTCTTTTTGGAAAACGATAATAATTTGTACAATCGTTAAGAAACCTAAAATAATAGCTGCAGTTTTTGATAAATAGGCGTACTTCATATTTATATACTTCGTAATGTTACCGGAAATATGAAGCTGTCCAATTAAAATTGTAAAACCTAATAATATATATGCTCGAAACATAACCTACCACCCCATCGCATAAATGAGTAGTGAGCTTGCATAGACAACAAGTGTAACTGTAACCGTCACAACAATTACAAATTTTGTTTTAAATGTCGCAAGCATCATAAACATATTTTTAATATCCACCATCGGTCCATATACGAGGAACGCGACAAGTGACGCTGTTGAAAATGTACTTTGGAACGAAGAAGCAATAAATGCATCCGCCTCTGAACAAAGTGATAAAATAAAAGCAAGTCCCATCATAACAGCTGATGAAGAAAACGGACCTTGTCCAATTGCAAGCAATGTTGAAGTTTGTACAAATGTTTGAACCGCAGCTGCAATTAACGCACCTAACACTAAATATTTTCCCATTGAGAAGAATTCCTCAACAGCATGTGTACATACATCCCACATTTTTTTACGTAACGGACGCTTATGATTCACTTCTGGAAAGTGATCATCTCTTAATTGATGTTCTTTAAACATAAATGATAATATAATTCCAACGATAATTGCTACGATAATCGCTACAATAGAACGATACCATACTATGTGCATACTACTTCCAAAAGCAACATATGTTGCAAATAATACAACTGGATTAATAATCGGTCCAGTTAACATAAATGCAATTCCTGCATAGGGTGGAACCCCTTTTCCGATTAATCGTCTTACAATCGGAACAATTCCACATTCACATCCAGGAAACATCATTCCTAAAAAAGTGGCTAATAGAACAGACAGAAATCGATTCTTAGGCATCCACTTTGCCACCATATCTTCTGTCACAAACATTTGAATAAATCCTGAAATAAATACACCAATTAGCACAAACGGAAGTGCTTCGATTAATATCGAAATAAAGATTGTATTCATTTGCAGGAATGCTTTCGGTAATTGAAACAATTCCATGATGTATTTCCTCCAACTTTTCATTAACAATATGTAATTTTAACCCCATTTTATTATTTGAACAAGAGTTATACGGAATTCATAACCTTCATACACATTACATTTTACAAGTTATATTCTATTCCAAAATCGAGATTTCATAGCAAAAAAGCTGCTCTAGCGCAGTTTTACAACTATGCTAGAGCAGCTTTCTTATCGTTAAAAGTAACGTTTCTTCCAAAAAACAAATGCTAAAGTGAAAGATAATGTTACACATATTATGAGTACAATTACAAACCCATGTGCTTCACCTTCAAACGGAACCTTTACATTCATTCCAAAGAAGCTAGAAACCATTGTTGGTAAAGATAAAATAATTGTAATAGACGTTAACAGTTTCATAACACTATTTAAATTATTAGAAATAACCGAACTAAATGTATTCATCATTCCGCTTAAAATGTGACTATATATTTCCGCCATTTCAATAGCCTGTTTATTTTCAATTAATACATCTTCTAATAAATCTTGATCGTCTTCATACATTTTTAAAAATGTACTGTTACGCATTAATTTTTGAATAACAATTTTATTAGCCTTTAATGAAGTTGTAAAGTAAACTAAACTTTTTTCAAGGCCTAGCAATGTGAAAATCTCTTTATTTTTCATCGATTTATTTAATTGATGCTCTAAATCGATTGTTTTTCGATTAATTTGCTTTAAGTATCTTAAATAATAAGTAGAAATTGTATATAAGAGCTGAAGTGCGAATCGCGTCTTTTTAAACGTATAAAATTCTTTAATACGTTGATTAATAAAGCGTTCAAAAATTGGATTCTCTTCTAGACAAATTGTAACAAAACAATCTGGCATTACAATCATACCTATTGGAATCGTGTCATAAATCGAATTTCCTTCTTCATCATGTCTCACTGTCGGAATATCCACGATAATTAAAGTATTATTGTCTTCCTTTTCAATACGAGAGCGTTCTTCATCATCCAAAGGGTCTTTAATGAAATCTAAGTCTACATTTAAAGTTTGGACTAGATACTGAATTTCTTCTTCAGTTGGATGAAGTACATTAATCCAGCAACCCTTTTGCATTTCCTCAATCTCTTGTAGTTTTCCGTTTCGGTCTGTTAAATAAATATTTAACATACTATCACCCCGATTCTTTTTACATGTAGGAATCTACCTCACTTAAACAACAGTTTTTGAACCGCTATTTTCAGCATATGAAACAAACGATTAAATTTCAATAGAAAAATTATTTTGAAAACGTTTTTTTAAGAAAAATCTTGTAAACATAGAAAAAGACAGAGTGTTCTCTGCCTTTAAAAAGCTTATGTTGCCTTTATAACATATTTAGAAAGCATCCACAAGTTAAAACCGACTGAAATCGTATAACCAGCATATGTTGAAATGATAAAACTTACAAAATCAAAATAAGGTAGCAATACAATATTTAATACTATCTTTACAATAATTCCGATTACTAATCCTAGCACTGTTTTCTGCTGTTGATTAATTCCTTGTAACATCGCAGCAGTTACCGTAAATAGTGAAAATAGTATACAAGCAGGAGCATAATATTGTAAAATGACACTCCCCATCTCCGGATCATTTCCAGCACCAAATAATAGAGTATATGCTGGCTTTGCTAATACCATCATTCCGATTGCCGCTGGTACCGTGATCCCCACCACTAATAAATTCGTCCTCGTAAAATGTTTATACAGTAGCTTCTCATTTCCCGCTGTATAAGCTTTCGTCATCTCTGGTACGAGAGACATACTAAAAGCAGTAGCAACAGAAACAGGGATTAACACAACCATCTGAACAAGGCCAATTATCGCATTAATCTTTTCGGCTTCTCCTTGCATATATCCTACTTGTATAAGTAGCTTATTAATTGTAAATGTATCAATCGTCTGATACAACGGAATTGCCAAACCGACTACAACAAATGGGATGGAATATGTAAATAACTCTTTATATAATGAAAAAAAAGATTTCGTCGTCTGGGAAATACTTGCTATCTCCTTTTGTTTCAAGTATTTTCGCCTTTTCATATAATAAGCACTCAAAATAATTAATCCACCTACTGCACCCATAAATGCTCCAAAAGTCGAAATACCCACCGCTAACGACACTGATTCTTTTAAAACATATAAAACAACAAAACTCCCTATCAAAATCGTTAAAACACGAAAAAACTGTTCGACAACAACACTCAATGCCGACGGTCCCATCGATTGGAATCCTTGAAAGAATCCCCTCAATAAACTCATTACTGGTACAAGTATTAACGCAAAACTTACAATTTGAATATTGTGCGTGACAGCTACCACACTATTCCCCGACTGATCATTTCCATCAATCACAAGTTTAGCTAAATGTGGTGCTAACATATATAACGCTAAACAAGAAATAACGCCCATAATGACCATAAAAACGATACCACTCTTTAGCACTCTCTTAACAGTGTGATAATCATTGAGTTGATCGTACTTTGAAACCATCTTCGAAACGGCAAGTGGTAATCCCATCGTTGCAATACTGAGCATAATTGTATAAGGGCGGTATGCATATGTATATAATACATACCCACTCGTACCCACCATTGCAGTAAACGGTATAACATATATAAACCCTAACATTTTAGATATCATCGTTGCCATCGTTAAAAATATCGTTCCACGTAAAAACGGTGATCCTTTCATCACATTCCCCCGCTACGCTTTATTATTACACATTATGGACAACTTCTTTTTTTTAGAACTAGAACAAATAAAAAAAGTCAATGAATCATCATTGACTTTAACGAGTTGTTTTTTTCTTTTTCAAATACTTTAAACCGAAGTAAAGAGCTATAAATAGGACTGCTCCTATAATTATGTAATGTGTGTAATCAGATGCATATTCTTTAATATGTCGCCAATTTCCACCAAGCTTTTCACCTAAGTATATAAATAGAATTGACCATGGAATGATCGCTACAACTGTATACAGTGTGAAAAGTTTTAATGGCATCTTAGCTAGTCCTGCTGGAATTGAGATTGCATGACGTACTACTGGGATAAAACGTGCCGAAAATATTACTCCCGCTCCGTAACGCTTAAACCAATTTTCTGCTATGTCTAAATGATGTTTATTAATAAGCAGATACTTCCCGTATTTCTCGACAACCGGACGCCCTCCGTAGTATCCAAGCCAGTATAAAAAGATTTGCGCTAAAGTACCACCAATTGTTCCGGCAATAACAGCACCGACAAAACTAATTTTCCCTTCTGCCACTAAAAATCCAGCATACGAAAGTACAATCTCACTTGGGATAATTTCAATCATTAAACCTAGTGCTACTCCGAAGTATCCTAGACTTGCAAAGAATTGCAATAACTGATCTATTATATTCGCTAACATATTCTTTTCTATCTCCTTTTTTCTTCACATACCCTCCCATTATCACATAAAGATTGCCATCTGCCAATATGATCATGTGAACCTCTTCATCTGAATCATAGACTTTGAAGAGGAATACTCCTTCTTATTTTTTATTAAATGAATATGTACAACCTTTTTTCAATATACCCTTAGCAAGATACAAAATTAACATTAATATCCCGCTATTTACGGGCATGTCGACTAATAATCAACGTAAATGTAACAGACGAGACCGATTAATTATTAGTCCAGTAGTCTTTCTTTATTTCTATCTTTCATATACGCAAACATTTCTTTAATTTGCCATTCTGTATTTCTAGCAATCGATAAATTAGGCAATTCATTCTCACCAAAAAACTCCACATCCTCTGTTTCAATACTTAATTTCTTTTCTCCGCCAACAATCTCACAGCCTATAAAAATTTTATATACATGCGTAGCTGATGGAGATGGTTGATGTTTTTCTTTATCGAATATAGCTAGTAACCTAAAATGATCTACCTCATATCCTGTCTCTTCTAAAACTTCTTTAGTAGTAACTTCTGTTGGAGTATAACCAACATCAGCCCATCCACCTGGTAATGCCCATTTACCATCACTTTTTTCTTTCACAAATAATAATTTCTCATTTTGAAATACTACCGCTCGAATATCAACTTTAGGAGTTTGATAGCCTGTCTCACTTGCAAATAATTTCTCTACTACTTCCCAATCTGTTTTTGTGTAATGTGACATCATCGAAATCGAAATGTCTCGTAATTGTTGGAAACGTTCTATATCATACACATCCTTAGAATACGTTAAACCCGCTTGGGCTATAGATTGTATTTGTTTTACCCAATCAATCCATTTAACCGTCATCTCTACACAACCCCATTCTCTATCAAATAAATATTATTTTACTTTTTTTGGTACATCTTTATTATACAAAAAAAGAGATTGATAATGTTCCAATCTCTTTCAAAATTAATCCAATTCATGTAAGTGGTCTTGTATATACTTTCTTCTTTTATTTATATATTCATAAATCATATCAGCCTCTTGATCAAATGTTTCTAATTTTTCTTTCATATATGGATCTTGTAGTAAATACGGACGAATCGATTCACACATTCCTTCTACTTTCGGCCTCATAAATGAAACTGTAAATTGTTCTTCTAATATTTCTTCTAAAATACTTCGATATTGCTTTCTAAATACAGGTATATCTAACAGCCTTGCACTTAACGTGTTATACCCTTGAATGCGAATATATTCATGATTAAGCGGTCTCCCTTGTACATCTCGCCCCCAAGTCGCATCATAATCCCACGGTATGACTTCAAATAAATTTGTTTCATCGTTATGATATAGTGCATAGTTATGAACGAAACCATCAAAGTTTTGCGTAAAAATAACTCCAGCTAACCATCGTAAATATTTATCTACATTTAGAAACTTCCCAATTTCTTTTTCATAATCTTCCCTCGACAAAGTATTCGCTTGAAATACAAATTCACTCAGTTGCTCTTCACTATTTTTATTCGAGCATTTAAATTCATACCCTGCAAAAAGCTCAGTTTTAACATCTTTATCTCTCTCGCTCATTAAAGAAAAATTCGCGTCATCATCTATCGCATAATAAATAGAACCACTCGGCAACCCTCTACTTTTTAAAAAGTTTTCATCAACCGATTCTAACTGTAAATATACGCCTTGGATTTGACCATTTATTTTTATAAATACATGCTGTGACTTCGGTGAAAGTACCCCGATTTCATTAAAAAAGTCTAGTGATAATTTGTTACGAATAAGAGATGGATCCATAAATTCAGAGTTTAAATGAAATTCCTTCACCCCTTGAAATTTTTTCGGTTTATAAAACTGAACATGATAAGACTTTTTCTCAAACTCACGAATATGAGCACCCCGATAAACGATATCAATATCATACTTCTTTTTTCCATATGTTAACTTTGCTGGCACTGGACTATCTGACCAAATATCTTTTTTCAATTCCACTAAGTACATTGGATGAATAAAAAATTCATATGAAGGTAGCATATATTCTCATCCCTTCTCTGTTCTCTTCATTCAATGTATGCGCCTTGTCTTGTCCATACATCCGCTTCATCTATTTATATAAAATTACACTCTTGTCCTGTTCAGAAAGAAACCGAATCTCATATCATGTTAAGGAAAAAGAATACCTTTTCAATTTAAAACTCGATAAGGAGGATTTCTATGAAACGTGATATTAGAAAAGCTGTTGAAGAAATCAAAAGTGCTGGTATGAAGGATTTCTTACACCAAGATCCAAGTACTTTTGAGTGTGATGATGATAAATTCTCTCATCATAACTGTACAACAGGGTGTAAATGTACAACAGGGCGTAAATGTACAACAGGGCGTAAATGTACAACAGGGCGTAAATGTACAAGAACAAGATGTACTCGCGTGAAACATTGTACTTTCGTTACAAAATGTACTCATGTAAAAAAATGGACATTCGTTACAAAATGTACGCGTGTACGCGTTCAAAAATGGACATTCGTTACAAAGGTTACTCGTAGAAAAGAATGCGTTATAGTTACAAAACGTACTCGAGTGAAAAAATGTACTTTCGTTACAAAATGCGTTCGCTTTGAAAAGAAATGTTTCTGGACAAAACGATGTTTCTGTAAAAAATGTGTATTTTTCCCTCATAGCCATCATGGGTCTTGTGATGATTCGTGGGATCATGGTAAAGACTGTCATGATGATGGACACAAATGGGACGATTGCAAAGGTAGCGGACACAAGTCCTCATCTTGCAAAAATAAAAAATTCGATCACTTCTGGTATAAAAAGCGTAATTGCTAGTTTTTTATGCCTACCAAAAAAGGCCGCATTGCGGCCTTTTTTACGTTTACTGAAAATGACTTATATCTGCAAATTGTTTTACTTTACCAAGATCTTCATCAAATTCAATCACACTAAGACTCGCGCTATGCATAAATGGCTCTCCCCATACATGTTCAATTTCAACACCTGCAAAATGCCCTACAAGTAATTTCGCTGCTGCAGCATGAGAGACAATTAAAATATTTTCACCTTTATGCTTTTCTAAAAGAAAGTGTATCCCTTCAATTACTCTTTTATGAACGGCCGCAAAGTTTTCCCCTGATGTTGATTGAAAAAGATGTGGTTCATTCCAAAATAAATGCACTTCTTCTGGATATTGCATTTCCAAATCAGCAATTGTTTGCCCTTCCCATGTCCCCATATTTATTTCATAGAAACGTTCATCTGCTATAATTGGTATATCTCGTTCTCCTTTAATCAATTCAGCAGTATGAAGCGTTCTTTCACTTGGACTACTATAGATAGCATGAAGTGGTAAATTCTTCATATGGTCACCTAATTGTTTTGCTTGTTGCATACCATTTTCAGTTAGAGCAGAGTTTTTTCGTCCTTGCATCCGCTTTGCTACATTCCATTCCGTCTCACCATGCCTTGTTACATATACCGTTGTCTTCATTTCAATTCCTCCTCACCATTTTAGCCGTGATTCCCACGGTTCTACTCTCCCTACAATCCATTCCATACATTTACTTTCAATCCCCTTTATAACCCCATCAGCTATCTCTTCATGAGTAAGCCACCTTGCATATGTACCTTCTAAAATAAACCCTAATATTATTCTATAGTAGCTACATAATTCCCCACTTATTTTTTGTGCCTTCATACGTGATGCACCACTACCTAATATATGAAATACACTATATTTCTTAGATGATAATTCAATCTCTTCACAAATTATCGGAAGTGCACGTTCAGCAGTCGAATGTATCCATGCAATAACTAGCGTGATCGGACCATTGTGTTCAATTGACTCTTTAATAGATTTCTTTACATCTTCTTCATTATGATAATCTAAAGAAATACTCGTAATTTTTTCTCGTACACTACATGCTTGCTTAACATTTTCTAATTTCGCACTATCTCGCCCGACAATTGAAACATGAAATCCTTGCTCACACAGCCACATAGATACTTTCTTTAGCATCCCTGTTCCACCAATTACAAGTGCATGCAAACCCTTCCCCCCTAGTAAAATGTCATATAAGGTTTCTCTTCCCTATAATAATTTAGACGATCTTGTAACGTCCCTGAATGAAATTCAAATTTATGACCATCTGGATCTAGAAAATATATAGATTCACAATCTCTCACATCACGTTCTCTACCCGTTAAAATATGAACATCATTTTCTTCTAACCGCTTTAACAAACGTTCAAAGTCTTCTTTTTCCACAGAAAATGCAATGTGCGTATAAGATTGATGAATTTCATTTCTTTGAATATCTACCTCTTCATTAAGTGCTACCCATACTCCACATATATTAAAATATGCAAGTTTTCTCCCTTTAACTAATAATTCCCCTTCTAGTACTTTTTCGTAGAACATAATAGATTTTTCTAAATCTGAAACTGAAAAACAAAGATGATTGATTCCCCTTAACAACTATAGTTCCCCCTTATACAAAAAAGATGAGCGAAAATTCACTCATCTTTTATTATACTATTATTTTGTAATATATGCCCATTTATAACTGAAGTCCCCACCAAACGTATGGTTGGCGATGCCTTTTACATTCGGCTGCTCTAAATAAGCTGTACTTTGCTGATACGCAGGTGAGATTGCAGCATCTTGACCGATCAAGATTTTTTCAGCTTCTCCAAGTGCTTTCCAGCGTGCAGCGTCATCTTTTAATAGTTCTCCTTTTGATTTTGCTACTAAATCATCATATTTCGGGTTAGAATAGGCCATTTCATTAAATGAGCTTTCTGTAACGAACATATCGATGTATGTCATTGGATCTGGATAGTCTGGGCTCCATGCAGATAACGAGAATTCATATTGTAACTTTTTCTCTAAATCTAGTTTTTGTTTGTATGGTTGTTGTTTTAAATTCACCTTTATACCCGGTAAATTTTTCTCTAACTCTTCTTTAATAAAGTCGCCTACTTTTTTACGGCTACCGTTATCATCATTTAGGAATTCCACTGTTATTGTATCTTGACCAAGTTCTTTCTTCGCTTCTTCCCATAATTTTTTTGCTTTCGTTACATTATCTTTACTATCACGGAAATTTTTATTTACAGAACGGAAGTCTTTTCCATCTGGTCCTGTCGTAAACTTTTCAGGTACTAAGAAATATGCTGGTAATGAGCCATCATTTAGAATAACATTTGCAATTCCCTTTTTATCATATGCTAAATCAATTGCTTCACGAACTTTTTGATTTTTAAATGTTGCATTTTGTTGATTAAATCGTAAGAAATACATACGTGGATCTAGCTTCGTTTTAAATTCATTTGGCTTACTCTTTTTATATTTATCAACAAATTCAGAGCTTAAAATAACTCGATCCGCTTGACCACTGTCGTATAAATTAACTCCTGTGCTCGTTTCTTTCACAACACTTACATTAATTTCTTCTAGCTTAACAGTATCTTTATCCCAATAATTAGGATTTTTCTTTAACTGATAACTTTGTTCATGTTTCCATTCACTCATTGTAAATGGTCCATTGTACAATAGTTTATCTGCTTCTAATGCGTATTTATCTCCTTGTTCTCTCACATATTTTTCATTTAAAGGGAAAAATGTTGCGAACGAAGTAAGCTCTAGGAAATACGGCGCTGGTTGTTCTAATTCTACCACTAACGTTTTATCATCTTTTGCTTTAACTCCTAATTGATCTAACGGTAATTCTCCCTTATTTACTTTCTGTGCATTTTTCACATCGAATAAAATAAATGCATACTCAGCAGCGGTTGCTTTATCTAATGCGCGTTGCCAAGCATATACAAAGTCTTGTGCTCGAACTGGATCTCCGTTAGACCACTTTGCATCTCGTAATTCAAATGTATATGTTGTTTTATTTTCACTAATCTTCACATCTTTTGCCATACCTGGCGTTGGCTTATTATCCTTATCTAAACGATATAACCCTTCCATTGCATTTACAAAGGCCCGGAATGATACAGAGTCCGTTGATTTTGATGTATCCATTGAAGGAATTTCTGCTGTTTCTAGTAAGTTTAATACTTGCTTATCTGCTACTCCCTTACCTGCTTCTTTTTTCGTTGTAGATGCCTTCTCCCCATTTCCGCAACCTGCAACTAACACACTAGTCGATAATGCAAATGCAGCAATCGTTGTTACCTTTCTCTTCATTCTTCCTTCCCCCAATCTATATGTATAAATGAAATCCAGTATAATATATATCATTATACAAAAGATTCAGATTATTTCAAATATTATTTTTTACACACAAAAAAGAAGCAGATAGAGAGTTCTTTCCATCCGCTTCTTTTTCTATCACTTTTACTTGCAATCCATCCTCTATTTCAAACGGATTTTGAACCTTGAATATTTCTTCCATCATCTTCAAAAACTCTTCTTCATTTTTAAATTCACCATTAATCGTAAGGGAGTATGGCTCAATTTCACTCAATTTATAATCAACAATAAATTGAATTGTAACTTTTTGTCTTGGCATCCCTGGGCTGTATCCTTGAAATTCTACTAATTCCATACCTTCCGAACCACGATAATATATCCACCCTGAATTTTGAAAATAGCTTTCAAACGATTCACCAATCGAAAAGAACGGATATTCATAAAGCGAACTTGTACGTACTTTTTGTATAATATCTCGATCAGTCGGAAAAAAGAAATGACTGAAAAAAATACTAGCAACTGCTAAAATAGTAACGATTGTTGCTCCCATTTTACTCGTTCCACCACTATCACGGATGAGATAATTTTCAACCGATTCATCTTTAATTCCCCGTGCTTTTATTCGATATATACGCCTTTCTGCAAATTGATAAAATAATCCATTTGCAAAAATCCCCATCCCAAATAGAATGAAAACAAGTAATAAAAACGTGAGAGGCACCATATTAATGATTGGCAATGCTACGTTGAACCCCATATAATAAGAAAATGCATCACATGCTACTAATAACAGTATAAATAAAGCAGCAGGTAAATAATACTTACGATATCCAAGCCAACCTACATTGAAAATAGCAGCCAAGCCATTCCAGCTCCACCTAGCAATTCGCTTATTCTCAAGCTCCCATTTTCTTTTGTAATATGGATATTGTCTCCCTACATATACTTCTAATTCTTTGTCTATTAGCGAGCTTTCTTCACCTTGTTCGTTATGCAAGTTTCGTTGACAATTTGCACAATTCAGCTGATCATTAATACAAGGTCGCCCACAATTTATACATTTCAAAACAATCCCTCTTTCCATCCATACTTCATTTTAAAATGCCTTCATGCTTCAATAACCACTCTTTCCTCCATAAACCACCCGCATACCCAACAAGTTTTCCACTCTTTCCTATTACACGATGACATGGAACGATAATTGAAATTGGATTCCGGCTATTTGCCCCTCCTATCGCCCGTACAGCTTTCGTATTCCCAACCTTCTCCGCAATATCTAAATATGAAGCACTTACGCCATATGGTACAGTGTAAAGTGCATCCCATACATTCTTTTGGAATGGTGTTCCTTCAGCAGACAGTGGTACAGTAAACTCTTTTCTTTTTCCTTTAAAATATTCATCCAGCTCATTTATGCATTGATCTATCATTCCATTTGTATTTTCTTCTTGTCTTTCATCAACAAATATAACAGACGTAATTCCTTCTTCGTTCGCTGTAATTTCTAACAAACCTAATTCACTATCATAATAAGCCTGGTACATATGTCATCCTCCAATTCATTACATATTATTTATTGTAACACGAATAGACGAAATTTTTCGTATAAGCGTTTTATTAGAGAAACAAAAAAGAGAATGATACAATGTAAGAAAATTCAATCAAGGGGGATATTTGATGGAGTTTTAACTTTTTTCATCTTATACAATTATAGAAGAAACTTATCCAAAGTGGAAAAAAAGAGAAATAACGGGCGCTAAATTTATGGAACTGCTAGAACTTAAGAAAAATACTTTTTATAAGATAATGAAAGAATATGAAGAGAATAAATTACAAACTAAATAAAGAATATGAGCCGAATGTTCCTTAGAGTAGGAAATTCGGCTCACTTTATATCGAAATTTGCTTAGCCTATATTTTTCGTTAAAATATGGGCGGTACCCTATATAGGAAACGAAGGTAGGTGATGTAGTAGATAGTCGCGATAAAGCATCCGATAATTATCAGGGATGGTTCGATATCTTTCTACCCAAGGCACCTAGCACAAGCATAATGAGGGTTTTCAAGCCAGCACAAACACTCACTACCAATCCGACATCTGTATATGTACCATAGTGCATATACAGTGTTTTGGTTTTTCTAACTTACATTTTCCACCATGAAGAAATAGGAATTGCTAACTCTCCACTTAATGGAACAGTTTCACCAATTTTAGGAGTGATTAAGTTCACACCTGTTTTCTTTGCCTCTATTAATGATCGTTCTACAGGTTCTTTCCAACCATGATAAGCAAGGGTAAAGGCTCCCCAATGAATTAACATCATATTCTTCCCATTTACATCTAAATGAGCCTGTACAGCTTCTTCTGGTGTCATATGGACCCAAGACCAGCGTCTATCATATTGACCGCCTTCAATTAAAGTGATATCAAAAGGTCCGTATTTTTTTCCAATTTCCTTAAAATGTGCACCATGACCACCATCTCCGCTGGTATAGAAACGTGTATGTTTTCCAAGAATGACCCAACCACCCCATAAGGTCGTATTTCGATTAAAAATCCCTCTTCCAGCGAAATGTTTGGATGGAGTCAATACAATGGTAGAACCTTGGAACTCCGTTTCATCCCACCAATTTAGTTCTGTAATTTTTTCTTTTGTAACTCCCCATCGAATCAAGTGGGCACTTACACCGTAAGGAACGAAGAAATGACCGACCTTACTCTTTAGCTTTAGTATGGATAGATAATCTAAGTAATCGTAATGATCATGTGTAATAAGGACAGCATCAATAGGCGGCATTTCATTAATAATGTCCAACACATCTGCACTATAGCGTTTGCAGAAACAGGCGAAGCAATTGAACCTAGCATGGGATCTACGAGTATCTTGTTATTATCGATACTAAGTAAAAAAGCAGAATGCCCAAACCAAGTTAAACTATCTTCCTCATTTTTGATTTTGTTCCATTCAATCTGAGAAAGAGGAATGTTTCTAACTGGACTGCGGTCTTTACCACCTGAAATAGAATCTTTAATCATGGAGAAAATATCAGCTGCACTCATGTTCCTCTTTGTTGGTACTTGATTGACAAATTTCCCATTAACATAATTATTTGTTTTTTTATATACTTCTTTTTGCTCTTTACTTGGGTTTCCGCCAAATAAGGGATATAAGTTTAAAAACAATGAAACTGTAATACATACTACACCTAAAAATATGAATAAATTAATCATTTTTTTCTTTATGAATTCCTTCCCTTTTGGGGTAATGTTGAGTGGGAACTGACCCTCACGTTCCCACTCTTAATATAAAAAGCTATTGGGTTCAACCGATTACAAATTTTTAGCGGAAAAATATGTTAACCTTTCCACCGCTTGGTCAACATATTTTGTTATATCATAAAGAGTTACATGTGTCACCTAGTGAATCAATTCAAAGGAAAGGGTTCAATCCATAACCTTGTTTAGACCGGATATCCGCCTGTTGGCGGTGGCCAAGCACTAAATAATCTGCGAATCAGTACAATTTCTCCTAAATGGTAGGAGTTGTGAGATGCAATATTGCGTAGCACACCGCCTGGGGTTTCACCAGGCCAGCTCTCCAATGGTTTGTCCACTTGAACAGTTTGGGCAATCGTGCATGCCTGTTCAATCCCCTGAAGGAAATACTGAATAGTCTGTTTCCACTCTTCCTCACTGCTAGGACATTCTTCTTCAGGCCAGCTCTCTCTCACATGGACAGGCAGTGTAGGTTTTTTGTCCTGAGCGGCTAATAAGAGAAAATCTTGCCAATAGGTCATGTGTTTCACTAATTGATAAATAGAATAAGGCAGCTCCACTCTGTGTTTTCCCGCAAGAACCACGTCTATATCCGACAAAGCATTCTTGATGGGAAGATGTCCTCGTTCTCCCCTTAACGATTTTACTAATGCCGCGCTAAACGCTTTATTTGATTGCTCCATAATAATCGACTCACATCCTGTTTTATTTTCTAATTTGCTTAGTTAATTGCTCCGTTTCTTTTATGAACATTACGAGAAAAAAATATCAAGAATCACCGATTTCTTAACGTACAATTTTCTTTTTTTATTCGTATCAAGCCTATAGCCTTTTTCTTTTATCTATCATAAAAGAAAAAGGCTATGTTTTAAATTATTCTACTATTTGAAATGGCTTTGTTTGAGATACTTTCATCATTTTCATACGAGCAAATCGCTCATCTAAATTATTTTCAAGTACCCATTCATGATGTGTTTCTGCAACCATCGGCTTATCATCAACAGAAATACCTTCCCATTCAAAATCTACGGAAACATTTATTGTATTATCCGCATTTTCTGTAACTGAGAGATTTTTCGGATAATGTCCACTTTGTTTCACTTGATTCGAAGCAGTTACCAACCATTCGTTAAATCCTTCTAATGTATCGATTTTAGAACCTGTACTTAAATTCAACTCAAATTGTTCTGCTAGTAATTCTTTGAATTTGTCACCGTTCACACATGCTGTTTCCATTAAATATAACCAATAATGCATAAATGATTTGGCTCTATTGTCTACATAGGCAGATGTAAATTGTGGATTTTCTACATTACCGATTGGCTCTATATGGACCTTTGTAAAAAGAGGTAAGTCATTCCCCCTAAGTTTCAGGATTGTCGAATAATGAATTCTGTAGCTGTATCTACTATCATCTGGGCGTATATTTTGATAAAGAATATCTGCTTCTAATGAAAGTTCTTCATCGTTCAACTGTTTGATTGATGTGTTTTCAACATGATGCGCATTTTGCCATCCTTCAAACATTTTTAATCTATCTTCTAAACCAATTTTACCTTTAGTAGTTCCAGCTTGAGATGAAATTTCAATTTCATCCCCTAAAATGTCTAACTGGTTTTCTAGACGAGCTTTGTTAAATGGGACTTCATATACTTGATACCAACGATAGTATTGTGTGAATGCCAAATGATTATTTTGAATGTCTTTAAATTTCCCCATGTTTTTTACGCTCCTTTAAGGTCTAAAATTTCAAGTTGGGTACACAAAATTATTTTCTTGTTCTCGTCACATACGGAAAAATTGGATCTCTTAATTGGAACTCATACGTTTCTCCATTCACAATTCCAACAACCTTCTCGCTATCATACAGATCTAACATAAATCCAGCCATTTCTTTTGCCGTATGAAATTTAGGAATTACACCTTCATATTGGAATTCCTCTGCATCCACAGAACGTTTAGCAAATTCCGTTTCAGTTGCAGCAGGAGCCAAGACTTTTGCTTGCATTGCTGCCCCTTTTCCTGTCAATTCTTGTGCTAGACCTTCTGTAAAGGCACTTACATAGAACTTTGTCGCGCAGTATGTCACAGCATCGGCAACAATCAGGTATCCTCCTCCTGAAGAAATATTGATAATTTGCGTTCCTTCAACATTTGCATAGTCACGTACATAAAGAGAGGACAGAACGGTTAATGCTTCAATATTCAAGTGAAGCATCGTCTCAATTTTATTTAAATTTTGTTCCCCAACCGAAGCAAAGTTTCCAAACCCAGCATTGTTAATCCAGGTCTCAATTTGATAATCATGAAGACTTTCGTAGAATTCATAAACATTTGCAGTAACAGATAAGTCTACGTTCCGAATGACAACATCCAGGTCTGCGTTAATGTCAGCCACTTTTGATTTTAGCTTTTCCAATTCCTCCGTTCTGCGAGCTGCTACGATTAAGTTTTTTCCGCGAGCCGCAAAAGCAAGAGCCGTTTCATACCCAATTCCTGAACTGGCACCTGTAATAACTGTATATTTCATATAAATTCCTCCTGAATTTTATCCAATTGATTTGATTGTGAATGAACTATGAGTTGATTATAATGATTAGAGTAAACTCTAAGTCAAGAAAAATTAATGTGGAGGTTTCTTATGCACACCATTGGTGAAGTGGCTAAAATTTTAGAGATAAGTACACATACATTGCGGTATTACGAAAAGGAAAAAATTATAATTCCTGGTCGTAATGCCAGCGGAGACAGACGATATAACGATTCTCATATTAAATGGCTGCAATTTGTTATCAAGTTAAAAGAAACACAAATGCCTATTGCGAAAATAAAGAAGTATGCTTCATTAGTTTTAGAAGGAGAACATACCGCACTAGAGCGGTTAAGCCTTTTAGAAGAACATAAACACTCTATTAAGAAACAAATCAGAACGTTAAAAGCTGCGGATGAGATGCTTGAATATAAAATTGCGGCTTACAAAGATTTCATCAGTAAACGAGATTAGATGCAGGCTCTATAAGGGCGATCGCCACATCTCCATGGGGTAGAATGGGCATCCGTCAATTTTGGAGTAATCATCTGTCCAATAAATATAAAAATAAAAACAACCGATTCCTTAACGTACAAGGAATCGGTTGTTTTGTGTCTAAATTGTGTCTAAACGTACAATTTTCTTTTTTTGATATGGTGACCCCACATCCATCAACTTAAGGATTTAGACTATTCTTGACGTTAAAAGCACGTTACTATTCTTTTATATTAACGAGAAAGAGTGACGTACTTTTTATGCATAATTTCAGTGTACACAATGACATTATTTTTTGCACCAGAACCGGATAAACTACTGGTGTGCTATATTAATCTCCACTTTCCTCGTTATTACAAGCTAATAATGGTTCGTACATCATTATAGCGTGATTCTCCGTTACATATTGATCTTCTACAAACTGTTTCTGTTGGCTATATACTCTACGTTGAATAACATTGTGTCGTATATAACCACCCCAGTATGCAGATTGGATTGAGTGTTCTTTTTCATAAACTTCATATTGATAAAGCTGCGGATAGGCTGTTCTCCATTCACCAACTAAATGTTTATCTGTGATATAAAGGTGAAGTTGATACGATTGGTCCGTTTCATTTTTAATTTGCAAGTCCAAATAGTTATAGGAACAAGTCGCTCCGCTTCCAAACGGCTGGGTCCGCTTGGAATCAGGAAAGACATCAAAGCTATGACGATATCGCTCTGTTACTGTCAGTGGTGTATGTAAGGTCATCCAATATATTAAATTTGAAAGCTGACAAAGTCCCCCTCCAATGCCTGCTTGAAAAGATCCATAGTGTAATATCATACCTTCTACATACCCTTTTCTCCTAGTAGGCTTACCTATTAAACGCCAGTAAGAGAATGTTTCTCCCGGTCTAATGACGATACCATCTAGCTGTTTAATGGCAATCTTTAAATTAACAACTTTATTCTGTTGATACCACATATCTACATCCTTGAGCTTACGAAGTAGTATCGTTCGGTGCTGAATCGCTGTACAGGGTAACTTTTCTTGTTGTAAAGTTTTTGCGTATGTTTTTCCGTCTGCTAACCACTGGATGTACCTCTTTGTAGAGTAATACCATGTTCCTAGCATAATACGATACTTAGACCGCTGTTTAGGACGTAAGTTCACTATATTCATTTTATTTTCTCTCTCAATCGTTTTCATATTTTGACCTGGTCAAGAAAAACTAGTACACTATTTTCTATTTCAGCATGGAAAGCATAACCTTTTCTAATTCAGCTTTATTTAAAATACTAACGGTGATTACTATTTGATACGCACTTTTTCCATCTTTCGCAGGAACAATCATTTTCATTCCTGTTATATTACTATCACTGGACTTACCAAAGGTCACTTGGTTTCCACCAATCATCTCCATACCTTGTACAAACTGTAGTTCATATTCTTCAAACATATGGAATCCTTTTCTATTCCAAGGATCTTTTTTCGCTCCTAGGACTTCTGATTGTTCGATGATGATTTGACCATCATCTCCATCTATATATTCAGTTCTAACCACAAGATTTGGTTTCTCTATTGTAATGTCTGAGTCAACCTGTTCTTTCACTAGATGGTATCCTTCTGGCATATAATTTGGTTTTTTTATTGGAAAATCAACTAGTTTTTTCGCATCTTCTATTGTAGATGGGAAATGTTTTCTAACTTTTTCCCAAAGTGGACCTTGAGAATTCCCGTTTGTTTCTAGTTTATTTTGTTCTTCTTCATTTAACATCTCCCCTAAAGCTATTTCTTTTTTTTCGAGACTAAACCAATCTTCTTGCAATTTCACTAATGTATCAAATTCTTTTTTTGTCAAAAACTTTTTAGCCGCTGCTATTTTGTCAATCATTTCTTTATATTGTTCTTCTGAAATCTTTAATTCTGCATGTGCCTGTTCTTTTGTACCGACTATCTTTTCTACAACTGTATGAATAGAAACATCTTCTTCTTTTTTGGTTTCTTTTGTTTTGATTTTTTCTAATGTTTGTTCTTTCTGATGCTTATTTGACTCATCTGCACGTGCATTTAATAAAGAGAAGGATGATACAGCGATAAAAGCAACAACTCCAAATGCAGACCAACGATAAGAGTTCTTTTTGAACTTTTTAATCATAAGAATTCTCCTTTTTAATGTTCTTCTATTTCTACTTAAGTTTGCTAAGCCTGGCACTTGATAATAACTTGAGTAATGTTCTAAAAGACTAATAATGGTATGACCATATGCAATTTGTTCCTCTGAATCTATAAATGTAAGAGCAAACGCATCGCATGCCAGTTCCTGATCCTCCCGCATGCATGCGTAGGCATACCAAAGAATTGGGTTAAACCAATTTAGAATGAGTAAGCCATGCATAAGCCAATTTACTCCAACATCTCTTCGTTTGATGTGAGCCAATTCATGATAAAAAATGTATCGCAACTGTTGCTCATCTAGTACTTTCATATGTACACTTGACAATAGCACCTTTGGCCGAATAAATCCGAACACAGTTGGACTTGAAATCTTCCCAGCCAAAAGTAGTGGGATATCCTGTTGAACGGACATAGATTGTTTGCAGTTCTTAAAGATTTTAACAATTCTTTGTTCTGTAATTACAGGTTGTTTTTTTATGTAGAGTAATAAACGCCTATTCATAATGATGGTAGTAAAGCCCAGAATGATAACCACAGCAAGCCAAATATATAAAAGGATTGTATAAAATGAAAACGTCTCATCATCTTGCTTTTCATTATTGTGCGTTTGTTTCTTACTTTCCTCAGCTTTTTGTGTTGGACTAGATGTATAGGTATCTTCATTTGTGATTACCTTTGTATCACCTATATCTGCCGATCCTTGCATAAGTTCTTTTGTAGGAGAAACAGTTACAGGGTCTTGGTGAAAGATAACTGGAGTTCCATTACTGTACGAAAGGATAGAATAGATACTATAGGAACTATCTGGTGACCATGGCAATAAAAGTCTTACAATTAATATCATCCATAATAGATACTGCCATCGTGGGGTTAACTTATTTCTAAGTAAGATTTTTACACATAAGATTAGACCAACTAATATACTTGCCATAATGGAGGTTTCTATCACCCAATCAAAAAAGCGAGGTAGATAGACGTTTACAAACATATCTATCATTATGATCTATCCTTCCTCTGATTTTCCTCATTCTTCTCATCCAGAATTCGTTTAAGTTCGTTAATGTCTTCTGAAGACAGCTTTTCTTCTTTTAAGAAATTCACAAGTAAAGGTTTAAATGCTGCACCATAGAACCGTTTGAGTAAGGATTTTGTTTCTACTTGTAAATAACTATCTTGCGACACCAAAGGATAATAGGCATACATACGCCCTTTGTCTTGATGGTAAGAAACAGCTTCTTTGTGGACTAATCGATTAATAAGCGTTCGAATCGTCTTCGGTTTCCAGTCCATCGTTACCTCTAGCGCTTCAATCACTTCATTCGCCGTTTGAGGAGATTTTGACCAAAGAACTTTCATAACTTCTAATTCAGCTTCCGATATTTTAGGTAATTCTTTCATTATATAAAATTCCACCCCTTGTATTACATTTGTAATCTACAAATCAATATTACGAATGTAATCCTTAATTGTCAACCATATTTTGGGTTTGTAAATACATTTTCATGAAAATTAAGAAATTAACCCCAAAAAACAATGAAAATACGCTATTCTTTTTGTAGAAATATACAGAAAGGATGGCGTTTTTGTATGAATCTATCGATTCAAGATGAGTTTCACTTGTTCGCTGAAGAACTACAGCGATATCTATCTCCACATATTCTTCAACAACTTGCACAAGAGACAGGTTTTGTAAAACGTAAAAGTAAGTATGGCGCACGAGATTTGGCTGCTTTATGTATCTGGATTAGTCAACAGGTAGCAAGCGATTCTCTTACTCGATTATGTAGTCAGCTTTATGCAAATACAGCTACACTTATGAGTCCTGAAGGACTTAATCAACGTTTTAACCGATGCGCTGTTTTCTTTCTACAGCGGGTATTTTCCCTTTTAATCAAAAGCAAACTAAACGATTCGTCTCAAATCCTAAACCAATACACTTCTTATTTTCAACGTATACGTATTTTAGATGCTACTATTTTTCAAGTACCCAACCATTTAGCCCCTATTTATCCTGGTTCAGGAGGATGTGCACAAACAGCTGGTATTAAGATTCAACTAGAGTATGATTTACATAGTGGGAAATTCCTCAATTTCCAAATGGAACCAGGTAAAAATAATGATAAAACCTTTGGTACAGAATGTTTGGATA
>NZ_PCNZ01000015.1 GCF_002975175.1 Bacillus sp. MYb209
ACATGCCTGCCTGTCACGCAGGAGATCGCCGGTTCGACCCCGGTCGGGACCGCCACTTTTGTTTATACCACCATTAGTGGTTTTATATATAGTTTTGGCTCGGTAGCTCAGTCGGTAGAGCAGAGGACTGAAAATCCTCGTGTCGGCGGTTCGATTCCGTCCCGAGCCACTCTCAGGATATTAAGTGGGCCCACTTAATATCCTTTTTATTTATGTAATTTTACAAAATTGAGTAGTTATTTTAAAATAGAATGAGGAGCCTCTAGCAGTTGAAGCTAGAGGTTTTTCTATAGATCGTATAAGATTCCATGTAAAAGTGGATCATATATGAGTCTATGAGAATAGAGGAGAAAATAATTAAACAGAGGGCGCGGTCATATAGGGACATACTATATAAGCGTCAATGTGTTTAGGGATGATTGACCATATTTTTATAAGGAGGAAATAGGCGATGATGGGAAAGAAAATTTTAGTAGTTGATGATGAAAAGCCGATTGCGGATATTTTGAAGTTCAACCTAGAAAAAGAAGGTTTTGAAATTGTAATGGCGCATGATGGTGATGAGGCGATTGCAAAAGCAAATGAAGAACAGCCAGATATGGTTTTATTAGATATTATGTTACCGGGAAAAGACGGTTTAGAGGTATGTCGTGAAATACGTAAAAGCTCAGAAATGCCAATTATTATGCTTACAGCAAAAGACTCTGAAATTGATAAAGTATTAGGGCTTGAGCTTGGGGCAGATGATTATGTAACGAAGCCATTTAGTACGAGGGAGTTACTTGCTCGTGTGAAAGCGAATTTACGTCGCCATCAGCAGGGTGGTGCTGCAGAGAAAGAAGAAAATACCGAAATGGTTATTGGACCAATCGTTATCAATTCGAACGCTTATAGTGTAACGAAGCGTGAAGAAAGCATTGAGCTTACACATCGTGAATTTGAATTACTACATTATTTAGCGAAGCATTTAGGTCAAGTTATGACTCGTGAACATTTATTACAAACAGTTTGGGGTTATGATTATTTTGGAGATGTACGTACAGTAGACGTAACGGTACGTCGTTTACGCGAAAAAATTGAAGATAATCCAAGTCATCCTACTTTAATTGTAACTAGACGTGGGGTAGGGTATTACTTGCGTGACCCAGAACAGGAATAGTATATGAAGAAAGTTGGTTTTTTTCAATCTATTCATTTAAAATTTGTGCTCATATATATGCTGTTAATATTAATAGCAATGCAAGTAATTGGTGTATATTTCGTCAGGGAATTAGAAAAAAGCCTTGTAAAAGGCTTTCAAGATTCCTTAACGCAGCAAACAAACTTACTTTCTTATAACCTGAAGCAAGAGTTTGTAAAAGAACGTCCTAAAACAGAATCAGTAGATAAAGCTATTAATGATTCGATTCAAAAATTCGCGTCAGATCGTAAGAGAGATATTCAAGAAGTAAGTGTAATTGATTCTACTAAAAAATTAATGGCAATTTCAGACGCGTCTAAGCAAAACAAGGTAGGACGAACGTCAGCAGACACAGCTGTACAACGGGTAATGGTACAAAAAAAACCAGAGTCAAAGGTTGAGAAAGACGTGAAAACGGGTCATCGGGTTCAAGTGATGATTACTCCTATTCTAAAAGAGCAAGAAGGAGAGGTACTTGGCGTCATTCGTATTGTTGCATCTATGGAAGATGTGTATAAACAAATGAAGGATATAAACCAAATTTTCGCGACAGGGACAGTAATTGCTTTATTAGTAACAGCTGTACTTGGAATTTTATTGGCTCAAACAATCACGAGACCAATTTCAGATATGCGAAGACAAGCAATTGAAATGGCGAAAGGAAATTATTCGCGAAAAGTAAAGGTGCATAGTCATGATGAGATTGGACAATTAGCATTATCTTTTAATAATTTATCTAAAAAATTACAACAAGCTCGTTCCTCCACAGAAAGTGAAAGACGAAAATTATCATCCGTTTTATCACATATGACAGATGGAGTAATTGCTACTGATCGAAAAGGCGACATCATTTTATTAAATGATCCTGCGGAAAAAATGTTAAATGTTTCGCGTGAAACGGCACTAGATCAATCAGTCTTAGAAGTGTTAGGGATACAAGAAGAATTTACGTTGGATCATTTATATGAAGAACCTGATTCAGTTTTATTAGATTTTAGTACGAGAAATGAACCATATATTTTACGTGCTAGTTTCTCTGTCATTCAAAAAGAAACAGGGAAGGCAAATGGTTTAATTGCTGTATTATATGATGTAACGGAGCAGGAGCGTATAGAGCGAGAACGTCGTGAGTTTGTTGCAAACGTATCTCATGAGCTAAGAACACCGTTAACAACGATGCGCAGTTACTTAGAAGCACTTACGGATGGTGCATGGCAAGATCCGAATATCGCACCGCAATTTTTAACGGTTACACAAGAAGAAACAGAAAGAATGATCAGACTTGTAAATGCATTGTTACAACTATCTAAACTAGATAGTACTGAACATCGTTTAATGAAGGAGTTTGTCGACTTTACTGATTTCTTCAATAATGTTATCGATCGTTTTGAAATGTCTAAAGAGCAAAATGTAAGTTTCAAACGATCCTTCTCTAAGAAATCTCGATTTATTGATATGGATGCGGACAAAATTACACAAGTTTTATATAACATTATTTCCAATGCATTAAAGTATTCGCCAGAAGGTGGTACAGTAACATATCGCCTGCGTGATCGTGGTGAGTTATTAGAGATTAGTGTGAGTGATCAAGGAATGGGAATCCCGAAGGAAAATGTAGATAAAATATTTGAACGTTTTTACCGTGTAGATAAAGCTCGCTCAAGGCAAATGGGTGGTACAGGTCTTGGATTAGCCATTGCGAAAGAAATGATTGAGGCACATGGCGGCTCGATTTGGGCGAAAAGTGAAGAAGGAAAAGGGACAACTATTTATTTCACACTGCCAATGGCGGCGGATGAAGAGGACGATTGGGAATGAGCATGGAAAACTTTAAAACGATAGTTCTAATTAATTTAGTTGTTATTAGCCTATTTCTTACTTTTAACTTATGGACATATGTTCCTGATTCTAATTCGATACAAAATGCAAAATTTGTTCAAGGGAATGAAGAGATAAATCCAATAAAACTTTCGGAGGTTGTTCACCCATCTTCTGTCATTGTTCATAAAGAGAAAAATCATTATGTGAGTGAAAACAAGAATAATGTGGATTTAATTTATAGAATTCTTGAAAATGGAGAGTTATATGATTTTAGGGAAATAACAGGGACAGTTCCTAAAGGTGATTTTCTTTCGTATGTACATGGAGAAGAAAAAATCGAATTTGTTTTTCCTACAAACATTCCACTGGGTACGATTAAAAGTATGTTTAATTTTAAAGATAAAAACATAGAAGATAATAGGAGTTTCAATCGTATTATAATTGATCCTTCTCGAAGTAAGGACCAAGAAATTAAAATTAGTTTTGTTTCCTATGATACTTATCCTTATCGTAAAATATATCAAGCAAAATTGAGTGGTGTTGATGTAAAGGATGTTATAAATGCTCAAAATCAACTTATAACAGTAGCGAGACCGTATTTTGAATATCAAATAAGTGATAGAAAAAAACTTTACTTACCAGATGGAATTACGGAAATAAGTGAGGTAGAGTATTTTGGATCTAGGTTAGAAGAGGATACATTTAAAAATGCATTATTTAGTGATCCGCGTTATTTAAGTCCTATTTCTGAGAAATCAAAGGAAACATTTACAGATGGTATACGTTCTATGGAAATTGATCAGTCAAATGCAATGTTGAAATACAAAAACTCTGCTGTACACAGTGATGAATCTATGGATAATGCAACACTTTTACAAAAAAGTTTTGACTTTGTAAGTGGACATAGTGGTGCCTTAAGACTCTATCGTTTTGATTATATTAATAAGGGGAAAACGTCTTTCCGTTTATATGAGGATGGGTTACCTGTATTTAATAGCGATGGAATGGCAGAATTAAAGCAAGCATGGGGTTCAGGTGAAATCATGCAGTATGAAAGATCTCTTTTTGATCCAAGTTTCAAATTACCTAGTAAACAACTAACAACTTCTCTCGCATCGGGTCAGACCGTGATGGCATCATTAGAGAATAATCCGCAAATTGATAAAAATTTAATTCAGGATGTTGGAATTGGTTATAAGTTATCATTGGAAGATTCCATCAACGAAGGAAAAAACGTTATTTTAAAGCCGATATGGTATGTAAAATGTGAAGAAAATGGTAAGCAACAAATATTTGAATGGAGTGAGGAGGGACTAAATGGATTGGGATCGAATTAAAACCATATTTATTGTGACCTTTTTTGTTTTAGACCTCTTTCTTATCTTTCAGTTCATTCAAAAGCAAGATAGTAATCAATTGGAACTTGTGACGGAAACGAAAATCGATCAACAATTAAGGGCTGGAAAGATTACTATGGGGAACTTTCCTAAAGAACCGAAAAAAGAGTCATTTATAATGGCAAAAAATAAGGGTTTCAAAGAAGATGATGTGCAGTCTTTAAAAAACCAGACAGCACATGTGCAAGACGAATACCAAATAGAAAGTAAATTAAAAGAGCCTTTTTTAAATACGAAATCATTGTCAAAAGATAAGTATAATGATTTTTTGAAAAACTACGTGCTTGACGGACAGAAGTACGAGTTCGGGGCAATGAAAGACTCCAAAATTTATTTCTTCCAAAAGTATAAGGATAAACCGATTTTTTACAACAATCATGCAATGATTGTTGTAGATTTGAATGAAAAAAATGAGCTTGTTTCGTATACACAAACAATGTTAACGGATTTGAAGGAAATGGGCGAAAGCGAAAAGACGAAAGAACAAGAAATTATCACTGCTCAAACAGCTTTAGAAAATATATATTTGAAAAATAAAATTGCAGAAAATACGCACGTGAAAGAGGCGCAGATTGGATATGCGACTCTTGCGGAGTCTTCTTCTAATATACAAGTGCTTGCTCCAACATGGAACTTAAAGACAGAACAGAAAAAGGATTTTTTTGTGAATGCAATTGAAGGGCAAGTTATGGAATTAGGGGAAACTCAAGTGCCGGAAGAACATAATGGAGTGAGAAAGAATGAGTATGCATTTTAGTGTACTTGCAAGTGGAAGTACAGGGAATATGCTATATGTAGGAACAGATGAAAAAAAACTGCTCGTCGATGCAGGTTTAAGTGGTAAAGCTACAGAGGCTTTATTTAAACAAGCTGAACTGAATATAAATGACATATCAGGTATTCTTGTAACACATGAGCATAGTGACCATATTAAAGGATTAGGTGTATTGGCGCGTAAATATGATTTACCTGTTTATGCGAACGAGAAAACATGGAATGCAATGGAACATTTAATAGGTAATATCCCAACTGATCAAAAATTCATTTTCTCAGTAGGAGACGTGAAAACATTTGGGGATATTGAAGTTGAATCATTTGGTGTTTCTCACGATGCGGCAGAACCGATGTTTTACGCTTTTCATAACAATAATAGAAAGTTAGCTCTTATTACAGATACGGGCTACGTAAGTGACCGTATGAAAGGTGTTATTAAGGGAGCGAATGCTTTCGTATTTGAAAGCAATCATGATGTGGAAATGCTTCGTATGGGACGCTATCCATGGAGCATTAAGCGACGTATTTTAAGCGACGTTGGCCACGTTTGTAATGAGGACGCTGCATTAGCGATGGCTGATGTTATTACAGACGAGACAAAACACATTTATTTAGCGCATTTAAGCTTAGATAATAACATGAAAGAATTAGCGCGTATGTCTGTATCACAAGTATTAGAAGAAAAAGGTTTTGGGGTTGGAGAATCCTTTGAAATACATGATACAGATCAAAAAATACCTACGAAAATTCAATACGTATAATTCTTCATTTTAGTAAATAATAAAGGTGAATATAGTTGTTTTCAGGAAGATAGGTGAACAAATATGTCCTTTATTGATGAAGAAAAATATCGTATTAAACGCGCAGGGAAAAAGAAACATAAAGGTATTTTCATTTCTAGCATAGCGGGAACAATTGTAGGGGCTTCATTATTTGCATTTGGAGCTCCTTTATTTTCAAATCATGCAGGTAAGCTTCCACAAGCTGAAGCAAGTGAAAAAAATATGGCTGAAGCCCAAAGTGGAAATGGTCCTGTTAAACAGATTAGCTTTGTAGACGCTGTTGATCGTGCCTCAGAGGCTGTTGTTGGTGTTATTAATATTCAACGAGATGATTTTTCAGAGGCTGATTCGGAAGCTGGTACAGGCTCTGGTGTGATTTATAAGAGAACAGATGGACATGCGTATATTGTAACGAATAACCACGTTGTTGCTGGGGCGAATCGTATTGAAGTGAGCTTAAGTGACGGTAAGAAAATTCCAGGTAAAGTATTAGGAACCGATGTAGTCACGGATTTAGCGGTACTCGAAATAGATGCGAAGCATGTGAAGAAAGTGATTGAAATTGGCGACTCTAATACCGTTCGTAGAGGAGAACCAGTTATTGCGATTGGAAATCCACTTGGGTTACAATTTTCCGGAACTGTCACACAAGGTATTATTTCGGCTAATGAGCGTATTGTTCCTGTAGATTTAGATCAAGATGGACATTACGATTGGCAAGTAGAAGTATTGCAAACAGATGCGGCAATTAATCCAGGTAATAGTGGTGGGGCGCTTGTAAATGTAGCGGGACAATTAATAGGTATTAACTCAATGAAAATTGCAGCAAAAGAAGTAGAGGGAATTGGACTAGCTATTCCAGTTACGAGAGCTGTTCCTATTATGAATGAACTAGAAAAGTACGGTAAAGTAAGAAGACCTTACGTTGGGATTGAACTAAGATCATTAAATGAGATTCCGAGTTACTATTGGTCAAAAACGTTACACTTACCAGGTAACGTAACAGAAGGAGTTTGCATTTTAGATGTGAAAAGTCCTTCGCCAGGTACGGATGCGGGTCTTAGAGAACATGATGTTATTGTGGCGGTAGATGGAAAAGCGGTGCACGATATTATTGAGTTCCGCACGGCCTTATATAATAAAAAAATTAATGATGAAATGACTCTTACGTTTTATCGTGGTACAAAACGAGCGACAACAACGGTGAAATTAGGCATTCAAAAGTATTAAAAACAGGAGGGCCTACCTCCTGTTTTCTATTGTAGAAAAGTGAGGTGAAGAATATGAATTTACCTTGTTGTTTAGAACATGTTGAATTAGCATTAGATATCATTGTGGATGAGTGTGAAGTCGCACCGGTTATTAACAATGTGGATAACTCTGAAGAAGAGAAAAAAACATGTGAATTTTGTCAAAACGAGGCGACATATGTTGTATCGAACACAGATTCTCACACAATATGTGGGTAACATTTGTGGATATGTGGATAAGTCCTGTGGATAACGTGTTTGTAAGGTGGGGAATAGATGTGAATATCTCGATTATTTCAATCGGAAAATTAAAAGAAAAATACTTAAAACAAGGTATAGCAGAATACTTAAAACGATTATCTTCTTACGCAAAAGTAGAAGTAATTGAATTGCCAGATGAAAAGGCACCAGAAAATTTAAGTGCAGCAGAAATGTTAATTGTAAAAGAAAAAGAAGGTATACGTATACTGGATAAAATTTCTGATGATACGCACGTCATTGCATTAGCGATAGAAGGAAAACAAAAATCATCAGAAGAATTTGCAGCAAGTATAGATCGCCTTGCTACATATGGAAAGAGCAAAATCACATTTGTAATTGGTGGATCACTGGGGCTTAGTTCTGAAGTAATGAAGCGTTCAAACGAATCTCTTTCTTTCTCAAAGATGACATTACCACATCAATTAATGCGATTAGTATTGCTTGAGCAAGTGTATAGAGCGTTTCGTATTAATCGCGGTGAACCGTATCATAAATAGTGGGTAATAATTGAAAGTTAATAATGCCCTATTTATTAAAATAAATTATAATTGGTTGTATATGTAATAAAAATATGATCAAAAAATTAGCACTTATCTTTACAGGATAGAGTGCTTTTTTCTATATGTAATTCATTATTTTAGATTTAGTCGATACATAATTAAAAGGGGAGATGTAAGTATTTGGTGAAATAAAGCATAATCAATATAGGAAAAAAGAAGTATTAGATGTAATTAGGGGGGCTTAACATAGTTAGGGGAAATATGAAAAAAGTACTTATATCATTACTAAAAAATCCATTATTAATAATTGGGTACTGGATTTTTTGTTATGAGTTAGCTTTGTTATGTATGTATGGGAGAATGAATAATAATATTTATATTCTGTTACTATGTGTAGTATTTTTAATCCTTATCATTATAGTTACTACAATTAAAGTTATAAAAAATGGGGAACATGAATCGTCCAAATTAATAAATATAAAAGGATGGAAATATTGTTCCGTTATCATCATTATTTTTATAACGTTTTTTTATGGGATGAAAATTTATAAAAGTGCAACAAATTATGGTGGTAGACTAGCATGGTTTATAGAAAGCATAAAACATGAAAGATCAGTTGAACTTGAGCGTGATAATATATATAAATATGGTGTAGAGGGTATTTTTGAAGATATAAATAAAAAATATACTTTGCCAAAGAAGTTATATATTTCAGATGGTTTTACATTAGAATTCAACTCAGATGGAACAATAACCTCATTTGATACCTTTCTTTATGGGAAAAATGCTGCTGGAAAAGAGGAAAGTTATTTAATATCTTATAATAAAAACAAATCAAAAGATATTTTTATAAGACTATATGGGCATGTTAATGCTGATTATAATGAAGATAAATTAGTAAAACCTTTAATTGAAACGGTTCAGGCCATCCCAGTTAAACAAATTGTTAGTAAGTGGAATGAAAATCAGTATGGGCTAATTTACTATGGGAAAAGGAATTGGGGTTATAATACAGCAGGAATTATTAATATTAATAAAGATGGGAAATTAGAGAAGTTAAAAGAAGCAAAATCCGAAATAATTGGATATACGGTATCTATATTTATCCCTGGAAAAGAGAAGGAGATAGTACCTGCTAGATATAATCTACTAGGTAATTCCGATTGGAGTAAGGAAAGTAGTTCTAAAAAGGAAAAGAAGGATGTAACTAATAATAATGAGCAATTTTACTTTTCAAAAGAAGTGGGTTATAAACTAACTGTTATAGATAAAGCATTAGGGAGTACCTTTTATTCACTAAGCAAGACAATTGATGGTGGGGAAACATGGGGAGTTATAAATGAAGACCCGTTTAATGAAGCGGTTGGTAGTGCATCAGGAATTATCTTTTTTAATGAGAAGCTCGGATTTTTAAGGGCAGCCAGGCCCTCAGGAACTGAAGGGGGACTATACCGTACAGATGATGGGGGTAAAACCTTTAAAAAGGTGAGCTATACGAATCATGAGGTGAAGCTAGAAAGTGGACAATTAATAAATCCATTTGATTTTCCTAATATGCCTTATGAGAAGGATGGAGTTTTTAACATGCTAGTGGGTCAAGGAGAAGATGGAGATTACAATGGTAATAGTAGTATACTTTATCAATCCAAAGATCAAGGTGAAACATGGGAATATGTAAAAGAGGTTAAAGGTAATTAATAGTGGGAAGACCATTGGACAAAAATCACCGATGGTCTTTTAAATATTAATAGATGGTATGTAGATTTCCTAAAATAAGTATGTTTCTATTTCTAAAAAAGTATGCTGTAATATGAAGAGGAAAAAGTATAAGTAGTCAGAGAAGTGAGGAATTAAAGGTGAAGAAGTTTAAAAAGTTTTACTTAGAGATTACGAGCGTATGTAATCTTGCGTGCAGCTTTTGTCCGCCGACGGAAAGGCAGAAGCAATTCATTTCTGTGGAGGATTTTGCTAAAAGATTAGACCAAATTAAACCTCATACAGACTACATTTATTTGCACGTGAAGGGTGAGCCGTTGCTCCATCCGAAAATAGATCAACTATTAGATTTAAGCCATGAAAAAGGGTTTAAAGTTAATATTACAACGAACGGAACGTTAATTAATAAAAGAAGGCATAGACTGTTAAATAAGCCTGCTTTAAGACAAATGAATTTTTCACTGCACAGTTTTGATGGACACCCAGGATCGCAAGATAAAGAGGGCTATGTAAGGAGTATACTTTCTTTCATTAGAGAAGCGACGAGTCAATCGGATTTAATTGTTTCGCTAAGGTTATGGAATTTAACTCAGGATAACAAAACGAATCTTGAAATTCAGCGGAATAGAGATTTATTATCTATTATCGAAAAAGAGTTTGATCTTTCTTATAACATTGAAGAGAAGCTCACGCCAGGAAAAGGTATAAAAATTGCGGAACGTGTATTTATTAATCAAGATTATGAATTCCAGTGGCCGGCATTACATGAAGAAGAGGATGATGGAAAAGGTTTCTGTCATGGACTTCGTAATCAGGCTGGAATCTTAGCGAACGGAACTGTTATTCCTTGCTGTTTAGATGGTGAGGGGATTATTAACCTTGGAAATATTAATAATGATTCATTCTCTAATATTATTGAAGGCGATAGAGCGCAAAATATTGTAGATGGATTTTCAAAAAGGGTTGCAGTAGAAGAACTGTGTAGAAAGTGCGGATACCGCAAAAGATTTGGAAAGTAAATATAGAATAAGCCCTCATAAAACGAGGGCTTATTTTTATTCTTGATAAGAGTGCTCTAGTTCATCAATTAAGGAACCGACGTAAGAAACAGCTTTACGGATTGCATCTGGTTTTGACATATCGACTCCAGCGTGTTTCATTAATTCGAGTGGTTTCATCGTACCGCCTGCGCGGAGTACGTTGAGCCAGCGATCAACAGCAGGCTGTCCCTCTTCCTTAATCATTTGGGCTACAGCGGTAGATGCAGTTAGGCCTGCTGAATATGTGTAAGAATATAAGCCCATGTAATAGTGAGGTTGACGCATCCATGTTAAACCGGCACCTTCATCGATTTCTACTGAATCTCCCCAGAATGTAGAAAGGACATTTGTTTTTATTTCAGTTAAAGTGGTGGCTGTAAGTGCTTGTCCTTCCTCTGCTATGGCATATACTCTTCTCTGATATTCTCCTTCGAGTAAATGAGTAACAAAGTTATGGTAGTACGTGCCGAGTAGTTGCAGAATAACCCATCTGCGCATTCTCTTGTCTTCCGTTGTCGCAAGTAAATGCTGAGCTAATAGTAATTCATTCATCGTTGATGGAGCTTCAACAAAGTACATAGATGGACGCACATTCATAATACGCTGATTTTTATTTGCTAAATAAAAATGACCAGCATGTCCAAATTCATGAGCTAATGTGAAACACCCGCGCATCGTACCCTGCCATGTAATTAAAATATAAGGGTGAGAACCGTATGGGCTAGAGCAGAAGGCACCTGTTGATTTTCCAACGTTATCTGCAAGGTCTACCCATCTTTCTTTGAAGCCCTTTTCGATAATGGAACTATATTCATTTCCTAATACTTTTAAAGAATCTTGAATGAGTTTGCCAGCTTCTTCGTAAGTGATTGTTGGATTAAATTCAGGATCTAACGGTGCATGTAAATCGCAGAAGAGCATTTGATCGAGACCTAATACTTTCTTTTTTAAATCTGCAAAACGGCGCATATGAGGCGCTAATTCATTATAAATAATATTTAGTTGATTGTTATACATTTCAAGTGGAACTTTTTGAGGCTCTAAAAGCATATGAGTAGCGGATTCATATTTGCGTAAACGCGAAAGTGTCACTTGTTTTTTTACTTCAGTAGCATATGTTGTTGCAACTGTATTTTTATATCGTTGCAATGTGGAAACAAATGATGAATATGCCTTTCTACGTAAATATGCGCTTGGAGAAAATTCATATTTGCTTTCAAATAATGCAAATGATACAGGCAAATCATTTCCCTGTTCATCTTGTATAGGAGGGAAATCCATATCGGCTAATTTAGTCATGCCATAAATTTTGTAGGGGGAACTATGAACTTCGCCGAGTGCAGCAAGAGCTTCTTCTGTTTCAGGTGAGAGAGTGTGCTGCCTCTTTTTAAGTATTTCTAGTAACGATTTACGGAAAGGTTCGAGCTTTGTTTCCGCAGTTAAATATTTTTCAATTGTTCCTTCTTCAAATGAGAGAATTTCGTTATAAATAAAGGATAGTGCAGTATGTACTTGCGTCCCTAAAGCGGAAATTTTGGAAGAGTTCGCTTGAATAACTGGATCTGTACGATCAGCGGATTCTTTTAAATATGCATATGTGTTGAGTTTTGTTAACTTCATTAAAAGCTCTTCTTCTAAAAGTAGGCAATTTAATAAGGTAGCGGGGCCAGTGTGTAATTGTCCTTTAAATGCATCAAGTTTTTTTATATCGTCTGTTAATACACTTAGTGCAGTTCCCCACTCTTTGTCAGATTCGTATAAATCAGAAAGATCCCATGTCAATTCAGTTGAGACTTCTGCGCGAATAAGGCGTTTCTCAATTACATTTTTCATTTGTTATATCCCCCTTATTATAAGTATCTAAAAATATAATACTAGAAAATTCAATTAAATGAAAATATTTAACATTTTTATACATGAAAAAGAAGGACAAGCATTTTTATGCTTGTCCTTCGAGTTAAATTTAAGAATTAATATACTTTATCGCCGTTGAAAATAGAGTTTTTCACGACTACATAATCTACAGTGCGAATTGCGTCTAATTTTGTTCCGCCAGCGTAAGAAATAGAAGACTGAAGATCTTGCTCCATTTCGATTAAAGTGTCTTCTAAAGAACCTTTATGCTCAACGAACATTTTCTTACCTTCAACGTTTTTTTTCTCACCTTTTTGGAATTCAGAAGCTGAACCGAAGTACTCTTTATAAAGTTTGCCATCTTTTTCAATTGTTTCCCCTGGAGACTCTTCATGACCAGCGAATAGAGAACCGACCATAACCATAGTCGCTCCAAATCGAATAGATTTAGCTACGTCGCCATGTGTACGAATACCACCGTCAGCGATAATTGGCTTACTTGCAGCTTTTGCACACCAGCGAAGTGCAGCTAGCTGCCAACCACCAGTCCCAAAGCCTGTTTTAATTTTAGTAATACAAACTTTACCAGGTCCAATACCAACTTTTGTTGCGTCAGCACCAGCGTTTTCTAATTCTCTTACCGCTTCTGGAGTTCCAACGTTTCCAGCGATAACGAAGCTTTCTGGTAAATGTTTTTTAATATGTTGAATCATATTGATCACAGCATTAGAATGACCGTGTGCGATATCGATTGTAATGTATTCAGGTGAAAGTTGCTCAGCAGCTAATTGTTGTACGAATTCATACTCGTCTTCTTTAACACCAACACTGATTGAAGCAATTAATCCACGTGATTGCATATCTCTAATGAATGAGATGCGTTTCTCTGGTTGGAAACGATGCATAATATAGAAGTAATTATTTTCAGCTAAATAAGTTGCGATTCTTTCGTCAATAATCGTTTGCATATTTGCAGGTACGACAGGTAATTTAAATTTATGTTTTCCTAAAGTGACAGTTGTATCACACTCAGATCGGCTATTTACAATACATTTTGCAGGAATTAATTGAATATCTTCATAGTCAAATACGTTTTCCATCATTTACACCCCTAAAATACGAATATTTTACATAGTTTACTTAAAAATGTTCGTCCAAATGATAATTTACAGTATTTTTAGTAATAAGTCAAAGGTTTTAATGTTTAATTTTAAAAAATAAAGTTTATTTAATGTTTTTGGATTTATATGGATATAATATATTTTAATGTATAATTGATTAATGTAGAATTATGTAGGGAGAATAATAGATAAATATATTAATTTAGGAGAGATTTTATGGGACGATTAGTGTATATGGATTGGCTACGTGTATTAGCGACAATTGCGGTCGTTACAATTCACGTTGCTGCTGGTTATGTTTCTACGTTAGATTCAAATAACGTGTCGCGTTGGCTGGCTGGTAATTTTTACGATTCACTTTCGCGTGCTAGTGTACCAATTTTTGTAATGATTAGTGGAGCCCTATTATTAAAGGGAACAAAAGATACTTCTATTGGGGAATTTTTAAGGAAACGTGCAAGTAAAGTGATTATACCTTTTATAGGTTGGAGTGCTATATTTTACATCTATGGGGCTTGCGTAGGATATTTTCCGGCTTCTTTAAAGCAAGGGATAAAGTACTTTTTAACAAATAGTATCGGGTTACATCTATGGTTCTTATATATGATTGTAGGAATATATTTAATCGCACCTTTACTGAAAGTATTTGTGAAAAATGCTAAGAAGAGAGAGATAGAATATTTTTTAATTTTATGGCTATATGCATCTGTTATAGTTAAACTAGTAAACTATTATTATCCTATCAACTTTAATATTGAATTATTTTATGTTACAAATTATGTAGGATATTTTCTACTTGGTTATTACTTATCAAATTATGATATTGCGAAAAAATGGCGGAATATTTCTTATATTGGGGGAGTTGTAGGATGCATTGGTACATTCTTTATTACATACCATTATACATTGAAAGCAAATGGACAGCTGGATCAATATTGGTATGAATATTTTGCACCAGGTGTTGTACTTATGGCAATTGGGTTATTTGTCTTTTTCAGATATGCTTTCCAAAATTCAGAAAGACAATTACCATTTTTATTACGTGGTATAAATCAAGCGAGTCTTGGAATTTATATTCTTCACTTTTTCTTATTAAATAACTTTTTGTACAAAGTTTTCCCTAAGGTGAATGCACATGTACATGCAATATTAGCAATACCTATCAATGTAATTATTACAATCGTCCTTAGTCTGGTAATAACTTTAGTACTACAAAGAATACCAGTTGTAAAAAGGTTAGTTCCATAAAGATATTTCTTCTATAAAAATAAATGTATAAGAATATTTTTTAATACTTTATGGGTGAGGCAGACTTAATAATAAGTCTGCTTTTTATTGTTTTATTTCAAAAAAAAGAATATAAAGGGTTATACTTAGGGTAAGATGGTATTTTAGCGAACTACAAATATTGGTTTAATATATTATCTCAGTATAATTGAACGCAGGGTATAAAAAATATAATTATTAAATACAGAATAAAATGAGGTTATTACATGAGTAAAAGAAGTTTTACTGATTATGCATTAAGTAAGGAAATTGTAAGAGCACTTACTGGTTTAGGATATGAACATCCAACGGAAGTGCAAGGAGAGGTTATTCCAGTTGCCTTGCAAAAGAAAGACCTTGTCGTGAAATCACAGACTGGAAGTGGAAAAACCGCTTCATTTGGCATACCACTTTGTGAAATGGTGGAGTGGGAAGAGAATAAGCCGCAAGCTTTAGTTTTAACACCGACGAGAGAGCTTGCTGTGCAAGTAAAAGAAGATATTACGAATATAGGCCGCTTCAAAAGAATTAAGGCCGCTGCGGTTTATGGTAAATCTCCATTTGCACGTCAAAAATTAGAGTTAAAGCAAAAGACACATATTGTAGTTGGGACTCCTGGCCGTGTGTTAGATCACATTGAAAAAGGTACCCTTTCTTTAGATTGTTTGAAGTACTTAGTTATTGATGAAGCAGATGAAATGCTAAATATGGGCTTTATCGATCAAGTAGAGGCAATTATTGACGAATTACCTAAAAAACGAATGACAATGCTATTTTCAGCAACGCTTCCGGAAGATGTTGAAAAGTTATCTCGTACGTATATGGATTCGCCGACTCATATTGAAATTAAGGCTGCTGGGATTACAACAGACAAAATTGAACATACCCTTTTTGAGGCGAGAGAAGAGGATAAACTTTCACTGCTTAAAGATGTAACAACGATTGAGAATCCAGATAGTTGTATTATTTTTTGCCGTACTCAAGAAAATGTAGATCACGTATTTAAACAGTTAAAGCGCGTTAACTATCCTTGTGACAAAATACATGGTGGTATGGTACAAGAAGATCGTTTTGAAGTTATGGACGATTTTAGAAAAGGAAGGTTCCGTTATTTAGTAGCGACAGACGTAGCTGCTAGAGGAATTGATATTGATAATATTACACATGTTATTAACTATGATATTCCATTAGAAAAAGAAAGTTATGTACATCGTACGGGAAGAACAGGACGAGCTGGTAATAACGGAAAAGCTATTACATTCATAACGCCGTATGAAAATAGATTTTTAGAAGAGATTGAGGAGTACATCGGCTTTGAAATTCCAAAGGCACTTGCACCTTCAAAAGAAGAAGTTATGAAAGGGAAAGCGATATTTGAGGAAAAAATACATGCTAAACCAATTATAAAAAAAGATAAAAACGCAGACCTAAATAAAGGGATTATGAAACTGTACTTTAATGGCGGGAAGAAAAAGAAAATTAGAGCGGTAGATTTCGTCGGTACAATTGCTAAAATTAAAGGTGTTACAGCAGCAGATATTGGCATTATTACAATACAAGACAATGTTTCTTACGTTGAAATATTAAATGGAAAAGGACCACTTGTTTTAAAAGTCATGAAAAACACAACGATTAAAGGGAAACAATTAAAGGTTCATGAAGCAATTAAGTAAACAAAAAACTATCCACTTTAACAGGTGGATAGTTTTTTATTTACAATTCTTTTAGATCATCAACTAGTTTCTCCGCTAAACGTCTATACATATTACTCATAGTCACGAAGGATGTTAGTAATAAAAACTTTTCTAGCTTTGGATCTTCTAAGGAAGAAACCTTGTTTACTTCGGCAACACGGTTATTTACGTCTTGTTTAAAGCTGTCGACATTGGTTTCAGTAAGAGCAAGATAATCTTTATATAGAGTATTTAATTCGAATGTATCATCATTTATTAACGGTTCATTTATATTTTCTAAGGAGCTTTTTATATCATTAATGGAAAGGGCCCCTTTTAATTGATAAATTAAGCTGATTAAAATCATATGCTCTTTTGAGTACTTTTTATTTTTGATAGGGATGAATAATTTCCCTTTTGCGTAATTGTTAATCATTGTTTTTGTTAATACTTTTTCATCATCAGTTCTCGTTGTATCCGCATAAGTATTCTCAAATAGTTGGACGACTTGGTCTACATATAAGTCGACATTTGGGATATCCTCAAGTTTAATACTTTTTTCTAAATGTAATGATTCAAGTAATTTATTTATATTTTCCACGTAGAACCCCTCACTTTTATAACTTAGTGGAACTTAATGTTTAGTATATCTTTAAATATGGTATTACGAAACAAATGAATTGTAAATGTTGACCCGTGTAAATAATGTGTATATAATTACATGTAGTTATGAAAACTACATGTAATTATATGAGGGGTGTTTATATGAATGTTTATGTAAGAGAGCCGGTTAATGCATTTACTCACTTAGGAGGAGCTGTATTATCATTTATTGCATTATTAGCTATGCTTGTGAAAGTTTCTGTTAAGATGCCATCTGTTGCTGCAATTACAGCTGTTATTTTATTTGGTATCGGGATGATGGTCCTTTATATGGCGTCAGCTGTGTATCATAGTGTTGTAGCGAGTGAACGTGTTATTTATTTTTTTAGAAAGCTAGATCATTCTATGATTTTTATATTAATTGCAGGTACATATGCACCCTTTTGCTTAATTACATTAAATTCGGCAAATGGTTTACTATTATTTTGTTTGGTTTATGCAACTGCGATTTGTGGTATTGTTTTTAAAATGTTTTGGTTTAATTGTCCAAGATGGTTATCGACAGCAATTTATCTTCTGATGGGTTGGTTAATTGTTCTATTCTTTGCACCGCTAGCTGAGAATTTAAGTACAGGAGGTATTATTTTCTTAGTACTTGGAGGCATTTTTTATACAATTGGTGGGTTTATTTATGGTGCGAAGCCAAAATGGTTGGAGTTTAAATATATGGGACACCATGAAATTTTTCATGTTTTTGTATTGTTAGGTAGTCTTGCGCATTTTCTAAGTGTATATTGTTACGTAATTTGATCAAAAAACGCCACGCGATGTCTGTTATGTGGCGTTTTTTTTATTACCGGATTGGAATCGTGCATTGTACAAAATAAGTATGGGATAAAATGTAAGTTTCTGTGCTCGCATAATAAACATATGATAAGAAATATATGATATACTTTGAGAAGTTTATAATGAATGAAATATGGAGGACTATAATTATGGCAATACTTGTAACAGGTGGAGCAGGATATATTGGTAGTCATACATGCGTAGAATTACTAAAAAACGGTTACGAAATTATAGTAGTAGATAATCTTTCGAATAGCTCAGTAGAGTCTATAAATCGAGTGAAAGAGATAACAGGAAAACAGTTTAAGTTTTATAAAGAAGATATTTTAAATCGCGGATCACTTGATACGATTTTTGAAGAAAATACAATTGAAGCTGTTATTCACTTTGCAGGCTTTAAGGCTGTAGGGGAATCAGTAGCAATCCCATTAACGTATTATCATAACAACATTACAAGCACATTAGTGCTATGTGAAGTGATGCAGAAGCATAATGTGAAGAAGATGATCTTCAGTTCGTCTGCAACAGTGTATGGTATCCCAGAAACATCACCAATTACGGAGGAGTTTCCATTAAGTGCAACAAATCCATATGGTCAAACAAAATTAATGATTGAACAAATTATGCGTGATGTAGCATTTGCAGATGCAGAATGGAGTATTGCATTACTTCGCTATTTCAACCCGTTTGGTGCACATGAGAGTGGACGTATCGGAGAAGATCCAAATGGAATTCCAAATAACTTAATGCCATATGTAACACAAGTAGCAGTAGGTAAGTTAAAAGAATTAAGTGTATTTGGAAATGACTATCCAACAAAAGATGGTACGGGTGTCCGTGATTATATTCATGTTGTAGACTTAGCAAATGGACATGTAAAGGCACTTGAAAAGGTACTTGGCACTACTGGGATAGATGCATACAATCTCGGTACAGGTACTGGTTATAGTGTATTAGAAATGGTTGAAGCATTTGAAAAAGTTTCAGGCAAGGAAGTTCCTTATAAAATTACGGAGCGTCGTCCTGGTGATGTTGCAGTATGTTTTGCAGATGCATCAAAAGCGAAGCGTGAATTAGGATGGGAAGCAAAACGCGGATTAGAAGAGATGTGTGCAGACTCTTGGAGATGGCAATCAAATAACAAAAATGGCTATCTAGAAGTTTAATAAACAGATAAAAAAATGACCTCTTGCTTATGCAAAGGTCATTTTTTTATCTGTTTATTTTCCATTAAGTTTATTGGCCACTTTAGTAAAGAAAGTTCGCTGTTTCATAGAAATGTTTGACTGACAAAATGTATAGTGGGCAATATCTTTAATATAAGTAAAGAGTCTAGAAATAGCATATAAGAATGTAATAGAAGATCCGAGTGCAAAACTAATACCGTAACCATTGAATCCAAATGGAAGTAGAAGAAGACTTAATAACAGGTTTGCAGAAAAGAACAGGGCTGATGTTCGAAATGCCCCTTTACGATCTTCAAAATATAAGAGTATTAACGTGATAACAAGGACCATTCCGTTTGCATAAGCACCAATTATAGTTAGCTGCAAAATAGAGTATTCAAGTGTCACGTTCCCAGATTGTGAACTAAACATCCATATTATAAAAATAATAAGTAAAGAAAAAATACCTTGATTACGAAGTATGCGTTCCATTTCTTGCTTTAGGACAAAGTTCATTGATTCTTTTAATTGTAAAATTGTATTTAATGTTGCCCCATTGTTAACTGAACCGAAGAACTTCTTATACCGTTCATAAAACCTTGTTTCAATGGATACTACGAAGAAAATATAGGTTGGGATAATGCTTAAATAAGCCCAGAAAACAGAGGTATCATACATTTGATGATAAATAAACGTGTTTTCAATATTTCCTTGCCCTTCTCCGAACCAAATAACAAAGTTACATACCCAAATGCCAATATTGTAAAGTAGGCTCGACCAAAATAGTTCTGGATATTTATCTAAATAAGAAAGAAAGGTAAATTGTTCAGTAGCATCACTATTTGGAAACATGCGTACAATAACTATACTTAACCACACTAATGTAATGAAAGTCCCGATTGTAAAAGCAATTAAAAGCAATAAGGAAAGTCCATGTTCTAGTCCAAGTGTGGGATGCCAGTAAGCGATAAGCGCAATTCCAGATAAGGAGAAAATTGAACCAATTAAAAATGCAAAAGCGATGGACTGATAATCTTTAGCTGCTGTTAAATAAATGGATTTATTCCTACAATTAATCCGAATGATATTTATGATAAATAGCAATTGTTTGGAATAAGAGACTATCAAGATTGACTATGACAGTTTAGGTCAGTAATCCGATTATCTTATAAAGATAAATGTATTACTGACCGGCCCTTTTTATATAATAGGGGGACTTAATGAATTCGAACGAGCTGTTTATGGTATACTGTGTTACCTTCTTGGCTTGAATATGGTGGTAAGCTTCGCCCAAAGCAATTTGCAATAATGTTGGAATGATCGTTATATGAAATTCGAATTTCATATAAATCTACAGTGTCATCTAAATCGGCGTAAAAAACGGCAAGATTATTACTGTCGAGAGAATAGGGGAAGCTCGCTTCTACATTTTCTCCAATCAGTACGGGAAGTTTTACAGGAGTGGAATAAGTAGACCAATCCCATACTTCAATAGTTATGTGATGTGGATAGTATTTATCCAGGTTCACAATGTTAACTACAGCAGAAACAGTATTAGTTTCTTTCGTTAAAACACCAGTTGAATGAACTACATATCGGGGAATTCCATGATGAAGCATATACATCTTACCTTTCTAAAAAGATTAATATGAATTTAAAATATTTTATGTGAAGGATCAATAGAATGAACTAGTATAAATGAATCATTCTATTGATTTTCATAGAAATCAAAGAGAATAATTTGAAAATCATCCCGGGTCTTGTCTTGTTGTTAGAGTGCGTTTATAATCAAGTAATCCTAGTAGCTTTTTGATAGGATTATTTTTTGTTGAAAGCGCTTTTAATTCAGGGTGTTGTTAGAGTAATACTTTTACTTTCGAATACGGAAAAGCTGAATGGGAGTAAATAAGAAATAATATTGCTATATAGCAGTTATTAAAGAGATTTTCACTTTATTTTTTAAGGTAGGAAGTCTGACTTATTCAGATTAAAAATTGTGTATGTAGTTTTAAATAGGAAGAAAAATAATAAAGTATCACTTTATATTGTGGGGAGGTTAAAAGTGTGAAAGGGAAAGATTTTCACACGAATATATATGGGTTACGTAGGATTATTACTTTCAGGTGCAGCTTTATTTTTAAATAGCTTTGTCATATTAGGCAAAGTAGAGATGAAAAGTGCAGGTGTCTTTAATTTATTTGTGGGGGCATTACAAATTATCATTCCGTTCTATTTGATTATGATTTCTGATCAAAGTAATTGGACGGTATATTCATATGCAGCTACTTTTTTATTTGGTTTAACTTATTTATATGTAGGCATTACTTTTATTAAAGGAATGGATAGTAGTGGACTAGGCTGGTTCTGTATTTGGGTAGCAATTATTGCTTTATTCTATATGGTTGTTTCATTTGTTCAATTCCATGATGTTGTTAATGCGTTAACATGGTTTATGTGGGCATTACTTTGGTATTTATTCTTTGTATTAAATGCACAAAAAAAGAATATCAATCAATATCTTGGCAGAATTGCCTTTGTACAATCATGGGTAACATTGACGTTGCCTTCACTCTTTTATTTTATGGGAGTATGGGGAGAGGGATTCGTATATGAACTATGGGTTTATGTATCAGTAATTTCTATTTTATATTGCTGCTATTGTATTTTTAAATATCGAGTACGTTAAAGTATCGTATGTAAGAAAGCGTGGAATCTTGATGATGATTCCATGCTTTTTATTTATATTTATATTTATGTTTATAATTAAGGTAGTATTTTACAAAATAGGGGATGATGAAAGTGAAAAAAGTGTTGGTTCTAGGGGGAACAAGGTTTTTTGGTAAGCAATTAGTAGAAGCGCTTTTACAAGAGGGACACGATATAACAATTGCAACACGAGGATTTACGGAGGATTCTTTTGGGGATACGGTAAAAAGAATTGTAGTAGATAGAGAAGACGAGAAATTACTGGAAGAGCGCTTAGAAGGTAAAAGTTATGATATTGTATACGATAACTTATGCTATAGCCCGAACGCCGCGAAAATTATATGTAAAGTATTACGTGGTAGAGTGAAAAAATATGTTATGACATCCTCAATGGCGGTATATGAGCCTGCATTAAACTTGCAAGAAGAAGACTTCAACCCGTATGAATATTCGATTACGTATGGAGATAGAGGGAATTTCACTTATAGTGAGGGAAAGAGATTAGCGGAAGCAGTGTTGTTTCAACAGGCAACATTCCCAGTCGTTGCGGTAAGATTTCCCGTCGTTATTGGAGAAAATGATTATACGAAGAGATTACAATTTTACGTTGAAAATGTTGTGAAACAAGAGTGTATTGTTGTCTATCATGTAGATGGACAGTTGTCGTTCATACATGAAAAAGAAGCAGGAGAGTTTTTAGCATGGTGCGGAATGGAAAATATAGAAGGTCCAATTAATGCTTGTAGTAACGGAGCGATTTCCATGGGAGAAGTTATTCGTTTCATAGAAGAAAACAGTGGGACAAAAGCTCTTATTCAAGAAGCGGGAGAGAATATAGCACCTTATAATGAAATAACTAATTGTACGTTACATAATAGAAAGGCTCGCGAATTAGGATTTCCGTTCCGAGAATTAAATACAGAAATAAAAAATGTTTTACAGCATTACATAAATATACTGAAATCCTCCAGAATCCCCCGGTGGCAATCCGGGGGATTCTGGAGGATTTCGACAATACTAGTTTTACATTACCAAATTTACCTTACATGCATGATGAATGCTAATGTATCACACCAATGTATGGATCTAGTTCATCATAGTCATATGAAATTACCTCCTTTCCACCCAAAAAGTTGGTCTAGGTAAAAATAATTTACTTAAGTCAAAAAACACCTGTTTTTTTGGAAGTCAACAAAAATTCTAAAAATTTTCTGAAAAATATTACGATAAAAGTAACACTTCCACTTTCATTTGTGACTCTTATCCTTTTTGCTTATACTGTAAAGTAGTAGTGTCTTGTTGAGATAGAAGGAGATTGTTTATGAGCAAAACGAAACAATTAATAGAGGAAGTAAGTAATTTTATTACCGTTTGCTATAAGGAACTTAATAAAGAGCAATTAATAAAAGAGCGTATGAAAGAAATTTTAATAGAGATAGAAAAGACTGGAACGTATGAGCATACATTTGAAGAGCTTGTTCATGGATCACGAATGGCATGGCGTAATAGTAATAGATGCATTGGGAGATTGTTTTGGAGTAAGATGCACATATTAGATGCGCGTGAAGTAAATGATGAGGAAGGTGTATATAATGCATTAATTCATCATATTAAATATGCGACGAATGATGGGAAAGTTAAACCGACAATTACGATTTTTAAGCAATATCAAGGTGAAAAGAATAATATACGACTCTATAATCATCAATTAATTCGATATGCAGGATACAAAACGGAAATGGGAGTGATTGGTGACTCAAACTCCGCCGCATTTACTGATTTATGTCAAGGTCTTGGGTGGCAAGGAGAAGGTACACATTTTGACGTATTACCGCTTGTATTTTCTGTTGATGGAAAAGATCCTGTATATAAAGAAATTCCTAAAAAAGAAGTGAAAGAGGTACCAATTGAACATCCAGAGTACCCAATTTCATCACTAGAAGTAAAATGGTATGGGGTACCGATGATTTCAGATATGCGTTTAGAGATTGGCGGTATTTCGTATACAGCAGCCCCGTTTAATGGATGGTATATGGGGACTGAAATTGGTGCTCGTAATTTAGCGGATCATGACCGTTATAATTTGCTTCCAGCAGTTGCAGAGATGATGAATTTAGATACTTCCAGAAATAGTACGTTATGGAAAGATAAAGCGTTAATTGAGTTAAATATAGCTGTTTTACATTCTTTCAAAAAACAAGGGGTTAGCATTGTAGATCACCATACTGCCGCCCAGCAATTTCAGCAGTTTGAGAAGCAAGAAGTTGCTTGTGGACGGGTTGTAACTGGCAACTGGGTATGGTTAATTCCTCCGTTATCACCTGCTACAACTCATATTTATCATAAACCGTATCCGAATGACATTATTTCTCCTAATTTCTTCCATGATTAGTTTGTAATATAAAGGTATCAATCGTGAAATTTAAATTTTTTTTAATTCCTATTAGATAGCAGTTGGAAGCCTTTACTTCTAGCTCTTTTAGCACGACCTTTTTTGAAACGGTCAGTTCCTTGTGTTATAATCAAATTTCTGTTTCGAAGACCTTATAGAAATATAAGGTCTTTTGTTTTGCGTTTTTATGTAAGAGGAATAGAATATTCTTTTAAAATAAAAAGGATTTAGCATATTTTTAGGGACAACATAAGTGTGTGTGAAATCACTAAAACATTATATTTATATAATTATTGTGTGTGGAATATAAACAATAAAACATAATGAAGTTGTTTTTTTAGATTGCTGAGGAAGGAGGAAGGTAAATGAGGATGAAGAGTCAAAAAACTGATTGGCCTGTATTTCTTATTAGTGGTGGCTCACTTTTATTATTTGTAATCGCGGTTTTCTTAAATAAAGGTTACGTAGAGAGAGTCATTAATAGCAGTTTTGCATTTTCAATTAAATATTTTGGTGCTTTTTGGCAGGTTTTATTAATTGGTACATTTGTCGTTGCAATGGGTATGGCCTTTTCAAAATATGGGAGGGTTAAACTCGGGGGGCTAGATAAGCCTGAGATTAGTACGGCGAAATGGTTAGCAATTATTATGGCTACGCTACTTGCTGGCGGTGGTGTTTTCTGGGCAGCAGCAGAGCCGATGTATCATTTTATGACGGTTCCGCCAATACATGAAGGTGTATCTGCTGGAACGCAAGAAGCAGTTATGCCTGCTTTAGCACAAAGTTATATGCACTGGGGTTTCTTAGCATGGACGATTTTAGGGACAATTAGTGCAGTAGTTATGATGTATGGGCATTATCATAAAGGTATGCCGTTAAAACCTCGAACGCTTTTATATCCTATTTTTGGGGAGAAATTGCGAAAGAGTTTTCTTGGAACGATGATTGATGTATTTGCAATTATTGCGGTAGCAGCAGGAACAATTGGTCCAATCGGATTTTTAGGACTACAAGCAAGTTATGGCTTTCAAGCATTGTTTGGAATTCCTGATGTGTTTACTACTCAATTAGCAATTATTATTTGTGTAGTAGCCGTTTCTACTATATCTGCGGTAACGGGAATTGATAAAGGGATTCAAATTATAAGTAATTTAAATGTTAGACTAGCAATTTTGTTAATGGCATTCGTATTATTATTTGGACCAGGTGGATTTATTATTGATTCATTTGTTTCTTCGTTTGGATTTTATATACATGAATTTATTCCAATAAGCACATATCGTGGTGATACAGGTTGGTTAGGGTCATGGACAATCTTCTTCTGGGGATGGTTTATTGGATATGGACCGATGATGGCAATTTTAGTGAGCCGAATTTCAAGAGGAAGAACAATTCGAGAAATAATCGTTGCAATTGGAATTATCGCACCTATTATTACAACGTTTTGGTTTACTATACTGGGCGGATCTGGTGTGTTTTATGAATTAATGAAGCCAGGCTCTATCTCGGTGGCATTAAGTGAATCTGGTATGCCAGCAGCTATGATTGCAATTACGCAGCAGTTGCCACTTTCTAATATTGTTGGACCGGCATTTCTTTTATTAACAATTTTATTTGTAGTGACAACAGGAGATTCAATGGCCTATTCCATTTCAATGGCAGTGACCGGAGATGGAAATCCTAGAATTAGCTTGCGAATTTTTTGGTCGCTTATTATGGGCGCAGTTGCAGCAATTCTTTTATATATGGGTGAGGGAAGTATTAATGCACTACAATCCTTTATTGTAGTGACGGCTGTTCCTGTATCAATTTTATTATTCCCGATGCTATGGTTAGCTCCTAAAGTTGCAGGGGAATTAGCATTAAAGCAAGGAATTGTAGAAGAAAAAGATAAAACAGCTTTCTTATTCCAGAAAGCTAGTAAATCAAAGTAAATAATAAACAAACATTGAAAGGAGGAAGCATCTTAAGTGAGATGCTTCCTCTTTTATGCTTAATCTAACACTTTTCCCTTTGTTTCTGGTACACATAATAGCATCGTAATCAATCCGATTGGATAGATGATAAAAATTAGGGACAATGCTCCAGGTAGATTGCGACCCGTGGCGAGTAATCCGATAATAACCGGTCCAAATCCAGCTAATCCACACCCTGTGCCGAAAATAAAGTTTTCCGCTGTGGAGCGAGCTTCGGCAGGATAGTTTTATGTGTAAAATATTTCAAAAAACATTTCATTCTTCTTGACGCACGCTTCATTATTTTCCCATAATAAAACTAACTAATATAAAAAGGAATGAATCACAGATGCTAAATTTAGTACTTATGATGATTGAACGCGTCGGACTTATTGTTATTTTAGGATTTTTACTTTCTCATATTAAAACGTTCCGGCGTCTTCTTCATAAGCAAGACGGATATGTAGATAAGTTTAAGCTTATTTGTATTTTTTCAGTGTTTACAATTGTGAGCAATTACACAGGGGTTGAAATAGCAGGAAATACTATTATGAATGAAAATTGGTTACAAGGCGTTTCATCATCCAGCACAATTGCGAATACACGAATCATGGGTGTGGGAATTAGTGGGTTGCTAGGTGGGCCTATCGTCGGAATTGGAGTAGGTTCTATTGCGGGTATTCATCGTTATATGCTTGGCGGGACGACGGCAGTAAGTTGTGCAATCTCATCAATTTTGGCTGGGATTATAACAGGTTATATTGGATACATCTTCAAAAAATATAACCGTACTATTACACCTAAATTTTCTGCGGTTTTAAGTGTTTTTATCGTTACTTTAGAAATGCTTATGATTCTATTAATTATAGAAGATGGACTTAGTGTTGTGAAAACAATTGCGCTACCGATGATTCTTGTAAATAGTTTTGGCAGTTTCATTTTACTTTCGATGATACTAGCTATTTTACGACAAGAAGAAAACGCAAAAGCTTTGCAAACGCATAAAGTATTACGAATTGCTGATAAGACGTTACCATATTTCCGCCAAGGGTTAACAGAAGAGTCTTGTAAACATGTGGCACAAATTATTCACCGCTTTACGGGAACGGATGCGGTATCCTTAACAGATACAGAGAAAATCTTAGCTCACGTTGGATTAGCATCAGATCATCATATTCCTTCACACAGTTTAATAACAGGTTTATCAAAAGAAGTATTAAAAACAGGGGAAATAATGAAGGCGAAATCACGTGAGATTATTAATTGTCAACATGAAGGGTGTCCATTACAAGCGGCAGTTGTTATTCCATTAACTTCACATGGAAATACGATAGGAACATTAAAACTTTATTTTAAAAACTCTAATCAATTAAGTCGTGTTGAAGAAGAGTTAGCGGAAGGGCTGGCGAAAATATTCTCCACACAGCTTGAGTTAGGTGAAGCCGAGTTACAAAGTAAGTTATTGCAAGATGCCGAAATAAAAGCGCTGCAAGCACAAATCAATCCGCATTTTTTATTTAATGCAATTAATACAGTATCAGCTTTATGCCGAACAGATGTAGAGAAAGCGAGAAAATTATTATTGCAGCTTAGCGTGTATTTTCGTTGTAATTTGCAAGGGGCACGACAATTACTTATTCCATTAGAACAAGAGTTGAATCATGTACATGCATATTTATCGTTAGAGCAAGCGAGATTTCCGAATAAGTATGAAGTGAAGATGTACATTGAAGAGGCACTAAAGGTGACTTTAGTTCCACCATTTGTGCTTCAGCTATTAGTTGAAAATGCATTGCGCCATGCTTTTCCGAAAAAGCAGCCAGTGTGCCAAGTCGAGGTACATGTGTTTGAAAAAGAAGGGATGGTTCACTTTGCAGTGAAAGATAATGGGAAAGGAATTGAGAGCGAACGTCTAGAGCAATTAGGAAAAATGGTAGTTCCATCAAAGAAAGGGACGGGAACAGCTTTATATAATATTAATGAACGACTTATCGGGTTATTTGGGAAAGAGATAATGCTTCAAATTGAAAGTGAATTAGAGCAAGGGACAAAGATCCTCTTTGTAATTCCGAAAAAAGTAGAGGAGGAAAAACGGAGTGTTAAAAGTATTAGTAGTTGATGATGAAATGTTAGCGCGGGATGAATTGAAATATTTATTAGAACAAACAAAAGAAGTAGAGATAATTGGTGAGGCGGATTGTGTAGAGGATGCATTAGAAGAGTTAATGAAAAACAAACCAGATATTATTTTTCTAGATATTCAGTTATCTGATGATAACGGATTTGAAATTGCAAATATATTAAAGAAAATGAAAAACCCACCTTCAATTGTGTTTGCTACTGCATATGATCAATATGCGCTGCAAGCATTTGAAGTAGATGCATTAGATTACATTTTAAAGCCATTTGATGAAGAACGTATCGTACAGACATTAAAGAAATATAAAAAACAAAAGCAAATAAAGTTAGAAACAAAGCAAGATGTAAAGAGTGTAGATGTAACGACCGAGATGCATAAATTAGCATTACCAATTGAGGAATCAATTGTACTTGTTAATATTGAAGATATTATTTATGTAGGGCTTGTAGATGGGAAAGTAACTGTAAAAACAATGAAAGAAACATATGTAACACATGATACGCTTGTCATTTTGGAAAAGAAATTACCACAAACAATTTTTATGCGTGTTCATCGTAGTTTCGTTGCTAATATTAATCATATTTCTGAGATACAGCCGTGGTTTAATTCGACTTATAATTTAATTATGAAAGAGGGATCCAAAGTCCCGGTTAGCCGTACATATGCAAAAGAACTTAAAAAGCTGCTTCGTATTTAAGAAGCAGCTTTTGTATTTCACCGTATGATTTTTGTAATTGGCTGTTTATATTTGACATCCCATTATGTAAACGCTTACTTATGCGTTTGTATCCTATAAAATAAAGGTACCAAATCAAAAGAGGTGGCCAAAATGAGCACAAAAAAAGTATATGGTTTTCTATCACAAATATTCGTTTTTTCAGCTATTATGTTAGTTTCTAATATTATCTCAACCCATTTACCAATTCCGATGCCTTCATCAGTAATCGGGTTAGTAGTTTTATTTAGTTTATTATGTTTAAAGGTTATTAAATTGGAGCAAGTTGAATCACTCGGAACAGCTTTAACAGGTATTATCGGATTCCTTTTTGTCCCATCAGGTATTTCAGTTATTAACTCTCTTGGTGTAATGAGCCAATATTTCGTACAAATTCTAACCGTAATCGTTGTCGCAACAATTATTTTACTTGCTGTAACGGGTTTATTTGCACAATTGATTTTAGGTAAAGATGACAAAGAAACAAAAGATACAAAAGAGTTGAAAGTTGTAAACAAAGGAAGCAAACACGGAAAAGTCGCGTAACTATTTTAGACCATACATGGTTAGGAGGTAATGAACATGACAAGCACAATGACTCCATATTTCGGAATCGTCGTTTCATTAATTGCATACGGAATCGGAACATTTTTATTCAAACACTCAAAAGGATTCTTCTTATTTACACCACTATTCGTAGCAATGGTATTAGGGATTGTATTTTTAAAGGTAGGTAACTTTACCTTTGAGGAATATAATACGGGCGGAAAGATGATTAGTTTCTTCTTAGAGCCAGCAACAATCGCATTTGCAATTCCATTATATAAACAAGTTGATAAGTTAAAAAAATATTGGTGGCAAATTTTATCGGCTATCGTGGTTGGATCTATTTGTTCAGTGGTTGTTGTGTTCATTGTCGCAAAAGCAATTGGTTTAGATACAGCTGTAATGAACTCAATGTTACCGCAGGCAGCAACAACAGCAATTGCATTACCAATATCTGAAAGTATCGGTGGTATTCCAGCAATTACATCATTTGCAGTTATCTTTAACGCAGTTATCGTATACGCATTAGGAGCTTTATTCTTAAAAACATTTAGAGTTAAACATCCGATTGCTAAAGGTTTAGCGCTTGGGACAGCAGGACATGCGTTAGGGGTTGCAGTAGGTATCGAAATGGGTGAAGTAGAAGCAGCTATGGCCAGTATCGCTGTGACAGTAGTTGGTGTCGTAACAGTGGTGGTTATTCCAATGTTCATGCCGTTTATTGGATGATAAAACTTACTTGAAAAAATATAAAAGCAAGCTATTTGTAGGACGGATTTCTACTGATAGCTTGCTTTTTATGTTACAGTAATGGTAAGACCTATTCTTAGGGGAATAAAAGTTTCCTTAAATCTTCATTAATACTGTGTATAATGCGTTTTGAAATAGGTCATTGTATTGTAAAATAAGAAGTAACATAATATATTAGCACAATTAACGGGCGGTTAGGGTTGAAGATAAATTGCTCGCAATGGCTTTAATATTAAAGGATAATTATAAGTAGAGAATAGAGAGAGAGCTACTTGTTAAAGTTTTACTTTATAGGACAGGAGAGAGTACTCGCCGATTATGCAAATAAAAAACCTGTTTCAAAGCAAAGGATTTCAGAGGTTAATCGTATTAGTATTACTTGCTCTCATATTGTATGGGATGCAAAGTATGTTAAATTTAATTTTAATTACGTTTATGTTGACGTATTTAATGGATCGATTCCAGAAGTTTATTTCTCGTAAATTAGATCATTTTATGCCAATTAATCGAAAAATTATTATAGCGCTTTTATATGTAATGTTAGTGGCGGGAATTGCCATTACGCTATTTAAATATTTACCGGTATTAACAATACAAATTTCACAATTGATTTATCAATTCAATGTATTTTTAAGAAATCCACCTGATAGTGAATTAATTAAGTATGCAGTTAATGCTGTTAATCATATGGAGCTTTCTAAATATATAGGGCAAGGCGTTGACATTTTGTATAAATCTATTACGAATGTTGGGAAATTTGGCCTTCAAGTTTTACTTTCTGTAATTTTAAGCTTGTTTTTCTTACTTGAAAAAGCACGTATCGTTGCTTTTACTTCGAAATTTAAAGAAAGTCGACTTGCAATTTTCTATAACGAAATAGAGTATTTCGGAAAGAAATTTGCACGTTCATTCGGAAAAGTAATCGAAGCACAATTTTTAATTGCAATTGTTAACTGTGTTTTATCTGTTATTGCACTATGGATATTAGGATTCCCGCAATTACTAGGTTTAGCGTTAATGATTTTCTTACTTGGTTTAATTCCAGTCGCAGGTGTTATCATTTCGTTATTCCCACTTTGTATGATTGCTTACAATATCGGCGGTATTATGTATGTCGTTTATATTGTAGTTATCGTAACAGTAATTCATGCGCTTGAAAGTTATGTATTAAATCCGAAGTTTATGTCACAAAAAACAAATTTACCAATTTTCTACACATTTATGGTATTAATTTTCTCTGAACACTTTTTAGGTGTATGGGGGCTTATTATCGGTATCCCAATCTTCATATTCTTATTAGATGTTTTAGATGTGACGAGTGATGAAACTGAGAAGGATTTTTCTGGAAAATAAAGTGAAGAAAAAGCATCGATATTCGATGCTTTTTCTTTTATAACTTATGGTATCTTATGACATACTGTAAGAAGAATATACAATTGGGGTGAAATAATGGCTATAAATGAAAAGAAGGAATTAGCTACATTTGCTGGAGGGTGTTTTTGGTGTATGGTTTCGCCATTTGAAGAGATGGAAGGAATTATACAAGTTGTTTCAGGCTATACAGGTGGTCATAAAGAGAATCCAACGTATAAAGAAGTATGCTCGGAAACTACTGGGCATTATGAAGTAGTACAAATTACATTTGATGCAAATAAAATGCCGTATGAAGAGTTATTAAATATATATTGGAGACAAATTGATCCGACCGATATTGGAGGACAATTCCACGATCGTGGACAGTCATACGAAACGGTAATTTTTTATCATAATGAAGAACAACATAAACAAGCAGAAGCTTCAAAAGAAGAGCTTGCGATGAGTGGACGCTTTTCAAAGCCAATTGCTACAAAAATATTGCCGGCTGCTACGTTTTATCCAGCTGAAGAATATCATCAAGGGTATCATAAGAAAAATACATTCCGTTATGAGCTATACCGTAAAGGCTCAGGTCGTGATGCCTTCATTAAAAATCATTGGCCAAAGGACAATGCTCATTTAAAAGAAAGATTAAATGAGATGCAATTTTATGTAACACAGGAAAATGGGACAGAACCGCCATTTCGAAATGAGTATTGGAATCATAAAGAAGAGGGTTTATATGTAGATATCGTTTCGGGTGAACCGTTATTTACTTCTTTCGATAAATTCGATAGTGGATGCGGATGGCCAAGTTTTACGAAACCAGTTATGTCAGCTAGTGTGGAAGAAAAAATGGATGTTAGCCATAATATGACGCGTACGGAAGTGAGAAGTAAGACAGGGGACTCACATCTTGGGCATGTATTTCCAGATGGCCCAGGACCAAATGGCCTGCGTTATTGTATTAATTCAGCAGCTCTTCGTTTTATTCTAAAAGAAAATTTAGAAAAAGAAGGATATGGTGATTTCCTAACCCTGTTTGGAAATAAAAAATAACCTCGCTAATTGCGAGGTTATTTTTTTACTTTGCTTTTTTCTTTTTAAATTTGCTTAATGCTTCATAAACGATTGGTACGATAAGAAGTGTTAACAATGTTGAACTTGTTAATCCACCGATTACTGTTACGCCAAGTCCTTTAGAAATTAAGCCGCTACCTTCAAATCCTAATGCAAGTGGGATAAGAGCCCCAATTGTTGCAATTGCAGTCATTAAGATAGGACGCAGGCGTGTTACACCAGCTTCTAATAATGCTTCACGTGTTGATAGGCCGTCATTTTCTTTATGAATAACGCGGTCAATAAGCACGATTGCGTTCGTTACAACGATACCAATTAGCATAAGAGCCCCAATCATCGCAGATACACTTAACGTTTCGCCAGAGATTAATAAGGCAACGAGTGCACCAATGATTGTGAATGGTAGCGAGAATAAAATTGCGAATGGTGCAAGGGCACCGCCAAATGTAACAACAAGAACGAAGTATACAATGGCAATCGCAGCTAACATTGCTAAGCCGAGTTGTTTGAATGATTCTTGAATATCTTGTGTAACACCGCCCATAGAAACATCTACACCAGAAGGAAGATCCATTTTATCTACTTCTTTTTGGACTGCAGAAGATGCTTTTGAAACATCATCAGATGTTAATTTCGCACTTACTTCTGCATAAACACGGCCATCACGATGTGTTACTGTGTTAGAAGTTTCATCTTCTTTTACAGTCATAACATCTTTAACAGCAACCTCATTACCAAGTGGTGTTGTAATTTTACGATTTGTTAGGTCATCAATTGTTTCATAAGTTTGTTTTTCAGCTTCTACATATACATTTATATCTTTACCGTCTTTTTTAATTGTTGTTAGAACAGGGCGATCATGTTGATTCGAAAGTCCCATTCCAATTTGAGCAGCAGTTAGCCCCATTTTACTTAACTTTTCTTGATCTGCGACTAAAGTGTACTCTGCATATGTTTTTGCAATACTAGAGTCTACGTCTTTTAAGTCTTTATTTTTTTTCATGATATTTTGAATGTCTTTAACGACAGGCTTAATTTCTTCAGAGCTATCTCCATAAACGTATAGTTTAATTTCATTACTACCGCCACTTGCTCCGAAATCTTGGTTTTTCCATTCGCCTTTTCCAGACATCTTTTGTAAATCTTTAACGACTTGTTCTTTCTCTTTTTCAAAGTTTTTCGTATCGTTATCATATTGAACGAAGAACATTGCTTGATTTGTTTGACCAGGGCTCATTGGGTTTTCGCTACCTAATGAGAATTGAATCGTTTTGACGTCTTTTTTATCTTGGAAATGCTTTTCAGCTTTCGTTGCAATTTTTTCAACGTCGTCTAACGTTTGACCTGGCTCAGGTTTGTATGTTGCAATAATCATTTTTTCTTCTTCAGATGGTAAGAAGCTGACACCGATAATTGGTACAAGTGCAAGGCTGCCTACTAATAGAAGGACTGCGATACTTGATGTAATAATTTTATGGTTTAGCGCCCATTCAAGTATACGTTTATATCCGTTTGCTAACTTGCTTGGTTTTTCCTCATGATATACTTCTTTTTCTCTCATGCTTTCCTTCTTGAATAAGGAATGTGCTAGCATCGGCACAATTGTAACTGCCACAAGTAAGGAAGCAAGTAGGGCAAAAACAATTGTTAAAGCAAATGGTAAGAACATTTCACCAATCATACCTTTTACAAGTCCAAGAGGTAAAAATACAGCAATTGTTACAATTGTAGAAGACATAATTGGGATAAACATTTCTTTCGTGGCTTCACGAATTAAATCTTTCCCACGCAATTTCTCTTCTGATAATGACATACGTCGGTAAATATTTTCAATAACAACAATTGAGTCATCGACAACGCGTCCAATAGCAACTGTCATTGCTCCAAGTGTCATAATGTTAAGGGTAATATCCATTTGTTTTATTACTAGAACTGCAATTAATAAAGAAAGTGGTATAGAAACGACAGAGATTATTGTTGTTCGAATGTTTCGTAGGAACAACATAATGATAACAATCGCAAAGATAGCACCAAAGATTGCTTTGCTAAGCATTGTTTCGACTGATTTCTCAATAGGTGCACCTTGGTCAAAGGTTGAAATAATCTCTAAGTCTTTATATTTTTTCTCAAGGTCCTTCACTTTATCTTTAACTGCATTTACAACATCAACTGTATTCGCATCAGCGGCCTTCACAATTTGAATTCCGATTGCTTCTTTTCCATTTGTTCGAGAAATAGACTCTGCTTTCCCGACTTCTTTAATATCAGCAATTTCTTCTAATGTAACCGTTGGTATGCCATTCATAGCAGCTGGATTCATCTGTGGTGTTTGTGCTCCAGCACCAGTGTTTTGGCTACCTTGCCCATTCGGTGATGAAGGGATAGCTGGGATTTTTAATTCTTTTAATGCTTTAATTGTTGTAATATTACCGTCAACAACAACTGATTTTTCCGTATCTTTAAATGTATATAAGCCAAGTGGTAAAGATACGTCCGAACCTTTAATAATGTTTTTTACAGTATCTTCACTTAAACCTAATTCTTTCATCTTATCCTTCTTGAAGACAAGTTGTACTTCATCTACTTGTTGACCTGTGATTTGAACAGATGCGACACCATCAAGTCCTTTTAATCCCGGAACAACATTTTTTTCTACATTTTCTGTTAAGGCAGCTAAAGATTCATTTTTACTCGCTACGCTTAATGAAATAACAGGAAAGGCATTAAAGTTTACTCGTGAGACTTTCGGGTCTTTCACACCTTCTGGCAGTTTCACGTTTGCGAGCGCTTCTTTAATTTCTGTTTCGGCTTTTTCCATATTTTTATCAAAACCATATTCTACTTGAATAGAAGATGCGTTTTGAAAAGATGAGGAACTAACAACGTTTACACCGCTTAAATTTTGCAGTTGCTCTTCCATTGGTTTTGAAATTTTATCAGCTACTTCTTCTGGTGTAGCACCAGGATAAACCGTAGTTACTGTTACAATAGGCGTTGTAATATCAGGAATTGTTTCTAACTTCATATTCATCCCAGAATAAATGCCTGCAATGGTAACAATAATGGTTAGTAGCCAAACTGCGAACTTATTTTTTAACGAGAAATTGATGATTTTGTTCATGTTTGCGCTCCCTTTTCATTGTATTGACCAATCGGTCAGTATAATACATAATATAACTGACCGATTGGTCAGTCGTCAATGAAAAGAGATGGTATAATAAAATCAAACTGTAAGTAGTCGGTTTCCTATTCTTTCTGATCATTGGCTTTTACTAATCGGATTTTACAGATGGAAAGGCTTCTATATAAACCATTTACTCCATTAAATTTTAGATGAGAAGTTTTATTTTCAGTTAATGTGGAATAAAATCAAGTTTGAATTTACATAAGATGCGAGATTAAATTTAGGAGAGAAAATATGAAAGAAAAAGAGCGCTTAATTATAGAGATGGCTATGAAGTTATTTGCAACTAAGGGTGTAAATGCAACGTCAGTACAAGAAATCGTAACCGCATGTGGTATATCAAAAGGAGCTTTTTATTTATATTTCAAGTCAAAAGATGAGCTATTATTGGCCACACTTCGATATTATTATGACAAAATCCAAAAGAAAATGCTGGATATTGAAAAAGAATCTTTATTACCACGTGAAAAATTTGAAAAACAATTATATTGTCAGTTTACTGATGTGCAAAAACATAAAGAATTTATTATTATGCATGCAAGAGAAAATGCAATTCCGCTTAATAAAGAAGTAGAAGAGTTTATGATGAGGATGAAATTAGAGTCTCATGCATTTTATCGGAATAGCTTACTGTCTATTTATGGTGACAAAGTCAGTCCATATTTATTAGATTTGGTAATTATGGTAGAAGGGATATGCCACGGTTATTTACAATTAATTATTTTAAATGCACCGGAAATTGATTTATCCTATGTTTCGACCTTTATTTTACAGAGGATAGATAATTTAGTAGAGGGGCTTCTAGCATCTTCTGAAGAGCCTGTTCTGCATGAAGAAAGGCTTGGAGAATTTCTTTGTAGTTCCGAGCTTATTAAGGAACAGGTGAAGGAACATTTTCTAAGTGAAATTATTGTATTTAAACGAACATTAGCTGATCAATTAGAAAATGATGAGTTACTTGTAACTTTAGATGTTTTAGAAGCAGAAATGAGATTGCAAGACCCAAGGGTTCCAGTCATTAGAGGTATGCTTGCTAATTTAGCGGTATATCCTGGTTTAAATGAGTTTCGATTAAGGCTTACGGCATACTATAATATAAAAAATCCTTGCATATAGAACGCAAGGATTTTCTATTATAATTAAGAATTATTTTGTGACCATTCTTCAACATTCCAAGTTTTTGTAATCCAGCCTTCATAAAATTCTGGTTCGTGACATACAAGAAGGATTGTCCCTTTATATGCCTTCAGAGCTTTTTGAAGTTCTTCCTTTGCTGTAACATCAAGGTGGTTTGTTGGCTCATCGAATAATATCCAGTTACTTTCTTCACCCATTAGCTTACATAAACGAACTTTTGCTTGTTCGCCACCACTTAATTGATTTAGCGGACGAGAGATATGCTCATTTTTTAATCCACATTTCGCTAACATTGCACGAACCTGATGTTGGTCCATGCTAGGGAATGTGTTCCAAACGTCATCAATTGGTGTTATATTATCAGCTTTTACTTCTTGCTCGAAGTATGCAGGCTCTAAGAAGTCACCAAGACTTGTTTTACCGCTTAAAGGTTTAATTTTTCCTAAAATCGTTTTTAGTAATGTTGATTTACCAACACCATTACAACCAACGATGGCAATTTTTTCACCGCGTTCAATTGTCATTGTTAGTTTTGGTAATAACGGATGTGTATATCCGATTTCTACATCTTCACCTTCAAAGACAAAACGACTACTTGCACGAGATTCCTTAAATGAGAATTCTGGCTTAATTGCTGTTTCAGGGCGATCAATACGCTCCATGCGATCAAGTTGCTTTTGACGACTTTTTGCACGACCCGTTGTTGAATAACGAGCCTTGTTCTTTGCAATAAAGTCTTCCTGCTTTTTAATAAACTCTTTTTGTTTTTCATAAGCATTTATATGTTGATTTTTATTAATTTCGGCTAACTCTAGGAATTTTTCGTATGTCGCTGTATAGCGCGTCATTTTCGTAAATTCTAGATGGAAAATAACATCAACGCATTTGTTCATAAATTCCGTATCATGAGAAATTAATAAGAATGCATGTGGATATTCTTTTAAATAATTCGTTAACCAATGAATATGTTCAACGTCTAAATAGTTAGTAGGCTCATCGAGTAATAACACTTCTGGTTGCTCAAGTAATAGCTTTGCAAGCAATACTTTTGTACGTTGCCCACCACTTAGTGCTGAAACATCACGATCTAAACCGATTGCATCAATTCCAAGACCTCTTGCTGCCTCTTCAATTTTCATATCTAGTAAATAGAAACCACCTGCTTCGAGAGCATCTTGTATTTCCGCCATCTCCTCAAGAAGTGCCTCTAATTCTTCTGGTGTTGCAGTTCCCATTTTTTCTGCAACTTCATTTAAAGCTTTTTCTTTTTCAAATAAAGGTAAAAACGCGTCAGCTAATACATCACGAATTGTACGACCAGGTGTTAAAATTGTATGCTGGTCTAAGTAACTGTAATTTGTACCAGGTGTCCATTCTACGCGGCCCTCATCATGGATAAGTTGACCAGTAATAATATTCATAAATGTTGATTTACCAACACCGTTTGCACCGACTAATCCAACATGTTCTCCTGCTAGTAAACGCATGGATACATCTTTAAATAATGTGCGATCGCCAAATGTATGGCCTAATTTTTCGACTGTTAATAAGCTCATTGTGTCCTCCGTCCAATTCAAAATAGTGTCTTGAATCATGATACTAAATTATTGAGTATAATGCTATCCTTTCAAAATGTATCTTTTTGTAAGAATATGATTGTATTTTTTGGGGAAAAGGTTATAATATTATTTGAACAGTGGTCAATTAAATTGTGAGGTATGAAAAATGTCGCCAAGAAGGGCAGTTAAACAAGAATTAACGAGAGAAATGATTATGAATGTAGCAAGGGGCCTATTTATAGCACAAGGGTATCAGCATACTTCAATGCGTAAAATCGCAACAGAACTAGGGTATAGCCATGGTGCCATCTATTATCATTTTAAAAATAAAGCAGAGCTTTTCTATGCGATGGTAGAGCAAGATTTTCAATTGCTAAATCAAAAATTAGATGAGATTAATGATCAAAATTTACCACAAGAGGAACAATTGAAAGCTGTTTTATTTGGTTTTATTGAATTTGGTTTGCAAAATCAAAGTCATTATGAAATCATGTTTTTAATTAGAGATGATGAGTTAAAAGAATGTTTAGCAGATGGCCCAAATGTTAGTTACGAAAAATTTGCTACTGTTGTATCTTCTTTGTGTAATGAGAAGGTAAATGTAATGACAATATGGTCTGTTTTTCTATCATTACATGGGTTTGTGGCACACTATTGTGGGAATGATCAAACATTTGAAGAAGTAAAAGGATTAGCTAAAGTACACGTGGAGTTTATTTCAAAATCGCTTCTTATGTAAGTGATTTTCTTTTTAATATTAATTGAACAGCGGTTAATTAATTTAGGGGGGATTTATAATGAAAAAAGCTTTAGTGCTAGGAGCATCTGGATCAATGGGGTATGCAATTGTAAAAGAATTATGTAACAGAGGAATTCATGTAGTGGCCTTTGCGCGGAATAAAGAGAAATTAGAGATATTATTTTCTGGAGAAGAAAATGTGAAAGTTGTAGCCGGAGATGTATTTATACAGGAGGATATAATGGAAGGTGCGAAAGGCGTTGATATTATATTTCATGCTGTAAACATTCCATATTCAGATTGGGAGAAGAAGCAACCAAAATTATTAAAAAATATATTAGAAGTAGCAAGGTATTACGACAGTAAGTTAGGGATAGTTGATAATATTTATGCGTATGGGAGGCAAGGGGAAGAACCTGTAGCGGAAGAAGTTAAAAAGGCACCACATACGAAGAAAGGGAAAATTCGGTTACAACTAGAAATGATGGCAAAACAGGCTCGTGTACAAATGTTTATTGCACATTTCCCTGATTTTTATGGTCCAAATGCAGAAAGTACACTTGTTCATCATACTTTAAATGGGGTACTTGCAAATAAGTTATCAAGCTTTGTTGGAGATAAAAAGATTGCTCGTGAATATATTTTTACACCAGATGGTGCAAAAGCAATGATTGAATTAGCCTTACGTGATGAGGCCTATGGACAAAATTGGAACATACCGGGTTATGGTGTCATTACAGGTGAAGAGATGATTCAACATATACAAGAATTAACGGGATATACAAAACCAGTAATGACAGTAAAAAAAGGTATGATAAATTTAATTGGACTATTTGATAAGCAGATGAAAGAATTTGTGGAAATGCTATATTTGACAGAAAATCCTGTTGTATTAAGCGGAGAGAAATATGAGAGGTATATTGGGAATATACCAAAAACTTCTTATTATAATGGGCTAAAAGAAACGATTATATCTATGCAAAATAAAGGTGTGTAAATGTTAGTATATAAAAAAAGTTACTTCTGTGGATAGAAATAACTTTTTTATATTACGCTTTTTGTTTGACTTCACTAACCTTCTTTTCAGCTACAATAAAATGTGGTCTACGTTTCGTTTCATAATAAATGCGACCGATGTATTCACCCATAACACCTAGGAAAATGAGTTGAATACCACCAATAAATAATATAGCAGAAATTAAAGTGAAGTATCCTGGGACTTCAACACCACCAACAATAATTTGAATAAATGTAGTAATTACGTATAAAATCCCTAAAATAGTTGTTAATAATCCAAGATATATAGATAGTCTTAATGGTTTATTATTGAATGAGATAACACCATCTATTCCGTAATTTAACAATTTAGAAAAAGTCCACTTACTTTCTCCATCAGAACGTAATACATTTTCATATCCAATAATTAATTCATTAAATCCAATCCAGGAGAATAAACCTTTTGAGAAGCGATTGTATTCGCTTAAAGATAATAGAGAATCAACAGCTCTTCTACTTAAAAGTCTAAAATCTCCAATGCCGTCTACTAGTTCAATATCTACAAACTTATTCATCACTTTATAGTATAGACGAGAAACGAAAGAGCGAACGGGTGAATCACCTGTTCTTGTTCTTTTTGCAATAACTTGGTCGTAACCTTCGTTATATCCTTCTAACATTTCTTTTATTAGTGTAGGAGGATGTTGCAAATCGGCGTCCATAATAACAACTGCATCACCTGTAGCGTATTTTAAACCAGCTAACATAGCGGCTTCTTTGCCGAAATTCCGACTAAATGATATATAATGAACAGCTGAATCTGAATTTGCCAAATCACGTAGAATATTTAATGTATTATCTTTACTACCATCATTTACAAAAACAAATTCATAATCGGTAGTTAATTTATGAATTTCAAGAGAAGTCTCTGAATAAAAGGCTCGAAGCATCTTTTCTTCATTGTAGCATGGTACGACTATTGAAAGAGTCATTTTTGACCCTCCTTGTTTATAATGTTTAAAACGTTATTTAATATTTTTTATGAAGCTATCCGCTTTGGATAGCTTCATGATTTATTGAGTGCTCATTTCTGCTTTTTAAAAGGTAATTTTCGGCGTCCTTTTTGATTTGTAAAAACTAGTAAGGCTACACAAATAATTAGTGAAATAATTGATATAATCATACCTAATTTAAAGTAAGGTGTAACATAAGTCATTTCGATTACATGTGCTCCTTTTGTAATCGGGACGCCAATAAAGGCAGAATTTACTTTCGTGAATTCTGTTTCTTTTCCATCAACTTTTATAGTCCAACCTTTACTATATGGAACAGATAAATATAGTAATCCATCTTTTTTCGAGTTGATTTCACCTTTTAAATAGTTGTTTTTATAATAAATATTTTGAAGTCTATTTTCAGTTAGTTTTTCTGTTTCTTTTTGTACACCTTCGTAATTTACGATATTTGCTTGTAAGTCTTCAAGTTCGTATTCACCTGGTGCATCAATAGAAATAGTTAGTTGGTCTGGATGATCGTCTTTACCTAAATTATAAACAAATCTTTCTAAAGGATATGAGTATGCACCAGTGTCTTCACCTTTCCCCATATCTTTCCCGTTAACTACTGCATGGAATGAACCTTTATTTTTTATCTTTAATTCTACAATTAAATCTCCAGGAGTATTAGGATAATTTATAGGTACGATCATATTTCCATTGCCATGGACAATGAGTTTATTATTCTCTTTTTCCATATTTTCTAGTTGTACTTCTTCCATTTTGATAGATACCGCTTTTGAATTAAGGTTCTTTTTATCAAAATGAGTTAATGAAAAGTCTTTTACATTATTAACGACTGCAGCATGTAATAATAATTGGTCACGTTGAGCGAAGTTTAATTTAGAAAATTCTTCTTCACTTATACCAGAATCATATACATACCCTAACGGTAAAGCATAGTCATTTTTGTAAATATTATACGGCCCTACTTGTTTTAATAGTTTATATCCATATGGGATATTTTTTTGATCTGTATCAGCACTTAGTACGCGATATTTTACACCTAACATATTTTCAAGTAGTAGTCGACTATCAACTTGGAAGAACATCGAAGGAGTGTCGAACCCTTGGAATACGTTGTATTTATTTTTCATAAAGTCATGAACATAATAATTAATCAGGCTTTGGTACGTACTTGTACCATGATAACCTTGTAGCATTGGTGTGTTATGGGCGCTACCTGGGTTAAGAATACGATAAAAGTCTTTATCATATTCTTGTATATAACGAATGGCAGCAATCTCATCTTTGTTATCATAGCCAGATACATGTAAAGCTTCTTTTGTAGCATTGCTTTGTCCGAAAGCTGTACTAAGTATATTATTAGCATACATGTAATTCATGGAAATTGTACTAACGAGTACGTTCACTACAACTAAAAATTGTATGAAAGGTTTAGAAAGATAACGCCATAAACATACTGTAATGACAGAAAGAACGATAGTTCCGATTAAAATATTGTCAACTGCCTGTAAAGGTTTATCACTTACATTTATATTTACTTTTCTATAAAATGCATAAATGAATAATCCTATTGATACTAATGAACTCATTATATAAAGTAATTTATGCTCTTTCTTATGAACAATCATCCAATCTAAGATGTATGCTATAGTTTGAGCAATTACAAATACAAATAAATAAAGCCATCTATATTGCATTGCTGAGAAACCATTAAATACAGAGTATGTATACGGAAGCATAAACAGAATGAACATGAAAAATGTAAAGAGTACCTTATTTTTAACAAGTTTATCACGTATAAACATTCCAAATATGATTAGGAATAAAATTAAAGCTGGTAAAGCTAATTGATGATTTTCAGCATCATATACGAAGAAGATAGTTTCCATTAGATCTTTATAAAATTTATCTTCAAAGAATAAAGGTATATCAAATTTCTTCGTTAACCGATCCGCACTAAATACCGCATTGACTGATGGGATAAAGCAAACTGCAGCCAAGCCAAGTGATAGACCGTATAATAATCCAATTTTAATATAATAAGCTAGAAAAGAGGCGATTGTTTTATTTTGCTGTGTGGCAAAGTATTGGAAAAATGCATAAATGAAAATGAAAATACTTGTGATAAAAGCAAAATAAAAGTTCGATGCTAACATTAAAGTAGCAGCTACTAGGAAAAGTCCACGTTTCTTTTCTATAATATATTTATCAAGTCCCCATATTACTAATGGTAAAAATACGATGGCATCAGCCATGAAATCCCAAAGTAATGAATGGCGCATAAAAGTAATACATCCACCATATATAATAGCAGCAATAAAAGATGAGAAGACTGTTTTATTATGATAACGTAAAGAACCATACATGAATAACATAGCTAAAAAGTTTTTTAAAATACTCATGTATAATTTCATATCATAGATTTGTTCAATGTTTAATTTAGGAAGTAACAGCGTAATCCAGAAGAACGGCGCTGTACTGTAATAATAACTAAACTCTCCAAATAAATCTCCACCTAATCCATAATCAAAAGACCAAAAAAGATTACCATCTTTAAAGGCATGTTGCAGGAGAAATGTAAAGAAACCAAATTGGCTTAATGCATCACCTGTACCAGAAAAGATTTGATTAGATGTTAAAAAGAAATAATGAAAAGCAAAAGCACACAATAATAATATCGGAATAATCATTATAGTTTTCTTTGAGAAAATCTTATTGTTCGGCTTTATGCTCATAAAAATTTATAATCCTCCTTTGAAAGTTGTTACATATAAAAACACACCGATTATAAAGGTGTGTTTTTTAGTTTTAGCATAAAAAAATATATATTTTTGTTGTATCATATATATTTTACAAGCATTGAATTTCATAGTTTACTTGTAATTTAGTATAAAGCATTCTCAGAAAGTAAGTCAATTTGACATGGAATATATAGCATTTTTTAACCACTGAAAAGTCGAGAATAATGAAGTGCAGTCTTCAGAGTTTATGTTCTGTAAATGATGGTATATAAAAAGCCAAAAGCTTTTCCATTTTTAATAGGAAAAGCTTTTGGCTTTTAAGCATTTTTACGAACTAATTTTTTATTTACAAATCCTAAAATTAACCCGCGTATTTGTGGATCAATTGCAAGGCCAATAATACCGTACAATATACCAGTAAGTGTTAGAGCTACCAGTGGTGGTAAGTTAATTAATACTGTGCGGTATAGGGCGTAACTGATTATAAATGCTAGTGTATTAAATACAATCCCTTTGAATAGTAATGTAAATCCTTTACGAACGAATAAAGTAAACCCGATTAATAAAGTAACCTCAGTAATGATAGCAGCCACAGCAGCTCCCATCATTCCAAATTGGCCACCTAATACGATGTAACTTATGATGGCAACAGCCAATCCAATTCCCATCGTTGTCGCACGCTTCCACTGTTGACCAATTGTTGTTAAATTATCAGCAAGTGGATAGTTGATGGATTGTAAAATGACCATAAAGGCTAAAATTGCAAGAGCATCACCAGCTGGTGCATATTCTTCACCTAATAAAGTAACAATCCAAAAGCTTGGATCAGCGATAAATGGAATGGAGATTCCCATTCCTAAGAAAGACATAAGTTTTAATTCGAACTGAGATAGTTTTCTATGTTCATCAATATTCTTTTCATTTCCAAAAGCAAATAATTTTGGATAAAAGGCCGCTGCAATTACACCGGGTATTTGATAAAGTACAGCAGGTATTTTCGATGCAGCGCCAAAGAATCCAACTTGCTCATATGTTGAAACTTTTTGTAATATAATGGGCCCTAACTGTGGTAAAAGCATAATGATGATCCCATTGATTGTGAAAATAAGCAGTTGATCTAAAATACCTTTGTCCCAGCCTTTATGAACTGTTGTATAGCGAATTACCATTATAAAGGCGATGACTCCTGTTACAAGACTAGATATCCCGTACATGGCAGCGACCATCATAAGTGACCATTTAAATGACATTCCTAGTAGAAGCGCAGCTGCGGCTGTCACGCCTTGTAGTACAGAAATAATCGCTGTAAATTGCATACGTTCTGTTACTTGGAAATAAGCCATTCCAACACCTTGTAAAGTCGCTCCAAACATGGTCGGTAGCACAACCCAATATACCATCGCACGTAAGTAAGCATCAGCATAGAAGAACTGAGCAAAAATAGCGAAGAGCACAGAAATTACGATAGCTAATACTAAACGAATACGTAAATAACTACTTATTAATACGCTAATGTTAGCATCGCTTCTCGTTCCTTCACGCATAAATGTATGTGTCAAACCTGCATCTGTAAAATAACAAATAACAGCGGAAACTGCTAATGCAGTTGTAAACATGCCATACTCACCTGGAGAAACGTATCTTGCAAAGAGAATGGTCGCAATAGCAAGTACAAAACGAACAGTAATATTTCCTACAAAGAGGTAGGATGCGTTTTTAAGAATTTTATTTGTTTTCATGGAACAAGACCTTTCTATTTTTCAGGACGCACTTCATCCTATTTGTAAATTTGATTTGTTTACGGAAAGTATGTTTAAAAGCGTATGCTTTATTTAAGAAAACATAAACTTTATTCGTACAAACCAAAGCATTGCGTATAGTTTTTTGCTTCGTTTTCCATTTTTTGAATAAATTTTGCGACAATATTTATTTATATCGCTCTTGATTAGTTGAACTTGTGATTTATCTAATTTAGAGTTTCCCTTAATGTATATACAAGCGTTGTTAATGACTGTATATGGGAATAAATAAGTTTCAAGGATTTCAATAAGTTCTGTAGAATCATTCACGATTAAGTCTTTTGACTTATTATGAACCCAATCTTTCATTCGATTAAATATTTCTAATTCTTTTGTTGTTTTTAATTCATAATCTTTATACTTTGAAGAAAGATTTCCTTCTGATAAGATTCGATAATATGTTAAATATTCATCTACATAGCATACATTTGTTACACTCATTAATTTAAATAGAAATTCTAAGTCTTCTCCCCAGCTACATCCTGGTGTGAAACGAATGTTATGATCCATCACGGTAGATTTTTTGAAAATCCAAGTGCTCGTCTGAGCAACAACTTGATGTGTTAAGAAAGCTTTTGTCATATCACCTTTAATAAAGTTTGTCGTATGCTCAACTTTTTCCCCAGTCTCTTCGTAAAAGTTCATATAGCCGCAATAACAAGCGTTCATGTTGTTTTTATGCATACTTTCAATTTGTTTTTCTATTTTTGTTGGATGCCATAAATCATCACTATCAAGAAAAGCAACATATTCTCCGCTAGCATTTTCAATTCCTGTATTACGAGCAACTGAAACGCCTTGATTTTCTTGTGGGACATATTTTAATTGTCCCGGATATTTCTGTTCAAGATTTTTTACAATAGAAGATGATTGATCTTTACTCCCGTCATCTACAATTACAATTTCAATATTTTTATATGTTTGATTTAGTATTGATTCCATCGTCTCTTCGATGTATTTTTCCGCATTATACAGCGGGATAACAACTGAAACGATTTGTTTTTGTTCCATCATATAATTATTATCTCCTCAAATTTTTTATGTTTTACACTTATATATAAGCCTTTTAAAGGGAAGATGATTACAAGAACATCTGTATAAGTTTACCGCATATAAACTTTGTAAATCAACTTTCTATTGTGGTACCTCGTATAATTAGAAAGAAATAATTTGAAATGATAAAAGCCCCTTAATTTTTCAAGCGAAATTAAGGAGCTTTAACATATTAGTATTTAGTTAGGAAGTTATTCTTTATCTGTTATCTTTAACTTTTGTTTTAATAATGCATAATCTTGCGTTAAGGTTACAAGTTGATGGTGTAATTTGGAGATTTTTCTCGTCAGGTCAAAAATTAAGATAAAACAGAATAATAGTCCGAATAAGAATAAAATGGACGGAGGATATTCTACTTTTAATAGTTTTCCAATCCAATTTATAATTTTATCCGTAGAACTTAAAATAGCCATTGCAATACAAACAAAAATCCATAAAATAGCATATTTTGTTTCTAAAGTCCCACGACGAATGGAATTAATAATTAAGAAGAATAGTAATAAAATAAAGATAAATGAAAAGGTAATTATATGCATTTATTATCAACCTTTCACGATTTTTTGCATCAATATAGCAAGACTTACCTTAACCATGTAATATGCAGATTTAAGGGGAGTGATGGAAGATTGTCCACCTTGTCGCTCTTGCATATTTACAGATATTTCATTAATGCGAAGTTTTTTCTTTTTTAAATGAATAAGGACTTCTGGTTCTGGATAATCTTTTGGATAATTGTGTGCAAAAATCTTAATTACTTCTCGATTGATAGCACGATACCCAGAAGTTGGATCCATAAATGTTTGTTTTGTTAGTACTTTCAATAGAGCAGTAAAATAAAAAATACCGATTCTTCGGGAAATACTACCTTTATATGCTGTTTTTTCTGTAAAACGTGAACCCAGCACCATATCGCATTGATCCTCGGCAATAGGCTGTATGATTTTGTATAAATCATCAGGATTATGTTGTCCATCAGCATCGAACTGAATCGCAATATCATATCCGTTCTCATAAGCGTATTTATATCCAGTTTGTACAGCTGAACCGATACCTAGATTATATGGTAAATTAACAAGATGAACAGGGAAATCTTTTACGATTTGAGCTGTTTTATCTTTTGATCCATCATTAATAACGCAAATGCTTAATGCTGTAAAATGCTGTTTTAGTTCTAATAATCTTGTTAATGTATCTGCAATTGCTTCTTCCTCGTTATACGCTGGAATAATAATTAACGTTTTTGGTATTGAAATTGGTACCTCAATAGACATTACCGCACCATCCCTTATATACTTAATCATATTATGGTCATTTTTAAACGAACATTATTTAATATACCATTAATAGTATAACAAAATAAAGGAAAAGCTGATGGGTGATTTTAGGAAACAGGCATCGAATAAAAATGCTAAGGCGTAACACTTTATTATAATAAAAAATACATGCAAGGAAGAAAAAACCTGTGCATGTATAAGATAAAATTTTAATGTTACATATTCCAAGGCTTACTTAAAGTTAACACTTCAGCCATTTCTGTACTTTTCAAACGTCCTTTTTTTCTATTTTCTGCACGCTCTGAACCAGTTGTATGTAGCCAATGTTCTTCCTCTGTTTCAGGAATTACTTGTGGTACAGATGAAGGTTTTCCGTCTTTTAATGCGACAAATGTAATAAAACACGTTGCGGCCATTCTACGCTCGCCTGCTAGTAGATCCTCTGCAATTACTTTTACGAAAACTTCCATTGAAGATTTTCCTGTATAACATACGAATGCTTCATAACAAACAGAATCTGCTTGGTGAATTGGAGTTAAAAAATCAACGGAATCGATAGATGCTGTTACGCAATGTTTGCGGCTATGTCTTGCAGCTGCAATTGAAGCGATACTATCAATTTCTGCTAATAATTTCCCCCCAAAAAGTGTTTGGTGATTATTTAAATCGTTAGGAAAAACACGTGTTGTTTTAATTGCTTTTGATTCTCGCATGAATTTCTTTTCCATATATTCATCCCCTATTTTCTGTTTTCAATCAGAGTGACATGTGTAAGTGGAGTACTCATATTAGATATTTAATGAAGTAAAGTGTTCCAAAAGAGGATTATCCCGCTATTTGCGGGCTAATAGTCAGTGGAGGATGAACAAAACCCCCGCAGATTAAAGTTTCACTTTATTGAAATTTCTGTATTTGTATTCATGTAACTGAAAGAAAATTTATCGTATATAAAATGTAGTGTAAAAGAGGATTCGCTTACATTGCAAGTGAAAAAGTAATGACTATGTATTTGTCATAGAAATTCCCTATTAACCTTGTGCCTATTCATGATAAAATCGTTTTGTTATGAATGGAAATAGAGGTGCAATGGACATATGAATCATATAAAAACAAATTTTTCGTCTTTCTTCAGTAAAATAATGATAGGTGCGATGCTCGCATTTTTTGTCTATAGTTGTTGGTCGGCTTTTGAAACAAGTAAGCAATTTTTTGGGGGAAGTACAACAAGTATAACAATCGTATTAGTGATTTTTGTTATTCTTATTTTGTTAGTAGCATCAATTTTGCAATATCGTTTTACAGATAAACAATTTCTTATTTTTCTTATAAGCATATCTATAGTTGTAAGACTTATCACAGTTCTATTTGTAGATGTTCCAATGATAGGTGATATGAAAGCTATGTATGAGTCTGCAAAGCAGATTGCAATTGGCAATAATATAGAGAATGTAGCACAGTTACCTTTTATTATTTATGAATCGATCATCATTCGTATATTTGGTGATACGGTATTTGCTTTACAACTATTTAATATTTTATTTTGTACAGGAACTGCATTTTTCATTTATCGCATTGCGTCAATGGTCTTTGGAGAAGAGTGTGGTCGTGTTGCATCAATGTTTTACGCTTTATATATTCCAAATATATTTATGAGTTCTGTATTAACGGCGGAATCACTCGCAATATTTTTATGTTATTGTGCTTGTTACATATTTTTATATAAGGGATTAGATCATCCTTATATGTGGGTAATTTCAGCCATTTTATTTGCGCTTAGCAATATGATTTTCCCAATGGGGTTATTTTTACCTATTTTTATAGCTGTATATGTGCTGTTAATTGAATTATTTCAATCAGCAACGAAACAAAAATTACTATTAAAAATGATAGGACTACTTATTCTGTTTTATAGTACTCATTTTGGTGTGAGCTATGGTATCAAGATGATGGGAATGTCACAGTATACGATTTCTAATCAGACTTATGTTCAATCTGTTTTAATTGGAAAAAGTCAAAATGAAGAAAAAACATCCAAAAATCAAAGTGTAAAAGAGCACATTGATCAAGAGTTAAAAGAAATGGAAGTAGAAAGGTTTAAACTGTTAAAACCAGTTATTAACCAGCTTTCAGACGAGGGAATAAATTCTATTATTTTTAAATGTGAAAAGCTTATATATATAGCGGTGACATTATTTATGTCCATAGCTTTATTACATTTTCTAATTAAGAAACAGCAAAATGAAGGATATATGTTGTTTGTATTATTAATTACCGGATATGTATCGTTAAGGCTCTTTCAAGTAGATATGGCATATTATAATATTATTATGCCAGCTTTGTTTATTTTACAAAGCTTTGGTGTTTATATGAGTTATTTTTATTGCCAAAAAATATTTTTCAGAAAATAAAAGAATCCATTTTGGATTCTTTTTTTGTAGATGGATGATAAGGATGAATACAAAGTGGGGATGAAGAATCTCCACTTTGTATCGGTTTGCCTTATCGGTTTAGTTCTAGTTGTAAATTATCCGCTGTTAAGGCCATTTTCGAGGAATCGTCTTGAATACTCTTCATTACTTGTGAAATAGTTTCTAATTCATTTTCAATTTTTTTATTTTGTTCTTTAGAGTTAGACATATCTTTTACGATTTCTTGGAAATATTGATCTGTCGCATGCATACTATCTGTCCCTTCAGATACGAGAGAGCTTATTTGTTCCACGGAAGAAGAGACGTGTATAATTTGTTCATTAGTTTTTTCAACGAGTTTTGTAACGTTGGAAATTGATTCTTTCGTTTGCTCTGATAACTTTCGGATTTCTCTCGCTACGACTGAAAAACCTTTACCAAATTCGCCAGCACGTGCAGATTCAATAGCAGCATTTAATGCTAGTAAATTTGTTTGCTCGGCGATTGATTTTACAATATCAATGATTTCGTTAATTTTGTTAGAAATATCAAGAAGTTCACGAGTATCAGTAATGATAGTTTCCATATTCGTTTGTTTTGCAGATTTAATTGTTCTTTGCCTTTATTGGCCTTTTCTTCTGATGTCGTAGCTAATGATGTACCTGTTTTGGCAATTCCTACGATACTTTCTGATTTAGATGTTAACTGTTGAATAGAAGAGCTTGTTTTTTCAGATACTGCCGCTAGTTCTGTTGCAATATGTGTAATCGTCATAGATGTCAGTTCTTTTTCTTTTTCATGTTCTTTTTGGATTTTTTCATATTCGGATTCATAAGCTGCAATAACAAGTTCTTGTTCTAATATGAATAATTTATTTATTACGTTTATAGAATAAGGAAAATCGTCTATCGTTGAAATTTTCGTTTGCAAAATCTTCATGATGGAGCGGAATAATTCTTGATAAGCAGCAGTATACCATTTTCTATGTAAACCAATTTGTACGTGCCTTTTTGCAATTCTAACACGTTGTTCAATAAAATCTTCATTCATATTCCCGCTGAACAATTCTTTAATATGTGTCTTTAAAGTTTGTTTTAATTTGGGAATAGAGCTGTAGCGTTCAATAACAGCAATTAAATTAGGTTGTTTTGTGATGTTGGTGTAGAATTTTTCTGTTATCCAATCTATTTCCTCATAAATAAATGGCTGTAATACTTTAACAATTTGTAAATCTTCCTTTGAAATATGTAGCATATCCATTTGAGTTTTTAGTTCAGAATTAGCAGGCACGTTAAATATGATTTTTTGGTCTTTGCTTAATTCAATTATACTGGTGTTTGTTTTATTTTTTTAAAAAACCCCAAGCATCATTCTTCCCCCTGTTTATAAAGCGTTTTCATTTTTTGTTCTAATGTAATTATATATTTTTATATACAATTACTCTATAGTATATGGAATTGTATATAAATTAAGAGAATTCTATGTAGAATTCTCTTAATGGCCTTTATTAATTTTTGCATGTGTTTTAAAGAAAACTGGGAAATGTACATTATATATTACGGTGACCACACGAATAACGAATGTTATTAATAAACAAACATAGAAAGCTAATACGTGTGCCCCCATTGCATGTGTAATTAAGAAACTAACTGCTCCTAAAATAGAAGCAATTGCATATATCTCTTTTCGGAATACATACGGGATATCTTGAGCGCAAATGTCACGTAAAATACCGCCCCCAATACCTGTAATAACTCCCATTGAAACGACTAAAAACGAGGCGTCAACGTGATGTGACATTGCTGCATTTGCACCAATAGCTGTAAATACACCTAAACCAACAGCATCAGAAAGCATAATAACAACTTGAAGTTTATTGATGCGCTCAAAAAACATACATGTGAATAATGCTGATAGTACACTTACGAAAAAGTAAATGGGTTTTACAAATGCGACAGGAGGCAGGTTACCAATCATAATATCACGAATAATACCGCCGCCGAGCGCAGTAGCTACAGCTAAACAAAGGACACCAAATAAATCTAGATCTTTTTTCAAACCAACTAATGTACCAGAAATGGCAGCGGCGATAATGCCAAGAAACGTAAATATATCGATTAATAACATGGCTTTAATTCCTTCCTCTTAAAGATGTTCCAGAGAAAAAATATACACTAAAGTTTTGGAAATAACAATTACTTTTCGCTACATGTAGAAAAATGGATGAAATAGCTAAAGAAAGCGTTTGAAAATGCTTGATAAGTAGCAATAAAGTAAAGCGGAAAAGTGTGGAAAGATTAATAGTATAGTTTTTTGATGTAGCTTAGTTGGAGGGATGGTACAATAAGAGAAGTCCGCTTTGTACATTTGTATAAAATGATAAAAAAATATTTCTGTACGGTCGAAAATAAGTGCATATGTGTTAGATAGTTTTTATAGGGATGGGGAAGGATAGCTAAAGGACAATGTTTTCGGTTACTAATAATGCTGGATTTGACTAGTTTCGGCATGAAAAATAGTTCTCAATTTAAATATGAGTTATGTTATAATTGCTAGGTGTGTTTAAACAGTAGAAAACTATGATTAAAAGATAATGTAAAGATTTTTTATGGAGGTCTTGGAATGTTAGCAAATCAAGCTAGGGTTAGATTTGAGCATTTTTTGCTCTTTTTTATTATTTTACAGCCTGTTTTAGATTTATTAACGTCTCTTAGCATCGTTTTATTAAAGTCAAATGCCACTGTTGGAATTTTGGTAAGATTTCTTATTATGGCTGTTGGTGGTATTTACATTTTAATTCAGGCAAAAGAGAAGGAAAATAGGAAGTTTTTAATTTACTTAATACTATTAGCAGTAGTTTTAGGGATAGGGTTTATTAATAATAAACTAGTTAAGAATCCTATTGTACTTGGTGAAGAAGTTAAGTTTGTTGCGAAGGCATTATATATATATATTATGCTAGGATCATACATTTTAGCTTTAAAATCATTGAAAAAGAAAGTAAATATTAGTGACAAAGTCAGAAATAGTATTGTGTATTCAACATTAATCATTAACGCTATTATGGTTATTTCTATTTCGACATCTACAGACTTTGGTAGTTATCAATGGATGAAAGTTGGTTCCCGAGGGTGGTTCTATGCAGGTAATGAACTAGGGTCAATCTTAGCTATTATTTTCCCTATCGTGGTACTATATTCTATTCAAAAAACAAAGAGCGTGAAACACGTTTTATATTGGATTCCATCGCTTTTAATGATTTACTCGTTAATTCAAGTTGGTACGAAAGTAGGGATGGGCTCAATTGGTGCTACGTTAGCAGCAGCAATCGGGATTATCGTACTACAATTATTATTTGATAGAAGAAATCCAAACAAAAAGTCTCTTGTACTTAATGGATTAATTGCTATTGTCCTATTAGCTGGTGTTGTCGGAACGTTTAAAATGACGCCATTAGCACAAAATATGGGTATTCATAACAACTATTTATCAGAACAAAATGTAGCGCAGCAAGGTCAAAAAGAAAAAGAAATTAAAGAGAAAATTAAAAAAGAAGAAAAACAACATAAAGTTGAGAAACCAGAAGAAAAGGCGAAGGTAGAAGCGGAAGTTAAGAAAGAGCTTGAGAAAGAGCAAAAGAAAGAAAATCAAGAAAATCTTATTTTCAGTGGACGTCAAGTATATGAAGAGAGACATAAGCAGTTCTTTAAAGAAGCGCCAATGTCACAAAAGTTATTAGGAATGGGTTATGCAGGTAACTATAAATATAATGAACAAAAGCAGCCAGATCCGAAGCTAATCGAAATGGACTTCCATGATTGGTTTTATGATTTCGGAATTATTGGTTTTGCGTTAATGATGATTCCATTTATTTATTACGGCGTAAGAATCCTACTAGCATTTGTTACAAGATTTAAGGAAATATTTAATGTGAAATATGGAATGATTACAGTAAGCTTAGTATTAGCATTAGGTATTGCATATATTGCAGGACATATTTTGACAGCACCAGGAGTAGGGATTTACTTTGTAGTGGTGTTAGCTTATCTAATCGTAGATCTAGAAATTGAATGATAAAAATAAAAGCTAACTTTTGTTAGCTTTTATTTTTTAGTACAGTAAAATAAAGATAGATGGAAATGTAGCGAGGATTTAAAGGAGGAAAAAATATGAGGATATTGCATATGAATGCAGGAGCAGAAGATGGTGGAGGAAAAACACATATTATTTCACTGCTTGATCAGTTTCCGGATGGTGAAGTAGAATTAGCAGTATTTGAAGATGGAATTGTTGCGAAAGAAGCAAGAGAGCTAGGAATAAAAGTTCATGTATTTTCACAAAAATCTCGCTATGATTTATCCATTTTAAAGAACATAAGTGAATTCATTAATAAAGAAAAATTTGATGTAGTTCATACACACGGTCCTAGGGCGAATTTCTTTGTTTCTCTAATGAAGAAGAAATTCGCGGCAAAATGGGTAACGACAATTCATAGTGATCCATTTCAAGACTTTACTAAACAAGGCTTAAAAGGCTGGATTTTTACTAAGTTAAATTTGAAATCTTTAAAAAATATAGATTTATTTTTTGTTGTAACGAATAGGTTGAAAAAAAGCTTAGCGGCATTAGGTATTTCAAATGAAAAGATGCATGTTATTTATAACGGGATTGAATATGATCAGGAAAAAGCAGATGGCTATAATAAAAAGGAAATGTTTAATATTGACGAAGATGTGTTTACGGCAATCCAAGTAGCGCGTCTGCATCCTGTTAAAGGACATGAAGTTTTATTCGATGCGTTACAACAAACGAAATTGGAAAAAATTAAAGTGTTATTAGTTGGTGATGGGCCGTTAGAAGGAGAACTAAAGGCATTAGCTACTGAAAAAGGGATTAATGATAAAGTTGAATTTTTAGGGCATCGTCAAGATGTGAAACAATTATTCGCTTCATCACATGTCAATTTGTTAACTTCCCATAGCGAAGGATTTCCATTAGTTTTATTAGAAGCGGCAAATCAACGTGTACCATCAATTGTGACTAGAGCAGGAGAAATCGAACCGTTAATTGCAGATGAAACGTATGGATGGATTGTACCAACTGGTGATGGCAAGGCATTGGCATCGGCATTAGAAGAGGCGTATGACAAGTGGAAAACTGGAGAGTTATCAGTAATGGGCAAGCATATTTATGAGCATGCTACTATGAACTTCTCACTTCAAAAATTATATGAAGATACGAAAGAAACATATAAGCAATTAATAGCGAAAAACTTTTAATGATAGAGAGGATAGTTAAATATGGCAGTACAAACGGTTGATATTCTAGGTGTTCCTTTCTCTACAATGACAATGGATGAAACGGTCCAATATTTAAAGGAACAACTAGAATTGGAGCAAACTGATACTTTTCAGGTAGTAACAGCAAATCCTGAAATTGTTATGTGTGCAAAAAAGGATGAAGAGTTCCATAAAACATTACTAAATACCGATTTAATTACACCTGATGGTATTGGGGTTGTAAAAGCAAGTGGTATGCTTGGTACACCTGTAAAAGAACGTGTAGCAGGTTTTGACTTAATGTGTAATTTATTTGCGAAGTTATCAGAAGAGAATAAACCAGTATCTGTTTTCTTATTAGGTGCAAAACCACATGTTGTACAAGCCGCGGCTGATCATTTAACGAAGACATATTCAGCTGCATCTATCGTGGGGATACAAGATGGATATTTTAAACAAGAAGAAGAAGAGAATATTGTTTCACGTATTCAAGAGGCAAAACCAGATTTATTACTTGTTGCACTTGGCTTTCCAAGACAAGAAAACTTTATCCAAAACAATAAGCATCGTTTAGAAACGAAAATGGCTGTTGGAGTAGGCGGTAGTTTAGATGTGTGGGCTGGAGAGGTAAAGCGTGCGCCAAAATGGATACAAGCTATTCATTTAGAGTGGTTTTACAGATTATGTAGTAATCCAACACGCTGGCGTCGTCAGTTAGTATTAGCCGAGTTTTTAAAAGAAGTAATGCGTTCAAAAAAGTAGCGGAACATCGCTACTTTTTTTTATTTGTTTATTTTTGATAAAGTGAAACTTTAATCAGTGGGGGTTTTGTTCATCCCCCACTGATTATCAGCCCTCACCAATCGGGCATTTACGGGCAGCCCGACTCCCAACTAACTTCTTTGCTCCAGCTGGATTTTGAGGTGGGAGTTCTACTGCCCGCAAATAGCGGGATAAACATTTTACTTTTTGGGAGTGATGAAGGAGAATTTTTTATACGAAAGTATTTTACTTATGCAATACACACATGTAAAATGATGTGTAAAGACACCTGTGTAAGGAGGACTTCTTGTGAGCAAGGTAAAAGAAATTTCGAAGCGAAAGCTACTTGGTATAGCGGGGCTTGGCTGGCTATTTGACGCAATGGATGTTGGAATGCTTTCATTTGTAATAGTGGCGTTGCAAAAAGAGTGGGGATTAAGTACTCAAGAGATGGGTTGGATAGGTAGTATTAACTCAATTGGTATGGCTGTAGGGGCGCTCGTTTTTGGGATACTATCAGATAAAATAGGACGGAAATCGGTCTTTATTATTACATTATTACTATTTTCTATTGGTAGTGGCTTAACGGCTTTAACGACGACACTCGCGATGTTCCTCGTTTTACGCTTTTTAATTGGTATGGGGCTTGGCGGGGAACTTCCAGTTGCATCTACCCTTGTATCGGAGAGTGTTGAAGCACACGAACGTGGGAAAATAGTTGTACTATTAGAAAGCTTTTGGGCTGGTGGTTGGTTAATCGCAGCTCTTATCTCATATTTTGTTATTCCTAAATACGGTTGGGAAGTTGCTATGGTATTAAGTGCAGTTCCAGCGTTATATGCTTTATATTTAAGATGGAATTTACCCGATTCTCCGCGATTTGAAAAGGTTGCAAAAAGGCCATCTGTTATTGAAAATATAAAATCGGTTTGGTCTGGAGAGTATCGTAAAGCAACAATTATGTTATGGATTCTATGGTTTTGTGTTGTCTTTTCCTATTATGGAATGTTCCTTTGGTTACCTAGTGTAATGGTACTGAAAGGCTTTAGTTTAATAAAAAGTTTTCAGTACGTACTCATTATGACCTTAGCTCAACTTCCAGGATATTTCACAGCTGCATGGTTTATTGAACGTCTTGGTCGTAAATTTGTATTGGTTACGTATTTAATTGGTACAGCATGTAGTGCTTATGTGTTCGGAATTGCGGAGTCATTAACAGCATTAATAGTGGCAGGTATGTTACTATCCTTCTTTAATTTAGGTGCTTGGGGTGCATTATACGCTTATACACCGGAACAGTATCCAACAACTATTCGCGGTACAGGTGCAGGAATGGCAGCGGCATTTGGACGTATTGGTGGTATTCTTGGACCACTATTAGTAGGGTATTTAGTTGCTTCACAAGGTTCACTATCGCTAATATTTACGATTTTCTGTGGATCAATTTTAATTGGGGCACTTGCTGTAGTTATACTTGGTCAAGAAACGAAACAGAGGGAATTAGTATAAAGAGAAACTTTAATCAGTGGGTGTTTTGTCCATCAACCACTGATTATTAGCCCGCACCAATCGGGATCAAAGAAAAGGGGAATCAAAGTGGTTTCCTTTTTTCTGTTTTTTTAGATAAATAATGGTATAGTAAGAAAAAGGGATTGTTTCTTACTAAAGCGAATGTATACAACAAGACATATGGACAAAGGAATTAGGTGGCTGGATAAATGAAAATCTTACTTATCATGGAAGAAACAGAAGAGCGAAGAAAATTAGTTGAGAACTTTACTGAAAACATTCGAAATGTAGAATGTTTTGAAGCGGAAACTGGAACAGAATCTTTGCTAATAATGAAAAAACATACACCTGATTTTGTTTTTTTAAATTCGCAATTAATGGATGGTACTGGTTTTGAATATTCGAGTTTGTTACGAGAAGTGAATTGTTATACGAAATTTATTTTTATTGGTGAGGATATAGAAGAGGCAATTACAGCTTTTCGTTTCCAAGCGTTTTATTATTTATTACGACCATTTCGTGAAGAAGATTTACAATTCATTTTATATAAAATGGGAAAAGAACAAGGTGAGAAAGCAAAGAGTCATTTGCGTAAACTGCCGATAGAAGGCCATGAGGGGATTAGATATATTTTCCCGGAGGATATTGTATATGTAAGTAAAAATAAGGAAAACAAAACCGTTTCAATTTATACAACGAATAATCAGTATATTTCAACATACACACTCCAGGAATTAGAAAATAAACTAAATGCATATGATTTTTTACGTGTACATAAAAGCTATTTAATTAATATGTCATATGTACAAGAACTTAAACCTTATTATAATGGCACGTATAATTTGCATTTAGACAGGTACGATGAGCAACCGATTCCAGTAAGCCGCAATTATGTAAAACGACTTCGAAATAAAATTGAACTGTGACAAGTAATGAGAGAATTTTAACATGATAATCTAAAAATCCTTCATGATAAGGAGGATTTAAGTAAAGTATTCAGAAAATTTAGTACAATCTCCACTAAGAAGTAGTAATGGGGGGATTGTATGTGAAAACATTGAAATCAATTTTACTTTGGGGAGTTATTGCAGCGCTAGGAGCATCGGCTTTTGGTGTAATAGCGTTATCGCAAGGTGAGACAATTAATGCTGTATGGCTATTAGTTGCTGCTGTATCAGTGTATGCGATTGCTTATCGCTTTTATAGTAGATTTATAGCGAGGAAAGTTTTTGGCCTAGATAATAATAGACAAACACCTGCTCATACGTTAAATGATGGCAAGGATTATGTTCCGACAAATAAATGGGTTTTATTCGGACATCACTTTGCAGCGATTGCAGGGGCAGGTCCTTTAGTAGGACCGATTTTGGCGGCACAGATGGGGTATTTACCTGGGACAATTTGGATTATTGTTGGGGTAGTCATTGCTGGAGCTGTACAGGATTTTGTAATTTTATTTGCTTCAATGAGACGTAATGGTAAATCATTAGGAGAAATGATTAAAGATGAGATTGGTCCTGTTACAGGATTAATTGCAATGATTGGTATTTTAGGTATTATGATTATTTTATTAGCGGTATTAGCTTTAGTAGTTGTGAAGGCACTTGTTGGAAGCCCATGGGGAATGTTTACAATCGCAGCAACGATTCCAATTGCTATTTTAATGGGAGTTTACATGCGTTACATTAGGCCAGGACGAGTAGGAGAAGGATCAGTAATCGGTATTGTTCTACTAGTCTTATCTCTTATTGGAGGACAATATGTGGCGGAAAATCCGACACTTGCAAGTATGTTTACTTTTAGTGGTGAGACAATTGCTATTATGCTTATCGTATATGGATTCATTGCATCAGCATTACCAGTTTGGATGCTTCTTGCGCCACGTGATTATTTAAGTACATTTTTAAAAATAGGGACGATACTTGGGTTAGCAATTGGTATTTTAATTGTAGCTCCAGATTTGCAGATGCCGGCAGTATCTCAATTTGTTGATGGAACAGGGCCTGTTTTCTCGGGGAATTTATTTCCGTTCTTATTTATTACAATAGCTTGTGGTGCTGTGTCGGGATTCCACGCTCTCGTTTCATCAGGCACGACGCCGAAAATGATTGAGCAAGAAGGCCACGCAAGGCCAATCGGTTATGGAGCGATGTTAATGGAGTCGTTTGTAGCGGCAATGGCTATGATTGCAGCTTGTGTATTAACACCGGGAACTTATTTTGCAATTAATAGCCCAGCAGCGCTAATTGGAACGGATGTATCACAAGCAGCTCAAGTTATTTCTTCATGGGGATTTGCTATTACACCGAATGAATTAAAAGAACTTGCTGTTAATGTCGGAGAACAGACCATTTTATCACGTACAGGTGGTGCACCAACATTGGCAATTGGTATGGCGTATATATTTTCGCAAGTAATAGGCGGAACGGCGATGATGGCATTTTGGTACCATTTTGCTATTCTTTTTGAAGCACTATTTATTTTAACAACGATTGATGCCGGAACACGCGTAGGGCGATTTATGATTCAAGACATTTTAGGTCATGTATATAAGCCGTTTGCGAAAACAGATTCAACATTAGCAAATGTGGTAGCTACAACACTATGCGTACTAGGGTGGGGGTACTTTTTATATCAAGGGGTGGTAGATCCTCTTGGTGGAATTAATACGCTATGGCCACTTTTCGGTATTGCAAATCAAATGTTAGCGGGGATTGCATTATTACTTGGAACGACAATCTTATTCAAAATGGGGAAAAAGGCATACGTATGGGTAACGCTTATTCCGACTGTAGGATTACTTATTGTAACGATGACAGCTGGTTATCAAAAGTTATTTCATGAAAATCCTAAAATAGGATTTCTATCACATGCGAAAGTATTTCAGGGAGCGTTAGATGATGGGAAGGTATTAGCTCCAGCTAAAAATGTTGCGCAAATGAAACAAATTATTTTTAATGACTATATTGATGCGGCACTTTGTGGAATTTTTATGATAGTTGTAATTGCTGTGTTAATTTCTGCACTTCGAATTTGGATTCAGGTATTAAGAAATAAGCCAATGCCGTTAAAAGAGGCACCATATATTCCAAGAGATGAAAGTGAGTCGAGGAACTATGCTTAAAAGTTTACGGAACGTATGGGGAAAGAGAAAGCAATTTATTAGTTTACTTGTCGGAGTTCCAAGTTATGAAACGTATGTAAATCACATGAAAGTACATCATCCAGAAGAGAAAATTCTATGTCAAAAGCAATTTTTTGCTGAGGCACAAGAAGCTAGATTTAATGCAAAAGGCGGAAAGATATCGCGATGTTGTTAATGGAGGGGACGAAATTTCGTCTCCTTTTTTATTTTGCTTTTTGCTGTTCCACGTGGAACAATAAAACAAAAAAGTTTGGGAATTATAGGGATTTCGTAATACAATAACATATAGAAAGGGATAGATGGAAAAGAAAAAGTAGGGAGATTAGTTTATGTTCAGAGATCTATTTGTAAATAGGACAATCATTCTTTCCTTTATCTTTGTGGGTGCTCAGTTTTTAAGAGATAAGCCATTAAAAGAAGGATTCTCTTTTTTGCAGAAATGTTTGGTCGGTATTTTAACTGGAATATTAAGTATATTATTGATGCATTTTGGTGTACATATTGAAGATATTATGTTGGACTTACGTTATTTAGCTGTTGTTTTGGCAATTATAATTGGTGGCCCAATAGCTAGTAGTATAACAGTTGTGATCATTTTAATAACGCGGGTATTTTTTACTGAGTATTCTTTAGCATCTGAATTGGCTTGCTATACTATCGTGGCAATAGGGATTGGTATTACCCCCATTTGGCGGATGAAGATTTCTATATTTACAAAATGGATATGGTTTAATGTGTACAGTTTGTCTATTTTAATACTACCACTTTATATTTTATTTAAGGATCTATATGTAGTGGCATTATATTTAATTTGTTGTATTGTAGCGGCATACATCACATTTGTAAGTACAAGTTACGTATTGCAATCGAATGAATTATTTCAAACGATGAGGCATTATGCAACGATAGATGCATTAACGAATCTAGGAAATGTAAGGCAGTTTGATTTAGAGATGAATCGCCATATTGGTAACGAGTATATGAAAAATGATTCACTTTGTTTATTACTTATCGATATTGATCACTTTAAGTATGTAAATGATACATACGGCCATCCTGCTGGGGATGAAGTATTAAAACAAGTAGGACGTATTTTGCTAAAGAATGCACCATTCCCAAATTTAGTCTTTCGAAAGGGTGGCGAAGAGTTTGCCCTGTTGTTACCAAAAAAGGGATTAGCATTTGGAATTCGTATAGGGGAACAAATTCGATTAGCTGTTGAAAAGCATTCATTCCAAATGAAAAATGGAAAGAAAATTAAAATCACAGTTTCTGTCGGGATTTCAGAGTATAAAAAATCACCTGATCAATTTATTCAATCAGCGGATGATGCGTTATATTATTCAAAAAGAAATGGTAGAAACAAAGTTAGTTCAGCATCATAGAAATTCGGGAAGTACTTTAAAACATTTCTGCAAAATAATTAAAACCCACAGAACAATAAATGTTCTGTGGGTTTTAATATATGTTTAAATTTATGAATAAAAAGCTTTATGTTAGACAAGTTCTTTCGGTGCAACGAATTTGCGGTATGCACCGTGATGTGTTGGTCCTACATATTCGTTAATCTTAAATGAATGACGAATTGCAGCTGTGATGAATTCTTTCGCAGTTTTTACTGCTTCTTTCACAGTTTTTCCTTTTGCAAGTTCTGCTGTAATTGCAGCAGAATATGTACAACCTGCACCGTGTGTATTTGTCGTATCAATCTTTTCTGATTCTAGAAGATCGAATGTTTCTCCGTCATATAATACATCAATAGCAGTTTCTGTTCCTAGTTTGCTACCACCTTTAATTAGTACGTATTTAGCACCTAAAACGTGGATTTTCTTTGCAGCTTCTTTCATGTCCTCAAGAGAATTAATTTTCACACCACTTAATTGGTATGCTTCAAATAAGTTTGGCGTTACAACTAATGCCTTTGGAACAAGAACGTCACGTAAGCAGTCATTTGTTTCAGAATGTAACGCTTCATCCGCTCCTTTACATACCATAACAGGATCAACTACTACATTTTCGAAATTGTGCTTTTCAATTGTTTCCGCAACCATTTCGATAATTTCTACTGATCCAAGCATACCCGTTTTTAAAGCATCTACGCCAACGCCTTCAATTGTTGTTTCTAATTGTGGTTTTAATGTAGAAGCTGCGATTGGGAATACGTTATGTGCCCAACCGTTATGTGGGTCCATTGTTACGATTGTCGTAAGTGATGTCATCCCATATACGCCAAGTTCTTGGAATGTTTTTAAATCTGCTTGTATACCAGCACCGCCACTTGTATCAGAACCAGCGATTGTAAGTGCTTTATTTAATGTCATTATGAAAGCCCCCTCAAGTGATATAATGAAAACTATGTTTTCACTATTATATCAATGTTACGAATAAGTACAAAGTGAAAAGTAGATGATTTATGTTAAGTACTATTTAAAATCTTGTATGTAGGAGACGAATTATGTTTCAAGAGAATCGTACAAATGAATTAGTTATATTGAAAGAGATTGCAGAAACGTTGAATACCTCAAATGATACATATCACGTACTTCAAGCTGTGTTAGAAAAACTATTGAATGTAACTGGTTTAACGACAGGATGGATTTTCCTTGCGGATGAAAATGGTAGATATACAAAATTAATTGATTACCAATTACCAGAGGGATTGAAATTCGAAAATAAACGACCAATGTGTGAAGGGAATTGCTGGTGCCTACACAGCTTTGTGGAAGGGAAATTAGAGCGAGCAGTTAATATTATTGAATGTAAGAGAATTAATAATGCAATTGAATACAACTGGGGAGATACAGAAGGGATTGTACATCATGCGACAGTACCGCTCAAAGCAGGTGGAGACGAATTTGGCGTATTAAATGTAGCTAGCCCAGGTAAAACGCATTTTTCTGAAGAAGAATTAGTACTATTACAATCAGTTGCCTTTCAAATTGGAACGGCATTAAAGCGTACAAAACTGTATGAAAATGAAAAGAGAAGAGCTCATTATTATGTAAAGTTAGAACGCTTTATTCAAGCTTTAAGGACAATTCATAAATTTAATGCATTACCAGAAGAGATTGTAAAGCAAATAGGGAGTTTATTTCTATGGGAGCAAGTTGCATTCTTTATTAGAGAAGAAAATGAACTAGCTGTGAGAGCTTCTTATAAGAAGGGTGAACTACAAGATGATTTGAGGGCAGCAGCACAGGAAGCGTTGGAAAAAGAAGAGTCTGTCTTGTTGAAGCGTCAGGTTGGTAATATAGAGCATCCCAATAGGGCAGTTATCGCTATTCCGATACATATTCAAAATCATATATTTGGAGTATTAAGTGTAAGTTCTAATAATGGAGAATTTGATATAAATACGATAGATGTAGTACAAGCGTTAGCAAATCATATTTCGTTAATGATAGAGAACTTAAGATTAAATGAAAAACGTCGTGAACTTGTACGAATGGAAGAACGTAATCGTTTAGCTAGAGATTTACATGATTCTGTGTCACAAAAGTTGTTTTCATTAACCTTTATGACGAAAGGCGCTGAAGCTGTTTTAAAGGGTAAAAATGAAAAGGTAGACCAGTCTTTGCATGAGATGCGTGAATTAGCACAAGGCGCCTTGAAAGAAATGAGGACATTGATTTGGCAACTCCGTCCGGCTGGATTAGAGAAAGGGTTATTACCAGCTTTAAAGCAATATGGTGAAAGTTTAGGGTTGAAAATTCGGGAACAAGTTACAGGTGTGCGTGATTTGCCGCGCGTAGTAGAAGAAGCGCTATGGCGAATTGGACAAGAAGCTTTAAATAACGTAAGTAAGCATGCTGATGTAAGAGAAGCAACGATTTATTTCAAAGTGACAGAGAAGAATGTATCATTAGAAATAGTGGATCAAGGAAATGGGTTTGTAGAAAAGGATGTAAAAGAGAAGAAATCGCTCGGTATGACTACGATGCGCGAAAGAGTAGAGTTAGTTGGTGGAACGATTAAAATTGTAAGTAGTAAAAAACGAACGAGTGTAAAAGTAAATGTACCATTATGATGTGAAAATGAGGGAAGTTTGTGAAAATAAAAGTATTATTAGTTGATGATCATACAGTTGTGTTAAAAGGATTAGCATTTTTTCTAAGTACACAGGAAGACTTCGAATTAGTCGGGGAAGCAAACAATGGGAAAGAAGCGTTAGTAAAAGTAAGTGAAACGAGTCCAGATGTTGTATTAATGGATTTATATATGCCTGAGATGGATGGAATTGAGGCAACAGCTTGTATTAAAAAAGAATATCCAAACGTGAAAGTAATTGTATTAACTAGTTTTTCTGATCAAGCACATGTATTGCCAGCATTAAAAGCTGGGGCAAGTGGATATATTTTAAAGGATGTGGAACCAGATCAACTTGTTGAAGCGATTCGAAGCGCGTATAAAGGTAATATTCAATTACATCCAGATATAGCAAATGCTCTTCTTTCTCAAACTTTACCGGAGGAAGAAAAAGAAGAAGAACCTTCCGTTCAAGTGGATGTGTTAACAGCGAGAGAAAATGAAGTATTGCAGCTATTGGCGAAAGGGATGAGTAATAAAGAAATCGCTTCTGTTTTAGTTATTACAGAAAAAACGGTAAAAGCTCATATGAGTAGTATTTTGAGTAAGTTACATTTATCTGATCGCACACAAGCAGCATTATATGCAGTGAAAAATGGAATTGTATAAGACGAAAGTCGTAAGACCTAGTTCGCCTTTAGAAGGTGGACTTTTTTTATGGAAAAATACGTCTATGTGAGGACGAAATTGTCTTGATATAAAGATAAAATGTATTTGTAAGCAACAACAATTATAAGGGAGTACCCTTTTTCGTAAGTGATATATAACAACATAAGAGTGAGTAGTAGGAGGAAAAACAATGGCAACAGTTTTATTTGTAAAAGCAAACAACCGTCCGGCGGAACAAGCAGTTAGTGTGAAATTATACGAGGCATTTTTAGCAAACTATAAAGAAGCACATCCAAATGATACAGTAGTAGAACTTGATTTATATAAAGAAGAATTACCATATGTAGGCGTAGATATGATTAATGGTACATTCAAAGCAAGTAGAGGATTTGATTTAACAGAAGAAGAAGCAAAAGTGGTAGCAGTTGCTGATAAGTATTTAAATCAATTCTTAGAAGCTGATAAAGTAGTTTTCGGTTTCCCATTATGGAACTTAACGATTCCGGCCGTATTACACACGTATATTGATTATTTAAACCGTGCTGGTAAAACGTTTAAATATACACCAGAAGGTCCAGTTGGGCTTATTGGAGATAAGAAGATTGCTTTATTAAATGCACGCGGCGGCGTATATTCTGAAGGACCAGCAGCTGAAGTAGAAATGGCTGTTAAATATGTAGCAAGCATGATGGGCTTCTTCGGCGCAACAAATATGGAAACGGTAGTTATTGAAGGACATAACCAATTCCCAGATAAAGCAGAAGAAATCATTACAGCAGGTCTTGAAGAAGCGGCTAAAGTAGCAAGTAAATTTTAATTAAAAACATAATCGTCACTCGAAAAAAGTAGCATTAACATGTAAACGTTAATGCTGCTTTTTTTATATTTTAAGTTCGTCAGCCAGTTTCTCTAATTGAATTCGATTTTGTATGTAATAGGTTCTTCCTTCTTTTTTTAAGTAGTTTTGCTGGCAAAGCTGGTTTAATACATATAAAAGATGGCGGTAACTGACGTTCAAGTATTCTGAGGCCTCAGTATGTTTTTCCATATAGCAATTATTTTGTTCCGTTAATAGAATAAACGCAGCTAATCGATTTTCGAACGGATAACTATAGTTTTTGGCGTAATTTTCCGTTCGGGTAATTGTTTTTTCTCCAATAAATTTGCATAGTTTCTGTAGAAAGGTAGCATCTTGCAATAAAAGGTGCTGACAATCTTTAAGAGGAAGCGCTAAGCAAATACAATCTTCAATCACTTCAACTGCTTTTGTAACGGATTCTACGCCAATTAATCATAATTCCCCAATGAACGAAGGTGCTTGAATAAAATTAATTAATGAAACCTTCCCGTTTTTATGACTCATATATATTTTTGCTTTCCCGGAAATTAAGTAATAGAGATAAGAGAGGTCGATTCCCTCATTACATATCATCTCTTTCTTTTGAAAAGAATGCAGTTCTACATATGGTAAGACATTAAAGGAAAAAAGAGTATGAAATTGGTGAATTTGCATGTGTTGATAAATTTCTTTCTCATTTTTGCTGGTTTTCATATTTTCACCCCTGTTTGTAGTATGAGATATCTCCTATTATTTTTACAAGGAAGAATGATACGATTTATGTAAATTTGTTTTTGTAGAAAAGAGGGTGTGAGGGGTTTATGAAAAAATATAAAACATTGCTATTTGATGTGGATGATACGTTACTAGATTTTCAAAAGGCTGAGAAAATTGCTTTACGGATGCTTTTTGAAGAGAAGGAGCTTCTTTTAACTGATGAGATAGAGGATCGTTATAACAAAATAAATAAAAGTCTTTGGGGTTCTTTTGAAAAAGGTGAAATAACGCGAAATGAAGTTGTAAATACACGATTTTCCATTTTGTTTAAAGAGTACGGGGAAGAAGTAGATGGAATATTATTCGAAAATAATTATCGTAGCTACTTAGAAGAAGGAAACCAACTCATGCAGGGTGCGTTTGAATTTATAAATCAAATTCAAAGTAAGTATGATTTATATATAGTGACAAACGGTATTTTTAAGACGCAAGATAAACGTTTGCGTAATGCAGGATTACATGCATTGTTTAAAGATATTTTTGTTTCTGAAGATACGGGATTCCAAAAGCCGATGAAAGAGTATTTTGATTATGTTTTTGAACGTATTCCTAACTTCGCTTCTGAAGAAGGGCTCATTATTGGGGATTCGTTAAGCGCCGATATTAAAGGTGGATATGTAGCAGGAATTGATACTTGTTGGTTTAATCCAGAAAAGAAATCAAATGATAGCGAGATGGTGCCAACATATGAAGTGCATAAGTTTGAAGAATTATACGCACTATTAAAGCAGCATGTATAATACAAATAGGCAGTGGAACTTTTGTCCCCACTGCCTATTTGTATTAATTTTTAGTTTCGTTATGTTTAGGAAGCGGAAATGCATTACCAATTGCCGCCGCCCCGAGCATCGGTAATAATAAATTGAGCGGGAAAAACATGAGTAATAGTAATGTTATAGCTATTGGTTTTCTTAATGCATAGCTTGAAATAGCTGTCGTGACGATGGCTACAGAAGCTATTGGATCTATAGGGATAATAGAAGCTATAGCATATCCGATACTTGATCCAGCAAATATAATTGGGAAAATATGTCCGCCGCGCCAACCCGTATTTAAACAAACGGCAGTAATACATAATTTTAAAACCCCTGAAAGAAGTAGTACCCAGAAAGATAAATGGCTCCATTCAACGACTAAATCTTTTAATTGATGTTCCCCTGAAAATAACGTATACGGGAGAAAAGTTCCTGTAACTCCTAATAAAATACCGCCTATAATTCCAAGTGATACCTTGTATTCCCTGAAGGGGTGGATTAATTTCTCTAATGTGAATTCTAATTTGAAATAAAAGAAACCAACTATAGCACCAATGCTAGCAAGTGGTAGAAAGGCGATCCATTCATTAAGAGAAAGGGAACCTTCCCCGAAATCAACAATAAAGGATCCACGATTATCGAGTTTACTAAGCAATAAATAAACGGAAAAACCAGCAAAAGTGGTAGCTAAATATACAATTGCTTTTTTTCCTTTAGAAAATTCGTTAATTTGTTCACCCTCATTTTCATTCGGAGCTAAGAAACCGAATAATGGTGCATTAAAAATTACACTTAAAGTAGCACCAATTCCAACTTCTGTTAGTTCATTCATCCCTTTTAAAGCAAATTTAAAGCGATCTCCTACCCATGTACAAAGTCCACCGATAATTCCAACAAGTGCTGCTTCTGGGCCTAAACTAGCTCCAAATATTAAAACGATAATCGCAGTTAAAGTAGCTTTATGTACAAAACTGTATTCAATTCTACCTGTTTTTTTATATTCAGCCATCACTTCCGGCATAAGGCGTGGATATGTACCGAAGTATTTTTGTGTTAAACCAACGAGGATACCACCGATGATTGTTACACAAACGGTGTAATAAGGGGGAGAAGAGAAAATAGTAGGTAAGTATCCCCAAATAAAGTGAATTCCGATATTTATTGTAACTAAAAATAACCAGACTGTAGCTCCTACTATAGAGCCTAAAAGAATGCCATATAGGACGAGTATATAGTGCATGTCCTTTTTATTTGTCATGTTGTACCTCCGTTATGTAAGTTTTAATGTAGAAAGGATTGAATATGCTAGTGTGAAATGAATTGAATATATATAGTATCTTTTTGAGGGGTTGGCTTATTCAATATATTGAGATCTCATGAAAATTTGAAACCAACGCGGTTAAACCACTTATTTAATTCTATATATTGATCGGAGTTTTTAAAAGGTCTTTTTCAAATAAATATGGAATATATTTCTTTTGTTGTTTATATTAAATTCCTTACATTTAATTTAGAACATTCAGAAAAACCATTTGACATCAGGAAATTATTGCTATAAAATCAACGGTAATTGCATAGTCTTATCAAGAAAAGGTGGAGGGACAGGCCCGATGAAACCTTGGCAACAGCCGAATAACGGAATTGTGCCAAATCCTGCAGGTAATAATCCTGAGAGATAAGAAAGAGCCTTTAGAGCGTGTTTTCAAACTGCTCCTTTCTTGTTTTCAGGAAAGGGGTAGTTTTTTATTTTGCATAAAGTGAAACTTTAATCAGTGGGGGTTTTGTCCCTCTCCCACTGATTATTAGCCTTCACCAATCGGGCAGTTATCTCCCGCATAACTTCCTCGCATTCGCTGAATTTTGAGGTGGGAGTCTTACTGCCCGCAAATAGGGGGATAAAAGAAAGGAGAATGAGAGATGGGAGAATCATGGGGGAAAGGAACGATTTGTGTGCAAGGTGGCTATACGCCAAAAAATGGTGAGCCGCGTGTTTTGCCACTTTATCAAAGTACAACGTATAAATACGATACGTCAGATGATTTAGCAGCACTATTTAATTTAGAGGCAGAAGGATATATATATACGCGTATTGGAAATCCTACTCTAGCTGCATTTGAGCAGAAGTTATCAGATTTAGAAGGCGGTGTAGGGGCTGTTGCAACAGCTTCTGGGCAGGCAGCTATTATGCTTGCGGTTTTAAATATTTGCAGTAGTGGAGACCATTTACTTTGTTCTTCAACTGTTTACGGAGGAACGTTTAATTTATTTGGAGTGAGTTTGCGTAAGCTTGGCATCGATGTTACGTTCTTTAATCCTAATTTAACGGCAGATGAAATTGCGGCACTTGCTAATGATAAGACAAAACTCGTTTATGCAGAATCGTTAGGAAATCCAGCAATGAACGTTTTGAATTTCAAAGAACTTTCAACGGCAGCAAAAGAATTAGAAGTACCTTTTATCGTTGATAATACATTAGCGACGCCTTATTTATGCCAGGCGTTTGAACATGGGGCAAATATCATTGTCCATTCTACAACGAAATATATTGATGGCCATGCAAGTTCTCTAGGCGGCATTGTAATAGATGGAGGGAACTTCGACTGGACAAATGGAAAATATCCTGAGCTTGTCGAACCTGATCCGAGTTATCACGGCGTAAGCTATGTTCAAAATTTTGGAGCAGCAGCGTATATTGTGAAAGCGCGTGTTCAATTATTAAGAGACTACGGAAACTGTATGAGCCCATTCAATGCATATATTAGCAACATTGGCCTGGAAACATTGCATTTACGAATGGAGCGTCATAGTGAAAATGCTCTCGAAGTTGCTAAGTGGCTTGCTAATCATGATCGTATTGAATGGGTGAATTATCCGGGGTTAGATAGTAATGAAAATTACTCGTTAGCACAAAAATATTTGAAAAAAGGTGCTAGTGGAGTTTTAACTTTCGGTATTAAAGGCGGATTAGAAGCAGCAAAAGAATTTATCGCAAATGTAAAACTTGCAACTCTTGTAACGCATGTAGCTGATGCAAGAACTTGTGTAATACATCCTGCTAGTACGACGCACAGACAATTAAGCGCAGAAAATCAGCGTTTAGCTGGCGTTACATCTGATTTAATCCGTTTATCGGTCGGTATAGAAGATGTTTCTGATATTATTGCAGATTTAGAAGCGGCGCTAGTCGGAGGCAAACAACATGCCGATCATAATTGATAAAGATTTACCAGCTCGCAAAGTATTGCAGAAGGAAAATATTTTTGTAATGACGAAGGAGCGAGCAGTAACACAAGATATACGTGCTTTGAAAATTGCTATATTAAATTTAATGCCTACAAAGCAAGAAACAGAGGCGCAATTACTTCGTTTAATTGGAAATACACCGTTGCAATTAGATGTTCATTTACTTCATATGGAATCGCATCTGTCTCGCAATGTAGCGCAGGACCATTTAACGAGCTTCTATAAAACATTTCGTGATATTGAGAATGAAAAATTTGATGGACTCATTATTACAGGAGCACCAGTTGAAACTCTTTCTTTTGAAGAGGTAGATTATTGGGAAGAGCTTGGACGTATTATGGAGTATTCAAAAACGAATGTAACATCGACGCTTCATATTTGCTGGGGGGCACAAGCAGGTTTGTATTATCACTATGGTGTGCCGAAGTATTCTCTTGCGGAAAAAATGTTTGGTGTATTTGAACATGAGGTTCGCGAGCAACATGTGAAATTGTTACAAGGGTTTGATGAAGTGTTTTTTGCTCCGCATTCTCGTCATACAGAAGTACGAGAGGGCGACATTGAAAAAGTGAAAGAATTAACGTTATTAGCCAATTCTGAAGAAGCGGGTGTTCATCTTGCTATTGGGCAAGAGGGAAGGCAAGTTTTCGCACTCGGACATAGTGAATATAGTTGTGATACGTTAAAGCAAGAATACGAGCGGGACTGCCAAAAAGGGTTAAACATTGATGTGCCAAAAAATTATTTTAAACATAATAATCCAGATGAGAAGCCACTTGTTAGGTGGAGGAGTCATGGGAACTTATTATTCTCTAATTGGCTGAATTATTATGTGTATCAAGAAACCCCTTATATATTGTAAATAAAGTGAAACTTTAATCAGTGGGTTTTTTTTTCATCCCCCACTGATTATTAGCCTTCACCAATCGGGCTTTTACGGGCAGTTGATCTCCCATCTAACTTCCTCGCATTCGCCGAATTTCGAGGTGGGAGTCTTACTGCCCGTTAATGCGGGATAAAGATTGTGTAACACGTGGTAGCGTTTTTCTTGTAAAGATTAACCTTTATTTTTCCGAATGTTCTAAATTAATTGTTTTTCTGATTTTTCGTCTATATAATTCATCTAAACACAATTTTTGAGGGGTGGACAGTATTATGAAAGAAATTCAAGTGGGGTTATTAGGTCTTGGGACAGTTGGTAGTGGTGTAGTTCGTATTATTACAGATCATCAAGAACGACTTATACACCAAGTAGGTTGTCCAGTGAAAGTAACGAAAGTATTGGTGCAAAACATTGAGAAAGAGAGAGAGGTCGACGTGCCTCCTACTCTATTAACACAAAATGTGAATGAAATTTTAGATAATCCTAATATTGATGTTGTCATCGAAGTAATGGGCGGGATCGATGATGCAAAAGTATATATTTTGCAAGCTTTAAAAGGCGGAAAGCACGTTGTGACTGCAAATAAAGATTTAATGGCGTTACACGGAGCGGAACTCTTAGCGGTAGCAAAAGATAACAAGGCTGATTTATTTTACGAAGCAAGTGTAGCTGGAGGGATTCCAATTTTACGAAGCATCGTAGAAGGACTTTCTTCAGATCTTATTACGAAAGTAATGGGAATTGTAAATGGAACGACAAATTTTATTTTGACGAAAATGTCAGACGAAGGGAGAGCATATAACGACGTGTTAAAAGAAGCTCAGCAGCTTGGATTTGCAGAAGCAGATCCAACATCAGACGTAGAAGGTTTAGATGCAGCAAGAAAAATGACGATTTTGGCTACTCTCGGTTTCTCTACAAATGTAGAGCTTGGAGATGTGAAGGTAAAAGGAATTACTTCTATTACAGCAGAAGATATTGAATATAGTAAGAGCTTAGGCTATACAATTAAATTAATTGGTCTTGCAAAGCGAGATGGCGAGAAATTAGAGGTTACAGTTGAGCCGACTTTACTTCCAAATGCACACCCTCTTGCGGCAGTGCAAAATGAATATAATGCTGTCTATGTGTATGGTGAAGCGGTAGGAGAAACGATGTTTTATGGTCCGGGAGCAGGAAGCTTACCGACAGCGACAGCTGTTGTTTCTGACCTAGTTGCTGTAATGCAAAATATTAGGCTAGGTGTAAACGGAAATAGTGCGGTATCCCCGCAGTATAAAAAGGTACTAAAAGAGCCAGATGAAATTGTTGTGAAAAAGTTTTTAAGGCTTCATGTGAAAGACGAAATTGGTGTATTTGCAAAAATTACATCATTGTTCTCTGAGCGCGGTGTTAGTTTTGAAAAGATTATTCAAATGCCACTTGAAGAGAAAGGGAAAGCAGAAATCGTAATTGTGACGCATCGTGCTTCTCTTGCGGATTATGAGTACATTCTACATACATTGCAATCGTATGAAGAAATAGATTGTGTGAAAGCAAACTATCGAATTGAAGGAGATGCTAAGTAGTATCTCTTCTAATAAAACGAAAAACCCTATTAAGCGGCTTGCTTAATAGGGTTTTTTCTATTTAAAATTTGCGTACCAACTTGAATAAATGCTTGAATAATCCAACCTGTTGTAAAGGATAAGATAATTGTTCCAAAATAGATTGGTCCATCTAATAAGAAGCTTAATGTTAAAAATAAAAAAGCTAATGAAATTTCCGTTCTTCTAAATGTCCATTTCTTTTTTTCAGCAACAGTTAAAACGAAAGCCTCTTGAGGTGCCGCGCAAAGGTTTGTAGAGACGTAAAGACCGATCCCAGCTCCGACGAATAGATTTCCGCAAATAAGTGTTATATATTTTGGAAGAGAGCGGATAGCGTCCATAATAGTCGTAATAGAACCAACCCAATCAACAAAAAGAGAAATAAGAATCATTGTGACAATTGTGCCGATTGTAATTTGTTTTTTGTCCCAAAAGAGTACGATCAGGGTAAAAACAAAGTTAATCATGAAAATCCAAAAACCAATACTTATCCCAAAATTTTGATATAGTGCAATAAAGAAGGAATCATAAGGGCTAAGTCCAAAGGAAGTAATTGTCGTCATCATATTAATACCGATGGCGAGAATGAGTAGACCGCCAATAAAAAATATATATTCTAATTTGAATCGAAGCATAGTTGTATATCCTTTCAAAATGTATTTGCTAGGAAAGGATATATTGTGGAAAGCTTACCAGGTCAAGAGAGAATTTCTGCGAATAGGGGAGAATGAGATGACTAATATAAGAAAGATTGCTGAACTTGCTGGGGTATCTGTTTCAACTGTTTCACGTGTACTCAATAATCATCCGTACGTGAATGAACAGAAACGAAAAGAAATTTTGACGATTATAGAAGAATTAAATTATACGCAAAATGTGAATGCTATTCATTTAGTGAAAGGAAAAACGAATGTAATTGGCGTATTATTGCCGCACGTAAATGATCAATATTATAGTGCTATTATTGGGGGGATATCAAAGGAAACCGCAAAGAACAATTATAATATGATGCTTTGCCAGACAAATTATAGTGAAGAAAAAGAGCTTGAAATTTTACATATGTTAAAAATGAAAAAGCTTGATGGAGTAATTATATGTTCACGGACAAATAGTAAGGAAAAACTTGAAGAGTATACGAAGTTTGGTCCAATTGTGATGTGTGAGGAAATGGATTCGAATTTCATTTCGAGTGTACATATTGATTACTACAAAGTATTTTTGCGCGGGATGAAAAGCTTAATAGATGCTGGTCATACACGTATCGGATATTGCATTGGAAGAAGTAACAGCATTAATAGTCAAAGAAGGAAACAAGCTTATGAGGATTCACTTCAACAGATTGCTGTAACACCGTTAGATGCCTGGAAGTTTAAAGGATGTTTTACGGTGGAAGATGGGCGCAATGTAGTCAGGGAATGGGCTCGTATGTCTGTAAAACCGACGGCGTTTCTTGTATCTTGCAATCATATTGCTGCAGGAATGGTAACGGAGGCGAAAAAACAAGGAATTCGTATCCCAGAGGATATTACGATTATCGGATGTGATGATCAAGAGGTGGCAGATATATTAGGTATTACGACGATTTCGCATTCTAGTAAAAATGTTGGTGTAAAGGCATTTGAATTATTATATGAAAAGATTAATGATGAGGAAATAGATGTGAAACATGTAGAGTTATTACCAAATTTGGTAGATAGGGAAACGACATAATAGAGAAGGTGCGAGAATCGCTTTTCGAAAATTCGTTTGGTATAATTATGGACAATCTATAGGAGCTAAAGGGGTTTTGATATGAGATCAAAATTAGTAAAAGTAATTCTACTCATTACAATTGCGTCTTTCTGTTTATTTGCATACGGTTTTGTTTCGGGTGTGAATGATGTATTAAATCCGAAAGCTTCAAAATTAATTACGAAGACTGACGTAGTGGCAAAAGAGAAAAAGAAAACGGGAACGTTACAAATAGTTAGTTTAGGTGATTCATTAACGCGCGGCGTTGGTGATAAAGAAGGAATTGGCTATATTGGACGAATGAAAGAGGATTTACAAAAAGATTATAAACAAAAAGTTGCACTAACCAATTTGGCAGTTAGTGGTGCGAAAATGCCCGATTTATTAAAACAAATTGAGAGCAGCGGAGCTCAATATTCAATTAAGCAAGCAGATGTAATTGTTTTAACAATTGGAGGAAATGATTTGTTCCCAGGATGGGAATCGCTCGGAAAGATAGATTTAGAGACATATCGTCCTGATACGGAAACGTTTCAAAATGAAGCAAAGAAAATTATAGAAGAAATTCGTAAATTAAATACAGATAGCCCTATTTTTTGGCTAGGTTTATACAATCCTTTTGAAGATGTAGAAGATTTAAAAGGGTCTTCAAACATTGTTGTAGACTGGAATGCATCTTTAGAGAAGTTAGCATTAAATAATAAAAGTGTATATATTACACCGACATTTGATTTATTCCAAAACCGCGGTAAAGATTTATTATACTCTGATCATTTTCATCCGAATGAAGTAGGCTACACATATATGGCAGAGCGATTAGTCCAAAACGTCGTAAGTAAACTAAAACTAGAACAAGGAGGGATAAAATGACGATGATACTTTCCGTGCGAGACGTGAAGAAGGTAATTGGAAAGAAGACACTTGTAGAAGACATTTCATTTGATGTAAAACAAGGAGAAGTGTTTGGCTTTTTAGGGCCGAACGGAGCCGGGAAAACGACAACAATTCGAATGTTAGTCGGACTGATTAAAGCGACAGAAGGTACTATTTCTATTGGTGGTTATTCTATTAAGGAAAATTTCAGAGAAGCGATGCGTCAAATTGGAAGTATCGTTGAAAACCCAGAGCTTTATACATATTTAACGGGATGGGAAAACTTAAAGCAATTTGCGCGCATGCTTGGTGATATATCAGATGAACGTATTATTGAAATTGCAAAAATGGTTCATTTAGATGAGCGTATTCACGATAAGGTAAAAACATATTCCCTTGGTATGAAGCAGCGCCTCGGAATTGCACAGGCGCTTCTTGGAAACCCCAAATTGCTCATATTAGATGAACCGACGAATGGTTTAGATCCAGCTGGGATTAGGGAACTGCGAGAATTTATACATAAGCTTGTAAAAGAAGAAAATATGAGTGTATTTATTTCGAGTCACTTATTAAGCGAAGTACAAATGATATGCGACCGTGTTGCTATTATTCATAAAGGAAAAATGATAACAGTTGCACCTATTGAAGAGTTGATCAAAACAGCGAGTGATCGTGTAGAATGGGTCGTTACACCGATTTCCAAAGCGAAAGACATGTTAGACGCTGCTGAAGAGGTAGAGGAAGTTAGTATAGAAGATGAGCGTTTACTATGTCGTATGGATGTTGCGTCTATTAATGTTTGGAATAAGCACTTTGTAGAAAACGGGATAGATGTACATAGCGTCAAAGAGCTTGTATTTACGCTAGAAGATTTATTTATTGAACTTACAAGGGGTGAGCAACATGCGTGAATTTGCGAATCTAGTTTTAAATGAATCAGAAAAGATTTATCGTAAGAAACGGATTGTTGTTGTCATTCTTATTTTAGCAATCTTGATTCCGCTTTTTGTGTATGCTCAGTATCGCGAAATAGAAACGACGCAAAAAAGGCTCGGTACGACCGATTGGAAAGTATCATTACAGCAACAAATTGTTGATTCACAAAACCGTTTGAACAATTCTAGATTGCCAGAAGAATGGCGAGATTGGCTAAAAGTAAGGGTGGAACAGCAACAATATTATTTAGATCATAATATTAATCCGACTGCGCCAGGGGCACCAACATTTGTGAGGGCGTTTATTGAACAAGGAATAACGTTATTTATTCCATTGCTCGTTATGATTGTCGCCATTGATATCGTTTCAGGAGAACGAAGCGATGGTACGATGAAAATGCTTCTGACGAGGCCGATTCGGCGCTGGAAAATACTCCTTAGTAAATATGTGACGATGCTATTTTTCATTTCGCTCATATTGCTTCTTGTCGGTTTGTTTGCTTACGCATTATCAGGGCTTGTATTTGGATACTCTGGATGGAATTTACCTGTTTTAACTGGATTTGTTATTGATAAGGAAACATTGAATACGAACTTTGTACATCTTATTCCGCAGTGGCAATACATATTAATGGCGTACGGACTAGCTTGGTTTGTTGCCATTGTGGTTGGAACTATATCATTTATGGTTTCCGTTTTAATTCGTAATACACCAGCTGGTATGGGCGTTATGTTAGCTGCGTTAATTGCAGGCGGCATTTTAAGTTCATTCGCAACGTCTTGGGAAGGTGCGAAATACATTTTTAGTGTCAACTTATCGCTAACGGATTATTTATCAGGAAAACTGCCTGCATTACAAGGATTATCAATGGGATTTTCTTTAATGAATTTAACGGTTTGGGCAGTAGTATCTCTTATCATTTCATTTGTAGTATTTACAAGGCAGGATATGGTGAATTAATTGGATAGGAAGTGAAGGCATGGAAAACATTTTGCAGAATGATTGGGAACCATTACTGGGACCAGAATTTGAGAAAGAATACTATCAAGCTTTAGCTAACTTTTTAAAAGAAGAGTATGAGGAGCATGTGATTTATCCAAAGAAAGAAGATATTTTTAACGCTCTTCAGTATACAAGTTATGAAAATACAAAGGTCGTTATTTTAGGGCAAGATCCGTATCATGGACCGAATCAAGCGCATGGTTTAAGTTTTTCGGTACAACCTGGTATTAAAACGCCGCCATCTTTGTTAAATATGTATAAAGAAATGCGAGATGAATACGGTTATGAAATTCCGAATAACGGTTATTTAGTAAAGTGGGCAGAGCAAGGAGTATTATTATTAAATACTGTATTAACAGTTCGTCAAGGTGAAGCAAATTCTCATAAAGGAAAAGGATGGGAGCATTTCACAGATCGCGCGATTGAGCTATTAAATGAACGTGAAAAGCCGGTTGTTTTCATATTGTGGGGACGTCACGCACAGGCGAAGAAAAAGTTAATTACGAATAAGAATCATCATATTATTGAATCCGTGCATCCAAGTCCATTATCAGCAAGACGTGGTTTCTTTGGCAGTAAACCGTATTCTAAAGTAAATACGATTTTAGATAATATGGGTGAAAGAGAAATTGATTGGGAAATTCCAAATATATAAACGCAAAAAAGGTAGCTAACAATTGTTAACTACCTTTTTACTATTACTGTTCATTTTTTAGTTTTGCATCTAGTACAAAAGTACCAAATGGGATAACTGATGCAGCAAGTGCGCCAAGTGCCCATAAAATTGATTTACGGTGTACGATTGTTACTTGAATTACCGCAAAGATGAATAGTATGAATAAAACGCCATGAGCCATGCCTGTAATTTTAACAGCTGTCGCAAACCCTGCGAAATATTTTAACGGCATTGCTACAAATAATAGTAATAGGAAAGAAATCCCCTCAACTAGTCCAATTGCTCTTAATCGTCCGATTGGTGTAGATAACATGAAATAGCCTCCTTTAACGTATGCTTGTATATAGTAAATTTGTATTCTTTTTCAAAATGAAATAGTCTATTTTGTTTCATTATATACAAAAAGAAACTTTACACTACGAGAATAGTGCAAAGTTCAAAATATAGTCACAAAAGCACGGTAATTTAAACAAAAACCTATTTGAAGTATTTGACTTCAAATAGGTTTTATGAATGAAAATATTAAACAAGCGCTTCGCTTTTTAGTACAAATTTCTCTACAACTTTAGCAACACCATCGTTCATATTTGTATCTGTTACATAGTTTGCAATTTCTTTAATATCATCTGGTGCATTGCCCATTGCAACGCCAAGACCAGCGAATTCAATCATAGCTTGGTCGTTATAGCTATCACCCATTGCGATTACTTCTTCGCGCTTAATACCAAGTGTTTGGATGAGTTGGTTTAGGCTCGTTCCTTTCGTAACACCATGCTCGGTAAATTCTAAGAAGAATGGTTTTGAACGCATAACGCTTAATTGACCTTCTAGTTGTTTTTGTAGTTTCTTTTCTACTTCAACAAGGCGTTCAGCTTCTTTATTCATTAATACTTTTACTACAGGCTCTTTAACAGCAGCTTTAAAATCATCTACTTTAATAATTGGCATACCAGTAATTTCGCCCTCAATTTCAGTATAAGGATTATTTTCTTCTGTTACGATATCATCGCCAATATAAGTATGAATCCATATATCTTCAGTTTTACTAATTTCAAATAGGTTGTGAACGATTTCAGGAGATAGCGTGCTACTGAAGATTTCTTCATTTGTTTTACAGTTAATAATTTTTGCACCGTTAAAAGATAGAATGAAGCTACCGTATTCTTCTAAACGAAGTTCTTTTGCAACATTGCGCATACCAAACGTTGGGCGCCCAGAAGCAAGTACAACTTTAACCCCTTGCTCTTGTGCTGTCATTAAAGCCTCTTTCGTACGAGGTGAAATTGTATGGTCATCGCGTAATAAAGTATCATCTAAATCTAAAACAATCATTTTATAAGTCATATAGAAAATTCCTTTCTTTGTTGAAATAGAAATAAATTTTTATGAAGATAGTGGGGAATATATAGTAAGACATCGAACCTCTTTACATGAAATTAGGAGAAGTTCTGCATTGTTAGTATAAATTATCATGAGCGTGTTGCCCATGATAATTTATCATTATCGTAACAACTCTAAAGGTAGAGTGCAATAATGGAAGTTTTCCAATTTACGATAGTTGTTTTTCGTGCGAACGAGAAAATAGTATTTCCAGCAAGATAGTCATTACAGATCCAAGAACGAGACCGTTACTTAAAAATGATGCTAAAAATGGTGGCAGCGTAGAAAACGCTCCTGCTGGAACGAACATAACGCCGATTCCTGTAAAGATTGAAAGACCTGCTACTTTAAATAATTGTTCTTTATTTTGTACAGTGTCATATTCGCGGAAAGCGAGACCAATCATGCTTGCAAATACAGGATAAATCGCAGCATACCCAACTGCAACGGGAATTGCTGCAAAGAATGAAGTAATATTTGGGAATATACTAACAAGAATGATAAAGCTTGACCCTAACATAAATGGAAGGCGCTTATAAATGTTTGTTGTTGCGATAAATCCTGCCGATCCAGAAATGGCCACAGGACCAATGGCTGAAAATAGACCGCCTAGCAATTGATTTATTCCTGTTATAATGCCAGCTTGTTTGAAGCGATCTGGAGCGGCATCTTCTTCATACTTAGAAACAACCTTTTGTACAACGCGAATGCTTGCTAACATATTTGTTAGAAGTAATAGTGTGACGAAAACTACCGTAATTGCCATATTCCATTCAATGCGAGGCATTCCGAAAACAAATAGAGATGGAAGACGAATTATATCTGTCACAGGTGTTACTGGATTAGATAATCCGAAGCACGCGAATAATATCCAGCCGCAGACGATACTGAAAAGAACGGAATATTGTCCAATAATAGGTAGCTTCATAATGAAAAAAGATAGTAAAATAACAATGAGTGAAAGAATAAATACCTTTGGCTGTACTTCTGTATGTTGTCCATCAAGGCCAAACATGCCTTTTAAGAAGGAGCCACTAAGTTGTGCGACAAGAAGGAATAAATACGTTCCAATCACTGTAGGTGTAAAGTAGCGAACTAGTTTATCGATAAGTCCAAAAACACTAAGAATAATACAAATAATTCCGCTTAGTAGGAAAGCGTACTGAAGGACCTTAAGTGTTTCATTGCTTGATCCAAATAATACGACGCCTAAACTTGCATACAGGGAGAAAATTCCCCACCAAAGGCCTGCGGGACCTTCTTGAATAGGAAGTTTATGCCCAAATATAGCTTGCAGTAGGCCGGCAAAACCGAGAACAAATAATGTTCTTTGTACAAACGCGATAGCTTCAGCTCCGTCGAGGCCGTAACTAGTTGCGACACTAATTGGTACAATAAGACTTCCAGCTAAAATAAATAGTGCCCATTGTAAGGCAGAAAGAAATAGCTTCATTATATCAACCTCTTTCATAGATTCCGTTTCTAGTATATAGGTATTTCATTTCCTTTGGCAAAGATTGTAGATAGAGAAAAGAGTTGAAATATAATATGAATGCACGTAAGCAATTATGGATAGCAGTTATATGTATGACCTTTGTTGTAATTCTAGGAACGCTAGGATTTATGACAATTGAAGAGATTAGCTTGTTTCAAGCATTTTGGATGACGATGATTACTGTATTAACGGTTGGATATGGTGATGTAGTGCCTGTAACACAGGCAGGGAAATTTTTTGCGCTCCTTATTATACCTGTTGGCGTCGGTATCGTTACGTATGCAATGGGGGTAGTAGCAGCTATGATCATTGAGGGGAATTTATTTCATGCAGTGCGGAGGAAGAAGATGGATAAACAAATAGCACAGTTACAAAATCATATTATAGTATGCGGTTGCGGAAGAGTAGGGCTTCAAGTTGTACATGAATTACAGGAAAAGAAAATTCCATTTGTAGTTGTGGATAAAGATGAAAGTATATTCGAACAGGAAAAGCTTCTATATGTACATGGAGATGCAACTGAAGATCAAGTGTTACATAATGCCGGAATTTCGAAGGCAGCGGGTCTAGTGGCTATCGTAGCAAACGATGCTGAAAATGTATTTATTACATTAACGGCAAGAGGGCTTAATGAGGCAATTAAAATTGTAGCAAGAGCTGAAAAGCTAGAAACAGAAGAAAAATTACGGCGCGCTGGTGCAAATAAGGTTATTAATCCATCTAGTATGGCAGGAATTCATATCGCAAAAGGTATTGCGAATCCGTTAACAGTTCATTATATTGATACAGTATTGTATGGAATAGAGCAATCATTTGTAATCGAAGAAATTCAAGTTGGTAAAGATTCTATCTTAGCCAGTAAATCGTTACTAGAGAGTAATGTGAGAAATCAATTTGATGTAACGATTTTGGCGATTTTAAGAGATGGGGATATTATCCATAATCCAACGGGGCAGGAAAAACTGCAAGAACATGATATGATAATAGTATTTGGTTCAGTAGAGAAACTGGGGCAATTTGAGAAAGAACTACAAAGTAAGAGGTGACAAGGAATGCAAGTATCTAGCGATAAGGTTTTAAATAAAATGGCGAGTGAAATTGCAAAGGCAAAAAGTAGTGAAGGACAAAAATCAAAAGAGCATTTATTAGTTGTGCGTGCATTATGTGATTTATTATTAGATGAACAAGTTGAGCCTTCTACGTATAGAGAACCACAAGTTCAATCACAAATAATCGGATCTCAGCCCATAACAACAGCTCAACCGGTTATGCCAGTTTCTGGAGAACCTGTGTATATAAAAGAAGAAGGTGCAAATGGTAATTCTTTATTTGATTTTTAAGGATTAAATCGTTTGGATTATATGTGAAAATTGCTTATGATAAAAATAAAAAGGGGAATTAAGATGAAAATTTTCTTTTTACTAGGTTGTATTGCAGCAGGATTATCTGTTGCATTAGGGGCTTTTGGAGCACATGGTTTAGAAAATAAAATTTCTGCAAAAATGTTAGAAGTATGGAAGACGGGCGTTACATATCAAATGTTTCATGCAGGTGGCTTATTTGTAGTTGCTCTATTAATGGACAAAATGCAATCATCACTTTTAAGCGCTGCAGGTTGGCTTATGGTAGCTGGGATTATTATGTTCTCAGGTAGTCTTTATGCATTAAGTACGACAGGTATTAAATTCTTTGGCCCAATTACACCTCTTGGTGGTGTGGCGTTTATTGTGGCGTGGATTTTAGTCGGAACTGCAGTTGTAAAAGGGTTATAAAAAACAAAAGCTGGCATTTGCCAGCTTTTTTTTATGGTCTTGGAGCATAAGTTGCTTGTTGACTAGGTAAATACGTAATTTCTCCTGGGAATTCTACATAATCTAAGTAAATCATTAATAGTAAAAATCGTTTTCCAGATTTTGGTTCGCTAATAACGATATGATCACGGCCAGCTGCCTCGATAATCCCTGTATAAGATTGTGTACCGAGCGAACTACCACGTTCATAAGTCATTACAACTGTAGCTGGCTTACCCTTGTTTAAACGAAGGATATTTTCAATATAAGATTGCTCTAGTGGCAACATCCCTTGAGAAACCGCAAGTTGAGCTTGTGCGACTTGTTGTTGCATTGCTTGCTGTTGTTGTTGTTGCTGCTGTTGTTGTGGGGTCATTTGTTGCGGTTGTACGTAAGTTCCGGATGGTTGATAAAAACCTGTTCCATAATACGGGTTTTGTTGCTGTGCCATTCAAAAATCCCTCCTCATTTTCATTCCTTAATATACGCCTGGACAATCCTCACCAGATGGCTGGAAGAAGCAGTGCTTTTTAAAGCGACCAGAATTTTGTTGGTCATACCAAGTTGGTGGACAAGGGCCTTCAGGTCTAAAGAACCATAAGGAAAAGTTGGCGGGCCAAAAACGTTGTCCTTGAATGGTCCGTCTTGCTAATGCGATATCTTGCTCTCTCGCTCGCTGATAAAAATATCCTTTTTGAGTTGCCTCAAAACCACCAGGATTTTGATAAACCATTTGACGTAAATTACGTATTTTTTTAAAATCTAAACAATTTCCGCGGACACGATTTACCCCAACGTTTCCGACCATTAACATTCCTTGTTGCCCTTCTCCTTCGGCTTCAGCACGCATCAGTCTAGCTAATAACTTTACATCTTCTTCGTTATAAGCAATAACACCCATTATGTGTCACCTCTCTTTTTGGAATACCTTTTGGAAAGAGGTTTATGTCTAGATGAAGTGTGGAACAATTACTAGTTCATACGTATGAGAAAAAGGACTCGGATATGACAACCAAACGAAGTTTTACATTGAGAGAAGAAAATAAAAAAGCTAGCGTGGGCTAGCTTTTTATCATTAAAATATTTTGGACCATAAGTTTGAGAAGAAATCGCCAATTGAACGCATTGTTAATACGAACCAATTTGCTTTTTCTACTTCTTCAGTCGTTTTTGCAGTAACTTTTATACTTTTATTTCCGTCTAAGAAACCATATTTATCAGTTGATTCTAAGACGATTGAACCTGCCTTTGTATCTTTCTTAATAGGAGCAACTAAATGCCCATCTTCAGCAAGTGATTTATCTGCTTCAGTAGAAATTTTGTAAGGTGAGTTGCTACCTTTTGCAGTAACTACTGTCACTTCTTTTTCTGGTGCAACTGTTACGTAGTCTTCTTTTCCTTTTACTACAGAAATTTTGTTATTTTTATCTACTTTTAATTTCTGTTTTTCGAAGTTATTAAATCCATATTCAATTAATGCGCGAGATTCTGTGAAACGTTCGTCCATTGATTTCGTTTTAATAATAACAGAAATAAGACGTAAGTCACCGCGTTTTGCTGTAATAGTGAATCCATAACCAGCGGTATCAGAACTTCCTGTTTTTAAACCATCTGCTCCTTCATAAGAGAAAGCGGCACCTGGTAACATCCAGTTCCAATTTTCCATACGAATTGGTTTTGGATGATTATCTGGGAAGTTTCTAAATCTTTGTTTTGTATCCTCTAGCATTTCTGGATACTTTGTAATAATTGTTTTTGAAAGAATACCCATATCGCGAGCTGACATGGAGTTTTCTCCATTCGGATCAGTTCCTTCAGGATGTTTTCCTTTTAAATCAGCGTTGTTTAACCCAGTAGCGTTTACAAATTTATATTTCTTTAACCCTAGTTTTTTTACATGTTCATTTGCAAGATTTAAGAAGTTCTTTTCATTTCCTGCAAGTAATTCTGCTAAAGCAATACTAGATCCATTCGCAGAGAAGATAACGATAGAATGATATAATTCTCTTACAGTATATTGGCGTCCCTTTTCGAACGGTACGTTAGAGAATTCATTATTACGTGAAACTTCATAAGCGTAATCAGAAATGTTTACTTTCGTATCCCAAGTGATTTTTCCTTCTTTAATTGCTTCTAATACGGCATAAACAACAATTAATTTTGACATACTAGCGATAGCTAGTAATTCATCTGGATTTTGTTCATGCAGTATTTTTCCTGTATCTGCATCAAATAGAAGTGCAGCAGCTGCCTCTATATGTATTTTTTCTTCCGCATGGGATGTTGTTACTCCTAAGGAAGAAAATGACAATAGAAACGCTAGTAAAATAGACAAGATTTTCTTCATATACATTATCACCTTCGCATCGTTATTAGCATATAGCCCGTACCATTTTAGCATAAATTTGGATGTGAAAAGGTTACAATCTTACAAGAAATTTGAAAAGAATTTGTCGATTTTTGTTCAAATTTGCAGAGAAAAGAAGGTTTTTGCAGGTAAATGTAGAGGATAATAAAAAAAGGAACGAATTTCGTTCCTTTTTTTATTATATGCGTAAAAATGTTGTTACTTTTTCGCTTGATAAAATGTTTCCGACAAAGAATGTTCCAAATTCACCGTAGCGAGCACTTACTTCATCGAAGCGCATTTCATATATAAGTTTCTTAAATTGAAGGACATCGTCAGCAAATAATGTTACGCCCCACTCAAAATCGTCAAATCCAACTGATCCTGAAATAACTTGGCGCACTTTACCTGCGTATTGGCGACCGATTTTGCTATGACTGTACATAAGTTTCTTACGTTCATCCATAGGAAGCATATACCAGTTATCATTACCTTGGCGACGCTTATCCATTGGATAGAAGCAAATGTGATTTGCTTTCGGTAACTCAGGATATAAGCGAGCTAAGACTTGTGGGTTTTGGTATGGGTCTTCATCAGCTGGAAGATAGTTGCTTAGTTCAACAACAGATACGTAAGAATATGCAGGAACTAAATATTCAGCTAATGTTGTTTTATTTAATTCTGTTTCGATTTCATTTAACTCTTCCATTGTTGGACGTAAAATCATAAGCATAATATCTGCTTTTTGACCAACAACTGTATACATTGCATGACTGCCTTTTTTTGCAGTAGCTACTTCGTTCCATTTTTCAACGACATTTAAAAATTCAGACACTGCTTGTCCGCGTTCGTCACTAGATAATGTTTTCCATGCTGCCCAATCAATAGAACGTAAATCATGTAAACAATACCAGCCATCTAACGTTGTTGTTGCTTCACTCATTCTATTCACCTCAGTTAATGATATTTTACACGTTAACTATAGCATATATAGGATTAAAAACATCTACATAAAGTTTCGGTGCATAAAACTGTCACATTTATATTTACTGGAAAACGGGAGAAAATAAGGCTTAAGTAGGCTTTATTTTCCGGCTGAATTTTATGAAAATATAATCATTTTCATTTTATCTATTTTTTGGGAGCTATAAGTTTAAAATATAGCTGAAAAGAAGTATTCTTAAAGGTAGAGTTTTTAACATTTGTAGGAGGGTTTATTCGTGAGCAATTTATTTACAGCAGTAAAAGAAAAAGTTCAAGGAAAAGGCATTTCTATCGTACTTCCTGAAGGAACTGATGAAAGAATTTTAGGCGCTGCAGAGCGTTTAGCAAAAGAAGAGCTAGTAAAACCAATTTTAGTTGGTAATAAAGAAGAAATTAGCGCAAAAGCTGCTAGCATGAACTTAACATTAGCAGGCGTTGATATTTACGATCCAGCTACATACGAAGAGATGGATGCAATGGTAGCATCTTTCGTTGAACGCCGTAAAGGTAAAGCAACGGAAGAAGATGCTCGTAAAATTCTTAAAGACGAAAACTACTTCGGTACAATGCTTGTATACATGGGCAAAGCACAAGGTTTAGTAAGTGGTGCAGCTCACTCTACAGCTGATACAGTTCGTCCAGCACTTCAAATTATTAAAACAAAACCAGGCGTTACAAAAACTTCAGGCGTATTCATCATGGTACGTGAAGAAGAGAAGTATGTATTCGCGGATTGCGCAATTAACATTGCACCAAACAGCCAAGATTTAGCTGAAATTGGTATCGAAAGTGCGAAAACTGCTGAACTATTCGGTATTGACCCACGCGTTGCTATGTTAAGCTTCTCTACAAAAGGTTCTGCGAAATCTCCAGAAACAGAAAAAGTTGTAGAAGCAACTCGCATTGCAAAAGAAATGGCTCCTGAATTAACTTTAGATGGAGAATTCCAATTCGATGCTGCGTTCGTACCATCTGTAGCTGAGAAGAAAGCTCCAGGTTCTACAATTAAAGGTGATGCTAACGTATTCGTATTCCCAAGCTTAGAAGCTGGTAATATCGGCTACAAAATCGCTCAACGCTTAGGTAACTTCGAAGCAGTAGGACCAATCTTACAAGGTTTAAATATGCCTGTAAACGACCTATCTCGTGGATGTAACGAAGAAGAAGTGTACAAGTTAGCTTTAATTACAGCAGCTCAAGCACTTTAATTCTATAACGAATTGATATGAAAAAAGACCACCCTATTTCTTCTGAAATGAGGGTGGTCTTTTTGATTTCTATTTTTCTAAACCAAGTGCTTTATTATTACGATCAATAATACGTTGTAAATTCATCTCGTATAAAGGAACTTCATCTACTGTTAGCTGAGATGGTGTTAACTTTGGAGCGAATTGTTGCAACGTTTTTAAAAGGCGCATCATTAAATCTTGCACTGTAATTGTTTCGCCAAGTAATTCAGATAGTGAAGCCATCGTACTCGGCACAATTTCAGGGTACGTAAATCGTGTTTCTTCGCCTTGAATTGCTACGTTGTAAAAATCACGAACGAGTGCGGCACGCTCAGATCCGCTTCCTGTCGCACATAAGTAAATTTGTACAGCAACGCCTCCGCGAATACGACGCTGAGAAATACCAGCAAATTTTTGATCGCGAATGCTCAAATCATAGCTACCAGGACAATAAGAACCAACAATTTCTTTTGCCTCGATAGTAACATCGTAATCTTTTAACATTTCCTTAATTAAATGCCACATCGTATCGTATCCAAGATCGATGTCGATACCTTTTTCTGTTTCTTGGAATAAAAGTGATATGTTTAAAACACCTTCATCAAGTACGACAGCAAGTCCACCGGAATTACGAACGATAACATTGAAGTCGTTTTCTTTTAAAAAGGAAATACCTTCTTCTAAATGTGGTAGGCGCGAATCTTGAATGCCAAGAACAATTGTATTGTGATGAACCCAAGAGCGCATTGTTGCAGCGGATAGACCATTTCCAATACTTGTGCATAACGTGTCATCCATTGCAAATGACTGAAGTGCATGGAATGTTGGTCCTAAACTAGACTGATCCGCAATACGCCACTCTGGCTGAGATAAAATCGAACGAGAATTGCTCATATAACTAACCCCTTATTTATAAAATGACAACCTCTATTATAGCAAAAAATGAAGAAAAGGGTTTTCTCGGATATAAAGTGAAACTTTAATCAGTGGGGGTTTTGTTCATCCCCCACTGATTATTAGCCTTCACCAATCGGGCGTTTACGGGCAGCCCGACTCCCACCTAACTTCTTTGCTCCAGCTGAATTTTGAGGTGGGAGTTTTACTGCCCGCAAATAGCGGGATAAAGGGGAATTTTGAAGTGAAAGAATAAAAAGGATGCATTGCATGCATCCTTTTTATTCTGCAATTTTTTCTAAGTTACCATTTCGATCCATTCTGAAAGATGTTTGTGGGCGTTCCTCATCATCCATTACTGCTAATTTACGAGCGCGGTTCATAATATTCATAAGTGTTTCGTAATCCTCTTGTACAGTATGAGATTGTTGTTCTAATTTTTCTAGTTTATTTTCTAGTTCTTCACTTCGCAGTATTTGCGCTTTAATTTCTTGTTTCAATCTCGTATTCTCGTTTTCAAGAGCTGTTACTTTTATATTTGAAGATCCAACTGTTTGTAGAAAGTAAATAACATCTTGCATTGTTATTGAGTTTTTTGAAGCAGGAACAGTCGGCTCTTGATATGGAATAGCTTCTGTATATTGAACAGCTGTTTCATACGGTACGTGTTCTTCATAATCAGTTATCGCCCCTGAAGCTGGTGGTGTATAAAGTAAACGTTTTTTTGCCTGTTCACCGCCCGCAGCACGCATTTTATCTTTACGGTGTTTTTTTGCTAGTTGAAGAGCTTGTTCATAGCTATAGCGAACAACAGCATTCCAGCGGAAACCACAAGCAGCAGATGTGCGATTTAACTGATCTCCTACTTCTTCAAAAGCATTTAATTGAGTACTTCCTTCTCGAACATGGCGAAGCACTGTTTCAGCAAGTAATAAATCGTCCTCGTCTGTCCAAGCGTCTTGTCTTACTTTCATAGATTCAACTCCCTTTCTTTTTATGAACTTCCTATTTTTATAATGGGCAAAAAAATGAGCTTTTATACAAAGCTTTTAAAAATATGGTAGATTTCAATGAAGAGAAGAAATGTGGCTATGAATGATGAAAGCTTTTGAAGGAGAAAATATAAAAAATAGGTAGCCTTATATAGGAATAGAGCTACGCCCGGAGACTTGCAACAAGCTTCAAAGAGCGGTAAAATACCATTTAGTGTTTATTTTTAAATGTACTTGTGAAAAGTTTAAAATAGAGGAAGTGTTATATATAATGGGAAACGAATTTCGTGTGTGCGATGATTGTCAGGCGACGAACGTTAAAACGCTGATTCCGAAGTTAAAAAAAGTAGATTCATGTGCAACGATTGAAGTTGGATGTCAGTCTTACTGCGGTCCTGGTCGTAAAAAATCATTCGCATTTGTAAATAATCGTCCAGTTGCAGCTCCAACAGAAGATGAATTAATTACAAAAATTGAAGTAAAGTTAAATAAGTAAGAAAAAGAAGAGTGAACAGATTACTCTTCTTTTTTTATGCCCATGAGATAGTGCTTTGTATGAGTTCGTATTTCAAAATAATGGTTGACAGCCTTTTGGGGCGCTAGGTAGAATAGAAAGTATGATTCTGATAATCATTATCATAAAAAGTTCAATTCACCTAATTTTTTTATTACTATTTGAGAATAAATTTCATTTTATTAAATATATGTTGTTGGTTAGGATGGTTGAGGGATGGAAGCGAGCGCAAGGAGTATAGAGCAGCAAGATGTGAATGTTAAAGAGATTAAGAGCAGACCACTCGTTGCTTCTATTATTTTAATAGCGGGCACAATTTTGTTAGCTTTAAGCATGGCAGTTTCTATTTCGTTTGGTGCAGCAGATATTAGTTTAAAGACCGTTTGGCAAGCTGTATTTCAGTTTGATGGGTCTATAACGCATCATAACGTAATTAAAGAACTTCGCATGCCTAGAGCAATAGGGGGCGTAGTTGCAGGTGCCTTTTTAGCGGTATCAGGAGCAATTATGCAAGGTATGACACGAAATCCACTTGCATCCCCATCGTTAATGGGGATTACAGATGGTGCTGTATTCGGGATTGCAATTATGTATGCATTCTTCCCTAATTCACCTTATTTAATGTTTGTTATCGCATCTTTTATTGGAGCTGCGTTTGGAGCGAGCATTGTATACGGTATTGGGTCTTCTTCACCAGGTGGGTTAACGCCTGTGAAATTAGCTTTAGCTGGTGCGGCAATTAGTGCTTTATTAGGGGCAATTTCATCTGGAATTGCATTGTATTTCAACCTTGCCCAAGAGGTAAGTATGTGGAATGCAGGCGGTGTTGCCGGAGTGAAATGGCAAAGTATTAATATGTTAGTACCGATTGGTCTTGTTTGTCTCGTTATAGCAATTATGATGTCGAGATATATTACAATTTTAAGCTTTGGTGAAGAAATTGCGATTGGACTTGGTCAAAATACGACATTAATTAAATTTATCGGAACAGTACTTGTTCTTGTATTAACAGGTTCTGCGGTTTCTATGGCAGGATCAGTTGGATTTGTTGGACTTGTAATTCCGCATATGACTCGTTTCCTTGTAGGCTCAGACTATAGATGGGTTATTCCATGTTCTGCAGTCTTAGGTGGATTGTTAATTGAATGTGCAGATATGTTATCTCGCGTTATTAATCCACCATTTGAAACGCCAATTGGAGCAATTACAGCGCTAATTGGAGTTCCATTCTTCCTCTACTTAGCACGTAATGAAGGGAGAGGAAAAATGTGAGGACGAGCGTCTTAACAAAAAAGAACGTTTCTATTTTAACGATTTTAGTAGGATTAATTGTTGCTGTATTTTTAGTAAGCTTAAATACAGGAACATTTAAAATACCTCCAATAGATGTATTAAAGTCATTGGTTGGATTAGGTGCAGAAGATCAATCTGTTATTTTATTTGAATTTCGTATGCCACGTATGGTTATTGCTATATTAGTTGGTTCTGCATTAGCTATGTCAGGTGCAATTTTGCAAGGGTTATCACGAAACCCACTTGCTGATCCAGGTATTATAGGTATTAACGCGGGAGCGGGATTAACAGTTGTTGTATTCGTTTACTTTTTCTTTGGAAAAGTTGGAACTGGTACATTTTTATCTGTATTTATCCTGCCATTCTTCGCGCTAGTTGGTGCGATATTAGCAGCGGTTATTATTTATTTACTAGCATGGAAAGACGGCGTTTCATCCACTCGATTAATTCTTGTTGGTATCGCTGTTGCAGCCGGATTTGGTGCTGTTAGTTTAATTTTTTCTATGAAGATGACATCTAACGACTTCCGTTTTGCAACGATTTGGTTGGCAGGAAGTTTATGGGGAACAGATTGGAAGTTCGTACTAAGTGTACTCCCATGGATGGTTATTTTCTTACCACTTGCCATTAGTAAAGCGCACATATTAAATGTAATGAATTTAGGCGACTCTACAGCAGTTGGCCTTGGTGTAAACGTAGAAAAGGAAAGACGTAAATTATTATTTATTGCAGTTTGTTTAGCTGGTGCATCTGTTGCCGTTGCGGGCGGCATTGGTTTTATCGGTTTAATGGCTCCGCATTTAGCGAGAAGCCTCGTTGGTGGAAAGCATCAAATTATGTTACCAACGGCTGCATTAATAGGAACGTTCTTGCTTTTATTTGCAGATGTAATTTCAAGAAGTGTGTTACCAACTTCAGAAATACCGGTCGGTCTTGTTATTTCTGTAATTGGCGCACCATATTTCATATATTTACTTATGAGGACAAAATAAAGGGAGGCTTTTTGTATGGCAACTTTAGCAGTTGATGCGGTATCTGTTGGTTATAATGAAGGGTTAATTATAGATGGATTAACAGTTGAAATTCCGGAAGGGCAAATTACAACGATTATTGGACCAAATGGTTGTGGGAAATCCACATTATTAAAAACGGCTTCTCGTATTTTGAAAGCAAAACGAGGTACTGTTTATCTTGATGGAAAAGCAATTGAGAAACAGCCAACGAAAGAAATCGCAAAGAAAATGGCGATTTTACCACAAACTGCAGAAGTGCCAACAGGCCTTACTGTGTTTGAACTTGTTTCATATGGACGTTTTCCTCATCAAAAAGGATTTGGAACATTGAAAGAAGAGGATTATCGCTACATTCATTGGGCACTTGAAGTGACGGGGATGACAGAATTCGCAAATCGTCCAGCAGAAGCTTTATCAGGTGGTCAGCGTCAACGTGTATGGATTGCGATGGCTCTTGCACAAGGAACAGACTTACTCGTGTTAGATGAACCAACAACATACTTAGATATGGCTCATCAACTTGAAGTATTAAACTTACTGAAGAAGTTAAACAAAGAAGAAGGCAGAACGATTGTTATGGTTATTCACGACTTAAATCATGCTTCTCGTTTCTCAGATCATATGATTGCATTAAAAGCTGGGAAGTTAATGAAACAAGGAACGCCAGATGAAGTTATGACAAGTGAAACGCTTCGAAATGTATTTGAGATCGAAGCTCAAATCGTTCCATGTCCAGTAAACTGTAAACCAATTTGTTTAACATACGATTTAGCGATGATTAATAATCAATTGCGTAAAAAAGCATAATTAATAGAATTTCCCCCTCTTAAAGAGGTAAGAGGGGGAGTTCTAATGGACGTTGAGCTTCTTACCTATGGATGGGAAGTTGAACGCCCGTTAGAACGGGCTATAAACAACAATTAATAAAAATATATTAATTAAATGTTGTTTTCGTTTCTTATAGTTAAATGCAAATTATAAGAGAAATACAGCTAGAAGGAGTGGGGATATGAAGAATTTTAAAATGGCACTGTTAGCAATGGTACTAGTTGTTACTTCTGTACTATTTGCAGCTTGTTCTAACAAAGAAGAAGAAAAGAAAGCAGATGCGAAGGTTGAAGAGCGCACTGTACAACATGCAAAAGGGGAAATTAAAATTCCTGCAAATCCAAAGAAAATTGCTGACCTTAGTGGTTCAACAGAAGAATTATTAATTTTCGGTATGAAACCGATTATTACTGCAAATACAACACAAGAAAAAATTGATGGACATATTGCAAAGAAATTAGAAGGTGTGAAACCAGTAGGTTCTGCTTGGGGCGATAAAATTAACATCGAAGCAGTAGCTGCTGCAAAACCAGACTTAATTCTTGTAAACAATCGTCAAGAAAAGATTTATGATCAATTATCTAAAATTGCACCAACAGTTATGTTAAAAACTCCATTAGACCAATGGCGTCCAAAATTCGAAGAAGTAGGTCAAATCTTCGGTAAAGAGAAAGAAACAAAAGAATGGTTCAAGCAGTATGATGAAAAAGCAAGCAAATTACATGACAAAATCATCGCTAAAACTGGCGATGCAACATTCATGAAAATGGCTGCATATCCAAATGCTTTCCGCGTATACGGTGACTACGGTTACGGTAGCGTAATCTTTAATGACTTAAAGTTACCAGCAGTTAAAGGTACACCAACTGATAAACCGCTAGTACAAGTACAAAAAGAAGCTTTAATCGATTACAACCCAGATTACTTATTCGTATTTACAACTGGTGACGGTTCTCAGCGTCTAAAAGAATTCCAAGAAGAATCAATTTGGAAAAACATGAACGCTGTTAAAAATAATCACGTATTCACAATTAGCAATGAAGATCTAAACAAAGGATACTTCCCACTAGGTAAAGAAATGATCTTAGACGAAGTTGCTGAATTTGTTTTAGGAAAATAATATATAAAGAAAAATCACTTTTACGTCGGTAAAAGTGATTTTTCTTTATATAACAGGAATTAATATAGTCTTTCATTTCTTTCTGTTTCCTATATCGTTTATAATATATAGTAAGAATGCAGTAAAGAAAGGGGGATGTCGGAAAGTGGTATATTTAAACGACAAACTCAGCGAAACAAAAGTGTTTAAAGACCCAGTACATAAATACGTACACGTGCGTGATCGCGTTATTTGGGATTTAATCGGAACGAAAGAATTTCAACGCTTGCGCCGTATTAAGCAGCTTGGAACGACATTTTTTACATTTCACGGTGCAGAGCATAGTCGCTTTACTCATTCGTTAGGTGTGTATGAAATTATTCGTCGTATGATTGATGATGTGTTTGATGGCAGACCAAATTGGAATGCTGAAGATAGATTATTGTGTTTATGTGCGGCATTGCTTCATGATGTCGGTCACGGCCCGTTTTCTCACTCGTTTGAAAAAGTATTTTCGTTAGATCATGAGAAGTTTACACAAAAGATTATCGTTGGTAATACGGAAATTAATGATGTGTTAAGCCGTGTTGATAAGGATTTCCCGCAAAAGGTAGCAGATGTCATTGCGAAAACATCTACTAATAAACTAGCGATTAGTATGATTTCAAGTCAAATTGATGCTGATCGTATGGATTATTTATTAAGGGATGCTTATTTCACAGGTGTAAAGTATGGCAACTTTGATATGGAACGTATACTGCGCGTAATGCGTCCATATGGGAATCAAGTCGTCATTAAGAATAGTGGTATGCATGCTGTAGAGCATTATATTATGAGCCGTTATCAAATGTATTGGCAAGTATATTTCCATCCGGTAACGCGTAGTGCAGAAGTTATTTTAACGAAGATTTTGCACCGAGCTAAATCATTGCATGAGAAGTATTATGCGTTTAAAAATCATCCTGTTCATTTCTATTCTTTATTTGAAGAAGAGGTAACAGTAGAGGATTATTTAAAGTTAGACGAGAACGTAATGTATTATTACTTCCAAGTATGGCAAGACGAAGAAGATCCAATTTTAAGTGACTTATGCCGCCGTTTTATGAATCGAAATCTATTTAAATATGTAGAGTTTACTGATAAGCACGGTTTAGATAATTGGATGGAGCTAAGTAGCTTATTTAAAAAGATTGGACTCGATCCAGAGTATTATTTAGTTGTTGATTCAACATCAGACTTACCGTACGATTTTTACCGCGCAGGAGAAGAAGAAGAGCGTCTGCCAATCTTACTTCTTATGCCGAACGGAGAACTTAGAGAGCTTTCACGTGAATCGGATATTGTTGAGGCGATTACGGGTAAGAAGAGAACGGATCAAAAGTTATTCTATCCGCATGATTTAATCTATGAAGATGGAAGAAAAGGAAAATATAAAGAGAGAATTATCGAGTTGTTAGAAGGAAAGAAATAAGAAGCAGCTAAGAGCTGCTTCTTATGAAAAAACTTGAAATTATTTGTCGCTTAAGCGTTTTCCGCCAACTGCATAATGGTTTTTAGACATTTCTTCGATGAAAACAACGATGTTTTCTTCAGGAGCACCAGTTGTTTCGCTTACTGCTGCTGTTACTTTCTCAGCAAGAGCTTTCTTTTGTTCCTCTGTGCGTCCTTCTAGCATTTTCACTGTTACGTATGGCATGTACAATCGCTCCTTTTATGTAAGTTACACTCTTATTATAGCGGATTATGAGGAAGAACAATCGGAAAAACAAATAATTTCTTTTTTTGACATATGGAAGAGGAGATGAGTTATGGATCAGTTATTTAGATACCCGTTGCACCAAATTCCATTGGTAGCAATGGCGATTATTATTGCGCTATCTGTGCATGAATTTGCACATGCGTATGTTGCATATAAATTTGGAGACGATACAGCGAAAAAACAAGGACGGTTAACGTTATCACCGATGGCTCATTTAGATCCTATCGGGATGATTGCTGTATTAATTCTTGGATTCGGTTGGGCAAGACCGGTGCCTGTTAATCCGTATAACTTTAAAAGACCGCGTCTTGCGGGAATATTAGTTTCTATCGCGGGACCGATAAGTAATCTTATCTTAAGCGCAATTGGTTTAATTATTTGGTATAGCTTAATAACATTTGGTGTGTTAGATACGATTCCACCTGCAGTAGCAGATACGCTGGGTCAATTCTTCCAAATTTTTATTATGCTTAATATTGTTTTACTTGTATTTAACTTATTACCAATTCCGCCACTTGATGGATATCGCGTTGTGGAAGATTTAGCACCAGCAAATATTCGTGTGAAAATGACACAGTATGAAAAGTATGGATCAATTGCGTTATTAATTCTTGTTATTACACCGCTTAGCAATTACACAATTCAGCCTATTTTCAATGTTGTTATTCCATATGTATTAGTATTTTTACAAAGTATCATTGCGCCTATTTTCGGGCTTTTATAATCATTAAGCGAGGAGGAATTTACATATGACAGAGAAAAAGAAAAAAATCGGTTTTAATATTGTAAAGAACGACTCAACAGATGGACATGGTGGGTTTGGTGTTGGGGCATTAAGCCTAGAAAATATTTCTCCTGTATTTGTTGATGTATTAGAGAAAACTGCGTTCGTTGATATCGGTGCGATGCATGCGCGTAGTACAGTAGAAAAAGGAATTAAGTTTTTAACAAATAAAGATGAAGTTCCAAACGGGAAACCGTTTTGGCTCGTTTGGGTAACAATTGAAAGAACACCAAACGGTGCTTATTACGCAGGTGCAACAGCCTGTGAAATGACAGTTGACCGTGAAATTCGCCGCGGATATAAATCACTTCCAGAGCATGTAAACAAAATGGATAAATCACTAAAGCGTCACATCATGATTGATCATATGGATGAATCATCTAAAAAAGTACTTGGTACATTCTTAAAAGAGCATAACGAAGCAATTTGGAACGAATCTAGTGAAGAATTGCGCCACGCATTATTAGGTGAATAAAAGAAAAGGATGTCTCATTAGTCGATTTTTGACTAGTGAGGCATCCTTTTTATTTTGTGAATAGGACCATGGAATATGAAAGTATATCAATGATTTTTAGAATATATCTAACGTAACTTGAAATATATCAACGATGTTTAAAATATATCTAACATAACTCAAAATATATCAATGATTCGACAAGGAATATCGATTTACCGACAAAGAATGACAATAGCCTTCTTTCTTACCACGGGAGATATTTCTTCCACCAACCCGTCTTTTTCTTCTCTTCACTAACCTTTTCAAACTCTTCTTTATCATCAACGTGATCCATACAATATTCAGTTGGCTCTGTGCCCTTTGCGAAATACATTTTCACAGAAATGGGACAATTTTTTGTAGCAATCTTACCGTTTTCAGGATTAACATCGACTGCAACAACATCTGTTGGTTGTTTGAATTCTTTTTTAGGCTGTCCATCTAATCCTTTTTCCATCGTATCGGTCCATATTTTTTTCGCGTATCCTTGTTCTGCTACGTTTGAAATGGACTTAGGTTGATCGTACCCAACCCAAACCCCTGTTACAAGTTGCGGGGTAAAGCCAATCATCCAACTATCAGTTTCTGTAGAACCAGACTTTCCAGCATATGTTCTTGATAGTTTTGATAACATTGATTGACCGGTCACAGCGGCATAACTGCTTAGTTTTTTATTAAACATACCTGCCATCATTTCTTCCATCACAAAAGCTTTGCTTTTATCGAGAACTTGTTTACTTTCTAGATGAGCGTCGTATAGCATATTTCCTTCATGATCAACGATGCGCCGTATAAAGATTGGTTTTACTTCTTTCCCGCCGTTTGCAAACATGCTATAAGCATTGACCATTTCAATTGGTTTTACAGGAGATGTGCCGAGAGCAAGAGACGGAACATCTTTTAAGGCGCTAGTAATACCGAATTGCTTCGCTGTTTTTGTAAGAATGTCTTCGCCTAAAAATAAATTCGTCTTCACAGCATATACGTTATCAGAAACGGCGAGTGCTTGTGCCATTGTCACAAAATCGTCTGCATAATAGTTTTTATAATTTTTCGGTTTATATTTGGAAACACCATCACCTAAAGTGAATACAGTGTATTCGCTTTTTAAGCGCGTAGCAGGGGTAAATCCTCGTTCTAAGGCTGCATAATATAGGAACGGCTTAAATGTAGAGCCGGGCTGACGAGCAGCTTGTGTAGCTCTGTTAAATTGACTCGTATTATAATCAGTTCCACCAACAAGGGCAGCCACTTCACCCGTTTTTGGATTCATAGAGACGAGGGCAGTTTGGATGTTTGTTGTTTCAGGTATATGATTTTTTACAGCTTGCTCTGCTACAGATTGTAATTTAGGGTCTAGCGTTGTATAAATACGTAAGCCACCTCGTTGTAAGGCTTGCTCATCTAATCCGATGTCACGAAGAAGAGAAGCTTGTACAGCATCTTGGAAATAAGGTGCAATTTCTGCAACTTTTTTCGTATCCAATGAGGCAAAAGTAAGTGTTTCCTTTTTTGCCGAGGTAGCTTGCTGTTTTGTAATATAACCTTGTTCTACCATCTCATCTAGTATGAGAGATTGACGCCCTTTAGCACGCTCTTCTTTTAAAAAGGGAGAGTAGAAGCTAGGTCCTTTCGGAATACCTGCGAGCATACTAGCTTCTGCTAATGTTAATTCTTTTGCAGTTTTATCGAAATACAGGCGAGAAGCAGCTTCGATTCCGTAAGCACCATGCCCGTAATAAATTGTATTTAAATATCCTTCTAAAATATGATTTTTATTATAATTCACTTCAAGACGAACGGTATACATTGCTTCTAATAGTTTACGCTTCCACGTTTTATCATGATCTAAGTATAGGTTACGAGCATACTGTTGTGTAATAGTACTAGCACCTTGTACTTTTGCCATTGCTTTTAAATCGGCAACAATGGCACCAGCAATGCGCTTCATATCAAAGCCGTGATGTTTGTAGAATCGTTGATCTTCAATAGATAGTGTCGCTTCTTTTACATAGGGAGAAATTTCATCGAGAGATACATTATAGCGTTTTTGCATTTCATTACTTTGTCCTATAACAGTGTCATCATTAGCGTAAAAGACACTCGTTTGCGGAACCGCAACAGGGGGAGGTCCCATAATTTTTGCAGCTATAATGATAATAAAAAAGGAAAAAACGAAAAAAAGAACACAAGAAAATATTACGGTGAAGAAAAGACGTTTATATTTTTTAAGTTTTGGATTCATAGTTTGATCCATCTTTTTCAGCCCCTCATTAATACAAGCATTATTGTATTAGTATTGAGGGTTTTCGTTTATTTTAAACAATGAAATTTCTAAAATAAAAAGAGCCCCTTCATTTAAGAAAGAAGCTCAAAAGCACGCGCTGGCCAATCGGTAATAATAACATCTACGCCATAATCAATCATAGTTTGTAAATCTTTATATTCATTAATGGTGTAAGGGCGAAAAACGTATCCTTGCCCTTGTGCTAATTGGATAAACTCTTTCGTTAATAATTGAAAGTTTGGATGTAATCCCGTTGCCCCACGTTTGTTTGCTTCAGCAATAGGATCTGCAAGTGGTGTATCGTACAAAATCGCTCTTGGAATTTCTGGAGCAATTTCTGCTAATAATGAAACGGAATCGTGGTTAAATGATGAAAATGCAATTTGATTGGATAGATGATATTCACGAACAAGAGCAACGACCTTTTCTTCAATATTTGGATAGTGAATAACATCTGTTTTTAACTCAATGTTAAGTTGTAAATTTGTTGTAGAGAGCCAAATAAATACTTCTCGTAACGTTGGGATTTTCGCCTCATGGAAAGAAGGGTCTTTATGGCTACCAGCATCTAGAGTTTGTAATTCCTCTACAGTTTTTTCAGAAACAAGTCCTATGCCATTTGTTGTACGATCGACGGTTTCGTCGTGAATTACGACAAGTTCACCATCTTTTGATAAATGGACATCAAGTTCAATTCCATGAGCACCAATGCGTTCGGCTTCTTGAAAGGCAATCATCGTATTCTCTGGATGTGTCCCTTTTACCCCGCGGTGAGCGAAAATAAGTGGTTTATTCATGTGAAAATCTCCTTATCATCTCTTTTTCTTCATTATGAAACTGCCTTGGAAAAAATACAATTGAATAGGACAAACATTTACAAAAGTCTAACAGTTGCATAAAAGTTAACGTTAACGTAAAATGTAATAATCAAGTGAAGGGAGGAATAAACATGTATAAAATCGATGAAGTAACAAAGCAAGTTGGTTTAACAAAGCGTACACTTCGTTATTATGAGGAAATTGGTTTAATTCATCCCCCAGAACGAAGTGAGGGAAACATTCGCCTGTATACAGATGAGGACATTGCAAGAATTAAAAAGATTGTGGAAGCGAAAGAAGTGCTAGGAATTACGCTTCAAGAAATGCAAAATTTCTTATCGTTAAAAGAAAGAATGGAACAAAGAAGAAATAGTGAAAATCCTCGTGACCGTGAAGTTATTCATGAGATTAAAGAGATGCTCGAAAAACAAGTGCAAACGTTAGACGAGAAAATGGAGCAAATGCAGCGCGTGAAGGCGGAGCTAGAGGATAGTTTAAGCCGGGCAGTTACATTTTTAGAGAATACAAAAGGAGAGTAATCAAAATGGAGAGCAAACAAAAATTAGGGAGATTGATTACAGTGGTGGCTACCTTCCTTGCCTTTTCGGGTATAGGGGTAGTCGATCCGATTTTACCAAGTATTGCTGAACAAATTGGTGCATCGCATTGGCAAGTCGAGATGTTATTTACAGCATATATTTTAACGATGGCAATTATGATGTTACCAGCTGGAATATTTGCATCAAGATTTGGTGATAAACGAATGATGACGATTGGTCTTGCGATTGTGACTGTATTTGCATTTATATGTGGTATATCGCAAACGATTGCTCAATTATCTCTTTTCCGCGCTGGGTGGGGATTAGGAAATGCGATGTTCTTCGCGACGGCGATGACATTATTAATTGCATTAAGTAAAGAAGTTCATGAAGCAGTAGGATTATATGAAGCAGCTATTGGTTTAGGGATGGCAGGTGGACCATTATTAGGCGGTATATTAGGTGGGCATTCTTGGCGTTACCCATTTTTTGCGACGAGTATTTTAATTTCCTTAGCATTTATTTTAGTTTTCTTTTTTGTAAAAGAACCGGAGCGAAAAGTGAAGCGTAAAGCAGCAGGCATGGGAGAATTACTTAACTTGGTGAAGTATAAACCGTTTATGCAAGGTGCCATTTCAGGGATGTTATACTACTACGGATTTTTTGTCGTTTTAGCATATTCACCACTTATTATGCACTTATCTGCTATTCAATTAGGTTTTGTATTTTGTGGATGGGGATTAGCGCTAGCTTACGGATCAGCAATTTTAGCACATAAGCTAGAAGGTAAATATGAACCGAAAACAGTGTTAAAGGGTAGCTTACTCGTATTTGCGATGTTATTAATTGCACTATTCTTGGTGAAAATTATGTGGTTACAAATCGTGTTAATTGTTCTATCTGGGTTAGCATCAGGATTAAATAATGCGTTATTTACAAGTTATGTAATGGATATTTCACCTTATGAAAGATCTGTTACATCAGGTGTTTATAACTTCGTTCGTTGGTTAGGAGGCGCGATTGCTCCAATTTTATCAGGAGTTATCGGTCATACAGTTTCGCCGCAAAGCCCGTTTTTAGTCGGTGGAATTGTTGTGTTAGTTGGTTGCGTTATGATCTTAATTCCGATTCGTAAACCGGTAGAAATAGAGACAAAAGCCCTTTCTTAAGAAAGGGTTTTCTTTCCTATTACAGAGCAAACCCTTTTTACATATATGTTAGAACCCTCTGACTAAAATATATTTTCGGTATTTTTGTACTTTTAACTATACTTTTTGGATGTTTTGTTTTATTTTTGTTAGGGGACATTAATGATGTCCCTATTATAAATTTGCATTGAAAGGCGTGATTGTACGATGGAACTATGGTTCACTGAAAAACAAACAAAACATTTTGGGATTACGGCGCGTATTAACCGCACATTACATACGGAGCAAACAGAATTCCAAAAACTTGATATGGTTGAAACGGAAGAGTTCGGAAACATGCTTATTTTAGACGGCATGGTTATGACAACAGAAAAGGACGAGTTCGTTTATCATGAAATGGTAGCGCACGTACCTTTATTTACACATCCAAACCCTGAAAACGTATTAGTTGTAGGTGGCGGCGATGGTGGTGTTATTCGTGAAGTGTTAAAACACCCAAGCGTGAAGAAAGCAACTCTTGTTGAAATCGATGGAAAAGTAATTGAGTACTCTAAGCAGTACTTACCATCAATTGCAGGTGCATTAGATAATGAGCGTGTAGAAGTAAAAGTAGGAGACGGTTTCCTACACATCGCAGAAAGTGAAAACGAATATGACGTAATTATGGTAGATTCTACTGAGCCAGTAGGCCCAGCAGTAAACTTATTTACAAAAGGCTTCTACGCTGGAATTTCAAAAGCGCTAAAAGAAGATGGTATTTTTGTTGCCCAAACGGACAACCCTTGGTTTACGCCAGAACTAATTACAACTGTATTTAAAGACGTAAAAGAGATCTTCCCAATTACTCGTCTATACACAGCAAACATTCCGACGTATCCAAGTGGACTTTGGACGTTCACAATCGGATCTAAAAAACATGATCCATTAGAAGTAAGTGAAGAACGTTTCCATGAAATCGAAACGAAATATTACACAAAAGAATTGCACAATGCAGCATTCGCACTACCGAAATTTGTTGGCGATTTAATTAAGTAAGAAAATCGAGGTTGAACAAATAAGGTGTAAGTAGTTCATTTAAGGTGTTTGTCCAGAAGGCTTGAACATGCTAGCTACTTACACTTCTGTAAAGAAAATCGTCTTCTTATCGTTAAAAAAGAAGACCCCGGTAAATCGAGAAAGAGGAGCTGTATGCTCCAAATTTGAGAAATAGTGAAAGGTTGGGATACCTTAAGTTCCACATAAGGAGGAAAAGAGTATGCGTTTTGATGAAGCTTATTCAGGTAAAGTATTTATTAAAAGTCATCCAAGTTTTGAAGAGTCAGAGGCAGTTATTTACGGGATGCCAATGGATTGGACAGTAAGTTACCGTCCAGGTTCTCGCTTCGGCCCTGCACGTATTCGTGAAGTATCGATTGGACTAGAGGAATACAGTCCATATTTAGATCGTGAACTAGAAGAAGTAAAGTATTTTGATGCGGGTGATATTCCATTACCATTTGGGAACCCACAGCGCAGCATAGACATGATTGAAGAATATGTAGCAAAACTATTAGATGCTGGTAAGTTTCCACTAGGTCTCGGCGGAGAGCACTTAGTGTCTTGGCCAATTTTTAAGGCAATGGCAAAAAAATATCCGGATTTAGCAATCATCCATATGGATGCTCATACTGATTTACGTGAGTCGTATGAGGGAGAGCCTTTATCGCACTCTACACCAATTCGTAAAGTGTGCGATTTAATTGGTCCGGAAAACGTATATTCTTTCGGTATTCGTTCTGGAATGAAGGAAGAATTCGAATGGGCAAAAGTAGTAGGCATGAACTTATATAAATTTGACGTATTAGAACCGTTAAAAGAAGTATTACCGAAACTTGCAGGACGCCCAGTCTATGTCACAATTGACATTGACGTATTAGACCCAGCTCACGCTCCTGGAACAGGAACATTAGAAGCTGGAGGTATCACATCTAAAGAACTATTAGAGTCCATCGTAGCAATTGCAAATTCAAATATAAAAGTAGTCGGAGCAGACTTAGTAGAAGTAGCTCCAGTCTACGATCATAGTGATCAAACACCAATCGCAGCAAGCAAATTCGTGCGGGAAATGCTGCTCGGTTGGGTAAAGTAAAAGTGAAGCCACCGATCATTCTAGCCGTTAGCTAGATAAAGTAAAAGCCCCTAGACGCGAACTAGGAGGCTTTTACTTTTGTCGTTATGTTTCGGTAAGTCGATATTCTTTGCCGAATCGCCGATATAATTCAAGTTGCGGTCGATATAATGAAAGTTATGTTCGATATATTTTAATTTGCGTCGACATATGCGGAGTTGTGTTCTATAAAATTTCACTTACCGCCACGCGACATAAAAAAGAGCTATTCTCAAACGATGAGAACAGCTCTTTTTCTTATGCAACGTTCTCTTCCGAAGTAATTCCGCGAATTTCATCAGCAGAACGGATTGGATATTTGCGGAACACAATGGAACCAACGTATCCAACAATAGTGGTAACGATTCCGCATAATACGGCAGCAATCGTTACTTTTATTACATCATTAAATCCGAACAATACGAGAAGTCCTGGAATTGGTGATGCTGTCCCTGGTGCATTATTAACGAGCTGGAATAGCGACGTAATAATACCGGCAAGCGCACCGCCAACAAAGTTTGTCATATAGATAGGAATTGGATTAGCTGAGACAACATCGGCTTGTGTTAACGGCTCGATTGCCACAGCGATTGTATCTTTCTTTGAACAGATTTTTAGTCGTTTAAAGAAAATGAAGTTCATTGGGGCAGAAGCTGCTACGGCAAGACTACCAATTGCCATTGGTAAACCAGTTAATCCAAGCATTGCAGTTAGTGCCATAGAACTTAGTGGAGATGTAGAAATAACTGTGATTAATCCACCAAGCATAATCCCCATAATGATAGGACTTTCTGTAGTTGCAACTGAAATCATAGAACCGATTTTACCGAGTGTTGCGTTAACGAGTGGATCCATAAGCATGGCCATTCCACGTGAAATTGGTGCGGCAATAAATAGAATTGCTAAAAATTCTACACCAGCTGGTAATTTCTTTTCAAGAAATTTCACGACGAAAGCACAAACGTATCCAGCGAAAAATCCTGGTAAAATACCGAACCCACTAGTAGCTATACCGATTAAAACAGCGTATACGGGCGAAACACCGATTGCTAATGCTACTAAAATCGCCGCTGCGACACCGCTCATACTACCAGAAGCTTCTCCTACTGATTGTAAAAAGTCATTATGAAACATTTCTCCACCGATATAACGGTGAAATGCTTCAATAAGAAAACTCGCGATTGCTGCATTAGCTAAAGCACCCATTGCTTTCATTCCGTAAGGAGCACGGTAACTAAAAAGTGTAAATAGACAGAGTACAACAAGTAATAGTGCTAAACCTTGCAAGATAGCCATTTGAAAACTGTCTCCTTTGATTTTTGTAATAAAAATTCGTATCATTCAATAATAATATAAAAGTTTGTTAAACGGAAAAACTTTTTGTCCGGAAATTGCTGTAAGGTGAAAAAGTCTTACAATAATGTAAGGGAAGTGTAAGACATTTCGATAGAGTATAGTATGCTTTTTTTCGTATAATACAGGTATAGACATACGGTTAGTGAGAAAGAAGTGCAAACAGGAGGCGCATGTATGAAATTGGTAATGAAAGTTTTAGCTGTCTTCGCCATTATTTTAGGTGGTACAGCATATTATTTACAATCAAAAACAGAAGGTGTTGATGCCTTTGTAGACAACTTCTTTTCGAATAAAGAAATACAAGACTATTATGCAGTTATAGATAAAGGCGAGAAAAAAGATGATGAATATTTATATACATTTAAAGGTTATACAGAAGATGGGAAACAGCAAGTCATTAAAAAGATGGTAAACCGCGAATTACACGCAGGTGCATTTATAAAGATTTATGCAAAAGGTATGCAAGGAAAGGGCTGGGCTGAAGTTCCGAAAGAATCCATCCCGCAGAAAGCATTGCAAAAAATAGAAAAAGTATAAAAGGAGCGAATCATTCGCTCCTTTTTAGTGCGTTAAAATTGTAACAGATGTGTTTTCTTTACTAGAAATAATTTGTGCACGTCCACCAATTGGAAAAGTAAAAATAGGAGTTGTATGACCGAAACTTGCATTTGCAATGATAGGGATATGTGTAAGTTCAGGCTTTGAAGCAATCATGTCTAGAATGTCTTCTATCGTACATTCTGCTCCTTTTTGCATTCTTCCTATAACGATGCCTTTTACATGTTCAAAGTCAGGTTGCTGCATAAGAGAATGTAAATATCGATCAAAAGTTTTAAGGGTAGCTTTTCCTGTTAAACTATCCTCTTCAAGAAATAAAATTTTGTCCTGTAAGTTAGGCATATATGGCGTGCCTTGCAGTAAATTAAATGTGCTCATATTACCACCAATAATATCTCCTGTAGCTTCTCCTTCTTGAATTGAAACATATCCTTTATTTTTAATAAATTCTCGATTTTCCTGATCAACATACCAAGAATCATCACTCCACGTTTCAGCCGGCAATATTTCAATAGGCTCATTAGCAGTTAAGCATTTTAAAAAGTAATCGGTCGTATAATCGAGGCCTTTCTCCATTCCAAATGAAGAGAAGTGGGGTCCTGAATATGTAACGATGCCTGTTTTTGTGTAAATGGCATTATTTAAAGCGGTAATATCAGAATAGCCACAGAAAAACTTCGGATTTTCTCGAATTAAATCATAATCGAGATGTTTCAATAAACCATTAGAATTGTACCCGCCAAGTGTCGTCAAAATTGCTTTTACATTAGGGTCTCTAAATGCTTCATGAAGATCTTGAACTCGTGAAGAACTAGAGGATGAAGAAAAGCGATCTATTTCTTCAGCATTTTTTGAGAATGTAACGTGAAAGCCCATATCGGTTAATCTTTTTGTAGCAAGCTCTCGGTTCGTATTTGAGACAATACTTAAACTACAAGATGGTGAAATAACTCTTATTTCATCACCTTTTTTTAATTTTGTTGGTAGCACCAAATTCACCCCTTGAAATGAAAGAATATTTAGATTTAAAAAACATTTTAACATATGAAATAAAGTGAAGGTGAATTATTTTTTGAAAAGGAGTTTTCCTGATTTTTCAGCAGACAGACAGAGTCTTTTTTTGATATGATAGGAAAAGTGATTTATTATAAGTAGTATTTAATATCTATAACATTTGAGAGGTGTGCAAGACGTGAAGAAACAACTTGCAGGCTTGCCGGTACACGTTCATTTCGTAACAGAAATCCGTGAAGGGGCGAGGAAGGAAACCGTTGCTTTTGAAGCAAATGGTCAATACTATGTAAAAGGTCAAGGTACATATATAACATTCCAAGAGCCGAACGAACAAGGCGAAGTGAAAACAATTATTAAAATTCAAGATGAACAAGTTCTCATTATGCGTTCAGGTGCTATTTCTATGCGTCAGACGCATGTGAAAGGTGAATGGACAACTGGTACGTATACGAGTGAACTTGGTACGTTTGCATTGCAAACGAAAACTGATAACGTTCTTTTTAAATGGTCGGATGAAAAGAAAAAAGGACAACTCTTCTTAACGTACGCATTGCTTCTAAGTGATCAAGAAGCTGGCAGATATACAATTACAATTAATTTGAAGGAGGCAAAATAATGAATTCTTTAGAACAAGTAAAAGGATTGATTAAAGAAGAAATTCAAGCTGCTGTATTAAAGGCAGAATTAGCGACAGAAGAACAAATTCCAAACGTTGTATTAGAATCTCCAAAAGATAAAACAAATGGTGACTTCTCTACAAATATGGCAATGCAACTTGCACGCGTTGCGAAAAAAGCACCTCGTATGATTGCAGAAGAATTAGTTGCAAACTTCGATAAAGCAAAAGCTTCTATTGAAAAAATTGAAATCGCTGGTCCTGGTTTCATTAACTTCTACATGGATAATAGCTACTTAACAGACTTAATCCCAACAATCGTCAACGCTGGTGAAGCATACGGTGAAACGAATACTGGTAAAGGTGAAAAAGTACAAATTGAGTTCGTATCTGCGAATCCAACAGGCGATCTTCACTTAGGACATGCACGTGGTGCGGCAGTAGGTGACACTTTATGTAACGTATTAGCAAAAGCAGGATACGATGTATCTCGTGAGTACTACATTAATGATGCTGGTAACCAAATTCATAACTTAGCTCTTTCTGTTGAAGCTCGTTACATGCAAGCTTTAGGTTTAGAAAAAGAAATGCCAGAAGACGGTTACCATGGTGCGGACATCATTGGAATCGGTAAACGTTTAGCAGAAGAGTTTGGCGATCGTTATGCAAAAGCTGATGCAGAAGAAAGCTATGACTTCTATCGTTCATACGGTTTGAAATATGAGTTAGCAAAACTTCAAAAAGACTTAGAAAGCTTCCGTGTTAACTTCGATGTGTGGTTCTCAGAAACATCATTATACAAAAACGGAAAAGTTGATCAGGCTCTTGCTGTATTAAAAGAACGTGAGGAAATCTTTGAAGAAGGCGGAGCAACTTGGTTCCGTTCAATGACTTACGGTGACGATAAAAACCGTGTATTAATTAAAAATGACGGTTCTTACACATACTTAACGCCAGATATCGCTTATCATCGTGATAAATTAGAGCGTGGTTTCGATAAGCTAATCAACATTTGGGGTGCTGACCACCACGGTTACATTCCTCGTATGAAAGCTGCTATTCAAGCGCTAGGTTACGATAAAGAAACACTTGAAGTAGAAATCATCCAAATGGTACAACTGTACCAAAATGGTGAAAAAATGAAAATGAGTAAGCGTACAGGTAAAGCAGTTACACTTCGTGAGCTTATGGAAGAAGTAGGCGTGGACGCAATGCGATACTTCTTCGCAATGCGTAGCGGTGATTCTCATTTAGACTTCGATATGGACTTAGCTGTATCAAAATCTAATGAAAACCCAGTATACTATGCACAATATGCACATGCTCGTGTATGTAGTATCCTTCGTCAAGGTGAAGAGTTAGGATTAGCTACAGGCGGAGACGTGAATTACAAACTTGTTACTTCAGAGAAAGAAGTAGAGTTACTGAAAAAACTTGGTGAATTCCCAGCTGTAGTTGCAGATGCAGCGCAAAAACGTCTACCACACCGCATTACAAGCTATGCATTTGAATTAGCAGCAGCATTACACAGCTTCTACAACGCAGAAAAAGTATTAAACCAAGATAACTTAGAATTAAGTAAAGCTCGTTACGAATTAATGAAAGCAGTACGCAATACACTTCAAAATGCATTAGCAATCGTAGGAGTATCTGCACCAGAAAAAATGTAATAAAGAAAAGATGTCTATTTTTGTTTAGAATTGATATACAAGTTGATATATAAACTTCTGATCAGTCTATAGACTGATCAGAAGTCAAAGAAAGAAGAGCACCGAAAAGTCGTGTGGCTTGATAAGGGGAAGTTGAAACAGAAAAAGAGATGGCAAAGCTATCTCTTTTTCTGTGCCAATTTTCTAATCTAAATACATGTGACAAATATATGTTATGGTGATGGAGTGAAAATAGTAAAATACCAATTAACTATTGATTTTTAGGAACGATTCTAGAATAATAGACTGTTGGGGGTAAGATTATCAAAAATCCATATATGTATTATTAGTTGGTGGAATGTTACTAGAAAATGGTGTGATTGTTGTAAAAAACATTGTTACAGCTATGCCAAATACTAAAAGAACAATTCATCTAACCAAGTATTTAAACAATTAGTAATTAATCTTGAAAACTTCCAACTTAGTCAAGAAACTAGGGGTGGTATGTTTATAATAGTACATATAGTACAATTAAAGGTTTCATGATTTGATAAAAAATAATGAAAGGATATAAATTTCTCGGTTTTGATATTATCATCATATATAAGCTCATTTTAATTCTTCGACATAGCCATGGAACCCATTAGGAAAAGGGTTTTTTCTCGACACTCATTTATATACTCCAAAAATGAAAAGGCTGAATTTCGTATTTCTATACGATTTACATGAAATCAGTTGACAATCATACTCTTTTTTAGTTACCCCCAAATTCGGTCCACTGTATTCAAATTTGGAGAATATGACTTTCATCTTGCATAGGCAAACAATACTTCATCCAGAGCGTTTTTAATTATATAATGCTGGCGGTGGAACGCTTCTTGTTCTACTTGTTTCGGTGTGTAGGTCGGCTGTGTAACTAAACACAAAAGGTTTTAACATATGGCCAATTTCACCGCAACTTATAATGGCAGAAAACGCATCTTCAATAACATCTTTTAGAATACGAGTATCCAAGTATGTTTCACAGTTCGAACTTTCCTCGGCTGATATGCTAATTTCGATTATAGATGGTACTTCTTGTTATTCTTTAGGAGGATACGTAAGGAAGTTGACCAAATGCATATTTACTGTGAAGTAGCTCTTCCATACTTGTCGACAATGAAACTTTTCATTTATAGAGCAAACGTTTGCACTTGGTATGAAGAAATTTCGGAAACTCTACGGCATAATAAGACAAATGACTGTCATGAGTTTTATCGTGAGTGCTTTTCGAATTATCTTCTTCTGACGTGAAGTTGTTCTAGGGTCTGTTCATGTGTATTTGTAATTTGAATTTCTTTATCAACATTTGTCCTGTATCTGTTTTTGTTAAACAGTATAGACCAGAAATACCATACTTTAGACATGTCGGAGAAATTAGATGAGTCTATATAAAAGTCAAACTTCAAGTTTCTAAGCAATAGAAGGGTTGAAAAAAGAGAAAAAGATGATAATAGCTATCAAAAATATTTAAGTAAAATAGCTTAATGACATTGAATAATAGAATCTTTGTCATAGTATGTTTGTACCAGGAGCTATCTGTTTTTAATTTTATAGGAGGATAACATAAAATATGTATTTAAAAAGAGTTACTTCAATTTTTTCGATTATAATGATTTTCATGTTTACTATAGGTCAGAGTCTTTTACCTATAGTAGCAAATGCACAAGAGTTAAACACAGCAGGACTTGTAGATAGTTTTCAGATTGGTAAAGCAAATCTAAGTACCACAGAATGGACTAAAGTAACTGTAAACTTCAGTGAAAAAGATGGACTTAGGCTGAAACCTGGAGACACACTAACATTAACACTGCCTCCAGAATTAAAAGGATTAGATAAAGAGTTTCCATTAGATGACTATGGTACTTGTAAAGTCACTGCAGGTACTGTGGTATGTACATTTAATGATAAACTGAGTACACATCAAAATATTAAGGGGTATTTAAACTTTTTTGTGGAAGCTGCTAATGTAGGAACGGATGAAAAGAAAGAGATTGAAACCAATTTCGGTACAAATGTAGATAAGCAATCTGTAACAATTACCGGCCCAAGCAGTGGTGGTACAGAGCCTGGAAAGCCACCGTTTTTTTATAAAACTGGTGATATGAACTCAGGCAAGGACAATGAAGTACGTTGGTTCTTGAATATAAACTTAAATAAAGAAGAGTTAAGTCGCGATATTGTTGTGACTGATAATTTACAGGAAGGTCAAACACTTAATAAGGATAGTTTCTATATAATTGTAGATGATTATCTAGGTCGTCGATCTTTAACGCTACAAGAGTTTGAAAAGAAAGGTTACGGAACGATTACCTTTACTGGTGACAGATCATTTAAAGTTGTGCTTAATAAGGATAAAGCACGTCTTGCTGCCTTTACGATTGGTTATACATCTACTATAACGGAAGCTGGGAAGAAGCAAGAGTTTTTTAAGAATGATTATACGATTGATTACCAAGTTCTAAACAAAGAACCAGTTACTGAATCGGGTACTCATCCAGTCGAAAATATGACAGCTAGCGGTGGTGCCGAAGGTAACGAGGTTCCAAAAGGAACGCTAAGAATTGTTAAGCATATTGAAGGGAATAAAGAAAAATTAATCCCAAATGTTTCGTTTAAATTGTATAAAGAGTCGGATGAACAAGTTGGAGATGTATATAAAACAGATGAAAAAGGGATAATTGAAATCCCTAATTTACAACCAGGTAAATATTATGTGCAAGAAGTTTCAGCTCCAGACTATGTTGATTTCGATCCTCAAGTAAAAGTAAGTTTCGAAGTTAAATCAGGATCTGTAAATGGAATTGAGTTACCAATTTCGAATAAGATGAAAACTACATCTGTTTCAGGAACGAAGACGTGGAAAGGCGATAATGCGAAAGATCGTCCGACGATGATTAAGGTAGACTTACTACAAAATGGTAAAGTGATTGCAACGCAAGAAGTAACAGAAGCAACAGGTTGGAAATATGAATTCAAAGATTTAGCGGCATATGATGCCGAAGGTAAGGCATACAAGTACGAAGTGAAAGAACAAGCAGTAGACGGATATCAAACAGAAGTAAAAGGTTATGACATCACGAATACAAAGGTTGGTCAAACAAAAGTAGAAGGATCGAAGATATGGAAGGACGGAAATGGTGAAGGACGTCCAAAAGCAATCAAAGTCGACCTACTACAAAATGGCAAGGTGATCGATACAAAAGAAGTGAGCGTAGCAAGCGAATGGAAATATGCGTTTACAGATTTAGCGGCATACGATGCCGAAGGTAAGGCATACAAGTATGAAGTGAAAGAACAAGCAGTAGACGGATATCAAACAGAAGTAAAAGGTTATGACATTACGAATACAAAGGTTGGTCAAACAAAAGTAGAAGGAACGAAAACGTGGAAGGATGATAATGCGAAAGATCGTCCGAATATGATTAAAGTAGACTTACTACAAAATGGCCAAGTAATCGCAACGCAAGAAGTAACAGCGGAAAAAGGTTGGAAGTATGAATTCAAAGATTTAGCGGCAT
>NZ_PCNZ01000016.1 GCF_002975175.1 Bacillus sp. MYb209
AAATACCCTATAGAATAGACTTTTTTTAAGTGTCTATTCTATAGGGTACATTTTATTAATTCCCTGCTTTTCTATTTGGTTTATTGCCTGATGGTAAGAAGAACGATAACACCCAAGCAATACCGGCTAATATTGTTGCAATTAAGAAGGCATCGTTAATACCGTTAATTGCAGATAACTTTGAAATTTGTCCGAATAATAGTTGCGTGCTCATCGCATCTCCTGCTTGAGCTGATCCGGCTAATGCCGCTAAGCTTTGGCCCATACCGTGTACTTTATCAACTAAAATCGGGTTTGACGTTGTTAACATATTGCCGTAATCCGCTACGTGAGCAGTAGTTTGTTGCGTCATAAGCGTGATTAATATCGCTGTTCCAATTGAACCAGCTACTTGTCTTGACGTATTTTGCGTTGCTGTACCGTGAGAAATTAATTTCATCGGTAACGCGTTCATACCAGCTGTCATAATTGGCATCATAATGAATGACATACCAATTGAACGTATAATATAATCCGTCATAATAACGCTATACGGTGTATCCATCGATAACGTTGTAAATTTATATGTCGCAAATGTTGTAATGGCTAATCCGACAATTGCTAACGGACGAATACCATACTTATCAAATAGTTTACCTGCAACTGGTCCCATAATCCCCATAATTAATGATCCTGGAAGTAATAATAAACCTGATTCCATCGGTGTAAAACCGCGAATGTTTTGCAAGTATACTGGAAGTAATAACATACCTCCGAATAATGCCATCGTTACGATTGCGTTAATTAATAATGTGAAAGTGAACGTTGGATATTTAAACACTTGCAAATCAAGCATTTTATTTTCCGTTGTTAACTCTCTCCAAATAAATACAGCTAAACCAATGACACCGATAATAAGTGTTATAACAACTTCTGCACTAGTCCAGCCATTATTTCCAGCTTCACTAAATCCGTACAGTAAGCTACCTAGTCCAATACTTGAACTAATAACACCGAATACATCTAACTTTGTTTTAGACACTGGCTGAGCTAGTGTAAAGAATTTAAAAGATAAGAACGTAATAATTAAACCGATAACAAACATCCCATAGAACATTAAGTTCCAGCTATAGTTTTCAATTACCCAACCTGTTACAGTTGGTCCGATAGCTGGTGCTAAAATCATCGCTACCCCAAGTAACCCCATAGCTGCTCCGCGCTTATGAGGCGGGAATAATGTCATGAAAATATTCATACCAACTGGCATTAAAATACCTGCACCAACCGCTTGAATAACGCGGCCCGTCATCATCATTGTAAAGTTACCTGATGTAGCACAAATGATAGATCCTACAGTGAAGAATAACATTGCTGCTATGAATAATTTACGATACGTAAACCGTGAAACTAAAAATGCACTAATCGGTACTAAAATTCCGTTTACAAGCATGAAGCCTGTAATTAACCATTGTGCTGTTGAAGTTGATACGTTAAATTCGTTCATTAATGGAGGCAATGCAACATTAATGATCGTTTGGTTTAAAATAGAAACGAACATACCGAGAATTAATACAGCTACAACTGCCTTTACATTCACATTCTCTACCGGTAATTGTCTCTTCAGCATTTCTTTTTCCTGTTTTACTTGCTCTTGCTTCCCTGTTTCTAATTCCACTACGTTAGAAGCTTCTGTTTCTTGTTCAAGTTCTTTCTCTACTGTTTCTGCTTGACTTACTTCTATCTTACTTACGGCTGGGACTTGTTCTTCTCCCACATTCGTTTTTTTCTTTCGTAAAAGACGATTTATAAGGAAGAAGACGATTATACAAAATAGTGCATATCCTACAATTGCAATTGAGGACATCTCATCTCCCCCTTACTTATGAATACGAACTGACACATTCATTCCAGGAACAATATTTACTGATTTACTATGATCTAAAGAAATTTTCACTGGCACAACTTGCTTTACTTTCGTATAGCTCGCTGTTGCGTTACTTGATGGTAACATCGAGAATGTATTCGCTGTTGTTAATCCAACTTGTTCTACTTTCCCTGTTAACGTTGTATCTGGGTATGCGTCTACATACACATCTACTGTTTGACCTTTTTGAACATCATCAATATTTGTTTCTTCAATATTTGCCGTTACCCATAAATTGTTCATATCAAATGCATAAGCAATCGGGCTACCTGCTCCAACGAATGCATTAGTTGTTGCATTTGATTGTACAACTGTTGCATTTTGCGGAATTGTTACATCTACTGTTTGCTCACCATTTGCTCCTGCTACAGTAACCGCACCTACTTTATCGTTCTCATTGTAGTTTTTTCCGACTTCAGCTTTCCAGTCCGTTAACTTACCTGCTACTGGTGATGCAATTGGGATTACTTTCCCGTCAATCTTCGCATTTTCTGTTTTTAAATAGTTTTCCGCTTGATTGTAATAGTAATAACCGCCAATACCGCCGCCAACTAATACAATTAATGTGATAATGTTGATAATTACCATTCTTCGAAACTGATTCATTGCATTCCTCTCCTTATATCGCATATAATTTTTTTCTAAACTATTTACATCCTTAGTGTTTACATTGTTTAATTGTTAATTATATTAACCTTTAAACAAAAAAAGCACACCTTTTACGACGCAAACTATGTTTTGTCTGCATCCTAGCGGTGCTGATTTCTAAAGGACTATCGTTTATAATTATAAATAATTATCCCGAATCTACAACCAACAATTTAAACCCATATGTCGTTTAAACAACATTACACTATACATGTGTTGTTTAAGTTAAAAAAATTAAACGAGGTGAAGTAAAAATGTCTATTAAAAATACAAATGATCCACGTGTAAAACGAACGAGACAACTCATACAGGATGCTTTTGTCGCTTTAGTAGGCGAAAAGGGCTTTGAAAATGTAACTGTGCAACATATCGCGGAACGTGCTCCTGTAAATCGTGCTACATTTTATAGCCATTACCATGATAAATATGATTTATTAGAAAAAAGCATAGAAGAAATGTTAGAAAAACTAGCTGAAGTAATTAAACCACAAAAACGAAATAAAGAAGATTTTCAGCTCACATTTGACTCACCACATCCAACATTTTTAGCTTTATTTGAACATATAGCAGAAAATGTGAACTTCTATAACGTTATGCTTGGTGATAAAGCCGCTGGAAACTACTCTTATAAAATGATGAAAACAGTCCAAACACATTTAACATTAAGCTTATCTATTTCACAACCTGATGATGAAGAACTCATGGTTCCTCGTGACATTCTTATTAGTTATGTTACAGGGGCTCATATCGGTATGATTATGTCATGGTTAAAAAGAGGCATGATTTATACCCCGCATTTCATGGCAATGCAATTAACTCGCTTAATTATTTTAGGAGCCCATACTGCAGCAGGATTAGAACGACCGTTTTAAAAATGGAAAAAGCGAAGGAAATTACCCTTCGCTTTTTTCTATTAATTAAATGTAATGTTATGTACAGCCTCTTTATCAAGACGTTTAATAACTTCTACAATTAACTTCACTGCGTTTTCATAATCATCACGATGTAACATCGCTGCATGAGAATGAATGTAGCGTGTCGCAATCGTAATTGCCATAGACGGAATACCATTTACAGAAATGTGAATTGCTCCTGCATCCGTTCCCCCGCCTGCTACAGAGTCATATTGGTATGGAATTTGTAATTCATCAGCAACATCAACTACGAAATCACGTAAACCTGTATGACCAATAACAGAAGCATCATATAGAATGATCTGCGGACCATCACCCATTTTACTTTGCGCTTCTTTTGCCGTTACACCCGGTGTATCCCCAGCAATACCAACATCTACAGCGAATGCGATATCGGGCTTAATATAGTTTGCAGATGTTTTCGCACCACGAAGACCGACTTCTTCTTGTACAGTCCCAACGCCGTATACAACGTTTGGATGCTTTTCATCTTTTAATTGTTTTAATACGTCAATTGCAATTGCACAACCAATTCGGTTATCCCATGCTTTTGCAAGTAACATCTTTTCATTCTTCATCACTTGGAATTCGAAGTACGGTACAACTTGATCTCCTGGTCGTATGCCCCACTCCATCGCTTCTTCTTGGCTAGAAGCACCAATATCGATGAACATGTCTTTAATTTCAACTGGCTTTTTACGAGCTTCTGGAGGTAAAATGTGCGGTGGTTTTGAACCAATTACACCTGTTACATCTCCTTTACGCGTTACAATCGTTACGCGCTGTGCAAGCATAACTTGCGACCACCAGCCACCAACCGTTTGGAAACGAAGGAAGCCTTTGTCATCAATTTGCGTAATCATAAAGCCAACTTCATCTAAATGACCTGCAACCATAATTTTCGGGCCGTTTTCTTTCCCAACTTTTTTCGCAACTAAACTTCCTAAATTATCAGTAGAAAGTTCATCTGCAAACGGCTCAATATATTTCTTCATTACTTCACGTGGTTCGCGCTCGTTACCCGCAATACCGCGTGCGTCTGTTAATTCTTTTAGCATTGTCAATGTCTCGTCTAATTTTGTCATTGCCAACACCCTCCTTTTTCTTCAGTCACTTTATTATACAAAAGGAAATTGAAATATTCAAAAATTAAATTAGTATCCTTGTGTTTGACGCTGATGATTTACTTCATTTTTATCTAAATATGCTTTTTCAATTTCTTCTTGTTCAAATTCAAGCGCTTGTCCAAGACGAAGATAGCTTGTAAATAGTTCAATATAGTTCGTAATAGAAGGTTGATCTGTAAAGCGAATTACTTTCGCATATGTGTCTAAGAAAATTTCCACTTGTGTTTTATTCGTTTGCGCACATTTATAGAATAAGAAGTTTTTATCAATTCCTAAATCGATTCCGATTGATAAAATAAAATGTAAACCATCTACGTATTCTTCTAATATTACTTCACGTTCTGACGCTGGTTTATTGCTCCAATATTTAAAACAACGTGTTTCATTTGCAAGTTCTCCAATTTCTACAAGAAGAGCTAACATTTTTTCTTTTAACAATTTCTTCGGTTGTAAGTCATGTTCTTTCACAATACGGTCATCTAATTCTTTTTGTAATTTAAATAGTTGTAGTAAGTCCATTCTATTGTCCTCCTCCAACATCGCATTTTCCGCAACAATGTTGTTTCATCTCAAAGTTCATTATTATTTTTCGTTTCTTATTAAAAAGTCAGCTACCTACATCTTTATAAAGATAGCTTGTCCTTAATTTGCAAATACGTTTCAATCATCACTCATAGATTGTTCACTTGATGAAAGTTCCATATCATCTTTCCATTATAGCAGTGTCGTTTCTGCTAGGAAAGATACACTTCTTTACGAATGAGTTCAAATAAAAAAAAGTCAGGAGGATTCTCCTGACTTTTTTTATATATTCTTTTATATTGATTTTGTCATATCGATAACGACACGTCCGTTAATCTTTCCTACTTTCATGTAAAAGTCTCCTCGTTATCGTTACAAAAGCTCTTACAAGCACATCTTAATATACTAGATAGAAATAACTCATTTAATTGTGACGACACTAAGCGGGAAATTTCACAAGTTATTGAATCGTTATAATGAATACAAATAAAAAAACCTTAGAAGAAAGATCTTCTAAGGTTTTAAACAATTAGTTAATGTTGTTTTTTGCAACTGTTGCTAATTCAGCGAAAGCTTTTTCGTCATGAACAGCTAAGTCAGCAAGCATCTTGCGGTTAACTTCGATGCCAGCATTTTTTAAACCGTGCATTAAGCGGCTGTAAGAAAGACCATTCATACGAGCTGCTGCGTTGATACGTGTAATCCATAATTTACGGAAGTCACGTTTCTTTTGACGACGGTCACGGAATGCATACATTAGAGATTTCATAACCTGTTGGTTAGCAACCTTAAATAATGTACTCTTAGAACCGTAGTAACCTTTTGCTAATTTTATAACTTTTTTACGACGTTGACGAGTAACTGTACCACCTTTTACTCTTGGCATAATATTACCTCCTAGTTTGTTCTATATATCAGCCGAACTTATTTTAAGTTGTCAAGCATTTGACGAATGCGTTTGAAGTCACCAGCGCTAACTACACCAGCTTTACGTAGTTTACGTTTAGCTTTTGTAGATTTGTTAGCGAATAAATGGCTTGTGTAAGCGTGAGAACGCTTCAGTTTACCAGATCCAGTCTTTTTGAAACGCTTTGCAGCGCCGCGATGAGTTTTTTGTTTAGGCATAGGTATTTCCTCCTCTATCTATTACTTATCGTTTTTCGGTGCTAAAACTAAGAACATACTGCGTCCTTCCATTTTAGGCTTAGATTCAATTGTACTAACTTCAGCACAAGCTTCTGAGAAGCGATCTAAAACACGTTGACCGATTTCTTTATGAGTAATGGCACGTCCTTTAAAGCGAATTGACGCTTTAACCTTGTCGCCTTTCTCTAAAAACTTGACAGCATTACGAAGTTTTGTGTTAAAGTCATGTTCATCAATTGTTGGACTTAAACGAACTTCTTTCATGCTAATTACTTTTTGATTTTTGCGCTGTTCTTTTTCTTTCTTCTGTTGCTCAAAGCGGAATTTACCGTAGTCCATAATGCGGCATACTGGCGGTTTCGCATTTGGAGCAACCAATACTAAATCAAGATTAAGACCTGCAGCTAAGTCTAAAGCGTCATTACGAGACTTGATTCCAAGTTGATCGCCGTTTGCGCCAACTAAGCGTACTTCACGTGCACGAATTTGCTCGTTAATCATCATATCCTTGCTAATAGTAAGCCACCTCCAAGGTTTTCTTAGAATACGTTTTGCAATTGTAGAACCCGAACAAAAAAAGTGCGGGCACACGGCACCCACACTTGTAATATCTTTAGTAAGAAATACATTTACCTGCTAACTGCGAATGCGTCCATCAGGTGAGAAGCGGGTGCTTCTACTTGTCAAAACCATATTCTATTATCCTTGATGAGTTTATCATAGGACATGACGTCTGTCAAGAAGACGCGATGTGTTTTACTAACAACAAGAAATATTGTAACAAACAACCAGCATACTTGCAATACTTTTTTATGATAAGTATTGTTTGGTTATTTTTTCTAGATTTTCTTTTTTATAATACATAAAAAAGCCGCGGTATACCGCGGCTTTTTCTTATCGTTTTCCTTCTACTTTAATCATGTCAACAAACGCATCTAATGCGATTGTTTCTGATTTTTGTTCACCATATTTACGTACGTTAACGCCATTTTCAGTAACTTCATTGTCACCTACTACAAGCATGTACGGAATCTTTTGCATTTGTGCTTCACGGATTTTGTAACCAATTTTCTCTTCACGAGTGTCTAATTCAACACGGATACCAGCACGTCGTAATTCATCTTGTACTTTCTTCGCATAGTCTAAATGTACTTGCGGAGAAACTGGAATTACTTGCGCCTGAACTGGAGCTAACCAAGTTGGGAATGCGCCTTTGTATTCTTCAATTAAGAAGGCTACGAAACGTTCCATAGTTGATACAACACCACGGTGAATTACAACTGGACGATGTTGTTTACCGTCTTCACCAACGTAAGTTAATTCAAAGCGTTCTGGAAGTAAGAAGTCTAATTGTACAGTTGAAAGTGTTTCGTCTTTTCCAAGAGCAGTACGAACTTGAACGTCAAGTTTTGGACCATAGAATGCCGCTTCACCTTCAGCTTCATAGTAATCAAGACCCATTTCATCCATAGCTTCTTTTAACATACCTTGTGCTTTTTCCCACATCTCATCATCAGCATAATACTTTTTAGTATCTGCTGGGTCACGATAAGATAGACGGAATGAATAGTTTTCTAAACCGAAATCTTTGTACACTTCTAAAGTTAAGTTTACAACACGTTTTAACTCTTCTTTAATTTGATCTGGACGAACGAAAATGTGCGCATCGTTTAAAGTCATTCCGCGTACACGTTGTAATCCAGATAATGCTCCAGACATTTCATAGCGGTGCATTGTTCCAAGTTCCGCAATACGGATTGGTAATTCACGGTAGCTGTGAATATCATTTTTATAAACCATCATATGGTGAGGGCAGTTCATTGGACGAAGAACTAACTCTTCATTATCCATTTCCATTGATGGGAACATGCCATCACGGTAATGGTTCCAGTGACCAGAAGTTTCATAAAGCTCTCTACTTCCTAATACTGGAGTGTATACGTGATCATAGCCTAAGCTTGCTTCTTTATCAACGATGTAACGCTCGATAATACGGCGAATTGTTGCACCTTTTGGTAACCAAAGTGGTAAACCTTGTCCTACTTTTTGGCTATTAGTAAATAGTTTTAACTCTTTACCTAATTTACGGTGATCGCGCTCTTTTGCTTCTTCAAGCATACGTAAGTGCTCATCTAATTCTGCTTTCTTAACGAATCCAGTACCGTAAATACGTTGTAACATTTTATTATTGCTATCACCGCGCCAGTAAGCACCTGCAACGCTTAATAATTTAAACACTTTAATCTTCCCTGTAGATGGAAGGTGAACGCCACGGCAAAGGTCGAAGAATTCGCCTTGCTCGTAAATTGAAATAACTGCATCTTCTGGAAGATCGTTAATTAAATCTAATTTTAACTCATCGCCAACTTCTTCGTAACGACGAAGTGCTTCTGCACGTGGTACTTCATGACGAACGATTTCTAAGTTCTCGTTCACGATTTTTTGCATTTCTTTTTCGATTTTCTTGAAGTCTTCAACTGTAATTGCTTCTTCCATATCGATATCGTAGTAGAAGCCATTTTCGATTACTGGACCAATGCCAAGCTTAACATCTTTATATAAACGTTTTAACGCTTGCGCTAAAAGGTGGGCTGTTGAGTGGCGTAAAATATATAAGCCATCTTCAGAATCTAATGTAATGATAGAAACTGCACCATCTTCTTCAATTGGTGTAGAAAGATCGATCATCTCATCGTTTAATTTTCCAGCCACAGCTTTTTTCTTTAAGCCTGGGCTAATAGAAGCTGCGATTTCTTCAGTTGTTACTCCTTTTGGAAACTCCTTCACAGCTCCATCAGGGAAAGTAATTTTAACTACATCTGCCATCACTGGTCACTCCTCTTTTTTTTCAAAATAAAAAACACTCATCCCATAAAAAGGGACGAGTGTTGAATTCGTGGTTCCACCCTTGTTCCAATTAACCTTATTGTTAATTGCTCAAGTTCAACATAACGGTGTTGTCCGTTAGCAATTACTAGAAAAACGTTCACTGCTAAAGTTTAGAGGTGGTAAGTAATTATCCCGTACTAGGAAGCTCACACCCTAAGGCTTCCCTCTCTGAAAATCGTAGAAAACTACCCATGTCCTCATCATAACATTTCGATATATTTCATTTATGTAGGTAATTATATGCTCAAAAACTTAGAAAATCAAGGGCGTTACCTTTATTTTTTAAATTTTTCACGTTGCGCTCAAATTCATGTAATCCATGTAGTTGCACTCGTTCCTGAAATACATTTCGCAAAGTAATAATCATATTATGATCTTGTTCTTTCGTATATAAATAAATCTTTTTCGGCGAAATAGAAAGAAGTGGTGCAATTACTTTCGTATCGATATATACATCCTGGTTCTTTAATAATTCTTCATCTATATATTGAACTAATTTCTCCTGTTTTAAACGTCTACCTTTATCATCATAGAAAATAAAACTTTCATCAAAAATAAGATGTACACAGGACAAACGTGATTTTCGGCTACTTACTTGTTGGCGAAGTGTCTCAATGAACATTTGATATTCCTGCTCCATCTTATACTCATCAATTGCAACTTCAGCAAGCTTAGCTACCATTTCCCTATATGTACGAAGACGAAAACGAACGTATGATGAAAACGAGAATGAGAGCGGATCACAAAGCCAATCATTCAAAGACGACGCAATATAAGATTCAAATTTTTGACGTGTTAAATCACGAGCTGCTCCTTTTCTTCTTTCCTTTAAAATCTCATGTGCCATATGCAATATTTGATGACACTCTTCTTGTTCTTCATAAAAAAACTTTTCCTTTAAAATGGTATGAATCCATTCATTTTGTTTCACATTCATAATGAAATATAGTAATACTGGCAATAAAATCTTTTCAATATAATTCGATTCACATAATGGTATATGAATAACAACCTTTTGTTCGTTTAAATATACACTTGTTTCCTTATATAAGGATTCCGTTCTTTTCGTTAGTTGTCTGTATACGTGCACAGCATCATTTTTTTCTTCGAAGCAAATTTCAATCACTTTTGTCCCCCCTTTTATCCCCGCTCTAAAGGATTGCATCTAAAATCCTATAAGAGTCCGATCTATGGAAGTTCACTCTTAGTAGAAACCTATCTCCCATTGTTAGAACATCCACTCGATATGGCTTGCTAATTTTATATATATTAAGGGAGGGAGAAAAAAATGATACAAGCTACTCTGAAAAAATGTTTAAAATAAAAAAGAGCAAGCTTCTTAGCTTGCTCTTTACTTATGACGACGGTTCTTTCCACCAATAGAAATCGGCTTTGCTAAATATTGAATTCGTTCCATAATACGGGCTGCTTTCATCTCTTCTGCTTCACCGCGCTGTGTATACGTTAAATGATGTTCTAACTGTTTGAAATCAAAGTTAGACGTAAAGAACGTCGGTAAGTTTTCTAACATACGGAATTGCAAGATTGCACCGAGAACATCGTCACGTACAAAACTTGACATTGCTTCCGCTCCGATATCATCTAACATTAATACTTGTACGCGTTTTACCGCATCAATCTTTTCCCCAATCGTATTATCTTGAATCGAACTTTTAATTTCACGTAAAAATTCCGGGAAGTATACAATCATCGAACTTATTTTCTTTAGAGCAAGCTCATTTGCAATCGCCCCTAAAAGATATGTTTTCCCTACACCAAATTTACCGTAAAGATATAAGCCCTGCACTTTCTTCCCCGGTTCATATGCACGTAAAAATTCATTCGCTGCACCAATCGCCTCAATACGTGCATCTAAACCTGAAGGGTCTAAGTTTTCCATAGACGCCTGTAAAATATCATTTGGCATATACACACTTTGAACGAGTTTTTCATGTTTCTTTCTCTCATCATACGCTACTTTTCTTACGCAGCGATCGTATTGAATATCAATCATCTTACCTTGAATGACAAGCTTCGGCTCATATCCTTGCAGCATATTTTTACATGACCCTAAATTTGGACAATCAGTGCACCCTACACTTTGTCCAATGTATTCATATAACTTCACAAGACTTCGTTCAATCATCGAAGTCGTTACTTCACCTTTATGTTCGTCTATAAATTCTTTCACACGTGGGTGCGTCATTACTTCTGCTTTTAACACTTCATATCTATTTTTAAAGTTTTTATTTTCCATTAACTTCGCAAACGAATTTTGAATATGCTCCATTTCCTCACCTCAAAGAGCGTTCATTCTCTTCTATTAATCACGCTTATATTTTTTCAATACTTCTTCTAATCGTTTTCGTTCATCCTCTAACGTACTTGCCTTTTTTTCCACACTTACGTCATTCTTCACAGTTTCTTTCTCTTGTTCTTTCGGTTCTTCTTTAAGCCAATCAGGCACCATTTCTTTACGCACCATTCTCTTAGCTGTTCGGCCTTTCTTCTTCGTCTCAGCCCACTCTTGATATTGACGATTCTCTTCTTTCGCTAGCGCCATCGCTTCGCCTACTGTACCGACCTTTTTTCGCGCCCAATGTCCAGCAATCTTCTCGACATACGTTTTAGCAAGCTTCATATCTGAGCGTAGCATAACGTAATAAATAAGTACATTCACAACCCCTGGCGTTAATTTTTGGTTTATCATTACATCCTCAACGATTTGCAAGTCCGCTTTCGTCGCCTCTGCACCGCCTGAAATCTCTTTCAATAGTTGTTTTGGCGAGATTTCCTCTAACTGCTTCATTAGCATCTCTTCTTGCGTAGATGGCTCTTCCTCTTTCATTGTACGAGCTGCATGAGGTTGCACCCTTTCACTTAATACAGGTAGTGCTTGACCATTTTCAAATTGATACCAATCGCGTGCTCCCTTCCGAAGCCTTTCGATATCAATAGTTTGTATCTCTGTCACTGCGCCAAGAACGATATTTTGCATCGATAACGCATCCACACCGTACACATAAGCGAGTGTAATGACACATTCTCGCACTTGATCTGTAATCGCCTTTTTAGGAACAAGCGCTGATAGTCCGTCTACAAATAAAGAGAAATCAAAGAAATCATTCCAAACTTTCGGGGCATCCCCATTCTCGTTATTTGGCATAGTTGTCGTTTTCGGGATACGCAGTTCTTCTTGCGCATGTTCAAACTGACCTGGGTTAAAAGAATCAAATACATCGTTGAAGGAGCGCGTAACATTTTCATAAGAAGCAAAATCGAATTCTTCTTCTAAGAAATATTGCTTTACTTGGTTGTATTTTGTCCGACTCAAGCGATTATATAAAAAGATACTTAAAACAATATCATCAAAAAACTGCTTCGGAGATAAAGGTGGTTGCAATTCATATATAAACATTCGAATATCTTTTTCTTTCTTAATATATACATTTAAAAGACCAATCGCTTCTAACTTTACTCGTTCCCCATATATTTCAGGAAGTTGCATTTGCATAGTCACCATAAGGGAGTGATGTGTATTCTCTTTTCCAAACACACGATCTTGCTCTAACTCTCCCCATAGCGTCATGTATAAGCTAAAAGCTCTACTACCTATTAACGGCTGATACAACATCGTTAATACTTTCCGGTCGTAATTATGTAACAACCCTTTCGCACTTACTTTATAACGATCAATCGGCAATAGCTCCATCCATGACTGTTTTTCCATTCTTGCTTTTCCTTTCTCTCATCCAATCTAACCTATATTTCACTCGTTCTATCTTTATTATATAATTTATCCCGCATTAACGGGCAGTAAGACTCCCACCTCAAAATTCGGCGAATGCGAGGAAGTTAGGTGGGAGATAACTTCCCGTAAATGCCCGATTGGTTCAACTAATAATCATTGGGGATGAACACCCCCCAATGATTAAAGTTTCACTTTATTAGCGAAAAAGAGCTATTAGCTTCCGCTTCTAGCTCTCTTATCTCGTTTACTTACAGTATATAAAGAGATTCCTTCTACTCTCTCTCTTTTTGCAGTATATCTTTTAATTCTTCAATAAATACATTTAAATCTTTAAATTGACGATACACAGAAGCAAAACGTACGTAAGCAACATCATCAATATCACGAAGTTCTTCCATAACAATCTCACCAATCATATCACTTTTCACTTCTGATATACCTAAGTTACGAAGTTCACGCTCCACACTTTGCGTTACTTCCTCTAACTGCCTTAAAGATACAGGTCTTTTTTCACACGCTTTAATTAAACCGCGTAAAATTTTCTCTTTATTAAACTCTTCTCGTGTTCCTTCTTTTTTAACAACGATAAGAGGTGATTCTTCTACTCTTTCAAATGTCGTAAAGCGACTTAAACAACTTTCACACTCTCTTCTCCTTCGAATAGAGCGCCCCTCGTCTACCGGACGCGAATCTAACACTCTTGTTCCATTATGAAAACAGGATGGACAACGCAATTCATTCACTCCTTTACACTATAATCTTTATTCTTTCGCTACTCACCTACATGTGAAAATATATATACAATATTATATAACTCATTCTTCTATAATGACCACTCTAAGTTATTACATATCGTGATCCTATTTTATATAAACTAAAAAAGAGGTGCATTATACACCTCTTTACATTTTAAATCAATTATGTTCTTTTTTAAAGAGCTTTTGTTTCTCTCTGCTTAATTTCGAAGCTACCAGTGCCTCGAGGAAGCTCGATGCTCTCACGCGTTTTCGCGTTTAAACCTTCTGCAATATATTCTGCAGCAACATTTGGATCAATACGATCCCCACAAGTATAAACATCAATACTTGCGTAACCGTGCTCCGGAAAGCTATGAATTGTTAAATGTGATTCCGAGATAATTACTACTCCACTTACACCCTGTGGTGCAAATTTATGAAAAGCAACCTCACGTACTTCAGCACCAGCTCTTAGTGCTGCATCCACAAATAATTGTTCAATATACGGCATGTCATTAAGCTTGTCGAAATCGCAATCCCAAAGTTCAGCGATCACGTGACGACCCATCGTATCCATAGTATCCATTCTACAGTTCCCCCTTGTAAATTTATTCTAACTGTTCGAATTGAAAACTAATTTGCAATTTGGCTTGCTCCACTACCACGGGGGAAAGTTAGTCCAGAGAGGTCCTAACCCTTTAAGTAGTGACTACGTACCTCAGCTCTTAAGTTTACGAGTGTTAGTATACTTTGTTTATTTTCATTTTGCAACAACAGTTTTTTCGATTTTCTGTCATAATTTCCTCTTTACTTTTCCCTAAAAAAAATAAATGATTCACAAATACAGTAATCACAACGTTTTTTGGTCTGTCCAATATTTGAAAATATACTCCTATAATTTTTTCTTTTCAGAAAAAAATAAAAAAAGAGGGCAAATATTCACTTGCCCTCCCTCTATTTCACTTAAATATGTTGTACATTTTCTTGTTTTGCTAATTCATCTACAACTAACGTTACAAGATCTACAACACGACGAGAGTAGCCCCACTCGTTATCATACCAAGCAAGTACTTTCACTTTACGCTCACCCATTACCATTGTAGATAAACCATCAATAATAGCTGAGTGTGTATTTGTATTAAAGTCGATAGACACTAAAGGCTCTTCGCTGAATTCTACAATTCCTTTTAACGCACCGTTTGCAACAGTTTTGAATGCTTCATTAATATCTTCAACTGTTACATCACGTTTTACGTCTACTACTAAATCAACAAGAGACACGTTTGGTGTTGGTACACGAAGTGCCATACCATGGAGTTTTCCGTTTAAGTGTGGAAGAACTTTTGCAAGCGCTTTCGCGGCACCCGTCGTTGTCGGAATGATAGACTGTCCGCAAGCACGCGCTCTTCTTAAATCTTTATGTGGGTTATCAATATTTTTTTGGTCATTTGTATAAGCGTGAACAGTTGTCATTAAACCGTTTTCAATTCCGAACTGCTCATCTAACACCTTTACAACAGGCGCTAAACAGTTTGTTGTACAAGATGCATTTGAAATAACGGTATGTTTTGTAATATCTAATTGGTCTTCGTTCACACCAACTACAATTGTTACATCTTCATTTTTACCAGGTGCTGTTAAAATAACTTTTTTCGCTCCAGCTTCAACATGAAGAATTGCTTTTTCTTTCGAGTTAAATTTACCAGTTGCTTCAATTACAACTTCAACACCTAATTCTTTCCAAGGCAATTCCTTTGGATCGCGGTTGTTTAAAAGGCGAATCATTTTCCCATCTACTAATAAATGATCTTCAAATGCTTCCACTGTTCCGTCAAACTTACCATGTACTGTATCATATTTAATTAAATGTGCTAACGTTTCGGATGGATAGCTTGCGTTGATTGCTACAATTTCGAATGCGCTTTCTTTTATTGCTTGACGAAACACCATTCTCCCAATACGTCCAAATCCATTAATTGCCACACGAGTCATAATATGTTATCCCCCTTGAATGCGTTATACTATTTATCTCCAATCCCAATAATAGTATAACACAAAAAGGAGATATGTCACTAAGCATTTTCATTAATTTCACAATTTTTTAATCAATAATGTTCCATTCTTTCAAAATAGCCGCTAATTGTGTTTTCGTTTCAGCAATTGTGCCATCATTATAAATTACTTCATCCGCCCTCGTTACTTTTTCTTCTAGTGACATTTGAGATTGAATACGCGCCGTTGCTTCTTCTTCTGAAAAGTTATTTCGTTTCATTAAACGTTCCAATTGCGTATTCGGTGTGACCGCTACAACTAAAACACGATCAACGAGATTTGTTAATTTACTTTCAAACAAAAGAGGGATATCTAACACAACCGCTTGCATACCTTCTTTTATGTACATCTCCTTTTGTGCATTCATTTCTTCACGCACTGCAGGGTGAACGATTTTGTTTAACTGCAATCGTTTTTCTTCATTATAAAAAACGACACTCCCAAGCTTTGGTCGATCAAGCTCTCCATCTTTTTGTAACACTTCCGTTCCGAACACCTCTATAATTTTGTTATATGCTGGTTTTCCTCGTTCTACAACTTCTCGCGCAATAATATCTGCATCAATAACCGGTATACTCATTTCACGAAACATTTCTGATACCGTACTTTTTCCGCTTGCAATGCCTCCTGTTAATCCAATTACTACTGTCATAATAATCCTCCTCATAATAAAAGGCGCGAAACTAATGTTCCACGCCCATACTTACATTTTCCAAATTCCAATAATAATGAGTAATACCCCAGGCAGGAATGTAAATTTTTGTAACCATTTCATATTTGATAAAATCGTACCGAGCTTCATTCCAATAAATAAAAATAAAGAACTCATAACCGCGACTAATATCGCCATCATCGCAGGTGCATAACCTAATAAAGATGCACCAATTCCAGCACCAAACGAATCTACAGAAAGAGCGATACCGAGAAGTAGTGCTTCTCCTGCAGAGATAGTTCCTGATTTATCAAAATCCGCAACAGTCGGCTTCCGCAAAATTTGAATCACTAACCCTAGCGAAGCAATTTCTAGTTTCCAAACCTTCTCCTCTTGCTTTGGTTCTTCTTTTTTATCACTTCGAAAAAATTGATATAATACCCAAATACCTATCCCAATAAGAACAAGCCCACCGATACGCGTTGCGATAACAGGCGAAAATATTTTCGCGATCATATGTCCAATTCCCATGGAAACGAGCATGACAGCTGCTGAACAAATCCCGATAATTATAATTGATCTTAGTGGAATTCTTACGCTCCTTAACCCATATGTTAGCCCTACACTACAGCTATCTAAGCTTAATGTAAAAGCTAATAAAATAAGAGATAAATAAAGGTACATCGGTAAGCTCCTCCCTTATACATAGCTCTGCTCTATGTATATGACAAATGCCTATCCGATGTTATCCCTTTTCTATATTCTAGGTTGGCAAATTGGGCAGTAATGTGTTCCCCTTCCGCCAACAACTGTTTTTTCTAATAGCGTACCGCAAGTCACACATGGTTCTCCTTTTTTCCCATATACATTTAGAAGTTCCTGGTACGAACCAATTTGTCCTTGCGAATTAATATACGTTCTAATTGTACTTCCGCCTCGCTTAACAGCTTCGCCCAGCGTTGTAACAATCGCCTCATAAATTCTTTCTACTTCTTCTTCTGTTAAAGATGCAGCTTCTCGTTCTGGATGAATTTGCGAACGGAATAATACTTCATCTACATATATATTTCCAAGGCCTACTAAAAGACGCTGATCTAATAATACGACTTTTATTTTGCGATTTGTCTTTTGCAATCTTTCTTGTAAATACTGCGGTGTCAATTCAACATCAAATGGCTCTGGTCCTAAATCAGCAAGAGGCATTTGAGCAAACTCTTCACCTTTCTTAAAGAGATGCATCGTACCAAACTTTCTCACATCTTTATAATGTAATTCAGTTCCATCTGTAAATAAGAAGCGTACGTGTGTATGTTTATCAATTGGCTCATCCTCTTGATGAAGTAAAAACTTACCTTCCATACGCAAATGTGAAACAATTACATAGTTCGTTACATACAAAAGCAAAAACTTACCTCTTCGCTTTATATTCTCGATCATCTCGCCTCTTAGCATGTCTTTAAAGATTTCTGCATCGTCCGGTCGTTTCACTATTTTTAGATAGGTGACAATTACATCTTCAATCACTTTTCCCGTTACAAGATTTTCAAGTGTCCGTCTAACATTTTCAACCTCTGGTAATTCCGGCATTTTATCACTTCCTTATTTCGCGTCGTACCAAGTTGGACCGTAAGAATAATCAACTTTTAACGGAACTGCTAGTTCAATTGCATGCTCCATTACTTCAGGTACAAGCTTTTCTAGTTTTTCCACTTCTTCTTTTGGCGCTTCAAAGATCAATTCATCGTGTACTTGCAGAAGTAAGCGAGCTTGTAGACCTTCTTCTTCTAAGCGATCCGCCATAATAATCATAGCCTTTTTAATAATATCCGCCGCACTACCTTGAATTGGTGTATTCATTGCTGTACGCTCTGCAAAGCTACGTAAATTAAAGTTACGGCTCGTAATTTCTGGAATGTAACGACGGCGATTTAATAACGTTGAAACATATCCTTTTTGCTTCGCATCTTTTACAATGTCAGCCATATATTCTTGTACTCCAGGGAAGCTTTCTAAATACCTTTCAATAAATTCCCCTGCCGCTTTTCTCGTGATTCCTAAGTTTTGTGAAAGGCCGTAATCACTAATACCGTATACAATGCCGAAGTTTACAGCTTTTGCTTGTCGTCTCATATTAGATGTCACTTCATCTTTTCCAACACCGAATACATCCATAGCTGTTTTCGTATGAATATCCATGTCATGTTGGAACGCTTCAACTAAACCTTTATCTTTTGCAATGTGAGCAAGCACACGAAGTTCAATTTGTGAATAATCGGCTGCGTACATAATCCATCCTTCTTCTGAAGGAATAAACGCCTGACGAATCTTCCTTCCCTCTTCTAAGCGAATCGGGATATTTTGCAAGTTTGGTTCCGTTGAACTTAGTCGTCCCGTTTGTGTTAACACTTGGTTAAAGCGAGTGTGAATTTTAGACGAATCGTCATGTACAACTTTTAATAACCCTTCAATATATGTAGAGTTTAGTTTCCCTAATTGACGGTAGTGTAAAATCTTCGGAATGATTGCATGATGATCCATAAGCTTATCTAGTACATCAGCAGACGTAGAATAACCTGTTTTCGTCTTTTTAATAACAGGTAAATTTAAGTTTTCAAACAGAATAACCCCAAGCTGCTTCGGTGAATTAATATTAAATTCCGTTCCTGCAAGTTCATAAATCTCTTGTTCCATTTCCTTTAATCTACCCGCAAGCTCTTCTCCCATATTACGAAGACGCTCCGTATCAACTGTAACACCTTTCACTTCCATGTCAGCTAATACACGAGCAAGAGGTAATTCTAAATCCGTAAACAGTTCATATTGCTCATTCTTTTCTAACTCTTCTACGAATGTTTGCTTCACATCGAATAATACATGTACTTTACGAGCGACATGCTCCGCTACTACCTCTTGCTCAGGAACAGCACGCTTCGCACCTTTCCCGTAAACTTCTTCGTCAGATTTTACCGCATGTGTTTCTTTCATCTTTGCTACAGTACGGAAATCTTTATCTGTATCGGCTGGATCAAGTAAATAAGCAGCAATTAATAAATCAAAGTCAATCCCTTGAATATCTACACCTTTCCACTTGAGAGCAACGATAGCACGCTTCGCATCAAATGTATGTTTTCTCATTTCTTCATTTGCAAGCCACTCTTTAAAAGCATCTGATTTAAGAGCAACATCGGCCGGAATGAAGTAACAACCATTTTCATTTTGAATACCAAAACCTTGAATATCGGCTTTATGATAGTTATCTTCTTGCACTTCAACAATAAGCGCACTATCTTGCTGAAGCATTTCTTCTATAACTTCTTCTACAATATCAAATGTAATATCATCTAATTCAGCTGGATCCGTTTCCTCCGGCGTAACACCTAATTTATTTAAAAGGGATGTAAATCCTAAATTCTCGAACATTGGAATCAAATCGCTTGGTTCATACCCTTTATATGCCATATCATCTACATGCACAGTAATCGGTGCGTCTGTAATAATAGTCGCAAGTTCTTTACTCATAAGAGCTTGTTCTTTATTCGCTTCTAACTTTTCTTTTAATTTCTTTCCACTCACTTGATCTAAGTTTTCATATACTGCTTCTACCGTTTCAAATTGCGTTAATAATTTAATGGCTGTCTTCTCACCAACACCTGGTACACCTGGAATGTTATCCGATTGGTCTCCCATTAAACCTTTCATATCGATAATTTGCTTTGGTGATAAGCTATATTTCTCAAATAAAGCTTCTTTCGTATATTCATCTACTTCCGTAATCCCTTTGCGAGGAATACATACGAGTGTATTATCTGAAACAAGTTGCAGTAAATCTTTATCTCCTGAAATAACTTTAACATGAAACCCTTGCTCACTCGCTTCTTTCGCTAACGTCCCCATAATGTCATCCGCTTCATAATTTTCCAGCTCATAACGCGGTACATTGAATGCATCAAGCATCTCACGAATAAACGGGAATTGCTCTGATAACTCAGGTGGAGTCTTTTGACGCCCTCCCTTATAATCACTATACGTTTTATGACGGAATGTTGTTTTCCCCGCATCAAACGCCACAAGCATATGCGTCGGTTTTTCTTCCTCTAATATTCTCATTAACATCATCGTAAAACCATAAATTGCGTTCGTATGTATACCTTTGTCGTTATTTAAAAGCGGTAGTGCAAAGAAAGCACGATACGCGATATTATTACCATCTACTAATACGACTTTTTTTTCCAAACTACAAACCTCCCATACAAATTTGAAACGATTTTTCCACAGAAAAAAAACCGTTCCTATCCTCTCTCTATATTAACATGACTAATAGAGAGAAGAAAAATAACGGTTTTTTTCTATCATATATAAACAGACTTACATTGGCATAAAGGGAAGTGACGAGAATAGCATAACTACTCTCGTCCAAAATTACTCCTTGGATGAAGGGGTTTTCATGTATTATATTAACAGAGCTTTATTAATATTTAATTAAGCCAATGTTAATATATTGTAAATATCCTTCATCCTATTTTTCAGTAGCTGATTTTGGTAAAACAACTGTAAATGTTGTTCCTTCTCCAACCTCACTATCCACCGTAATCGTACCTTGATGTGCCTCAACTAAATGCTTTACAATTGATAAACCAAGACCCGTTCCACCCGTATTTCTACTTCTCGCTTTATCAACTCGATAAAAACGTTCAAATATACGAGGGATTTCTTCTTTACTAATACCAATTCCAGTGTCCGACACCTTTATATACGCATTATATTTATCCTCTAATAATTCAACTGAAACAACGCCTCCAGCCGGCGTATATACGATTGCATTATTAATTAAATTAATAAAGATTTGTTTTAAGCGGCTCGGATCTCCAATAACGGAAACTCGTTTCAATACATTCACTTGTAAAGAGATTTCTTTTTCACCCGCTTTATTATCAAGCACCATGTGAATGTCTTCAAGAATCCCCTTCATATCAACCGTACCCATATTTAATCTAAACCCTTGCTGCTCGATTTTTGACAAATCTAATAAATCTTCAATTAATCCTTGCATACGCTCACTTTCTTTTAAAATGATATGCAAGAAATGTTCGCAGAATTTTTTATTATCCATCGCTCCGTCCAAGAGTGTTTCTGAAAAACCTTTAATAGAAGTAATCGGTGTCTTCAATTCATGAGAAACATTCGCTAAAAAGTCTTTTCTTATTTGTTCTAATTTCTTCAGCTCAGTAATGTCATGGAATACGAGAACAATCCCTTTCCACTCATGGTTCGTCCCAATAATTGGCGCTCCATATACTTCGAAATGCTTTCGCTCAATACTAAGTGGCAATAACATTTGTTTACGCACTTTCACTTCTGTCATAAAAATTTCTTCCACAAGCTCAATAATTTCCGTATGGTGAAATGATTCATAATATAAACGGTCTAAATATTCTTCATCCGTTACGTGGAAAGTCTCCTTATAAGAACGGTTTACAAGGTTTATATAACCACGGCTATCAATTAAAATCATTCCGCTTCCCATATTTTCAATTAATGTGTGCAAACGATCTTGTTGCATTTCTTGTTCGAGTGTCATCTCTTGTAAATTACGAGCTAAAATATTAATTGCTTTACTCAGCATTCCTGTTTCATCCGAATGACTTTCATATGCACGCGCTTTATAATTACCCTTCGCTAATTCAATCGCAACTTTCGTAACTGATTCAATCGGCCTAATATATTGTCCTGTAATTTTGACACCTAGGAATACAACTACAAGACAAGCAATGACAAATCCGATAATTAATAATCCCCACGTTTTTTGGTGAACGTCCCTCAAAGTATCAATTGTACTTTTCACCAAAATGTATCCTTGTTTCCCTTCTACATCCTGGACGAACACAGCATGATAAAATTCATTCTTTTGATCTGTTTCTTTCGTAATGACTTTATTTTCTTTCTTTTCTGTTTCGGAAGAAAGTTCTTTAATCATCTCTTGACTAAATGCAGATGGTTGTCCTCCGCTATATTGAACTTTCTTTTTTTCATCAACAAATATAATAGAAGCTGGTATTTTTTCTTCTAACTTTTCAAATACATAAGGCTTTTTTAAAACAGCATCAAACCCTTGCTCTTCTGCTAATACCGCAACATACTGTGTCTCTTTTACCATTCTCTCTTTAGCATGATCTATATAGTATTTTTCAAATACAGTTTCTAATAATACACCTAGTCCAACTAAAATAAAAACGATAAGAGAAACAAATGTAAAAAGAAGCCTGGAACGAAATTTATTCATCCCCTTTTGGCTCCTCTAATTTATAACCTAAACCACGTATCGTTTTAATGTACGTCGGTTTTTTCGTATTTTGTTCAATTTTATCGCGCAAATGGCTAATATGGACATCAACAATTCTTGTATCACCGGCAAAATCATAATTCCATACAGCACTTAATAATTGGTCACGAGTTAATACACGACTTTTATTTTTCGCAAGATAAACAAGTAACTCAAATTCTTTCGGTGTTAATTCCAGTTTCCTTCCTTGGAAGTACGCTTCATAAAACTCCGGTAAAATTTTAAGCTCTGCAATTTTGATGCTCTCTTCATCTGGTGCTTCCGAAACTTGTTCTTCCTGCTGTAATTTCGTACGGCGCAAAATCGCCTTCACACGAGCAACAACTTCCCTTGGGCTAAACGGCTTCGTCATATAATCGTCAGCCCCAAGCTCAAGACCTAGCACCTTATCAAATTCATCATCTTTTGCTGTTAGCATTAAAATCGGCGTCATAACACGCTGCAATCGTAATTCTTTACAAACTTCCATACCATCCATTTTTGGAAGCATTAAATCTAATATAATTAAATCTGGGCGTTCTGTAGTCGCTTTTTGAAGCGCCATTTCTCCATCCATTGCTGTAATAACTTCAAACCCAGCTTGTTGTAAATTAAATTCAATTAAAGTTAAGATAAATTCCTCATCATCAACTACTAAAATACGATTGTTCATTCTTTTCCTCCAAGTTATAGACTTGAAACCTTCTTCATCCTAGCATTTTCCCCGTTATTCTCATCATACTAGAAAACAGGTTCACCCTCAATATAATTGTCTATTCATGGAGCTCGTTTATGTAACATTGAGAAAATAGAAGCAATTATGACTCACCTTCTGCTACACAGGATTTTTCCAAACTTTATAGATTGCTCTCTCTTTTTTAAAGCTCACTTCCGTATGAACTATAAAATCTCGATTTTGCGCTAGGAAAAACGAAAGAGCATACGCTATTTTATAATCTGGTGTTTCATATCCATCAAATACTTTCCCGTACATTTCATTCGCGATTGAATCGGCCCATACTTCAGCTTCTCTTATCGTTTCAAAAATAATGTCTTCCCTTTCCCATTTCACAGTTATATCACCCTTTCCAAACAAAAAGTAGCGCTAGCATACCCTTAATAAGAATATGACTAGCGCTACTTTTATATCATTCTAACTTTCATTTTTTAAAAATTATCTAATGCTTTTTCCATAATAGAAACAGATTTAAAAGGTGGTGTTACTGTTAATGAACCTTTTACAACAGTTTCTCCTTTTTCATCATGAGCAAATACAAGCATATCAATTGTATGTTCCTCCTCTGAAACAGTCACAACTTCAAAGTGGATTTGTAACGTTTCATAATGGTGAACATGTTTCACGAACGTAAGGTCCTTCCTAGTAATATGACTACCTGGACCTGGTAAATATTTCGTAACCGCCGTTGTAATCAGCCCCGTTAGCATAATGCTTGGGACAATCGGCTTTTCATACGGAGTTTGGGATGCGTAATCATGCTGAATATATAATGGATTGGCATCATTCGTTAACCCTAAATACAATAACAAATCTTTATCCTCAATTTTTTCAGTGATAGATAATTTCTCTCCTACTGTAATTTCATCCATTCTACGACCAATTTGAACTTTTTTCTTTAACATGTTACAACCCCCTCCGATTTTTTCACCTTATTATCCTACTAAAAGCGATACCTTATCCGAAAATTACTATGACGAGGGCAATGTATAGTATAAGTCTATAGTTTCATTATAGGATACACCGAATGATAGCGTTTCCATATTATTCCAAAAAAATAATTTAGTAAATAGTAGAAAAAGATTCGGGGCCCCGAATCTTTTTCCGCTTATATTTAATTATTAAACAAGAACTTTCATAACGTTACGTACAGATTCTACAGAGCGATCTAACGCTTCTTTTTCATCTTCAAGAAGTTCTAATTCAATAATTTTTTCAATTCCGTTACCACCTAGAATTACTGGTACCCCTAAGTAAAGGTCACTATAACCATACTCACCTTCAAGGTATGCAATAGCAGGTAATACACGACGTTGATCTTTCAAGATTGCTTCTGTCATTTCAACTAAAGAAGCTGCTGGCGCATAATATGCACTACCGTTTCCTAATAAGCCTACAATCTCACCGCCACCTTTACGTGTACGTTCTACGATTGCTTCTAAACGCTCTTTTGGAATTAATGTTTCTAGCGGAATGCCACCTGCATAGGAATAGCGTACAAGAGGTACCATATCGTCACCATGTCCACCAAGAACAAATCCTGTAATGTCTTTCACAGAAAGCTTTAATTCTTGTGAAATGAATGTACGGAAACGAGCTGTATCTAATACGCCCGATTGACCGATAACACGCTCTTTCGGGAATCCTGCTTCTTTAAATACAGAATACGTCATTGCATCAACTGGATTTGTTAATACAACAATAATCGCATTTGGTGAATGTTTTGCAATGTCGCGCGTAATACTTTTCATAATTTTAGAGTTTGTTGCTACTAAGTCATCACGGCTCATACCAGGCTTACGCGCAATACCTGCTGTAATAACGACAACGTCAGAATCAGCAGTATCTGCGTAATCAGATGTACCAATAATGTTAGCATCAAAACCTTGTACTGGGCTCGCTTCTAACATATCTAACGCTTTCCCTTTTGTTGGATTTTCCAGCTGTGGAATGTCCACTAATACAACATCTGCAAGTTCTTTTTGTGCCAATAAGAATGCTGTTGTTGCTCCTGTAAATCCTGCACCGATGACTGAAACTTTCTTGCGTTTGATTGTCATAATTTACCCCCCGCTTTAATTATGCGTTTTTGATTATCGCTACATCCATGTTTTTAATAAGTTCATTAGCAAACTCAGAACATTTCACTTCTGTTGCACCTTCCATTAAGCGTGCGAAATCATAAGTTACTACTTTTGATTCAATTGTTTTCTCAACTGAAGCAGTTACTAAATTCGCAGCTTCGTTCCATCCTAAGTGCTCTAATAATAATACTCCAGAAAGAAGAACAGAAGATGGATTTACTTTATCTAAACCTGCATATTTTGGAGCTGTACCGTGTGTAGCTTCAAAGATAGCATGTCCAGTCACATAGTTAATATTTGCACCAGGTGCAATACCAATTCCACCTACTTGTGCAGCAAGTGCATCCGAGATGTAGTCTCCATTTAAGTTCATTGTTGCAACAACATCGAACTCACGTGGACGAGTTAAAATTTGTTGTAAGAAGATGTCTGCAATAGAATCTTTTACGATGATTTTTCCAGCAACTTCTGCTTCTGCCATCGCTTTGTTCGCTGCATCTTTACCATCTTTCTCAACAATACGGTCATATTCAGCCCAAGTAAATACTTTGTCGCCAAATTCTTGTTCCGCTACTTCGTAACCCCAGTTTTTGAAAGCACCTTCTGTAAACTTCATAATGTTTCCTTTATGAACTAGTGTAACAGAAGAGCGTTTTTCGTTAATTGCATATTGAATTGCAGCACGAACAAGACGCTTTGTCCCTTCTTCTGAAATCGGCTTAATACCAATTCCTGATGTTTCTGGGAAGCGAATTTTATTAACACCCATTGCTTCTTTTAAGAAAGCAAGAACTTTTTCTGCTTCTGGAGATCCTTGTGCATATTCAATCCCAGCATAAATGTCTTCTGTATTTTCACGGAAAATAACCATATCAGTATCTTCCGGACGTTTTACAGGTGACGGAACACCTTCAAAGTAACGAACTGGACGTAGACATACATATAAATCTAATTCTTGACGAAGTGCTACGTTTAGAGAACGAATACCACCGCCAACTGGAGTCGTAAGTGGACCTTTAATCGCGATTAAATACTCACGAATTTCATTTAATGTCTCTTCTGGTAACCACTCGCCTGTTTGGTTGAATGCTTTTTCCCCTGCAAGCACTTCTTTCCAAACAATTTTCTTCTCACCATCATAAGCTTTCTCAACTGCTGCTTCTATTACGCGAGATGCTGCAGCCCAAATATCAGGACCAATTCCATCTCCTTCGATAAATGGAATAATCGGATTGCTTGGTACATTCATAACACCATTAGTTACAGTAATTTTTTCACCTGTCGTCAATGTGATAACCCCCATGTTTGAAATTTCATATGTATGAAACTGAGGGAGTAATCCCTCAGTTCAAACCGTTAGTCAAATTAAAATATTCTAATCATTATATCTTTCCGAAAAAATCAGACTTTTGAAAGCGTATTTTCACTATCAAAATAGTGTTTTTCACTTATCGTTGCGCAATCGGAACATACACTTGATGCGTAGGTCCATCATAATCAGCACGCGGACGGATTAAACGGTTGTTTTCATATTGTTCTAGAATATGAGCTAACCAGCCTGACATACGGCTAATCGCAAAGATAGGTGTAAATAAGTCATGGTCAACTCCTAAACAATGGTATACAGAAGCTGAATAGAAATCAACATTTGGTGGAAGACCTTTTTCTTTTGTTACAATGTCTTCAATTTTGATAGACATATTATACCATTTGTCTTCTCCTAAAAGCACGCATAATCTCTTAGACATTTCGCGTAAGTGTTTCGCGCGTGGATCACCATGCTCATATACGCGATGACCAAATCCCATAATTTTCACTTTATTTTGAAGAGCATTATGAATATATGATTCTACATTTTCTTCTTCGCCAATTTCAGTTAACATCTTCATTACATTTTCATTTGCCCCGCCGTGAAGAGGACCTTTTAATGCACCGATTGCTGCTGTAATACCAGAATACACATCTGAAAGTGTAGCTACGCAAACACGTGCAGTAAATGTAGAAGCGTTTAACTCATGATCTGCATGAAGTACAAGTGCCTTATCAAAAGCCTCAATTTCAACTTCATTTGGCTCACGATCATTTAACATGTACAAGAAGTTTGCAGCTAATGATAGATCTTTTCTTGGCTCAACAACATCTAAACCTTTGCGAATTCTTGCATAAGCCGCAATTAAAGTTCCGACTTGAGCCTGTAATTTAACCGCTTTCAAATAATTAGACTTTCCATCCATTATTTCAGCGCTCTCATCATATAATGATAGCATGGAAATCGCAGTTCGTAAAACCGACATCGGGTGCGCGATTTTTAAATCTACTTGTTTCAAATATGTTAAAATCTCACCCGGTACTTTATAGTATTCAGATACAGTTTCACTAAATTCCGCTAGTTCTTTTTCGTTAGGCAGCTTGCGATGCCATAATAAGTACACTACTTCTTCGAACGTAGCATTCTCAGCTAAATCATCAATATTATACCCAACATAAGTTAATGTATCATCAATAATAGAGCTCACAGATGATGTTGTTGCTACTACCCCTTCTAAACCTCGAATAACAGTCATGACATTCTCTCCTTTTCCTGAAAATTCTCCCAATCTTGCTCCTTATATCTATTTGCTCCCCTTATAAATTATGAACGCTCGTTCACTCTTTAGGCAAGCAAAATGCACGTTCATGCAAATTTGTTGCGATGTTCCCCTCTGTTGTCCATTACTTACATGGAAAGCATGAGCGTGAATGTCTCCCCGAATCCTCACGCTCAAAACAACAAGTTAGTGAGGAAAATGAATTCCGAAGAGTTTATGATAAAAACAACATAAAACAATATCATTATAAAATTGTTTTATGTTGTTTTTATTTTATCTGGTGTAAAGTCTCTGCTGTTATGTAACTTTTCAAAGTTTCTAATCCTATTATAAACAATTATCTGACTTTTGTGAACAGAAAGAATTCAAAAATTTTATATTACTATAAAATTCCTTATTTAAACATTTGTATAATACTCATAACTGCATAGGCAATTCCAGCCCCAATTAATGGACCTACAGCGACTCCATTAAATAAAGCTACAGCTATAATTGTCCCAAAAACAAGCGCAGTTGTAATATGAGGATCAGTCGTTAATAATTGAACCCCACCTTTCGCCAATAAAGCAACCGCTACTCCTGAAGCTAAAGCAATCCATGCATAGTATGATTTCGCCGCTTCTCCGAGTTGTTTAAACCCTATTTCTCCCGTCGCAATTGGGACGAGCACCGCAATTGTAATAACCGTCACACCGAGGTTAATTCCTTTCGTTTGTAAATAAGGAAAGACTTTATCGCCTAAAAACGTAAACTTCAATAAAAATAACACTCCAACAGCTACAGTAAGCGATTGGTTTTTAGCAATTAGTCCTATAATTAGTAGTATGAATAAAAATAACGTTGACTGACTAATCATGATTACACTTCCTTTCTGAAAATAATGAAGTTGTTTCCAAATAAAAATACCTTTAAACCTATCGTTATACATGCTATATCGATTCATATTTGTCAATTATAATAAAGAAACAAATTGATTTTTATATACATTTCAAAATTACAAACAAGACTTTAACCAGAAAAAAATAAAGCATGCATATACATTTAAAAGCGGATGTCTCTCCTTTCTTTTATAATAAGAAACAGGTAAAATAAAAAGGAGAGAAAATGAAGTTTTTACCATATAGTAGAAGCATCACCAACAAGCTTCTGTAGTCATTAATCCGCTGTAAAAGCAGGCTAAATCCATCATTCCACTATAACATAAAGTGAAACTTTGATCAGTGAATCTCACTAGTTATAAGTTGAACGAATTAGGATAATCCAAATTGGAATGGGAGGTATACATCTTTGAACCGAAACTTACTATATATGATATTACGACTCATATTTGTCATTGTAGCAACGGTAGTTGGGTTCTATGCATTGCTGTACATGTCAGGCCTTATCTATCCTTTTATTATCGCTTTTGCATTCGCTTATTTGATTAATCCTGTCGTCAATTTCCTTAATCAAAAACTACAATTCCCTCGCGCATTAGCGGTACTCGTTAGCTTAATTCTCGTATTCGGAGCTATCGTCGGACTCGTTACATACCTTGTAACTGAAGCAATATCTGCCACAACATACTTACTACAAATTGTTACAGTGAAGTTTCCAGATATCGTTGCATTCGCCCAACAATTTGCACTTAATCATATTATGCCTCTCTATGATGATTTAATCTCTAAATTTAATCATCTCGGAGAACCACAGCGATACACTATTACACAAAACATTCAAAACTTAGGCACCGAAGCAACGACACAAATGAAAGAACTTTTAACCGCCATTATAAGTGGATTAACAAATTTCATTAGTGCATTACCTACAACTTTAACTGTTCTTGTATTCGTCTTATTAGCCACCTTCTTCATTAGTTACGATTGGCACCGTCTTGCTCATAAAGTAAGAAAACTTCTACCTAATCGTGTACATGGATACGGAAAAACTATTTTTGTCGATTTAAGAAAAGCTTTATTCGGTTTTGTTAAAGCGCAACTTACACTCGTATCTATGACAACTATTATTGTACTAATCGGCCTTTTAATATTACGCGTGCCATACGCAATTACTATCGCGATTATTACAGGGGTTGTAGATTTACTCCCGTATTTAGGAACTGGAGCCGTCTTCGTTCCTTGGGTTATATACGTATTTTTCACAGGCGATACTGCATTCGCCATCGGTCTTCTCATCCTATACATCGTCGTGATTGTCCAAAGACAAATCATGGAGCCAAAAGTACTTTCATCTAATATTGGACTCGATCCATTAGCGACACTCATCGCTCTATTTGTCGGCTTTAAGCTCTTTGGTTTTTTAGGATTAATCATCGGTCCAGTCATATTAGTACTACTTAATACATTACACAAAGCTCATGTATTCCACGACTTATGGAAATTCATTAAGGGCTCACCATCAAAATAATATTTTCTAATTCATACACAACAAAAAATCAACTGTAATCAGTGGGAATTCCCCACTGATTATTCACTGTACTTTTTTGTACTACCTACATTCAAAAGAGAATTTCCTAAAAAAGGATAATTCTCTTATTTTTTTGCATGAAAACGCATATTTTAGGACGTAAATACATTTTTATTCTATTTTCTCTATAATTATTGCTTACATTTATTACTTTTTATGTAAATGAATAAATATACAAAGCGAGGCAGATGAACCCTTTAATCAGTAATTTTTCTTCTCCTGTCTAACTTCTGCTCACTACTCGAATCTTACTATAAGCAAGAACATCACCCTAATGTAACACTTTTAATTCACAAGAACCCTCTGTATCCTATCGTTTAATAACTAACAACAATCCAGCCCCAACAAGAAGCTAACAATTGACTATAAATAGCAAACAAAAAAAATAACGCGTAGATCCTATAATCTACGCGTTATTTCTGAACAATAATAGTAGTTCTCTTTCTAAATTTCCAATCAATCCACTTCATAACAACCGGCTTCAATAAAGCCCTCGTTACAGGAACAACAAAGATAAAACCTATTATATCCGTCACATATCCAGGCAGTACTAAAAGAATACCTCCTACGAATATAAAAATACCATCTAGAACCGTATCACCCGGCATTTCTCCTCTATTTAACCTAAATTGGATCTCTCTAAGTACTTTAAACCCTTGTCGTTTCGCCAAATATACACCCACAATACCCGTAAATACAATCATAGCGAACGTAGACCATAAACCTATTACATGACTCGATCCTATTAATACCGTAATCTCAATCGCCGGTATTACAATAAGTAAGAATAACAACCACTTCACAGCTCCACACTCCTTCATATTTCATTCAAAAGGTTAAATACCCAAATCCCCTTACAAAACCCCTTATAAGCCCCTCATAACGCTCATACAAGCTTTACAAAGGACGAATAACCCTTCTTCCACTAAACATTATAATAAACGTTTTTCAAAGCTATTTCAGGTATTTAAAGCTATTTCTATCCTTTTTTGTGTAAAAAAAAGAGAAGGACTCCGATCCTTCTCTCCGTATTACTTCTTATAGCACTTCCGCATGTCCATTATAAACAATTCCGCGTGCTGCATCAACTGTTACTTCTTGGCCACTTTTTAAAGTTGTTGTTACGCCGTTTACACCAACGATAACAGGAATACCGATTGATACACCCACAACAGCTGCATGGCTTGTTAGACCGCCTTCTTCTACAACTAGAGCTGCAGCTTTTTCAATCGCAGGAATCATATCTTTATCAGTGCTTGTTGTAACAAGGATATCTCCTTTGTTTACGTTCGCTACAGCTTCAGCAGCTGTTTTCGCTACAACTACTTTACCTTTTGCAGCTTTACGACCGATTCCTTGCCCTTTAGCAACTTCTTCACCAACAACGTGGATTTTCATTAAGTTTGTTGTACCAGTTTCAGCAACTGGAACACCAGCAGTGATTACTACAGTATCTCCAAGTCCGATTAGACCCGCATCCATACCTGTTTGAATTGCTGTATCTAACATTTCGTCAGTAGAAGCTGCACGTTTCTCAGACATAAACGCTTGAACACCCCAAACAAGTGCAAGACGACGTCCTACTTGCTCGTCAGATGTTACAGCTACGATTGGAGATTTCGGACGGTATTTAGAGATCATTTTCGCAGTATGTCCACTTTCTGTTGGAGCTACGATTGCAGCTACATCAAGAGCAAGTGCTGTGTGCGCAACAGATTGGCTAATTGCATCTGTAATTGTTGGAGTGAACTCTTTAATACGTTTTTTGAACATATCTTCATATTGTAATGATTTTTCAACACGTACCGCAATGTTAGCCATCATTGTTACAGCTTCTACAGGGTATTGACCCGCAGCAGTTTCACCCGAAAGCATGATTGCATCTGTTCCATCGAAGATTGCGTTTGCTACGTCACTTGCTTCCGCACGAGTTGGACGTGGGTTACGTTGCATAGAATCTAACATTTGTGTTGCAGTAATAACTGGTTTGCCTAATACGTTACATTTTTTGATTAGACGTTTTTGTACTAACGGTACTTCTTCTGGTGGAATTTCCACACCCATATCACCACGAGCAACCATTAAACCGTCAGAAACTTCTAAGATTGAATCGATGTTGTCGATACCTTCTTGGTTTTCGATTTTTGGTACGATTTGGATGTATTGAGCGTTATGCCCTTCTAATAATTCACGAATTTCTAATACGTCAGATGCTTTACGTACGAAAGATGCTGCGATGAAATCAACTTTTTGCTCGATACCGAAAACGATATCTTGTACGTCTTTTTCAGTGATACCAGGAAGCTTAATGCTTACGTTTGGTACGTTAACACCTTTTTTATTTTTTACAGTTCCGCTGTTTAATACTTTTGTACGGATGTTTCCGTCAGCTTTCTCGATTACTTCTAGTTCGATAAGACCGTCATCGATTAGAATACGAGAACCCGGATCAACATCATCATAAAGACCAGCATAAGATACAGAGAACTTCTCTGCAGTTCCTAATACTTGTTCAGTAGAAAGAATTACTTCTGCACCTGTTACAAGCTCAGCTTGTCCGTCTACGAAGTCATGTGTACGGATTTCTGGACCTTTTGTATCAAGTAAAATACCAACTGTTTTACCAGTTTTCTTTGAAGCTTCACGAATATTTTTAATACGAGCTCCATGCTCTTCATGGCTACCATGAGAGAAATTTAAACGAGCAACGTTCATACCCGCTTCCATTAATTGCTCTAATTTCTCAATACTTTCACTAGCAGGACCTATAGTACATACAATTTTAGTTTTACGCATATTGCACCTCCGAAAATTATGAAACCGTTCCCAAATACAAGGCATTAAGCCGATTAGATAGATAATTCTTTAGATAATTGATACATATCTTTATCGATTGTATGCTTTTGAGCTAACGCTTCGATAATGTCATGATCAACCAGTTTATTATTTTGAATACCAACACAACGTCCACCATTACCAGCAATTAACAATTCAACTGCTCTTGCGCCAAGACGACTAGCTAATACACGGTCTTGTGCACTTGGTGATCCACCACGTTGTACGTGACCTAATACAGTTACACGAGTATCAAAGCTTGTTGCTTCTTCAATGTGCTTACCGATGTCAATTGCACTTCCAACACCTTCAGCTACAACGATAATACTGTGCTTTTTACCACGTTCACTACCGCGTTTCAGACGAGCGATAACATCTTCCATGTCATACTTTTCTTCTGGAATTAAGATAGTTTCTGCACCATCAGCTAAACCAGCCCATAATGCGATATCTCCAGCGTGACGTCCCATTACTTCGATAACATATGTACGTTCATGAGATGTAGCTGTATCACGGATTTTATCAATTGCATCAATAACAGTATTTAAAGCTGTATCGAAACCAATTGTGAAGTCTGTTCCAGGGATATCATTGTCAATTGTACCTGGTACACCTACACATGGGAATCCTTGCTCAGTTAATTTTTTTGCGCCTTGGTAAGAACCATCTCCACCAATAACAACAAGTCCTTCAATACCATGTTTCTTTAATTGCTCGATTCCTTTTAGTCGTACTTCCGGGTCTTTAAACTCAGGACATCTTGCTGTATATAATTTTGTACCACCACGGTGGATAATATCGCCAACAGAACCAAGTTCTAATTTTTCAATATGACCAGAAATTAAACCAGCGTATCCATGGTAAATACCATATACTTCAATATCATGGAAAATCGCTTTACGAACAACTGCACGAATGGCAGCATTCATACCAGGTGAATCTCCACCACTTGTTAATACACCAATACGTTTCATTTGTACTCACCTCATAAAGATTATTTGCCTTATAATAAAATAACACGAAAAAATATAAAAACACAATGGAGAAGATGTGTCTTTTCATAATAAAAACGTGCATTCGCGAAGAGGAACGCACGCTTTTCTTATTTTATCCCAATGGAAGCGTTTGAAAACGAAACTTGCCCAATTTTCATATATTTTTCATAACGTTTTTCGATTAATTCATCTTTCGAAATTCCGCTTAATTGTTCAAAAGTTTTCTTAAGCATTAAATCTATATTTTCTGATTGTTTCAAAACATTACGATGCGCTCCGCCTTTTGCCTCTGGAATAATTTCGTCAATTACACCTAATTCTTTCAAATCTAATGCTGTAATTTTCATCGCTTCTGCAGCTTCTTTTGCTTTACCAGCATCTTTCCAAAGAATCGCCGCCGCACCTTCTGGTGTAATGACAGAATAAGTGGAATTTTCCAGCATATGAATGTAATCTCCTACTCCAAGACCTAACGCACCACCGCTACCACCTTCACCGATAACGATACAAATAACAGGTACAGTTAAACCCGCCATTTCAAATAAATTACGGGCAATTGCCTCACTTTGTCCACGTTCTTCAGCTGCTTTACCAGGATAAGCTCCCTTCGTATCGATGAAACAAATAATGGGACGATTAAACTTTTCCGCTTGTTTCATTAGACGCAGTGCTTTTCGATATCCTTCTGGATGAGGCATCCCAAAATTACGACGAATATTTTCTTTCGTATCTTTTCCGCGTTGGTGCCCAATTACAGTTACAGGCATCCCCTTATATTTCGCAATGCCGCCGACAATCGCTGCATCGTCGCCAAATAGGCGATCTCCATGACATTCAAAAAAATTAGTAAATAAGTGCTCAATATAATCGAGCGTTGTCGGTCGTTCTGCATGACGAGCAATTTGAACACGGTCCCATACTTTCATATTGCCGTATATATCTTCCTCTAGTTTTTCTAGCTTGTCCTCCAAAATACGAATCTCCTCACTGAAGTCCATCTGGCTGTTTTTCGTATAGTCTTTCAGTTCACGAATCTTATTTCTTAGCTCAACAACTGGTTTCTCAAATTCTAGCTCTGCCATACAGCCATTTCCCCTCCTTGATGAACTTCTAAAATCTTACGGAGTGATTCTCTCATATCATCACGATGCACCACCGCATCTAATTGACCGTGCTCTAGTAAAAATTCTGCCGTTTGGAAATCTTCCGGCAGTTTCTCACGCACTGTTTGTTCAATTACGCGTCTACCAGCAAATCCGATAAGTGCACCTGGCTCTGCAAGATTGTAATCACCAAGTGAAGCGAAACTCGCTGAAACCCCGCCCGTCGTTGGGTGAGTCATAACAGAAATAAATAACCCTCCTGCATTACTATGCTTTTTCAAAGCTACGCTTGTTTTTGCCATTTGCATTAAACTTAATATCCCTTCTTGCATACGAGCACCACCCGACGCAGTAAAGATAATAAATGGAACTTGTAAGTCGTATGCCTTTTCAACCGCACGGGCAATTTTCTCTCCTACAACAGAGCCCATACTGCCCATTCGAAAACGAGAATCCATTACTGCAACAACAACAAGCATGTCATCAATTGTTCCTTCACCAGTTACAACCGCTTCATTCAATTCAGTCTTCTTACGATCGTTTTCTAGTTTCTCTTCATATCCCGGAAACTCAAGTGGATTTAGTGAAACCATCTCTTTGTCATACTCACGAAATGAACCTTCGTCCAATATACTATCAAGGCGTTCCCATGCATTCATCGGATGATGATATCCACAATTCACGCATACTTTTAAATTTTTAAGAAGCTCTTTCGTATACATGATTTTTTTACATTTCGGACATTTTGTCATAACGCCATCTGGTACATCTTTTCGTACTTGTTCTGAAGGTATTGCAGCGTACTTTTTCTTTTTCACGAATAAATCTCTTAGCACAATTTGACCCCCTTCGTTGAGAGCTAAGGTTAGCGTAAGAAGAAAATGGGGCTAACACCAATGTTTGATGTTAGCCTTATCTTCTCAATCTGTCTAATAACCTCTCTCTTTACGTTTAACTTTAACCGCTATGCGGTAGAATGTTTGTCATAACGTGTCATGGTCATTTCGACAAATTTTATACATTACGAGTGAAACTGTATATTCTCTACTAATTCATCGTAAATTTTTAACGCATCATTTTCTTGTTTCACTTCCAAAGTAGCATAAAGCCTTCTATACATTGTGATAGAATCTCCTGAAGCTTCACAAGAAAGAGTTGCAACGTAATCATTTACGATCATCCAAATGCGATATAGTAAATAATTATCGAATTGTTCAATAAGTGTTTTAAAGAACGTTTGATGAAGCATTGGAATTGAACTTTCATTTTCTTCAAGCACTTGGTGTAATTTACTTAGTACTTTAGAAAACGTTTCTTTCGGTAAATTACATACAATTCGAATCATATCTTTCTCAAGCAATCGTTTTGTTTGTAATAAATCACGAATTGTTTTCTCATCTTGCAGTAGAAACGGAGCAATTAATTGTACAAGACCGTTATCGTAAAAGTTTCGAATAAACGTCCCCTCACCACGTCTCGTTTCAATTAATCCTACCAGTTCTAACGCACGTAATGCTTCTCTTACAGAGGAACGTCCAGCATTTAAGCGTGAACTTAACTCACGCTCAGATGGCAAACGATCCCCTGCTACTAAACAATCCTCTTCCATAATGGAACGGATTTTTTTTACAATTTCGAGATATACTTTTGTATTTGATGATGTCAATGGAAATTCCTCGCTTATTCTTTACCAATCAGCGCTAATTGTTTTGTTTTCTCAGCGACTTCATTTGGATCTACTTGACGGCGAGCTACTCCTGTCTCCATTGCTGCTTTCGCAACGTAAGCCGCTACTTGAGGCGCTACACGCGCGTCAAATGGTGCTGGAATGATATGATCTGCATTCAACTCATCCTCTGATACAAGCTCTGCAATGGCTTGTACAGCTGCCATCTTCATTTCTTCATTAATTTGTGTCGCATGTACATCAAGTGCACCGCGGAAAATACCTGGGAAAGCTAGTACATTATTTACTTGGTTCGGGAAGTCAGAACGACCTGTTCCAACAACAGCTGCGCCCGCTGCTTTTGCCAATTCTGGCATAATTTCTGGAACCGGATTCGCCATTGCAAAAATAATTGCATCGTCATTCATTGTACGAACCATCTCTTCAGTTAATGCACCTGCTGCAGATACACCAATGAATACGTCCGCACCTTGTAAAACGTCAGCTAAAGAACCTTCTATACGATTCTTATTTGTATATTTTGCAACTTCATCTTTCACCGGATTCATACCGACAGGACGACCTTCATAGATTGCACCTTTACGGTCACACATAATAACGTCACGTACACCATAGCGATATAAAAGTTTAATGATTGCAATACCTGCTGCACCTGCACCATTTGCGACAACTTTAATGTCAGACATTTTCTTTCCAACTAACTTCAGCGCGTTCACAAGGCCTGCTACTGTTACGATAGCTGTTCCGTGTTGATCATCATGGAATATTGGAATGTTTGTCTCTTTTTTCAAACGTTCTTCAATAACGAAGCAGTTTGGTGCTGCGATGTCTTCTAAGTTTACACCGCCAAAAGTTGGCTCCATTAATTTTACAGTTTCAACAATTTTATCTACATCGTTTGTATTTAAGGCAATCGGGAATGCATCTACACCAGCAAAGCTCTTGAATAATACAGCTTTACCTTCCATTACTGGAAGAGATGCTTCAGGTCCAATGTTACCAAGACCAAGTACAGCCGTTCCATCTGTCACAACTGCTACCATATTTCCCTTCATTGTATATTCATATACCTTACTTTTATCGTCATAAATTTCTTTACAAGGCTCTGCAACCCCTGGAGAATATGCAAGACTTAAATCTTTTGCATTTTCTACTTTTACTTTTGATACAGTTTCTAATTTTCCTTGATGCACTTTATGCATGTGAAGTGCTTCTTCACGAAGTGTTGACAAACTATCCACTCTCCTCAAATTATGCTTGCTGATATCAATTTCTCCAAGTGGTCTGACCACGAACACTACTACTATAATAATCGAAGTGTAGGGAAATTGTCCATTATATTTTCACAACGACATTTTCGTCACCGACAATTTCACGAAGTGCTCCTAGACATTCTTCACTTGGATGAATCGATAAACTTCGAGATAATTGTACCATTTTATGTTCCTTTTCATAATAAATTAGTACTTTCGTAAAACCTGAATAATCAAACAATATTTTCGTAACTTGATTTACAAACTTTTTTTCATATTGAGACGGCAATTTCACGTAAACAGATGCTTCTTTCATTTCTTCATAAACATCCATTTCTTCTAGCGGATATAGTCCATTCACGATCCATTGCAACTTATGATTTCTTTGCTCGATCGTACCATCAACTAAAACAATTGCACCTTCTTGTAACCTGTCCGAAAAATGTATATACGTTTCTGGAAAAATAACGGCTTCCATTTCATCATTTTGATCACAGAATGTAATAAACGCCATCTTTTGCAACTTTTTCGTACGAATAACTTTCACACTTGTTATATATACGATCGCTCTTTGTACTTTTTTCTTATGTCGCATCGCCTGAGCAAGAGATGGAATTTCTAATTCTTTTCCTAACTCCGCATACTGCGCTGTCGGATAGCTAGATAAATAAAAACCGAGTGCTTCCTTCTCTTTATTTAACTGTTCAATAAAGGATAGCTCTTCTCCTTGTACGTATTTTGATTTCGGAACAGCATCCCCTAAATCAAAATCACGTGCAAGATTTGCATACTCCAACGCTCCTTTAAGACTTTTCCATAACGTCGTCCTCGAAACACAAAAATCGTCAAAACACCCAGACCAGACAAACGCTTCTAAATTTCGCTCTGTTACAAATTTTGATGGCATACGAAGACAAAACTCAAATAAATCTTCGAACATTTTTTTCTCTCGTTCTTCCAATAATGCCGTCACGGTAGCCATTCCGATATTCCGAATCGAAAGTAAACTATATCGAATCGCATTCCCTTCTATTTGGAAGTTGTAACCACTTCTCTGAAGAGACGGCGGTAAAACGTGAAAACCTTTCCGCTTCGTTTCTCGTACATACTGCACAATCTTATCTTCATTTCCAATTGCACTTGATAATAACGCCGTCATAAATTCCAGCGTATAATTTGCTTTTAAATATGCAAGCTGATATCCGATCATACTGTAAGCTACAGCGTGACTTCGGTTAAAACCGTAATTCGCAAATCTTACAATTAAATCGTAAATTTGTTCTGAAGATGTCTCGTCGTATCCGTTTTCCAAACAACCTTGAACAAAATGCTTACGTTCTTGATCTAAAATATCACGATTTTTTTTACTCACTGCACGGCGCAGCAAATCCGCTTCTCCAAGCGAAAATCCAGCTAACTTCGATGCGATTTGCATAATTTGTTCTTGGTATACAATTACGCCGTATGTTCTTTCTAAAATCGGCTTTAAATCCGGATGTAAATATTCAATGCGTCTTTTCCCATGCTTCGATTCAATAAAGGTTGGAATTTGTTCCATCGGTCCTGGTCTGTATAACGAGTTAACAGCGACTATGTCTTCAAATTCATTCGGTTTTAACCCACGAAGTACATTTCGCATACCACCTGATTCAAGCTGGAATACACCTGTTGTATCCCCTCTTCCTAACAATTGAAACGTCTTTTCATCTTGCAGAGGTAAATTTCTTATATCAATTTGTTTCCCAGTTTTTTCAACAATAAACTTTATAATATTTTCAAGTAACGTTAAATTACGTAAGCCTAAAAAGTCCATCTTGAGCAACCCAAGTTCTTCTAATGCATCAGCTGGATATTGCGTAACATAAACATCGTTATGCCCTTCTTGAATCGCTACACTTCCCGTTAACGGTTCTTGGCTCATAATAACGCCAGCTGCATGAATAGACGTATGACGCGGTAATCCCTCTACACGTTTTGCAATTTCAAACACACGCTCATGCAAAAGATTCCCTTGTATAAACTCACGAAGCGATTGCGATTCCTCATATGCATCTTTTAACGTTATACCAAGCTTTGATGGGATAAGTTTTGAAAATATGTCAATATCTCTTGGCAGGAGCCCCATTACACGAGCAATGTCTCTAATTGCGGCTTTCGCTGCAAGAGTTCCGAACGTTACAATTTGAGCAACACGAAGCTGACCATATTTATCTTTCACATATCGAATCATCTCATCACGTCTTATATCTGGAAAATCAATATCAATATCTGGAAGTGTCACACGTTCAGGGTTTAAAAACCTTTCAAATAATAATTCATATTCAATCGGATCAATATCTGTAATTTCCAATACGTAAGAAACGAGTGAACCAGCTGCCGATCCACGGCCTGGCCCAGTTAAAATATGATTTTCATGTGCATATTTCATAAAGTCCCATACGATGAGGAAATAATCGCTAAATCCCATACGAGAAATAACATTTAATTCATGATCCAAACGTCTTATATGCGCTTCTTTCGGCGTACCATAACGTTTCTGCAAGCCTTCTTCACAAACACGGCGCAAATACGTATCATTCGTCTCGTTAGATGGAACAGGAAATTTCGGTAATTGATTTACATGGAAAGGAATTTCTACTTGGCAACGTTCCGCGATTGTTATTGTATTTTGAACTGCTTCCTCAGCATGAGAAAATAGTGCTTCCATTTCATCCGATGACTTTAAATAATACTGATCCGTTTTCATTCTCGGTCTATCTGGATCAGTCATTTTCGTTCCGCCTTCAACAGATAATAAACATTCATGAACAAGTGCGTCACTTTGATTAATATAGCGAACATCATTTGTTGCAACGACTGGAACGTTTACCTTATTAATAAATTCAGGCAGTTTTTCTTGTAAAAGCAGTTCATCTTGAATCGCATGATGCTGCAAACTTATATAAAAATTGCTGAACATATTTTGATACGTATGAGCTACTTCTTCAGCCTGACTCTCTTTGTCTTCTAATAATAGCTGTTCAATCTCTCCATCTTTCCCTGGTGAAATTGCAATTAATCCTTTCGCATAATGAGCAAGCCACTTCTTCGGGATACCTTCTTTTGACTTCGTCATAATGCTGCTAGAAATCTTTAATAAATTTTGATAGCCTATTTCATTCTCAGCAAGTAAGACGAGTGGATAAGACCTTTCTTCTTCTTCACTAAAAATAGAAGCTGTTAAGCCGATAATAGGCTGTATACCATTTTTCTTGCATGCTTTATAAAACGGAATAACTCCATACATAACATTTTCATCTGTAATGGCCAGCGATGAAAATCCAAGCTCTTTCGCCCGAATGACAAGCTCATCGATTTTACAAGCACTTTTTAATAAACTAAAAACGGTTTGACATTGTAAATGCACAAACTTCACTGTTGTACCCTCTCTTTACCTATGTGACTACTTTTATTATAGGTGATGAGGAAAGCGGAAATCAAAACATACTTCTCATACTTTGTCCATATATATGAAGAAGAAAGGGGAATGACGATGGATGTAAGAGAACATACTTTTTTCTCTCTGCTTATTATTAGTTATTTTATTGCCTTTGGAGTTATACTTGGTGGTTCATTAATTGGCGGATTTGGTGCATTTCTCATCGGAAAACCAGCTCTAACTTATATTAATCAATTCGCCCAAAATTTAAGAATTTGGGCACTCGTTGCAGCAATTGGCGGAACGTTCGATACCTTTTATAGCTTTGAAAGAAGCTTCTTTGGCGGAGATATGAAAGATATCGTAAAACAAATTCTCCTTATTTTTTTTGCAACTGGCGGTATGCAAACTGGTCTTATTATTATTAAATGGCTTACACAGGAACATGTATGAGAGTACCCAGTGCCAATACAGCCAAAAGGTGGTATTTAGTTTTAGCTGGCGCTGCTGTTGGAGGAGTGTTGAGCTGGTTTGTTTTTTTGTACATATACGGTGTTTTTCAAGAAGAACAAGCTAGTAAAATAGCAGAACAAAAAGAAATTATCGAAAAACAAGAAGCAAAACTCCACGTCCTTCTCGAAGACCAAGAGAAATTGAACACAGAAAATAAACGGCTCTTAACAATTCAAGAAATCAAAATAAAAATTATAAATCGAAAAAAATATGATTTAGACAATCTTACACTTGAAAACATGACCACTTCTATCCATAATGATCTCCAGCATCTTTTAACGAAAAACATTCAAAGCATCGCAAAAAATAAAGACCTGCTCAAAAAAGTCATCGAAAATAAAACGTACAAACATTACGATCGTATATACCGCTTTAAAGTAGACACAGTCTCTTTTGATACCGTACTTGAAATTAATATTGATATAGAGAAAGAAAAATAAAAAAAGGAGGGCTTCAGTGCCTCTCCTTCTCTTTCATTCAACATATAACTTCTTATTTACACAGCTCACGTAAATCAGCAAACAGGCGATCCGCTTCTTCCCAAGAAGATGCTTTTGCACCAGAAGCCATCGGATGTCCTCCGCCATTATATTGCATTGCTAATTTATTAATAACTGGTCCTTTTGAACGAAGACGAACACGAATAACATCATCTTCCTCTAAAAATAGAACCCATGCCTTTAATCCATCAATATTACCAAGCGCTCCGACAACACCAGATGCTTCGGTAGAAAGTACATCAAACTCTTCTAGTACCTCTTTCGTTAATTTAATGTACGCTGCGCCTTCTTCTACCATCGTAAAGTTTTGTAAAATATAACCGTTTAAACGAGCGATCTTTTCTTTTGTCTTATACATTTCATTGTATAAATCCGTAAATTTAACATCCATTTCAACAAGCTCACTTACGTAACGAAGTGTTTTCGCTGTTGTATTTGGGAATAAGAAACGACCTGTATCTCCAACAATACCCGCTAAAATAAGGCGAGCTGCTTCCTTTGAAATCGTTAATCCTTTATCTTTTCCATAACTGTAAAATTCATAAATCATTTCACTTGTAGAACTAGCTGTCGTATCCACCCACGTAATATCTCCGTACGGGTCTTCATTCGGATGATGATCAATTTTAATTAACATCTTTCCTTTTGCATAACGCTGATCACAAACACGCTCTTGATTTGCTGTATCACAAACGATAACAAGTGCATCTTCATATACACTATCTTCAATATCATCCATTACTCGTAAAAATGATAAAGAAGGCTCGTTGTACCCAACCATATAAATATTTTTCTCTGGAAACGATTCTTGCAGAATTGTACCAAGTCCGCACTGAGAACCTAATGCATCTGGATCCGGACGTACATGACGATGAATAATAATTGTATCAAACTCTTTAATTGCTCCTAAAATTTGCTCATGCATATGTATAATCTCCTTTTTATTCAACTTCTTCACTTTATCCCGCATTAACGTGTAGTAAGACTCCCACCTCAAAAGTATTAAAAACAATGGTGCAAAATTAATTGGGAGCCCGGATGCACGTAAAAGCCCGATTGGTGAGGGCTAATAATTAGTGCGTGGGATCTCCCCACACTAATTAAAGTTTCACTTTATCCCCCATTATAACGGAAAACATTTCATACATGCGAACAATTGCTTTATAATAAAAATTAGAAAGTTTAGATTTTTCTTTTTTCTAAATTGTTATTTTTATACCAATCGATGGGAGCGTGTATTATGCCAGTATTCGTCTTTTGTATTATCATCTCATTTGTGTTGTACCTCTTCTACAAAACAAAATTCTTTCGTACAAACCGTCCAATGGAGAAGGGTTGGCTCTCTGGAAAATCTGCTATGGCACTCGGCTTATTCGTCCTATTCTTTGGGATAAACCAATTCTTTTTAGAACTTTCAACTGCCCGCATTATCGTTGGTGTTTTGTTTGTTTTATTTGGCAGCGCGAGCACCTTTAATGGATTCCGCCAATATAAACATTTTCTACCATTAGCAGTCAAAGAAGCCGAATCTTATAAAACAACGTAAAAAAGCATCAACATTGTGATGCTTTTTTACGTCCCTTAATCTTCAAAATCATACTTGCAACAAACGCAGACGGTATATTAAATAGATTGCCTTGCACGTGAAAATGTAATTGCTCTTCTTCAAAAGACATCTGTTTGTATAGTTCTTGTTGAGATAATCCTGTTCGTTTCTTTTTTTCATTTAATCCTTGTAAGTATAAGTATTGAATTGGTATCATCACAAGGAAATAAAAGAGTGCGATACCACCAAAAAAGAGTAATTCTGATGACATATTACATCCCCCTTCCGACATCCATTATCTTACAATCTAATTATATCATAGTATACAATCTAAATGAATTAATATTCTGTCTTTTCCGATTATACAATTATCTCTCCTTATATATATATCCTGCTACTCCTTTGCTTTCCCGCTAAAACTCTTCCACATCTTTAGCAACAGCTTCCAAACCCAATAAAACAAAAAAGATGGAACAAATCAAAGCGATTTGTTCCATCTTTTTATTTATCGATCAATTGCACCATAAGCAATGCTTTCCCGACAACATTACCTTCATGATGCACTTCTACATCAACCTTACCAAATTTACGCCCAATTTCTAATACTTTCGGATGAACTGATACAACATTATCAATTTGAACTGGCTTTACGAAATAAATTGTTAAGTTCTCAACAATTGAATCGCTCTTCTTCTGCGCACGAATGACGCGGTTTGTTGCTTCTGTCACAATTGTTGTGAATACACCGTAAGATAACGTCCCGATTGAATTGGTCATTTGTGGTGTCACTGAAAATTGATACAAATGCTCATTTTTCGCTTCTTTCGGCGTCATAAATTGATTCGTTACAATGTCATCAATTGTTTCACCAACTTGTGGTTGACGTTGAATCATTTGCAGCGCCTGAAGTACATCTTGACGACTAATGATACCTTGCAATTTATTTCCATCCTCCACAACAGGAAGTAATTCAATACCTTCCCACACCATCATACGCGCTGCAGCTGCGACAGACATTTTTCCATTTACTGTAATCGGATGCTTCGTCATCACTTTATCAATCGGTGTATCTTTCGCAACACCAATCATATCTTTCGAAGTTACAATACCTAACACCTTTTTATTTTCATCCACAATTGGATAACGTCCATGCATCGTTTCTTCATTGTACTCATGCCATTTCTGCACTGTATCACTTGGCTTTAAATATAACGTTTCTTCAATCGGTGTTAAAATATCTTCAACGAGTACAATTTCTTTCTTAATAAGTTGATCATAAATTGCACGGTTAATTAACGTTGCGACCGTAAATGTATCATAACTACTCGAAATAATTGGAAGCTTTAATTCGTCTGCTAACTTTTTCACATGCTCTTCTGTATCAAATCCACCTGTTATTAGTACGGCAGCCCCTGTTTCTAATGCTAATTGATGTGCATTCGTACGGTTCCCGATGATAAGCAAGTTCCCCGCTTCTGTATAGCGCATCATTGCTTCTAATTTCATAGCCCCAATAACGAATTTATTTAACGTTTTATGTAGTCCTTCTCTGCCCCCAAGTACTTGGCCATCGACAATGTTAACGACTTCTGCATATGTCAGTTTTTCGATATTCTCTTTCTTCTTTTGCTCAATTCGAATTGTTCCGACACGTTCAATTGTACTAACATATCCTTTATTTTCTGCATCTTTAATTGCACGGTAAGCTGTCCCTTCACTTACACTTAAATCTTTCGCAATTTGCCTTACAGAAATTTTATGCCCTACCGGTAGGCTATTAATATGTTCTAAAATTTGATTATGTTTGGTAGCCAAATGGTTTCACCATACTTTCTTTTCCCTAAATTCTTCATGTGTTGTATTTTCAGTATACTATATTTTCAAAACTGTTACACTCTCTCTTTATATATCTGTACTATTTTTTTTATAACAAAATGACCCTTACATTCCACCAGTCACTCTATTACAACAATGTAATGCTGTTGTCATCTCGTTCGATAGTTTGTCCACTCGATTCCATATACAATTAAGACAAGAAATGAAACAAAGGAGCGAATACATGATGAAAAAATTTTAGAGGTTGTAGGTGCTGTATTTGTAGCTTTCGTAGATGGAAAAAAAGTTGCAATGGAGTTGAATGAAACACCCGAACAGCCACTTCCAAAAAGAAAAGAATCACCAAAACAAGCGCAAACTTTAAAAGCTGTACTACACACGTAAAAAACCCTTCACTTGTCATTTCAAATGAAGGGTTTCTTTTTTATAGTGTAATACTTTCTCCAGCTTCTAATACTTTCCCTGTACAATTTTGTAGCTTTTCTACAAATTGATATGGATCTTGTTCAATAACTGGGAACGTATTGTAATGCATCGGTACAACTGTTTTCGCACCTATCCATTTTGCTGCTAACACAGCATCTTCTGGCCCCATTGTGAAATTATCACCAATTGGTAAAAATGCTACATCAATATTATTAAGTTCTCCAATTAACTTCATATCAGAGAATAAAGCAGTATCTCCTGCATGATATACCGTTTTCTCTTCTGCTGTAAACAAAATACCAGCTGGCATACCTGTATATGTAATCGTCTTATTTTCTTCATCAATATAACTGGAGCCGTGGAATGCTTGGGTAAATTTCACTTTTCCGAAGTCAAATTCATGCGAACCTCCAATATGCATCGGATGTGTATTTACACCTTGCCAGCCTAAAAATGTAGCTAATTCAAACGGTGCCACAACGACCGCATTATTTTTCTTTGCTAACGCTACTGTATCCCCGACATGATCACCGTGTCCGTGCGATAAAATAATCGCATCAACTTTTACATCTTCAGCCTTTAAATCTGTTTTCGGATTTCCCGTTAAAAATGGGTCAATTAAAATAACTTTTCCATTCGTTTCAATCTTTACAACTGAATGCCCGTGATAAGATACTTTCATCATTACATTCCTCCCCTATTCACATTCTCACTTTTTATTCTACATGATTTCTCAATTACCTGTCTTTTCTAACATCTATTTACTTGTCATAACGCTTTCATCCGATGTAAAGTTATATTTGTAATTAAATATCTCGGGGGTGCCAATCGATGAATGCTAGATTAGAAAATTTAATGCAATGGCTAAAAGAAAAAAACGTAGAAGCTGCGTTCTTAACTTCTACACCAAACGTTTTCTACATGACGAACTTCCATTGTGAACCACATGAAAGACTACTTGGTATGTTTGTATTCCAAGAAAAAGAACCTATTTTAATTTGTCCTAAAATGGAAGAAGGCCAAGCACGTAACGCTGGCTGGGCACATGAAATTATCGGATTTACTGATACTGACAAACCATGGGATATGATTGCAAAAGCAATTAAAGATCGTGGTATTGATGCAAATGCAGTTGCAATTGAAAAAGAGCATTTAAACGTAGAGCGTTACGAAGAATTAACAAAATTATTCCCAAATGCAGCCTTCAAATCAGCTGAAGAGAAAGTTCGCGAGCTTCGCTTAATTAAAGATGAAAAAGAACTTTCTATTTTACGTGAAGCAGCTAAAATGGCAGATTATGCTGTTGAAGTTGGTGTAAATGCAATTAAAGAAAATCGTAGTGAGCTAGAAGTATTAGCAATTATTGAGCATGAATTAAAAACAAAAGGCATCCATAAAATGTCATTCGATACGATGGTATTAGCAGGTGCAAACTCTGCTCTTCCACACGGCATTCCAGGTGCAAACAAAATGAAACGCGGCGATTTCGTACTATTTGATTTAGGTGTAATCATTGAAGGTTATTGCTCTGACATTACACGTACAGTAGCATTTGGTGATATTTCTGAAGAGCAAACTCGCATTTACAACACTGTACTAGCTGGACAACTACAAGCAGTCGAAGCATGTAAACCAGGCGTTACATTTGGTGCAATCGACAACGCTGCCCGTTCTGTTATCGCAGATGCAGGTTACGGAGACCTCTTCCCACACCGACTTGGTCACGGACTTGGAATTAGCGTACACGAATATCCAGATGTAAAAGAAGGCAACGAGTCTCTATTAAGAGAAGGTATGGTCTTCACAATCGAACCAGGCATTTACGTACCAAACGTAGGTGGCGTTCGTATTGAAGATGATATTTACATCACAAAAGATGGATCAGAGATCTTAACGAAGTTCCCGAAAGAATTACAATTTGTGAAATAAGAAAAAAGGTAGCGTGATCGCTACCTTTTTATTAAAGAAGGCTCCTTAAAAAGTGCCTTCTTCTATTTCACTAATATTTATTTGAAATTTCACGATCCAAACTGAGAAAAGGTGGACAAGAAGTGCAAACGCCATACATGCTCCGCTTAAAAAAGTTAGTATAGGATGCGAATACACGTGCCCTAAACCATAGGATATCGCCACGAAAAACATTGTTATGTAAATATAAATTGCTCCATGTATTTGCCTCATATAAACCTCCTTTTCCCATATTATAACATAATTTTCAGATTATTCACATTAATGAATTGTGATCAATATTTCTCAACTGTTACGCCTCTTACAGCCGCCTTAATATACGGTGCTCCTTGTAAACTTTGTAAATCCGCTGTTTTCCCTGTTACGACTACTCCGTATATTGGTAAGTCTTTTGGTTTTGTGTTTTTTATTTCTTTATAATATTGTTCAAAATAATCACTTGGTATACCTTCACTATTTTTTGCTAAATACTTCATTTGGTATAGAAACTCTTTTGAGTTTATTGTTACATCGTTTTTCACATCTTCTTTCACTTTTGAATAACTTCCTTCAAATCCAAAAACATTATTTGCCATTTCTGCATTTAATATCGTACCATTTTTAGGATCTTTTAACCCTACATAAAAATCACTTTTCTTTTCATTATATGTATCTACCCAAAACCAAACTGGCTGTACACTTTTGGGAAGCATCTCAGTAATTTGTTCAGCTGTATACGATTTATCAAAAGATAAGGCTACTTCTGCAACTTTATTTTGCAAATCTCCAATATTTTCCATATCATCCACATAATTTTTATAAGTAACGAAAGGTAAATAAAACCTCATTTCTCTTTGCATTGTTTGTACATTATAATCTGGTATCGCAACAGCCTCTTTCCCCCTTTTCTCTTCATCTAAACTAACAAGTTCACCATTATAGTGCTTCATACTATAATTCCATATACCTGATTCGTATATATCATTTATCCATTTTACTGGTTGACCAGCTATATTTTTATACGAGTTATATATTACCGTACTCCCTGTAACACCGAGACTTAAATACATACTTCCACTGAAACGAATATTAGGGCCTTGAACCCTATGTAGTGCATTCAATTCTCTTTCCATTTTTCTAAACGTTTGCTGAGAAAAATACGCTGCCCCCAAAAACAAACTTACTATAACAATAATGGACGCACAAATAGAAATAAGCCAATTTCTCCAAAACTGCTTCCTCTTCGCCCTCTTCATCAAAGTCTTCATCTGCTTATCATCCATATTCAAATCAAAGTCCTTCCGACTCATCATTTCTCCTCCTATACAATTTTTTAAATTGATTTCTTGCTCTGTACAAACTTGTTTTCACTGTTTCTTCTTTCATACTTAATAAAATGGCAATTTCTTTATAAGATAGTTCATAATCGTATTTCAATAGTAAAATATGAAGATAATCTTCTGTCATCGTCTCCAATATTTCCTGCACTTCTCCTTGCAGTTCACTTGTTAAAAGCACTTCATCTAATGACTTTTGTCCAATAAGAACGACCGATTCAATCGCAATTGGATTTAACCTTTTTTCTTTTCGGTATAAATCTCGGTGCTGATTGATCGCAACTCTAAATAACCACGGCGTTAAATGCTCTAACGGTATTTCCTCCATAAGCAATAAAGCTTTGTATAGCGTATCTTGCACAATATCTTCCGCTTCTTTTCTATCTGCTCCAATCTTAATTAAGTATCCAAACACAGCTTTTGACTTCTCTATTAATAATGATTCAAACGTATCATGGCTCATTCTGCTCTCCTTTCTATATACTCAACGTTTGAGAGCATAAAATGTATACAGCTTTTCTAAAAAACTTTTCATAATAAAAAGCACATCTGTTTTGATGTGCTTCTCTCAAAAATACTATTCTATTATTTCATCGCTTCTTTCACAACATCTTGAATCATAACAACTTCTGTTTTCATATCAACAGACGGTGCTTCTTCATCAATACACTCATACCAAAACGCTAAATGCTTTTTATCAATTTCATGATGAGAATTTTCGACAAGAGCCCCGCCTTCTCCTTGCACAGAATACCAATATAGATACTCTTCTCCATCTCTTATTTCCCGGAAAATTGTCTCTACATACATTTTCTCGTCGTTTAATGTCAAAAGTACTTCTTTCATATAGTCATTAAGAAGCTTCATCCATTCATCTACGCGATGACTTTTACCTGGCCTGACTTTGAATCTTGTTAATTCTACATTCATTTTTATTCCCCCATTTTCTTGCGGACAAATAAATCATATTCTACTGGATTATGAAAACTTAATTTACTAGCTAACTTTTTCGAAGGTATATTATCTGCATTACAATCCCAGCACGGTGTAATATCATTTTGTATACAATGTTCAATGAAACTTGTTGCAACAGCTTGAGCTAATCCTTTTCCTTGATGTGCTTCATGTGTTGCAATATCAATTTCAGCAAATCTATTCCCGTTAAATATTGAGACGCATTCAGCTACAATCATCCCATCTTGTTCTATACAAAAACCAAAGCCATTATTCAAAAATGCTTCGTTTGCCCCCCAATATTCTTTGTAATAATCCACCGTAAATTCATTACTTCTTTCTATATCACTTTTATCAATACGTTTAATTTCATATGTATTTTTGTTTAATTCTATTTTTCTATCTTCAAAAACTTCTCTTTGAAATTGAAATGTCATTCTTGGGATTTTCCGAAATGCATTACTAAAGCACTCTTCAATCATCATTTCCCACTCTTCACTCGAAGTGAACAGTGTAAATCGTTTCTCTGTTTTTTCAATGGCTGTTTTTATATACGAAAATAAATCTTCGTTATAACTTTGGTCTCGAGTGTCACCAAACAAATAATAAATACCATTAGTGGTGACGATTAGTCCTGCTGTTAATTGCTCGTTTACACAAACCTCACCATCTATCATTTGATCACATACCGCATAAGCAAAAGTCGTCGTTCTTGTATTACCTTCTAAAACCGAAATAACTTTTCTATACTCGGCTAAAGATAATTCTTTCATAATTGCTCCACTACAATCGTATCAGCTTCTATATTTTCAAAACAAAGATTTACCGTTCTCTTTAATGCTCTCGTTCTATGAATAGTACATGCTGGAATTAAAATTGAATCATTCGGCTTTAAAATTGCTGTCTCTCCATCTTGAAAATCAATAAGTAATTCTCCCTCCAACACAATGAATAATTCATCCGAATTAGAATGATAGTGCCAATCATATTCACCAGTAAATACAGCAATTCGTAAACAATGACTATTCACATTTGAAACGACGAAGTTCTTATGTTGATCTTTTATATCTTTTGTTAATTCTAATAGATTCACTGTTTCCATATTTCTTCCCATCCTCTATTCAGTCGTTATTCTCCAAAAACTAATAGCGCGATATTCATCCACTTTTAGTCTCCACCACCTCCACAATCGCCTCCTCCATCACTTGAACTGCTACAATCATTGCTACTATAGTCACCAAATCCACTTGATGAGCTCGAAGCGTATGAAGGTTTTTTGCTCCTTTTTCTTTTTCTATCTTTATTGCTTTCATGACTAGGCCACACTTTATCAAATAATATAAAGAATAAGACTCCTTCTATTGTGACAAGTATAAAGCCTAAAATACCCTCAATAATATTGGGTATTATCCCAAAATTTTTAAACACCCCACATGAATACACACAAAAAATCACATACAGGAACATACAAATATACCTAAATATTCTCCCTATAATCAAGACTACTTTTTTTGAAATTGGTATATTCTGTTCCTGTTTTTTCTTTATATATTTTTGTTTTCTAGCTTGCTTTTTCTTCCTACTTTTGCTCCCCATCGAATTCCCTCTTCCGGCTTTTATTTTCCGTTTAATTCCAAATTATCACAAAAAAACACATCATAACAAGCTATATTTCTCGTAAATTTTTGTTTACTTTTTGTAAAGTTTTATTTACCTTTTACCTAAAAATGGATATAATAAATGTAACAAATTTACAAAAAGGAGACTTTGTATATTTGATTAAAAATAAGGTGAAACAATTCCGCGTTGTTAGAGACATCACCCAAGAGCAATTAGCTTCCTCTGTTCAAATCACTAGACAATCCCTCATCGCTATCGAGAAGAATAAATACAACCCAAGTTTAGAATTAGCATTGAAATTATGTGAGTTTTTCGGCTGTAAAGTGGAGGATTTATTTCAATTAGATAAAACTGGGGAGGAAAAAGAATGAAAAATACTTTTAATCAAGAATTCATTTCTCATCTTACCATTTTAGTGTTAGGATCGACTTTTCTTTATTTCAATAGTAGTGATGAAGAAAAGATTCGTTCTGTCCTTCTATTCGCTAGCGTATACATACTCTTAGCCTTGGTACTATTAGTAGTGAAACGAATATTCTTTAAGAAAAAAAAGAAAGAATCCGAGCAATACCCATTACCTGAGATAGATGAAAGAATTGAGAAAATGAGTTTAAAGCTTATGGCACAAATTTTCGGTCTCTCTCATTTAATTGGCTCTGCGATACTATTTGTTTTATATATCACTAATGAAAATTCGACGATACGAGTTGAGTATGCCCTTTATTACTTGTTCGGCATTCTTTTCTTTACAATGATGTTCGGTTTGAAAATTGTAAAGAAACTAGACAATTAATCAAAATAAAAAGACCCTCCTTACAAAAGGAGGGTCTTACATATATCTTTATTATGATAAAGCAGGAGCTTTTTCAAGAAGCTCTTTTGCATCAGCGTATTGTAAGCCGTGAGCTTCTGCAACTGCTTCGAATGTTACATAGCCATCTAATGTGTTAATACCTTTTAATAATGCAGTGTTGCCTAGGCAAGCTTCTTTGTAGCCTTTGTTAGCAATTTGTACTGCATATGGTACTGTTACGTTTGTTAATGCAAGAGTTGATGTACGTGGAACCGCACCTGGCATATTTGCAACTGCATAATGTACAACGCCGTGCTTTTCATAAGTTGGGTTGTCATGAGTTGTAATACGGTCAGTTGTTTCGAAAATACCACCTTGATCAATCGCGATATCTACAACGACAGAACCTTGTTCCATTGATTGAATCATTTCTTCTGTTACAAGTTTTGGCGCTTTTGCACCTGGGATTAATACTGCACCGATTACAAGATCAGATTCTCTTACAGCTTCTGCAATGTTGTATGGATTAGACATTAATGTTTTTACTTGGTTACCAAAAATGTCATCTAATTGACGAAGACGTTCTGCACTTAAGTCGATGATTGTTACATCTGCACCTAAACCTACTGCAATTTTCGCTGCGTTTGTACCAGCTTGACCACCGCCGATAATTGTTACTTTGCCGCGTTTAACCCCTGGAACACCTGCAAGTAAAATACCTTTTCCACCTTTGTTTTTCTCAAGGAATTGTGCACCGATTTGTGCAGCCATACGACCTGCAACTTCACTCATTGGTGCAAGTAATGGTAAAGAACGATTGTCTAACTGTACTGTTTCGTATGCAATTGATACCACTTTGTTATCAATTAATGCTTTTGTTAATTCTGGCTCTGGAGCTAAGTGTAAATATGTGAATAAAATTAAACCTTCGCGGAAATAACCGTATTCACTTTCAACTGGCTCTTTTACCTTCATAACCATATCCTGATTCCATGCTTCTTCAGCAGTTTCAACAAGTTTCGCACCAGCTTGTACGTATTCTTCATCTGTAAAGCCTGATCCTACACCCGATCCTTTTTGAACAAAAACTTCATGACCATTGTGTACTAAATGTACAGCTCCCGCTGGCGTCATTGCCACACGGTTTTCATTGTTTTTAATTTCTGTTGGAATACCGATACGCATTATTAGTTCCCCCTTGAGTTATGAAATGACCCCTGAATCATTTTTTAAAGCGCTTTCTACACTCTTATATTCTAACATAATATCTCAATATTTGACAAAAAATAATACAAGTTTTCCGATAGATTTAACCTTACATTAAAGGACAGTATTATCCGTACCTCTCAGTATAAAGGATAAACTGTCCAATTATTCGAAACTTCACTTTATTTAATTCTATCGATGTCTATGAATAACATCAACAGCGCCTGTTACTTCAATAATCGTACCAGTAATCATATCAGAATCGTCCTCACATAAAAACGAAATGGTTCTTGCGATATCTTCGCCTGTTCCAGATCTACCAATTGGTGTGTTACTACCTTTCAAATTTCGCGCTTCTTCAATCGTCGCTTCTTTCATTTCACCAATTATATCACCAGGGCAAACCATATTCGCAGTAATACCATATTCCGCCTCTTCGTAAGCTACTGTTTTCGTTAATGAAACAAGCCCTACTTTCGCAGCTGCAAAGGCTGAACGATAAATCCATCCAGGTGCGCTATCTGCCCCTTGAAATCCATAGTTAATAATACGGCCAAATTGCTGGTTTCTCATAATCGGTACGACAAGTTTTAATAAATGAAACACCGCTGTTAAATTACCCTGGATCATTTCATTCCATTCGTCTTCTTCGTAATCGACTAATTTTTTCCTTTCAAATACGTAAGGACCAGCATTATTAATTAAAAAGTCAATTTTGCCAAAACGACTCATCGCTTCTTCTACTATTTTATGTAAATCTTCCTTTTTCGTGACATCAGCTTGCACGAACTGTAGACGTTCTTCCATATTTTTATATGTTTCTTTCATTGTTTCCATAGCATATATATCGCTATGATACGTTACTGTTACTGAATATCCTTTAGCCAATAACTTTTCTGTTACTTTCTTTCCTAAACCTTTCGTACCGGCTGTAATGAGCGCATGTCTCACAAAACTGCCTCCTTTTAAATTGCTATACTTCATATGTAACAAGTTCTCGCTCCAATTACAACTAAAATGAATTGAAACAAAGTTTTCAAAATTCTGTAACGTTTTAGCAGGCACATTACCATAATTTGTTTTATAATTAAGTTGTAAACGGTTATAAAAATGAATTGGGAGGAATCTACTATGAATAATACATATACAAATATTTTAATTGCAGTGGACGGTTCCAAAGAAGCAGAAAAAGCCTTTAGAAAAGCAATTCAAGTCGCAAAACGAAACAATGCAACATTAACAATTGCTCATATCGTTGATGTGAAAGCATATTCCGCAGTAGAGGCTTATAGCCGCGCAATTGCTGAACGTGCAAATTTATTTGCAGAAGACTTATTAGAAGACTACAAAAAGACTGCGATTGAAGCTGGTCTTGAGAAAGTAGAAACTGTATTAGAATTTGGTAATCCAAAATCTAAAATCTCAAAAGAAATTGCCCCAACACATAAAGTGGATTTAATTATGTGCGGTGCGACTGGTTTAAATGCTGTAGAACGTTTCCTAATTGGTAGCGTCTCTGAACATATTATTCGCTATGCGAAATGCGATGTCCTTGTTGTTCGTGGTGATGAGGAGCAAGGTGATCTTTAATTTATAAATCAAACACCAAGTCCACATGGGCTTGGTGTTTTTCATTTCACAAACTTCACTATAAATACAAGACAAGCCACAACAACAACAACAACAACGGTAATTGCCAACACATAGGGCGGAAGGAATTTCAAGGGCCATAGCGCCATCATTATCGTCGCAACAGTTAAGTATGTTTGCTTTGCATCTTCTGTCATTTTTTTACAAACTAAGAAAACATACAAATAACCGATTGGCGGCGTAATCTTCCATTCCTTTCTCATTTCCTAACATTACATTAACATACATTTTTTAGAAATAGACGGACAAAATATATGTGTTTAGAAAAGGAGGATGCTACATGGATGATTATGAACGTATTATTTTAGATGTGAACGGTACAGAAATCGAAATGTTAGATACGATTCGCACACATTTTAAAGAGAAACATGGTGTGGAACTAAGTAATGGTGCATTGCTTCGAGATTTAATGGATATTGAATACATTCGAATTACGGAAGATCGACACAAGTATGATTAATCGATGAAACTTTAAGCCTAGACCATATTGTTCTAGGCTTAACTAAATCCATACGAAAAATGTTATAATTAGGAAAAAAGTATAGGGATACCAAAATATGTAATCTGAAAATATCTCAAAACATTTTCATACATTACATGTACAACGAAACCAGTTCCTCCCTAAGCTTCATTCACTTTCACAAGAACAACTATGGTATAGGAAAGAGGACGGAAAATGGTCTATTGGTGAACACTTTTATCACTTATATTTAATTGCAAGGATGCTAAAAGTAGCGATTAAATTCTCTTTCACTCTTATCCCTTATGCCAAGCTAAGAAAAAACACCCCATTTGCAACTGAAATACATGACATTTATGCTGAATATAAAGAAAAACACGGCAGAGGCATGAAAGCCCCTTGGATTTTAATCCCTTCAAAAAAAATCTATTATTCTATGAGTGCAAAAGAATTAGAAGAATTACTTTCACGTGAAACAGATGAAATAAAAAAACTAGTTCAAAATATAGAAGAAAATATCGCAGGACATATCGTATTTTTAGATCCAATTGCTCACTACCCTAACCTTATTCAATCTATCCAACTATTAGCGATTCATGAGAAACATCATTTTATGATTATGAAAAATAATTATGAAATGCTAGATACATACCTAAAAATCTAAATACAAAAAGGTAAGGTACTTTCTAAAAAAAGCACCTTACCTTCTATATCATACATCATTTAACTTCCAACAAACTCTCCAGCTAACCCCTTCGCCTTCTCCAAAGCTTTTCGGATTTGTTCAAACCCTGTTCCACCAGCACTGTTACGACGCTTTACAGCTGCATATGGCGAAAGAACTTCATATAAATCTTCTTCAAATAACGGACTCATTTCTTTATACGTTTCAAGTGGTACATCTAATAAATAGATTCCTTTTTGCGTACAATGAAGAACTAGTTTCCCGACAATTTCATGAGCTTGACGGAACGGCAGTCCCTTGATTGCTAAATAGTCGGCAATTTCTGTTGCGTTAGAGAAGTCTTGCGTCACAGCTTGCCCCATTTTTTCTTTGTTTACGGACATCGTTTCAATCATGCCTGCCATAATATGAAGGCATCCTTCTACTGTTTTCACTGTATCAAACATGCCTTCTTTATCTTCTTGTAAGTCTTTATTGTAAGCAAGCGGCAATCCTTTCATTACTGTAAGTAAGCTAAATAAATTGCCATATACTCTGCCTGTTTTTCCGCGAATGAGCTCAGCCATATCTGGATTTTTCTTTTGCGGCATAATGCTGCTACCTGTCGCGTATTGGTCGCTCATTTCAATAAATTGAAACTCTTGACTACTCCATAAAATAAGTTCTTCACAAAAGCGTGATAGGTGCATCATGAGCATAGATGAGTTACTTAAAAACTCTAATATGAAATCACGATCGCTTACCGCATCTAAACTATTTTCATAGATTCCATTAAATCCGAGAAGCTCCGCACTATATTCTCGGTCAATCGGGAATGTTGTACCAGCTAGTGCTCCTGCTCCTAATGGGGAGATGTTAATACGCTTTAACGAATCTTCATAACGATTCACATCGCGCTCTAACATCCAAAAGTAAGCAAGAATATGATGTGCAAATGATATAGGCTGTGCACGTTGCAAGTGCGTATAGCCGGGCATAATTGTTTCAATGTTATTTTCCGCTTGATGAACAAGAACAGTTTGCAATTGTTTTGTAGCTTTTATAATATCTTCTACTTTTTCTTTTAAATACAAGTGCATATCTGTCGCTACTTGATCGTTACGGCTTCGGCCTGTATGAAGTTTCCCTCCTACTTCACCGATTCTTTCAATTAACATCTTTTCAATATTTAAATGAATATCCTCAGCTTCTACCGAGAAATTCAATTTATTTTCTTTCGCTTCCTCTAATAAATATTGAAGCCCTATCTTTATTTTCTCTGCTTCTTCTTTCGTAACGATGCCTTGCTTTGCTAACATCGTAACGTGTGCAATACTCCCTTTTATATCTTGGCTAACCAATTGCTTATCAAAGGAAATAGAAGCACCGAATTCTTCTACCCATGCTTCCGCTTCTTCTGTAAAACGTCCGCCCCAAAGTTTGCTCACGCTTCCACCTTCTTTTGATTCACTTGGCTGTATACTTTTGTAGGTAAACCGAATAATGAAATGAAACCAACTGCTGCATCATGATTAAATTCATCCTGGGCAGTATACGTTGCAAGTTTTTCATCGTATAAAGAGTACTCAGATTTACGTCCTTCTACAATCGCATGACCTTTAAATAATTTCACACGCACTGTACCTGTTACATTTTTTTGCGTTTCTTGTAAGAAAGCATTGAGTGCTTGTTTTAAAGGTGAGAACCATAAACCGTTATAAATTAATTCTGTTAGTTTTTGCTCAATCATCGGTTTGAAATGAGCGACCTCTTTCACAAGTGTTAAATCTTCAAGTTCTTTATGCGCTGTTATTAATGTCATTGCCGCTGGGCATTCGTACACTTCACGAGATTTAATACCGACAAGGCGATTTTCTACATGATCGATACGTCCAACGCCATGTTTTCCAGCAAGTGCATTTAACGTTTTAATTAATTCTGAAAGTGAATATGCAGTGCCGTTTAAAGTTGTCGGTACTCCTGCTTCAAATCCGATCTCTACAAACTCTGGTTTATTCGGTGTATCTTCTAATGCCAATGTCATCTCGTATGCATCTTCTGGCGGCGCTGCCCATGGATCTTCTAAAATTCCACATTCGTTGCTGCGTCCCCATAAGTTTTGATCGATTGAAAATGGGCTATCTAAATTAATTGGAATCGGTATATCATTTTCTTTTGCATATGCGATTTCTTCTTCACGTGACCATTTCCATTCACGTACAGGCGCAATAACTTCTAAATATGGATTCAACGCTTGAATAGAAACTTCAAAACGAACTTGGTCATTCCCTTTCCCTGTACATCCATGTGCAACTGCACTTGCACCTTCCTGCTCTGCAATTTCTACTAATTTTTTCGCAATAAGCGGACGAGATAATGCAGAGACAAGAGGATATTTCCCTTCGTATAACGTGTGAGCTTGCATCGCTATCAATGCATATTCATTCGCAAATTCTTCTTGAACATCAATCATATATGATTTAATTGCTCCTACTGAAAGTGCTTTTTCTTTTACAAACGCTAAGTCTTTACCTTCCCCTAGATCTAAGCAAAGCGCGATAATATCATAATTTTTCTCTTGTAACCATTTAATTGCAACGGAAGTATCAAGACCTCCGGAATATGCTAATACAACTTTTTTCTTCTCCATTTTGCATCCTCCTAAAGAATAAATATTCGTTTTTTCTTATAATAATCCAAACTTTATCACCTTTCATAAAATGAATCAAGGGAAATTCATAAAAATTTTTCAAACAATTCCGTCGAACTTCTTTCTTTTTTTATGTAAAATAGAGGCAGGAAAATGGAGGGGTGTCTATGAAAAAGTATTTTATATACAATGAACATCTAGGAATTGAAGTGCCGAACATACAAGAAAAATGGGAAGACATCTCTGAACACGCGCAGCATTCTATTTTATTAAAATGGGAGCAAGTTCGCGGAAAAATACCTGATCGTATCAAGGAACTTGAGCACCATATTAACGCAAAACAACACCACTTAAATAACGAAGAAGACTTCGAAATTTCTTGCAAGCTAAATTCAGAAATTGCCGATCTTGCTTCAATTATTAACGATCTTTGGCTTTGGTATCGTCTAACCCAAAACGTATCTGAGGGAAAAGCACACCAATGAAAAAAGCATGCCCCTCAATTAATTTGGGTCATGCTTTTTTGCCGTAACAAGCTTTGCAATATATTTCTTGCGCCGTTTTTGCCAAACATACATCAAATGGGCCGACTAACAAATTTCTTTCTTTCGGTAACTTCACAAAAGCAACAAGCGCTTCTTCATATTCAATTTTTTTCTGACATACAACACATGTTAATTCTTTTCTTCTAAACATATCCTTAAACATACGCTCCTCACCTTTCATCTATTTATACTAATACACTCTCATAATAATTAAATCTTGTAAAAAAATGACACATTACAAAATAAGCCATTCATATACTATGTACAAAAGGAGGCCTCAAACTTATGCGAGCTTTCATTATTATCGCTTTAACTTTTTTAAGTGTTATTAGTTGGGATGCATTTTTTAAAGATAAAAGTGACGAGAACAATACAATTGAATAAAAACTCTTCTTTTCTTACTTATTGGACAAACTTCTAAAAACTGTCCAGTTCTACGAAATAACTTAGGCTTTTCTACAAAAATATTTAAACATAACAATTTTTGTAGATTCCCTCCGGTTATTGTCGGTTTCCATCCGCATACATTTTTTGAAAGTATGATATAATAATATAAATCTTGAAGGAAGGGATTTTGATATCATGATCGCTCGAAGGAGCATGTGGCATCGTATTGACGAATCATACACGTAGCGTATTTTTCAGCTCAGATACTTTAGTCTAGCGAAAAAAATACGAGAGTGGGGAAATTATGACTGCCCGAAGGATAATTTGGCAAAAAAAAGACTCTTCTTACACATAGCGTTTTGTTTAGGACTTAATTGTTACTAGCTAAACAAAACAAAGAAGAGCAGGATTGCTAAATGAAGAATCCTACTCCACGTTTTGTTTAGTCGCTTTAAGACTTAAACTAAAACGAAGGTAGGGAGAATTGATGGACGAGAGGATTATTCGTTATTTCTTCAGCGACATATAGCGTAGTTAGTTTTTTCGTAAACTAACTGAAAGCTACATGTGAGCTCGTAGTTAGTTTACAACACCAAAAGGACTACTAACTACGGAAAGAAGGAATAACGATGAGGAACATCCAAAGTCGACAAATTATTAAAGAAGTTTTTATGGTTTTAATCGGTTCATTTATTTTAGCAGCAGCGCTATATCACATTCACTTCCAAAACCACTTAACAGAAGGTGGCTTTGTAGGTATTGCACTATTTATCCAAAATTTTTATGATATTTCACCATCTATTTCAACTGTAGTAATGGATATCCCTATTATTTTACTATGCGCTTCATTTTTAGGTAGAAAAATGGTTGGCTATTCATTCTTAGGTTCACTTTCATTCGGAGTATTTTATTCCCTTATGGAAAATTATTCTCCTTTTACGGTAGATTTATCAAATAATTTATTTGTAGCTGCAGTAGTTGGCGGTGCGTTAGCTGGTATTGGACTCGGTTTTATATTGCGATTTGGCGGTGCAACCGGTGGAGACGATATTTTAACAATTATATTAAGTAAACGAACTCGGTTTACAATTGGGCAAATTTTCTTCGTCTTTGACGCGATTGTTCTTGCGCTTTCATTATATTATTTAAATTGGACAGAAATTGCTTTTACTATTCTTTCGATTGCCGTACAGGCAAAAACATTGGATTTAATTTACTATCCAAAAACAGAAAAGAAAGCAGCAAAGCAACCCGTTTCTATTCCAATGTCCAAAAAACATGCGACAAACTAAAAAGCGAAAGGCTTCGGCCTCTCGCTTTTTTTCATGCTCTCTTTTCTTTTTCTAATATGTAGCGTACTTGATAAAACTTATTTGCAAATTCAGTAACATTCCTCGTTAAGCGATAGTTCACTGTAGATCCAATTGCCATTCCAAGTACAGGAATACCTTGGAATAATTTGCGACGAAGAGCATAAATCGAAAATGTCTTCAAAATTTGTTTTAACACAACCTCAGTAGAAGCTGGCTTTAACACCTCTTCGTCTCCTTCATAAAAGAATGAATCTTCTTGCTCAAGTTCTCTCAGTAAATTGTACCATGCATATTGCTGAAGTCTCGCCGGCAATAATGCTGCGTGGAATACCTTTAACGCAAGCATCATTTCATACGGCTTGTTCACATCATGACCAAATGATGTTGCAATAAGTTGTACAGCCTTCACATTTAATGCAATCATAACCGGAAAATCAGCCGTTAATAATAATAGACCGCCAGCACCCGTTGCTCCGCCTTGTACGAATGAATATAGACGATGACGTGCTGTTTGCTGCTCTGCTATGTATGTTAATTGATCAATAGATAACGCCTTCAAATCTTCAAGTTGCTCAATTGATTCATCAAATAATCTCGACGTTCCTAAAATACGATTACGTGCATCTAACTGTGATTGTGAACTTTGAATAAGTGCATGCAAATGAAAGAGCCATCCATCTGCTTTCATAAAAAAGTCTTTTCGTTTTTTCTCAGGTAGTTTTGCAACTGTAGTATGCAACCACTTATCAAACATCTTTTGAAAATCGGTCGCTTCCTGCTCTACTAATTGCCCTTCCCACTCTTTTATATTTTCTAAAATGGCTTGTTCTCGCTTCGATCGCATCGCAACAACCACCTCGTTCGATTTTTTTCTATTGTAACATATTTCCGCTTGTTCTTTGCAAATATGCTTGTATATCTCCTATCACATACCATTTATTCAAAACATAAAATATCGGTGAGAAGAAAGAGGTGAATTACGTGCAGTTATCTAGCATTAAAAAAAATTATAATGCAGTATTCAGCTTAGGACAAAACTGCTGGCCTGCTTGGGCTTTATATCAGTTAGAGTTATCACAATTTTTCGGTGTGGTTAATTTTATGCTAAGCCCATCATTAGAAAAGGTGAACGTATTATTACAAAATCGTTTTCACCGTTTTTTAAATTTCGAAAACTTATCCTTTATCTCATATTGGGATGCTGATACTAAATTAAGATTAAGGGACAACCTTTATGAAATCGACTCCTGCCATGATTTTAAAACCGATGTAAATACACCAACTTCCTGGCCTTCTTATACAGATATTAAGTTAAACTATGAGCACCGAATTAATCGTTTTCTAACTACAATTGAAACAGAACAATCTATATTGTTTATTCGCACTGGAGGAACATATGAAGAGGCACATACACTTCAACTTATTTTATCTCAACTAGTAAAGTATAACTTCTCTGTCCTTTTACTTATCCCTGCCGATGTACCTACTATTATTGAGGAGGACTGGGGGCTACAAAATATTTGCGTTATGAACTGCCCAATTATGGACGTATACCAATATAACGAGAAGTTTTGGAAGGAGGAGCTCTTAGAAGGGGTTACAATTGGTTCGGATGCTTAAATACACGATGATTTTTATCTAGCACTACATTATAATCGTCCTTATACAAAACAAATAAGGAGCGATTATACATATGTACCCACGCGCAAAAGCTTTTGGCATTTCTATACATCACGATCAACTTCTCGTACAAGAATATAATATGGAAGACGAAATCTTTTATCGGCCTCTTGGCGGTTCAATTGAACTTGGTGAGAAATCAACAGATACCGTTATTCGAGAATTTAAAGAAGAACTTCATACAGAAATAGAAGTTACCGGTTATTTAGGATGCTTAGAAAACATTTTTTATTCGGATGAGGAAATTAGTCATGAGATCATTCAACTATATTCTTTGCTCCTATTAGACACATCACTATATGAAATGGAAATACTGAATATAAAAGATGAACAAACAGCGTCATACGCAAAATGGATTCCCCTCACTGCATTCATTCAAAAGGAAAAAATACTATATCCAGATCGAATTTTAAAATATATATAAAAGAAAAAAGACGAAATCCTTTAGGATCTCGTCTTTTTCATGCATATATTAACCAATATCTCCAAGACGTAATACGTCACGAGCAATCATAACTTCTTCGTCAGTTGGAATTACGATAATTTTTACTGGAGAGTGTGGGAAGCTGATAAATGCTTCTTCGCCATGAACGTTGTTACGTTTTGGATCGAAGTATACGCCCATAAACTCAAGGCCTTCTAATACACGCTCACGAATTAGAGCACTGTTTTCTCCAATACCAGCTGTAAAGATGATTGCGTCTACACCTTTCATACGAGCTGCATAAGAACCAATATATTTATGAATACGTCCTACGAATACATCTAGCGCTACTTCTGCACGGTGGTTTCCTTCTTCTTCCGCTTGTTCGATGTCACGTAAGTCACTAGAGAATCCAGAAAGACCTAGCATACCACTTTTCTTGTTTAATACGTTCAGAACTTCTTCTACAGTTTGACCTGTTTTTTCCATGATGTATGGAATTAACGCAGGGTCAATGTTACCAGAACGTGTACCCATTGTTACACCAGCAAGTGGAGTGAAGCCCATAGAAGTATCGATAGACTTACCGCCTTCTACTGCTGCGATACTTGCACCGTTACCTAAGTGACAAGAAAGTAGGCTTAAGCTTTCAATTGGACGACCTAATAATTCAGCCGCACGCTCAGTTACATATTTATGAGAAGTTCCGTGGAAACCGTATTTACGGATGCCAAATTTCTCATAGTACTCATATGGTAAGCTGTATAGGAATGCAGATTCCGGCATTGTTTGGTGGAATGCTGTATCGAATACTGCTACTGCTGGTACGTTTGGTAGTACTTCTTGGAATGCTTTAATACCAACAAGGTTTGCTGGGTTGTGAAGTGGTGCTAAATCGCTTAATTCTTCGATATCAGCTAATACTTCACCATCAATTAAAACAGAATCAGCAAATTTTTCGCCGCCGTGTACAACACGATGACCGATACCGCCAATCTCATCAAGAGATTTTACGATTCCGTTTTCAGTTAATTTCTTAAGAAGCATGTTAACTGCTACTGCGTGATCTGGGATGTTTGTAATTTCTTTTTGTTTTTCGCCATTTACAGTAATAGTGAAGATACTATCTTCTAAACCGATACGTTCTACTAAACCTTTTGTTAATACTGTTTCACTTGGCATTTCAAATAATTGGAACTTTAAGGAAGAGCTTCCTGCGTTAATCGCGATGATTTTTGACATCTAGTCTTTCGCCCCTTTTTCTCTTGGTAGTTGTGTGGATCATTCCACAAACCGCTCGATTTTATCTAATTAAATTCACTCATTATGAAAACGTTTCATCATTAGTAAATTTTATACTCACGATTTTAATTTAAACATCGTCCGACATATATTTCAAGTGAAAAAATTGTAACACCAAGAAAAAAAATATATTACAGATTTCAAAAAAATTCAGTTAAATCGTGTATATATTAAAAAATATTACATATCATATACAACTGTACTACATTAATTACTAACCCTGTTACATATACCTTGCATTACTTATGTGTTGCAAACCACGTATTTAGTTGATCCATAATGTTCTCCATAGCCTTCATGTTGGAGAATTTAGGTAATTCCACTAGTAGTGCCTGTTTCGGCATTATTACATCTTGGCCTTTCTTTTGGAGAACAAATATACTTTTTGCATTTTTCTCGTTTTTAAACATGGAAACAGGTAGCTGTAACAATCCTTGAATAAAGCATGTTTCTTTAATGAATGCATGTAGCTTTGGCGCTTGATCACTTTCAAAAATGAAGTTTGGTACTAAGAAGAATAAATACCCGCCTTCTTTCGTATGTTTCACACTTTGTTCAATAAATAAGTGATGCGCATATGACATTCCTTCATCTGCTTTTAATGTATATTCACTTGCACCGATTTCATTTGGATAGTAACCAATTGGCAAATCTGAAACAACTGCATCTACTGGATCGATATAAAGTGGTGCTAGTCCATCTTGATGGAAGAATTCGATTGCATGCTTTTGTAAATTCGCATTTACTAAAGCAAGTTTAATTAGCACTTCATCCACTTCTACACCAAATCCACTCATTGCTAGTTCTTCTTTGGCGCTATTAAACACTGTAGTCATTAAGTTACCCGTTCCAATTGCAGGGTCTAAAACAGTAATTTCTTTTTGCCCTTGCATAAATTTATGGAATAAGTAGCTCATGAACATCCCAACTGCATCTGGCGTCATTTCATGATTCGCTTGTACGCCTTCTTTCATTCCTTTTAAAATGGCTAGCTGAAATGCTTTACGAATTTCTTCCCCTTTATATGTTTCTTCATTAAACGTACTATATTCACGATTCAACCTTTCAATTGTTGATTCGGATAATTCCTCTTGTAAAATCGCTCCCTCAAACAAGTTATCACCTGTTTCTACAAGCGCCTCTAAATATGTTACATCTAATTCTTTACGTAAAACTACCGTAGAAGAATCAAAAATAGAAAATAATGTTTCTACTGCCTGACTCACGTACATTCCTCCTTCTCTCTTTTACACATAACTTATATCATACCATAATCTAAATTTTTCCCAAAAGAAAAAGCGACCTCTTGCAAAGAGCTCCCCTTCAAGTTGTTTATGATGTAACGTCTTTTCTCATATATTGGTTCAGTTAACAATAAATGAGAAAAGACGACCTCTTCTAAAGTGAAACTTTAATGAGAGGTCGTCTTCTTTTACATTACTTCGCCAATTTTGCTGCTTCTAATGCTGCTTCATAGTTTGGATGGCTTGTACCTTCGCTTACGTATTCTACGTAAACTACTTTGTCATTGCTATCTACTACGAATACTGCACGAGCAAGTAAACGAAGTTCTTTCATTACTAAGCCATAAGCTTCACCGAATGAAAGGTCACGGTGATCAGAAAGTGTCGCAACATTTTCTAAACCATTAGCTGCACACCAGCGTTTTTGAGCGAATGGTAAGTCAGCGCTAATTGTTAATACTTTCGTATTTTCAATACCTGCTGCATCTTCGTTAAAACGACGAGTTTGTGCATCACATACACCTGTGTCGATTGAAGGTACAACACTAATTAATTTCACTTCACCTTTGTATGTTTCTAAACTTACTGGAGATAAGTCATTTGCTAATACTTGGAAGTTAGGCGCTTGATCGCCAACTTTAACTTCTGTTCCAACTAAAGTCATTGGGTTACCTTTAAAAGTTACATTTGCCACTTAAAAATCCTCCCTTATTTAAACAAAATATGTACAATGTAAATGATAGTTTGTCCCTATCGATAATGCAAATAAAATCGCTTTATTTACAAAAAAATAAAGAAGCTAATCCATTGATTAGCTTCTTTACTCGTTAAATTTGAAATTCCGGATCATCTTCTTTTCGTTTATCCATCATTTCTTTCACTTTATCAACAGCTTGTGGCGCTAATTCAATTATTTTGTCAATGACATGTGTTTGTTTATCTAAATGTAAAACTTTCACACCTTCTCCATTTATAACGAGAAAGGCAACCGGGTTAATGGAAACTCCACCACCACTACCTCCTCCAAATGGATGACGACCAGAATGTTCTACTTTTCCAAATTCACTTCCACCAGCAGCAAATCCAAAACTTACTTTCGAAACGGTAAGAATTACACTTCCATCTGCTGCTTTAATCGGGTCACCAACAATTGTATTTACATCAGTCATTTGTTTTAAATGCTGCATTGCTGTTGTCATTAAACCTTGAATTGGATGGTCCATTCTATATCCCCCCTATGCTTGAACAGATTTATCTTCCATACCAGACTTTTGTTTTCTCATAAACATGAGTAGTTTTACCGCTGTTTTCACAGTACGAAATATATGAAAGGAAGCGGTTAGTTCACATCTTGATGCAAATCCCTTCCCTTGAAAAACAGGTGTAATTTCAAATTCTGGTACGTCGACAATATGCATATATTGTCCTACAACTCCAGCAGCCATTCCTTTTGTCCCCCATGCATATCCAGTGACAATTCCAGTACTAGCCGCATCGCCTGCTCCAATTTGTGAATGCCATTTCCAACTATTGATTTTCACTCGTTTGAGAAAATCTTTAACAATAGTATGAACTTCTTGAAGCTTTTTTATCAGTTCTCCAATGCTATCAAGTTGTGCCATAATTTTATTATCTATTCCGCCGTCTTCCTCAGCTTTTTCGACTTTCTGACCTGTCTTTTTCTGCTGTTTTTCAATTCTTTCCAATACATCAAACGTATATCGAATCATCCATATTTTCACTTGAAATAAACATTGCTTTTCCATTTCTGAATATAAAAACGTCACCTTAAGCGATATTTTCGATAATAGTATTAGCAAAATAAAAAGTAGAAGAATTATCATTCCAATTACGAGCCATTTCATTCGTACCATCCTTTCACTCCATACCCATTATCGACAAGTTTATTCATCATTAAACAACCTCTGATAAAATTGAATATAAAAATTTTTCTAAAAATAAAAAAGGGTTTTGACATTTCATATCGAAATATACTATTTGAGCATATCATTCAGAATACACTTTGATGGTATGCAGCACTAAAACTAGAAAATTTAACTGCAGTGGAGGGATACATAATGGCAGATCGTCGCAATTTATTTTTCTTTTATGGTGATGACAAAGTAACGCTCGTTGAAAAAATGAAACCAATATATCGTATTTTAGAGGAGAATGGATTTACCATATTAGATCATCCAAAAAATGCAAACGCTATCGTCAGCGTTGGAGATGATGGAACTTTCTTACAAGCCGTTCGTAAAACTGGTTTTAGAGAAGATTGCTTATACGCAGGCATTTCTACGAAAGATGAAATTTCTTTCTACTGCGATTTCCATATCGACCACATTGATACAGCCCTTCAAGAAATTACAAAAAACGAAATTGAAGTGCGAAAATATCCAACAATTAAAGTAGATGTAGATCACGGTACATCTTTCCATTGTTTAAATGAATTCTCATTACGCTCTAGCATCATTAAAACATTTGTCGTAGATGTACACGTCGACAATTTACATTTTGAAACATTTAGAGGTGATGGGTTAGTTATCTCCACACCTACAGGAAGTACCGCTTACAATAAATCATTACATGGTGCAGTTGTCGATCCACTTATCCCATGTTTCCAAGTAAGCGAACTAGCATCTTTAAATAACAACACATACCGTACACTCGGATCACCGTTCCTTTTAAATCACGAACGTACGTTAACTTTAACACTTAAACCAGATGGAAATGATTATCCTGTTATCGGAATGGATAACGAAGCACTTAGCATTAAGCAAGTGGAAAAAGCCGTTGTTCGTTTAAGTGATAAACAAATTAAAACTGTTAAATTAAAAAACAATTCCTTCTGGGAAAAAGTACAGAGAACGTTTTTATAGTAATAAAATAACCCTCGAATTATGGGATTTCCATAATTCGAGGGTTATTTATTTATCAAATGCCACTTCACGCTGTTTCACAAAATATTTTGGAACAAGGCAACAGTATATGAAATTATATTAACGATTTTTCAAATATATCTATCACAACTCAAAATATATCAACGATTTTACCCAAAATATCGATTTACCAACAAAAAGTGGCTAAATCATCAACCTATCTAAAAAGAGGAAGCATCACCAAAATGTATTTTCGGAGCCGCTTCCTCAAACTTTTAGACGTCTTTTCTATAAACAATCTCCCCATCAATGACGGTCATTTCTGCCTGTACTTCTTTTATTTCTTCCGCCTCAATTTCAAAAACATTACGATCTAATATCGTAAAGTCTGCTTCATATCCTTTTGTAATTTGTCCTCGATTTGCTTCTTTTCCAATTGCATACGCACTTCCTTTTGTAAATAAAGAAACTGCCTCATATACCGTTAATCTTTCTTCTCGCATATAGCATACGCCGTCAATAAAACTTCTACGTGTAACAGCACTATATATGCCTAAAAACGGATTCACTTGTTCAATTGGAGCATCAGATCCTCCGTTACAATGTAATCCTGCATCGAGTAATGTCTTCCAGGCGTATGCATAGCGAAGACGATGTTTCCCTAGTTTTTCAATAACTGACGGAAAATCCGATGAAACAAAGACGGGCTGAATATCAATAATTGCTTGCAAACTCTTCATTCTTTCAATTAATTCTTCACGGGCAAGCTGGCAATGAATAATGCGGTCACGTAATCCTTCTGCTGGTGGATATAATTCAAGCGCATCAATGACATATTCTAGCGATAAGTCACCGATTGTATGAATGGCAACTGACATATGTAAATCACGTGCTTTCTTCACTAATCCTGCAAGCTCTTCACGTGAGAAAATCGCAACTCCATTCGTTTCCTGCGCATCTTCATACGGCTCACTTAATAAAGCTGTTCTTCCGCCGAAAGAACCGTCAGAAAAAATCTTCATCGCTCCAAATTCAATATAGTGCTCATTTTCATATTCTTTTCGCTCATTCGCTACTTCATGATGAACGAGCAAATGTGCTTTAAATCGCATTTCTTTTATAACGTGTGAAAACGCATTGTACGTTTTTTGAAAGCCGCCATAATAATTTAAATCTTCCGTGTGCCCGCCAACGAGTCCGTATTGCCAGCAATCTTTAATCGCTGTTTGCAGAGCTCTTTGTAAATACGCTTCATCAATGGCAGGCTGAACATGTTTAATCAATTCTTGCCCTTGTTCATATAAGAGTCCTGTTAAGTGATTAGAGGCATCACGACCAATTTTTCCGCCTTTTGGATCTTTCGTCTCTTCCGTTATGTTCGCTTCTTGCAATATGTATGAATTCACCCATGTCACATGACGACAAACGCGCTTTAATAAAATCGGATGTTCTTTAGAGATTTCATCTAAATCCCGTACATGAACTTGTTTTGTATCTGTAAAATTATTTTCATTCCATCCTTCTCCGATAATCCACGTCCCTTGTGGAGCTTCTTCTACTCGCTTCTTAACAAGGGTAAGCACTTCGCTATAAGATGTACAATTTGATAAATCTAGACGAAGCAACCTCTCTCCATACCCAATAAGATGCATATGGCTATCAACGAGACCTGAAATCATTGTTTTTCCTTCTAAGTCATGCAACTTCTCCACAAAATATCGATTTTCTAACTCTTCCTTATTCCCGATATCCACAATTATGCCATTTTCAACGTAAACAGCTTCCACTTTTTCGTTTTCTTCTCGCATTGTATAAATGGTTCCACCATGCCAAATTTCTCCCATATACTCATCCCCTTTTTCCTTTAGTCTACGAAATTAGAACGTATAAAAAAAGCACCATTTCGATTAAAAATGGTGCTTTTCTAAAAATTAATTTTGTTCAGTAGGATTCGTTGTAATTTGCCATTCAATATTAAATTTATCTTTTACTTGTCCGTATGCTGGGCTCCAGAACGTTTCTTGAAGTGGCATGATAACTTCTCCACCTTCTTGTAACTTATCAAATACCTCTTTTGCTTTTTCTGCATTACTAATTCGAATTGCAATCGTTACTTGAGATCCAATCGCATGCCCTTTACCTGGGAATGTATCAGAAATCATAAGTTCTGTATTACCAATTTTTAAATGAGCATGTGCAACGCGCTCTTTCGCTTCAGCTGGAATAGGGTATTCTGGATTTTCAGGCATATCACCAAAAGTTTGCATTACTTCTACTTTCGCATCTAACGCCTCTTTATAAAGCTGTACAGCTTCTTGCCCACTACCATCTAAAACTAAGTACGGATTAATACCTAAAATCATACGGACACCTCTTTTTTTAGTTTATGAAATCGAACTTGTGTTCGTTTTTATAATATCATACGTTTTACATTTCATTCAACTATTTACTTCACTATTTTCAAAATTATTTTGAAGGAAGCTCCATCTCTTGTTTTCTAAGTTCAATACGGCGAATTTTTCCGGAAATCGTTTTTGGTAGTTCATCTACAAATTCAATTTTGCGAGGGTATTTATATGGTGCAGTCAATTCTTTGACGTGTTGTTGGAGCACTGGAATTAATGTTTCTTCGTTCTTGTCTATATTCTCTCTTAATACGATAAATGCCTTCACGACACTTCCGCGAATTTCATCAGGGCTTGCGACAACCGCACATTCTCTTACATATGGATGTTTTACAAGTGCATCTTCTACTTCAAACGGTCCGATTGTATAACCAGAGCTAATAATAATATCATCTCCGCGACCTTCAAACCAGAAATAGCCGTCTTCATCTTTTTTCGCTTTATCACCGGTAATATAATAATCACCGCGGAATTGCATAGCTGTGCGCTCATCGTCTTTATAATATTGTTTAAAGAGTGCTGGTGTTTCAATGTGAACCGCAATATCACCAACCTCTCCTACCTGTACTGGAACTCCTTCCTCATTTACGATATCAACATGGTTTCCTGGCGTCGGTTTTCCCATTGATCCTGGTCTAATGTCCATCCCTTTCATTATACCAACAAGTAACGTGTTTTCCGTTTGCCCATAGCCATCTCTTACTGTAATATCAAAATGCCTTTGGAACGTTCCAATGACTTCCCTGTTTAACGGCTCACCTGCTGATACAGCGCTATGTAACGCTTCTAAATTGTACTCACTTAAGTTGTCTACCTTTGCCATTAATCTATACTCAGTCGGCGTACAACAAAGCACATTCACCTTATTATCATCTAATAAATTTAAATATGTTTTTGGTTCAAACTTACCGTGATATACAAATCCTGTTGCGCCTGAACCGAGAGTCGCTAAAAACGGGCTCCAAATCCACTTTTGCCAACCTGGACTAGCCGTTGCCCATACAACATCATTTTCTTCAATTCCGAGCCAGTTTGGAGCGCTTGTACGTAAATGAGCGTATGCCCATGCATGCGTATGAACAACTCCTTTTGGATTTCCTGTCGTCCCTGACGTATAAGATAAAAAGACCATATCTTCTTTATCTGTCTTCGCCATTTCTAACATATCACTTTCCGTTTCTAATGCTGTTTTTAAATTCGTCCATCCATCTACTGATCGCTCGCTCAGGACGAATTTTTGAAGCGATTCCATCGCCTCTACCTCGTCAAATTGTCCAATATACGGTTCGTAGCTTACGATCGCCTTTACTTCTCCGTGCCCAATACGATACTCAATATCTTTTTTACGCAACATTTCTGAGCTTGGAATAACGACAAATCCTGCTTTAATCGCAGCAATATACGTCATGTAAGCTTCAATTAAGCGCGGCATCATAATAAGAAGCTTGTCCCCTTTTTGTAAGCCACTTTTTATAAAAGCGTTTCCAATTCTATTCGCACCTTGCATTAATTCAAAATATGTAACCTCTCGTCTATTTCCTTTATCATCTTGCCAAATTAAAGAAAGCTTCTCTTTATCCTTCGTATATTTCTCTATTTCCGAAACTAAATTATAAGACGGTGGCGCCAACAATTCCTCTCTCTTCATATAATATCCTCCTTTATTTCTATGCCTCTCTTATATAATAAAGAATTTTCAGTAAATTTTGAACCCTCTTCTTTTGACAAATTTTTTACGCCCATGTCGAAATGAATTTATAACGACGCAAACAACAAAAAGAAAGAGCGGGAGAACCCGCTCTTTCTAAGCCATCGTATATGGGATTATTTTTGGTAACCGCCTAATTGTTGCTCAGCTAGTGAAACTAGACGTTTAGTAATTTCGCCACCAACAGATCCGTTAGCGCGAGATGTTGCATCAGCTCCAAGTTGAACACCAAACTCTTGAGCGATTTCGTATTTCATTTGATCTAATGCTGCTTGAGCACCAGATACTGCTAATTTATTTGTGCTTGCCATGTTGTATCACCTCCTTGTGAGTATAGAGTGTGATAAACAACATGACTTCATGCACATCTGAATGTGGTAATTTATGGGTTTAGAAAAGTTCTTCGAATTTTTCTTCTTCAGCCACTACTTCTACTGTTTGTAATACCATTGTTTCTTTGTTCGCTACAGCCTCTTCAATTAACGGCGCGAAATCGTACTTCGCTTCAAAACGATTTGCTTTCTCACGCTTCGGTTTCGTCGATGGACTTGCTGGTGTAAATACTGTACAGCAGTCTTCATATGGACGAATTGAAATATCATACGTTCCAATTTCTTTTGCAATTTTAATAATTTCTAATTTATCCATCGTAATAAGCGGACGAATAACAGGATAGTTTGTCACTTCGTTAATCGTATGCATACTATCTAACGTTTGGCTCGCTACTTGTCCAAGACTTTCACCAGTCGTAATTGCAAGTGCATTACGCTCCTCTGCAATACGCTCTGTAATACGCATCATCATACGACGCATAACTGTCATAGAATAGCTAGATGGAATTTCTTTATTAATCGTTTTTTGCACTTCAGTAAATGGAACAAGGTGAAGTGTTACACGTTTACAGTATTTCGTTAACTCTTGTGCTAAATCGATTACTTTTTGTTTCGCGCGCTCGCTTGTGAAAGGTGGACTATGGAAGTGAACTGCTTCCACAGATACGCCGCGTTTCATCGTTAAGTAAGTTGCTACCGGGCTATCGATACCTCCAGAAAGAAGTACCATTACTTTTCCGCCAACGCCAACTGGTAAACCGCCAGCTCCCATGTACTCACCACACATAATATAGCTGTAACCACTGCGAATTTCTATACGTACATTCACATCTGGATTATGAACATCTACTGTGATATCCTCTGTATTTTCTAAAATGTGCCCACCGATTTCTGGAAGTAACTCCATCGTCTTCATTGGGAAGCGCTTATCAGAACGGTGCACTGTAATTTTAAATGTTTTTACATCACCTTTTACTTGTAAGAAAGCTGCTAATGCACCTTTTTTAATATCTTCTAATTCTGATGGTACTTTCATTGCTAAGTTAAACTTATGAATACCAAATACATCTTTCAATCTTTCAGAAATTGCTTCATGGTCTTCACCATTTAACTGAATGTACATACGATCATGTGTTGCATCAATTTTAATGTTTGGGAACTTTTTTAATTTGAATTTCACATTATCTTTTAACGTACTTACAAACTTAGAACGGTTCTTTCCTTTTGTCGTCATCTCTCCATAACGAACTAAAATATATTCATATGTCATCATATTTCTTTACCTCATCACTTCATATAATTTTGGCATTGTCTCTTTAACAATACCTTCAAATTGTTTTACTTCTTCCATCGTGTTGTCCGGTGCTAGACTAATGCGAATCGCACTTGTAACTGCGGCGTGCGGTACTCCCATTGACACTAGTACTCGGCTCACTTCATTTGCTTTTGAAGAACAAGCAGACTTCGTCGATACATATACACCATGCTCTTCTAAAGCATGAACGACTACTTCTGGTTTTAAACCGACAAATGATACATTTAAAATGTGCGGTGCCGCATATTCAAGTGACGTATTAATTGTTACAGCTTCCATCTCTTTAAAGAAACGGACCAGCTCTGTTTGTAAATTTTGCAAATGAACTACCTTTTCTTTCACTTGTTCCATCGTCATACGAAGTGCTTTCACCATCGCTACAATACCAGGTAAATTTTCTGTACCTGAACGATACTTGAGCTCTTGTTGACCACCTGATAAGATTGGATCTAATCTTACACCATCACGTACGTAAAGAAGACCTGTCCCCTTTACGCTATGAAATTTATGTCCAGATATTGAACAAAGGTCAATATGAGAAGCGTATAAATCAAGTGGTACTTTTCCTATCCCTTGTACATGGTCCACGTGGAATCTTACTTTCGGATGGTTCGATAATAATGTTCCAATTTCAGCAACGGGCTGAATCGCTCCAGTCTCGTTGTTCACATGAATAATTGACACAAGAATCGTATCTTCACGAAGCGCTCGTTTTACATCTTCTACCGATACAACACCATGCTCATTAACCGGTAAATATGTTACATCAAAACCGAGATCTTCTAATTGTTTATATGCCTCAAACACAGACGCGTGTTCAATATTTGTTGTAATGATATGTTTGCCGCGCGAACGATTCCTCATCGCTATCCCTTTAATCGCAAGGTTATTCCCTTCCGTTCCACCTGATGTGAAAATAATTTCAGAAGGTTTAACGTGAAGAAGCTGTGCTGCAATCGTTCTCGATTGTGTTAATAGACGCTCTGCCTCTCCTCCAAGCGAATGAATAGAAGAAGGATTACCAAAATATTTCCCAGCAACCGTTACGTACGATTGAAGAGCTTCTGGATATGGCTTCGTCGTCGCACTATTATCAAAATAGATCATCGTTCTTCCCCTTTCAGCGCTATCACATCATATAATCATATCACAAATACGTGTAATTACGCTAAGACTACTCAAAGGTTCCGTTTTTGTATAAAAGTGTACATTTCCCCCCGCCATTTGCAGGCATACTGAGTGGTGAAGATTAATAATCAGTGGTGGATGAAACCCCATCACTTATGGTTTCACTTTATTTTGAAACGAACAACCTTACTGTATTCCGCTATTCATTATAGCAACATCGACTTCAAAATTACACAAAAAAACAAACCCTTTATTAAAGGGTTTGCTCATTGTCTACATATTCAGCTATTTTTTGAACAACACCAGGTTCAAGTTGCTCTAATATAGAAGCCGCTTGTTCTAAAGCTGCATCGTATTGATATTCACGGAATAATTTCTCCGCATAATTTAAGCTTTCTGCAAGATTCTCATCATGACTGCGGTATCGGTTACCGTATTGAATTAGTTTTTCAACTAAATACGCTTGTCCAATTAATTCTTCCGTCATTTCAGATACACCATTCACAACTGTGTAGGCTTCTTCTAAACTGCTATTTACAGTATTCATATTTAACGGCTTTACTTCTAATTGCTCATATACAGCTTGCATCGCCATTTGCCCTTTTTGTAAATCTTCCATGATACTCTCTGGAAGACCTGGTAAGTTCGACTTTTGCATAAAACGTTTCGTCTCAAAAATTGTATTTCGCATTTCTTGTAACTTCTCGCGTGCTTCAAATTCTTCTTTGCGCATCGTTTGCAGCATTTCTTTATATTCTGCATGAAGTACTTTTAAAGTTTCACATTGCTCATAAACCTCTTCTAGTTCCTCACGAATAATAGAGAATGCAATATCTTGTTCAGCAACGCGTATTTGCAACACTTCAAAACGTTTCATTAAAATATGCATTTGCTTTTCAATTACTTTTTGTGACTCAATGTCTTTGTCTTGTAATTGATAACTTTGTTTCACAAGTTGTGTTTCTATTTTCGTTTCAATTGTTTCTGTACGAATTTCTTCTAAATCTTCATAAACAGACAGTGTTTTTTGCTCCACATAATGTTTCGCATGCACTTCTTGTTCAAGTTGATCATAAAAACTGTCTAAACGAGTTTTTAAGTTCTCTACTTTTTCTGCTGCTTCCGTTATATGAAGCTCCTGTATATCCATTAAACATGTTTGTAGTTGTGTCGTCATATCGCGGACTTCTTTAGGAATTTCCAAATACTCTAATACATAGCCTTGTCTTATCATATCATCATGGCCTTGTAATAAATCTTCCAGCTGAACTGGTAATGTCGCTTGACACTCTACCAATAAATCTGGAATTTGATGAATAACGATTTCTAAACTTGCTAAACCTTCTTCTAAACTAATAACAATTTCTCTCGCTTTTAAATAATCACCATTATCTGTTGCCTCTTCAAAAGTTTTGAACTTCTCGGATTCAACATCTAACATCTCTTCAATTTTTTGCTCAGCTGCTCCATACATGTGTCGATGAGCAAGAACGCTCTTTTTCATACTACGATATGTATCACGTAACCCTTCAATTTCCGAGCTATTTTTCTCATGGCTTTCTAACAGTTGCTGTAATTCATTTAAAATATTAGTAATACGATTATCAGCGTCATCTAAACCACTTATGGATTCTTTCATCGCATGCTTTGCTTTGCGGAAGGAGAATTGCGAGGCGAATTTTCGCGCTTGCCCTAAATCTTTTTCAGCTTTCGGAAGAGTTGTTGATACAATTTCATCCCACTCTTCACGCCATTTACCAAACAGTTCTTCTGTTTGACCTGTCATATTTAAATCTTTTACCCGCTTTAGTTCATCTGCCACAGGTTTATCTTTTATCTCTTGTTTCCACTGCTCCAGTGCTTCAATATCTTTATATGAACGATTTCTTATCACAAGCTCTATCATGAGCAGCACTAGAATAGAGCTTACTACAATGATAACGATCGTCAGGATAGAATCCATGCAAAAAAGCCTCCTAGTTATATCTCTTTTTTTGTCCGTTCCGTTTATGAAATGGAAGGCATTATGTATAAAAAGGGAATCCCCTATATTTAACAACTAACAATGTTCTAATCATACCATGTAATGACGTGTTTTTGACCTAGTTTTTTTTAAAATTTCATGTTTCTTTAAATGTAAATGTAATCTTTCTTAAAATTCCGCTTATTCTATTCTCCGCCCTCAAATGAATGCAATAAAGAGCTCTCTTTCATATGAGAGACGAAATAAATCTTTCGCATTAGTGGTGGTTCTACAGAAATCGCACGCACGTTACCTTGCATTACGGCTTGCTGTACAGCTGTTTCTGGAAGCAACGTTATACCAAGTCCAGCTCCTACCATCGCAATCATCGGTTCTGCATAAGATGTTTCAACTGCAATTATTGGCTTCGCGCCCATACATTGAAACACATTCATAATCATTTTCCTTACATCGCATATTTCTGGGTATACAATTAGCTTTTCATTTTGCAACTCTTCCATTTTGATTACCCTTTTCGCTCTATACGGATGATCATTCGAAACAGCACAAACGATTTTTTCTTCCCGTATTTCTTTTATATACGTAGCGCCTTCTACTACTGAATCGATGAACATCGCTTCAATTTTTCGCTCTTTAAATAACTCCATCAATACTTTCGTATGCTCAATTTGCCATTCTATTTCATATGTATCCTCTAATAAGTCTTTACACTTTGATATGTAATGAGCCGCTAAACTCGGTAATATCCCTATTGAAATTTTCCGTTTCTCTTGATATTCCTTCATTTCCGTTTTCACTACATTTATTTGCTCCAAAATCGGTAACATTCTTTTTATAAATAACTCTCCAGCTTTTGTTAATTCTACCCCTTGAGCGGAACGTTTTAATAAAGTAACCTCTAAGTCAGCTTCTAATCTTTGAATTTGTTTACTAAGCGCTGGTTGTGAAATATGTAAAAGCTTACTTGCTTTTGATAAACTTCGCGTATGCTTTACTTCAATAAACGATCGTACTGCCTCCAAATCCATCCTACACACCTCTAACAAAAAGTTATAACTGCCATAAAAAATCGATATTTCCTTCTACAAAGAATTACTCTTTATACTTATTTTATCAACTTACTATAACGAAATAGAAAGGGGAATGATACTCTTGGCAAAAAAACAAATGCTACTCGGATCCATTCTATGCTTACTTGCTGTAACGGCTTGGGGATTTATGTTTCCTGTAATGGCAAATGCCTTGCAATTTATCGATCCGTTCTTCTTCACAACTATCCGATACGGATCAGCAGCTATGATTTTCCTTATTCTGCTCTTAATTATCGAAGGGAAAAATTCTCTCCGCTTAGAAAAAAGAACACTTTCTTTATTCTTTTACGGAACAGTCGGTTTCGCTGGGTATGGATTTCTCATTTTCTATGGACAACAACTTGCTGGGCCTTCCGGAGCGATTCATGCGGCTATGATTCAGTCTCTTATGCCACTTATCGCTCTGTTATTACAATGGATAACAAAAAATCGCCGTCCACAATACTACACATTTCTCTGTATGTTCGTTGCATTACTCGGTGTTATGCTTGTCATTTCAAAAGGAAATATTGACTTATTATTTGGAGCTGCAAGTCACGTATCAACGAATATATTTATGTTATGCGGCGTTACTTGCTGGGTAATTTACACGAATGGCGGTGCTAATTTCAAGTCTTGGTCACCACTTAGATACACAACATTAACTTGTTTATTCGGTTCTATTTCACTCGTTATAATCGTTACTGCATTAACAATCACAAATATAATTTCTGTACCGTCACTGCATACAGTTATGAGCGTTCGTTTTGAACTCTTTTATATGTCGATCGTTGCGGGGGTTATCGCTGTATTTTGCTGGAACACGGGAAATCGATATATTTCATCTATTAACGGCATATTATTTATGAATTTAGTTCCTGTACTTGCACTTATCGGTTCTATGTTTCAAGGTTATACTGTCGATAATATAGAAATTGCCGGCGCCTCATTAACAATTATTGCGCTAGTATGCAACAATTTATGGCAAAGAAAACAAGATATAAAAATCCCCACCTCAGTTCGTTAGGTGGGGATTTTTCACATATGAACAGCTCTTGGCAGTTCATAATACATACTCGCTTTATATAATGTTCGTTCCATCCATTGCTCAATTTCCTTCGTATACATTTCTAAGAAAAACGTCTCAGACGGAAATGAGTGTAGCACCTCTGATATATATTGTGGATATAAAAATGGCATATTCATCATGCCTTTTAATTGCGTCATAAACATTGTAAAAGATACCTTTTTAAATTCTTGCTTCATTTGTCCTTGTTTAATGATTTGCTCTATATAATATCTTTCTCTAGAAAAATAAACGGTCATCACTTCACGAATTAATGTCGTATCAAGCGAAAGCTCTCTATAAAAAAAACGTGTCAGTTCTCTATTATCAAATTGATATCGTAAAATCCGGCGCACCATTTGCACCATCACATCTTTAGCCGATAAATATTCTCTCTGTTCAAATGACGTTTCAATTACGTGAATATATCCTTCTAAAAAATCAGTAATAAGCTGTTCTAATAACCCTTGCTTTCCAGCAAAATAATATGAAATATTCGCTACATTCACATCCGCTCGCTTTGCAATGTCTCGCACTGATGTCCCGTCATAACCTTTCGTATTAAACAACGATATTGCCGCATCAATTACCTTTTGTTTCGTCTGCTTCATGCGCTCACTTCCTCTCAATGAACAGCTATAGTTTAAATTTCTTGACTTTTAAGACAAATTCCTTTAATTTTCTATCGACAAAGTCATGTGAAATACATCGTATTTTGCTATCATTTTACATATCTCGATAAAAAGGGAGTTGTTTCCATGTTTACAAAAGAAAGTTATGCAGGATCTCGTGAAGAGCAATATGAGACACTAATTAAACAACTGGATGCATTATTAACTGGCGAACCGAACGTAGTCGCAAACTTATCAAATGCGTCCGCACTATTAAATCAATTTTTAGATCGCGTTAATTGGGTTGGCTTTTATGTAACAGAAGGAAATCAGCTTGTTCTTGGACCATTCCAAGGAATGCCAGCTTGCGTGCGCATTCCGTTCGGACGCGGTGTTTGCGGCGTTGCAGCTGAAACAAAAACAACGCAACTTGTAGCGGACGTGCACCAATTCCCAGGACATATCGCTTGCGATAGTGCCTCTAATTCTGAAATCGTTGTACCTATTATGAAAGAAGGAAATATCATTGGTGTACTCGATATTGATAGCCCTGAAAAAAATCGTTTCGATGAAGTAGATCAGCACTATTTAGAAAAGTTTGTGGAAACACTCCTAAAACATATTTAAAAAAAGAAAAGAGTGAGCTATCGATTAAGTACGTAACGTACGAAACCGATAGCTCACTCTTTTTTATTGATTACTAACAGTTGATATCCTCTTTAGTGCCTGTTCTAAATCAGAAACGATATCTTCCCATGATTCTAAACCGACAGATAGGCGTATTAAATTATCGAAAATACCCATTTCTTTTCTTAGTTCAGCTGGAATAGCTGCATGCGTCATCGTCGCTGGATGCTGAATTAACGTTTCTGTATCACCTAAACTTACAGCAATTGTAATAAAATGGAGGTCATTGATAAACGACTGTGTTTCCTCTTTTCCACCTTTAATTGAAAAAGAAATAACGCCCCCGCCTCGTTTCATTTGCCGGGATGCTAATTCCCCTTCTGGATACCAAACACCTTCTACCGCTTCATGATTTTTCAAAAACGATACAATTTTTTCCGCATTATCACAATGACGATCCATTCTTACTGCTAATGTTTTTAATCCGCGTAACAATAACCACGCGTCAAACGGCGCCATAATACCGCCTATATCTTTTCGCATCGGACGGATTTTGTCAGCTAACGCTTTCGTTTTACAAATTGTTACACCCGCTACAACATCCCCGTGACCACCAATATATTTTGTCGCACTGTGAACGACGGCGTCACAACCGAGCTCAAGAGGTCTTTGTAAATAAGGTGAACAAAACGTATTATCGACAATAACAAGCAAGTCATTTCGCTTCGCTACCCCGATCACCTTTTCTAAATCAATTAATTTCATCGTTGGATTAATCGGTGTTTCAACGAAAATGAGCTTTGTATTTGGACGAATTTTATTTTCAATATCAGTCTCTGTCTCCATATCACAAAACGAGTGAGTAATCATAAATTTTTCTTCTAATATTTCTAAAAAACCGTAAGTACATCCATATAATCCATTTGAACAAATAATATGATCTCCAGCCTTTAGAAAACCGATTAACGTTGCTGAAATGGCTGCCATACCTGAACCGAATGCCAGCGCTTCCTCTCCACCTTCTAAAACAGCCATACGTTCTTCAAATAATTTCACAGTTGGATTCCCAAGCCTTGAATAAATATAAGATGGATCTTCTCCCGCAAAACTCGCTTCTCCTTGCTGTGCTGTCTCAAACGTAAATGTAGAAGTTTGAAATAAAGGTGGTGTTAAACTCCCTTTATTTTCATTTGATTCATATCCGTGATGAATTAATGCTGTCTCCATATGTTTCTTTTTCATAAAAACATCCCCCTTATGTCTTTATTGCCACATATCCACCAGAAAAAATCTGATGAACGTTTTTACCACATTTTATGTAAGCGTTTCACTTCTGTTTCTATTTCTTCTTTTATATTATTTTAAATTCCTTCTTGCTAATTTCCAAAATTTATCTGCATAAAACAAAAAGGGAGTCGCTTGACGAAATCACAGCTAAAAGATATAATAGCGTTTGTGTAAAATAAAAAGGCAGCCTTGTAATGTGAGTTTATCGTTTGTATTTTGTTCCTCTGCGGAGGTGTATCTCGTAACTCCCTGCTGCTGGAGCGAAGGTACATGAAAACAAAATACCCGTAAATATCGATTACGTCTGTTTTTATTTTACGAAAATAAAAACATTTTTAAAGGAGGAGTCAACTATGGCTCGTTATACAGGTCCAGCATGGAAACTGTCTCGTCGTCTTGGAATCTCTCTAAGCGGCACAGGAAAAGAATTAGAAAAACGCCCTTACGCACCAGGTCCTCACGGTCCTAACCAACGTAAGAAACTTTCAGAATACGGTTTACAATTACAAGAGAAACAAAAACTTCGTCACATGTACGGCATGACTGAGCGTCAATTCCGTCGCACATTTGACCAAGCAGGTAAAATGCCTGGTAAGCACGGCGAAAACTTCATGATCCTTCTTGAAGCTCGTCTTGACAACCTAGTTTACCGCATGGGCTTAGCTCGCACTCGTCGTGCAGCTCGCCAATTAGTAAACCACGGTCACATCACGGTTGATGGAGCTCGCGTAGATATCCCATCTTACCGCGTTAAACCTGGTCAAACTATCAGCGTTCGCGAAAAATCTAACAGCCTTGTTGTTGTTAAAGAAGCGATCGAAGTTAACAACTTCGTACCAGAATACTTAACTTTCGATGCTGATAAGTTAGAAGCTACTTACACTCGTCACGCTGAGCGTCCTGAGTTAGCAGCTGAAATCAACGAAGCATTAATCGTAGAGTTCTACTCTCGTTAATCTCGGTACTCTGCAAAGAGTTGTATTAAAAGCCTTAGGAACCTTGTTTATCAAGGGGCCTGGGCTTTTTTTATTTATATAACTGTCGTATGTATAGTAAGATACTTCAAGGAAGTTTTTTCATGAGTTATGGATAATCGTCCTTGCTTCTCTTTTATTCATTTCAACGATTGGATTCTCTTTAATACTAGCTCCGTTTATTGTGCAGAATTTTATAATCCACCTTCATTACATGCTGTTATACTTATTCCCTTAAACATATAATCATTTCGTTTTCAGACTACTCCTTTTTTCATTACTTCCAAATCATATCTCAATAGAAAAAGCTACCAAAGAAACTAAAACGTTCCCTCTGATAGCCCTTATTTATATATTAAAGTTATTTATTTTCCTCTTTTTGAACATATACATAAGCATCTTTCTGCTCTTTATGTACATCAACCTTAGTATTCTCTGCAAGCTGACCCGCATTTAGCAAAGAAAAAATAATGAGCGCTTCTAGTGACATTTTGTTTTATCACTCCTTTCTATTTGTTATACGTTTATCATACCGCTTACATGTGATTTCCGTATGAACTCGAAAAGGAGATTAAAACAAAAAAGTTGCAGGACTACTAACTGCATTCTATCCCAAAAATAATTTATTAAAGCAAATTATTACGTTATAATAACCAGAAAATGGGAGGGCGCTTCATTTTGACAATAAACCAAATGGTTCAACTAGGCAGTTCGTTTATGCTGTTTATTACTTCAGCTTTGATTAGTTGGTATCAAGGGAGTAATTTAATAGACTATCCCGATGAATGGAAATATAGCGCAAAGTTTACGAATTATTTCAAAGGGACAGTTTTAAATTATGAAGATATTTATCAAATCGATTTCTTTATATATGCAGCAAAGTTTTATCCCGTAGCATTTGTCGTTATGCTAATTAGCTTACTTTATATGTTGGTATTAATTCTTCATATTCTATTTAAAAGAAATCCTGAGGCAATCTAAAGTGAAACTTTAATCAGTGGGGGTTTTGTTCATCCCCCACTGATTATTAGTCTTCACCAATCGGGCGTTTACGGGCAGCCCGACTCCCACCTAACTTCTTTGCTCCAGCTGAATTTTGAGGTGGGAGTCTTACTGCCCGCAAATAGCGGGATAAATTCATACATAAAAACCCCGAATCATAGACTTTTCAGCCTACAATTCGGGGTACAATTTGTTTTAAATTCTTTTCTGATTAGTAACGGATTAAGAAATATTTCTTCTTACCGCGGCGAATGATTGTAAATTTACCTTCGATGCGGTCGTTTTCTGTTACAACGTAGTCTAACGCTTGTGTACGCTCACCGTTTACGTAGATTGCACCGTTTGTTACATCTTCACGTGCTTGACGTTTAGATGGTGAAATTTTGCTTTCTACAAGTAAGTCGATTAATACTGTATCTTCTGCAGTACGTTCTACAGATGGTACGTCTTTGAATCCTTGCTCGATTTCACTTGCAGTAAGTTCAGCTACAGAACCACTGAATAATGCAGCTGAAATTTTAATTGCTTGCTCTAACGCTTCTGCGCCGTGAACAAGTTTTGTCATTTCAGATCCTAATGCTTTTTGTGCTGCACGTTTTTCTGGCGCTTCAGTTACTTGCTTCTCAAGCTCAAGAATTTCTTCATGAGATAAGAATGTGAAGTATTTTAAGTATTTAACTACATCACGGTCATCTGTATTGATCCAGAATTGGTAGAACTCGTAAGGAGTTGTTTTCTCTGGGTCTAACCAAATTGCGCCGCCCTCTGTTTTACCAAACTTCGTACCGTCAGATTTTGTAACAAGCGGAATTGTTAAACCGAATGCTTTCGCATCTTCTTCTGATTTACGGATTAATTCAAGACCAGCTGTAATGTTACCCCATTGGTCACTACCACCGATTTGAAGACGGCAATTGTGCTGTTGGTATAAGTTTAAGAAGTCGTATGATTGTAAAATCATGTAACTGAACTCAGTGAATGAAATACCAGTTTCTAAACGAGATGCTACTGTATCTTTTGCTAACATATAGTTTAAACCGAAGTTTTTACCGATATCGCGTAAGAATGTAATTACATCTAAGTTACCAAGCCAGTCATAGTTGTTAGCCATCGTTGCTGGGTTGTCCACGTTTTCAAACTCTAAGAAGTTTGAAAGTTGGTTTTTAATGCTTTCCGTGTAGTAAGCAACTGTATCTTTCGTATTTAATGTACGCTCTGCTTTTTTACCACTCGGGTCACCGATCATACCCGTACCACCGCCAACAAGTGCGATTGGTTGGTGACCAGCTAATTGGAAACGACGTAACATTAATACTGGTAACATATGACCGATGTGTAAGCTATCTGCTGTCGGATCGAAACCACAGTATAATTTAACGCTTTCTTTTTCTAATAATTGCTCAAGGCCCTCAGCATCTGTTTGCTGATTAATTAGACCGCGAAATTCAAGATCTTGTAAAATACCCATATCCTACATACTCTCCTTTAAGTTAAGTCTAGCGTGAATGTTGAAAACATAAAAAAATCGCCCCTTCAAATAAGGGACGATTTTAATCATCGCGTTACCACCCTAGTTGCAGGCAAAAAAGCCTACCACCTTATTTACATAACGGCTTAGCACCGTCTTTTCCCTTTTGAATACAATTCAATCGAAAAAAGATGCTCTAGGGGCGTAATTCGCGATCATCTATGTGCTGATTTTCACCGACCATCAGCTCTCTAAAACAGGGAAATGATCACTACTTCTCCCTTTCCACGCTCAATTATTCATATACTTTTCTTTATATCATTATTTACTAGTATGTGTCAAATTGAAGAAAACAGGAAATTTAATTCGAATTATAAAAGTCTTTTACATTATAAAAATTATTAAATTCCTCTTTCGTCCCTTTTGTAAATTCCATTCTTCCTGAAGCAGTATCTTCTGGACTAAAATAATACAACATTCCATCTTTTAATTCTAATGTTGTCATTACATTTTTCCCGCGATCAGTCACATAGAAATTCACAGTATCTCTTTTATGATTTACGACATTTCCTTGAATAACTTTTTCTTTTCTCCTTTTATCATAGAAAACCATTTCAATATACTCATCATTTATTTCTCGAATTTGAATATAGTTATGATATTTTTCCGTATACCAATAACCTTTCATCGTATTAAACGGAGATGAATTCATATAAATAAGGACGATACTACTAATGATAATTAAGAAAGCAAGCAAAGCTCTTTTCACTAATTTTTGCTCCCATAACATAGCCATCTTACTCTTTACAGGTAATTTTTCTTTATTGTCTACTTCAGTCACGAAATCATCTTTTCTTACTTTCTCTAAATAATGACCACAACCGTTACAATAATTATCGTAATCTTGAATTTTTCTTCCACAATTAGAACAATGTCTCACTTTTTCCACCTCTATTCCACATTAAACATTAATATATTAACATGAAACACCATAACAAATAGCATAATTTTAGGTCTAACAAAAAAACATACCGTTTTCAAATACGGTATGTTTTTCACTCAAACGAATAATAGTATTGTCAGCAAAGAAAGAACTGGAACACCAACTAATAACGAAACATGAAACACAATCGATAAATCATTTCCAATAGTCGCTTCCACAGGATCTTTCGCCGGAGAGGCAAGGAATCCAAGTAATCGATCAAAGCGACTTACCGTTTTCGGAAAATCCGGTATTTCTACATGATCGCTATCTAAATGCTGCTTTAATTTATACTCTTTCTTAAAGGGATTTCCGCTCAATTTCATCCACCTCCAGCAATTTTTTCAATTTTTTTATACCATTATGAAGTCTCGATTTCACCGTTCCTACAGGAATACCTAAAACCTCTGCAATTTCCTTTTGCGGCATATCATGATAATAAGAAAGAATAAGGACCGCTCTCTGATCCTCAGGAACTTTTAAAACAGCCTCTCTTACGGTAAGTCGATCCTCTTGTGAAAATTCCATCTCTTGAACCGGCACTAAAAATGGTAAAAGAGAGCGCCATTTTTTTCTTCGGTTCAATTTATTAATCATAAGACGATAACCGATTTGAAATAAATATGTTTTAACTTTCCCCTTTTCAATTTCATACATATGTTTCTTACGTTCTAACGTTAAAAACGCGTCCTGTACGAGGTCTATACTCAATTGCTCATCACGGTTAAATCGATATAAAAATGTATATAGCGCTGGCTTGATTAAAACATATAGTTTTTCTCCCGCTTGCTTATCTCCATTTTGATACGCAAGCATGAGCTCTTCCTCAATCCCAATCTGCGCCATGTTTTTTGATCTCCTTTATTCCTTTTAACGTTAATGAAATACGGGAAATTAAATATGCACTTGCGACAATGATCCATGCTTGTGACTGATTCGTAAAAAATTGAACATATGGGTTTTGAATCGTAAATCCACTTAAAACTAAAATATTTAACGCCAGCACACATATGCATGCATACACGGCAAGACAGACCGAAATTGTATCAAATACATTCCAGCAAAAATATATTTTTGTTTTTGTAAAATCAATTTTATTTCCATTTTTTCGTACAATATACTTCTTATCAAACGGAATAATGATTGAAAAAATAACAATCATTATAATCCCAACTGTAATCATTGAAATTTTAAATCCAATTGGCATCGGTAATAGCAAACCACAAGAAAATACGACTATAATTCCAATTAAAGCAAAAGTAAGCATCAATTTATTAGACATATAAAACGCCTCCCTCATCTATTCTTTCATAAATGTATACAGACGAGGAAGGCACTTCGTTCAAATATTATTTTATTTTTTTAATAATTTTTGCAGGATTCCCGCCAACTACTACATTATCCGGCACATCTTTCGTTACAACGGCGCCAGATGCGATAACCGCATTGTCTCCAATTGTTACACCTGGATTAATAATCGCTCTTCCGCCAATCCATACGTTATCGCCAATTGTAACTGGTTTTCCGTATTCTGATCCGCTTATGCGCTCTACTGGATCAAGCGGGTGCGTCGCTGTATAAATGTGAACTCCTGGAGCTAACATACAATTCACTCCGATTTCTACTCGGCATACGTCTAAAATGGTGCAGTCAAAGTTTGCGTAAAAGTTTTCACCAACGTGAATGTTATAACCGTAATCACATCTAAAAGAAGATTCAAGATGAATATTATCTCCTGTCGTTCCGAATAGTTCTTTTACAATTTCGCTACGCTCTTTTAATTTTATTTCTGGAGTGTCATTTAACTTTCTCGTTAAAATGCGCGCTTGCTCTCTGTCTTGTACTAAAACAGGATCAGCTGGTATGTACATTTCCCCTTGTATCATCTTTTCTTTTTCTGTTTTCATTTCCTTCTCCCCTTCCAACACGTATATATAAGTTTATAATAACACAAAAAAGAAAGGTCTGAACGTATCATCGTTCAGACCTTTCCTCTTAATCTTCCATCGTCGATAAATCACCTGTTGGTAAGTTTAATTCCCACGCTTTTAATACGCGGCGCATAATTTTACCACTTCTCGTTTTCGGTAATTTATCTCTAAATTCAATTTGTCTTGGCGCCGCATGAGCTGCTAGGCCTTTCTTTACAAATTGACGAATCTCTTCTTTTAATTCATCAGACGCTTCATATCCTGCACGAAGTGCGATAAATGCTTTAATGATTTCACCGCGTACTGGATCAGGAATGCCAATTACACCAGCTTCTGCTACAGCAGCGTGCTCGATTAGTTTACTTTCTACTTCAAACGGACCAACGCGCTCTCCTGACGTCATAATTACATCATCAATACGTCCTTGGAACCAGAAGTATCCATCTTCGTCCATATAGGCAGAGTCTCCTGATACGTACCAATCTCCCGGCATGAAGTAAGACTCATATTTTTGCGGGTTATTCCAAACTGCACGCATCATAGATGGCCAACCTTTTGCAATTGCTAAGTTCCCCATTGTGTATGGAGGCACTTCATTTCCTTCATTATCAACAATCGCTGCTTTTACACCTGGAATTGGTTTCCCCATTGAACCTGGGCGGATTTCCATACAAGGATAGTTACAAATAACTTGTCCACCTGTTTCTGTCATCCACCACGTATCATGAATACGAAGTCCAAATGCGCTCATACCCCAGCGAATTACTTCTGGATTTAATGGCTCACCAACACTTAATACGTGACGAACTTGTGATAAATCATATTTTTTAATTGCTTCTTGTCCAGCTCCCATTAACATACGGAACGCTGTTGGTGCACTATACCAAACTGTTACACCGTAATCTTGTAACGCTTCATACCACGCTTCCGGACTAAAGCGTCCACCTAAAATAATATTTGATGCCCCCACTAACCACGGTGCGAAAATACCGTAAGCCGTTCCAGTTACCCAGCCAGGATCAGCTGTACACCAATATACATCATCTTCTTTTAAATCTAATACCCATTTCGCTGTTTGATAGTGCTGAACCATTGCGTTTTGCGCATGAAGGACGCCTTTTGGCTTACCAGTAGAACCAGATGTGTAATGAAGAATTAAACCGTCTTCACGGCCTAACCATTCGATATGTAATTCTTTTGAAGCTTGTTCAAATAAAGGATTGAACGCTACAGTTTTACCGCCTTCTTCTGCATTGTCTCCAACAAGAAAGACTGTTTTTAAAGCTGGTAAATCATTTAATGGTATGCGCTCTAACAATTCAGGAGTTGTAATTAACACCTTTGCTTCGCTATCTTCTAAACGATCGCGAACTGCGCCTTCCATAAATGCTTCAAATAATGGTCCAACAATTGCCCCTAATTTCACTGCACCAAGAAGTGCGAAATATAATTCTGGGGAACGCGGCATAAAAATAAAAACGCGATCGCCTTTCTCAACATCGCCATAGTTTTTCAGGACATTTCCTGCTTTATTAGAAAAATCCTTCATTTCCTTAAATGTATATTTCTCTTTTCGCGATCCATCTTGATAATAAAGGGCTACTTTATTTTTACGATCGGATTTCGCATGCTTATCAATTGCTTCATACGCCATATTTACTCGGCCTGTCTCATTCCAAGTAAAATTTTTATTAACCTCTTCCCAGTTAAAATTCGCGTATGCCTCATCATAATTCGGCAAATTATTTTCTCCTTTAATGACAGGAAGCGTTTCCACTTTCATACTTTACATCCCCCTCATATGTATTCTATTATCTATTATAATGATATTATTTAAAATTTTCAGTATATTTGTTGATTTTTAGACAAATTTTTAATGACAAAATTCGATTCACATCGCATATATTATAAAGTACGATATTAATAGATTCCCAAACCCTCAAGGTGGTGAGCAATACATTGATTCATAAAAAAATATATAATGCCAGAAACTTAAAAACAGCGAAAGGCACTTTAATTATTGAAGGTCCTGTCTCTACACATAACTTAGAAATGTATGAATTTCATCCAGACTTAATTGCGTTTCGTCCTGCCGAGCAGCAATATAAAGCAATTGTCGAAATTTCTAAATTACCAGAAGCTCGTCTCATTATTGCTAGACATGACCAAACGATCGTTGGATATGTTACATACTTGTATCCTGATCCGCTCGAACGATGGTCAGAAGGAAAGATTGAAAAATTAATTGAACTCGGGGCGATTGAAGTTGTCCCAGCCTTTCGCGGTTGCTCTGTCGGAAAAAACTTATTAGAAGTTTCAATGATGGACGATCATATGGAAGATTACATTATATTAACGACTGAATATTATTGGCACTGGGATTTAAAACAAACAGGCTTAAATGTTTGGGAATACCGAAAAGTAATGGAAAAAATGATGAATGCTGGTGGTTTACAATGGATGGCTACAGATGATCCTGAAATTTGTTCACATCCTGCCAACTGTTTAATGGTCCGCATCGGTAAACGCGTTGATACGGATTCTATTCAAGCATTTGATCGTCTACGTTTTCACAATCGTTTTATGTATTAATAAAGGGGGCAACTGGAATGATTGTAGAAGAAATTATGAATCAAAATGTAGTAACACTACATCCAAACGATACAATTGAAACAGCAATCCGAACGATACGTACGAAAGGCATTCGGCACATTCCAATTGTCGATCAAAATAATCACGTTGTAGGCATTATTTCTGATCGGGATGTAAGAGATGCAAGTCCGTCTATTTTAGATGAACAAGTTTCACTCGATATGCTGAAGCAACCGCTCGAACTCATAATGAAACACCCTGTTATGACTTGTCACCCTCTCGATTTCGTTGAGGAAATTGCGACTTTATTTTTCGAAAATAAAATAGGCTGTCTTCCTGTTACGAAAGCTGGAAAACTCGTAGGTATCATTTCCGAATCTACAGTACTGCACACGTTAGTAAAATTAACAGGTGCGCATCAACCAAGTTCACAAATTGAAATTCAAGTAAAAAATGAACCTGGTATTCTTGGAAAAGTCGTTGCTATTTTTAGTGATTTACAAATAAATATTGTGAGCGTTCTCGTCTATCCAGCAAAAGATGAGAATGATAAAGTACTCGTTTTCCGCATTCAAACGATGAATCCTCTAAAAGTGATTGATGCACTTGAAGCAGAGGGCTACCGCGTATTATGGCCAAACATAATGGGGATGCAAGCATGAGTAGCGCCTTCATTTATTCGGATGACTTTCGGGGCTATTCTTTTAGCCCTGATCATCCTTTTAACCAACTACGCGTCACACTTACGTATGATTTATTACAAAAGAGTGGTTTTATCTCCCCTTCTCAAGTCATCTCGCCAAGAATGGCTACAGATGAGGAAATTGCATTCATTCATACAGAGGAGTACATAAATGCGGTAAAACTTGCTGGAGAAGGAAAGTTAGAAAAATCAATTGCGATGACATATGGACTCGGAACAGAAGATACACCGATGTTTCCAAATATGCACGAAGCAAGTGCATTACTCGTTGGCGGTACGCTAACAGCTGTCGATGCTGTTCTTTCCGGGAAAGTGAAACATGCACTTAATTTAGGCGGCGGCTTACATCATGGCTTTCGCGGTAAAGCATCTGGCTTTTGTATTTATAACGATAGCTCTATCGCAATGAAATATATTCAGAAGAAATACGGTTTACGCGTTTTATATATTGATACAGATGCTCATCACGGTGACGGGGTACAATGGTCTTTTTACGACGATCCTAACGTGTGCACCATTTCATTACACGAAACTGGACGTTATTTATTTCCTGGAACTGGCGCAGTAAATGAACGTGGACAAGGTAATGGATATAGTTATTCTTTTAACGTTCCACTCGACGCTTTTACAGAAGACGAATCGTTTTTAGATTCATATCGAACAGTTGTAAAAGAGGTTGCAGCATACTTTAAACCGGATATTATTTTAACGCAAAATGGTGCTGATGCACATTATTACGATCCACTTACACACCTTTGCGCAACGATGAATATTTACCGTGAAATACCGAAGCTCGCTCGTGAAATTGCTAATGAATATTGCGACGGTCGCTGGATTGCTGTCGGCGGTGGTGGCTATGATCACTGGCGCGTCGTACCAAGAGCTTGGGCACTCATTTGGCTCGAAATGAACAACATCCAAAACATCTCAGGTTATCTCCCTCCAGAATGGATTGATGCTTGGAAAGGACAAGCAGAAACAGAACTTCCCCTCACATGGGAAGATCCAGACAACATGTATCAACCTATCCCTAGAAAACCAGAAATCGAAGAAAAAAATGCATTAACTGTAGCGAAATCCCTTGAAATTATTCGGAATAATATGAAAAAATCTTTGTATTAAACAGAAAGGAGGCTCGTTTTTGAACGGTCTCCTTTTATTTTAGTTTCGGCTTCTGTCGGGAAATCGATATATTTTGAATTGCTAACAGACTATCCATGGCTCTAATAAGAAAAGGAGTGATATTATGTGGAAACAACAAATCATCAATACAAATCGTGGCACATTCGAACTTTTTGCAAAAGGCAATGGTGAACCGCTTTGTATTACACATCACTATTCGCAATTTAATGAAACTGGCGATTACTTTGCAGATGTTTTCACTTCTACGCATCGTGTATTCCTCATTAATTTACGAGATGCTGGTAACTCTGTAAAAGCCCAGTCAGAAAACGAATTAAGTATGATTGAAACGATTCACGACTTAGAAGCAATTAAAGAGGCTTTGCAATTTTCTACATGGCATTTCGCCGGCCATTCAACAGGCGGTATGCTTGGTCTTTTATACGCGATTACATATCCAAACTCCTTACAATCATTAGTCGTTGTTGGAGCTGCAGCCAGTGACTATACGAAAACACCAAACTGTATTTATCATCCTGAACATCCGCTGTTCCATTATATGCAAGAACTTATCGAGAACTTAAAAAGCCCTCACCTTACAAATGAAGAACGAAAAGAACTATCTACCAAGCGAGCGAAATTATCTTTATATATACCAGAAAACTATGAATCTTACTTTCATAAACCAATTCATAAATCACTGTCTGCCAATCGGATGAATGCTTTCAATAAAGAATACCCACACTTCAATCTAAGAGATTCCCTTTCTTCTATCCAAACAAAGACACTCATTATGTGTGGAAGACACGATGTACAGTGCCCGATTCAATATTCCATTGAGATGCATGAGGGCATACGCAATTCTATATTTGTCCCCTTTGAGTATAGTAATCATTATCCTTTTTTAGAAGAAGCTGCTCAGTTTACTTCTACTACTCAAAAATTTTTGTGGATTTAAAAGAAAATTACGGACTCACAAAGGCATAAGCCCGGAAGGAGAGAACAAGTTTATTAATGTTATTTTACTAAAGGAGGAGAATAGAGTGAGAGAGAAATTATTAAGAGTTGGAACGACTTATATTCCAGTTACCGATGTAGAACTTTCTTCAAACTGGTATGTAAACAAATTGGGAGCAGAGTTGAGCTTTAAAGACGAAGACAAGGCTATTATTAACTTTGCAAACCAAAGCTTTTTTCTGATTAAATCTCAAGATAATCAAAGCTTAAATTTTGTCGATTTTCACGGTGAAGAACGCTTTTCTTTAACATTTGAAGTTAATGGCTTACATGCACTAGAATCAATTCATAGAGATTTTATTAAAAAAGATATTATGATTGGAGAGATTGAAAACAGAGGACATGCTGGGAAAAATTTTATTTTTTACGATTTAGATGGTAATAAATTTGATGTTTGGAGTGAATTGAGTCCTATTTTCAAAGAAAAATACCTACTATCACAATAAAATATATCGATCGTTCTAATATGGAGTTAACTTTTACAATTGGCGAAAATATTGAATAACATAGATAAAAAGAGACGAGGCTTATTCCATTAAAGCCTCGTTAGTGAGTTAATTCTCAGAAGAAATATTTCATACTATAAACAAAGAAAAGATAAAAGGAACAGAGCACTAAACCTAAATCAATTAATATCGACTTTTTATCTCCCTCTTTTAAACTTATCGTAAAACCAGAAATACTTTTAACCATCCAAAATACGACCAAAAATAACCAACCTAAATGGTCATTTGTATAATCTTCATCATAAAACATTTGTATTGCACCTAATATTAATAAAATAAGTACGACATTAGTTCCAACCCTTAGAGCCCTATTTGCTTTATTATTTTTCAATGTATAATCCCCAATTCAACACTCCCTCTTAAACTATCCTGCTTTTTAGCAAAACTATATTAGTTTTGCTTCTCTTTATATTTTAATAAAAATCACCTAATATTACCATTACGTTTTTAACACCTCGAATGACAACCAAAATAAACCTTTACATATAAAAAAACGTATCATTTTCAAATCTATTTTTTGCCATTCTCCCCAGCCTATGCTACAGTTATTTCGTCACATAGCTATACAGCTAGACAACTTATATATTCATAATAAGGTGGGAAAAAAACATGAGAAAACCTCGTATTGGGATGATTGGATTAGGTAGTATTGCACAAAAGGCTTACCTTCCAACACTGACAAAGGAAACCGATTGGACTTTTGTGGGAGCGTTTACACCTAATTCGGAGAAGAGAAAACAAATTTGCCAGCAATATCGTATTCAAGATTTTCATTCTATTGAAACATTAGCTTCGGAATGTGATGCAATCTTCGTTCATAGTTCAACTGCTACACATTATGAAATCGTTTCTGAACTTCTTAAAAAGGGAATCGATGTTTATGTTGATAAGCCGCTAGCTGCTACTACCGAACAAGCAGAGAAGCTAGTTGAAATGAGTGAAAAGTATAATCGAAAGTTAATGGTGGGATTTAATCGTCGCTTCGTTCCTATGTACGTCGCTGCAAAAGAGCAGGCTAATGATACTTCATGGATTCGAATTGAAAAGCACCGCACAAATAAAGTGGGGCCATATACGTACGACTTTACTATGCTAGATGATTACTTACATATTGTAGATACTGCTCGTTGGCTAGCTAATGATGACCTTAACGTCGTTCACAATATGATGCAAATAAATGAAAAGAATGAACTTCTTTACGGACATCATACATATACAACTGCAAATGGACTTTTACTTTCTACGGCGATGCACCGCCATGCAGGTACAAATTTAGAACAAATTGAACTTGTAACGACAGGTAAAATCATTCGCGTAAAAAATATGAACACATTTGAAATTGAAGAGGAAAACTCCGTTTCACAAAGTGGTTCACCATCATGGGAGACAACGTTAAAGCAGCGCGGATTTGAAGATGCTGTTCATCATTTTATCGAATGTGTACAAGGTGATACAAAGCCTATTGTAGATGGATTAGAAGGATTAAAATCTCAACAAATGCTCCAATCTCTACTACAAGCTGTAAACAAAAATTAAAACGGATACATTTTTCAGAATTTACTTTCATTCCCATTTCCTCTTTATTTCTATCATAAATTTCTATAGAATATGTTGATAGGAATTATAAATTTCATAATGAATCGTGGAAAGGATGGGATTGACACATGTGGAACGAGTTTAAAAAATTCGCGTTCAAAGGGAATGTAATTGATTTAGCTGTCGGTGTTGTAATCGGTGCTGCATTCGGTAAAATCGTTAGTTCTTTAGTAAAAGACATCATTACACCATTACTTGGTATGATACTGGGCGGCGTTGACTTTACAGATTTAAAACTTACATTCGGTAAATCATCTATTATGTACGGTAACTTCATCCAAACTATTTTTGATTTCTTAATTATTGCAGCTGCTATCTTTATGTTTGTTAAAGTTTTCAACAAACTAACATCTAAAAGAGAAGAAGAAGAAAAGAAAGAAGAACTTCCAGAACCAACAAAAGAAGAAGAAATTCTTGGCGAAATTCGCGACTTACTAAAACAACAAAACTCTTCTAAAGATAGAGCATAATTGAACGGATAAAAAGGCATGCCCCTCTCGGGACATGCCTTTTTTATATGCTATAACGTTTCCGAATTCATATGAATAAATGCAATAATACCTGCAACCATAAGTACCATAATGCTACCTGCAAATAGTGTAATACCGATAAACATTAAACTCGTACTTAAATCTATCGAAATACTTTCAGTAAAAATTGAAATTACATACGTGATAAGGGCGATTCCTGCAAGAATACTTCCTGGAACAAATCGCTTTAAGCCATTTTGTTTTAACGTCATATATGCAAAAATAGCGGTCATGCAAAGCGTAATTATCCAAAGAACGATCATCTCTTCTCCCCCCCTCACAAGCCTTTTCTTTCTATTATACATGACATTGCCCTATAATAGTTAAATTTGCACTTGTGTGACATATAACAAGGAATAACCCCAACCGTAGCGAATGTCTTATGAAGACTCCCAATCACATTATCATTATCAAAGCAACGTATTTACAATACCCGCTTCACTTGTAGCAAGTATTGTTTATAGAGTAAAGCATCAAGCATAAGGAGACCGATCTCATATGTACGCTGTAAAATTATTATTGGAATCTGTTCATTCAGGTGAACTTAATCCTAGTAAAATTGATGAACATTATGAAGAGAATCACGATACACTTTTTGAAGAAAGTATTATTCTCGTTAAGGCGAACAGTTTAGAGGAAGCTCACGAGCTAGGTGAAAAGATAGCTATACAGTCTGAAGATACATACGATAATATGTACGGTGAGCAAGCAACATGGACGTTTCGAAAAGTGTTGCATGTTTTCGAATTAGATGACACACCATTTGAGACAGGAAAAGAATTATATGCACGCTTTTTACATGTTAAGAAAACTGAAAGTGTAAATACAGTAGTTAAACACTATTATCCTGAATATGAATAAGAGCTCACAGCTATCGCTGCGAGCTCTCTTATTCTTACTTCGTTGAATCTCTAAATTGGATACGGTGAGGTAAGATAACTGAGTGATCTTCTACTTTTTCTTTGTTCATATATTTCGTTAGTAGACGCATTGCTACTGCACCGATATCATACATTGGTTGTACAACTGTCGAAAGCTGTGGGCGTACCATTAATGCAAGACGTGTGTTGTCAAAACCAAGCACTTCGATATCAGTTGGTACGTTTAATCCCGCGTCTTGTGCTGCGTGGATTACACCTAGTGCCATTTCATCAGAAGATACGAAGATTGCTGTTGGTTTTTCATTAATGCTCCAAAGTCTTTCAAACGCTTCTATACCTGAATCATATGTGTAATCTCCATCAATTATAAGATTTTCATCATATGAAATACCTGCTTCTTCTAAAGCTTTTTTATAACCTTGTAACTTCTTCGCGCTTCCTGCTTTATCAATGAAAGGACCAGAGACGAAACCGATACGTTTATGTCCTTGCTCAATAAAATGCTTCATTGCATCATAAGCGGCTTGTGTATAATCAATATTTACTGATGACGTTTCATTTTGCTCATCAAATGACGCTGCTAATACAATTGGTACTGGAGATTTTTTAAATTCTTCAACGTGAATATCTGTAATATCTTCACCCATGAAAACAATTCCGTCCACTTGTTTCCCAAGCATCGTATTTAATAAGTGGAACTCTTTCTCTTTGTTCTGGTCAGAGTTACTTAAAATGATGTTATATTTGTACATTGTTGCGATATCTTCAATTCCACGAGCAAGTTCTGCATAAAACGTATTTGAGATATCGGGGATAATAACACCCACTGTAGTTGTCTTCTTACTTGCTAGTCCACGTGCTACCGCGTTTGGGCGGTATCCTAAAAGATCAATTGCTTCTAATACTTTCTTTCTTGTTGTAGGCTTTACGTTTGGGTTACCGTTCACAACACGTGATACGGTAGCCATTGAAACGTTTGCTTCACGCGCTACATCATAGATTGTTACGTTCATCTCTTCGCACACTCCTTCTATTTATGTTATCTATTTTATGTATCGGTTCACTTGAATGAAAAAAAGACATCAACTCTATTTGCAGATGCCAACAATCGTCCCGAGTTCTTCCTTTTACTAATGATACGATAAAAACGCAGGCTCATACAATATTTTCCCGCAAAAGTTTCGAAAAAATTCGCTTCTTTTCTTGTATTTTCGTATTTTTTATGCAAAAAAGGACATTTTTGTAAAAATCTATGCAACAAAGGCTATATAGACTAAAAAACCTATTGTAATTTATCCCCAAACACTTTTACTTCTTTCATAAACTCATTGAATTCCGGGATATCCATTTGCTGCGCTGCATCTGATAAAGCAACAGCAGGATCTGGGTGTACTTCAGCCATAATAGCATCAGCACCAATTGCCATCACCACTTTTGCAGCCGGCAATAGAAGGTCACGTCTCCCTGTAGAATGCGTTACATCGACAACGACAGGTAAATGGGTTGCTTTCTTTAAAATCGGCACAGCGGAAATATGAAGCGTGTTACGCGTTGCTCTTTCATATGTGCGAATACCGCACTCACATAAAATGATATTACCATTCCCCTCTGCCATAATATATTCTGCTGCATTAATAAATTCTTCAATTGTTGCTTATAAACCACGCTTTAATAATATGTTGTAAGGTCGATGTTTCAAATGGACCATTATTATTCTCCGCAATTAAATTCAGCATTTCTCTTTCACGTACAGGATCAAAACGTTTCACACCTTGTACTTCTTGTAAGTTCCCAACCCCTTGTACGAGACGGCCTCTTTCGTTCAATAACTCTAATACTTGTAGATTGATTTGATCGATATTAGAACGTAACCGATCTAATTCTTGCGATGCCATAAGAAAGCCACCTCTTTTAAATTTCTTCATTAACTTTTTTAAGATAACTTATTATAGCTCATACATACGAGGTTACCACACGATATACAACATAGAATAATGTATTAAACAGATAGAAAAAAGACGTGGAAATACCATGACAAGAAAGCAGAAAATCCGTAGTGTAAATTTAAATCACTATATTCCGGAAAATTTATATAATAAAAAAGACAGCTTAAAAACTGTCTTTTTTTATTATAGGAAAGAAACAAACGGTTTATCGCTGTTTTTCTCTTTTATAATAACAGCCTCGATTTTATTCTCGGACTTTATCTGTAATTGAACTTTAGCATCTTTAGGGAATTTCTCTAACATACTTTGAGCAGCCATTTGAGAGAGTGCCATTAATTCTGACTTACCATTATATTTAACGACAATATCCATATTTAATTTATCCATCTTATTTTGCTTATAAGAAATCTTAGCATTAACAGGGATATAATCTCCTGGAGAAAATTCCTTTATTGCTTTAGCAAAATCATTTAACTTTTTATTATCTTCTCCATGTGCTCCCTCAAATTCTTGAGAAGGATACGAATACGATTTTTCATCAATAGCATCCCAATTTCCAAGGTTTGTCTCGTTCTTTTGAACAGAAGCGCTAGAAATATAAGTACCATTCTTTAAAGAACTTGTACTTTCTTGCTTAAATATAGCAAACGTAATTGGAGATTTGTTATATTTATCATTTTTATTAATAGCTTCTATAAGTTGCTTAGCAACTTCAGTACCTTTAGAAATAGCTTCCTCATTAGATACACTTGAAGACATAGATAAACCAATAACAACACCAGATAAGCTTAGTTCATTTGAATTCTGTTTGCCGAAGTAGTCCTGTTCTATAATATTAGTCAAAACTGGTACTTCTTGTTTCGTAACTAATTCATCAATTGTTTTCTCTGGAATATACTGATTTAATTGTAATACGTAATTTTCTGTATCAAATTGTTTTGAAGCAATATTCATTAAGCCACTTTCATATTCTGCTAAATCTAGTTTAGAATTAGTTTTAACATTAACTGTATTAATTACCTTTTGTTCTTTTAAAGGAATAACAGTTCTATAGTAATCCTTAGAAACAGCAGTTCTTGGAATCATACTTTTTTCTTTCGTATCTTTCTGTACAACTTCATCTTTCTTCTCAATAGTATTATTACTGCAAGCCCCCAGTAATAAACTTAAGCTTGCGATGAATAACGCCATTTTCTTCATTGCTTAAAACCCACTTTCAAAAGTCAATTTACTTAGTTTTAATGTATCTATAGTGTACCACTAAATATATTGCAACAAAATAAAAAAGAAGCAAGCCTCTCGCTCACCTCTCTACTTTACATTCTCTTCCAAAGCTTCTTTTTTTATATTCCAATGAGATGTATGCCATACTACCATTCCGTCTTTTATGTATAACACTTGCGGAGATTCATGCTTAATACCGTACTGCTCTGCAACATGGTTCGAAACATCTCTCGCATCTTGTACGTATAAGTAATATGCTGGCACTTCTCTTTCTTCACCGCAATACGCTTGAAACTCTGTATATGCACCGTGACTAATTGGGCATGTCGTACTATGTTTAAAAAGAACATAAGGCTCGTTCTTTTCTACTAACTCTGTAAATTCTTCAATCGTTTCAATTTTTATCATACTCATCATTACTCACCTCTCATGCGAAGTCTAGAGCGCTTCTCTCTCTTTTCAGCCTTCTGCTCAACTTTCTCAAGTTTACGCTCTTCTTTTTCAATCTTTTTCTCTTGTCTCGTAGCACGGTAATGATTGTATACTTCAATTGCTGCGCTGCTCCACTGTACAACTTGTGCTACTTTATCTGCATTATTTTCAATTTCATCCGTAACAGACTCTGAAACATTGCGAAGCTTCGTATTTAAAGAGTGAATCGTCGTTCCGATTCCATCTACACCTTCTACTACTTTATTTAGCGACTGTGACTTCTGTTGAATATCATCAGCTAACGCATTTGTCTTATGTAATAATTGCTCCGTCTCTACGCTTATTCCTTGCATTTGCTTTTCTAAACCTTCTAACGTACTTGCAACATTTTCTAACGTCTTCTGAACCGATAACAACGTTCTGCATACATACACTACTAATACAGCGAAAGCAACCGCAATAATAGCCGCACTTACATATAAAAGAACTTGCATTTCATCACTTCCTTTATCTTTTTCATACTTTCTCTTATTATACAATCATTTTCCGTTTCGTTCTAATCCCTATCTTATCATTAGAATTTTCATACTTATTCGTTAACTGTAACATAAATCATTCAACAAATTCCACTAAGTAGGTTACAATAGGAGAGGATACATAATTAGTAGGGAGGCTTTACATATGAAAGATCCACGTATTGAAAAGTTAGCATACAATTTAATTAACTACTCTATCCGCTTACAAAAAGGTGAGAAAGTATTAATTGAAAACTTTGGCTTACAAAAAGAACTTGTAACAGCACTTGTAAAAGAAGCATATGCAGCTGGTGGTTTCCCATTCGTTTCTTTAAAAGATCATCAAGTAGATCGCTCTTTATTAATGGGTGCTACTGAAGAACATTTCGAACAAATCGCTGCATATGAGGCTAGTGTAATGAAAGATATGGATGCTTACATTGGCCTTCGCTCTGGTGATAACATTAACGAACAAGCCGACGTTCCAAGTGAACGTATGAAAGTTCACGGCCAAACAGTTGGTAAAAAGGTTCATAGAGACATCCGTGTTCCGAAAACACGCTGGGTTGTTCTTCGCTACCCAAATGCTTCTATGGCACAGCTTGCTAAAATGAGCACAGAAGCTTTCGAAGACTTCTACTTCGAGGTATGTAACTTAGATTACGGTAAAATGGATAAGGCAATGGATAGCCTTGTTACATTAATGAATAAAACAGATAAGGTTCGCTTAACTGGTCCTGGAACTGACTTAACATTCTCTATTAAAGACATTCCAGCTATTAAATGCTCAGGTCATTTAAACATTCCAGATGGTGAAGTATACTCTGCACCAGTTCGCGATTCTGTTAACGGTACAGTTTCTTATAACACGCCATCACCTTACAACGGCTATACGTTTGAAAATGTACAACTTAAATTTGAAAATGGCCAAATCGTTGACGCAACTGCAAACGATTCAGAGCGCATTAACAAAATCTTCGATACAGACGAAGGCGCACGCTACGTTGGTGAGTTCGCAATCGGCGTAAATCCATACATCTTACATCCAATGGGAGACATTCTATTCGATGAAAAAATCGATGGCAGCTTCCACTTCACACCTGGACAAGCTTATGACGATGCATGGAACGGCAACAACTCTAACATCCACTGGGATTTAGTATGCATTCAGCGCCCTGAATACGGCGGCGGTGAAATTTACTTCGACGACGTATTAATCCGTAAAGACGGACGATTCGTTGTAACTGAACTAGAAGCTTTAAACCCAGAGAACTTAAAATAATATGAAAAACGCTCGGAATTCTATCCGAGCGCTTTTTCATTAATACTCTAATAATTTTTTAGCCACATCTTCTGGTACTTTAAAACTATTTTTATTTTTTATTTTATTAATTTTCAATTCAACCTCAACATAAGGGACATCTTTATATACTGTCATAGTACCAATTTCATGTAACTCTTTTTTATCTTTACTCGAATCCAATAATTTCGGTGTATCCTCTTGATACATTTTAAACGTTTTCCCTTGCGGAGTATTCACAGGAGTCGATTCCATTTCCCACTTATCCATTTTTATTGATTCAAACAACTTTGTGATTTCTTTCTTATCGGTAATTGTTTTTTTATCACTCGAATCAGTAAGCGATTCAATTTCAATTTTTTGTGCCTTTTCTAAACTAACATCAGACTTCTCTTTCTTCGCACTACATCCTATTAAAAGAATAGATGTGGTTAGCAAAAACAAAAATAACATACAGATTTTTTTCATTTCTAATCCCCCCGCACTATATAGAGCTATTTTTCTCGCTTTTTGTTTGCTGAAAATGAAAATAAAATAAAAGTGCCACTGCGATAGTACCTATTAATATCGGAACATATAAGGGCAAATCCCATTTAATATATACTCTAATGCAACCAACAAGCACAAACAAAATTTCCAAACAAAATAAAGTGAAACTTTAATCAGTGGTTGGTTTTGTTCATCCCCCACTGATTATTAGTTGAACCAATCGGGCGTTTACGGGCAGTTGATCTCCCACCTTACTTCTTTGCTCCAGCCGAATTTTGAGGTAGGAGTCTTACTGCCCGTTAATGCGGGACAAAGGTCTTACATATTTCATTACTTACCTACCATCTCTATTTTTACATATGGATTTTCTTTCTCGATAAGCGCCAAAAGTCCATCCTTATCTTGCGGCATCGTAATCATATGTACTTTATATGCATTCGTTGTAATCTCAAATGATTTTCCAACTTGACGAACAACTCTTATATCTTTTAATACAACGTCGTCATTTAAAATTCCGTATTTTAAAATACCATTTTCTACTTTATGTTTTTTAATGAATATTTCCCAATTGAGAGGGACATTTACAATAAAACATAATCCCATCCCAATTAGAGCTGAAGCCCAATCCCCTTTTCTTGTAAAGAACATAACTATTGGATATACCACCATAAAAGCTAACGTTATACTAACGAAAATTATTCCTAACTTACTTCTCTGAATTGGAAAGTTCATACCACACCCCCTAATCCAAATTATACCATAATTTCCATTTTAGTTTATAAAAAAAGATCATTTATAAATGACCTTTTTAAATAATATATCTATAAAATTTCTTATCTACCTCTAGCACTGGAAAACTTTTTGGCAACTCTTCTATACTCACGCTTTGAAAACCATTCTTTTCATAGAAACGGTGTGCTGCTAGAAATTTAACTGTTGTTCCTAAATAAATGTCTTCCAAGTTCTTTTCCTTCGCCCACGAAATCGCTTTTTGAAGCAGCATACTTGATACTCCCCATTCTTTCCCCCGAAACTCTTTCTTCACAAACATTTTCCTTAACGCTACTTGATGATTCCCTATATCTAATAAAGCTACAGTTCCAACTACTTTTCCACCGTACGTTGCTACCCAAAAGTTTCCGTGATTCCTTTGATAGAACGTTTCTATTTCAAGTAAGTCAGGCTGCTCTTCTTTCGTAATTGGGACATTGTACTCTTTTCGCTGAATATGAACAATGAGATTTACTACTTCATCTTGGAACTTACTTTCATATGGAATAATACAAATCTTCTCGCTCATCGAATATCCTTCCATTCTGAAGCTAGTAAACTATAAACAGCAATATCCTGAAAATGATCGTACACCCATTCTTCATCTCGTAAAATTCCATCTAACTTAAACCCTAAACGTTCTGGGATTGCACGACTTTTCGCATTTTCGACACCGCAACGAATTTCAATTTTATTCAGCTTTAAATTATCAAATGCATAATGAAGCACAGTCTTCACACTTCGCGTCATAATACCTTTCCCACCAGCATCTTCTGCAAGATAATATCCAAGACTCGTAGCTTTCTTCCCCCAGCTCACCGGATGAATCCCCACCATCCCAACGAGCTTTCCTTTATAACGTATGCCAGCTTCAAATCCATCTCCCTCTGCAAATTTCTTTAACCACATCGGAAAAATATCATCATAAGCAGCAGCTGATTTCGTCCCATCTACCCACGGAAGCCATCTTCTTAAATGATTACGATTTTGATCTATTAATTCATATAGTCCCTCTTTATGATGTTTTTCTAATAGTTGTAATTCGATTTCATCATCTACTCGGAGTGTGAACATGTTTTTTAGCCCCTTTTTTCTTATTATTCTAACATTTTAAACTGAAGAAATGCACCACAATATATCAACGATCTTTAAAATTTATCGAATTACCAACTAAATTCGACACCATCTCACACGCCAGCCACAGCAAAAAAAGACGCACAGCCATAGCTATGCGTCTTTCTTCTTACTTCTCTGCAACTTGAACTTCTTTTACGTAAGCTGCTTCGAATTTTTGGATGTCACCTGCGCCCATGAAAATAAGAACGCCGTTTTTATGTTTCTTTAATACCTCTGTTGTTGTATCTGTAATTAGTTCTGCACCGTCAATACGCTTTTGCAGATCCTCAATTGTTAATTCACCTTTGTTTTCACGTGCTGATCCGAAAATATCACATAAGTATACTTGGTCAGCTTTACTTAGGCTTTCTGCGAACTCATCTAAGAACTTCTCTGTACGTGAGAATGTATGCGGCTGGAATACAGCGACAACTTCACGCTCTGGATGTTTTTGACGAGCTGCTTCAATCGTTGCATTAATTTCTGTCGGATGGTGTGCATAGTCATCAATGATAACTTGTTCTCCCATCGGCTTTTCATTAAAGCGACGTTTAACACCTTCAAATGTCGTTAGTTGATGTTTAACCGCTTCTACATCAACGTTTTCGTAATGGCAAAGCGCAATAACTGCTAATGCATTTAATACGCTGTGATCGCCGTATCCTGTAATTTTGAACGTGTCATAATACGTATTACGAACGAATACATCGAATATAGTACCATCAGTTCTCTTTTGGATGTTACGTGCTTGGAAATCATTATCTTCTCCAAATCCATAGAAAATAACAGGTACTTTCGCTTGAATTTTTTGAAGTTCTTCATCATCACCACATGCAATAATACCTTTTTTCACTTGCAATGCCATCTCTTGGAATGCATTAAATACATCATTGATGTCTGCAAAATAATCTGGATGATCGAAATCGATATTTGTCATAATTGCATAGTCTGGATAGTAAGACAAGAAATGACGACGATACTCACAAGCTTCAAAGACAAAATACTTACTATTTTCTACCCCATGCCCAGTTCCATCTCCAATAAGGTAAGATGTTGGGTGTGCACCTTGCATTACATGGGCTAACAAACCTGTAGTTGATGTTTTTCCATGTGCACCAGTTACTGCAACACTTGTGTACTGATTCATAAGGTCACCTAAGAAGTGATGATAACGATGTACTGGGATATTTAATTCTTTTGCTGCTACGATTTCTTCATGCGTATCAGGAAATGCGTTTCCCGCGATAATCACTTGTCCTTCTTTAATATTATTTTTATCAAAAGGAAGGATGGAAATACCACGCTTTTCCAATGCTGTTTGTGTAAAGAAACGCTTTTCATAATCAGACCCTTGAACAGTATGCTTCATGTCATGAAGAATTTGTGCTAATGAACTCATTCCTGTTCCTTTAATTCCTACAAAATGGTAAACTGTCATCTTAAAGAACCTCCAACATTTCGAACTAATACAACGGCCTATCTATAAGACAGTATATGAATCTTTTCTTATTTTGGTAATCATCATACATTTCTGATGCAGTGAATTTCTTTTTATATTCACTTATCAGTGATAAACTCGTACGTACTTCTTTTATGTCCATAACACATTTATTATAGCAAAAAACAAGCCGCTATACTATGATAACAGAAAAACTGATAGGGTCAATCACCTATCAGTTTTTCTCGCTTTTACATATCTTCTTTTGCTTCTAATTGAACACGCTCTAGACGTGGATTTGGACGGTATTTACGACCAGCTTTCGCTTCTGGTTTTCCATTTAATTCTACGTTATCACCAGTAAAACCAATATTCATTTTTAATAAGCTACTTCCTACTCCGTATATATCAACAGGAACATTTTGAGCTTCAAATTCACGAATACGCTTCTCATCAAACCCACCAGTTACAACGATATCTACATGTTGGAACCCTTCCTCATCAAGAGCCTTACGAAGTGCAAATACAAGTGATGGATTTACACCACGTGGATCGAATGTTCCAAGTACTTCTGGGTGACGAATGAAGTATTGATCAATCATTGTACGAGACGTATCGACACGTACACCTTTTAATGTTGATCCAAATTCACGCGCTACGCGAAGTGCATCTGTAATGACATCATTGTTATAATCAATTAGTACGACTAATTCATCTTCTGGGAATTTTTTATGATATGCTTTTGCTGCTTCAACAACATCACCATTAAACATTTGAATTAAAGCATGAGGCATCGTCCCCATACCACTTCTGCCCCACCATTCATTCATTGCATGCGTCGCTTGCGCGCTCATACCTCCGATGTATGCCGCATAACCGTCACCAGCTTGTTGAGTATAATGATCGTCACGATCTCCCATGAAAATAACCGGTTTTTCTTTATCTACACTACGTGCAGCTTGGACAACGTTATATACGTTTGTCGCAACTGATGTACGACGAGCTAAAATCCCATCAATTACACCTTCTAAAAAGCCGAAGTATTCATAAGGACCATGAATTGTTAAAACTGTTTCAAACGGACTAATATTATCGCCATCCTTTAAGGAATGAATTTCTAATTCCTCAGGATTTTTGGCGAATGTTTGTAGCAATGCGATTACCTCATCTGCTCCGCAAAGAACTGCATGTTCTTTTTGGAAAAACTGCATTGTTACAACACTTTTCGGGCGAAATTCTTCAATGATTTCTCTAGTTTTTAAAAAGTAAACGGCAGAGAACCAGCCTTCTCCAACACGTTCATCAAATTTAAATGTTTTATTTGTTAGTCGATTTATTTCACCTTTTAATTTTAATTCAATTTCTTTCATGTCGCTTTACTCCCTACTTTACTATCCAACATTTTCTCTTAGTATACAGCAAAACCGTTTCCTATACATTCGTTTCCTGCATAGCGGCAAATTCACCCTCGGAAATAAGGACATCTCTCGGTTTCGTTCCTCTTGCTTCAGAAATAATCCCTTGCGATTCCATCTCTTCAATTAGACGTGCCGCGCGATTATAACCAATGCGGAATTTTCTCTGTACAGAAGATGTGGACGCTCCCCCTTGATCTACAACAAATTGACATGCATCAAAAAATAGTTCATCTTCAGACTCACTCTGCTCTGATTTTGCTAATAAATCCTCTTGCTTAAATAAGTAATTTGGCTTCATTTGCTTTTTCACATGATCAACTGTTCTTTCAATCTCATCATCTGATACGTATACACCTTGTACACGAACTGGTTTAGACGTGCCGTTTCCTAAAAATAGCATATCACCACGGCCAAGTAATTTCTCCGCGCCCCCAATATCGATAATCGTACGCGAATCAACTTGAGATGATACCGTAAACGCAATACGCGTTGGAATGTTTGATTTAATTAAACCTGTAATAACGTCTACAGATGGACGCTGCGTCGCAACTAATAAGTGAATACCACAAGCACGAGCTTTTTGTGCAATACGACAAATCGCTTCCTCAACATCACCAGGAGCAACCATCATTAAGTCCGCTAACTCATCAATGACGATTACAATATAAGGTAATGTCTCACCTGGGATTTCTCTCCCACTTACAATCGTATTGTAACGAGTTAAATCACGAGCACCAGCATGAGCAAACAATTCATAACGGCGTTCCATCTCTTCAACCGCCCACTTTAACGCAGCTGTAGCTGCTTTTACGTCAGTAATAACAGGTGCTACAAGATGTGGAACAGAATTGTATGGTGCCAGCTCAACCATCTTCGGATCAATTAGTATCAACTTCACTTCATGCGGCTTCGCTTTATATAAAATGCTCGTTAAAATCGCGTTAATGCACACACTTTTCCCTGAACCAGTTGCACCCGCAATAAGTCCATGTGGCATTTTTCGAATATCCGTTACAATTGGATCACCTGAAATATCAAGCCCCAGCGCAACTGTAAGCGGTGATTCACTCTTTGTAAATACAGGACTTCTTAAAATTTCACGCAGGAATACTGGCTTACTTTCCTTGTTTGGAACTTCAATTCCAATTGCACTCTTCCCTGGAATTGGCGCTTCAATTCGAATATCTTTCGCAGCTAAACTTAACTTAATATCATCACTTAAATTTGTAATTTTATTTACTTTCACACCTGGGTCTGGTTGTACTTCAAAACGAGTTACCGCCGGCCCTTGTGACACATTAATAACATGTGCTCCAACATGGAAATTATTAAATGTCGTATTTAATAATTCTTCCTGTTCTTCTAGCCATTCCGTATTATCTAATGCTGCCTGCTGTGGAATCGACAACAACGTTAATGGCGGAAGTTCATACTTCGGTGGCGTTTGTAGTACGTTGCGCATATCGTTCTCTTTTTGATTTACAACATATGCTCTCTCTTGTACTTGTTCAGCCACCACTACTTGTTGCATTGGTTTTTCTTCCGCTTGGGTTTCTAACACTACTTGCTGCATCAGTTTTTCTTCCATTTGGGTTTCTACCGCTACTTGCTGCATCGGTTTTTCTTCCATTTGGGTTTCTACC
>NZ_PCNZ01000017.1 GCF_002975175.1 Bacillus sp. MYb209
TATCAAAAATTTTCCTTCGTCTGTTTGACCTCTTACAGAAAAACGGACGGAAATCCCATCGATATGAGAAAAAGACAGTCTTTGATATTTTAGGCGTTGTTTATCAGTGCACTGTATCCAATCAAAAGCAGAAAACTGCATAACCTTTAAAAATACACCTTATCAAGGTTTATTTGGAATGCGTATTTTTAAAAACAAAGAAATAAAATATCAAGCATGTAGGCAACAAGAACGGAAGTTCATGGAATACCCAACCTTAGCTTGATGGGCATGTATGGTGACCCCTATTAAATAAAGGATTCTAAATATGTTTTGATCAAACTTTTTATAAAAACATATGCTGTATACAAAAATGGCTTCAATTTATTAGCTGTAATGAGGGATAAAAGTGGAATTAAGATCATAAATTGTCGTGATAAAAGGAGTGGCTCCCCACTCCTCTTTCATTTTAGTATAAGTGTTAAACAACATGTATTTAATGTTAATTCAAGCCTAAAACTCTATTTCTTTTGTCTTTCAGTAAAAGTTATTCTTCTCGGTTTTACTTATTTTATTTCTATAATATCGTTTGAACTATAAATATGAATACCAGATTCTTCACGCAGCGCTGTTATATACATTCCTTTCGCCACATCTTTAGCTGAAATTGGTTTATACTTTTTAAAAGCCCCTTTAAATATAAACGGAAGAATACGAGATAATTTCTCAGCCATTCTTTCCCCAAAGCGATATTCTTGTCGATTTCCAACTAATAATGACGGCCTGAAAATATGTATGCCACCAATAACTAGCTTTTTCAGCTCCTCTTCCATTTTCCCCTTCACTTGCGAGTAAAAGAAAAATGATTTAGGTTTTGCTCCCATTGATGAAATAACAAGAAAATTTTGCACGCCTTGTTTTTCAGCTAAGCAGGCAGCTCGTATCGTATATTCATAATCTACTTTTTTAAAATTCGCCTTCGACTTCGCTTTTTTTATCGTTGTTCCTAAGCAACTAAAAACATCATCTACTGCAAAAAATTCTTTATATTCCTCTAATACTGAAAAATCCACCTGTTTCTGTTGCAATTTCTCATGCTGTAATTGTAATGGTTCCCTTACAAAAATAGTAACCGAATCGTAGTAATCTGAGTCAAGTAATAGTCGCGTTATTTCTTGTCCAACTAACCCACTTGCGCCAAGTACTAACGCTGTTCGCTTATTCATATATGTGTATACCTCTTTATTTACTATTCTCTCCTATAGCTAATCGTCGCTAACAGGAGTTTCCGTTCTCCCATTTTATCATAAGTAAAGCACTATGCGTATGCATAGTGCTTTACTTACTCTTTTTTCTTTTCTTTTTCTTCCGCTGGCAATTTCGTAATTGTTGTAGCATCTCCTAAATTACTTATTAATCTCCTTAAAAAAATTAAAACAAAAGATAATGGCAATACTACGGCAAGTATTAATAAGATAGCCTCCATGAAGTAACCCAAGCACTCATCCCCTTTTTTTCTGCTCCCTCCCAATATATGAAAGTAACATTGTCACATATGCACCCATCATAAAAATTAATACCGTTCTTTTTGACAAATTTATAACAAAAACAAATCGTAATGATTATTATTTATTGCAACTTTCATAAAGATGTATTATACTAGGTCCGCAAACTAAAACGTAATTATTCCGTTTTGTATTAAAACGATATTTTTCTTCTATAATTGGGGAAGATATATCCGTAAAAAAGAAAAGAGGAGAACTTCATGCTTAAAAAATTGACTATATTTTCATTCTTACTTATTTTCACTTTAATTTTTACTGGCTGCTCAAATAAAAAAGAAGATACTGCCAAGAAAGATGGAAAACTAACTGTTTATACAACCATTTTCCCACTTGCTGATTTCACAAAAAAAATCGGTGGTGATTATGTAAATGTAGAAGCAATTTACCCACCTGGTGCAGATTCTCATACATTTGAACCGAGTCAAAAACAGACTGTACAAATCGCAAAAGCCGATTTATTCGTTTATAATGGGGCAGAATTAGAACCATTTGCCGAAAAAATGGAAAAATCATTAAAAAAAGAAAACGTAAAAGTTGTAAATGCATCTAAAGATATAGAACTTCGTGCTTCATCTGAAGAAGAGCAGCACGATCATGGAGACGGTCATAAAGAAGATGAACATCACCATGATAAAGACCCACACGTTTGGATAGATCCTACTCTGGCGATGAAACAAGCAGAAAAAATTAAAAATGCACTTGTAGAATTACAACCTGAACATAAAAAAGAGTTCGAAAAAAACTTCGCAGCACTACAAACAAAATTTACTGATTTAGACGATCAATTTAAAGCTGTTGTTGCAAATGCAAAAACGAAAGAAATATTAGTTTCACATGCAGCTTATGGCTACTGGGAACAACGCTACGGTCTAAAACAAATTCCAATCGCTGGAATTTCAGCATCTGATGAACCATCTCAAAAACAGCTTGCTGACATTACAAAAACAGTAAAAGAACACGGTTTAAAATATATTTTATTTGAGACATTCTCTACTCCAAAAGTAGCATCAGTTATTCAAAAAGAAACAGGTACAAAAATTTTACGCTTAAATCACCTTGCTACTATTTCTGAGGATGATGCAAAGAACAATAAAGATTACTTCACATTAATGGAAGAAAACGTAAATACTTTAAAAGAAGCAACAAACTAATCAACTATATTTTCTAGGCAGCTGAATATATCATTCAGCTGCCTTTTTATGTATTTACCCTTGACTTGACCGAAATAACAAGTAAAATTATCCATATTAGCTTTTAAGCTATAATAATTTAGAAGGTGAGTTGGAACTATGAATCTTCACATTTGTGAAGTAACAGTAAATAATTGGCGTTCAATTGCTGCTTTAGACGTAGCAAAAGACCAGCAGCAATTTATTGAAAGCAATGCGTTTTCTTTAGCAGAATCATTATATGAAGAAAACGGAACGTCATTGGGATTATATGATGAAGAAACACTTGTTGGATATGCAATGTACGGTTGGTATTCCCAAAAACATGAAAGCGTATGGTTAGATCGTTTTATGATTGACCAACAATTTCAAGGAAAAGGATATGCAAAACGTTTCCTTCGCTTATTAATCCAATTCTTACAACAAAAATTTGAATGTAAAAAAATTAATTTAAGTCTACATCCAGACAACAAACTTGCAATGGGACTATATGAATCATTTGGATTTCGCTTAAATGGTGATATTGATGATGAGGGCCCAGTTGTAGGTGTTGTAATGGAATTGCTTATAGATGAAAATACAAGCCTGTGAAAACAGGCTTTTTATAATTCACTCATATATCTTTTGAAACTAAAAAAATAAGCCTGCGATTTACGCAGGCTTACTTCACACACTCTTGAAAATGTTCTTGAAACCATTCTTTATTAATATCTTTTCCGATGAAAACTACTTCACTTACTCGTTTTTCACCTTCTTGCCACTCTCTATCGTACGAAGCAGCAAATAATGTATGTACACCTTGGAAAACGATGCGTTTATCTACTCCATCAATAGATAAAATTCCTTTGTAACGATATAAATACTCCCCTAGCTCTTGAACAACAGCTGACATCCACTCATTCAGTTTTTGTAAATCTAACGGGCGCTCTTCGCGTAATACAAATGATTTTATACCTTCTAGATGGTTATGTTCTTTATGAGGGTAAATTTGTAACGTATCTTTCGTTTTAAATGTTTGTATTTGTAGTAATGATGGAATATCTACTTCACAGTTAGTCGTCTCAATTAATTTTGCAGTTGGATTAATTCCTTGCAGTTCATGTAAGAGATTTTCCTTTTCACTTTCGTCAATTAAATCTAATTTATTTACTAAAACGACATCAGCAAATGCAATTTGTTCCTTTGCCTCTAGCCCTTTTTCAAAATGTTTATGTATATGATAACTATCTACTACCGTTACAACACCGTTAATTTGATATGCAGATTGAATAACAGGATCTAAAAAGAATGTTTGAATAATCGGACCTGGATTTGCAAGGCCAGTCGTTTCAATTACTAAACCATCAAAATCCATTTTCCCTTCTGCTTTTACATCCAGTAATTGTTTTAAAGCAACGAGTAAATCTTCACGTACAGTACAGCATAGACAACCGTTTGTCATCTCCATAATTTCTTCTTCAACGTTCATAATCAATTGATTATCGATACCAATTTGCCCTATTTCATTTACAATCACTGCTAATTTCTTACCGTGATCCTCTGATAAAATTCGATTTAATAATGTCGTTTTCCCTGATCCAAGAAAACCAGTTAATATTGTTACTGGAATCATTCCTTACCTCTCCTTATAGCTATATGTTTCTACATTATAGCATATAGAGAAAAACGTTTTTGTAGCAAAACATATTTATTGTATGTACAACCGGGTAACTATATAATAATATGTAGCAAGAAAGCCTTTTCAAAAACATTATCATTCATCAAGGGGGTACTTATAATGGAACGAGTTCAAATGGCCGAAACACTAGAATTTTCTCGTATTATTCAAGGGTTTTGGCGTTTAGCAGAATGGAATATGACGAAACAAGAATTACTTTCTTTTATTGAATCTTGTATGGATATGGGAGTTACTACTTTTGATCACGCTGACATTTATGGCGGATATACATGTGAAGGATTGTTTGGAGAAGCGTTACAATTAAAGCCTTCCTTACGCGAAAACATGCAAATTGTCACAAAATGTGGAATCGCTCCCCCATCACCAAAATTTCCAAATCGATATGTCGCTCACTACAACACGAGTGCTGAACATATCATAAAGAGCGCGGAGGATTCATTACAAAACTTACATACAGATTATATTGATGTATTGCTCATTCATCGTCCTGATCCATTCACGGACCCAAATGAAGTGGCAGAAGCGTTCTCACGCTTAAAGCAAGAAGGAAAGGTTCGTCACTTCGGTGTATCTAACTTTTTACCTTCACAGTTTAATATGTTGAGTTCATATTTAGATTTCCCGCTCATTACAAATCAAATTGAAGTATCTGCAATGCAGCTCGAACATTTTGAAAAAGGTACTATTGCTTTATGCCAAGAAAAACGAATCAATCCTATGATTTGGTCTCCTCTTGCTGGTGGAGAAATCTTTACTGGCCAAACTGAACGTGCTGTACGTTTACGCGAAACACTGCAAAAAGTTGCTACTGAGCTAGGCGTTGATAGCATTGATACTGTTATGTATGCATGGTTACTTGCTCATCCAGCTAAAATAATGCCAATTGTTGGCTCTGGCAAATTAGATCGAGTAAAAACGGCTACAATGGCAACAAAAGTTAACTTAGATCGCCAACAATGGTTTACAATTTTCGAAAGCTCTAACGGACATCCTGTACCATAATAAACAATTTAAAAAGAAGAGCTACTACTTATAGCTCTTCTTTCTCGTATGTATTTCTCGTCATTGCAAATACACACATATCTCTTAATCCATTCCCATCTACCGCAACACTCGCACTTTCTAAAATACCTTCTAATTTAAAGCCTAATTTCTCAGGTATCGCTCTACTCTTCTTATTTTGAGTATCACAACGAATTTCTACACGGTTTGCTTTCAGTTCAACGAAAGCATAATCCAATATACCTTTTGCCGCCTCTACCATATAGCCTTTCCCACTAAACCTTGAATCTATCCAATACCCAATTTCAAATTGAGGTATGTCCCAAATAATACGATGTAATCCAGCAGAGGCAATAAATTCACCTGTTTCTTTCGAAAACACTAGTAATCTCAAATCTTCTCTCTGCAAAAATTGAATATGCGATTTTCTTATACTCTCTTCTATTTCTTCCTCTGTTTGCTCTTTTTGCGCAAAGACCATCCAAGGCTTTAATTCTTTCATTGAAGCTTGAATCGCTTCATATACAACCTTACCATCACCTGGTTTTGGCATTCGAATAATGAGCCTTTCGGTATAAAATTCAGTAGGAAAATCGAATAATAACGGATTCACTATAAACACTCCCTATAGATCTTTTATATATAATAATATCCATCTCAAGTTATATAGTAAATAAATTTCTGAATTTTATAGTTTTTACTCATTCACCTCTACCGCTACACAAACTCCAGATTCAATTGCACCTTGAATCCATCCGTGATATAACGTTGTGTGATCTCCGGCAAAGTATATTCTCCCTTCTGGTTTTACAATCGCTGGTTGAAGTTCAGATTCTTGACCAGCTTGAAAAAGTGCGAACCCTCCAAGCGCATATGGATCCAATGTCCAACTTTTGGATATTCCAGACATAAATTCATCATATACTTGACCACCTAATATTGTTGCTAAATTTTGTAGTGTGTAATAGATGCGATCACCTTTTGATAAACCATCCCATAGTAATGCATCGTATGACCACGTATAACTCCCTAGCATAATGGCTGGCCCTTTTGAACCGATTCCATGACTTGGATAATAGGCGTAACGAATTGGCAAATCAGTTATAATTCTGCCGCCTAATTGCCCTTGTTCTTCCCAAAATCGGCTTTTAAATTGAATTCCTATTTTCGTCGCAGGCATATAATGCAATTCACGAATTGCCTTCCATTTCGCATGAGATATAGAATCAAATGGCTCTACTTCCACAAAACGCATTGTCGAAAACGGAATCGTAACAATAACTAAATCCCCTGTAATACTACTATATTCAAAAGTTTCCTCATTCCGATAGTAAGCTGTCACACCATTATCATGTTGATGTAACTTCATTAATTTTTGATTATATATAATATTTTCTTCTAATTGTGGTAAAAAAGACTTTGGTAATCTATCATTTCCACCTATTATTTCACAAAATCCGCTCTCCTCTTGCATAATGTATAAAAAACGTAACGTCTCAACGAATGACCTTTCTAAAAAACCTTCTAAATCTAATAGAACACCAATCATCTCAATCGTTACTGGCGAAAAATACGTATTATATTGATAAGGATGATACTTTAAAAATTGCCCTGTAGAATATTTCCCAAAATCCTTTACTACAATATCCCAATTTTTTTCTGGATTTCTTTTAATAAAATTTATAATTGGCTGTACCGCTAATAATAATAGGTCCTCCGACGTTTTCCCCTCTTCGTTCATTTCCACCGGATACTTTAAAATACTTGGGTCCTTTTCATATTGTTTCAACGTTGTTTTCCGACCATTTACGTATATAATATCAGTCTCATTCCTATTAATAAAAGGGCTCACCTGTAGCCCAAACTTTCTTATATATGCCATCGTTAATTTGTGCGAATACGGAATTCTCATCGCTCCAACATCTAAATATAATCCGGTATCTTCCATCCTAACTGTCTCTATGCGGCCACCTACACGGTTGTTCGCTTCAAAAATCTTCACTTCATGCCCTACTGCTTTTAATAAAGATGCCGAAACTAATCCAGCCATACCAGCCCCTACTACAATGATTTGTTTCGGGCGTGTCGTCTTCTTTAATCCCTTATTTATAACTTTTAACGTTTCATCCATCTCAGTGTTATACATTATATCTTTCTGCACAATTCCACCCCTTACTTCATGAAATACGAATTAGTGGTTTAGTGCATTTTATTCATAAATTCACTTAAACATAACACCGCCACAATTTGAAAATTCACTAAAAATACATAAGGTGCAGCTCTCCCCCTACCACATGCTTCATATTATAAACATACAGATAGTAACTGTAAGGAAAGGGTGGATACACATGAAACGTACTTACGATTATCATGCTACAAAAAAACATTTAGAATTAAAGAAACAGCAGCTATGTAAAAAACTCACTAGCGTTAAACTAACTGAAGAAGAACGCAAGCAAATACATTTAGAAATTGATAACTACGAATATATATTAAACTTAATCGAAATGAATCATTATGAACGAGGATTTTCTCGTTAAAAGCGGATATAATATAATCCTCTTTTTTGTGTGAGCATTTCACTACGCATTTTTCGTAAGTAAATATATAATAGAATGTACATTAAGATTGAGAGGTATATTCTATGATTAAATTAAGTGTTTTAGACCAATCACCTATTTCTGATGGCAGCACAGCAGCTGAAGCTTTTTCACATACAGTAACACTTGCGCAAGAAGTTGAAAAACTAGGATTTACACGTTTTTGGGTATCCGAGCACCATAATTCAGTTAGCTTAGCTGGTTCAAGTCCAGAAATACTCATTTCACATATTGCTGCGAAAACTGATTGTATTAGAGTTGGTTCTGGTGGTGTTATGCTTCCACATTATAGTCCATATAAAGTTGCCGAGAATTTCCGCGTTTTAGAAGCACTTTATCCAAACCGCATCGACCTTGGTGTCGGGAGAGCACCTGGTGGTATGCCGATAGCAACTCGCGCACTTCAAGAAGGCAAAATGGTCTCACTTGATCAATATCCAGAACAAATTGCAGATGTTACTATGTACTTACATGATCAAGTACCAGAAAACCATCATTATGCAAACTTAAAGGCTACTCCAGTTATCCCAACATCTCCTGAAATGTGGATGCTCGGTTCTAGCGGAGAAAGTGCAATGATTGCCGCAAAGCAAGGAGCTTCTTTTGCATTTGCACAGTTCATTAATGGATACGGTGGGCCTGAAGTAATGAAGGCTTATCAAGAACAATTCCAACCTTCTTTTTTAGGTGATAAACAAAAATCAATCGTATCTATTTTTGTTATTTGTGGAGAAACAAATGAAGAAGCGGAGAAGATTGCATCAAGTCTTGATTTATCTATTTTACTATTAGAGCAAGGCAAACGGACTACTGGTACTCCGTCTATCGAAACCGCTCAAAACTATTCGTATAGTGCTTATGATTTATTCCGCATTAAGGAAAATCGCCAACGTATGATTGTCGGTGATCCGTCTTCTGTAAAAGAAAAAATAGTAAACTTAAGCAAAGCATACAATACTGACGAATTTATGATTGTCACAATTACTCATCAATTTGAAGATAAACTAAATTCTTATCGCTTATTAGCAAATGCTTTTAATTTATCCCGCATTAACGGTTAGTAAGACTCCCACCTCAAAATTTGGCGCAGGCGCGGAAGCTAGGTGGGAGATTAACCGTCCGTAAAAGCCCGATTGGTATGGGCTAATAATTAGTGGAGGATGGACACCCCCCCACTAATTAAAGTTTCACTTTATAGTTGTAAAAGGGAGATACATCAACTACGATGTATCTCCCTTTTACAACTACTTATTGTTTTCACTTCCTATATATTCAATAGCTTCTTTTAATAACTCATCAAAATGACTAGGATAATCATGATTTAAGTTAGGCACAACTTTATACTTATGTTCTATATTCTTATCTCTTAATAATTGTACAAATTGCTGTGTGCATTCGAAACAATCTTCATCTTGATCCCCGCATACTATATATTCCTTTATATGTTTATCCTGTAGCACTCCCAGCAACTCATTCCATTCTTCAATCTCTGGAAGCCATGGTGCCATAAAAATAAAACCATCCACATCTATATCTTTTTGTAAAACAGTATATAAAGCTACTTTTGCCCCAGCAGAAAAACCACCAATAATTACATTTTCTACTTTATGATTTTCTATAAACTTATCGTAATGCTCTTTTAATTCCCTTCTTCCTCTCTCTATATCATCCCAAACAAACCCATCTGAAAACTGAATTTGCGAAGACTTTGGTAAAGCTAACGTGTAACCTTGTGTCAAAACTGATTTCCAATATGGTTCTATTATTTGTATGTTTTCTTGGTCACCATGCATGGCAATTAATAAATTCGCCTTTTTCTTGCTGTCTATATATTTCACGTCTGCTCGTTCCGTTTTCTTTGCTACTTCTTCTCTTTCTTTACATAATTGAACCATTTCATGAAATTCTTCAAATTTATGTAGTGGTTTTAAATCGTCGTCGGAAATTAAATACTCATTTCCATACCAAAATCCATTCTCTATAATAGCTTCCTTCATTAAATGCAACGCTTCTTTTTCAAGTCCTGCTGCACTTGCTAATGCATATTTAAAATTATATATTTGCGCTTCATTACCTATTACACCTTTAGCATTTTTCGTTATATAAGAATACGCTTCAAAACTTCCTTTATTTGCATAACAATCTAACGTTTCATTTAATAACTTAATATAAGTCATACTATTTTTCATATAGAAATTCCCCCGTAACCTTTTATAATAATTGTTTCTCCAATATTCCTATCATTCTAGGGTCACGGTATAAGTAGGTGAATTCTACAATTCAACTTAACAATACCTGATTCTCAGAATGATATTTAATAATTAATGTATGTATACGCATAATACACCACTCCTTCCTATCCACTAATTGTAGTATAAAGTTAAATAGACTGAAAAATCAATATTTTAACAACAAAAAAAGAAAACAATATATTATTGTTCTCATAACATCTACCCACTATTCTTTCTTTTCTTGTCTGGTTTACTTGAAACTAAATAATGTTTTTCTGAAATATATAAGTTTCTTTTTAATATACGATTTAAATATGGTCCTAATTTCACTCCGCATATGAGGCGATCTTCACTATCTTCAACAATTGGGAACATTTCTTTTTCTGTTACATATTGATCTACGGCCTTTTGTACGATATCAATTTCTTTAACTAGGTTTAAATTTTCTTCTGTATGTTCAAATACCTCAAGCGTTTCCTTCGTTATCAGAAAAAAATTTGTTGGAAATGCAGGTAAATAGGGCTTTAACAAATCATAATTTACTGTGTAATCATCATTTACTAAGACTGTATAAACGATATTAGCATTCGTTTCTAGAAACTTAGCCATCGCTTGCTCTAATTCGTCTTTCGTAATTTCCCGCTCTTCTTTTCCAGTTCTGAAAAAGCGAAACATCACATCGCCTCCTTTTTACTATATTATAGCATAAAAGAAAACTGAAAAATTATAAAAAACTCTATTGAAAGAATTTTTCAATAGAGTTTTTTAATCCATTTATGTTTATCCCGATTGAAGTGGGATAATAATCAGTGGGGATGAAAAAAACCACTGATTAAAGTTTCACTTTATTTTAAGAATGCATTTAACATCCATACATGTTGTTCTAATGTCGTATGAATTGCTAATAGCATATCAGCCGACGTTTCATCATCAGATTCATCAGCTACTTCCATACCTTCTTTTAATTCTTGAATTAGTGCAGAAAAATCATTTACTAAAGTTTGTACCATTTCTTCTGCAGACTCTTTGCTTGTCCCTTCACTCACAGTTGAAGTTGCTAGATACTCTTTCATTGTCGCTAACGGTTTTCCTTCTAGCGCTAAAATACGCTCAGCTAACTCATCAATGTATGTTCCTGCTTCATTATAAAACTCTTCAAATTTTTCATGTAATGTAAAGAAGTGTGGTCCTGTCACATACCAATGATAATTATGCAGTTTCACATATAACACATTCCAGTTTGCTACCTGCTTGTTTAATACTTCAACAACATTCGTTTTCGTACTCATACAATCCACTCCTCTTATCATGTTACAATCTTTTAATGACCTAACTTCATTTTACCATACATTCCCTATTCTTCCGAATGGACAGCTTATATGTAACAAAGTTTTAACAACCTTAATATTCCCCTAATAGCATATAATTCATGTATCCTTTCAACTACTTCATATGTCTAATTGTCCAAGCTCAGACATATGCATAATAGTAAGTCAAGCTCATCATAGAAGAAAGAGGGATAACATGGATAATCAACAATGGCAAGTAGCAAAGAAAGTCGCTGCTACTTATATCGGAACGGTCGTTGGAGCTGGATTTGCTACTGGGCGAGAAATTGTTGAATTTTTTACAGTTAACGGATTGTACGGGACCATTGGCATATGTATAAGTGGATTTTTTTTTATTTGGCTCGGTACAAAAATGATGTTACTTTCATCACAAATCGGGGCATTTTCAGCGCAAGAATTTAATAAATATTTATTTGGGGATGTATTTGGAAATGTCGTAAATACTTTATTATTACTCGTATTATTTGGCGTAACTAGCGTTATGTTATCAGGAGCCGGGGCAGTATTTGAAGAACAACTCCGTCTCCCGAGACAACTTGGTATTTTTATCACAGTCATCGCCTGCCTCATTATTGGGAGCCGGGGATTACAAGGTGTTTTTGAAGTGAATACACTTGTCGTACCTATTATGATGATTTTTATTATCGGACTTGCTATTACAACCTTTATTCATGGTACAACTCCTATTATTGACACCGTTCCTACAGAAAGTTGGAATATGAAATGGATTACTAGCCCTATTACATATGTCGCATTAAATCTTTCTCTCGCCCAAAGTGTTCTCGTCCCATTGGCCAGTGAAGTAAAAGATCGAAAAGCTATTTTATGGGGTGGTATTTTAGGAGGCGCGGGGCTTTGCTTTATTTTATTATGTAGCCATTTAGCAATATTATCAGTTGAACAATTTTATCAATATAACATCCCAATGGCTGAAGTTGTAAGAAGGTTTAATGCAACTTTCCATTTTTTCTTTGTTCTTATCATTTTTGGTGAAGTATTCACAACATTAGTTGGGAATATATTCGGAATGACAAAACAAATGCAATCCATTACCGGCTGGAAAAGTAATAACATTATTTACTTCATATTACTAATTAGTTATTGCTTTAGTTTCATCGGATATAGTGAATTACTTCATATTCTATACCCTATTATCGGTTGGGCGAGCATCATTTTACTACCGATTATTGCCTTTAAACAACTTCAAAAAACATGAAAAAACATCCGTGTATACGGATGTTTTTTCATGTTCATTCACAGTCTTCACATACTTCCCAGTACGGCCCCATTTCTACTGCAAGGTATGGCTTTAATTGCAAACGAATCATTCGACTTGGCATGCGTTCTAATACGAATTGAATGCCTTCTTCCTCTTCATCTAACTCAACTTTTGAAATAGCAATTCTTTGCATAGTAGTAATAGGGCTTCCATCTTTATATAAAGTGATTTTCACCTCATCATACTCATTAAAATACAATTCAACATTCATTTGCTTTTTTAACATTTCATCAACAATTTCATAATTATCATTTTGTTCCTGGATTATATATTTCCAGCCGCCTCTATCCAATTCTATCGGAGCAGCTTGGAATAATGTCATCAAATCCTCGTATAGCATAAGATAACCCCTCTCTTACTAAAAAACGATGAGTATTTTATATACCCTTTATCTCTATCACTATCCATGTTTATTGTACCATATATCACGAATCTTACCGCATTCATTTGCTTCATAAACACATATAAAACATATAGTATTCTTAATTCATTATCTACTCTCTACTGATAACTTATCTCTTGCCTCATTTTGAGGTAGGAGTCTTACTGCCCATCAATAGCAGGGTAAAGATTTAAGATTCTATATAAAAAAGAAGAGTGACCTTAATCACTCTCCCCTCAAAAGACTTTTCCCGTCGCTGCTAATGCTAAAACTATAATTAGCCCTGCAAATAATAGCGATACTATTAAACTAAAAATCGGTAATACTTTCTTTTCATTCTTCTTAGATAGTAACCTTAGACTAAGAATGATATTTAATGGTACAAATATAAAATAAAAATATTTAACGATTTGTAATGAGCTATTTGAAAGTGCTTTCAATACAAACACTTCAATTAAAAAAACAGCAAAGAATAAAATACTTAACCAAAATGAGACATAGCTAAGCCAAGAATGTCTTTTCGTTCCCCAATACACTCCCATACTGATCTCCTTTAAACGTAGTCTATATTATATTAATTATACACCCGCTTAACAAATTCCTCTATTGTTCGACAAACATTACATACATTGAACCTCTAATCCGTTTATCAGCTAAAAGACGGTCTCTAATAGCACTAATGCTATTTTGAGACAGCCTCCCCTTTTTATACTTTAAATCTTTCAATTAATACTTGTAACTCTTCAGCCATTTGAGATAGTGTACCAGCTGCAGAACCAATTTCCTCCATGAAAGCTAGTTGCTCCTCAGCTGACGCTGCAACACTTTGTGTACTCGTCGCATTATTTTGTGCTGTCATTGCAATTTGACCAACTGAAATAGATACTTCATTTGCACCTTTTGACATTCCATTAGCCGTTTCAACCATCGTTTTAATTTGATCAGCAATTTCATTTGTAGATTGTAAAATCTCAGTAAAATTTTGTTTCGTTTCATTTGCAATAACAAGTCCAGATTGAACTTCTTCATTTACATTATTCATAGATTTTACTGTCTTACTCATATCATCTTGTATTTCACAAATTAATTTACTAATTTCACTTGATGATACACTAGATTGTTCTGCTAATTTTCGTACTTCATCAGCAACGATTGCAAAGCCTCTTCCATGCTCACCAGCTCTTGCAGCCTCAATTGCTGCATTTAAAGCCAGAAGATTTGTCTGATCTGCAATATTTTGAATGACTTCTAAAATATCACCAATTTGCTTCGATTTATTATTCAATAACTGGATAACAGCATCTGATTGCGAAACAGACTCCGCAATAGATTGCATTTGATTTACTGTTTTTCCAACTAGTTTTCCGCCATCCTCTGCTTTTTCACGAGTATGAGCAGACGCAGTATTAATAGATGATGAACTATTTGCTACATGTTGAATCCCTTCTGTTACATCAAACAGTAACATGGCACCATTTTCTACGCTTGATGTTTGCGTCGATGCACCACTTGATATTTCATCCATTGCCATTGTAATTTGTTCAGTTGCTTCACTTGCTTGTCTCACACTTGCTGTTAACTCTTCAGATGCAGCTGCAACATGCCCTGCTGAAGTATTAATTCTTCCAATTAATATACGCAATGAATGTGTCATCTCATTAAACCCTTTAGCAAGTTGTCCAATTTCATCATTTGAATGTATTTGAATCGTTTGAGTTAAGTCCCCTTCGCTTATTTCTTTAGAAGTGACAACTAATTGTTTTAAAGGTTTGGTAATAGAGAGTGTCACGAAATAAATAAGCGCTCCGCCTACAACTAATGAAATAAACATTACAATTAACATATTATAAAATACAGGTTGAGCAGCTTCAACTACTTCATTTGAGTACATCGTCCCCGCAATTTTCCAACCTGTTTTTAAATTTGTGGCGAATACCATTTTCTTTTCACTACCACCATAAGTGTATGAAAAAGTGCCATGGTTATCTTCGTATATTTTCTTTGCCCAAGAATCATCTGCCTTGTCACCCGATTTTTCTTGAGGGTGAGCAATTATTTTTTGTTTTCCATCTAAAATGAAAGCATAGCCTTTTTTACCAATATTGATTAACTTTGTTGTTTTTAATAAATTATCTAAACTTAAATCTACCGCAATAACACCATTTTTATCTTCAGTTTGTTTTGCGATTGTTACGAGAATATGTCCATTCCCTTGTGCCTTATATGGTTCAGTGACAACAATTCCACCTTGCTTATTCACTGCATCTTTATACCAAGAACGTGCTGTTGGATCATAATCTGCTGCCATTTGTATATTTGGTTCTTGCACAAATTTTTTATCGTTTCCGGCAACATACACTTGTTCTACATCTTTGTTCAAACTAATATATTGGGATAATGTTTTTCTTAGTTCATCCTGATTATCCCCTTGATACATATCACTCTGAATCACTCGTGCAAAATTATTTACATCGTTGAATTTCGCTTCAATCATTTGATTGATTAAATTATCCAATATTTTTATATTATCCTGAGCGCTACTCATAATTTGTGATTCAAAATTCTTTTTAGCTGTTTGATACGACATGCCCCCAATAATAGAGACTGCCGCAATTAATATAACAAAAAATGAAATTAATAGCTTTTTTGCTACTTTCATATCTCTAAACCAACTTACTAGTTTACTCATTATAAACCTCCTGCATTTCAATATTAAGCTTTAAAGATTAAATAGAGCTAATTTTGAATATATCCCATTCCTTAGTTTCTATTTTTATAACTTGTTTTGATGAACACTTTGTAAAGTTTAAACAAATAAATTCCCTTCGTCTATATATACGAATAATATTATTATAAAATTTACAAATACAAAAAACCAAAGGGACAAGCCCTTTGGTTTTTTACATTTTTTTATGTTGTTTAGAAATCTTTTTCCATCTATCTCGTTCCGCTCTTGCCAGAGTAATGTTTTGTTTTCTCATAACATATGCCAATTCTCTTTGCAGCTTTTTATAGCTTAGCAAGCGCTCTACGGGTATAATTCCGTTATCTATAGCACTTCGCACTGCACATCCTGGTTCACCGTCATGTTTACAATCTCGAAAGCGGCAAGTATTTGCAAGATCTTCAATATCAGAAAATATAGTTTGAATTGCCGCGCTTCCTTCCCAAAGCTGAAGTTCCCTCATACCAGGAGTATCAATTACTAAACCGTGACTCGGTAATTGGAACAACTCACGGTGAGTTGTCGTATGTCTCCCTTTACTATCTTCTTCACGTATATCTCCGGTTTTTGCTACATCTGTTCCTATTAATGCATTTAACAAAGTAGATTTCCCTGCACCTGAAGATCCAACTAAAGCAATTGTTTTTCCTGGTGAAACAAATTGTTGCAATGATTCTATTCCAACGTACACTAGGCTATCAACAACAAATATCGGAACACCCATTGCTACCGCTTCAGTTTCTGCAATTTTCTGTTCCACATCTTCACATAAACTACTCTTCGTTAAAACAATAACAGGCATTGCACCACTCTCATAAGCCAATAGCAAATAACGTTCCATCCTTCTTACGTTGAAATCATGGTTAAGAGCATTCACTAAAAATAGATAATCTACATTTGCTGCAATAATTTGTTCTTCAGTTCTGTTACCAGCTTCTTGTCTTGAAAAAGAACTTCTTCTCGGGAAAATACGGTGAATAATTGCCTTTTTCTCATTTTCTATTTTCTTTATATACACCCAATCACCAACTGCCGGATAATCCCCCTTCGTTAACGCTTCATGACGAAACTTTCCAGACAGTTCCGCTACATATTCACCATCATTACAAATAATCCGATATATATGCTTATGCTCAAGTAAAATACGTCCTACTTCATAGTTCTCTACAGCTTGTTCCTCAAAAAAAGAATCCCATCCGAACGATTCTAAAATATTTTGATTCAAATTGATATCCTCCCTAGTTTGAACTCAGTGGAAGGATTGTGCGCTCACTTATAGAGTATCGCCCTTTCCGTCCACCTTTGTATTTGGTTTATTATTCATATAAGTCAATTTCTCCATAATACATCACCCCGTTCTAAATTTAATTACTCTCATTATATGGAATATCTCATTAAAAAGCTACCTTATTTAACGTAATTTTCAAACAACTTATTTTTTAGCATTTTAATTTGTCCACGATGACTAATTTCATCTTCTAGCACATGAAACCAAAGGTAGTGCTGATTATACGCTACGCCATTAGGCCACTTTCTTTCTGACATTAGCCATTTTTCATCCTGCTCATTCAAACACTTTAGTGTTTCCTCTCGCACTTTTTGCAAAAGTTGTACATAATACTGTATTTCATGACCACGAATCGTTCTCCCCGCTTCTCCTAAATACAGTGCATCTTTCCATACTTCTAATTCTTCTTTTGTGAAGTCACGATTTTGAAATGAAATAAGCTGATGTACTTTTTCTATAGCCGCTATATGCTTTAATAAAGCACCAATTGAATTTCCACCACTCGGCATTATTAAATCCAATTGCTCCACTTCTAAATCATCTATTTCCTGTAATGTTACTGCCCGCGTATGCTCCATCATACTTACTAGTTCCCCTATATTTTTTGTATAACCATCTACACTTCTTATTCGATAATCTATATACATTTCACGCACCTCTTTCTGAATTCATATTAGTGAAAAAATGCTTCATATAATAGACTGAAATATATCAGATTTTTCTGTTATAATTAAATTGAACAAGTAAATAGCCAGAACAAATTTTCTCAATATGCTGATATAAAATTTAAAAAGGAATATATATTTAATACACGAATCTTATTCACTAAAAGGAGTGGATTCGATGGAAATGTATCAATGGCTAACTGCTGTTCTAGTTGGTGGCGTTACTGGCTTCGTTTCCCATCTGATCAATAACCAAGGTAAGTTATTGCTTCCACGCCGTTTAAAAACGTTTTTCCACTTTGGGTTTTTAACCGATATATTAACCGGTTGCCTAGCTGCACTTCTTGGACTCGTTTTATTCGATGTCACCACAATAAAAGAAATTATAAAAGTATCTATTGTAACTGCCATTTCAGGTCAAACATTTTTACTTCATCAAGCTTTAGGTGGTGAACAGGCTAAAAACACACAAATTGGGAAAGCTGATGAGAAAATTCAAGAAATTGACAAACTATTACGACGTTAATCTATACTTTCTTTAAAAATTATTGTTATAATGAAAAATAAATATTTTCTATTGCGTCGTTTGTCAGAAGAAAGGGTGTTTCGTATGACAAAAAAGAAAATAGAAGATTTCTTAACAAACTCCGAAAAAGAGGAACTGCTAGAAAACTATAAATGTTTACGAGAAGCCCGCACAAAAAGCGAAGCTAACTATTTTGGTGAGGCAGTAGACCATCTATTAAATAAAGTAAAAAAACGAATTATTGAAGAAGCAGGAATACATGATGAAAATGCGGCAACAGTTCAATCTAAACGAAAAGCACTGTTTTAGTTAGATTAGCTAAAACAGTGCTTTTTCTTTATAACGCTTCTATGATGCAACTCCCTTTTCATTTTTGCCATCTCCTTATATATGAAAAGAGGGTAATACCACTCTTTTCTATTAATGCTCTAATATTGATTCCATTTTTTTCATATCCTTCTCATTCAATAAAACGTCCACAGCTCTTACACTTTCTCTTATTTACTCTGCACGCTTTCCACCAGGAATAACAGCGTCAATTCCTGGTTTATTTAATAGCCACGCTAACGCTAAATGGGGAATTGCAATATTATTTTCTTTAGCTAAACCTTTTAACTTTTCAACTCTCTTAAAGTTTTTCTTATATGTATTTTCCTCAAAAAGATTTACATCATAGCGCCAATCTTTTTTATCTAATTTGAAATCTTCTGTATATTTACCACCTAATATTCCGAAGGCAAGTGGCCCATATGGAATAAATGAAATTCCCGCTTCAATACAATAAGGTAAAAGTTCTTCCTCTGCAGTACGATCTAGCATATTGTAACGCGATTGTACAACATCTATATCTCCATATTGATTCGCCTCTTTTAATTGTTCTACATTTACATTTGATATCCCAATTGAACGAATTTTCCCCTCTTCTTTTAAACGGATAAGCTTTCCAATTGAATCTATGTAACTTGTTTCAGAGTTTGTAAAATGTAAATAATATAAATCAATATACTCTGTCTGTAATCTTCTTAAACTATTTTCCACTGCATTTTATTTCAATTCGTGAAGAAGACTTAAATACTAGATTCCCCGGTTTATTAGATGTTGTAATACATGCGACAGAACCATACTAAAAAACATCTCATATAAATATGAGATGTTTTTTAGTAATTACTATTCTTTTAATAAATCTATTAATCCATTCCCTTCAGATGTACGTTCATACCCTAAAGGTACAGTCCTTTTTATAAGTTGCGCGTATATTTCCGGCTCTGATAATTTTCTACCGTACTCTCTCTCACACTGCTTTATGAGAAGTGCTAGCGCCCCAGCGACATGCGGCGTCGCCATTGAAGTACCACTTAATACTGCATATTTCCCCTCTGGATACGTAGACAGTATTTCATCACCCGGCGCTACTAAATCAATTTCTTGATTTGAATTACTAAAGCATGAAATTTTCCGCTCTAAATTAACAGCACCTACTTCGATTACTTCAGAATAAGCACCTGGAAAATCTAATTCTTCAGTATCATCGTTACAATCCCCATCATTTCCAGCAGCGCATACGACAAGTACGTCTTGTTTTACCGCATTTTGAATAGCTTCATGTAATTCTGGTACATCTTGCGGACCACCAAGTGACATTGAAATAATTCTCACTTTCTCTTTATTCGGTCCTCTCCAATTTACAGCATAATGAATGGCCTCAATAATTTGCTCATAACTTCCAGAACCATCTCCAGCTAACACTTTTAAAACTAGCATTTTAGCAAGTGGCGCTACACCTAAAACACCGACACCATTTTCAGTCGCTGCGATTGTCCCCGCTACATGAGTACCATGTCCATTATTATCAAGATAAATTTTCGGATCACCTTCATAATCTTTTGTGAAATTTCTTCCATCAATAATATGATCTTTTAAATCTACATGATTTATATCACAACCTGTATCTAAAACGGCAACGACAATGTCTTTCCCTTTCGCACTCTTTTCCCATACTTCTGGAGCGTGAATCAGCTGTACACCTGGTGGAATTTCGTTTACTTGTTCAACCACCTTATTTACGGTAAACGGAATCAACTGTATACCCTTTTGTTTATTCGCTGTACTACTGTTCATCGTAATCCCTCCTGAAAATATATTATTTTCATTTCAGACCACTATTGAATGCGTTTAGATTTAACATTCGTTTTATTCGTTCCATTTCCCTTCCTCTCAAATGTTTCTCAATAAACAAAATAAAAGGACCCATTAATGGTCCTTTTATTTTTCAGTTTTTCAAAAGAATAATATAAATTAAGACTAAATCTCACTCTTGTTCAAAAACTGCTCAATTTCTTTTATTACATGTTTTGCCCCTTCTATACTAACAGTAATGCTTCCATTTGCTAATGAAATATTTTGGTCTGAAACATCACCTGTTATTTGACAAGCATTGTAAGGTTGATATTTTTGTAAAATGACTTTGTCCTCTTCTACAAAAATTTCAAGTGGTGATTTGATTTGTATTCCTAATACATCTCGTAATTCTTTAGGAATAACTATCCGTCCCAATTCATCTACTTTTCGAATAATTCCTGTTGCTTTCATGTTACTCCCCCCTTATTCTCTATTATTTTTTTCACCTCGCTATTTTCATTTTATCACTATATATTTGGTAATGGCTTACTCTTTTTAGAAAATATAGTACAAAAGTTAAAAAAACACATTTAACGAATATTCAATCTTTCTTTCAATTGTTTTAAATAACGAGATCGTATAATGACGAAATATAGAACTTGAATACTTACAAAAATACTTAATACAATCGTATTCTCTTTAAAAAGTGAGTACTCAAACATTTGTCCTAATGCCGTTAATGCTACTGCCCCGTGTAATGTTGCAACTCCAACTGGAACGAAGAATAAAAGCGCTAAGCGGATTGTGACTACTTTCGATAATTCGCCTCTCGTCAATCCAACTTTTCGAATCATTTCAAATAAACGAGTATCTTCCTCCAAATCAGAAAATAAGCGGAAGTAAAGGAAGCTTCCTGCACAAACGAAAAATACAATACCAATAAAGAAACCTACAAATAAAATGGGTCCTGCGATTTGTAAACTTTGATTTTGATCGTACTCTTCTGCACTAAACGTTGAATGTTCTTGATAAGGCTTAATCTGATGTGTAAGCTCTTTACCAACCTCAATTTCATCTTTCGTTCCTTTTGTTTTATACATATAATCTTTTTCTTCTTTAAATCCATCTTGTAATGAATCATATTGATTTTTAGAGATTACATAAACATTACCTCTTAGTATTTTACTTAATGAAGAAGTATTAACTTTTTTCACATTTAAAGGTTCATTCACATTTGGTAAAGTAATTTCTTTTCTTTCTTTCATGGGTGGTCCTGGTATTTCGACTGACAAAAATAAAGCCTCTTTATTTGATACAGTATTAAATGGTTCTCCTGTTAACTTTGTATATTCCTTATAATCTGATTCTTTTATAAAACTGGCGCTTCTTAACGACTGCTCCTCCGTTGTCTTCGATGAAATATTTATTTTTGAAGCTGCTATATTATGTTTCTTTAATCCTTCGTCAATAATCTTCAGATGCTGTGACTCATTGCTATTTCCTTGCTTAGAATGATAGTGAAACGCAATTGGTCTGTCCATAATTTCTTTCGTCATCGAAGCAAAACCAACCAATGTACCTATTGCTGAAAATGCTACTGTTGAAATAATTGTTACAATAAAGAACATCCTGGCATTATCTCTCATACGGTATGCTAAATCTGACAAAGTAATAATATTTGTCTGTGTCCAATAGAAACGTTTACTTTTTTTACATAGTCTAATAATAAAGACGCTCAACTGCTTGTACAGCAAATACGTACCAATAATGACTACTGTTGTAACAGGAATCATCATTACAAATACCATTGCACCATGTGACATAAGAGCTCCTGCATAACCAGCACTAAGCAATACTACTGCTAATATAGAAGAAATTATAGATGCCTTCGGTTCTGGTTTCGCCTCTGCTGATCCTCTAAACAATTTCATGATTTTATTTTTACGAACCATTCCTGCACTGAACAATGAAATAATCATAAATAATACGAAAAACATAATACTCGTTACAACAATCGCTTTCATCGGTATGTAATAGGATAAAGAAATATCTAATTTTAAAATCATCGGGGCTACAAAAATTAATATCCCTGAAAATAACATACCTGAAAGAATCCCAAAAATAATTGCCCCTATTCCAATCATGATATTTTCAAAGAAGATAAGACGCTTTAATTGATATTTCGTCATACCTAGCATCATTAAAATTCCTAGTTCACACTTTCTCGTTTTCAAAAACATTCCCATTGAATATAAAATAAAGAAGAATGTAAATAAGTAAATAATAGACTGTGCAAAAGACATACTTATAAATACGTACTGCCCTAATTCTCCCGCACTTAATGCCGGATGGAACGCAAAAAATGAATATACAAAAAAGGCCATAATGGCAAATGCACTACTCAAAAAATAAGCTGAGTATGTTCGTCTATTTCGCGTTACATTTCGAAATGCGAGTTCTCTAATGTTCATACTACTTCTCCGCCCTTCTACTAACTATGCTTTTATATTAGTAAAGTTCGGAAATGCCTTCCATCGATTCAAATGACAAAAACCTTACATTATTGAAAGGTTTTAAACAATTGCTTATATAAAACAGTTTATTTATAATAGCTACTATTCATACACGCACCCTATTGTATATTCGTTAGTTTTGCGAAATAATAAAGGATAGAAATATGTACCAATATACATATAACCTTATTTACTGCTTTAAAATGAATAGGAGGAAAACATAATGACATTACAAGAACAAATTATGAAAGCATTACATGTTCAGCCTGTAATTGATCCGAAAGTAGAAATTCGTAAACGAATTGATTTCTTAAAAGATTATGTAAGAAAAACAGGTGCAAAAGGATTTGTACTCGGTATTAGCGGCGGACAAGACTCTACATTAGCAGGGCGTTTAGCGCAGCTTGCGGTCGAAGAAGTTCGTAATGAAGGTGGTAACGCAACGTTTATCTCTGTACGTCTTCCTTACAAAGTACAAAAGGATGAAGATGATGCACAATTAGCATTACAATTTATTAAACCAGATCAATCCGTTGCTTTTGACATCGCAACAACTGTTGATGCCTTTTCAGATCAATATACAAATTTATTAGGAGATTCATTAACAGATTTCAATAAAGGAAACGTAAAAGCACGTATCCGCATGGTTACACAATATGCAATCGGCGGGCAACAAGGATTACTTGTTATCGGAACTGATCACGCTGCTGAAGCTGTAACAGGTTTCTTCACAAAATTCGGAGATGGTGGTGCAGATTTATTACCATTAACAGGTTTAACGAAGCGCCAAGGACGTGCTTTATTACAAGAATTAGGTGCGGACGAGCGACTTTACTTAAAAATGCCAACAGCTGATTTATTAGATGAAAAACCAGGTCAAGCTGATGAAACAGAGCTAGGCATTACTTACGATCAATTAGATGACTATTTAGAAGGTAAATCCGTTCCAGCTGACGTTTCTGAAAAGATCGAGAAGCGTTACAAAGTGAGTGAACATAAAAGACAAGTCCCAGCATCTATGTTTGATGATTGGTGGAAGTAAATTATATAGAAAAAGAAGCTAAATGGAAATTAGCTTCTTTTCTATATATTAACGAAATACCCCTACTCTTTTCTCTAATAAATCATGCAAGCAATCTTCATGTTGTTTATTAAACAATGGCGGCATTTTGTCTAAAGGGAAAAACTGCAAATCTAACGTTTCATCACCATCTATTTTTTTGTTCCCTCCAACGATTGAAAACTTAAAGAATATTACAATTGTCTGTGCCTGATCTCCATTCGGATATGTTTGAAAATATTTCGTATACACGCCAATGAGCTCATCAATTTCTACATCAAATCCTGTTTCTTCTTTAACTTCTCGAATGGCAGTTTCTGCGGCAGATTCCCCAATTTCCATTGCACCGCCCGGAAATCCCCATGCATCAAAATCCCCTCTTTTTTGCAGAAGTACTTCACCAAATTCATTAAATACACAACCACCTGCAAAATTCAAAATAACATAATCATGCCCTATTTTTTCACGTAATTCCTTTATATAATTCGCCATTTTCTTCTCCTTTTTATACATCTTCCATCATTCTTTTTTATCTTTTTCAAGCAATTCTATAATTCGATCTAACTTCTGATTCATATTGATCACATGTTGTTTTTTCATAGTGTTGTTTTGCAATAATCTTTTAATGAACAGAGTAAATGATACAAAAAACAAAACGATAAGTCCGATTACTAGACAAAAATATATCAATGCAAATATATTATTTTCGAACAAATTCATTCAGCTATCACGTCCTCTATTTTCAATTATTTTATCACACAATTCTAAATAATCAATAGGATTATAACCAAACGCAAAAAGAGCACCTTTTAAAGATGCTCTTTTTCATTAATACGTAAATGTAATTGTCGCTAATGAATAACCTGTCATTGCACTATATGGCGCAACTTGATAAGATACACGCTTTGCACCTTTTGGCCAAGTTATTTCATTTAATACTTTCTTTATATCTTGCATCGTTCCATCCATTGACTGCTTATATCGTACTTCTACTTTTTCTGGCTTGGAAGCAAATTGTTGCTGTAATTTCCCCTTAAATTCATTGTAAGTTTCCGCTCCATATTGTGCAGACAAATACTTTAAATTTGTTTCTTTTAACATTTGCTCATATACGACAGTTTTTGAACTACCGGCTTTTATTTTGTTTGTTAATTCATTGAAGTAACTTGTAGTTGCCGCTGGATATTTACTACGATCCCATTCATGGTCTTTGCTTAACTGCTCGTCTGACATATTAAAATATGAATATGTCACGCGCCCAGCTTTATCTGGAACCGGATCATCGAATGTAGTATCAAGGTGGTACCACTTGTTATCAATGTTCACTAAATTCCATGCGTGAGCTTGTCCATTCCCTGTACCTGTTACAATATGATTTTGAATACCTGCTTCTTGCAATAATTGATATGTTAATAATGTATATCCTTGGCAAACTGCAGAACGATTCGCTAACGCTTCATACGCTGTATACGCTTGATAAGACGTATCATAAGATACATGTTTCACAACATAATCATGAATTACCTTCACTTTTTCATGTTCATCCATACCTTGTTTAATGATAGAATTTACAATTGCTTTCGCCTGAGACTTTACATACTGTGTTTGTTCTTTTGATTCACGATACTCCACTTGTAATGTAAACGTATAATTCCCTGGCATACCTTTTATAGAATACTTAGTAGATGCTACATTATATTTTACATACTCATCCGCATCTACAATTTTATTATATTCTTTGTATAATTGGTCCATAACATCTCTAGCATTTCTACCTTTTGTTTTATATGCGATTGTAATATTTTCATCTCGATTATCAATATGTTTTTTTAATTCTTTTCGAAAATCATCTAACAATTTAGCATCTGATTGTGTAGTACCTACAGTCGATTTCGTAGCTGCGTAAGATACAGATGACGCGTGTAAGCCACCCATTACAATTGTTGAACAGAGCAGGGCAGCTGTTACATACTTATTTGTCTTTCTCATTTCGTCACTCCTTATATTCTATAAATATACAATACTTTTCAAAAAAGGTCATATGAGATTATGCATATTTAACATTTTAAAAAGGGTTGTTCTTTCAGAAAAAGAACAACCCTTTTTTTAGCAAGTTTGTAACACACAACATGTATTTTCAAAATGTCGATTTTTCAAGTCTTCATTTCCAATACAGAAATAAAGCATTCCTAAATCTCCCCACATCATATTACAATTTTTAGTATCTGAATCAATTTGGAATAAGAGCTTCATATGCTGTGGATCTATCCCCATATATTGTTCAGTCTCGTACAATACCTCATCTTGTACAGAGAATGGTTCTCCAAACATTTGATGATTATCATAGTTGTCTGGGATTAGCTCTTCAAGTAATTGCAAGAAACGATCTGAATCAGCCTCATCTTCAATGAAAAGCTCTGGTAATTTATATGTCAGTTCAAAAGTAATTGCACACTGGTTATATTTCGCTTGTATTTCATCTGCTCTACGTAATTGCTCTACAGGGATATCATAATAAAGCACACGTCCAGCTTTGGTTGGATCCACATCTTCTTCAAAGTAATTTTCAATACTAAAGAAATATAACATCCCTGTCTTAGGAAGATTATGATCCATGCCAACGTTTTGTAAATCACTTAAATTAAATTGTGCGATAAAGTATAGAGGACTCCCTTTGTATGTTGGATATTCAAATGAACCCGGCAAATCAGGAACTCCGCCCATTTTCGAACTACCTATCGCAATTGTTTCCTGTTGTTTTGGCACAACTTTTACACAAGGAAATACAGTATTAATAAGCTCCTCTTTTAAATGTGTCAGTCCATATTTATCAATTAATACTTCAATTTTTTTATCCATAAATTCTCCTTACATTTACATACTTATTTGTATCATAGCACAAAGATTATACTCCATTCATCGTGAAATCAACAAGCCTTCAAAAAAACGGGCTTATCCCTCGTACGCGAACAAGTTTAAAAGAGCATAGTATACATTGTTCCTACAAACATGATATCTCATAATTTCTTACAGTATACTTTCCCTCGTTCATTTTCACTTTTAATATAAGGAGGAATTCCACATGGGTTACGGATATAGTTGCGGTGGTTACGGCGGTGGTTACGGTTACGGCGGTAGTTGCGGTGGTTGTGGTTATGGAGGTTTCGCTTTATTAATCGTTTTATTTATCCTTCTAATCATCATCGGAGCTAGCTGTTGGGGCGGCGGATTCGGCTGCTAGTAAACTTAAAAACTATTGTAAAAAAGCGCGTACAATACGTGCTTTTTTGCCATTTTCAAATTTTCCATCTGAAAGGAAGTATGTTTAATGAAGATTGATGGTGTTTTCGAGGGAGGCGGTGTACGCGGAATTGCTCATGTAGGGGCAATTTGCGCGTTAGCCGAAAAAGGTTATGAATGGGAACGTTTAGCTGGAACATCAGCCGGTGCTATTATTGCAGCTCTTCTAGCAGCAGGATATTCTTGTTCCGAATTAAAAACTATTGTAACAGACATTGATTATGAAAAATTCACTAAAAAAACTTTTCTTGATAGAATCCCCTTTATTGGTAAAGGATTAAGCGCTTGGTCTACTCTAGGCATTTATTCAAATGTATTTCTCGAAGAATGGCTAGAAGACCTGCTTAGAAAAAAAGGAATTCATTTGTTTACAGACTTACCAGACTTGAATAAACTCAAAATTATCGCTTCAGATATAAGCAATGGTAAAATGGTTATTTTTCCCGATGACTTGCCAAACTACGGATTTTCAAATTATCGCTTCCCTATCGCTAAAGCAGTAAGAATGAGTGGAACCATTCCTTTCTTCTTCGAACCAGTGAAATGGAGAACACCGAAATGGAAACAACCTTGTTATATGGTTGATGGCGGTATCTTAAGTAATTATCCAATTTGGATTTTCGATTCACCGACTTCTCCTCGCTGGCCTACCTTTGGATTTCATTTTGTAAAAGATGAGATTCAAGCTGATCCCGCCCACTATGAAGAACCTATTTCCATGTTCAAAGGACTATTTAAAACAATGATGCAAGCTCATGATTTACGTCATTTAGATAAAGAATCAAAGGCTAGAACTATTACAATTCCAACAGGAACCATTACAAGTACTAATTTTCAATTAACTAAAGAAGAGAAAGAATGGCTCTATAACTCTGGTTATAATGCCGCTAATAAGTTTTTGCAATCCTGGAACTTCAGGCAATATGTTGATGAATATAGAGACGGAAATCAGGATCGAAAAACAAATCGGTATTTCCGTCAACTTGACTCATAATTATATTATTTTCCCTGTCACACTTTAATAGTAAATAAGCCTAATAATATAGTACATTATTAGGCTTATTTACTTCTTATGTACTCTCCTATTGTTTAAGGATAAGTTAACCCCTCTGCTTCTTCTGCAGTAATTACTATGTAACGATTTCCAGTTCTTAACCCTAATAATTCTGCTTTTTCAATTGCATCCTGTTTTGTTTCCGCATAAGCAGCTAAATATTTATCTCCATCAATCATTTGGCAAATCACATATTGCTTCATGGTTTTCTCCTTTTACCCTTTAATTAATTGCGCGATCTTTTTTATTCCAGCTTCAATTTCTTCTACAGTTGCATAGGAATAAGAAAGACGTAAAAATTGGTTAGCACTTCTATCATACAAAGTGCCTGGGTTTAATAACACCTTTTCTTGTAAAGCTTTGTCAAATAAACTACGATTCGAAATTGGTAGATTTATATGTAGCCAAATGTAAAAGCTTCCTACTGGCTCATGCCAAGTTGCAATGCCACTACAATACTTTTCTAACATACTTATCATAAAATCTCTACGTTTTTTCAATTCACTTCTTACAAACTGTAAATGTTCATCATACAATCCATTTTCAAACCACTCCGCTGCAATCTGCTGGGATATAGAACTTGAACCATAATCAGTTTGCATTTTTATATCTGCTAATCTTTGAATAACGGATTCTGATCCAACAACCCAGCCAATTCTTAAACCAGGACTAATGACTTTGGACATACTTCCAATATGTAGCACGATACCATTTTTATCATATGCCTTTAAAGGCTTTGAAACTGGTGCATCGAACCATAAATCTTGATATACCGCGTCCTCAATAATAGGTAATCCAATTTCATTACATATCTCCATCACTTCTTCCCTCTTCTTAGTGTTCATACTAAAATTGGTCGGATTATGAAAAGATGGGATTGTATATAAAATAGATGCGTTAAATTGTTTCTTATATTTTGTAATATATGAAGTATTTATACCATTCTCATTCATTGGTATTCCAATCAAGCGCATTCCTGCTGATTGAAATACATTAAGCGAATATAAATATGATGGTTTTTCTAATAAAATTGACGCTCCTTTCGGAAGAAGCCCCATAGAAATAAGTTGCAGTGCTTGAATTGCCCCTGAAACAATTAAAATAGAGTCAGGAGATACATATACCCCATGCCCTTTTAAATATTCCGCAATTTTTTCTCTTAAATGGAGATTTCCTTTCGGTTCCTCATACCCAAGTGTAACATTTGATTGTAAAATTTTACTAATAATACCCTTCATCTTTTTCTCAGGCAAGAGACGCGGTGAAAGTTCACCTGTTCCTAATCGAATTACATTGGGAGTAAATTCAGCTTGATTAATCTCTTGTACAGCAGGAAGATTCGGATAATGAAGTCCTGTTTCTACATAAGACTGCCAGTTTGGAGGCGGGGCATATGTAGAAGTACTCTCACTATTATTTATAACAATTGTTCCCTTCCGGCCATTCCCCTCAATATATCCTTTTGCTACTAATTCATCGAAAGCCATTACAATTGTACTTCGATTCACTTCAAACGTATGCGCCAAATCTCTTTGTGAAGGTAATTTAGTTCCAACTGTCCATTCCCCATTAACAATCCTTTCTTTTATATAAGATTCTATTTGTTTATATAAAGGAATAGACGAAGACATATTAGGTTTCCAAACGAGCCTTTCCATTATATCACCTCACATACTTTATGGTTGGTAACCTATCCAACCATATGGATGGATACAAATTTTCATTTCTTCTATACAATATACACTATCATAACTAATCAAATTAAGTAGGAGGTAATATGATGAGTGAAGCAATTATTCACGGTATCATCCTTGCATTTGGTCTTATCATTCCATTAGGTGTCCAAAATGTTTTCGTCTTTAATCAAGGCGCTAGTCAACCAAATATTTGGAGAGCTGCTCCTGTAGTCTTGACTGCATCTATATGTGATACATTATTAATATTAATTGCTGTACAAGGTGTATCCCTTGTACTCCTTACTTTTTCTTGGTTAACAACTACTCTGTATATGATTGGATTTTTCTTTCTTATGTATATGGGCTGGGTTATTTGGAGAAGTGATCATTCAAATGATGTAAAACAAGAAAAAAGCATGCCTTTAAAAAATCAAATTATTTTCGCCGCATCGGTTTCATTACTAAATCCACACGCAATTTTAGATACAATTGGTGTAATCGGAACAAACTCTATACAGTACATAGGAAGTGAGAAATGGGCTTTCACTTTTGCAACAATTATAGTTTCTTGGATTTGGTTTATTAGTTTAGCTTTTGTTGGAAAATTTCTAAAAGGATTAGACTCGACAAGAAAAACGATTACAGTATTAAATAAATTTTCAGGGCTAATCATATGGGGAGTCGCACTTTATATGTTAAAACAAGTTATTTTTCCTAACTAATTAAAGAGAATTGCATGTTATGTAATTAGCATGCAATTCTCTTTCGGATTATGAAGTTGGTTCCGGTTCCTGTTTTAACATCATTTTATCTTTTGCTGGTTTAATCCAAATAATTGCAATGACAGCACCAATAGCAGCGAAGATGCTCGTTAAATAAAACACTTCATGGTCCGATCCTTTCATAAAAAAAGAATAAAGGGGTGGTCCAGCTGCTACACCGATAAATCGCATTGAACTATAAAATGACGTAACTGTCCCCCTCTGCTCTTTTTCAATCCCTTGTGTAATAAGAGCATCTAAACATGGTAACGCCATACCAATTCCTATCCCCATAATAACGAGACAAAGAATTAGCAAATAGATTCCTTTTAGGAATAAAGGTAAGAAGACAGATACAGCAGCCAGTAAAAATCCAATATAAATACACTTTTTCATAATATCTTGTTTATCTCCAATTTTTTTACCAGCCATATATGAGCTAAGTGATAGTACAAGTAAAGGAATAGCGAGTACACACCCTTTCCATATACCATGAATATCGTACTTCGACTCCAGTATAGTTGACAGATAAAAAAGTATTCCGAATAAAATAAGCATAATAATTGCACCTAGTATAAAAATGGCAATTAACCATCTTCCCTTTTCTCGAAACGTAGAGATAATAGATTGAATAAATTCTTTAAGTGGTGGGACTTCTTCTTCTTGTTTCTTCGCCTTTACTAGTACCAGTAGTAAAATAATCGATATTACACATAAAACTGGAATCGCCCAAAATGGTAAGAACCATACAATAGCTGCAAGAGCTGATCCTAATATGGGACTCAATACTTTTCCAAATGTATTTGACGTCTCAATAATTCCTAAACCTGCACTAACCTGTTTTTCATCTTTGTATAAATCACCTACACATGGTATGACAACTGGCATAGCACCAGCAGCACCTATCCCTTGAATTGCTCTTCCGATAAGAATCCAAATGTAAGGGTTATCAACTTTCCATGATACCCAGCCCGTTATCGCTCCTCCAATAGCTGCAATTAATAAACTTGGAACCATTACCATCTTTCGTCCCCACCTATCTGATAAATAACCAGCAATCGGTATAAGTATAATTGCAATGATAGAATAAATTGTAATTATCATGGATACTTGGAAAGATGAAATATGTAATTTCTTTTCAATGGTTGGCAGGATTGGAATAAGCATTGAATTACCTAACGTCATAACAAGTGGAACTGATGCAAGTGCAATTAAACAACAGTTTTCTTTTTTTAACATGTTGATTTCGGAACCTTTCATCATATATTTCTTACCATATAATAGCCCTGCTGGAAATTATGTTTACATTCCACCAGGGCTATTTCATCTTTACTACTTTCCATTTACAACAAAAGAAATTGGGTAAAATATAGCATTACTCCTATTCTTTGAATCCTGTTCACAATATATCCATACCAATTAATTGAAAATAAAAAAGAAAGGAAGAACCCTTCCTTTCTCCTATAACCTTCTACATTTAGCGAGTATATCCGCCACCAAGCTGTTGTTCTGCCATCGCTACAAGGCGTTTTGTAATTTCACCGCCTACAGAACCGTTTGCACGTGAAGAAGTATCAGCTCCAAGCTGTACACCAAACTCTTGTGCAATTTCATATTTCATTTGATCTAGAGCTGCTTGTGCTCCATGTGATGCTAATTGATTAGCGTTACGATTTCTAGCCATTACCGATCACCTCCTTATATATATTAAATTGTATCAAATTCGAAATTAAATACATGGTAATTTTTGGTTATTGTTACTTTTTAAAAAAAGAGTCTCTTAAACGAGACTCTTACATCATTCCATCTTATGAAGTTACTACTTCTAATTTTCTATTTGTTAATACCTTCATTTCTTCTTTCAAGATATCTTTCGCATTATTTCCAAACCATTCTAGTGAAGCAAAATGGTCAGTATCTTTCACTTCCTGAATGATTTCATCATAATTTACTATACCTTCAAATAATGGAACCATTCCTTTACGACTTCCAGCTGCGGCATATACATTATGAGGTTCAAACACATGTAAATAATCCGCTGACGATATATTCTTAAAATGGTAATGTTGTATCCACGACTTTAGTCGACGAAAACTGTCTACCGGTTCTGCACCAGACTCCCATATGTGAAGAAAATCAAGGTTTATTTTCAAATATGGATGGTCTACTTCTTCTAACAATTTCAAAGTAGAAGGCAAAGTATCCGTTAATGTATTTGGGTGTGTTTCTAATAAGACATATATATTGTGCTGAGCAAATAGATCACAAATCATACGAATTCGTTTCACATACTCTTTTCTCTCTTGTTCCGAGAAATCCTCACTACCTTTTTGCCCAGCAAACGTACGAATTTTATTTGTATTAAACCAATTAGCTAGTGTTACCAGTTGTTCACATTTTTCCAGCGTTTTTTGAAAATCTGCTAATAATGATATATCTAAATAATCACTTATCATCGTAACTTCTAAATTTTTATCCTTTAAAAAATCCAGCTCTCTCTCTGTCGTTTCACGCTCTTGCATATATAAATTTTGTGCATGAGTCCCCCACAACTCAATCCCTTCAAAACCGTTTTCGTATGCAAATTGAACAATATCAGTAAATGAAATTAGTTGATGGCGAAATGAAATTGTGCATAGTGAATATTTCATAGGTTTGAACTCCCTTATCTTAAATTCAGTTAGATTGCTTTAAAAAGTTAAGACAGACTGATTTGTTTTCATATCTTTCCATGACAGAAACTGTCTCACTAATTCATCCTTAATTTGCAGTTCAATTGTATTCATTTCATCAAGCTTCTCAACAATTGTTATTAACATATCTTTATTTTTTGTCATTGCCATTTTGATTGCGCGGTACTGTACATTTGTAAATCCTTGTACAATGTCTTCCACTAGATCACACCAATAATCAAAGTCTTGTTCCGAATATTGTAACGTTTCATGGAAGTATGCAAAGGCATGTTCATAGCTATATTTACGTATTGCCAATACGGGTATTTGCTTTACTGCCGCTACGAGCCCCGAAAGTGAATACCCATCCTCTTCATTTACCATTTTTTTAATTAATTTTTTTAATTCCATAGTTAGTTCATTATCATTCTTTTTGAATGTTTCCATGAAATAACTTTCTACTATCTCTTGTTTTGGCTCCTGAATTCCTTCTATATCAATGAAATAGCCTCCACCAAATGGGTTGTCTTTAACCGAGTGAAGCACTTTATCTTTTTCCATATTCCCTTCCCAGCGAAAATCAGGATCAAGCATGAACCATTCATTTTCTTTCTCTGTTTTCGATATCATTAAATAATGTGGAAACGGTTTTTGATGAAACTTATTTTCTCTCTCTGGTAATAAAGACATATCGACCATTACAATTATGTAACGATTTTCAGGCTTATTTTCCACTAATTCTAAAAATGTTTCTACATTGATACTCTTACCTTTTGAATGATCATACCATTCGTTCACTTTTATCCCATACAATTTTTCATACCAAAGCAAATAATTGTCATGGTTAATATTTTCGGAATGATAAGAAATAATCCCGCCTTCTGTTATATCAAAGTCTCCATCCCATAATCCGAAATAAAATGGACGGAAATCTATGTCACTACGCCTTTTTATAATTTCACAAAAACAACTCACTAAACAGTGAACTTTAATTGAAGTCATACTCTCATCCACTTTCTCAAAGGTTAGTTATTCACATTTACTGCTTGTAACGGTTGTAACTCTTCCATAAAGTCAAGCAAGGAGCCTACTGTAAGAAACGCCTTTGGATCTATCTCATCCTCTGGAACACATAACTTTAATTCCATTTCAATGTATACAATAAGCTGCAACATCATTACCGAATCAATATATAAATCTTGATTTAAACGCATCGTTTCTTCTAAATGCGTTACATTTTTCAGTTCCATTTTTTCTCTCATAATGCTTAATACTGCATCTTTTAAAGTTTCACGACTCATGTTGTTATCTCCCCCCTCTCTAATAACTTCCGACTTACTTTCCCTGTTTTATTTTTCGGAATCTCTGTTACACTTTCAATTTCATGAGGTACTTTGTAAGACGGTAAGTGCTGTATGCACCATTCTCTTATTTGTACCGGTTCAATACGAGAGATTACTTTCGCTTTTACTATTTCCTCCCCCATCACAGGATGCTTCCCGCGATATACAATTGCCTCTTGAATGCCTTCTAGTCGAAGCATCGTTTCTTCCACCTCTATAGGAAAGACCTTTAGACCAGATACATTAATAACATCATCCATACGCCCCATAAATTGAAGGCCCCGCTCAGATTTATACCCTAAATCTTTCGTATAAATATCCTTTTCCGCAATTTTCACTACGATTTCTTCCGGCTCATTTTCATCTGAACCAATGTTAATACTTACATGAGGAAGTGGTTTTCCTAAATCTAAATGTGTTTCCATATCATGACATATACTAATGCAACCAGCTTCAGAGCATCCATACTGCTGCATCATATGTTTCGTCATCCCTTTCAGCTTGTAAAATAGCGTTTCTGGCAAAGGTGACCCTGATGTCATAATTTTATGAAACTGAAAAATCCCTTGTGGAAAACTCCCCATAATATGTAGCATAAGTGGTACTGCGTATATGATATGTTTTTCTGTATTACGAACTATATTTAATGCGAATTTAGGGTTTTTATTAGTAATGATGATAGGCTTGCTACCCCTCGTAATTGCAGATAACGTGCCACAAATTAGACCGTATGAATGTGAAACGGGAGCCATAACGATTGGCACTTCGTCTTCATCACATTTTAAAACTTCATTGTAAGCATCGATTTCCGTTTCAATTTCCGTCCATGCTCTACGAATCAGTTTCGGTTCCCCTGTTGTTCCTGAACTATATTGTAATAACGAAGGTTCTTCTTGCAATGGCTTTTCTACTTCTAATTTTATAAAGTCGTTACTTTCTACGTATAAAAGTCCAGTACAATTTGCACGCCTTGCCATTTCAATAGCTGTATCCTTGGGTGTATCTTCATGAATAAGTAGTACAGATGCTCTCTTTTCTCGTAGGAAAAACACAAGTGTAATAATATCAAATGGATCTTTTAGACAAAGGGCAAATCTATTTCCTTCTGCTTCTTGGAACTGTTCCATTTCCTCGTAAACTTGTAATTTCAATTCAAAATCATTTTTGCTATATTCTTGTTTATTAACGATTAGCATGATTTCCCCCTGTAACAACTGATTTTTGTATTTTAAGTTACCTTGCTCCATACAATGGATTTGGAACTTCATGAACAAGTGATTCCACATCCATATATAAACGCCGCTTCGTTAATTGCTCTGCATGGAATGTAGGTGTATATAATTGTAGTGCTTCAAAACGTTCTTTCAAATGCGAAAATCTGCTAAAATGATTTTCTAGTTCTTCGACAACCATGATCCAAAATCTCTCTTCTTTCAATTGATATTCATCGGCCAGTACGAAAGCTAATTCACCTAGATTGAATAGGAAAAGCGCATCTAAAACCATTTCTTGCAAACATTCAATACGATCCATTTCAAAGAAATTATTTATTTTTCCATTTGCATATGTTTTATGCATTTTCGTAAAATCAGGACATTTCCCGTATTCTTTCAAGTAAGGACGGTAAAACTCCAGTCCTTCATGAAAATCTTTTAATGCAATTCGGGTCGGCATTCCTTCTTCATGAGCCAAAATCATGTTTTGCCCATGTGATTCTAACGCAATTCCATGTTCTACAACGAGGTGTACAACTGGTATAATTGCTTTTTGAATAAGCAATTGTAGCCAGTGTTCTACTCCATATCTCTTTAACCACGAATCAATAATCGGTGTACCATCTTTCCCCTTAGCATATAATCCGTTAAAAGGAATTGCATCTTCCTGTTCATCCAAATACTTGTGAACGCTTTCGCGCCAAATACATCCCAATGAACCGTATGTAGCCTTTTTATTCGAATCATACGTTACACTCGAAAATTCCTTTAACAAAATCAAACGCAATTCATCCCTTAAATAAGAATCCTGATTTACTACTTCATTTAACCAATTCGATATAGCCGGTGCACTCACAACCGAATGTGGTTTTAATGTACGGATAGTTGAAGTATTGAGTAGATTCATTGATAGCTTTACATACGGCTTCGTTGGATTCGTAACATTTCGCAATGTCCTCATAGACTGTTGCGCACAATAATCATCCGCTGTTTCCCCTAAATAAATAATATATTTATCCTGTATATGGTCAGCATAATTCGGAATAATAAAGTTCCCCCACTGCCAAGGATGAACAGGTATAAACATATACTGCTTCGAATCACAGCCCATTTTTCGAATACGATTTAAATACTCTCCGATTTTCTGCTCTCCGATTTCTTCTTTCAAAATACAGTTGTAACTCTCTTCATTTTCATAACCTACAGTCGTATATTTCTGATGAACTGCTATCCATATAAGCTTTATTGGCTGTATAAACTCAAAACCATATTGAAAATTATCACGATATTGAAACCCGATGCGTGCTTTATAGCTAGGATGATATGGATGTCCATCTATTAAGAGACTTTCAAGCTCATCGTACGATTTCGCAACATATTCTTCCACACTACTTCTTTCATATTGTGCAATCGTATCTTTAAAGATTGTTTGTTCTAATTCTTGAATAAAAGAATCCAATTTCATTCGATCCACTTGAACAATTCGAAAAATCTCCTGTAAAAATTGTGAAACTGATTGTATTTCTTCTTCCTCATCTTGAACTCTCATTATTAATGAGTCATGTAAACAAATACGCCCAAATGTCATACGTTCTTGTCCATAGCATTGGTACGTTACATTTTGATTATTTTCATCAAGACCTTGTATAATAAAAAGTATTTTCTCTCCCATTTGTATACGAATCGGCGTAATGATTTCTTCATAAATTAACGATTCTATTAACTGCCGGAATACTCTTCTTCTTACTGAAATGTACTCTTTTGATTGGAGTGCCTTCAATATTTTTGCGTGATAAACTTCTTCTTTCATAAATCCCTCCGCTATAATACGGAATATCGAATTCCATTATTTGTATTACGTGAAATTTTAGCACTACTTATGAACGAACAGCCACTTCTCTAACAAGTGGATTATCTACTTGTACATAAATTGCTTGCTCTAATGGATTCGTTAACTCATCGACATCGAAAAATCTCGTCAGTAAATTTGCTTTACATGCCAATTTATCTTCTTCTAACAATTCTCTTAAAAATGTAGAAGGTTCACGGTTAAATGGAAGGAACGATTCAATTACAGACCTTAATTCAGAAAGAAGAATTTCTTCCTTAATTAACCCTGCTGTACCAAAACCGTTAATGAGCCCAAACATATGATTGAAAATTAAATAATAACGAAATCTTTCATCCACAATATAATCGTCATATAAATTCCCAGTTTGTTCACCAATACCGGTCAATTCTTTATCTAGCACCGATTTCATTGAATTACAGAAATAAAACCCTTGATTATCACGGAAGTAAAACTTTACTGGATAGCCACCTTCCAATCGCACGACACTATTTTGCTGATGAGCTTCTAATGCAACTCCATAACGTAAATACATCCATACCATCGGCTTTAAAGAAATATTTAAATACCGTCTAAACCATTCTAAACTTACCTCTTCGCAACTTTTATTTTCTAGATCCGCTAAATGATGAATAATATTTGATAAACGAGTGCGTTTTCCAGGGATAGCATCTTGTACTAGACCAGCTATTAAAGTAGCGTCATTCGCATTTTCACTATAAAAAGGATTATCCCGAATAATCACTTCAAATCCGGACTCTTGCATACCATATTTTAGTGTAATGAAGGCTGGATCACATATAAAATCAAACCCTGGAAACTTTTCTAACACTTCACCAATTTTAGTATTTAACATTTCCTTACCTTCAAGACCACTCTCAAGTTCCTTCAATTTATTAATACGCATTGAATTTGTTACCTTTACAGGGAATGAAAACTTGAGCATATACTTCGAATGAGGATGATATAGCGTTCTAAGTGATGATGTTGCCATATAACACTTACCTTCTGGACCGATATATTCAAGAGCACCTTGATTCATCCAATTTTGCACATAAGATTGATGTAATAACCATTCTGCTTGAAGCGGATGGATTGGAATTAATGAATACTCATCTTCTTGACAGTACTTCGTAATAAATTCCTGACTAACAATTTCATCATTCTTTAATTCCTCTTTTATAATTGTTGTCGTAGAATCTATTAATAATGATTTTTCACTTACTATACTTTTATGTGCTCGAAAATAGTGAAGCTGACATTCTCCTTTTAACTCCGGAGAGTACATTGAACTTTTCCAATCCAATATACCTTGTCTACTCTTTGGTGTAGGATGGGTTAAATGTCCAAATAATAAAGATTGCTCCGCTTCTATAAAGGACGTATAGAAACCATATAATTCGGATGTATCCTTCACTCTCTCTTTTGTAAATTCCTCAATATTTTGACAACTACGAATGACTCGAAGCATAAGTTCAGCAGGATTTGTACCTTCTCCATAGTTGATAGACATTTCTTTTATTAAAAACGTAATAACCGTAACGTAATCTGCTTTTATGACATTTTTGTCTTCTCCGATTTGATAATAAAATTGTTCTCCAAACAAATGACGGTCTGTTGGTGATTTATATATAACCTCTCCATACAAAGTAACGTTTTGTGCCGATAACCGACAGCATAAATAAGTGGGGATAGCATCTCTTTGAAATGAATGGCAGAAAATATTTTCTATCCTTTTATCCTCCGTAATCCATTCTCCACTTCCTGTTTCTCTTAAATAACAATTTAAAAAGCTTTGTATTGTTGCATGTTCCGCGATTTGTTTCGCATGGTGCATACTGCTCCTCCTCTTTTAGACGAACACTATCAAATTTTTATAAAACTTCTAATAATTGAATTTCATTATCAATTATGATTCTAATTGATAATGATAATCATTTCAAGAAATATTTCGGAATTTTTTCACCTAACCAAACTTTCCGACTTTTCTTGGTATTACATCCGTACGCAAAAAAATACATCAATATAATCATTGATGTATTTTTTAATACTCAAATGTTTAGTTTACATAACAAAATTATTTGAATCTAAATTGATAATGATTTGTATAAGCAATCCATATCTCGCCAAGCATATGCTATTTCTTTTACATTTAGTCTTTCTAAAAATTTTGTATCAATTTTTTCAGGATTATATTTTTCATAAAACTTTTTAGACGGATTATTCGAAATCACCCAAACTAAAAGAGATTGTATATTATTTTTTTTATATTCAGAGAGTAAAGCTTGAAATAGTCTATTCCCTATTTTCAATCCTTGATACTGTTGTAATAGGTAAATCGCATATAATTCTCCATCACAATTATATGTACCTGTCCTTTCAACTCCCCCATCAATGAATCCAATTATTGTTCCATTTAACGTCTCTGCTACAAATCTATATTTGTTCTCATCTTCTTTTTGGAAGATGCTTTCCCATTGGTTTTCTCGTTGTTCATACGTTATATTTTCTAAAATTCCGTTAGCAACTATCCCTTTATATGTGGTTTTCCAGCTCTCCACATGCACTTTTGCTATACCTACAATATCCTCTTTCATTGCCCTCCTAATATTTATCTCCATCATTTTCATCCCCTTTTGTAAATGATTATAGCAAAATGTTTTATCCCATATAAAAAAAGAGTGAATTTTCATCACCCTTTCCACTCTTTTTTTATCTACTTTCAACCTCAACAGATACAACATGATTGATCTCTTTTAGTGAACTATATAGCTCCGTTGTATATAAATCTTCCGGCGCTAAAATAACCATTTCCAATTGCTGAGATGCTCCGTTATCAATATCTTTAATTTTCACTCGTTTCACTTGCATGTTTAAATTTTTAATTTGCTTAAAAATCCCATCTAACTCTCGATGCTCATTTACAGTAATTTTGATAGACAAGTCCTTTTGTCTCAATGAATATGGGCCTGCAATTTTCACAAGGTGAGGAAGTACATTGATTGCTAATATAATTAAAACCATAGCAACCGTCGCTTGTATATAAAATCCTGCTCCAATCGCAATACCTAAAGCTGAAGCAGCCCATACCATAGAAGCTGTCGTTAATCCTGAAATAACATCATTACTTCTTCGTAAAATTACCCCCGCCCCAAGGAAACCGATACCACTTACAATTTGGGCAGCAAGGCGCATTGGATCCATATTCGTATGACCCGGTACAGAATACACATTCACTGATTCAATTGAAACCATTGTAATTAAACAACTTGCGACAGAAATAACCATACTTGTTTTCACACCAAGCGGTTTATTCTTTAGCTGCCTATCTATCCCGATGAATAATCCTAAAAAGAGTGCTAAACCTAATTTGAATAAAAATTCATATGACATATTTCATTCTCCTTACTTTACAATGTTTCCCTTCGAATAATACACTATAACTCTTTTATGATATCAATTCCAGTCCTTTCTATTCATTTAATGACAAAAGCCGAAAAAACATTTTTTATTACAATGTTTTTTCGGCTTTTTCTATAGGTTTTTTATCGTGATTATAATACCTCTTTATTTTTGTTCTTTAATCTTAATCTGTGCATCTTTATAAAATGCTAATTTATTATCATTATACTCTTTTGTATGTGTATTAAATTGTTCTTTCGCCTTTTGCGCTTCCACATTTAACTCATTAACAGTTTTAACTTTTTCACCGATTTCTTTTAACTTCGTTTCTTTTACTTTTAATTTTTCATACAGTTCTTTTTCAGTCGCTAACGCCTTCGTGTAATTCTCATTCATCTTTTGGAAGGCATCATAACGATTTTCATACGATTCTTCTACTGCTTTTGCTTGTTTTTGCAATTTCTTATCTTCAAGCTTCTCTATATTGCTTTGAACCGATTTCGTTTCCTTCTGAGCTTTTTCTAACAGTTCTTTCTCGTTTTTCAATACTTTTTCACGCTCATCTACATTTGCAGTAGCTTGCTCAATTTTCTTCGTAACTGCTTCATTATGTTCTTTACCTTCTTGTAAAATTTGAGAATATAGTTCTTGCCCTTGCTTTTCTAATTGCTCTAATTTTTTCGTATCCTCAACTAAAGATTTTTCTTGTGTCGCTGCTGCTTCAAAAGCCGTATGTAAATTTTCTTCTGGCTTTTCACCGAAACAACCTGATAATAATCCTACTGATAATGCTCCAACAACTGCTACTTTTCCATACTTCAACTTCAATTCCTCCAATTACATACGGTTATCGTGCCAGAAATTCACTGGGAAGTGATTCTCTTCATGATATGCTTCAAATTCATAACCTTTTTCTTTTAGACCCTTTAAAATTGCTGGCACAGCAGCAACTGATTGTGGGTGAATGTCATGCATTAAAATGACTTCTTGCGGTTTTGTTGCACCAGCTAATACATTTTGAGCGATTTGCGCTGCCGCTGCATCAACTGGTACTTTATTGTATTTCCAGTCTAAAGAGTCAATTGTCCAGTCCCACACTTTTAAACCATCCTCAACTACTTTATTTCGGAGACCTTCATTTAAACCAGGCATCGATCCGTATGGAGGACGTGTTAATTTAGGGGCTTTCCCAATAATATTTGCGATTAAGCCTTGATCTTCTTTCATTTCATTAACATACTCGCCATTTTTATATAACTTCGCAAAATTGTGTGTCATACTATGCATTCCAACATAATGTCCTTCTGCATTTTCACGTTTTACTAAATCAGGAAACTGTTTCACATTCGCACCAATTAAAAAGAATGTCGCCTTCGCATCATGCTGTTTTAACATATTCAATAATTCAGCCGTATATTTTCCTGGCCCATCATCAAATGTAAGGTAAGCAACTTTTCTTTCCTGTCCATTAAAACGACTTGGTGCCGTTTTATTCATTTCAACTTTCGGTTGTTCACTTGCAAGCTGTATTACATTTTCTTGTTTCGCAACAGCTTTTGCTGGTGAAGTAATAGATTGAAACATGAAATACCCAATAGCTACTGCTGCAATCGCTATTAAAACGACTACTACTCGTTTAATTTTAAAAGCCTTTTCCATTCTATCGAATTCCTCTCCCTATTAATCTCATATATAAATCACCCAATATAATTATACATCTATTTATTTTTATTACACTATATAAACTTTATATAAATTATAGTGGGAGTTTTATCAAAATTGTTGTTCCTACGCTTTCTCTACTTTTAATACTAAGCGTACCACCATGAAGCTCCACCATTTTTTTTACAATGGCTAATCCAATGCCTGCACCTTCAATATGGTTATTAATCTGATAAAATGACTGCTCTATAAATGGTAGATGTTCTTTAGCAATTCCAATACCTTGATCTGTCACCTTAATCACGGCTTGTCCTTCACTTTTGGTCGCTTCAATGTAAACTGTACTTTTTTCATATGAATATTTAATAGCATTATGAATAATATTTAGGAAAACTTGTTTTAGTCTATTTCGATCTCCTACTAGTTCTACTCGTTCTAAATTAGCAACTAGATGAATCTGTTTCTCTTCTGATTTAGGAGTTAATTGCCAAATCGTCTCCTCTAGTATATCGTACAATTGTACCTTTTGTTTATATAAATTAAAATGATTTGACTGCAATCTTGAAAAATCTAGCAATTCCTCTACTAAATGAATCAATCGGTCTGTCTCACCTGAAATAATTCCCATACCTTGTTTTATTTCTTCTTCCGTTAAATGATCTACTGTTTTTAACGTCTCGCTCCAACCTTTAATTCCCGTTAAAGGCGTTCGTATTTCATGAGAAATAGAAGCAATAAATTCATTTTTCATCTTTTCTGCTTTTTCTATTTTATTAGACATATGATTTAAACTGTGTGCTAACTCACCTAATTCACCAGGATAATCCTCTTTAATTTGCTCCTTTAATGTACCTTCCGCAATTTGCGAAGAAGCATGAATAATAGATTCGATAGGTTTCACAAACGAATTCGCCAATCGTCTACTGATTAAGAATACGATACCTGAAATGACAATTCCGACTGAAATAGTAAACATAATAATTTCAATAATCTTTGCATTTACATGTGTTAAAACAGTCGTATATTTTAAAACACCGATAGTTTGCCCTTGATGTACGAGTGGACTTAATACTTCTAATTGTTCCACGTTATCTTTCGTAGTAATAACTTGGTGATACATTTCCCCCTCTAGTAAAGAATAAGGAATACTCACTTTACCTTCAACCTTTTGCCCACTTGACGATTGTATAATTGTACCGTGTCGATCGATTAGTTGTAATTCGGTTCCTTCTAACTGGAAGCTTTCAATTATGTCTCCACTATATTCTTGCAAACGAATAAAATATAATGAATTATATTCAGAAAAAAATCGTGTACTCGTCTTCGCATGAGATTCTACATATTGCACAATACCATTATAGTAATATCGATAAATTGAGATTGAAAATACTACTTCAAATAATACAAGCATAAGTGTAATGACCGTCATAAAATATAAAGTCACTTTCCGTTTCATCTCATACTTTCCTTCCACACATATCCTTTTCCCCACACAGTAAGGATAAATTCAGGTTCTGATGGATTACATTCTATCTTTTGACGTAAACGTCTCATATTTACATCTACTACTTTCGTCTCGCCTACGTAATTGGTTCCCCAAATCATATTTAAAATTTCATCACGCGAAACTGGCTTTGAAGCCTGATTCATTAAATACTGTAATATCATATACTCTGTAGGTGTTAAATCAACTAATTGTCCACCTTTATATAATCTTTCTTCTATAATATTTAACGAGAACGGACCAGACGTGATTGTATTCGTTTTTTCTTCATGTACTTCTATTCTTCTTAATAAAGATTGTATACGCGCAGTTAATTCTACTGGACTAAACGGTTTTGTAATATAATCATCTGCACCAATTCCGAGTCCTTGTACCATATCCCCATCTTGTACACGGGCGGTTAACATAATAATGCCCATTTTTTTATTTTCTTCCCGGATAGCTTTACAAACTTGAAAACCATCGATCCCCGGTAACATAACATCAAGTAACGCTACATCAACAGTATGTTCACTTAAAATCTGTAACGCTTCTTCTCCAGTACTAGCTTCTAATACATAAAATCCAGCACGTTTCAAATTTAGGACAATAAAGCTACGGATTGGTATTTCATCTTCTAAAACTAAAATTGTTGACATAATTCCCACCTCCCTACTCTTGTTGATAATCCGCTAGCGGTTTTATATATGCTTTCATTTTTTCAAATTTTGATTGCTTCGGTACTGCATATACATGAGAAGCCGTTTTAACTGCTGCCTCGTATCCTTTTATTTTGAACCATTCTTTCCGCTTAAAAATATGGACTTCAAGCCATATTTCATTTGTAGTTGCATCCAAAAACTTTTGAACACTTGAATCCTTTTGCTGATCTGGAATAGTAATTTTTCCTATTAACTCTTCAGGAATTTTCACAAAATATCCTTTTTCTATATTGATATATCTTTCTTCTATAGGTTTAGTTCCATCTTCACTCCACTGTATGTAACGTTCAAAGAGCGGACTATCACCATGTGATTTATCTTCCCAACCTTTTGGACGCACAGTACGAACAAATTCAATAATGCCGTCTTCATTAACGTCTTTACTTTCCACAACATACTCATTGAATAAATCTTCTTTCCCGTCTATAGGTAGTCCCTCATAATGATCCTTATCAAATTTTGCTACATATGTTATACCTGAATGAGCCCCCACTCCTGCATCAATTACAACTGCCTTTGACATGTTAGAAATACGCCCCATTTGTATTCGCTGAATACTATTTATATATGGATCGAATGTAACTTCAGACATAGTCTTAAATTGTTCAATGAACTCAACTTTCAATTGCTCATCTTTTTTATAAGTAACAAGGCTTATATCATTAAGGCCATTTCTATTTAGATCCTCTATAAATAACTTCGTATATTGCCGATTATAAATCTCCTTCATATCATCATTTTCTTCCGAAAAAACATACATTACATGTTCTAAAGATTCACGACTTACAGAGATTCCAATTAATAACTCTCGCTTCCCGTTCCCTGTAAAATCACCGACTTTAACGATATCTATATTCTCACCATCAAATGTATGAGTGGACTTTAGTTTCCAGCCAGTGCTGCTTTCCGCATAAATAGCTAAATATATACTCCGATCTTCATTCGGTACTTTATAAAATACGATTGCTTCTTTTTTATTATCTTGTTTAAAATCCAGTGACCAAATCATCTGTTTATCTTTATTAGACATTGGAGTAAGCAACCGATAATTAACAGGCAAATCTTTATCTATTTGCTCTTTTAGTTCATTAATCCACTTTTCATTTGCAGGAGCTCCCATTAAACTTGTTGGAGCTTCAGACATTTTACATCCAGTCAATATAAAAATGATTCCCAAAATGCTTATCCATTTCTGCATATGATATCTTTCCTTATTACAAATTTTAAGTATTTCACTTTACTTTTTGCTTCTCCAATATTCTCATACATATGAGTATAATTTTTCTGAAATAAAAAATCGTTACAGAAAAGTTACAAATACATTTCCATAAAAAAAGATTGGCGGAGGCCAATCTTTTTTACTATTCGTTTCGAGCTGGTTTTGGTGTTATACCCAAATGATTATTTAATTTTTTTGAAATATCTTTTACATTCTTTTCATTTGGAATGTAATAATAAATACCACCAATACGTTTATCCGTTCCTTCTATTTGCATCTTTTCCATTTGCAGATCAGATCCTGCCATATTTTTCGTAATAGCAAGCATATCATCAAACGTTAAGTTTGTTTTCATATTTTTATCAACTGCATCAAGTAAAGAGCCCATTTTACTAATTGATTGAACAGACATTGCTTTTTTCGCAATTGCTTCAATTACAAGTTGTTGCCTTTGACCACGCATTGCGTCACTGTCAATTTTACGCGTTCTAGCAAGTGCAAGGGCTTGTTCACCATTTAAATGTTGGTAACCTTTTTCTAAATGGATCATACCTGCTTGGTCTTTACTATCTTGTTCTGTGAAAGTAACCGGTACATCAATATCAATACCACCAATTGAATCTACAATTTGTACAAATGACTCAAAGTTAAACTTCACATAATAATCAACTGGAACATTTAAAAATCTTTCCACTGTATCTCTTGTACTTTCAACACCACCAAATACGTGTGCGTGTGTAATTTTATCTAATTTCTTTCTAGATGGAATATAAACACGTGAATCACGAGGAATGCTTACTAATTTAACGGATTTATCATCTTTATTAATTGTCGCTAATAAAAGTGCATCTGTTCGAACCGCTTCACCATATTGGCTTTTTCTCATTTCGCTTCCATCGACACCCATGATTAAAATCGAAATATTATCCTTTAAAGGTTCCACTTCTTTGTCCCTTTTTGATGACTTATCAATTTTTGCATATGCATCACTTACAACAGCTTTTGCTTTGTTATATATAAACGATCCATATCCTACTCCTCCAAAAATAAGTAGGAAAAATGGAATTAAAATGAACCATTTTATTGATTTTCTTTTAGAACGTTTTTTACTGCTTCTCGTATCTTGTTCTAATTCAGAGCTCATGTTCATTCTCCTCTCTTTCTCTTTTCCTAGTATAATGTATGTCTAGTAATCTTCATATTGAATTTCCTTTCAATCACCTTACATTTTTGTAAGGTTACTTCATAAATTCAATATGTATTCCATTTCACATTATACTCTCGTGCTTATTTTTAGCAAGTCACTATTTATCAACTAAAAAAAATCAATACTTCAGAACATTCAAATTTACAGATTTATTATTCTGTTATTTGCAGGTAGCAAGACTTTCACCTCGAATTTCAGCACGAATAAAGAGTCAAGTTGCCCGTAAAATCCCGATTAATACAGTCTGATTATAGTTTTATTTTCCTATTTCTCATTTGGTGTGTATATTATTTGCTTCCCATTATTATTAATTAAAGCTGACTTTGCTTTTATTTTCGTTTTTTCTATTTCCACATCATCATTAGAGAAATTCACAATGATTTTAATGTTTTTTCCATATGAAGCAGATTGTACCAGCTTATCTTCTGACAGATATGCAAAGTTCGTCATTTCTTCTTTTACTGCCTTTTCATGAACATCATTCCAAACTTTCAGATGCTCTGTCATTTCTTTTTTATGCTTATTCCACTCTACTTCATCTAAATGGTATAAAGGTGGAACATTATACAATAATTCATATAACATACGATTTCCAACCTCGTCCTTTACCTTCAAACTTCCCCATTCCCAGTGGTGCGTTGTAATAACCGAATCATTGTATACTAGTTTATATAATGGCACCGAATATACTGGATTTAAATATACTTGCTTATATTCTTCTTTCAACGGTACTTGTTTTGCATATTTTTCTGGAACATTTTGATTTGGTGACCAATACCCACCGACATAATACGGGCTTGTTTTATTTTTTCTCATATCTTCATCATCCCATTTAATTACAGGCGTTTCAATTCCGTGCGCAAATGCAATTGTACTACTTGCAAAATCATTTCCACCTTCAGAGCCTACTACCATCCCTTTTTCTTGCGCGATATAATCCATTCTTTTTAATCGTGCTTTTAAATCTTGTTCTTGTGTCGTTAAATGTTTTGTTGAATAATCATCATAAATTTCGCCCGTCGCGTCACAATCAATAAACCATGAATTATATTTAGGGCCATTTTGTAATATATCGTTCATTCGTTCTTTTACACTAGGAAGTGATAATGTCGGATTTAATTTTCGGCCTCTCCCTAAAAACCCTTGCACTTTCTCTCCATTTTTCTTCGTTACAGTTGCTTCTTCATATAACGATGGATCATTAAAGGAAGCTGTGTTCCAATTTTTATCCCCTTTTTCGTGAATGGAATGATAAGAATCATACGGACCAACTAAATATCCCATTTTCTTAGCTTCTGTAACAAAATTAGGTTGCATATATCCTTGTTCCCAGTTCGGTAGACCAATCCACGCTTTGTCTATCCCTGCTTCTTTCATTTCCTTTATAATATCCGTTCCATCTGCGTTACCCCATTTACTTACTTCTTCAACGGCATCACCAAGTATCGACTTTAATAAATGCTTATTTAAGTTATATAACTCCATCTTCGATAAGTTATCTACACCTTTTTTTAATAACTCACTAGCCACCTGATCAACTTTCGGGAAAATATCCTCTTTATACAATTCCTTCATTGATAATGCTTCGTTTACATAACGCAAAATAACTTCTTTTTGATACTTATCGATGAAATCTTGTTTACCTACTCGCTCAAATACATTCAGTTCTCCAGGCTCTGAACTATTTTTTTGAATGAGCTCTTTTATATGGCTAAACACCGGACTATTTATTTGCTCTCTTAGCTTCGGCCAATTTACGTTACTTTCTGATAAACCATTTTGATTCCAAAAGTAAAAATGGGCTGCCCCGTAAAGTTTTTCGATTTCTTTATTTTTTCTTGCCTTTTCTTGTAATGTTTTAAATTCACCTTTTTCAACAATATTATCCTTATACAGTTTAGCAATACTTACTGCATCATTATTTGTCACATATAATTGAAAGCCATATGTTTTATTTTTATTTATACTCGGGAATTCATGTGTAAAATCAAACCCTATTTTCGGATCTGAATGAAATTTCAATTCATTATTAAACATATTGTTCGCAATATATACGATTGAATATTTAGAACCATTTAATGCAAAAAACTTCATAGAAAATGATTCAGCAAATGAATATACATCATCCTTTAAAAACTTCTTCCAATTCTCATCATTACTTGGAATTTGCTTACCTTCCCATAACGGAAGTGTATAATTTTCAGCTTGCACTTTTGGCCATGTGAAACTTTCTGCACCAGTCGATTCCACTTCAATATTTAAGTGATCTTTTTTCTTTTCTAAATTTACTTTTACTTTTTGATCAGGATATTCCCAAGATGTATGATCCTTGTCTTTTTTCAAATTCGATACCTTCATTTTCGGTAACGGTTGCGATGCCTGTTCCTTTACACCATCATGTTCTACAGTTAACGTAAACGTCTCAGGATTAACCTCATACGTAAAATCTTTATACATTTCTTTCTTTATTTTAGACTCTTGTAAAGCATCATTACCTTTTACATCACACCCGACTAAAGTCGAAAGTGACAATGTTGTAAGAAGACATACCGCTATCATTTTTTTCATCTTCTGCACCTCCACCACTGAATATACAGGAGCTTTGTTACAGGAATGTGGCAAAAAATAATGAAGACTGTCCCAAAAGCCGAACTTTAAAATGGGGTTATGTTCTTACTGAGTAAATTTACAACAGCACATGAAATTATATCAAACACAACTCTACTTATCTCGAAGCTTCGACAAAGAATATCGACTTAACTACAAAATATGACAATAATATCCTACCTATTAATAAGAGAGGGCCGTCCAAAAAAACTTTTTGGACGGCCCTCTTCAAAGTATAAAAATAAGTTCATTTTCACTACTTATGAGTTCAAACAAATCAAATTTTTAACAAGCTTTCCTTAACTGAAAAAGTAACTGTATATAATATATCCTAAAACTAGCACTAAAATTAATATCCCTGTACCTTTCCAATTCATACCACCTGTCATATCAACGGGGTTACCTGTTTCTGCTCTATTGAGTCCATCATTCAAAGAACCGGTAGGATTATTTTTCAATTCACCTTGTCTCATACGTTCTCTTTTTTCTTCTGGTGACTCTTTTGAACTCATATAATCACCTCTAAAATTAATATTCATTGTATATTCTCTTTCTAAAATATTATCACTCCCAAAAAAATTCCATTTAAAATAGATTCCCCATAACTTAAAGAAAGCTAGCAATGCTAGCTTTCTTTATAATCCAATATGTTCTTCCTTATTTACAGTAATCCCTTTATGATCGATTTCAAGCTCACATACTTTCATAGCTGCAAATACTCTCGCTAATTGGTCAGCAATTTCTTGACGCTTCTCATACGGAGTTAAAATAAAAATGGATGGTCCCGCGCCACTAAGAGCTGTACCATATGCTCCGAATTCTTTTGCGCATTTACGAATTGATGGTAATAACGGTACAAGTTCTAAACGATATGGCTCGTGGAAATGATCTCTTTCCATCATTTCACCTACAACTTCCCACTTCTTTTGACATAACGCAGCTACTAATACGTTACTTATTGCACTAGCCTTAACCGCTTCATGAAACGGAAACATCTCTGGTAATACAGATCGACTTTCATCCGTATTTAGCTCTTCATTCGGAATAAGAGAAATTACGCCTAATTCCTTACTTTCAATCCTTACAACCGAAACATTTTTTCCATCAAGTGCTCCGATTACAGTTCCACCTAAAATAGAAGCAGCAACATTATCTGGATGTCCTTCAAAATTTGTAGCAATTTGAACTTTTTGATCAGTTGTTAAATGCAAATTTCCAAGTTGATTCGCAAGTTCTATCCCTGCTACAATTGCTGATGCACTACTTCCTAGCCCTCTTGTCAGCGGAATATTACTAGTTACTTCTATTATATGGGGTGATAAAGAAGGACATACTTTACATGCCGTGCTAACAATTAAATTTTTATCATCTTTTGGAATTGAATCGTCAAAGGAATGTATAACTTGCCATTTATTAGCTTCTCCCTTTACACTAACTTCTAAATATAATGACAAAGCTATTCCAACAGAATCAAATCCAGGTCCAACATTTGCTGTACTAGCAGGAACACGAACTCTTAATGGTATCACGACATAATCACCCCTTTAATATGATCTTTAATTTGTTCTATATCATTTGACACACTTGCAATTTCTAATTTATTAGAAGAAATTGCAATATCAGGATCTTTTAAACCATTTCCAGTTAATACTGCAACAACTGTTTCGCCTTTTTTGATTTTTCCAGATTGAACATGTTTAATTACGCCTGCTAATGAAGCATTTGATCCTGGCTCAGCGAAAACCCCTTCCGTTTTTGCTAACAATCTATACGCATGTAAAATTTCTTCATCTGACACCATATCTATTTCACCATTAGACTGTTCGGCAGCCTCTACTGCATACGGCCAACTTGCTGGATTACCGATACGTATTGCTGTTGCAATTGTTTCAGGCGCTTCAATTACATGTCCTTTTACAATTGCCGCTGCTCCTTCCGCTTCAAAGCCGTGAATTCTTGGTTTCTTATAGCCTTTTTCTTTCTCATATTCACAGAACCCTTTCCAGTATGCTGTAATATTCCCAGCATTTCCAACAGGAATAGCTAGAACATCTGGTGCGTTTTGCAACTGGTCACAAATTTCAAATGCCGCTGTTTTTTGCCCTTCAATTCGATAAGGATTCACTGAGTTTACTAATGTAATCGGCTCTTCTGCAGCAATATTTCTTACAGCTCTAAGTGCATCATCAAAATTCCCTTCTATTGAAATAATCTCCGCTCCATAAGCAACTGCTTGCGCTAATTTCCCATGCGCAATTTTTCCTTCTGGTATTACGATAATACATTTCATCCCGAGGCGTGCCGCATAAGCTGCCGCCGATGCCGATGTATTACCTGTAGATGCACAAATGATTGCCTCTGCCCCTTCTTCTTTCGCCTTTGCAACGGCCATTACCATACCACGATCTTTAAAAGAACCTGTTGGATTCGCTCCTTCATACTTTCCGTATAACTGAATCCCTAATTGTTTTGATATATTTAATAATGGAATAAGGGGTGTATTTCCTTCCATTAAGCTAACATCAGGTGTGTTTTCATTCACTGGTAAATAAGTAGCATACTGTTTTAATAGTCCTTTATACATATTGTTTTTCCTCCTCAATAATGTAGTAACTGTTTATTTCACTTGCGACATCTTCTATCGCCCCTAAAACTTGTTCGAATTGATATTTTGAAGTTCGATGCGTCACAACAACGACTTCTGCAAGCTCACGATTCAAAGGTAATTGAATTACCTCTTTTAAACTCACAGAATAATCAACGAAACATTCTGTTATTTTTTTTAAAATTCCAGGCTCATCTCGTAATGAAATACGCAAAAAGTATTTCGAAACTACTTCTTCATCTCCTTGTAATTCATACGGCTCCGGTTCTTTTAATACACTTTTATTTTTCGGAACTTGATTCATATTTTTAACGATTGAAATAATGTCACTTACTACAGCAGAACCAGTTGGTAACTTCCCAGCTCCAGGTCCGTAAAACATCACTTCTCCTACTGCTTGACCGTGAACATACACCGCATTGAATTCGTTATTCACATTCGATAGCGGATGATGACTTGGTAATAAAGTCGGTTCTACACTTAAGTGAATGGATGATCCTTGTTTTTCCGCTTTACCAATTAATTTCATAGTAAATCCTAATTTTTCGGCCATCTCTAAATCTTCTTTTTCAACCTTTCGAATACCTCTAACTTGCACATCATCTAAAGAAACATTCATCGAAAAACCTAAGTTTGCAAGAATTGCTACCTTTCTCGCAGCATCTAGCCCATCTACATCCGCTGTTGGATCGGATTCTGCGAAACCTAATTTTTGTGCCTCCTGTAAAGCCTCTTCATACGACCATCCATTTTGACTCATCTTTGTTAACATATAATTTGTTGTTCCATTTACGATTCCCATTATTTTTTCAATTTGATCTGACGCTAGCCCATCTGCTAATCCTCTTAATATTGGAATCCCACCCGCTACACTTGCTTCGTAACATAAGCCACATTCATTTTTATTTGCTAATTGCAAAAGCTCCGCACCATATACAGCCATTAAATCTTTATTTGCTGTAACGACATGTTTCTTGTTTTGTAAAGCCCTAATAATATGCTGTTTTGCTTCTTCAATTCCGCCCATTACCTCTACTACAATATCAATATTTGAATCATTTAGAACTTCATCGACATTACTTGTTACTACGATTCCATCAATACAAACATCACGTTCTTTTTCCAAATCACGTACAACGACTGTCTTTACTTTCACTTCATATCCTGTATCAAGAGCGATTTTTTTATAATGTTCCTTCAAAATATGAACAACACCACTTCCGACCGTACCTAAACCTAATACCCCAACATTAATAACGTTATTCATCTTCTAATCTCCTCCTAAAATTTTATTTTTCGCTTCTATCAATCACCTTGCTCTGCCATTTTCCCGTGCAGGTGGTGGTTATTTCCGTACGTACAAATCGTTTCATGTTACAGCACCTCCCTTCAAAATAATAAAAAACACACTCATCCCTAGGAAAGGGACGAATGTGTTTTCGTGGTTCCACCCTTGTTCCAACCTAGACTTATTTCCTTCTAGATTGCTCAAGTTCAGATAACGGCTGATACCGTCAATAATTACTAGATTACTCGTTCACTATTGAAGTTCAAAGGTGGTAAGATCATTTCTCGTGTTAGGAAGCTCACAGCCTTGGCTTCCCTCTCTGTAAACCGTAAATATGTTCTCATGTCCTTATCGTTACTTTTTCGTTCATATATATTTGTTAACTCATTATACTCGCATAAAAAACAAAATCAATACTATTTTTTAATTATTTTAAATTTTCAATCTTAAAGACTATAAAAAAACACACTCATCCCTAGGAAAGGGACGAATGTGTTTTCGTGGTTCCACCCTTGTTCCAACCTAGACTTATTTTCTTCTAGATTGCTCAAGCTCAGATAACGGCTGATACCGTCAATAATTACTAGATCACTCGTTCACTATTGAAGTTCAAAGGTGGTAAAATCACTTCTCGTGTTAGGAAGCTCACAGCCTTGGCTTCCCTCTCTGTAAACCGTAAAAATGATTTCATGTCCTTGTCATTACTTTTTCGTTCATGTCTATTTGTTAACTTATTATAGTTATGAAAATTTTAAAAAGCAAGCCTATTTTCACTCACTATTTTAAAGATACTTTTTTATTATATTTCACAATAACATTTTACAACGACTGCTCTTATTACTTTTTTTGCAATTTACTAGCTTGTAAATCAACGGTTCATATATAAATATTCCATTTTAAAACGAGAAGATCTCCACTTTCTAAAACTATATCAATAAAGATTTTTTTAATACAATCTTTTCGTATAACTTTCTTCTAAAGAACGTGCAACGTCCTCTTCTGAAGCATTCACTTTCGCATGCTCTAATAACATCTTCGCTGCTGAAGGTAGCTCTTTTTTATTTAACCACGATTTTGGATCCCACATTTTTGAACGTATAAAAGCTTTTGCACAATGGATATAGCACTCCTCTATCTCAACAACAATTCCAAGTAACGGATTACGTCCATTCGCCTGCATTTCTTTCAAAATTTCTTCATCGTTTGTAATGTATGCTCGGCCGTTTATTCGGAGTGTCTCCCCAAGACCAGGAATAAAAAAGATTAACCCTACATTTGGATTTGAAATAATATTTAAAATAGAGTCTATGCGACGATTACCCGGTCTTTCAGGGATGATAATTTTATTTTGATTTAATACATATACAAATCCAGGTGCATCTCCTCTCGGCGAGGCATCACACTCTCCTAATTTATTTGCAGTAGATAATACTAGAAAAGGAGATTTAGACAGAAAATCTACGCAATGGTGGTCTAGTGATGAAATAACTTTTTTTAACGCTCGCTCACTTGGTTGCCCCAATATTTGCCGTAATTCTTCCTCAGTTGAAATTATTGATTTTATTTCCTTACTCTCTATCTTCACTTATAATCACTCCTTTTTCTTTATTTTCCCAAAATTCAATACAAATATTGTATAATAATATTTACAGAAAGGGGAATTAAAATGACAGAGTGGTTAACAATATTTGATCCTGAAAGACATACACTTGGAAAGAAATTACGTGATGAAGTGCATCGTGACGGTGATTGGCACGAAACATTTCATTGCTGGTTTGTAGAAAAAGATGCTGAAGATATGTTTTTATATTTTCAATTACGCTCTATAAATAAAAAGGAGGCGCCGGGTATATGGGATATTACATCAGCTGGACACATTATGCATGATGAAGATGTACAGATTGGCGGCCTTCGTGAAATTGAAGAAGAATTGGGGCTTTCCTTTCATACGACTGATTTAGCATACAAAGGAATCTTTAAAATAGATTATGAAATTTCAAACCTTACTGATCGTGAGTTTTGTCATATGTATTTTCACAATGTAATAAAACCACTTCCATTTGCACCGGGTGAAGAAGTAGACGACGTGATGAAAGTACATGCAACTTCTTTTCTACAACTACTAAAAAAAGATATTTCATCTATAACGACTACTTCTGTTTTAAACAGTAATCCGATAACGATAACATTTGAAGATATTTATCCATATGATCTTGAATACTATGAATTTGTTGTAGAACAAGCAAAAGAATTGCTAAAAAATAATAGTTTGTAAATAAAGTGAAGGCTAATAATCAGTGGGGATTTTGTTCATCCCCCACTGATTATTAGCCTTCACCAATCGGGCGTTTACGGGCAGCCCGACTCCCACCTAACTTCTTTGCTCCAGCCGAATTTTGAGGTGGGTGTCTTACTGCCCGTTAATGCGGGATAAAATAGGACTCCTAGCTTATATTGCCCGGGAGTCCTATTTTATTCATCATTGTTGTTCAAGTGTCTTCAATCTTTTCTCTACTCGCATAAATAAGCGAATGATTAACAATAGCATGACAGCCATAATCACTGCTGTTGTATGGGGATATCTAAACAATATACTAGTAACACTTCCAATTAACATCATAATAAATCCATTTTGATTCATCACTTCTGCACTATACCTGTTACCCGCATCCCATAATTCCTTATTTTTCATTGATCGTTTCGTCCGGTAACCATATGCTGCGTTTATATCTGTCGGTGGATTCTTTTGAAGAATAAGTGCAGCAAGTATAAATATAATACCAATCAATATACTCATTCCTATATTTACTAGTGCATACATCAATTATATCCCCTCCTAACCTACACTTTCATTATACGGTATAATCCTGTATTTCCCAATTGATAACACATTCATTTTCTTTCTTTCGATGTCTGGAACATACTTGGAAGTGTTACAAAACGTGCACCTTTCGTTTTTAACTGTGGAATGATTTTGTCTAGCGCATCTACAGATCCTTGTAAATGCCCACCTGGAGTTGAATGCTGAAGTATTACACTACCAGGAAATGAATTCCCTAACACATTATTGGTAATCGTATCAGCAGTTACCCCCTTCCAATCAACCGTATCGACGCTCCACTGTACAATCATAAAATTTTGCTCCGTTGCCCACTTTAATTGACTTTCAAGTATTTCACCATACGGCGGACGTATAAATTTAGGAGCATAGCCAGCTAAATGCTTTAATATTTCTTCTGTTTTTATAATTTGATTACGGTACTCGGCCTCATTTACTTTCGCTAAATTGGGATGACTATACGCATGATTACCAATTACATGCCCCTCATTCGCAATACGCTGTACTACATTCGGATACTTTTCTGCGTTTTCGCCAAGCAGGAAGAAAGTAGCCTTCACATTATGCTTTTTTAACTTATCTAATATTTTCGGCGTAAATACTAAATCTGGTCCATCATCAAATGTAAGAGCTACTTCCGCTTTATTGTACGGTCCTGAAAATGCATACGCATATTTTTCGACCCATGAAAATGGTGTCCATGATCCACGATCCTCTTCTTTCATTTGAACTTCATAATTTTGAGGAACATGTAATGCGTATGGCAATGCGTTTATATAGTCTCCATAATAAAATGAATGATACGGCATATAAGCATACGAAACATCTCGTTCTAATCCCCATTGAAATGGAACGAACATTTCTGGTGAATAAAAATAATACATGATAAAAACCTCCCTAAAATTTCATATGTGATTCATCTGCACTTTGTTAGAGAATTTCTTATCAATATACAAAAATAAGACTGTCCATAATTAGGACAGTCTTACTACTTTATACAATTAATAAAGTGAAACTTTAATCAGTGGGGGGGTTTTCATCCCCACTGATTATTAGTTGAACCAATCGGGCTTTTACGGGCAGCCCGACTCCCACCTAACTTCTTTGCTCCAGCCGAATTTTGAGGCGGGAGTTTTACTGCCCGTTAGTTAATGCGGGATAAATCGATGTACTATCTTTCGGCAAAGTTTGCACATGTTTTAAATAGCTCGTCACTTTATCATCGTCATCTTGTGGATATTGATATCCATAAGTGTTAGCAATTTCGTTCGCAACTTCTCTAAATAAATCACCCATTACAAAGAATGACTCCCAAATACTCTCATATTCTGCATTAGAAAATATCTTTTTAAATTGCTCCCACATACCTTTGTCAACATATCGCTCAAAATGCTTCCCAAACTTTCCTGTATTAACTGTAAAGTCTGTTTTCATACCAATATGCCATTCTAGCATTACGATCAACATATCTCGTACAGGACCTTCAATCATTCCTTTCGCATAAGAAAGTTCCTCTCTCCATAACCCTTTCCCTACATTTGTACTGCACCACCAAAATTCATTACAGCAATCCAAAAACTCTTTTTCTGTAGGCTTTTTTATTAAGTAATCTTTATCGCTTGCTGGTGGTAATTTTTCAATACAATTATCTTTATCAAGAAGTAGTTTACTTAAACTATCTTGTCCAACGAACTTAGTTATTAAATCAACTGGAACTAACGTTAAATCAATCCGATTCCCATCCATGAACTGCATTAAATACGGAAATTTCCCGTCTTCTTCTGCTGGAAGTAATGACATTTCTTCCGGCATTTGAACAATCATTATTTCTCCAAATCTATGAATCCAATTATGATTAGATGTAAAAGGTTGTACTTCTTTTACAACATAAATAATATCATAGTCTTGAAAACAATCTTTTTTCACATTCGGATTCACACGTGATCCATTCATGATGACAGCTCGAATTCTTTCATCCTCTTTTGCTGTATTTATAATTAAGTCTAGCATTTCTTTTTCAGTTCTCATCTACTCACAACCTCCAATTTTTTAATATAACATATAGTGTTATGTATATCGGAGGCCCACGAGCTAACTGCGTTGTACACGATACACGTTATAATTGTTCAAACATCTTTTTCATTCCACTTATCTCCTTACATCATTCTTTAACGACTGCCATTACAAATCCATCGTATCCCTTACTTCCGACAGTTTGAAGCGCTGTAGCACTTACACGTGGCTCAGCAGCTATTATCTCATAGAAACGACGTATCCCTTGTACACGAGGATCGCTACTAGTATTGTCAATAACTTCACCTTCACGTACTACGTTATCCCCAATAATTACAGTGCCAGGGCGTGATAGTTTCATTGCCCAATCAAAATAAGCCGGATTATTTTGTTTATCAGCATCTATGAAAATAAAATCAAATGGTTCACACTTCTCTTTTTCCATTTCCTGTAAAGAATCTAACGCTAATCCTACTCGTATTTCTATTCTATCATTCAAATTAGCACGCTCAATATTGCTCCGTGCAATTTCAGCATGCTTTTCACTTGCTTCTAATGTAACAATTCGCCCTCCAGATGGCAATGCTCTTGCAAGCCATATAGTGCTATATCCGCCTAGAGTGCCAATTTCTAAAATGTTACGAGCTCCTTGAATTTGTACTAATAGTTGTAAAAACTTCCCTTGAGTCGGCGATACATCATGTGCTGGCAAATTAGCTGCAGCGTTTGCTTGAAGAACTTCTTCTAATGTAGAATCTTTCGGTATTAATACATCACTCATATATTGATCAACAGCCGTCCATTTCTCAATTGTACTCATGTAAATACCATCCCCTTCAATTTCTCAATGCTTTTCTACCATTCATATTTGATTATACAGAAAATTCTGTTTCATAAACAAAAAATAAAGAAGAGACACCCACTCCATTACAGAATAGATGTCCCTTCTTTGTATTTTATATTTATCCCTTACGGATTAGTAGACCAAAGTCCTGCTGATTTAATAAATGTACGTTTATTTAATTTCAACTGTGCTACGATAAACTCTGCAATATCTTCTGCTTGCATAACTTTATCAGGATTTCCATCAGTTAATCCTAAATCTACTGCCATATCAGTTGCTACTGTACTTGGTGTTAAAGCAGTTACACGGATATTATGTTTACGAACTTCCATCGCTAACGATTCTGTTAATCCAAGAACTCCAAATTTAGAAGCACTATATGCACTTGTTACAGGTGCACCTTTTTGTCCTGCTGTAGATGAAATATTAATAATATCACCAGATTGTTGTTCAATCATGCTTGGTAAAGCTGCGCGGGTTGCATAGTATACACCCATTAGGTTTACTTGAATGATTTTTTCCCAATCAGCAACGTCTAGTTCTAAGAACTTACCAAACTTAGAAATACCAGCGTTATTAATTAAAATATCGATAGATCCTAAACCGTTTTTTAATGTTTCAATTGCAGTAGTTACCTCTTCATATGAAGATACGTCAGCAGTCGCAATAACAGCTTTTACGCCTTCTGCTTCTACTTCTTTCGCTACTGCTTTTAAGTTTTCTTCTGAACGAGCTAAAAGACCAACATTTACGCCTTCTTTCGCTAATGCGATCGCTACAGCGCGACCAATCCCTCTACCTGCTCCTGTAATTAAAGCATTTTTTCCTTGTAATAATTCTGCCAAGTGTAACACTCCTTAATCATCTCAGTTGTTTATTATATTAAAAGTGTATCTATGTTTATGTAAAAAGGCAATGATGCACTTTCATGTGCGTAGGTTACTTGTAGGTAACTATAGTAATGGTAAATGCATATTTAAAGAAAAACTAAAGTAATAAATCGATAACTAATCTTCTCTTCATAAAAAACAATAAGATAATTATGAATACCTCTCCTTTCAACATAAAAAAGTCCTCTCTAAGTCTCATTCTTTTCTCCACATTACCAGGAGTTTTTGAATTACTACTTAAAGGGGATAGTCTCAAACAACGTTGTTTTATAAACTACAAAATATTATAGGATTTAATCAACTTTTTTAAATTCTTTAGATTCACTTTTGGAATTTCCGGTAAACCGCGAAATAATATAAACAAATGGGGGGTATTCAACACCGCTAAATTTCGAGGGAGTAAGTATACTGCCTAGCTAGGATTCGGTAACAATATAAATTATGTAGATAAATGATTTTCTACTAAATTTATTCACTACATTATAGTTGGTTTCGAGTTTCTCTTGAATTGCTTTTGCCATCTTCACAGCATATTCTTATCATGAGCATATGAAGATGACGCACAAGCTCATAGTGCTGTTCCTATTCTTCGTCACTAAATTCAAAGCTCTTCTTGAATGGAAGTGAACTGTTACCATCAACAGAATCTATTTCCCTAATTTCACCAAACTGTAATTCTTTTTACCTTTACGAATAATGATAAACCTTCCATCGAATGAGTTTCCAACTGTAACATCTGTATTTACATCCGTTACCTTTTCACCATTCATAGAAATAGCTCCATTATTAATGTCTTCCCTTGCTTGACGTCTAGAAGGTTCAATCCCTAGGTCAACTAACCACTCAACAATATTTTTTGTTTCGTTTGAAGCGTGGAAAGTTGGCATATCTTTAAATCCTTGTTCAATTTCATCTGCAGTTAATGATCGAATATCCCCACTAAATAACGCTTCTGTAATTTTTAATGCTTGCGAAAGCGCATGCTCACCATGAACAAATTTCGTCATTTCTTCTGCTAATACTTTTTGTGCTTCACGTTTATGAGGTTCTGTTTGAACCTTAACCGCTAATTCATCAATTCTATCTTTCGTTAAGAAAGTGAAGAATTTTAAGTATTTAATTACATCGCGATCATCTGTATTCACCCAGAACTGATAGAATTCAAATGGTGTTGTTTTTTCTGAATCTAACCAAATCGCCCCACCTGCTGTTTTACCAAACTTTGTGCCGTCTGCTTTTAGCATTAAGGGGATTGTTAATCCAAATGCTTTTACCTCTGCCCCTTCTAATTTACGTATTAAATCTAACCCACTTGTTATATTGCCCCATTGGTCACTACCACCAATTTGTAGTTGTACTCCTTCGTATTTGTATAAATGATGGAAGTCCATAGCTTGTAGAATTTGATATGAAAATTCTGTAAAAGAAATTCCGCTCCCTAATCGACTTGCTACAATGTCTTTTGCTAACATCGTATTCACACTAAAATTCTTACCGTAATCACGTAAAAATTCAATAATATTTACCTGATGTGTCCAGTCATAGTTATTTACCATCTTCACTTTACTATTACCACCAAAATCAAATAACTTTTTCATTTGTGTCGTCAATGCCTCAACATTATGCTGTACTTGTTCTAACGTCTGTAATTGACGTTCTGTTTGACGTCCACTTGGATCACCAATTGTCCCAGTAGCTCCTCCAATTAAAATTACTGGATGATGCCCTTCTAATTGGAAACGTTTCATCATCATAAATGGGATTAAATGTCCAATATGCATACTATCACCCGTTGGATCTACCCCACAGTACAGGGAAATTTTTTCCTCTTCTACTAACTCACGTAACCCTTCTGCATCTGTTTGTTGATTGATAGCATTACGCCATTCTAATTCGTCAATGATGTTCATGCTTTTCTAACCCCTTTCATTTTTAAGAATTCGCTTTTTTAGTGTGTCTGAAAACAAAGGTCCCTATGTCTAAAAAATACATAAGGACCATTCTTAATCGTATTGCCGCCCAGATTGTACCATTAATATTACTCTCAGCAATTGTATCTATAACTACTGCGCTGTGCTTCTTCAACTTTTATCGTATACTACACCTTAAACAGATTCATCATTACTTTTATTTTTCGCATTGTAAATTATTTCAAGTTTTTCTTGAATTGCGCTTTCAATCTTATTAGCGTATTCATCGAATACATCTTTATCATGAGCGTACGGAGATAATGCACAAGCTCGTAGTACTGTTACTTTTCTTTCCTTATCCCATTCTTCTTTACTAAATCCAAGACTTTTCACAAATGGAAGTGGGCTATTTCCATAATCAGGGATAGCAAAGTCTGTATGAGAAGTAAGAAATTCATTGTAGTATATATTTCCTTTTACATAAGAAGATTGACCAAAAAAATCATGATTTAATTTGTTCATTTTTGCTAAACTTGTGTTTCCTTCTTCATTAAATACATAGTCAACCATATTAAAATCAGGCTTTGTTAATGGATAAACATGAATAGTTTTATCTCCAACTTTAAATTGTTTATCCTGTAAAAAATGATAAAAATGGTAAGCTCCTTCAATACTTGCACCTAGTAATTTACCATAACCAGTCACGTTTAATGGTAATACTTTATGGGCTGTCCAAACTGAGGCTGCAGTTGCCCCTGCTTTAGAACCTTCAAGCATATATGCACCAAGTAATGCAGGAATATCAGCTCCCTTTTCAAACACATATGTTGCGAAGTAAGAAATTACATCACGCATTCTAATATCTTTTACAACAATCCCACCCGCAGAGTATGGTATATACCCCATTTTATGTGGATCAATTGTAACGGTTTCAGCCTGGTCTATTGCCTTGAAAGAATTGTAAATATCTTCTGTCAACCATTCATTTTCCGAATTGAAAATGCCATATTTTACATATGTTTCATCGATTTTGTTATAGTCAATAAATTCATTGTTCTCATCTAAGAAAATCGCTCGAGCATACCCGCCATAAGCAGCATCTATATGAATGTAAAAATAAATACCCTCTTGTGCTAATTTTTCGCGCAACGCAACAATCTTATCAATACGATCTACTTGTCCTTCTTCTGTTGTACCAATAACAGCTACCACACCAAGAATAGGTATTTTTTCTGCAGCTAATTCTCGGATTTTTTCTTCAAGTTTATCAATGTCCATGCGATAGTTATGATCAACATCAATTGTTTCCACATTATCAAGGCCTATACCAATAATATCCGCTGATTTTAGCCAAGAATAGTGTTTAGTTTGTGGAATCAACCATTTGCCCAGCTCTTGTAGATGTTGACCATTACGCGCAGAATGTGCTTTAATTTCATCAATTTTTCCAGGTATTCTTTCTAAAATATTTAGAATTTCTTCTGTAGACATATTTAATAATTCCCATTCTGATTTATCTTCTACAAATTGAGGAGCTACTTCTTTAATCGCTAAAGGAAGGGATTTCATGTTTCTTGCATACCAAAGGCCTTCTAGATTAGCAATAGAACCATCCGCACAAATATGCCCCCAACTCTCACCTTTTTTATAACTCATAAGAGCAGCAAATTCATGCCCTACTTCTTCTTCCATTTGAGAAGTGCCTGGAGAAGATTCATACGCCACGTTATTCCCATTCCATAACATTGCAGCTGTATATGCAATAATAGCCGGCATTAATGTTTCTGAATTCATATGTCCCCAAAACCGCCCTGCCGAATGCCATGGTAATGAATTGGTACGAAGTTTTGAAGATAACACATCCATTACACTACGGATATGGTCAGCAGTTTCTACGAAATTTTTCGAGCTTTTATCTTGCGGAGTAATAACTGGTAGGTCTTGTGGTTGGTAATTTTGACGCCAACCTACATGTTCATCTACGATTTTAATTAACAGCTCTTTAAATAAATCGGCATTTTCACCTTTATCACCTAAGAATAATGCTTTTAAATTAATATCCGGTATTTTATAGTTCATTTTTCATTTCCTCCAAATTATCACAAATATTCCCTAAGTAACCTCGATACAAAATACGTTATTATTTTTTGATTTTTTCTGCACAAAAAATTCACACATAAATTAATATCTGCCATCAAAAACGGGATATAAAACACTGTTAATCAAATAAGCCAGCTCATTTGATAACAAAACTTAAGGAATACGTACCAAATATTTATTTGTTCTTTAGCTTGATTTCCTTATATCCTCAGGTGAGCTATTATCTTTCTTCCACTCTGGTTTTTTAAATTTGTTGATGATAAGTGCTATACCAATCATTGCTAATGTAACGACCACTTGATAAATAACATATCCAGTATATTGACTTGGCTTTAAAATAGATGGCGGAATAATACTTACAATAATCGTAAAAACAATACTTATCATTGAAAGAATAGAGACCGTCCATATTAATCCATTCCCTTTACTCCCTAATCTGAATGGTCTATTAACGTCTGGCATCTTATAACGCAAGCTAACAGCTGAAATAGCAATTAAAGAGTACACAACACAATACAAAATTGTTGTTGTAATTGTTATTATTAAGAATGCACTGTTTACATCTGGAACTACTATATATAAGATAGATACTAATGAAATTACAATTGCTTGAATCATCACAAAAGTGATTGGAATATCTTTCTCTGTTCTCTTTTGAAAAAACTTCGGCAAATTCCCTTCATCTGCCACTTTAATCATAGATTTACTTGGTCCAAGTACCCATGCACTTAGCTGAACTAAAACCCCAATTAAAATCATTAAAGAAATAATGTTAACAAAGATAGATGGAATCCCTAGATTTTTGGTGAAAATCATATATGGCTGTGTTATATTCGCAAGCTCTAATTTACCTTTTGGTACCGCATTTGAAACAGTTAACCCAGCAATGATATTAAAAATTGCTAATAAAATTACTGAAGTGATAACAGCAATTGGATAGTTACGTTTTGGATTATCAATATTATTTGCATGTACAGACGAAATTTCTACTCCTGCAAAAATAAAGATAATTCCTGATAAATAAGTTAAACTTCCTAAGTCCTTAAAATTAGGAATAAGATCCCTTGGCTTAAAGCCGCCTAAATAACTATTCGATTGAATCCCGTTTTTTATCATATAAATGACACCTAGAACAACAAGAATGACAAACGGAATGTACACACCAATAACAGCGCCCCAGTTACCCGCAACTTTTACCATATCAAACTTAAGGTTTAATAAAGTCACACTCCAGTATGAAATTAAGATTATGGCAAAAATAAAGTAGTTGTTTGAAGATAGTTCTGGCTTATTAATAACGTAACCCGATAGAATACCAACAGTTGACGCAACCATTACCATCCCAAAAAACATTTGAACCCATAATAACCATGAGGTGACAAATCCCCATTTCTCACCTAATGCATTTTCCACCCAAACTTGAGGTCCACCTTCTTCAGGGAAAGCCGTAGAAAGTTCAGCTGACATTAACGCAATAGGTAGAGCGAATGCAAACGCAGCTATCAACATATAGAAGATTTGGGTCCAACCAGTAATTGAAAGAGTCGGCACACTTCGTACCGTTCCAAAAAAAGCCATTGTAATACCAATTAACCCAAAAAGTGTCAATTTCTTTATATTAGACATAAAAATTCCTTTCTTTTCCATATTTAAACTAATTCATAAAAAATATTAGATGTACCCTTTTTAAAATAGGCATATCAATTAATAGTTATGTAAGAAAAGGATGTGGCAAATTTTAATAACTAGGTAAATTTCTTTAATAGGTGTCTTTTCATAAAGGCATATGCAGCCTGATGATCTCGTTTTTTACGAAGTTGAATATCCAATGTGTACCCTTCTTTGTTCCTCCACCATATTTCAAATGCGCCAATTACTCCTCATCAAGAAGAAACGAGAATTAAGCGAATATAAATAACTTAACAACCCACATTAGCAACAAAACATCAAGAAAAGGCATTCCAGATATGGAACGCCTTCTTTTATTTTATAAAATCATCAACTTAAACCTATTTTTCAAATATACTCTTTAACAATATGAAATATTCTAATTAACATAACCCATCATTATCAGTAGTCAGTAATGAATAGAAATTTAGTTATGGGGGATTTTGATTCTCTAGGTTGATGGGCATGCGGAAACTTCCCTAATCCTGTTTTTCTTTATAATAAGGAATACGTACAATAAATTCCGCACCATTTCCTTCCGTGCTCTTAACTTTAATTTCCCCTTGATGAAGATCTACTACTTTTTTTACAATCGCCAATCCCAATCCGCTACCTCCATGAGCGCGATTCCGTGAAGAATCTGCTTTGTAAAAACGTTCAAAAACATGCTGCTTCTGTTCCTCTGATATACCAATTCCATTATCATGAATACGTACTTCCACTAATTCCTCATGTTCTTTTAACTGAATTGTAATCGTACCACCGCTTGGAGTAAATTTAATACTATTATGAATTAAATTAATCCACACTTGACTCATACTTTCTTGGTCGGCAGTTACATGCACTTTCTCTAAATCAAGATCTAATTCAATTTCCTTTTCAGCCCAGAGCGGTTCAATATTTAATACAATTTGCTTTAATTGTTGATCTAATCGATAAGTCACTCTTTCTGGTGTATACTCTTCAGACTCTAAAAGGGTTAACTTCAGTAAATTTTGACTCAGTTTAGATAATCTCGTTGTTTCAGTTTCAATAATGGTAAGATAATGTTTTCTTTTTTCCTCAGAAAGATTATTATCTTGTAATGCTCTAGCAAACCCTTTTATAGAAGTTAAAGGTGACTGTATTTCATGAGAAACATTCGATACAAATTCTTGCCTCATTTTCTCCATTGCATTAAGCTCTTCTGTCATATCATTTATACTTTTTACGAGTACACCAATTTCTCCATCATACTTTTCTTCATTTCGTATTTTTACGGAGAAGTCTCCTTTTGCAATTTTTTGTATCGGTTCAATAATAGTCCAAATCATCGCCTCTCGTTTTGGTCTCATTAATATTCCGATCAATGTCCAAATAAGAACAATAAATACAAAGCCGACCATGTCACTAATTAGAAAAGTAACAAAAGGCGATACGTTTATTTCAAGAGCATTTATTATACTTGATGATACATAAAATGCTATAGACCAAATTATAGTGAGAAAAGAAAAGAGCGCTATTATCGCTCCGATTACTTTCAGCATCTTCAACTTACTCATTCGTTCTCTTTTTCTCATTTACTTACCTCTAAGCGATACCCTAAGCCTCTTATCGTTTTAATACTAAACTTTGACTTCTCTTCTTGAAATTTTTCACGTAACCGATTAATATGAACGTCTAGCGTGCGTTCATTCCCTTCAAAATCATATCCCCATACATCTTCAATTAATTGCTCTCTTGAACAAGTTCTTCCCGCTTTAGAACCTAATGTAAAGAGTAACTCGAATTCTTTTAGCGGTAACGTAACCGTTTGTTCTCCGGATGTAACTTCAAATGTTTTACGATTTAACAGTACATTTCCAACTTGAATAGATTGCGATACTGTAATTTGGTAACGTTTCAGTAATGCCTTTACTCTTACTACTAGTTCTATAGGGTCGAATGGTTTTACAAGATAATCATCTGTTCCAAGGTGAAATCCTTTTACTTTTTGAGACGTTTCCCCTTTGGCAGTTAGCATAAGAATCGGGATATCATAGTATTTTCTTAATTCATAACATAAATCAAATCCATCCATATTCGGCATCATAATATCAAGAATCGCCATATCGATTTTCACTTCTTCTATTTTTCGAAGAGCATCAAGTCCATCAACCGCCTCATATGTTTGAAAACCTTCTCGTTCCAAAAATAGAGTAACAAGCTCCCTAATGTGCGGATCATCATCTACAATTAATATTTTAGGTATCAAGGAATCATATCCTTTCTGCTTAACATACTTATTACAACTCTCAAAAATCAACAATCAGTGAAGTGCTCCCTCACTGATTGTTTTCATTCTATAAGGCACCTTCTTTAATTTTCAACTGCTGCATTGCGAATTCACGATACATGTCATGTGTACGTAATAATTCGTCATGAGATCCACTACCTGTCAGATTCCCTTTTTCAATAAAGATAATCTTATCTGCATCTACTACGGTAGAAAGCCTATGTGCAATAACTAAAGTTGTTCTACCTTTCATTAAGTTATTTAACGCCTTTTGAACGACAGACTCTGATTTACTATCGAGACTTGAAGTTGCTTCATCTAACATAAGGATTTGCGGATTTCGTAGTAACGCTCGAGCAATCGCAATTCGTTGTCTTTGCCCTCCAGAAAGCTTCACACCACGCTCTCCAACTTCTGTTGCATATCCGCTTGGTAAATCATGAATAAACGCATCAACATACGCCATCGCTGCTACTCTTTCAATTTCTTCGTCAGTCACTTCACCCTCAACACCGTAACAAATATTATCACGAATCGTTCCATCAATTAACGGACTATCTTGTGAAACGTAACCAATTTGACGTCGCCATGACTGTAATGAATATGCTGTAATTGGTTCTTTCCCTAATTTTATGAAACCACTAGTTGGCTCATAAAAACGTTCTAACAGCGAGAATAAAGTTGTTTTTCCGCTACCACTTGGTCCTACAATCGCTGTTACTTTTCCAGATTCAATCGTGAAGTCGATATTTTTCAACACTTTCTCTTCTTCGTTATACTCAAAATGTACATTTTCAATAACGATCGACTGCTTCGCATTTGTAACATTCATACCTGTCTCATGATCTTCTACTTCATATTCTAAAATCGTATTAATTCTTTCGGTTGCACCAATTGCTTTTTGGAACTGAGTAAAGAACATAGATAACTGGCTCATCGGCATAATAATTTGAACTAAATACAAAATAAATGCTACAAGTTCACCTGTTGTTAATGCACCGCTAGAAACTCGCATTCCACCATACCCTACGATAATAACAAGTAATGCCATTAAAACAAACGACATAACTGGTGAAATTAATGCTTGCACTTTTCCTTCTTTCAAACCAAATTGCAATAATTTTTGGATACCTGTATTCCCTGTTTCATATTCTCTTTTTTCCGTATTTGAAGATTTCACTAAACGAATTTCTGATAACACTTGTGTTAACACACTTGTAAACGAAGCTGTTTCATCTTGAAGCGCTTTTGAAATCTTATACATTTTCCGTCCAAGTGGAACTAAAATTAGTACCGATAATGGAATAACCGTTAAAAGTAAAATTGTCATTTTCCAGTCTAAAACAAATAATACAATTAATGACCCAATAATTGAGATACCGCCTGTTAATAAGTTTGACAAATGCTCAGAAATTAATGTTTTAACAACACCTGTATCATTTGTCATACGACTAATTGTATCTCCCGTTCTGTTTTGATCATAATAAGACACTGGTAAAATAAGTACCTTTTTCCACAATCGTTCCCTAAGTCCAGCCACAATTTTTTGTCCAATATAATTCAGTAAATAAATAGACAATCCCGCAGCAATTGTTTGAATAATAAAGAATGCAATTAATCCAACAATTTGTCCCGTACTAATTGAGGAAAGTGAAAAATTATCAACTAAACCTTTTGTCAGCATTGGAATAAACAAACTCGCTCCAGTAGAAAGTAAGCTCATTAGTAATGCAAAAATAAGAATGCCTTTCGGTGGATTTGTATCTCGAATAAGACGTAAAAACTGCCTCCAATTCCCTTTTTTCTTTTCTATATTCCTAACTTCCATTGTCGTTCATCTCCTCGTTATAAACAAAACTATTATCTCTAAAACTAGAATACGCTATAAATGTAAACTGAATGTAAACACACTTTTTCTATTTTTACAAAATATACATATAAACTCATCTTTACAACAAGTGTAAATATCTGATATTATTACCTGGTACTTATTATTCTATGTGAATTATAGACTACGCATAGAATAATAATAACTGATTTTTTCAATTAGCTAATTTAAAATACTATATAAATCTCCAGCATTGAAAGGAGTATCCTTTTTGCAAACAAATAAACATTCCGAAAAGGAAACAATCATTTTTATTCATGGATTAGTTGGAAATCGCCGCGCCTTCAAAAAAGAGCATAAACGATTTTCTGCATCCTACAACATTATAACTTATGACTTATTAGGTCACGGCGACGATAAAGGAGAAGCTATCGACTTTTCAATACAGCGCCTCGTAGATCAATTATTGAACTTGTATGAAAAAGAGGGAATTGAAAAGGCTCATATTTGTGCTCTAAGCTATGGCTGTTATATCTCTACGACATTTGCACAAATGCATCCAGAAAAAGTATTAAGCATTTGTCATATTGGTGGACATTATAATAACCCTTCCCGTTTATATAATGTTTTTCGAAAATTTTGGGAAAAACGTGGTGATGAATATTCATCTTGGCTTTCTCAGTATGCTAGTACTATTTTTCCAAGTGGAATACTAAGGGCAAATCCGTTCGCTGTTATTTCACGAAATATTTATTACCGTTTCGGATTACAATTACACTCGTCCATTATTGCTGAGTCATTACGACATCGCTTAGAATTCGACTTGAAATCTAAATTAAAAGCACTTCCCCATCCTATATTATGGGTGATGGGAGAACATGATCATCTCTATAAATCTTGTCTCTTTGATTTGAAGTCCATTCTTCCGAACGTTTTATATAAAGAAATTCCATTAGCAGGTCATGCAGCAAACTTATTCCGTCCAAACTATTTTCATGATTTATATGCTAAGTTTTTGCGTGGGAAATTGACATAAAGTGAAACTTTAATCAGCGGGGTTTTGTCCATCCCCCGCTGATTATTATCCCGCAAATAGCGAGATAAATACTACTATACTGTCAGTTTATCTAACTATAAAAAAGGCTTCCCAAGTTTCCCTGGAAAGCCTTTTCTCTATACAAAAAGTATAAAAAATACTTTTTCTTAGTATGCTTTTGTGTAACCTAATAGGTGCTTACTCCAGTAAGAGTTGCTTACAGAGCTAATGCGTACACCAGTTGCGTCATTTTCTGCACTGATAAACTGTCCATTTCCTAAGTAAACGCCCATGTGAGAAGGACCTGATTTATAAGTATTTTGGAAGTATACTAAATCACCTGGTTGTGGATTGCTAGTTTTTGTTTTAGAGCTCCAGTATCCAGCAACTGTTTGACGAGCGCCTGAATGACCAGTTTGATTTAATACGTAGTGGATGAATCCACTGCAGTCAAAACCAGCAGGTGTTACACCAGCAGTTTTGTATGGTGAACCATTTAAAGATCTAGCGAATCCAGCGATTGAAGATGTATCTCCACCTGTTGGTGCTGTTGGTTTTTGTACTTGGTTCGTACCTTGGTTACCACCAGTAACTACATTGTTCACTCCGCCTTTTACAAACTTCACAAAGTCTGCACTTACGTAACCTGTGCGGCCGTTATGGTTAATTTTATACCAACCATTTTCAGCGCCAGTAACGTTTAATACTGTACCGTTTGTTACCCCACCAATTACAGGGTTATATGTAGCTGGACCTGTACGTACTTTTAAAGCTCCTGTATTAACAACATATGAACCACCAGTTTGAACTGTAGCAGTATTGTTGTTGTTGTTTGTAGTTGGTTGCTGTGTTTCGTTAGATACAGCTGAACCACCTTTTGTTACGAAGTCTTTACTTACGTATCCAGTTCCACCATTGAAGTTAATTTTAAACCAATCTTGAACTTCACCTACAACTTGAACTGTTTTACCTTTATTTACAGAACCTAAAACAGTATGAGATGCACTTGGGCCTGTACGTACGTTTAGTGAAGAAACGTTTACTGTGTAAGTACCTGTTCCTTGTTGAACAGTAGTTCCTTTATTGCCACCAGTTGTTACGAAGTCCCCACTTACATAACCTGTTTGACCATTTACACTAACTTTGAACCAACCGTTTTCTTGTCCAATTACTTGAAGTACTTGACCTGCTTTTACTTTAGAAATAACGTTATGTCCTGTACCAGCACCTGAACGTACATTTAATACATCAGCTGTTACCGTGTATTTTAATTCAGAAGTTGTTTCTACTGTTTTTGTTTCAGTTACAGTCGTTTGAGTTTGTGTTTGTCCATTAATTTCTTTTAGCGCATCATTTGAAACTTGTGCATGAGCAGAATCCATTCCTGGAACTGCTACGCCTACTACAGATGCTGCTGCTAAACCTGCGATTACTTTTTTCATAAGTTGTCTTTACTTCCTTTCCCTACTATCCTCTTGAGAAAAACTATAAACTTAGTACTTTACAATATTATCAAAGTAAAATATTCATCCAGTTCCATTTTTTAGCAAGAGTTTTATTTTTCACACGTCGTTTATTTTAAACGATTGAAGTGACTTCCGTGTGAACTTCATGTGAACTTTACCATTAAACTGTGTGTTTTTGCAACGATTTTTTCAAATTTCTTATGTATTACATCAAAATTTAAAAACTTCCTACGTTATTTCAATATAAATTTTACACTTTTTATCTAATATAGAAATTCCATTAATCTAATACATAAACACAATATGTTTTTCTAGAAAGTTCTTTTTCATGAGGCACACTCTTATCATGACAAAAAACACTTTATTTATCAATAGTATAATATTTTAAGAAAATGAATTCTCTATACTATGTATGATTTTAAACAAAGTGATGATTTGTAAGATTTCATGCACAAAAATCCCCCCACTCAAGAGCATTCCCATTCAAAAAACACAATTGACCATTTTGTTTCCCTACTAAATATGGAATTATTAGGGTTTTATTGATAGAGTATGTATAATCACATGAAAAGAGGAGTTGCATTTGTGGAAAAAATAATAGACGATCACATAAATAATAATATCGAACTTTACTACGCTCTTACTCACTTATTATCGTTTACAACATTTAAAAAGGTAACAATCATTGAAACAAAGAAAAACGAATTAAAAGAACAGATGAAAACAATTCAGCATACAAACTTTTACCATGTATAAAAAGGTGAACAGATTATATCTCTGTTCACCTTTTATTTTATTTTATTTGTAAATTTTCACACGAGTTTCTAATGCCTGATATTCTTTATCTCCTGCAGAAACTACTGGTTTACCAAATGGCATTTGCGCAGTTAACTTCCAGTGTCCAGGTACATCCCATTCTTTCCTTACTTCTTCATCAATCAACGGATTATAATGTTGTAATGTAGCACCAAAACCTTCAATCTCTAGCGCTGTCCAAATCGCAAATTGCAACATTCCTGAAGATTGTTGAGACCATGTAGGGAAATTGTCTTTGTATAACGCAAAGTTCTCTTGCAAACTTTCTACTACTTTACTATCTTCGAAATATAAAACTGTTCCATAGCCACTTTTAAATGCATTCATTTTCTCTTCAGTAGGTGCAAAATTATTTTCAGGTACAATTTTTCGTAACGTTTCTTTCGTAACATCCCATAATTTGTCGTGTTGTTCACCTAGTAATACAACAACTCTTGCACTTTGAGAATTAAAAGCCGAAGGTGTATGTTTCACAGCATGATAAATCACTTCTTGAATTCTTTCATCAGAAACTACTTGCTCTTTACTAATCGCGTAAATAGATCTTCTGTCTTCAATCGCTAAGTAAAAATCTTTTGCCATTACAATTCCCTCCAATTTTTCATTTGAGGCAGTATCATATGTACGAAGCATATAATGCCTCTTAAACTTATTATTAATAAGTTCTTAACTTAATACTATCAACAAACAAAAACAAACTCAAATGATATCACTTGAGTTTTTACTCCCCATACTCTCAAAAATTAAAAAACAGCTTATTATCACCAACATCAAGGTTCAAATAAACTGTCTGTCTTTTTTTATAGCAATTAACTTACTTCTTCACCTAATTAACCAATTGAAAAGCATAGGACATTAGCTTCTGTGTTTCTGTGAAACGTTTTGTTTTACCTTTTGTCCCCATAACAACTGTAATAATGCGATTATCACCTTGTTTTGCAGTACCTGTAAAACAATACCCTGCGCTATCTGTAAATCCTGTTTTTAATCCGTCTATTCCTTCTATATATAAAGCTTTATTATTTTTATTTAACATCTCATTTGTGCTTGTAACATTAACATTGTTAAATGCTAACTGACTTTGACGTAAGTGAGTCACTTCTAATATTTCTGGGTAGTCTTTTATAAGATGATACGCTAATTTTGCTACGTCAGCTGCTGTCATTTTTGTTTCACTTCCGTCGGGCTCCTGTAATCCGGAAGCATTCGCGAATTTAGCTTTATCTGACATTTCTAACTGCTGGGCTTTTTCATTCATAAGTTGAACAAAGTTTTTTTCTGTCTTAGCTACATGTTCTGCTAAAGCGACAGCCGAATTATTAGCCGATTCAATCATTAACGCATGATATAAGTCCTTAACAGTTAATGTATCATTTACTTGCATTGGGATTTTTGCACCCTCTGTTTGTGCCGATTTCGCACTTATTTTCACTGGATCTTCCCAGCGGACTTTTCCATTATGTATACTCTCTAAAACGAGATATGCTGTCATCATTTTTGACATACTAGCAGGGGCAACAGCTTCATTTTCATTATTTTGATAAATAACATCTCCATTACTCGCATTGATAATAATAGCTGCTTTTGCATCAATTTCTGGTGGTATATATTTTGGTGGAACTACTTTTTCAGATAGCCCTGTTTTAGGTAGCTCTGCCACTTGTAAAGGCTGAGTATCTACATTTGTTTCACTCTTTTGAACTCCTTGGAAAAAGAACCAACATATACCCAGAATTACTACTAATAGGATTGTTAATCCTCCCCATTTTAACCGATTCATCCCAAAACTCCTTTAGCAAATCTTTTATACACTCATGTTTAACCATAACAACAATTACTTTATATCGTCAAGGTAAAAAGCATATTTATTCATCTTACAGCAATTATTATTTCAACCTCTTTCTCTTTTTCATATGTGTTACACTAAAAATAACGAAATATAAGAATATTCAATACCATATAAACACAAAAACACTATATAATAGAAAGGAATTATACAAATGATACTTCCAAAAAGATTGAAATATGGAGATACAATCGGCATCTACTCCTCCTCTTCACCAGTAACCTACACTTCTTCAAAAAGGTTTAAACGAGCAAAATTATACTTAGAACAGAAAGGATTTCATATATTAGAAGGTTCACTAACAGGTCAATATGATTATTATCGTTCCGGGAGCATTAAAGAGCGTGCTGAGGAATTAAATAACTTGATTAGAAATCCTAACGTCTCTTGTATCATGTCGACAATTGGGGGACTGAATTCAAATTCATTATTACCTTATATTGATTATGAGACTTTTCAAAAGAACCCTAAAATAATGATTGGCTATTCAGACACAACAGCATTATTACTAGGGATTTATGCAAAAACAGGAATTCCTACATTTTATGGTCCAGCACTTGTTCCTTCTTTTGGTGAATTTGAGCCTTTCGTAGATTGCACGTACAAATATTTTGCGGATACTTTAATAACTGATCAACATCTTCCTTACAACTTAAGCCAACCGTTATTTTGGTCAGATGAATTTATTAATTGGGAAGAAAAAACGCAGGAAAAAGAACTTCGATCGAACAATTGGATTTCAGTAATGGGCGGAAAAACTACTGGACGTATTATTGGTGGGAATTTAAACACTATACAAGGTATTTGGGGCAGCCCCTATATGCCACATATTCAAGAGGGTGACATTCTCTTTATTGAAGATAGCTCAAAAGATGCATCTACTATCGAAAGAAGTTTTTCATTACTTAAAATTAACGGCGTTTTTGATAAAATTTCAGGTATCATCCTTGGAAAACATGAGCAATTCGATGATTGTGGTACAAATCGAAAACCTTACGAAATATTATTAGAAGTATTACAAAATCAAAAACTTCCTTTTCTAGCCGATTTTGATTGTTGTCATACTCATCCAATGATTACTTTGCCAATAGGTATTCAAGTAGAGATGGATGCAACAAATAAAACGGTACAAATTATAGAGCGATGGAGAGACTAACGACACTTATTCCACTATCTTGTAATGCTGAAAAATACAATTACATTTTTAATAGAAGAAAGTGGATATCACTCATAACAAATAGTGCCTAATGTCTTCTGTTGTTTTACAATAGAAGACATGTTACTATATATTTTGGAATGTGAAATGATAAGCAAAAATCTATGATATGTACTGAAAAGACAATTTCAATGTACATTATGTAATAAGAAACTATTGATTAAATAAATAAATTCATTTCAAATGTATTTATTTACATGTAAAAGAGAGTGAATATATGAAACCAACTATTAAAAACTATGTATTTTTACATGTGGCCTTCTTGATATATTCTATCATTATGGTTTACATGAAATGGGCATCTCAATTCCCTATTGCATCAATTTCATTTTTTATTGCTTACTTCGGACTTGTTGTACTTTTATTCGGATATGCAATTCTATGGCAACAAGTCATTAAGAATTTTGAAATTTCTAGAGCATATTCACACCGTGGGATTATAATACTATGGTCCATGCTTTGGTCAGTATTCCTATTTGGAGATACGATACAGTGGAATCACATACTTGGCGCAGCTATTATTATCGTCGGAATTGTGGTGGTGACAAAAGATGAATAGTTATATGTTATTATTGATATTTGGGATAATTTTAGCCAATTACTCACAAATATTATTAAAAAAGGCTACTTTACAACAATACGATTCTAGAATAAAAGAATATGTGAATCCTTATGTTATCATCGGCTACTTTTTATTTGTAATTAATGCCGGATTAAATGTGATCGCCTTAAAAGGCTTGGCATTAAAGCAAGCATCTGCATTAGAATCATTAAGTTACATCATTATATTAATTTTCAGCTGGTATTTCTTAGGGGAAAAAATAACGAAACGAAAAATCATCGGCAACATTATTATCGTTGTTGGTGTAATCGTTTATTGTATACAATAATAAAAAGATCCGTTTGTGATAAACGGATCTTTTTGTCTTTATTCATCACTGCCCTAGATTTTGAACCTTATCTTTCAAATCACGAACTTGTTCTATTGTCTGCATAAGCTCAGAGTTTTTAAACTGCTCTACATCCATTTTTCCTTCCTCTATCTTTTTCATAGATGTATCAATTAATGTATTTAACTTTTCATTATATCCGACAATTTGCTGGTGAAGATCCTTTGCTACATCCGGTGGTGTTAATTCATTAAAAGCTGGTATATCTTGTTTAATTTCACTAAGCTTCGTTTCCAATTCTTTTCGAGCTTCTCCATCATTTATAGCCTTCTCAGCTAATCCTGGCGCTTCATTTGCAAATGCACTTATTTTATTCACATAGTCTGTCGCTTTTTGAGCATAATCTAGGGAGTTCTTCCCTTCCTCTACTATCGAGCATCCCATCAAACCAATTGAAATTACAATTGAAAATAACATTATTTTTATAAACTTCATTTTACCTCCTACTAATAATAGTTCTTTTGTACATTTATAAGCACTTATTTTTCTCCTTATACACCTTATCACAGCACGCCTTATTTTTTCATCTTCATTATATACATTCTAGAAAAATCATTATTCTCCTGTTCAACATGTATTTCAAACGATATCGAACATATTACCATAATAAGAATTTTTATTTCTTCGATCCTTTCGTCCCAAAATTATCCCTACTAATTTTATACATTTCCACCTCGCAACTATCTTCATTTACCTAAGAAAACAGACATACTTATTTTTAAGTACATCTGTTTTTTTGGGGGAGCTTATCATTCCCTTATCCTCTCACACGCCCTATTACCGTTACAATATCTATGTCTATATGTACACTAACAATATCTTCTATAATATCCGTATATCCTTGGCCTAAAGGTGTTCCGTAATGTAATAAAATCTCTTTTTTTTCATAAACTGACTTCGGTACTGTAAAAATAAATTTCCTCATATTCCGTTCATCAGCAGGCTCCAGAATTAAAACAATGCCATCCTCTTCAAACATATAATCACGCCTTCCAACAATCCATTCACTATGACTCAAGTATTGCCTTGAAAGGATAGGTTTTAAACACCCTTTCTAACAATATATAACCATTTCATGCTCAACTAGCTTATACAGTCTATATGATTTCACCACAAATACAAAAAAACACAAACCTTGAACTATCAAGAATTTGTGTTTTTTGCATTTCATTCTTATATACCTTTATCAAGCTCGTATAACCTACGATATTTCTCATTTTCTTTCAGTAGCTGTTCATGACTACCTTGCATAGCGATTTGGCCACTATCAAGGAAAATAACTTCATCTACATGTTCAATTCCTACAAGATGATGTGTAATCCAAATAACAGTCTTTTCTTCTGTTGCAAAAAACATTGTTTCTATTAAGGCTAATTCTGTTTTAGGGTCTAAACCGATAGTCGGTTCATCAAGGACAATGATCGATGCTTCTTGCATAAGAGTTCTTGCAAATGCTACCCTTTGCCTTTCTCCACCAGAAAACCTCTTTCCCATTTCATGCATTTTTGTTTGTAATCCATCAGGAAGAGAAGCAATGTGCGGTGCTAGCTGTGCTTTCTCTAACGCTTTCCATATCTCTTCATCATTAGCCTCTGGTTTACCGATCCGCACATTATTTCCAATTGTCGTATCGAATAAATGTGGTTTTTGGTTTAATACAGAAATATATTTTGACAAAAGATTCGTATGAGCTTGTTCACCATTCAATATAATTTGGCCACTCACCGGACGTAGCGCCCCAGTTAACAGTTTTAGTAAAGTAGATTTTCCTGTTCCACTTCTACCTAAAATAGCAATTTTCTTTCCTGCCTTTATTTGCAATGATACGCCTTTTAATACAGATTCATTACTATTCGGGTAATTATACGACACATTACTCAGTTCAATATCTACATGTTTTGGTACAACGTATTCTTTATCTCCAGGTAACTCCTTATCATCCAAAGCGCTATCACTTTCTACGCCATTAAGCCGGTGAACAGATTCTACATAAGATGGAATTCGATCAATAGCATCTGATATAGGGATAAGCGCATTTGTCACTGATAACGTCATTAATACGAAGGCCGCGATGACTGTAGGTGCAATTTGTCCACTTGCTGATTGATTTCCAGTCCACAAAATCATTGAAATAACTACAATACCCACTATTAAATGAATGACACTGTCTCGAATATGGTACCAGCGTTTCACTCTCTTTTCTGTCTTTAACAACTGGACATTTTGCCCTACATACGCATTAATAAATTCATCTTTTCTACCACTCGCCTGCCAATCAGATAACCCAAATACAGCATCTGTCAATTGTTGATACAAACGATTTCTTCCTCGCTTCAAAGCAACATGATGTCGTTTCATCAAAAGTAGTGATACGAATGGAAGAAGAAAAACAATAACAGCTAACATACAAGCTGAGATAAGTGCAAATACTAAGTCAAATGCACCGATAACAAGTACGAAAATGCTATATACAACTGACGCTAATATACTAGGGAATATTGTACGTAAATATAGATTCTGTAAATGTTCTATATCATCAGACAATACACCTAGTACATCACCAGTTTGAAATCGAGAGCGTAAAAATAGCGCCTGTGGTTCTACAATTCTATATAGTTTTGTCCTCATTTTTTCTAAAATTCGTAGAACGACGTCATGCCCTACTAAACGCTCTAAATAATGAAAGACAGCTTGCCCTATACTAAACGCACGCGTTGCAACTATAGGAACATATACAGCCATTACATTTTCTGGTCTGAGAGCAGATTTAGAAATTAAATAACCTGAAATGAAAAGTAGCATCGCACCTGAACTAACTCCAAGAAGCCCGAGGAAAATAGTCAACGTCATTCTACCTTTATTTTGCTGTATATGAGGTTTAATCCAGTTACTCATCGCTCTCCCCTCTCTTCCCTATAAAAATGTAATGTCTCATTCTTTAAAAGTTCTTCATATGTTCCACTTTCTTTGATTTCCCCTTTATTTAAAATAAGAATATGATCCATTTGCTTCATCCAATGCAGACGATGCGTTGCAAGAAATACTAACTTACCTTCAAACAGACGTAACATCGATTGCTTTATTTCAAATTCAGTTTCAATATCAAGATGTGCTGTAGGTTCATCTAATAAAATGATTGGCTTTTTACTTAAAAGTGCACGTGCCATAGCGACACGTTGTTCTTGTCCGCCACTAAGCATACGTCCACCTTCTCCAATTCTTTCGTACATCCCATGTGGTAGTGATGCAACGAGCGAACGAAGGCCCACTTCATTTATAACTCTCTCAACCTCTTCATCAGGTGTATTCGTTTCATAGAAACAAATATTATCTTTTAACGAAAGTGGAAAAATATAAGGTTGTTGCGGAATATAAGCAATATTTTTTTGCCAATCTTCTCGAGTAGATTCATCAATTTCTACACCATTTACTAACATCTTCCCATCCGACAGGGGGAGAAATCCTGCTAACACATCGATTAGCGTTGATTTCCCTGCCCCACTTTCACCAATAATGCCTATAGCACCGTTACCTTGCCAAGTAAAATCAATTCCCTCTAATATAGCCTTTTCAGATTCATCATTATTTACTTTTACATCTTGTAATTTCAAGCTACTAGAAGAATTCCATACTATATCTACATTTGAATCTTTCTTTTCTATTTCTTTTTGTTTCTGTAGAATTTCTTCTATTTGCTCCAGTGCAAGTTGTCCATCTAATGTAGCATGATAATTTGCTCCAACTTGCTTAATCGGCAGAAAATATTCCGGCGCTAAAATTAAAATCGTAAGAGCTGGTAACAGTATAATTGTCCCATCTATTAACCGTATCCCTAATCCAACTGCTACAAATGCAATTGATAAACTCGTAAAGAAATCTAATGCAAAAGAAGAAAGAAAAGCAACTCGCAAAGTACGCATCGTTGCTTTTCTATATCGTTTACTTACTTTTTCAATCTTTCCTTCGTGCTGTTTACTTTTTCCTAAATACTTTAATGTTTCTAATCCTTTTAACGTATCTACAAAATGATTAGAAAGTACACGATATGTTTCATATTGGCTATCCGCCATTTTCTGCGCTGCTAATCCGAGAAGGATCATAAATATGATCACAATTGGAATCGTTACAACTAAAATAATTCCAGACTTAATGTCCAGTGTAAAAACATATAGAACAATTAGCCCTGGTACGATACTACTTCTAATCATTTTAGGAATTGTTAATTCAATATAAGTTTTAAATTTCTCAATACCTTCTATCGATAAAGTAACCAGATGGCCAGTCCCATTCGTTTGGACAAATCTCGGCCCTAATGTAAAATATGCTTCTATTAACTGTTTACGTAATGCCAATCCTGTTTTTTCAGCGAAACGCTCAACCAATATTTGCGATGCTCGCACCAACATTTGGCGTGCTGCAAACGTGATCCCAAAATAAACAGTTTCATTTAGCACAGCCTGCACTGTTTCTCCATGAAATAAAAATGTGATTGCTCGTGCTAAAAACACTGTCTGTGCAATGATACTACACGCCTCTAAAATGCTAATAAGACTTAAAGTTACATATAAAACTCGGCTACCAGGATACGACGGAAGTCCTCTTTTTCTTTTCATTAGTACTCCAAATCTTTGTCTGACTTAACAGGTTGTCTAAATACATAGAAACTCCATATTTGACTACCGATAACAAACGGTAAAATAGCAAGAGAAAAATAGCTCATCAGTTTTAATGCATAAGGTCCTGATGCCGCATTATAAATTGTCAAATCATTTACCGCTCCTAATGAGCTAATCATGACACGCGGGAACATACCGATGAACACACTTGCACTTAGCAAAATGATTGTTAAACTCGTCATAAAGAAAGCCCAACCATCTCTTCTTCTTTTATTTAATAAAGTAGAAACAAATAGCGCTACAAAAGCTCCAATTGGAACCATTAGCCACTCTGAACCATGTGCGGTGAAAATATCTGTTTTCCATAACCCTACAGCTGCAAAAACAAGAAGTGTTATTAATGCAAAAGGTGCAATCTTTGTCGCGGCAATACGTGCGCGTTCTCGTAATTTCCCTGTTGTACGTATAGTAAGGAATTGCAAACCATGAACAATACATAGAAGAAGAAACATAACTCCTCCAAGTAACGCAAATGGGTGAAGTAATTTCATGAATCCGCCTACCATATTTTTACTTTCATCAATTGGTACACCTGTCATAAAGTTTGCGATTGCAACTCCCCAAAGTATAGGAGGTAGCATGCTTCCAATAAACATGCCCCAATCCCAGAAACTTTTCCACTTATGGTTTTCTATTTTCGCACGGAATTTAAAGGAAACGCCTCTTATAATTAAAGCAAGAAGCATAAACACAAACGGAATATAGAACCCACTAAATAAAGTTGCATACCAGTGTGGAAATGCCGCAAACATAGCACCACCAGCACAAACAAGCCATACTTCATTTGCATGCCAAAACGGTCCAATTGTATTTAAATATATACGTTTTTCCAAATCATTCTTTCCTAAAAACCTTGAAACGATTCCTACACCAAAATCGAAACCTTCAAGTACAAAGAATCCAACGAATAAGGTTGAAATAATTAGAAACCATAACTCATTAAGAGATAACATACTCTTCCTCCTTATCAAATGGATCATGGCTTTGATAATCCTTTTTCGTTTTCTTATTCGCATGTCCTTTAATGATACGAACGAATAAGTAAACAGTAATGCCTCCAATAATTACATATAGTGATGTGAATGAAACAAGAGAGAATAATACTTCTCCAAATGTAACGTTTGGAGATACTGCATCTTCTGTTTTCATAACGCCGAAGACAACCCAAGGCTGACGTCCCATTTCAGTCATAATCCAACCTACTGTATTTCCGATAAATGGTAGTGCAATTGCATATACCATTAATTTTAAATACCAAGTTTTTTCAGCTAAACGATCTTTTCTTGATAAGAACCAGCCGTACGCTCCTAGAAGAAGCATGAATGTTCCACTCATTACCATCGCTCTAAAACTCCAGAACATAGTATGTACTGGCGGAATATAATCCCCAGGTCCATATTTTTCTTCATATTGTTTTTGAATTTGATTCATTCCTTCTACTTGACCGCTAAATTTATCGTATGACAATAGACTCAGCATATAAGGGATTTGAATTTCAAACGAATTTTCTTTCTTCTCTGTATCAATTTTTGCAAATACTGTAAATGGAGCTGGATCCTCACTCGTATTCCATAATGCTTCAGCTGCTGCCATTTTCATCGGATGTGTCTTAATTAAATTTTGTGCTTGTGCATGACCGAAAAATAATACCAATGCTGTTGAAATTGTTCCAACAACGATAGAAACTCTGAAAGACTTCTTAAACACCTCAGTCTCTTGTTGTTTTGCAATTTTCCATGCACTAACACCAGCAATAAAGAATGCGCCTGTTGCAAGTGCCGCTGTAATTGTATGTGGGAATTGCACCCATAGTTGTGGATTTTGAATAATCGCCAAGAAATCATTCATCTGCGCACGTCCATCTGCAGCCATTTCATATCCTACCGGGGACTGCATAAATGCACTTGCAGTTAAAATCCAAAATGCTGATAACATTGTTCCTATTGAGAGGAGCCAAATACATAAAAGGTGAACTCGCTTCGGAAGTTTATCCTCACCGAATACCCATAAACCTAGGAATGTAGACTCAATGAAAAATGCTAATAAACCTTCAATTGCCAGTGATGGTCCGAAAACATCACCAACAAAACGTGAATATGTTGACCAGTTCATACCAAACTGAAATTCTTGTAAAATACCTGTTACAACACCTACTGCAAAGTTAATAAGGAATATTTGTGTCCAAAACTTTGTCATTTTCTTATAAACTTCTTGTCCCTTTACCACATACAACGTTTGCATTAACGCAATGATAAAAGCTAAACCAATAGATAGCGGAACGAAAAAGTAATGAAAAATCGTTGTAGATGCAAATTGTATTCGTGCCAATTCGAGCGTTTCCATGCTAAAGTCACTTCCTTCATAATTTTTTATATCGTAATATCGATTGAATTGTATGAATTCACTTCATAACGAACAATTCAATCATTTGGAAATACAAAAAGATAAATTCGTTTATGTACTTTCTGAAAATATAGATTGTCAGTTTTTTGGATTATTACAAAAGAACTTTCTTCATACGATTTACCTTTTCACTATTTCAGTAGTGTTTTATTCGTTAATCGAATTGTATAATATACTTACATAATAAATTCAGGTGATTTTTGACGTATTATTGACAGGATTTTGTCTGAAATATGTCTTTTGTAATTTTTTTGAATTAGATTTCTCATATTTTAAAAACGTATTTTTCAAACATACAACATACTCTTATATCAATTATCATTACGTTTTTCTCTTCATACGCTTGACTTTCCTCTTGAAAAATGTCCTCGAATATCAACATGAAAACCTCTTGAATTTTGTCAAGTGAAAAATGTATTTCCAAAATTCAAATCAAGAATATTGTTATTCACAAATAGAAAAATCCTTTCCTTTTTTTAAACTAAAAATTCATTTTTTCGTCATTTTTCCAAACTGACTAAATAAAAAAGTACCGAGAATAGGTTATATTCCCGGTACTTTTATCATTATTTCGTTGTATATTTTCTAACAGCCGGCATAATTTCAGTAGCAATTAATTCAATGTTTTTCTCAATCTTATCAAATGGTACACCGCCAAAATCAATTTGTGCCATAAAACGTTGTTGCCCAAATAACTCATATTGGTAAAGCATTTTTTCAATAATTTGTTGCGGGCTACCAATCATTAACGCATCACGGTGATCTACTGCATTAGTAAATTGTTGTTTTGGATATCCACCACCGCGTAGTGCAAGCATACCAGCATTAATATGAGGATAATATTCACTAAGTGCATCTTGTGAATTTTCTGCTGTATAAAATAAACTTGTTGTCGCAATTGGTAATGTCGCTGGATCAAAACCACTTTGCTCAGCAGCTTCACGATATGCATCAATCGAAACTTTAAAATTAACAGCTGGGCCACCAAGTGTCGTAAGCATCATTGGTACACCTGCGCGACCTGCCTTAATTGCACTAGCAGGTGGCCCTCCAACAGCACGCCAAATTGGCATATTGTTATTTTTAGCTCTCGGTATAATTGCCGCATGTTCAAGTGGCGTTCTAAACTGCCCTTTCCATGTTACACTTTCTTCTTTATTTATTTTTAATAAAAGATCCATCTTCTCCTCAAATAGTTCTTCATAATAATTCACATCGTAACCAAGTAAACTATATCCTCCAATACGAGATCCACGACCAGCAACGATTTCAGCACGACCATTAGAAATTAAATCGATTGTGGCAAAGTCCTCATATACACGAACCGGATCTGACGTACTTAATACTGTTGCAGAACTCGCGATTTTAATATTTTTCGTAGCTTGTGCAATAGCTCCTAAAATAACTGTATGAGCTTGCGTTGTAAAATGCGCTTGATGACTTTCACCGACAGCAAACACATCAATTCCAGCTTCATCTGCTAACTTAGCTGTTTCAATTAGTTCATGAATTCTTTTTTCTGCACTTATTTTCGAACCATTATGTGGATTTAAAATATGATCTCCAATTGAATATAATCCAAATTCAATTCCTTTACTTGTATCAATACGGTATTTTTCCATAGTTGCTCTCTCCCTTTTAATAAAGCGGTATTAATTTCTCTTCAATCTCTTTTCTTCTCTCTTCTAAAAATGGTGGTAAATCCAGCTCTTTTCCTAATTTTTCAACTGCTGAATCTACAGTAAATCCTGGTCCATCCGTCGCAATCTCAAATAAAATGCCATTTGACTCACGGAAATATAAACTTTTAAAATAAAAGCGATCGATAATGCCTGTTGATTGGAACCCTTTATCTTTCACCGCTTCATTCCAATAACGCAGTTCTTCATCATTTTTTACACGAATAGCTAAATGATGAATACTTCCTTTTCCAGGTCTTTCACTCTCTCCCTCTTGCTGTTTTACCAAAATTTCTCCAAAAGATTGACCAGCAATAGATTGATAAATCCCTTCATCATCTGAACGAGATACTTCTTTATAACTAAACAAACCTGTTAATGTTTTTGATAATTTATTTAAACTGCGCACTGTCATTTCAACTGTTCCCATACCTAAAATACGATGATTCTGCTCTACAGAAGATTCATCCCATGCAGTCCAATATTCAGGCACCTCTTCACCGTTATTATTTAGTAGCACTAACCGTAGGCCATCTGGATCTTCAAAGTGCAGTGCGTCTCGGCCAGCGTAAGTTGTAATTTCCCCATGCGCCACCTGGAGCGACTCAAAACGTCTCTTCCAAAATGTAAGACTTTCTATTGAAGGTACGAGCAAGCCTATTTGTGTTATTGCATTTGTACCACGAATTGTTCTTCCTACATTCGGCATTTCAAAAAATGATAATTCAGTTCCAGCACTCCCTGTTAAATCGCCATAAAACAAATGATACATAAATGGATTATCTTGATTGACTGTCTTTTTCACTCGGCGTAATCCTAATACTTTTTGATAAAAATCATTATTTGTTTTCGCATTTTTTGTCACCATAGAAATGTGGTGATGCCCTGGAATTGTATACATAATATTTCCTCCTCTAATTATCACTTGATTAGTCAATTGATGGTGTAAAAAAAATTACTCAACTGGTAATTCTTTTTTTTCACTCTGCTTATGAACTTTTGTCATTAACGCGTATAGTATTTTCTGTTCTTCCTCATCTAATACATCATCAAAAAAAGATGATTGAAATGCAAGTTGCTCTGGCAATGCTCTTTCTAAGACTGCTTCACCCTTCTCAGTAAGGCTAATCATTTTCGTTTTCCAGTCTTGTTTACGCACTATATATTCTTCTTTTTCAAGACGTGTTAACATTCTAGAAATACCACCTTGCGTCACAGTAACTTTTTCCGCTAACTCCATTTGTGTAAGGGGCTGATAAATCCGTATTTGCATAAGTACATCAAATTGAGCTGTCGTCAAATCAAAACGTTTCAAAAACTCATTTGACATCTGATTACTTTGGTTCGTAAATCGTATTAAACGTAACCAGATTAACGATCCTATCGTATTTTCACGCATATTTGATCACTTCCTATCGTGAATCTTACTATCACTTTACCACTCAATTGATAGTAATGCAAGAGAAAAAGTTTAAAAAATTGCCTCACCAGAGTATAACCTAAACTTAGCTTTCAATCTCATTCATTGTTATATTTAAAGCTGCCACAGCTTTTGGCCAGCCAACGTAAAAAGCCATATGTGTTATTAATGCAACCAGTTCATTTTCCATAATCCCATTTTGTTTAGTTAACTTCAAATGAAATGGTAATTGTTCTGTATTACCGAGACTAATTAGTGCCGCCACTGTACATAAACTTCTTTCTCTTAATGTTAAAGTGGCATCCCGCCACACTTCCTCAAACAATATCTCTTCACTATAATGAGCAAATGCAGGTGCTATTTCTCTCATTTTCTTTTGAATATAAAATTCAATTGGTTCATTCATCATTTTGCTCCCCCTCCACTTTTACCAATTGTGCCACCCCTTGACCAAATGACCAATTTTCAGCAGCTGTCTCATGTAGTGTAATAAAAATGTCAGCACTCTTAATATTTGAATGTTCCGAAATTCTAAAGGATATCGATTGATACAACTCCTTTTTTTGCTTTATTGTTCTTCCTGGTCCACATGTAATAGAAACATGGATTATGTTCTCTGTTCTCTTTTCTTCTTGTTCTAACAAATAATATGGATTATAAAAAAATTCGTTTAGTCGATAAGGTAAAAACATTTGAAAATAATCATTTTCAGGGATGTTAAAATGATCAATTAATGACAGATGAATACATTCACTTATCTTTTTCAACGTTTCTTTATTTAATATATTTTCAGGATAATACACGTTCACAAAAGGCATATATTCTCATTCCTTTTTCTTATTTTGGCATTTAACAAAACTTCATTATGAAATGTGTAAAATCTCATATATAGTAGCATTATCCATTATATCTATTTCAGGCTTTTCATTATAAAAACTGAATTGACTATATCCCCATTTATCCGGATTATACACCATTACATTCCCTATACAATTTTCCGTATTTTGGACATTCTGATTCAAAATATTAAATTGAGCCCCAATCAAAGATTTACTTTGAGAAATACTTCCTGCATATTCAACAGCATATCTACTTTTTTTAAAATCATCGCTTAGATTAACAACTAATGGAGCACCTATATTTATTTGTTGCCACCCAAACGACTGTAAAATATTATCGTAATATCCTTCAAAGATAAATTTGTTCATCCCTTCATGAGTATTCCAAATATATAAAGGTGCATAACAATTATAGAAATTCCCATCCTTACTTGCCTCAGAAATTAAATAGGCTTTAAATTTCAACTCTTGAAAACCATCTGTTTTATACCCATTATCCTTTACCCTATTCCTAATAATCTCCATATCATAATCCTTTGGCAAAATGACCTTATATTGCATTCCAATCATGTTTATCACTCACTTTCGATCTTATATACATAATGATAAACTGATGACTGACTAACGTAAAATAGGTATAAATTATGCTTGGTATCATTTATAATGATACCGTATAAGGGGCTGAGATAAATGGAAATTAATGATCTTATTATATTCAAAACTGTAGCCAGTGAAGGTTCTATTAGTAAAGCTGCTAAAGAGCTAGGTTATGTGCAACCAAATGTAACTGAGCGAATCAAAAAATTAGAAGAAGAGTTAGAAACTCCTTTACTACATAGAGATAACAAAGGTGTTTCCCTGTTACCTTCTGGTGACATTTTATTAAACTACACGAATAAAATATTAACTCTATTAGAAGAAGCGAAAAATGAAATTAAAACGAGTGGTACTTCTTATGTAATAGCGACTTCACAATCTATTTTGACAAATTATTTAAGTATGCGTATTAAAGAAAATTTCAGGAATTATCAAATATACATAGAAAGTAGTAGCTATTTACAAAAACTACTACAGCAACAAATAGTTGATATGGTCATAACTTATGATGATTATCCCGACGCAGCGTTTAAAAAAGTATTTACCACTTCAATTTCTATAGGCTTATTAAAAGCGAAAGAAAAGTGTACCATTGACTATTCAAAGGAACTTTTTTTCGTTAGCAATGACAAGAAGTGCCCTTTTAGAAATAAGACAATACAATTTCTAAAAGAAAACAACCTATCTCAGCGTCAACTTCAACAGTTAGATTCATATTCGCTTATTGAAGAGTTTATTAATGATGGAAATGGAATAGCTTTTTTACCAATTAGAAATAATAAACTAGTTCCAATTGAAGATGTTCCAATAGAGAAATTAGCTGTTCATTTTTTTACAAATCGAGAGTTAGATAAAAAGATTCCAATTGAACTATTCAACTAGAACAATGTTTTTTTACAAAATAACAATTTCACGAATTATATATGTTATAACTTTTCTAGAAAATAAAAATCCCTCCTTTTACTTAAAGGAGGGATTTTTATTTTCTTACTCCACTTACATTCTCTTCTATCGATTTTTCACACGTTCTGCTCCACCCCTGTACTTTTCTCCTTCTTACTCTTTTTTAAATTCTTCAAATTCTTAACCGTTCCAACTAATCCTTTCGGGAAAACTAGTAACACGATAATGTATAATAAACCAAGAATAATCGTCCATCTTTCAAAAATCGGATACTCCGATGCTAGTTCTGATAAATAGTATTTCAGTGATTCAATAATCCCAGCTCCAGCGATTGCTCCGATTAACGTTCCTACTCCCCCGATCATTGTCATCAATAATGCATTTAGCGTCATTTCAATTGAAAATACCGTCGTATTGACAAAACGCAATGTGATAACGAATAAACCACCGCTAATCGCAGCCACTACTCCTGCCACAACACTTGCGATAATTTTATAATGGAGAACTTTATATCCAAGCGCTTCAACACGTTGTTCATTTTGTGAAATTGCCTTTAATACTTTTCCAATAGAAGATTTTGTGAAAAGACGTAACAAAATGAAGATGCTTATTAAACATATAAGTGTCACATAATAAAACGTAAAACGATCACGGAATATATCTGGTACACCAAATGTAAATCCATCTCCTCCGTGAGTGAGCCCACGCCATTTTTCAGCAAGTACAAAAAACAACTGAGAAATAGCAAGTGTTAACATTGCATAAAAATGACTTTTCAACCGTAAAGAAAGCAATCCGATTATATAACTAACGATTGCTGAAATGATTATTGCGACTGCTATTCCTATAAAAAAGTTCGTTATAGACACCCCTTGCCGATCAAATAAGAGTGCCACACCATACGCTCCTATTCCAAAGAACATACAATGACCGAATGAAACAATACCCGTATATCCAAGGAGAACATCAAAACTCATAGCAAAAATAGCAAAGATGAAGATTTGAGTGAACAAAATTAACAAGCTCCGTGAATCATTTACGAATGGAAATACACTTAAACAAATGAGCATAAAAACTCCGAAGTATACTTTAATTCGACCCGATATGCTGTTCACCATGTCACCCCTTTTCACCAACGAGTCCCGTTGGCTTCACTATTAAGAAAAATAGTAACATTAACATATTGATTGCAAGAGATAAATCTGGCACATAATACGCTGTAAAAGCACCGGCTAATCCGACAATTAAAGATGCTAGCGCTGAACCTTGTACGCTACCTAATCCGCCAATAATCACTACTATAAAAGCTAAAATTGCATACTGCATACCCATCTCAGCGAAAATAACTCCAGAATACGGTGCAAGTAGGAAACCACCTAACGCTGCCATCCCTGCTCCTAATAAAAAGACAAACGAGAATATCGCTTTTACGTTAATTCCGAGAGCTTGAACCATCTCTTTATCCATTACACCAGCGCGAATCATTAGTCCTATCTTTGTTTTTTTCAGCAGTAATAGTAAAGCGATATAAATTAGTATCCCAACTAAAATAACGAATAGGCGATATTTTATTAAGATAACTCCTCCAAATGTAAAACTTCCTTGAAGCCATAACGGTAATTTTGCAGCAATTGGATTAGGACCCCAAAATATTTTGATGCACTCGCTAAGAACGAGCATTCCTCCGAGTGTAACGAGAAGCTGCCGAACATGGTTTCCATACACTGGTCTAATAAGAAATCTTTCTAAAATGAAACCAAGAAACATGCCCATAGCGACTGCGCCAATTAGCGCTAATAAATAACTACCTGTCATATTGAATAACCAAACGCCTGTAAATGCTCCCCATGCAAATAAACCACCATGCGCAAAATTCAGTACGCTCATTAAACCGAAAATAAGTGATAGACCAGACGCTAATAAAAAAATAAGCATCCCTGTCGAAACGCCGTTTACAAATAAGTTAATTAGCACATCCACGTTCTATCCCCCCGTATCAATGTTAAGAAATACCTAAATATTTATGACATGTTTCCTTATCCTCTCGCAGTTCCTCCATGAAACCGTTATGCACAATGCGCCCATTATCCATAATGTAAAAATAATCACCGATTTGACTAGCCATCATAAAATTTTGTTCAACAAGTAAAACAGTCGTTTTTTCCTTCATTTTCAAAATAGCTACCATTAATTTTTCTATCATAATTGGAGACAGCCCTTTACTCGGCTCATCAATAAGCAATAGTCCATCACTATTAATAAATGCTCTTGAAATTGCCAGCATTTGTTTTTGTCCCCCACTTAATAGCCCACTTTTTTTATACCAAAATTGCTTTAAATCTGGAAATAGTTCGAGCATCCATTCTATCTTCTCTTCAGCTTCTTCCCCATTTTTTCCCCTAGCAAGTGCGAATGTCTCTTCTACTGTCAAATCATGAAAAATACCTTGATTTTCTGGTACATAGCCTATACCTTTTCTTGAAATTAAATGTGTAGATAATCCATTTACTTTTGTATTATCATAATAAACTTCTCCATTTTCTATTCGGTGAAACCCCATAATCGACCGCAATGTTGTTGTTTTTCCAGCTCCATTTCTTCCAAACAATACTGTAATCGTTCCCTTCTCAACCGAAAGGGACACTCCTTGTAAAATATGAAACTGATCTAAATACGTCTCTATATTATTCACTTGTAGTAGTGCCACTATATAATCCCCCTAAATAAGCACTTTGTACTCGTTCGTCTTTCATCATCTCTTCCGGCAATCCTTCCGCTAATAACTCACCATGAAATAAAACGATAAGATGATCTGATAAATCTAGCACCATATCCATTTTGTGTTCGATAAGTACGATTGTGCTCTCTGGATTCTTTTTAATATTTTCAATTACTTGTAAAATAGCCGGAACTTCCTCAACTGAAATACCTGCCGTAGGCTCATCAAGTAGCAATACATCTGTCTTTAATGCTAATAACATAGCAAGCTCTAACTTTCTTTTTTCCCCGTGAGCTAAATCCTTAGCTACTACTTCTCCTTTCTCGTGAAGTAGTACTGTTTTTAAAAGACGTCTCGCCTCTCCAGTTTGCTGCTTTAACTTGGCTGCATTCGGAAAGAAACTGTAATAGTCTTGAACGAATGATTGAACACTTAAACGCACATTTTCAAGTACTGTTAGTTCTGGGAAAATATTCGTCAACTGAAAAGAACGACCAATTCCTAAGCGCGTTCGATCTGAAATCGATAGCTTTGTAATATCCTGTCCTTTAAAATAAACTTCACCTTTCGTCGGAGAAATTTGTCCACTTAGCAAATTAAATAAAGTAGTCTTTCCAGCACCATTCGGTCCAATAATTGAAATGAGCTTTCCTTTTTGTACCGTTAAATTAACATCCTTAATAACATGATGCTCACCAAAAGATACACAAAGATTTTTCGTCTCTAACAAATGTGTCATGAAATCCCTCCCACTGAAAACCATGTTTATGAAAGAAATAAGTATAAAGAGGGGATCCCCTCTTTATATAAAAACAACAGAAAATTCAGTCTATTTATTCTGAATTGATGGTTCGGTCTCTTTCATCGTTAATTCTCTCTCTAACACTGGTACTGGATAATCAACACCATCTTGCTTTTTCAGCGTTATAGAATATAGAGTTTGTAATGCTTGATGATCTTTCTCTCTAAATTTCATCTTTCCCTTCGGTGTCTCAAATTCCATTCCTTCCATTTTCTTAATAAGCGTATCTACACCTGTATCACCTTTTGTATTCTTTAAAGCTTCGACAATAGAAATTGCCGCTGACATCCCTCCTGCTGTAAACAAATCTGGAACAGCACCATTAAAACGTTTTTTATGTTCTTCTACTAACCAATCATTCACCTTATTTTTAGGAAGTGTGTGATAATATACAGAAAATCCTTGCATTCCTACTAACGCATCCATCGTTTTTAATGCCGGTATATCAGGTGCACCAGTAGAAATTTTAATACCTTGTGCTTCCACATTCATATCTTTCAACTGTTTCCACGGTGAATTCGCACCTGCCCAAACGATAAATAAATAATCTGGTTTTGAGCTAATAATATTTTGAATATTTGCAGTGAAATCAGTTGAATTCGTATCAGCGTATTGCTCGTTTACAATATTCGCACCTAATTTCTTCGCTCCCGCTTTAAATGCAGCAATTCCTTCACGACCGAATGCATTATCTGGAGCAAACGTCGCAATCTTTACATCCTTTTTAGCAATCGAGGCAGCCCCTGCAATCGCATCTTGTGAAGAGCTTCTCCCTGTTCTAAAAATATATTTATTCCAGTTCTTCCCGGTAATACTATCAGCAACTGCTGGTTCTACAACCATAATCTTTTTATACTCTTCAGCTAGTGGTAAAACTGCTAATGTATCACTTGAACTAGATGATCCGACTAAAAAATCAACTTTCTCTTCTTCTAATAATTTCGTAGCCTTCTTAACCGCTACATCTGCTTTCGTTTCCGTATCTTCTACAACAAACTTAATCCTCTTTCCTTCCACTTTTCCTGTTCCACCTGTTGCATAGTCTAATCCTAATTCAAATCCATTTACCGTTTGTTTTCCATACGATTCTAGCGGGCCTGTTAGTGAAGCAAGAACCCCTACCTTAATTGTTTTTTCATCTTCTGTACTTGTCTTCTTTCCTGAACAAGCTGCTGTTACTAATAACGACCCTAAAACACAACCAGTAACCACCGTTTTTAGCCATTTACGTTTTTTCATCGACATTGTGATCCTCCCCATACTTTTCTTTCTGATAGAATCAAATACGCCAAATTCCCCTGTCCGTAATCATGACTTCAAAATTGGTAATGGAAAACTCTTGTAGTAACCTCTACATTCGGCACAAATCTATAATCACCTTCCTATTAAATGGAAACGGACATACAATCAATATATATTCCGTTGTTCAAATGAAATTACTGTTTCATTACAGTAATCATCACGCAAAAAGCTGCAAATAATTAACTTAATTCATTAAGTCAATTATTTGCAGCTTACATAAAAAACATGAATAGAAAAACTGATTAATTATTTTCGACCTTCTCTAACCCTTCAACCAATTGTTTCTTATCTAGCCCTTCCCCTATTATCACCAAGTTTGTCGGGAAACCGAAATCTTGTTCTAATAAAGTTGGTACTCCAAATGAATATTGGAATAAGTGAGGGTATTTATCTCCATGGAATTTCACAAAACCTTTCACACGATAAATACTATCTGGTAAATTCGAGAGCCATTCATATAATTTGTCTTGATCAATCGATTTCGTAAATTGATACGTCATTGTTTGTATATGTAAATGCTGTTTAACATGTAATGTTTCATGCTCTTTATTACTTCCAAATTCAGCTTCTTCTATATCATTTAAAGATATATTGCAATATTTTGTTTCATACAATTTCGCATGATTATTTATTGCTTTTACGTCTTCAAATACTTTGTTCTTATCTTCATCTGTTAATAAATCAGATTTATTAATGAGAATATGACTTCCATATTTCATTTGTTCATGTAATAGCTGTTGTACATTTGCACTTAATACACTTCGGTTTAACCATCTCACTGCATCTAATACGACTACTATAGATTTCACTTCAAGGAAAGGTGCTAAAATTGGTGATACACATGCATCTAACACTTCAATTGGATGTGCGACACCTGTTGTTTCTATATAAATTACATCTGGTCTTTCTTGTTGATATAAAGAGTGTAATTGTATTTCAAGCTCTTCTTTTAACGTACAACAAATACATCCTTTCAGAAGTTCCCTTAACACATTCTCTTTTCCAATAATATCTGTATCTACCGAGTATTCACCGATTTCATTCATTAACACAGCAACTTTTCGATTTTTCTTCTTTTCTGCTAATAATAAATTTTGCAGCAATGTTGATTTTCCGCTACCTAAAAAACCACCTAATATATGAATTTCTACTTTGCTCATTCGACCGACCATCCATTTCTCTACTTCAAATTTCATCAAAGCGTAATTATTACGATTTATACTTATCATTTTATTAAAAGAATACCTATTTGTAAACAAAACTGCTAGATTATCGTTTCATTTTCATTCACTTCATGAGCAACTCTAATTCCAGACTCGATTGCTCCCTGCATCCATCCATGTGTTAATGTCGTATGTTCTCCTGCAAAGTGCACTCTGCCCGCTGGCGGCGTAATATATGGAAACAATTCAAGCTCTTGCCCTGGTTCAAAAGCTGTAAATGCTCCGCAAGAATACGGATTTTGACTCCAACTAAAAGAAGCGCCTGTAACAAACTCACTATAAACCACGTTACCATATATTTGTGCTAAATTTTTTAATGCGTAACGAATACGATCTCTATGCGAGAGACTATCCCACGTTAACGCTTCATCTGCCCACGTATAACTTGCTATAACGATAGCTGCCCCTGGTGACTGAATGCCATAGCTTGGATAATATGTAAAACGTATCGGTAAATCTGTAATAGATTTACCACCACACTGCCCCGCTCTTTTCCAAAATCTACTTTTGAACTCTATCGCAATTTTAGTCGATGCAATATAATTTAATTCACGAATTGCCCGTCTTTTATAATAAGAGAATAAATGATACGGCTGGACTTCTACAAATCGCAAAGCTGAAAATGGAATTGTGATAATAGCAATATCACCCGTTACTATAAATTGCTCTAACGTTTTTTCATGATTCACTTGCATCATTACCTGGTTATCTTCTTGAATTATTTTCTCTACTTTATATGACATGAAAATATTATCCTTTAGCTGCGGTAAAAATGAATTTGGTAATGCGTCCATCCCGCCTGTTATCTCATAATATTTCGTCGTTGAAGTGAAAAAGATCATTTCTCGTAATACTTCAATTAAAGACATTCCCATGTATGCTTCCATATCAAGAAGTACTCCGATCATATCTATTGCTCCATCTGAATAGTACTCAATTAAAAATGAACCGAGCGAATATGTTTTATACTTTTTTTCAACAATAATCCAGTTTTTATTAGGATCTTTCTTAATATAATTAAGTATCGGTTCTAATACCTCTAACATTAATTCTTCTGCCGTTTTCCCTCTTTCTTTATCTAAAACTGGATATCCAAGTACACTTGGATCCTTTTCAAACACATCCAATCTCGTTCTTTTGTTATTCGTATAAATTATATCTGAAGAATTTTTATTAATAAAAAGGTTTAACGGTAGTTTAAATTTACGAATGTAGGCTAAAGTTAAATCGTGAGTATCCGGAATACGCATAGGACCTGCGTTAAAATATAATCCTGCGCTAAATGGTTCACGAATCGTATACACCCTGCCACCTATTCTGTTATTTGCTTCTATAATCGTTACCTCGTGCCCAGCCTCTTTTAATAAAGATGCTGCAACTAATCCAGATATCCCTGCACCAGCAACTGTAATTCGTTTGGGGTTATTCGTTTTGGCAAGCCCTTCATGAATAATTTGAAGCATTTTTTCCATCGATAATGGATTCCCCATGCCAATTCCCCTTTTACGAAGGATTTTACTGAATTATATTCGTTTAACAGAATTCCTATGTTTCATTCAAGTAATTGAGCGGATACATTTTCAATTACTTGAATATCTTTTATAAAATGTAATAAAATAGATATGAAACTATAGAAGTAAGACGTATTATCTTACATAATAAAATTAATGAAATAGCGAGGAATTTTGACATGAAAAAAGGTATTAACCGTGTTGTATTAGTAGGAACAGGAGCAGTTGGATGTAGTTATGCTTACTGTATGATTAACCAAGCTGTAGCTGAAGAATTTGTTTTAGTTGATGTAAATGAAGCAAAAGCTGAAGGAGAAGCAATGGACTTAAGCCATGCTGTTCCTTTCGCACCAGCTCCAACAAAGGTTTGGAAAGGTAGTTATGAAGATTGTAAAGACGCAGATCTTGTTGTAATTACAGCTGGATTGCCACAAAAGCCAGGTGAAACACGCTTAGATTTAGTTGAGAAAAACGCTAAAATTTTCAAGCAAATTGTTCGTAGCATTATGGATAGCGGCTTTGACGGTATCTTCTTAATCGCAACAAACCCTGTAGATATTTTAACTTACGTAACTTGGAAAGAATCTGGATTACCGAAAGAACGCGTAATCGGTTCTGGTACAACTCTTGATTCTGCTCGTTTCCGCTATATGTTAGGTGAATACTTCGATATTGGACCTCATAACATTCATGCTTATATTATCGGAGAGCACGGTGATACAGAACTTCCAGTTTGGAGTCACGTATCAGTTGGTATTCAAAAGCTAGAAACACTTCTTGGAAAAGACAACACATACAACCAAAAAGATTTAGATGAGATTTTCATAAACGTTCGCGATGCAGCTTACCACATTATTGAACGAAAAGGTGCTACATACTACGGCATTGGTATGTCACTGCTGCGTGTAACGAAAGCAATCTTAAACAATGAAAACAGTGTATTAACTGTATCAGCATATCTTGAAGGTCAATACGGCCAACAAGACGTTTATATTGGCGTACCTGCTGTCTTAAACCGCGGCGGCGTTCGTGAAATTTTAGAAGTTGAATTAAGTGAAGAAGAAGAATTAAAATTCGATCACTCTGTTCAAGTATTGAAAGGAACAATGGCTCCTGTACTTTAATCGTATATTTTAATCAAAAAAGCAATCCAATTTATGTTGGATTGCTTTTTTATATATTTTGTTCCCCCTCAATATAAACTGTAATATTATCCATAATAGAAAGGAGTGATTTCATGTATGATTCTTGGACGATTGTACTCCTCTTATTAGCTGTAACAGCCTTAATACTTTTCCTCTTCTTAATCATCAGAACGCTTTTTCCAACAAAAAAATATGATAAGAATCTCGGATTGATTCTAATTATTTTAAGCTTGTTAGCAATACCGATAAGTATCTTCCTTATAGGCGGATGGGCAGGTATGGGAGTTGGTGTAATCGCATTGTTTATTTTTGCTGCTGTTATTATAGCTTTAATTGCAAATACCTTCATTAAACTACCTCCTCCAAAGAAAAAATAATAAATGACCGATGTTTTCATCAAGAGAAAACATCGGTCATTTTCTATCATTTATTATCTTTAATCGGTTCATCATTATTTACATCAAGTACATCTAATAAAAAGATAAAAATTGGAATCCCGATAATAAGCCCCCATATTCCGAGGAAATGCTCTGAAAAGATAAGAATCATAAATGTATAAAAAACAGGTAAATTCGTTTTTGCAGACATAAATTTTGGATTTAAAAAATAACTTTCAAGAGCATGGATTATTGTAATGAATACTAGTATGTATACAACATACATAACCCCGCCGACGTTATAGGCAATTATACAAAGTGGAAACAAGGAAATAATAACACCAGCAACTGGAATCAAACCGAGTAGAAAGACCATGACAGCCAATACAAGAAGCTGTGGAAATTCTAAAATGACAAGTGCAATTACAGTGAGCACACAATTTACAACCGCAATTAAAAACTGTGCTTCAATCACTTTTCCGAACGATCTTGCAAACCTTTCACCGAAATATGCAATCTCCTCATAAAAAATTTTCAGCTTACTATCTCTAAATTTCGAAGTAAATGCTATAATGCGTTCTTTTTCTAATAAGAAAAATAAGCTTAAAATAAGAGAAAGTAGTATTTGTAAACTGACTTTTCCTATGTTTGCTATCGATTGATAAATGACATCTACACCTTGTTCGATATATTTCGATACTTCCATTCCATTAATTGTCGAAAGTGCATATTTAATTATCTCGTTATCAGGTGGGTTTTGAAAAAACAATTTAAACTGATAAATCAATTGTGAAATTTGTATCGTTAGTACAGGCAAATATTTATATAGTGTAGTTACAATAAACGTCACTAATACAATATATAAACCAGCAATAACCGCTTTCCTATTTACTTTCAATTTTTTTGAAATAAACTTTTGAAATCGATCCATCAAAAACGTGAGAATAAACGTAATTAATATTAAATTAATCATACTTTTTAATCCATACAATACAAGCACTAATATTATTAAAACGAGAAACCGTTGAAACCCTCTACTTCGAAAGAAATTTTTCACTTCATTCATTAAAAATTAACCTCCCCCTTCAATGGATGGAAATTGGATATATTACATTTTATGAACTTCTATAGACAATCTTTCTTACTAATTAGGAAGAATCCTTTTTTTCTTTTTTAATGTCTGATTTTTCATCTAATACTTTTCTAAAAACTATTTTTCAACTCTATATTTTAGGAGAACGTCTATTTTTAGACTGTTGCTCCTTAGTAAATTTTTCATATTGAAAAAAGAGAGTTATCTATTACTTAACTCTCTCTAGAAAAATGCTAAATGAAAAGCTTAATTATTTCAATCTAATCATTTCTTTTTTGCATTTGCTTCGCTAACAATTCCTTCACTTGGTTATACGTTAACCCTGAATTTTTGTTTAAACGTTTTACTTCCTCGACTTCAGTACCTACCACTGTATATTTTTTCTCATCACTCATATTTCCACTTCCTTTTTAACCAGATCACTTCTTATATTTCTTCCCTAAACTCTTATAAAATAACACAAATAAGCTGTACTAAATTAAATAGACTAAACAGAGGGTATTATGTTCAATAGCTAAAGGGGGTTTAGTTGCATAGGAGGAATAGATAAAAAAATGTCGAATTTATTTATTTGTTGAAATTGAGGACTTGGAGGATACATTTTGAAGAAATATGAGTTTAAAAATAACATTCCAACATTGGAAGAGTACAAGTATTTATGCGAGTCTGTTGGATGGACTAATTATATGAATTTTGAAGTGGTGGAAACATCACTGAAGAATTCTATCCACTGCATCACAGTCAAGGATAATGAACAAATTGTGGGCATGGGGAGAATTGTTGGTGATGGGGCTATCTATTTCTATATTCAAGATATAGTGGTTCATCCAGATTATCAGAAAAATGGTATTGGGAAAGAAATAATGCATATTTTGGTTGAATACTTAAATCAGAATGCCCCCGATAAGGCGTTTGTCGGTTTGTTTGCATCACAAGGTAAAGAATCGTTCTATGAAAAATATGATTTTAAAGATTACTCACCAAACATGACGGGGATGTTTACTGTCCTTTCAAAAAAATAAAGTGAAACTTTAATCAGTGGGGGTTTTGTTCATCCCCCACTGATTATTAGCCTTCACCAATCGGGCGTGAATATTAAATAAAAAAGGACAATACATATTATATTTGACTAATATGTATTGTCCTTTAATTTATCTAACTTTTTTAAATTTTGGTTTTGAATTGTATTTCTTAATAAAATTTCACTACATCTTCAGTAGGTAAGAATGTTCTTTCCCCTGGTTGTTCATTTGGCTCACCAAACGGCATTTGTCCTACTAAGCTCCACTCTGCTGGAATGTTCCAAGTCTCTTTTACTTCAGCATCTACGATTGGATTGTAATGTTGTAATGACGCTCCAATTCCTTCAGCCGATAATAGCATCCATACAGTATGTTGTAACATTGCATTTCCTTGATGAGACCAAAATGGGAACTGATCTTTATACAATGGTGCATTTTCTTGCATTTTTTCTACTGTTGCTTGATCTTCAAAGAATAGTACTGTTCCTACACCTGCATAGAAGCCTTTTAGTCTTTCTACAGTCGCTTCAAAGTTTTCTGCTGGCACGCGAGCTCTTAATGTTTCTTTTACGATACCCCAAAACTTTTCATGCTCTCCATCCATTAATACGACCATACGGCCACTTTGCATATTGAAAGATGTTGGTGCATGTAAAGCTGTTTTTAAAACTTCTTCAATTCTTTCTTTTGTTATTGTAGCGTTTTTTGTTACTTTACGAATTGAACGACGGTTCACGATTGCTTCTTTTAAATTTGTTGTAGTTGCTGACATTTTAATTCCTCCAAATATATGTTTTATTATTTTTATTTAAACAAATCAACTTGATTCTTTCATGCAAGACGAATTAGCAATATCCATCCGTCTTACATTGCATACCTTCAAATGAATTTGTTTTATCCTTTTCGATTTCTTTATCAATTACTCTTTCTAACGTTTCTTTACTAGCAAGTCCTTGAATGACTTCATCTCCAATCATGACAGTTGGTACAGCCATAATATTCGCTTCATCATATGCATGCTGAATTGCTTCTTGATGTTTTTCTTTATATTTACGAGTTACTAAAGCATCTTTAAATTCAGCTTCAGGAAGCCCTACTTCTACCGCTAATTTCGTTAATACATCAATATCTTCAATGTTTTGCTCTTCTTGGAAAAACGCAGTAAATACTCGGTGATGATACTCATTGCCAAGTCCACGCTCTTTCGCAAATTGGCACCCTTCAAAAGCTAAATGTGTATATGGATGCGGAGAAACACGTGGCAGACGCATTTCAACCCCTAATTTTTTTGCAGTAGGAAGAATGAAAGAATCCCATGAACCTAACTTATCTGGCTCGTTCCAAGGATCTATTTTAGAATATGGACTTGGACGCAATTCAAACGGCATCCATTCGATTTCCACATCTTTCTCTTTCGCTACTTCATCTAATGGACCTTTTGCTAAAAAGCAAAACGGACATATAAAATCTGAGTATACTTTCATTTTCACAGCCATATTATTTGCACCTTACCTTCTTTTTATTTTCAGATGTAACCAGAACAGTTACAATTTTAAGGAAAAAATATGCATTCTCTTTTAGAGACTTGCGATTATCATATTATGCATTCATTTTTTGTTGTAAAGATTCAAATAACTGCCCCATCGTAATATTTCTCAAAACTTCTTCCATCGCGGATTGTGCTTGAATTAAAATAACTTCTAACACCGCTTGAATATTCGCTCCAATTGGGCAATCTGGATTCGGTTGCTCGTGAAAATGAAATAGTTTGTCTTCTTCTACTACATTCACTGCATGGTACACATCTAACAATGTGATTTCATGTAAATCCTTTAATAATCCCGCGCCACCTGGTCCGCGATTTACGTAAACAAATCCAGATTGTTTCAAGTAAGACATTATTTTACGAATGACTACCGGATTTGTATTTACACTTTCGGCCATATAGTCCGAAGTGCAAACTGAAGATGGATTGTTTTTTAAAATAGATAAAATATGAACAGCTATAGAAAAGCGGCTACTAATTTTCATCGTAATCACCACCTGATGTAATCATTATAGTTACAACCAAAAAATAAGTCAATCCTTTTTATAGATTTTTTATAAGCAAATTAAAAAAGTGTCCCATTATGATATATGAGACACCTCTTTTTATTCTGCAAATAACTCTTGGAATTCTTCAATAAATAGCTGTACAGCGAGTGAAGAATCCTTTAATGAAGGAACAGCTAAAGCAATTTCTCTCCATACTTGTGGTTCCAATTCTCTCGTTTGTATATTCTTTGGTAAACTCGTTAAAGATAACTCAGCCAAAATTGCGATTCCCAATCCTTCTTGAATCATATTTAAAGCTGTTGTAACTGTCGAAATTACATATTCAGCCCGAAGTGGTACGTTCGCTTGTTTAAACATATCAATAATGGGAGGTTCATATCCACCCTTACATAATATGATTGGTTCATTCTCTAAATCACTTATTGTAATAGATTTCTTCTTACACAAAGGATGATCCTCTCTTAAGACGACAACCATTTTCCCCTTCGTTAAGGGCACAATCTCCATATCTTTATTAGGCAAAATAACAATTCCGATATCAATTACTCGTGATAATAGCCAATCTTCTACTTCTTTAAGTGTACCTTCGCAAAGAACTAATTCTAAATTCGGATACTTTTCACGAAAGATATTAATCATTTTAGGTAAGAAATATGCTGAAGCACTCGGAAAACTCCCGATTCGAATCGTTCCAACTTCATGCCCCTTCTCCATCGCAACTTCTTGCTCAATCTTCTCCACACCGTTCAAAATTTCTCTAATATGTACAAGAATTCGATTTCCCACCTCTGTAACGATTAGCCCTTTTCGTTTATCACGTATAAGAATGGTAACCCCTAATTCTGACTCAATGCTTGAAATTGCATGACTTACAGCTGGTTGCGTCATATTCAACATCCCAGCAGCCTTCGTAAAACTTCCTAATTCAACCGTTTTAATTAAAACTTGAAGTTGTGTAATGGTCATAACTAATTACTTATACTCCCCATAAAAAAGATTCATTTTATTTATTACACTCGATATCATATCATAGGGAAATGAATTACAACAAGGAGGTCTTACAGTGACACAGCTTTCTCGAACTAAGACGGCAATAATCCTTACATTTCTCGTTATTATGTGGGGAATTAATTGGCCGTTATCTAAATTCGCTCTGCATTACACACCACCCGTACTCTTTGCAGGGATTAGAACTTTAATAGGAGGATTTATCTTACTTATTTTCGCATTACCGAAATACAAACAATTAAATTTAAAGGAAACTTGGCATTTATACTTTATTTCATCTTTACTCAATATTATTTTGTTTTACGGACTACAAACTGTCGGACTTCAGTATATGCCCGCCGGACTCTTCTCCGCAATCGTATTTCTCCAACCTGTCTTACTCGGCATTTTCTCATGGATTTGGCTTGAAGAGGCAATGTATGGCTTGAAAATTTTCGGACTTATTCTTGGTTTTATTGGTGTTGGGGTTATTAGCTCTAGTAGTTTAACTGGACATATTTCTATTATCGGTGTACTACTTGCTTTAGGATGCGCTATCGGCTGGGCACTCGGCACAGTATTTATTAAGAAAACTGGACACCGCGTTAATGCCATTTGGATGGTAACACTTCAGCTTATTATTGGCGGATTTTGCTTAATCGGATTTGGTTCAGAATTTGAAAGTTGGTCTAACATCGCTTGGAGTATACCATTTGTAAGTGTACTACTATTCATCTCATTCTTTGTTATTGCAATGGGGTGGCTTGCTTACTTCACACTTGTAGGAGCTGGTGAGGCAAGTAAAGTTGGGGCTTATACATTCCTTATCCCTCTTATCGCTATTATTGTAAGCTCTATTTTCTTACATGAGGCCATTACAATGAGCTTATTTATTGGACTATTATTTATTGTCGTAAGCATTTGTTTTGTAAATATAAAACCGAAAGCACTTGCTGTAGGACAACAAGCTGAAGTTAAATAAAAAGATATAAGAAAGAGCCTATTGTTGTAGGCTCTTTCTTATATCTTATTTTTTACGACGTACTACAAAAATACATGTCCCCACTGACGATACGATAGCTAAAATTGATAAAATAATTGCTACTGTTTGCATACTGCTCGTACCTTCATTTTTTTCCACACTAGATACTTCACCATGTTCTCCTGTAAGTGACGTACCTTTTGCAATCGTAGTAAGGGAATGTGGTTTCTCAGCTTTCTCATCACCTGTCCATTCAACAATTTCTCCGTCTTTATATTGTTGATATGCATCCCAAGCTATTTTTTGCTCTTTATCTGGATTTTTGGCAACGAAAGTAAATCGCTGAAACTGACCAGGTAAAATCCCTTCTCCTGTTGCTTCCCATATTACAGTTTTAACTTTTCCAGCTGCATCTTTTTGTTCTTCCACTTTCCATCCTGGCACTGGCTCATACTGTTGAAACTCGACTCCAGATGGTATTTTCAGTGTAACTTTTGTTGTAGCAATATCCTTTTCAACTGGTACCTTTATCGTATAAGTCTCCCAAGAGTTAACGTCAGAAGTTGCTGGTTTCACAGTTACGTGAGCACTAACAGGTAACGAAAAAATCCCCATTGCAATTATTGTTGCTATCATTGTTGTTCCTAATTTTTTTATACGTTTCATTTTCTTATAACTCCTTTTCCTCTGTAACTTCTCTTTATCCCGCATTAACGGGCAGTAAGACTCCCACCTCAAAATTCGGCTGGAGTAAAGAAGTTAGGTGGGAGATCAACTGCCCGTAAAAGCCCGATTGGTTCAACTAATAATCAGTGGGGATGAACAAAACCCCCACTGATTAAAGTTTCACTTTATCTGCCACCTACAATAAATTTATAATCTATATCGAAACTATCAAGCGATTTTGTTAACCCATGAACATGTATATTCCAGTTTCCTGTCATGTTAATATACATTCCTTCCGCTTCATATTCTCCCGGTGACACTGCCGAAACTTTAAATGAACCTTTGCCCATATTCATATCTAAAGATTGAGTCGTCAATACAATTTGTTCCATATCAGTAACAGGCTGTCCATTCTCATCCTTCAAAGTAATATGAAATGTATTCTGTCCTACCTTATTAGGACTTACATGTAAAGTAAGTTCATATCCATTATCTAATTGTTTACTCTCTGTAAAAGGTCCCGCAGGAGGCATCGGCGGCGTTTGTACATTTGTCATAAAAGCTACGATTACAAAAACGATAATTCCAATGATAAACTCTACTTTCACCGTAGCTCCTAACCTTTGCTGCGCTCGCATTCTCGCTTTCACATAATGAATAATTCCCAATATCCCCATACACACGAATAAAAGTATCTTTGCTAATAAGGCCAATCCATACTTCGTATCAAATAGGGAATGGATCGTGGGAATAAAAAATGTGCTGTTAAAAAGACCCGTTAATAAAATCACTATGACGGCACCTGTTGCCCATGGCGAAAAACGCTTGATCGCATCCCAATACATAGTCCACTTGTCATCCTCTTTACGTAAAAGAAGAACAATCGATGATAGCCCCCCAATCCATAACGAAGCTGCGAATAAATGTAGAAAGTCCATAACGACAGCAATTCCTTTAAACTTTAAACCATATGCGTGACTATTTAAGGCTTTCATTGCAAGTAAGCCAATAAACAATACAATCGGAATGCTCCATACTTTAAAACATGAAAGCTTTTCACGCTTCACCGCAAAATATGTAACAATTATAAGCATACTAATAAGAGCCATTTGAGCCATCCATACATAACCAAAAACAGATAGCTGTAATGTTTCTTTTAATAATAAAGGATCGAATGCTTCTAACCATGAAACATCAGCATTCATTTTCGCTTGCAATGGTAGATTGAATAGTAAACTAATGAATATCCCAAATAATGAGATCCATATTATTTTCTTACTCCTCGACCGAACTTGACTTGCACTTCCTTTATATAGGATAAGATTAAATAATAGAACACCGATAAATAAAGAAAAACCTGTATATAAAATTCCACGTTCCATAATCATATCGATTTGCGGAACATAGCCCATCTCTTCTACTTGTATATCGTCTGTTCCCGCTTCTGCTAATCCAATACGGAATGGAATAACTCCTTGAATTGGATGCCCATCAGCTGAAATAGCTTTCCACTGAATAGAGTAGAGACCATTTCTGAGATTCTCTTTTAACCCAGCTTCTAATAATTTTTTGTTTTTCTTATCAATATGAGCATCTTTTAAATCTACTCTTTTACCTGAGGTATCTCTTACGAACAATGTATTAAAACGCGAAACTTGTATGTCCTCATCGAATTCAATTTTCACAACAGATGGCGCTTTTTTCAACGTTTCGTTTTCATTAGGGTTTGATTTCACAACATACGCATGAGCAGATGCACTTTTTGGTATCAATATGATAAACACGCACGCTATTAATAGCCATGCCCCTAACCTTCTCATTACTTTCACACTCATTTCACTTCTTTCTTTTTCGTCACTACACTTTCATTACTTTTTACTTCCCAAGTTTTATTTCTTGATAAAATATTAACCTGATTAAGTATAAGGATCTATACCGTATTACTCTCTGTTTATCGCTCACCTCTAAACTTTCAATATATTAGTAACTACCATCATAGATGCAACTTACATTTTTAAAGTTGATTATTATTATAATAAAATATATTTATGTAAGTTTCTAAAGAAGAAAAGTTATCGTGAATCATTTGTGAAGGAAATGTGAAATGAATAAATTAAAAAAGGTGTTACGTTATTACGTAACACCTCTTCTCAAGTATAAACTTCCTTTATTTCTCTTCTGGATAATCACAATACTCAATAATTGTACCCTCTGTATCCGCCGGATTAAGGTAAATTAATCTTCTACCGTGTTTATTAATTCGAAGTGTATGCTCTAACGTTCGAATGCCTTGTTCTTTCAATTCTTCTAAAGCTACATCTAAATCATCTACACGATACGCAACGTGATGAACGCCTTTACCTTTTTGCTTTATAAATCGCGCTATTGGAGAAGTTGTATTATTCGTCGGTGCAAGTAATTCAATTCTATCACCATCTACTTCAAGAATGGCTACTTCACTTTCAACACCGGGTGCTTCACTTACGTATCGATCTATTAAAGTTCCTAACAAAACTTTTTCATAAAAACGTATCGTACTATCTATATCACGAACTGCAATGCCGATATGATCAATTGTTTTTTTCATGTACTTTTCCCCTACTACTTTATTTTTTCTATCCTTATCAATAGTAACAAAAAAAGTTATAGAATCAAATAAAATGTACCCTATAGAATAGACACTTAAAAAAAGTCTATTCTATAGGGTATTT
>NZ_PCNZ01000018.1 GCF_002975175.1 Bacillus sp. MYb209
CTTCTTGATGTTGCCTAACTTTTTTCAAAATGTCCTTTACAAAGGGTACAGATTAGGTGAGTTCTTCTCTTTTTGTTTATTTTTTTAAGATTACTATCCAAAATAATTATTGCAATCACTTTAAGCTGGCTTTGGAATTATAAATTCTGATTTTCATACTTCTTCATGAGTCTAGAAAAGGAAAAAAGATTCTACTCCTTTTCTAGCCAAATAAGAGGAATTTCTTTTTTAACAGTTATTTTAATTTGTACTGTACTCTTATATTAATGCCTGCGCATGAGTATTTCTCTGAATTATATACCAAAATTCTTTTAAGGAATACAAATGTGTTAATCCTACCCGAGCATAAATTCGAACAGGTATCACTTGCAATATATCATGAACAGTTCATCACTTGGTTCAATTGGAAAACTAAATGTAAATAAATACGAAGACATGAAAACACTGTTCTCCTAAATTACACTTGTATTACTATTTGCATGAAACTCCTTCTTGAGAAAGGTTTTAATTTCCGAATATTCTGTTGACTATCATAACATATCCAATTTACAATTTATTTGTGATGTTTTTTCACAATTAAACTACTTAGAATACACTTCATTTATTTGAAAACAATTACAAATAGAGGTGCTAAAATGAAAACAAGAGTAAATCCAGAGTTATTACAAGGGTTAGAAATGTTTCCAGATCTTGATTTACGCCCAGAGAACTTGCAAGCAATCAGAGAAGGAATAGCTCAAATGAGACCACCTACCGTTGTTGATGAATCCCTTTCGTTAACAGATGAAGTCATTGTTGGACCAGATGCTAATCCGTTACCATTAAGAATTTATCGTCCAAAATCAAATCATGAATCTTTACCTGTCTTATTATGGATACATGGTGGTGGTTATATCTTAGGGTCTATAGATGATAACGATGATACTTGTATGAGGTTTGCAAAAGAAGCTGGCTGTGTGGTCGTATCTGTAGACTACCGCTTAGCTCCTGAACATCCTTATCCAGCACCAATGGAGGATTGTTATTCAGCTTTAAAATGGATTGCTGATAATGCAAAGTCATTAAAAATTGATTCGAATCGAATTGGTGTTGCCGGAGCGAGCGCTGGTGGTGGACTAACAGCAGCACTGTCATTATTAGCCCGAGATCGAAAATACCCTTCAATTTGTTTCCAAATGCCACTCTATCCAATGATTGATGACCGAAATAATACACCTTCGACGAATGAAATTAAAGAAGGATTTGTTTGGAATCAAAAGACAAATGAAGCTGGCTGGAAAATGTATTTAGGAGAAATGTATGGAACGGATCAAATACCTGCCTATGCAGCCCCTTCTCGAGCAGAGGATTATAGTAATTTACCATATACCTACACATTCGTTGGTCAATTAGATCCATTCCGCAGTGAAACATTAACCTATGTAAGCAAACTAGCACAAGCTGGTGTTGATGTCGAATTTCATTTATATCCTAAGGCCTATCACTGGTTTGAAGGATTAAATCCAAATGCGGATGTATCTATTTACGCTGTGAATGAAATGGTACAAGCAGTAAAGACTTGTTTTGAAAAAATCGCTAAGATAGAAGTTTAATCTTTTCACAAGAGAAACACTCACAAATGTGTACTGTTTGTGAGTGTTTTTGCCTTTCAAACAGAATAGCCGATTCTAAATAAGAATCGGCTATTCATATGAAAAGTTTACCTAAAAAATGACTTTAAATTGCTCAAACCCGATATATTAAGACTGAGAAACAGATATAAGATGTTTAGACGATGTGTTTATTTCCTCTGCCAATGCTTTTATGTTCATCATGATTTGAAGTATTTCTTCTATTGTTGTCCTCGGGTTGATAGAGCAAAGTCGAATTACTACTTTTTCTTTTAATTTAGTCGTACTTAGCATAGCAAATCCTCTTTGATTAATTTCTTCCACCAGTTTTTTGTTTATTTCATGAATTGTATCTGTAGATGTTAGCTCACAAGGAATATAACGAAAAGTAACAATTCCTAACTGGGCAGGTGTTACCACTTCCCAATCTTTTTCTTTCCTTAAAAACTCTTCAACTTGTTCAGCCAACATAATGCCATGATCAATTGCCTCGCGAAAAGCTGTGACTCCAAATACTTTAAAAGAAAGCCATACTTTTAATGCCCTAAATCTACGAGAAAGTTCAATTCCACGCTCCCCAAAATTCACTTTCTCTTCTATATTAGTTTCCGTATCCTTAATATACTCTGGGATCATACGGAACGTTTTACTTAAATATTGGCTATTTCGAATAAGTACACAACCAACATCATAAGGCTGAAAAAGCCATTTGTGCGGGTCTAACGTCAAAGAATCGGCACGATGTATTCCGCTTAACACCCCCCTTCCTTTTTCACTGAGAATTGCTGCAGCCCCATAAGCCCCGTCCGCGTGCAGCCATACATCTTCATCACTACAGAGATCAGCCAATTCATTGAGGGAATCAACCGCTCCGCAATTCGTTGTCCCTGCATTAGCAATAACACAGAATGGTTTTTTCCCTTTTAATCGATCTTCTTTTATTTGCTTTTTTAAAGTACTAACTGAAATTCTTAAATCTTCATCTGTTTCAATTCGGCAAATTTGATGATGTTTAAACCCTAATACTTTAAGTGCTCGATCTACAGAAAAATGAGTTTGGTTAGAGAAATACACAACTGCATTTTCTATGTCATTATTCAGCTTGACTTGTCTCGCTACAGTAAGTGCAGTCAAATTAGCCATGGAACCTCCACTTACAAATATCCCTTCAGCTGAATCAGGGAATCCTAGCATTGATTTTAACCAGTTAATTGTCGTTAATTCGATTTGTTCAGCACCAGCACCTACTATCCAAGCTGTAGGAAATACATTAAATCCACTTGCTAAAAAATCTGCTACTACGCCAACATAATTATTAGGGCCTGGCACGAAAGCCATAAAATGAGGATGATCCACATGAGTAATTTGATTAAACACATTGCTATTAAGAAAATCTAGTAACTCTTTCGGATTGGAGCCGTTTTCTGGAATCGTTTCAATTAGCTTGTCTTTAAAAATAGTACTATCAATCGTTTCCGATACTGGTTTACTTTTTAAATGATTCATATGGTCAACAATCAAATCAACCGCTTGATATCCTAACTGACGCATCTCGTCGGCTGATAACTGCAAGTTTTTCGTCATTTGGTTTACCCCTATTCTAGTTAAAAAGGCGAGTTCTTGCTCGCCTTTTCATTTTTTATAATTTGTAATCACCAATTGCCTGTGTTGGATTTTGAAGAATCATGTTGATTAACTGATGGATGTGATTCAATATTTCCTGTATTTTCTCCGCTTCATATACGGTTTGATCATATCCAAACTTTATTGTAAGTTTCTCTTCAGGGAAGCACATAATTCCATGCTTTACATGCGGCTCATCAACAACTTGGTAATCTGTGATGGCAAAATTTCTATTTTCTTTTGTAGAAAAGATAGCTTGGTTAGTTGGGTAGTTTTCAAAAACCCAAAGATGATCGGTCAACTGATTTTTTAATTCACTTTGTTTTTGTATCTCAACATATGAATAGTATGCATACTCATTACATTTCAATGTTTCTAGTTGTACTTTTTGCAGGAAGTCCACAAAAGATTGCGTTTCTGTCCATGCTAGTCGAATAGGTAAAACATTTGTGAACAGACCGAACATATTTTCAATCCCTTCTACTTCGGGAGGTCTAACTGATACTAGATTAGGTAATACTACTTCTCTCATTCCGTTGTATTTGCCAAGTAATATTCCCCATACTACTAGTAATGCCGTATTCATGGTTATATTGTTTTTATTTACAAATGTCCGTAACTGATTAGTCAAACCCTTATCTAATGTTAAATCCATAAATGTGAAGTTTAACCCTTCACTTTGAGTTGGTACTTTCTTTTTAGGAATACTAATTTTTCGATTGTATCCTGATAAATAATCCCGCCAAAAATGACGTGCTTTCTCATGATCTTGTGCTAAAGTCCAATCTATGAATGTTTCAAAAGGTTTTACCATAGGTAACTTCGCCGTAGTTCCCGCATCTATTGTTTCATAGAGATGGAATAATTCGTCTATCAAAATACTGACGCTCCAACCATCACATAATAGATGATGGGAACTCCAAACCACCTTATGCTCGTTATTACCTAGTTGGAATATACAGAGACGGTTCATGAGTTCATCATTTTTGAATCCTTGACTTAAATTTTCATTCATCCACTGGTCTAGGAATTCTTGCTGCTCTTGTTTCGTCATCTGAATCAAGCTTTTTATCTCTGAAATCATTTGAACATCATGTAGAACAGCTTGCCAAGGTTGTGCTTGTTCATCCTGCACAATTATCGTTCTTAAGGAATCATGACGATCAACTAATTGTTGGAAACACTGAATAAAGAGATTAATATCCAGCTCCCCCTCAAGTGTCCAAATTATTTGTTCAAAATATGCATTTGTATCAGGTTCAGTCGCAGCATGTTCATAAATAACTTCCTGGAAAGGTGCCAATGGGTAAATACGTTCTATTTTTATATCCGGCATTTTTTCTTGTATTTTGGTAAGTGTATGTTGATTAAGTTGTTTATCTTTAACATTTAGTAATGTAGCTTTATTATCGTTCATTTTGTTTACATCACTTGTTTGTGAACTTGAAAGATGATCTAGCTTTTTAACAAATTGAACCATGTCTCCTAATACAGGAAATGAAAATAGATTTTTTGGCTCTAGCTCAAATCCTTGTCTATACAGTCTGACGGAAACTTGAATCGCTTTTATCGAATCTCCACCTAAGGCAAAGAAATGATCATTTACTCCAATTCGCTCTACTTTGAGTACTTCTTGCCATACACTAGTTAATATTTTTTCCATTTCAGTTTTTGGAGCAATAAATACTTCATTCTTTTGTTTCTCTGGAGCAGGGAGCACTTTTCTATCTAATTTCCCGTTTTGAGTCAAGGGCAGTTGTTCCAAATAAACAAAATAAGAAGGAATCATGTAATCTGGCAAGTGGTCTCGCAAATGTTTTCGTAGTTCTGTTGTACTAATATTTTGCTCAGTTACCACATATGCGACTAAAAATTTTATACCATTCTCATCTGTTTGATCAATCACCACAGCATGTTCGACTTGTTTGTAAGTGAGAAGACAATGGGCGATTTCTTCTAACTCTACTCGATATCCTTGAATTTTGACTTGATAATCTTGGCGTCCTAAAAATTCAATATATCCCTCAGGATGCATTTTGCCACAGTCTCCTGTCTTGTAAATAAGACCAAAATCCGGATGTGACACAAATGCTTCATTCGTTTTCTGTTCATCATTTAAATATCCTTTTGCAAGGCCCACTCCTCCAATATATAAATCACCAATTACACCAACAGGGCACATTTTCTTTTCATAGTTCAACACATAATACGTTTGATTTGCCAAAGGCATCCCATATGGAATACTGTTCCAATGTGATTCCACCTGTTTGACTGGATAATAAATTGACCATATTGATGCTTCTGTTGCTCCTCCTAGTGAAACTACTTCTGCAATCGGAAAATGTCGTTTTATTTTTTCTGGTAAAGAAAGTGGAATCCAATCTCCACTATGTAAAACTAAACGCAAGGAAGAATGTTCAAAATGAGAACCTACTTGCTCCAATGCCAAATCCATGATTGCAGGTACTGTATTCCAAATTGTAATTCCTCTACGTTCGACGGTACGGATTAATTCTTGCATGTCTCTTGGATCACGAATCATTACCAACATTGCACCTGTGCTTAACGTTCCGAAAATATCGTATACAGATAGGTCAAAACACATAGAAGAGATACCAATAATACGATCATCTTCATTTACCTGATATTTTTGATTAATATCTTGAATGGTATTTGCAACCGCTTGATGAGTAATAATTACTCCTTTCGGTTTTCCAGTACTTCCTGAAGTGTAGATTATATAGGCAAGATCTTCCGGACCAGCAATGGCAGGCATATCTTCTGTTGTATATAATGACAAATGGCTTTCTTCATAAAGACTAGCTTCTAATAAAAGTTTGCATGAGCTATTTTCTAAAATATATGTTTGGCGATCTAAAGGATGGTCAGGATCAATCGGTACATACGCGGCACCTGCTTTTAAAATACCTATCATATTAGCAATTGTCTCAACTCGTCTTTGTGCTAAAAGACCAACTTTGTCACCTAGACCAATTCCTTGTTCTTTTAAGAAGTGCGCAACTTGATTGGAGCGCTTATGAAGCTCCGAGTATGTTAACCAATCTTGTTCAAATACCACTGCTACTTCATCCGGTGTACGTTTTACTTGGTCTGTAAATAATTGATATAAAGTAGTCGACGGTATTTTTTCTGTTGTCTCATTGTATTGCTCAATTAAAGCATGGTCTGATTCTTTCATCTGCAAAGATGTTATGTCACTTTGTTTCACCAATTGGTCCAATAAGTCAACAAATTGGGAAAACATTGCTTCTATCACATCAACATCAAACAATTCTTCTACATAGTTCCAGCTAATTAATAACTCTCCATTTTTTTCAATTACCACATTATCCAAATACACTTGTGGTGTCCGTGCATGAATATGACGAAGTGAACCAAGCTGCTCCCAAGCAAAAGCACCCGCACCTGCTAGCATCGAGGTGAAAACAATTGGCATGACTGCTTTTGGGGTCATTTGGTGATATCGAGTAAAATCTCGAATAAAGTTAACTCCATCGTAATGCCGATGTTCAAGGCCATCTAATAAAGTAGATTGCGTTTGTTTTACTCTAGTAAAGAAAGATTGATCTGGATTCACATCAACATCCAACAAGATGAGTGAAGTGAAATCTCCCACAATTTGTTCTACTTCTTCATGAACAGGATAACGGTTAAATACAGTCAAATTAATTGCCAATCGACGTTGATTACTCCAATATGCCAACACATCACCATATATTGTACAAAGCAGAGCGGAAGGAGTTACTTCTTTCTCTTGTGCTAATTTTCGTAGCTTTGTCCATTTCTCATTGTCCAGAATCTTAGTAAGTGATTGGAATTTAGGAGTAGCAATCTCTGCCGGATCCTTTTTTAACAACAAAGAAGGCGCAAACGGAAAGTCAGGAAGCTTACTTGTCCAATAATCTTTTGCTGTTTTATATTCTTCGCTTTGTTCCATTTCATCATAGATAAACATGTAATCTTGAAAATCAAAAGATAGAGATTCTAATCTTTGCTCTGGTTTGTAATAATAATGAAACAAATCATGTCCAACAATGTTCATGCTTGCTCCGTCCATTAATAAAGCATCGTATCGAAAACATAACAAATACGTGTCTTCTTTTAATAGAAAGGCTTTTAATTCAAACAAAGGCCATTGTCCCAAAGGGAATACATGGTTAGTCATTCGAGAACGTTCTTCTTGCAAGCGAGCATTTTGTTTCTCATCATCTAAATCTATAAGGCTCTCTATTTCAATCTCGTAATCAGGAACGCTTTGTAATATTTGCTGTTTTCCCTCTGGTAAAATTACAGCTCGCAACATTGGATGACGATGAATTACCTTTTGAAAACTTTTTGAAAGACGATTGATATCCAATTTTGTTTCATATTCAAAATATGTTTGAGGTGAAATACCACTTAATTCAAACTGTGAGTTCCGTCCTAACATATACGCTGTCTGAACCTCTGTTAAAGGAAATGGTTTAGACAAATCTTTAACACGAGTTGGTATATTTTCTAAGTTTTTCTCTTTATGCTCTACCTCTACACGAGAACTAAGTTGAGCAATTGTAGGATGTTTAAAAAAATTTGTTGTACTTATTTTCAAACAATCTTTTCTTAATAAATTAATTACCTGTAGCGCTTTAATCGATTCTCCTTTTAAAGCAAAAAAATTATCATGAATACCGATTCCCTCAATTTCCATAACTTTTTCCCATGCGTGCACCAATTTTTGTTCAATTTCATTGCGCGGGGCAACGTATGGAATTGATACATAATCCGTTTGCGTTATATCCAATAACCTTTTTCGATCTACTTTCCCATTTGGATTCAACGGAATCTCTTCCACCTGAATCATTTTTTCAGGAATCATAAACTCAGGTAATGTATTGCTTAAATATTTTCTAAGCTCAACAAAAGGGACCTTATTATCCGATACATAGTAAGCAGCTAATAATTTCCTGTTTCCATATACCTGATCAACAACGATAGCTTGGTTTATCTCTGGATATTCCCTTAACTGAGTTTCGATTTCTCTTAATTCAATCCGATACCCCCGAATTTTTACTTGATGATCCATTCGACCTAGATATTCAAGTTCTCCATTAGGCAACCAACGAACGAGATCACCCGTATGATACATCATTTCTCCTGCCGTAAAAGGACTCGGTACAAACTTTTCATCTGTCAGTTTAGGTTTACCAAGATACCCTCGCGCTACCGCCACGCCAGCAATGCAGAGTTCACCCGGAATTCCAAATGGTTTTAATTGACCATACTTATTCAATATATAGGAATGATAATTCGGATTGGGATTTCCAATCGTAACTTCTTTGGCAGAGCTCAAATCCTTTACTGTTGCACAAATGGTTGTTTCTGTAGGACCATAAATATTTAAAATTGTCGCTTCGCTGATACATCGAATTTTTTCAACCAAATCTATAGAAAATGCTTCTCCTGCTAACAAAATAGACTTTAAATCTTTTAGAAAATTTGCCCCTTCTGAATCACTCAAAATCACTTCCATTCTTGATGGGGTTGATTCCCATAATTCCACCTTATGTTCTTTGACCAAATGAGCCAATTCTTTTGTTGCAAACTGGTCCTCTGTAGCAATGACTACTTTCGAACCTTGCGTTAAAGGAAGACATATTTCTAACAAGGAAATATCAAAAGAAACACTAGCAAGAAACAAGAACGACTGATTATCTTTTACTTTTTCTCTCATAACGCTTAAAAAATGGACAAGAGATTTCTGTTCCACCATTACGCCTTTTGGATTTCCTGTTGATCCTGATGTGTAAATAACATACGCCAAATCATTAGGCTCACCTTGTCGAACTAAATTACTTTCTTCACCTTGGAAGAGATGTCCCTCATCAAGATACAGTACTTCACCCGCAAATTGCGGCAATTCTACTTCTGTTCGCTTGCTCAGTAAACATTTTGCTTGACTATCTTGTAACATATATTCAATTCGTTCATTTGGATAGTTAGGATCGATTGGTAAATACGCTGCTCCTGCTTTTAAAATTCCCATCATGCCAATGATCATTTCTAATGACCGATCTACCATAACCCCAATAATACTTTCTTTCGATACACCTTTACTTTGAAGAATAGAAGCTAATTGATTTGCTTTCTTATTCAATTCTCTATATGTCAAAGATTGATCATTACAAACAACAGCAATTTGATCTGGGGTTTTTAACACTTGTTCTTCAAACAAATCTTGAAATGATTGAGACAATTCTATGTCCGTCTGACCTTGATTCAATTCTTCTAGCAACTCTTTCTCTTCTTCTGAAATGATACAAATATCTTTCACAGCCAAATTCGAATTTCTTGACACTTGCTTTAAAACATAAAGGTACGAATTTGCAAACTGTTGCAAAGAAGAGAATGAATGAGACTTGAAAGAAATTTGAAATTCAAATTCATTATGTATTTCATTCCATTTTCTTCGTATCCATATGGCTAAATTGTTCTCTGCGTATTTTTCTATCGAATTTTTATTATGTAATCCTTCCATCCCAATAACAATTTGAAAAGGAGTTAAATGGTGTTTCGCTAATAATTCAGAGAGTGGATAACTCTGATTGTCATACCCGAATAAAGTCGATTGTTCAATCTGATTTACTACTTGTTTAAAGCTGTGATGCGGATGGATTTCACTTCCTAAAGGAATCAACTTATTAAGATTCTCGCTTTGTTCAAGATTCTTTTCAATTACAGGAATACCAATAGTAATCCTTTCTTGATCTGTATAGTGTGCCAAACAAATCCTTAACGCGGCCTGTAACCAGCTAAATAATAATACATCTTGAGACTTACTTACTTTTTGTATACTTTTACTAAACTCTACATTCATTATGACTTGAACGTACTCGCAAGGATTTTCTTTATTTAGTTGGTAACCGCTATTAAATACAGAAAAATCGAGAACCTCGGAAGATAATTGCTCCTTCCAAAACGCCTCTACCCCTTTATTCTCATGAATCGAACTTCGATCTTTAATGTGCATTTTTATCTTTATCCCCCTAATATTCATTTCATCTATTCGTTAATTTTCAAGCCAACTTCAATTCCATGGAGAAATACTTGATGGTTATCCAAACTTAAAAAACGCTCAATCTCCTCGAATTTCATATGACCAACCGAACAAACTCCTAAATTTAATGTCTCAGCCACCATATTTAAAGTAGCAGTGATGATGCCTGACTCAATACAAGCAAATAAATATCCATCTGAACCGTATTTCGGGATGGAAGCGTTAGCATTATAGACTAAATAAACTGAAAAGGCAGACTGAGTAAATAAATCCTGGTTAATTAACTCATGATCACTTTTGATTACTTGATCAATATTGTTTACAACCACAAGACTATTTTTTGATGGGTTATAATAATAAAAACCAGCTTTCATACCTTCTATACGTTTTGGTTTTATATAAACAAAGATATCAATAGGGTAGAGGCCGCCTGCACTTGCGTAATGATAGTATATTTTTTCTTCCCCAACCTGTTTTAGAGTTGATATGAATTGGGAAAATTCTAAAAAACTAATATGTTTTTTCATATCAAATTGGCGACAAGACCTACGCTCCTTGATTATAGCGGGTAGCTCATTTGTTGTTTCAAGTTGAATTTCGGTTGACCGCACAGCATGGTGTGTTCGATTCAATTGTTCACTCATATACTTATCTAAATCTTCTTTAGAAAAGCGAATCTGGTTGCTATATGGATTCGGAAAAATCTTTTCTTGTGTGGAAAATACTTCTCTTGAGTGTAATATGTTACTTACTAACACACGATTTTTTATCATAAGCTCTATTGTTTTTTGTGTCTCTTCTACATTTCCTAACGAAAAGCGCTCTACTAGTTCACTAATTTTCACACCTTTTTGAGTTAAAAAATAAAACTCAGGAAACCACTCAGACAGAACGCCTGTAAATCTCGTTTCCCCTATCAAAACTTCATTATGCAACTTCTCCCAATGCTTAATAGGAGACCAGTAATAAATTTGCTCGCTCATATAACCCTCCATAAACGTTTAACTTATTTTTAAAATACAGTTTTCTAATCTACAAAAAATAATTTTTAGATTCCGCCCCTTGTCTCATAGTGATTATAAATACATGTATTTCAACGAAGCCTGAGAATAATGAAATAACTTTTTCTTCATTAAAATTTTTTATTTCATCATAAAAAATGATTTTTAATTAGATATTTCACATCCTTTCCCATAGTAATCCTATAAGGTATAAACCATTTAGAACATTGAGAATATTCGTGTATTTACAATGTGAAATTATTGTAATGGATTGGAAAGCAGATGGATATAGTTATTAAACAAAATAATATTGAGAAAGTTTTAATTGTTATAGCGATAAAATTTTCTAATGAGATTTATTACATATAGATTAAGAAAAGAATTTAAAATTTTTCTTTAGAAGTTAGTGTAAAAATGTAACATACTATTACATACAAGTGAGTTACTAACATATCGTATTTAAAATAGAGAAAAGACACCATTTAAGGTGCCTTTTCTCTATTTTAATTCCATATACTTTTACGCCTTTGCTATTTTTTAAACGATTTGTAGGAATTAATACAACTCGAACATCTAGCTCGTTAAATGTTCGAATGTATAATAAAAATTATATAAATTAAGAATGTATTTCAGATAATTTTATAAATAAATGCAAAGATATTTTCTCCCCCTACTGTTACAATAGCAATAATCTCTTGTTTATTTCCCTTATTAAATTGTAATATAATTACAGTATGTGAAATTATATTACATTAACTTTAAAAGCGAAGTGAAAACAACCTTCACTTCGCTTTTTACATTTGCAATCCTTATTCAATTTGCTCAATTCAGTATATACTTTCACATTATTTGCTTTTATTTAATCGGCTTTTCTGATTTTAAAACAAATGAACTTAATGCAGGAACCTTAATTTTATTTTCATGGACTACATAAAGTGTTTTACTTCCCGCCTGCTTACCGTCTACTAGTACTTTCCAAGGACCTTTCGATGGAAGCGTTATGTCAACGGCTTCTCTATTTGCATTGTGAGCCACCATAAAGTATTCGCTATTATTCCCATTGTCCTTTCCATCTATTGCATAAGCTACAACATTTTTGGGCGCATCAATAAAAGATACATGTTTTTTAATTTGCTCTGCAGATGTCATTCGAAAAGCTGAGTACTTTTTGCGTAAATCTATTAAGCCCTTCATATAATCTACTTCATTATTAAATGCTGCACGGCGCAACCAGTCCATCTGGTTAATTGAATCAGGAGATTTGTAACTGTTATGATCACCATATTTTGTGCGCATAAACTCTTGTCCTGCATGTAAAAATGGAATACCTTGTGATGTTAATAAAATCGAAGAAGACAATTTGTGCATTTGTTTTCGCACTTCTTCGCTTTCACCTGGATTAGTCAACTCAAGTTTATCCCATAATGTATGATTGTCATGTGCTTCCACATAAGTTAGCACCTGCTCCGGATCTTGATAGGTAGCCGAATTTGTATCGTAGTCAATACCTGCCGTAATACCTTTTTTAATACGGTCCTCCATGTTTTGCTTTCCATTTACAAAACCATTATCTTTATCCTCAAATACACTGCCTTTCAATCCATCACGTATATTATCGTTAAAATGAGCAATCCCTTTCATTTTCTCTGCATTTTTTTGATTTGCTTTCAACTCAGCTGCAAGAGGCGTATTTAAATCCCAGCCTTCTCCATGCAGAATAATAGAAGGATCAATTTGATTAATACCTTTACGTATCTCATTCATCGTTTCAAAATCATGAATACCCATTAAATCAAAACGGAACCCATCTAAATTGTATTCTTTTGCCCAGTATGTGACGGAATCCACCATAAATTTCCTCATCATTTTTCGTTCTGAAGCGGTATCATTTCCTACTCCAGTTCCATTTGCAAGTGTTCCGTCTTCATTGTAACGATAATAATAACCTGGAACTAACTTATGAAAATTAGATTCAGCAGCGTTATACATATGGTTATATACTACATCCATCACAACACGAAGATTATTATCATGCAGTGTTTGAATCATTTGTTTTAATTCAGTTATTCGAACTGTCGGCTCATATGGATTTGTAGAATATGAGCCCTCTGGGACATTGAAATTTTTCGGGTCATATCCCCAGTTATATTGTGGTTCATTTAAAGTCTCTTCATTTACTGAAGCATAATCAAATATCGGTAAAAACTGGACGTGAGTAACACCAAGATCTTTAATATGATCAAGTCCTGTTTTTACACCTTCAGGTCCTTTTGTTCCTTTTTCTGTTGCCCCTAAATATTTCCCTTTATGCTTAATACCACTTTCAGGTTGAATGGAAAAATCGCGTACATGCAATTCATAAATAATAGCATCTTCCGGGCTTTTGAACTTCGGTTTTTTGTGTACTTTCCAATTTTTCGGATTTGTTTCTTTTAAATCAACGACTACACCTTTATCCCCATTTACAGAAGCAGCACGCACATACGGATCAACCGCCTCAGTCCACTTATCACCGATTTTCACCTTATATGTATAAAAGAGCCCCTTTTGGTTTCCTTTAAGTTCTGCTATCCAAGTTCCTTTTTCACCTTGTTCCATGTCTATTTCAGTACCTTTTTCATCATTCCATTTTTTATATGTAACCAACTTTGCCTCACTCGCAGTAGGAGCCCATACACGGAACTTTGTTTCTCGTGGGGTATATATATTTCCTAAATCATTACCACCATAATAAAATAAATTATCAAATTCCTCGCTACGAATTACTTTTCCAATTTCAGTATTAGCTTCAACGTAATTTTCCATTTTAATTTTGTATGTTTGTTTTAAATCAAGTTTCTGTTCCGTAATTATTTTAACCTTATTAGTAATATCTCCACCATTTGTATCATAAGGACTAATTCCCTTAATTTTAACGCCTTCAATTTCAATTTTCTGTTCCTTAATATTGAATGGGACATTGGTAGTTACAATAATTTCATTAAAACTATCAATGGTAGCCTTCTGAATAGACAGGTTAGAGGAAGGTTTAGAATTGTATACTTTTTCATCACCCGAAAGAATCCACACTTCAGCACGACCGTCCTTTATATTTTCAATCCAGCGATCCCCACCATCTTTTTCCCATTCATTCGTACGAACTATAAATCCTACGCGATTATAGTCACCTTCTAATTTCACCTTAACATATTTCCCAAACTCATCTTCTCCAGTAAAATCATACGATTTACCATTCGAATTCTCACCCCATATCCAAAGATTCCAGTCTTTTGTATTTCCAGACTTCTCTTTGTAATGAATGATAATTTCGGTTATTTTCGAATTTGAAACTGCCTTCACACTCTGAAAAGAAAAAACAGATGATAACATAACGATTATGGTAAGTAATAAAAACGATTTGTTAATTATTTTTTTTGTAATTTGCACCACATACACCCTTTCTTTAAATATTACGAACAATTTATTATGCTCATACTACGAAACACGGTTTAATTTAATCTGGGAATCTCTTTTACTTCACCTCCATATTGGCTATTCTTACGTATGTATTTCAATGATCTTTTCAATACGAAAACGTTTGCATTAAAGGTTAAAAAAATAGATTTGTTTATACCTTATTATATTTGTAAATACTAAAAGATCAGGGAAATCATTTTAAAGCAATCGCTTGTTATCGCTTTCATTTTATAGCACTTACTATTAAGAGGTCAATATATTATTAATTTTCTGTTTTTATATACTTTAAATCTTATATATTTGTCGCAACTTATTGAAGATAGACAGCGTGAATATTGCTTAATAAGTTTATTTTCACTAATGCCTTGCTACGTTACAAAAAACAGCTAATATCTTAATATGATATTAGCTGTTTTTTGTAACGTATTAATATATGAATAAGAATTATATTTCTAACTTACTTAATTTTTGCTGTATCAAATGCCTTTTGAACTGCTTGAACTTCAGTTGTATTCTCCCATATTTATTAGTTGCCACTCGTATACATGCTGATTTCAATTCCTTGAAATTAGAAGTCATGTTTAATTCATCTGTATTTGCACAATAGAAAATATCAAACATTTTATCTTCACCAATTCCTTTGACAAATTCAACGTTAAAAAAATGTAAAAAGTCACTCTTTTCTTCTAATTCACATGCATATGTATGTACATTTCTTTATTTATTAGTTATATTATGGGTATTGAAGGAATACGAAGATAATCTATCGCTTATAAAACTCATGTATTTATATATCCGTGAAAACTACAAAATGTATGAAATTCCATTTGTCAAATGAATTTAATGCGGAAGGAGGTTTGTGGTTTATTCATCGGGATATAATAATCGGTTTTATTGAACTGATAAAAATACAGGAGGCGACATGATGTTTCGTACGATTTCAAACTTTATGAGAGTAGCTGAGATAAGAAATAAAATTCTATTTACATTAGCGATGTTAATTGTTTTTCGAATTGGCACGTTTATTCCAGTACCTCATACTAACGCAGAGGTATTAAAAGTACAAGATCAAGCCAACGTTTTAGGCATGCTGAACGTATTTGGCGGAGGAGCACTGCAACACTTCTCAATCTTTGCTGTAGGTATCACACCATATATTACAGCTTCTATCATTGTACAATTACTACAAATGGACGTTGTACCTAAATTTACAGAATGGGCAAAGCAAGGAGAAATGGGCCGCAAGAAATCAGCTCAATTTACTCGATACTTTACAATCATTCTCGCATTCATACAAGCCATTGGGATGTCTTATGGCTTTAATAATATAGCAGGCGGACAATTAATAACGGATCCAAGCTGGACTACATACTTATTTATTGCGACAGTATTAACTGCTGGTACTGCATTTTTACTTTGGTTAGGTGAACAAATCACCGCTAACGGCGTTGGTAATGGAATCTCAATGATTATCTTCGCAGGACTTGTTGCAGCGATTCCGAATGTTGCAAATCAAATTTATTTACAACAATTCCAAAACGCAGGCGATCAATTATTTATGCACATCATAAAAATTGTCTTAATTGGACTTGTTGTTTTAGCGATTGTTGTTGGTGTTATTTACATCCAACAAGCTGTTCGAAAAATACCGATTCAATATGCAAAAGCTGTTTCAGGAAACAATCAATATCAAGGAGCAAAAAATACTCATTTACCTCTTAAAGTAAATAGTGCAGGTGTAATTCCTGTTATCTTTGCTTCTGCCTTTTTAATGACGCCGCGTACAATTGCGCAGCTCTTCCCTGATTCAAGCGTATCTAAATGGATAATTGCGAATCTTGATTTTGCACATCCATTTGGAATGACACTTTATGTAGGTCTTATCGTTGCTTTCACATATTTCTATGCATTCGTTCAAGTAAATCCTGAACAAATGGCTGATAACTTAAAAAAGCAAAACGGATACGTTCCTGGTATTCGCCCAGGAAAATCAACTGAACAATATGTTACAAAAATTTTATACCGATTAACATTTATCGGTGCCATTTTCTTAGGCGCAATTTCAATATTACCGCTCGTATTCACGAAAATTGCAACATTACCACCTTCTGCTCAAATCGGTGGTACAAGCTTACTAATCATTGTAGGTGTAGCATTAGAAACAATGAAGACGCTTGAAAGTCAGCTTGTGAAACGTCATTATAAAGGGTTTATTAAAAAAGTAAATTAATTACGAAAACACACTAGAATTCCCAATAGCGACCTAGTGTGTTTTTATTATAAAAACTTATAATAATGGAGGTTTTGTCTTATGAGTCAAAGAATTGCCTACTATGATATTTCGCCTGATGGTATGAAAATCATGATGGATATGGAGAAATACACGAAGAAATCCTCAATTAATCGTGCTGTTAGAGAACTTATAAAAATTAGAGTCTCTCAAATTAATGGTTGTGCTTATTGTATCGATATGCATACTTCTGACGCTCGAAAATTAGGTGAAACCGAGCAAAGAATTTATTGCTTAAATGCTTGGGATGATTGTGATTTTTATACTCCTGAAGAAAAAGTTGCTCTGGAACTATCAGAACATATTACTCTCATTCCTACTAAAAGAGTTCCTGAAAATCTATACAACCGAGTACGTGAATACTATGACGAAAAACAATATGTTGATTTTGTGTTAATCATTAATCAAATAAACAGTTGGAATCGCATTTCTATTGCGATGGGTAATACCGTAATAAAAAAATAACACTCATCCACCAAACAATATGCGATCGATTTAGTTAAGTGTAAAATTAAATACACCCTATATAAAAACACAGTTGGTTATTTCCCCAACTGTGTTTTAAATTTTACTATCTCTAATGTGTTAATCATTTTCTTTTAATTAACTATTTTTTCTTCTAAAGTTTGAATACGTTTTTCGCTGTTTTCCACATCATTAAACTTTAACTACATCTCTTTTTTTAACAACCTTCCTTGCTTGAAATAAACTCCAAGTGTAGTACGATTTGCTAAAAATGCACCAATTAAGCATAAACAAGCACCAATTCCCATTGTAGGATTTAATGGTTCTCCTAATACAAAATACCCTACAATAACAGCAATTAATGGAGACACATACAACCACGTTGATGGAAATACAGGATTTGTTTTTGATAAAAGCCAGTAATATAAACCGTGTCCACCAATAGACCCTACAAATATAAGATATAAAATTGGCCATTGTACTTTCCAAGATGTTAAGACTGTTAGATTAGGCTGTTCCATTACAATAGATACAATTAATAGCAGGATTCCCCCATAAAACATTTGAATACCGTTAATGAGAAATGGTGATACGTCCGGTAAATCTGAAAGTATTTCTTTTGAATAAATAGAACCTATTCCGTAAAATAGTTGCCCAACTATTATGACAAGGCATGCAATACTCCATATGAAAGTAAGTTCTTGATGCATGCCAGGTAAAGATATAAACAAAACTCCTGTAAGTGCTATAACTAAAGCAAAAAATTGTTCACGTTGTAACTTTGTTTTATTTCTCTTTGATTGTAGTAATAAAATCATCATGGGGGCTGTTGCAGAAAGCACTGCTGCTAATCCAGAGGAAATGTGCTGTTCTGCCCAATATAACGTTGCGAATGTCATAAATGTTAAACAAAAGCCAGAATACATAATACGCTTTGATAATAAATAAGGCATAACACGCTTTTTCTTTAACCTAAAAATAGTAATGAGAATAAGACCGGCCAAAAAGAAGCGAATTCCAGCTGAAAATAAAGGCGGTGCACCTGCTTCAATTCCGATTTTTATCGTTAAAAATGTTGTTCCAAAGATGATACATACTAAAACATAATTAAAAATGACCATTTTATTTCCTCCTTTTTACTCTTGAAATGAGTATAGAGGATATGGTGTATAACAGTGTATCTACGTGTATAACAGTTATACAAATATGTAGTTGATTACTTGCTTATTTTTCGCTTTAATTGAATTAAAAAGAAAAAAAGGTGAATCTATGAAGATCGTACTACGTAAAGAATCCAACATACCCTATTATCAACAAATATATATGCAAATTGTTGAGAGAGTTCAAAGCGGGATGCTTTTATATGGTGATTACCTCCCTTCTTTACGTTCTATGGCCGATGATTTGCAAATTAGCTTATTAACCGTTCGTAAAGCGTATAAACAATTAGAAACGAAAGGTTATATACGCATTGAGCAAGGAAAAGGTGCCTATATACACAAACAGGCGCGGGGGAATTCCAAACAGACTCCGTATCAATGGCAACAAACGAAATCCATTAACGTTATGCGTTCACAATATGTAATAAATCAACACCGTAAATATTATGATTTTTCACAAGCAATTCTGTATCCACGATTATTACCAAATCCATTTCTTTCAGATGAAATGCACAAATTACTTAATAAAGATCAAATGATACTGGCAACTTATGGACCTGTTCAAGGTGATAACGAACTCCGAATTGAAATAACAAACTATTTAAAAGAGCATCAACAATTAGTTATAGATTCTTCCCAATTATTAATTACAAGTGGGGCCCAGCAAGGAATCGATTTAATCGCCCAAACATTATTAAAGCCTGGAGATATAGTACTAGTAGAAAGTCCATGTTATGGAGCGGCGCTTGATGTATTTGTTAATAAAGGAGTTCAAATTGTCCCTGTTAGTCTTGATAACAATGGAATTCGCTCAGACTTAATCGATGATATTTGTCAAAGGAAAAATCCTGTCTTGTTATATGTGAATCCTACTTTTCAGAACCCGACAGGTACTTTGATGAATAAAGAACGAAGAATAGAACTTGTAGAACTAGCAGAGTTATATAACTTCTTTATTATTGAGGATGACTCTTTCGGAGAAATTTATTTTGAGGATGCTATAGTACCTCCCTCCATAAAAAGCTTTGATACAAATGGTCATGTTATATATTTAAAAGGATTTAGTAAAACGTTAGCACCAGGTCTTCGCATCGCGGCGCTTGCAGCTGAAGGTCCTATTTTTGAATGGTTATATGCAGTGAAAGCTTCGATGGATATTGGTAGCCCTTTATTAACGCAGAAAGCACTACTTCCTTTTTTACGGGCGGAACGAATGAAAAATCATTCAGAAAAATTACGTACAGCTTTACAAATTAGACGTGATTTAACAATTGATATATTATCTCCATTAAAAGAATTAGAATTTATAATACCTAATGGTGGATTTAACTTATGAGTTACACTCCCTCGGTCAATCGATCCTTTTACATTATTACAAAAAGCAAATGAGGTAGATGTTTCTTTTTTACCCGGAACAGCTTGTCTATTAAACCATGAAACACAATATAATCACTTGCGAATTAGTTATTCAATGTTAAATGAAAAAGATATGCTGATTGGTTTAGAGAAATTAAATGATACAATAGGGAACTTTATTTAATAAATTTCCCTATTGTATCATGGTGAAGGATTTTGGTTAGATATTACGAATTTATATACTAATGAATACGACAATAAAAACTAACAATAGAAAGTTATTTACCACCCACTAAAGTATGAATAATTATAATCGAAAGGAATGGAGTAGCAATGTTCGATAAAGGTAACAATCAAAATCAAGATATATTTTTTTCATATGATGTTAAAAAAGACGCTAAGGTCCTTATTTATTGGTATGATAAGCTTATAAAAAATACTTACAGGTGAAAATGCAAAGAAATTTTTATATAAAATCGAAGGTGCAGATGATGTAGAATCCCAACTCATTATGGCTAAGCTTACAAGAAACCTTAAGCGTGGACAGGACGAAAATACAAATACTATTGTAATAAGAGGAACACATTATACTAGAAATCGAAATTAAGACTAATCGTGAATAGTTTTTAAATAAATGTTTTGGAGAGATTATCTCGTCATTAATTGAATATTAAATGGAAAGTCCCTTCAGTAACCCTGAAGGGACTTTTTCAGTCTATAACTATTTTTTCAGATTGTATTGTTCTAATAGCTTTTCTAACATTTCAGAAGTGATCGGTTGTGCCTTGGTAGTTAGTTGGTATCCAATACGCCCATTCGGTTCAGCGGTTACTTGCTGTAAACTCGTTATATCCTGAATTCCTTTTTCTCTTAATTGCATAAATAGTTGTTGTTCCGACATTTTTGCCCGCATCAAATTATTTTTCAAAATCTCTCCGTTTTCAACAATTACAATACTATTTCCATTTAAAAACTGCTCCACCTTTCGTGATTTCAATTCTAAGAAATGAATAATAAGTAGCATGATTGAAAATATAATGGCAGCAAAAATAGATGGGACTACTTTCCTACTTAATACAGGTTCTACAATAATACGACCTATAGAAACAACGATAATAATTTCAGCTCTAGTCATTTGGCTAACAGATTTACTACCTGTTAATTTTAAAACAATAATTCCAGTGAGGATTAAAATAATGCTTTCAAAAAGTATATTCATTACAGTCCAATCCTTTAATTGTGAATGTTACTAGTATTGCCATTAAAGGATTTTTATGACATTTCACACACCCATCAAATTTTTAAACCCTTCAGACCATGAAGGATGTAAAGGTATCCATCCATACTCTTTACGTGCTTTATTATTTGAAGCACCTCTTTCCCAGCTATTACTGGTATAGCACCAACTTTCTTTATTGCTTCTACTTGCGATTCATTACGAATCATTTCACACACCGTATGACCTTCTCTTATTAACATTAGCAATAAAGAACGTCCTATTACACCAGTTACACCTGCTTCAAAAATTTTCATATGTGTTCCTTCTTATTTTAAATATCATAATTGAGACAAAACATATATAAGGTATGTGACAAATATTTGGTTAGTTTTTTCATTATTCATATGAAACGTATACTTTTAAAGGATTAATTATCCCTTGACTCAATTCCTCAAAACATTGTATGAATGCAGTATAATGTATTTCATGTTGAAAAATTTCTTCTATAAATGGTATTTGTTCTATTTTTCTAAAAAACCAATCTGCATGTTTTTGATAATCATATCCGTCACTTGACCCAATGATTTGCAATTCTTTCCGATAAAAATCGGCGGTTAATGTTAGTTCTACTTTATTACCATCTGAAAGTATACATATTACACCATTACTATTAAGAGCTTTTTGCAATGTACCGAATCCGCTATTTGTAGCAGAGCATTCGAGACCGTAATTATATGTTTCTATTATTTGCTCTTCTGAATCATATATGTTTTTTGCACCAAATTTCTTTGCAAATTTTCTTCTATTTCTATTAGGTTCAACAACATCCACATGACCCACGCCTACATAGTATTTTAAGAAATAACAAGCGAGTAACCCCATAACTCCCATTCCAGTTATAAGTACCTTTTTATCTTGCCGTGGGTTTAGTTTTAATACTCCTTTAGCAGCATCACATGACAGAATGGATAATAAGGCAACTTTAGGCTTTATATAACTAGGTACTCGAATTACTTTATGTCCCTTAACTATTCCTATCGTTTGATGCCCATAAAAAGAAACTACTTTATCGCCTACGTTTAAATTTGTTACTTTATTCCCAACTTGAATAACTTCACCATAACTTTCATATCCAGTTTCTCTCGGATATAAAGGATTAACATCTGAAATGTCCGATTCTTTATACTGTGGTAACTCTGCCCCAATACTTATTGCACCTGCGATTGTTTTAACGATAATTTCATCATCCTGTATGGGCCTAATTTCACCCGTTTCCCATTTCAACTGTTTAGAGCCTTCTAAAACTAATTTATATTGTTCCATTGAAATCCTCTCACTTTATAAAAATATATTCACACTAAACTTTAAGCTATAATAATCAATATGAAAGGTTCATCCAAAATTAAAGCTATAATGTTGGCTAGCACTCAACAGTGATAATATGATAATTGAATTTGATGGATATGGAATTAATGAGTATGTTATTGGCCATAACTGTTCTATTAGCGAGTTAAAAACAATGTATTTTAACGTGAAAAATGAAGAGTTATCTAATGAGGATCTTGTAAGTTTATTTTGTGTACGATATCATTTTGAAAACATTCCAAAGTCATTACAAGAAGACATTAAGAGCGATGTCGTCATTGATTTAGACACGGACTATATTTATATCCCTAATAGATAACAATAACCTAATAAACTAAAATGGTTTAATGTAACTTACGATTCAGACAAGAATTTAATAAAATAAGTAATTGCCCAAATGGAAGTCGCGAATTGAGTGACAAAATACATTGTCCATTCGAAAAAAGTCAGTTTTCTCTCTCGTTTAATCTTCTTTAAGTATCTGTAAAATATTAATGTACTCAAAAACATAAGTAACAAAGATAATTGTTGTAAATCATCGACTATACGTACCGCCATAGACTCCATCACCCTCCCATACAAAATAAAAACTATACTTTATAGGATATCATCTATTTGGTAATGTTTTCCTGTTTTTTTAATAGAATTTTAAAAATGTTTTATGTAGGATATGTGCAGAGATAATAAAGTTGTTTAATTTAGTTCTTAGAAATACAATAATTGCCTACTCACAAATTTGATGGGCGATTATTATTTTTGTTTAATAATTGCTTTATTTCACACCATTTTCAAAATTCTTTTATTCAATCACGATATCAATAATAGGTTTTGGTGTAAATGACTCTTGCAAGGAATCTCCTAATCTCGGACTTACTGATTTGAAAAAATAAGATTATTATGCCCGTCTCAATCACCATTATTTTGGAGAGCAATGTGCTATTATATATTCATAATTAACAAAAACAAGAAAGAAGGGTTTGTTGTGGAAACAAAGATTATGGAAACAGAGAAGAAAATTGATTCAAAATCTCTTTTGGCTTTAGGATTATTAATTATTTCCGGGATTGTATATCAGCTTTTCGCAGTTTTAGGAGATACTATACCTGAAGTATTAGGAATGATTCTTGAAGCTTTATGGAATCTTGTATTATGTGGAATTATAGGATACTATTTTTTAGGAAAAATATCGTTAGAGCAATTTAAACATTTTAATTTTAAGACATTACTTTGGGGTTTGCCTTTAACAATTATCGTAGGTATTGGTTCCAGCTTAATATACAGTTACATTTTTGAACCTGCAACTAAAAATTCCGTTGCTGAAGTAATAAGTATTTCTATGATTTTATTCCGTGTACCCTTTATGTTAATGGGTGAAGAGTTGATTTGCACTAATATAATTATCGCATTACAAAAATTAGGATTAAAATTCGGCACGGCATCATTACTATGTAGTGTGTTGTTCGCTTTGTGGCATATTCCAGCTTATGGTTTTGTGCCCCTGCAGTTATTAATAACTATAATCCCAGTTAGATTAGCACTAAATTATATATGGAAAAATTCAAAAAGTATTTGGGTAAGTTGGATTTGTCACTTTATTTTTGACTGTATTTCATTTGTACCAATGCTTTTTAAATAACTATTTTATTTTTAAGAGGACTTTATTATTTGCGTACTGTATAAAGAACAAGAGCACTCAGCTATTGAGTGCTCTAAAAATATTAATTTTGATTTAAAACATTTTCTTCAAAATATTTTCCCCAATCTGGTCGTCTTCCATCCATATCTGTAAATCCATACTCTCTTCCTAATTCCCATGAACTTAGCGCTCGTCCAGTTTTTTCATGAACATTTGGATCGCCCGCCAAAGCTGCAATTGCTCTTCCAACGAAGAAAGGAGTTTCTGATGCGATAAAATGAGGATCTTGTTTAGCTCCTTCTTGCCAATTCTCCTCTGTTACACCAAATATATCTAACATCGCCTCTGAACGAAGGAATCCTGGACTAACTGCTACTGCTGTAATATTATGTTGTTCTAAATCTTTAGCCATTGCTTCTGCTAAATGAATTGTTGAGATTTTTGTTAAACTATAGTATAAATTGCCTCGGTATTTATAGTCGACACCATCTGTAATTTCAATTACAAGTCCCTTTTTATTATTTACCATTAATGGTACACCGTAATGGCTTGTCATTATATGAGAATGCACAGCTCTTTGTTGCATGAGTAGTCCGTTATGTAAGTTGTGTTCCCAGAAAGGTTTCTCCCATTCCGTTAAAGGATCGCCGCCCCAAACATCGTTTACTAAAATATCAAGCTGTCCATTTTGTTCTTCTTGAATCTTTGTAAATAAAGCTTTAATATCTTCTTCTATTGTATGGTCAACACGAACTGCGATTCCGATTCCGCCTTGCTTTGTAACAAGCTCTGCAGTTTCTTCAATCGTTTCAGTTCTCCCCATACAGGATAAATTCCCTTTTGTACTTCTTCCTGTTACATATACAGTTGCGCCGGCTTCACCAAGCATCATCGCAATTCCTCTTCCAGCACCTCTTGTTGCCCCTGCTACAACTGCTATTTTACCTTGTAATGGTTTCATGTGATTCTCCTTATTTGTTATGATCAAGTTTAATTATTTTTGGCACACTCTAACTATCATAATTCTTCATAAAACTTTTCCCATCTAGAGTAATAAATTTTAAAGTAAATTTACCACAAACTCCACTATTAAATTGAAACTCGACTTGCATATTTGATATAGCGATTTCCTTAGCTTTAATCGCGCCTTCGTATATTTCCTCACCTGAAATGGGGTTGTTTTTTGATTTACAATAACATCCGATATACATTCGCTACTTTATTATTATTATATGTAATAATTTTAATCACTTTAATTACTTCAACTGTAAAATGACAGTACAGTTATTTAATTTTAGAACCTAAAATAAGCATAACCCCGTTCTGATTTTAAGAAGGGGTTAAAATAATATTAATTAAATTTGATTAGTATTGCACCTTATACCTCGTTGTGCAACAGCGAGGTTCACGTTTTTCTACTGGAAATCAGCACATCTAAATAGTGCTGATTGTACATAATGCCTAATATGTTTCCGAAGGGATCAACTACGGAAGCGGTGATGAATCCCACGCCGCGCTCTGTAGGTGCCTCATACTCTTTCGCTCCCATAGCCAGTAGCTTATTGAAAGTCGCTGTTACATCATCAACATGCCAGTATACTATAGCGCCAGCTGGGCCAGTCACTGAACCAGCTGGCACATAACGACTATCGATTAAACCTAGCTCGTGTTGGTAGTCGCCAATGCGAAATTCGGCATATCCTGGACGTTCAAAGTATGGTACGCTTCCTAATAGCTCAGCGTACCACTTCTTCGCAGCTGCTAGATCATCTGTCCAAAAACTAACTGTGGTTAGCCCTCGTAATGTCTATGTATCGCTCATAATCGATCTCCTCCATAATGTTGAGTAATACTTCCTCATACTAAATGAAATAACACCCTCTGAATTACCTTTCATTCACATATAAATAACCCCTTCACTTATTCATATTCAAGAAAATGAACTTTTAATGGCATATCATGAATGTAACGATTTTTTGTAATTAAACAATATTATTGTGACTCAACCAGAGCAGTACATACAAACAAACAAGGCAATTATTTTTCCTTGCATATTAAACCTCTTAATAAACATTATTCTTTTTTAAACTGAAAATCCACACGGTTCATTCGTTTTATCTCCTCAATCACCTTACAAATCCCTTCTTCAATCTTGTCTTCTTTTACATTAGATACATTCAACTTTAACAAGATCCCTTTATGAAAATTACTCAAATAATTTTTATCAATAGAATCTATGCTTATTTGACTCTTGCTTAAATTTTTTATAAAGGTGTCCGTAACTATGTTTCTTTTCAACTGTAGACATGTGTGTATTCCAATGGGATCTACTGCTCTATAAATAAACAAATGCGGATTTTCATTTTGAATACCTTCTACTACTTCTGCTAATTTCTTTGACCTATTGTAGTACGAAGCTTTAATTTTATACTTATGTCGCTCAAACATCCCGCTCTTAATGTAAATTTCTAAAGCAGCTTGCGAAATCATAGGACTATCGATATCTAATATCTTCTTATACTTATAAAAGGCATCTGCAATAGATTGCGGGATGACTGCAACACCAACTCGTAAGCCTGGAAAGATAATCTTCGAATAACTTTTTAAATATATAACATGATTACAATTATCTTGGCTATAAAATGGATCTACTTTTGAATCAGTTTCTAAATCTGCTAAATAGTCGTCTTCCACTATAAATACATTATATTTCTTCGCAAGTTGAATAATCTTCTCTTTCTCTTTTTTAGAATACGAAGTTCCAAGTGGATGATGAAATCTCGGTATTGTATAAAAGAATTTAATTTTTTCTGTTCGGAATATCCTCTCTAGTTCATTTAAATCTATCCCTTCATGTGTACGCTTTATTCCAATTACAGGAATGTTATATGTTTCTATATATTCTATATATAAATGGTAACTTGGCTGTTCAATTAGAATCGTACTATGTCCATTCGGAAATGGTATAGAAGTTAGTATAGCAAGTGCTTGCTGGACACCTGACGTTATAAATATGTTTTCTTCATTAGTGAAAACTTGATAGTTTGCTAATTGTTTTTGCACAACCGAAATTAAAGATGGTAACCCTTTCGGTGTTCCGTATATAAACAAATCATTCTTATATGTATCAATCGCTTTATTAATACAATGTTGAAAATCTAAGTATGGAAAAACATCTGGATCTGGCGCTGAGGAAGCAAAATCAATCATCTCGTTATTTTCTATGTAACTCCCAGATTTCTTAACAACATAGTATCCACTTTGAGGTACAGAATAAATAATATGGCGCTTTTCTAATTCATGCAGCGCTCGTATTACAGTCGCCTTATTACATTCATATTGCGTAACGAGTGACCGTATAGACGGTAATTTCTTTCCTTCTTTTATCTCTCCATTTTGAATCATACTTTCTAAATCGTTTAAAACATGTAAATACTTATACATCATTACCACCCCAATATTTAATTTGTACCGGTACAGTTTGTATTTGTTCACATTGTAGCACTAGATCAGAAAGATTACTATGTACGTATACTGGCCAGTAAGAAATTAACTACTATGAGGTGAAATTATGAAAAATACAACAAAAGCATATTTATCAGCATTACTCTATTCATTTATTATTGGATTCTCCTTTATGTTTGTGAAACTAGCACTAACCATTACGAGCCCTCTTGATACTCTGGCTCATCGTTTTACAGTTGCTTTCATAGCAGCAAGCATTCCGATTATTTTCGGTTTTGTAAAGTTAAATATATCATTCAAAAACATACTTACCCTTTTACCACTTGCAATATTTTATCCAGCACTGTTCTTTGCTTTCCAAGCATTTGGTCTAGTATATACGAGTTCATCTGAAGCTGGAATTATACAGGCTGCTATCCCTATATTTACAATGATACTCGCTTCATATTTTTTAAAAGAGTATACCAATACATGGCAAAAAACATCTGTATTTATTTCTGTCGTCGGTGTCATATATATATTTATCATGAATGGTATAGGGGCTCATGAAACTAGTTTCATCGGCGTTATTCTCATTTTGTTATCGGCATTATCATCTGCTTGCTACAATGTATTAGCTCGAAAAATGACAAAGAAATTCAAGTTAATGGATTTAACCTACACAATGACAGCAATTGGTTTTATTAGTTTTAATTTAATCGCTATCGCCAGCCATATAAACAAAGGCACAATAACTGTATACTTTAAGCCATTTACGAACAGCACATTTCTTATCTCCATTTTATATTTAGGATTACTATCATCCTTACTGACAGCATTGTTATTAAATTATTCATTATCTTATATTGAAGCAGCTAAAATAAGTGTTTTTAGTAACTTATCTACACTTATTACCATTATCGCAGGCGTTGTATTCTTACACGAGCAAATTGCCTACTATCATATTATCGGTACACTTATGATTGTTCTTGGAGTAATAGGTACAAACTTTTTGGGTAAAAAAGGAATCATAGCGAAAAAGAAGAATACCTCCTTAAGTAAATAAAAAGTGAGGGGTAAATAATGCAGAACTCTAATACGATCGATATCCGTAATATACATGAGCTAGAAAACGAATTGTCTACTTTATTAAGTAAACACATTTCTTCAGGAGAAGATTTAGAAAATCGGCTGAAAATACAGTCGAAATTAATATGGGAAATCGAAGAACAATTAAGATCACACTATATTAACTTTCAATGTAATACAGATAACAAAGAAATAAAAGATACGTTTGAATATGATCAACAATATGTAAGGCCTCTTTTGAAACGTTATCAAAATTCATTTGATAATAAATATTTAGAGTCACCATTTCGAATGCAACTTGATCCAAAAACTTATAGCTTACTAGATAAAAAATAAAGAATGCGCAAACATTATTTTGTGAAAAGAACATTGATTTAGAAGTAAAAGAAGACAAATTAGTAACCGACAAAATCCGAATCGTGATATACGAAAAAAAGCAAAAACGCTCATTTCTGAAAAATTCTTATCTGTTGAAAATAATTTACAACATATTTTAAATGAATTAATTGCAATCCGTCACCAAAAGGCAAAAAACATTCAATTAGATAATTATCGTGATTATATGTTTAAAAAATATGAACGTTTTGATTATACAGCTGAAGATTGCTATGAACTTGCAGAATCTGTTCGTAAATACGTTGTACCACTTATTGATAATATATTTAATGAGAAAAAAGCTGAACTTCAAGTAGATACACTTCGTCCGTGGGATCTAAAAGCAGCCGCACCAAATCAAAAAGTATTAAAACCTATTGAAGACGAAAGTGATTTAATCGAAAAAAGTTCTCATATTTTACACAAACTAGACCCTGAATTTTCTGCATTATTGAGCCGTATGCATAAAAATGATTGCTTAGATTTAGAAAGTCGTAAAGGAAAAGCAGCTGGTGGTTTTTGCGAACACTTACCTGCTTCTCAATTATCTTTTATTTTTATGAATCTCAATCATACACATTATGATGTTACTACTTTCCTCCATGAAATGGGCCATAGTATTCATAATGAATGTATGAAGCAGCTAGCGCTACAAAAATATTTAGAAATCCCTTCAGAATCAGCTGAGCTAGCTAGCATGACAATGGAATTATTTTCGATGGAGTATTGGGATACATTTTATGAGAATACAGAAGAATTTATAAAAGCAAAATTAGATTTCTTTAAAGATATTGTTAAGTATTTACCACAAATGCTTATCGTTGATCAATTCCAACATTGGATGTATGAAAATCCTAATCATACTGCTAAAGAAAGAAATGAAAAACATTTAGAATTACATAACACTTACCAATCGAACGTGGTAAATATTACAGGTTATGAAAATTGGATAGCAACTGGCTGGTTACCTGTACTACACATTTTCGAAATACCATTCTATTATATCGAATATGCAATCGCGCAACTTGGTGCATTGCAAATGTATAAACAATATAAAGAGAATCCTAAACAAGCACTACAAAATTATAAAAAAGCATTATCTCTAGGTAACTCTAAATCTTTAACAGAAGTATATGAAGCAGCGGGCATTCGTTTTGATTTTTCTAGTGAGACAATAAAAGAATTAATGGCATTTGTAGAAGAGGAATTGGAATTACTTGAACAAATATAAATAAAAAAATGCATCTGTCCTTATAGGTGCATTTTTTAATGAGATAATTCATCTAATGAAAACTCCTTTTTTATATTATCTTCAATCCAATCAATCATTAGCTGTATATGTTCATTCATTTATTTATTTCACTCCTCAATAAAATTATAAGAGGTATCCATTTCTTTATTTTGATATTTCTTGTGATTTATAGCATTAAATATCCGCAAAAACCCTTAAATAATATATGTAACTTTTATTTTCATATTTTTTCAGCTATCTTATTTTGTCATATATTCACTTAACTTTCCAAGCTACTGAATCATAAACTATCGAAAGCGATTCAAAAATTAACTGAGGAACAAGTACGGATAATGAATCTTTATAGAATAAAGATTGAAAAAAACCATTCCTTAATTAACATATAACACAGCCAGTTTCCTATGAAGTGCCCCGAATTGTTAGATATAGTCTAACAATCTGGGGGCACTTTTCTATAATTAAATTTTCTCCAAAAGACAATATATAAGTAACGAGACAATATTTAACCGTACAGTGGCCCCTATTTTCCAATCCATTCAACGGATTTATCTAGCCTAATGCCATCCTCAATATTGCTTTCTTCCAAAGTATTCGCCCTAGCTTGAATACAAATAAAATAGAGAGGTTCGCTTGAACTGTTACGCCAAATTCTTTCCCCTTCTTGAGCTACCCTAATGACAGTGCCCTCTTTGATTTCAAGGATTTCATCATCAATCTTGAATTCTCCTTGTCCCTTGACAAAGATATATAGCTCTTCATTTTCTCTATGCTTATGATAAAAAGGCATTGAAATACCTGGAGGAAAAACATTAAGTGAAACTTCCATCCCTGTACATTGTAAGTCATCTTTAAGAAAGACTTTTCCAGGGGCTTTAAATGGATTTCCATTTTTATATTGGAGCAGATCCTCCCACTTTCCTACTTGAACAGCACTAAAATTTTTACCTTCTATTGTTGAATTAACAAATTGACTCATTTGTATTCTCCTCTCATTTATTTTTCATGATTTCACTTTGTAATCTCTAATAAATGAATAAATCCTCTCACCGAAAGAAACCAAACGGTCTCTTTTTTGCGGTAAAAAAACGGCTCAATTAGCCATTGTTAGAAGCTTATTATTAAAGATTGTTTGTTACATCTTCATCTGTCTCTATATTTTATTTAGAATTTCTAAAAAGCGAAGCAATAAAATTTTTATTAATTAGTATCTATTTTAATTTGTAAATTAAGGCCTCAGCAGCTTCCATCACAAGCTCACTTAAAGTTGGATGAGCATGAGGTGTTAAAGCAATGTCCTCAACTGTCATGCCTGATTCGATTGCTAAGCACATTTCGGCAATTATTTCTGATGCACCATTTCCCACCATTTGAGCACCTACTAATACACCATCTTCTTTGCGCACCAATAGCCTCACAAACCCTTTTTCTTCATTTAATACAAGTGCACGACCGTTTGCTGAGAATGGGAACTTAACCACTTTCACTTCCACGCTTTCCGCCTTTGCTCGCTCTTCAGTATAACCAACTGTTGCTAATTCAGGATGGGTGAAGCAAACTGCTGGAATTGCCAAGTAATCAACAAATGAGATCTGACCGGCGATAGCTTCAGCCGCTACCTTTCCTTCATAAAATGCTTTATGTGCAAGCTGCGGACCAGCAATGATATCACCGATAGCAAAAATGTTCGGAAGGTTAGTACGGCATTGTTGATCAACTTTTAATAAACCGCAGTCAAAAAATTCAATGCCGATTTTTTCAAAACCCATATTTTCAGTATTAGGGCGACGACCAACTGTTATTAATACATAATCAGCGTCAACTTTCTTTTCTTCACCGCCAATTTCGTAGGTAACAATTACACCGTTTTCAGCTTCTTCAACACCTTTAGCGGATGCATCTACTACTACTGTAACACCTTTGTTTATAAGGTCTTCTTTCACAATTTGAGTCATTTGTTTATCGAAGCCAGTTAAAATGTCTTTACCTCCTTCAATAATTGTTACTACAGAACCAAGGGAAGCGTAAGCAGAGCCTAATTCAGTACCAATGTAACCGCCACCGATTACAACCAATTTACTTGGAACTTCAGTTAAATTAAGTGCACCTGTAGAATTAATCACACGTTTTGTAAATTCAAATGTTGGAATTTCAACTGGGCGCGAGCCAGTAGCTATAATTACATTTTTAAATGTATATGTTTGAACTGCATCTTTATTGGTTACCCGTAAAGTGTTAGCATCTATGAAATAGGCTTCACCTTTTATCACATCTACTTTATTGCTTTTTAATAAACCTTCTACACCATCTACTAATCTTTTTACAACGCTGTTTTTAAATTCTTGCACTTTTGTGAAGTCAACATTTACACCGGAAGAAAAAATACCCATATCTTCTGAATGCTTTGTTTTCTCATAGCGATGACCTACAGAAATAAGTGCCTTTGATGGAATGCAGCCGACGTTAGCACATACACCTCCAAGGTTTTCTCTTTCTATAATTGCCACTTGTTGCCCTAATTGTGAAGCTCTGATTGCAGCAACATATCCTCCAGGTCCAGAGCCAATTACGATTGTTTCAATCTCTCTCATATCCCTTTTCACACTCCTCAAAAAATTGGAAAACAGTATGCCAAATTCGTTCATACTCTACACATTTTTCAATTTTGTAAAAGTACCATTCTTTTCTCATCTGTTTTTTCATAGTTTCATCATAGAATTTCTATTAAGTGATCACCCCCCAAAAAAAGAAACCGAACGGTCTCTTTTTTGTAATAAAAATTACGGCTCACTTGGCCGTAATTTGTTTTTTTAACTCCGCAAGAAGCTGAGAAGATACTGTATCAAGATAGACTGTATCTTGATACAAGCGTGATAAGGCAAGTGCCCCTTCAAGAGAAGAAATCCAGACAATAGCAATCTGCTTTGCCTGAGTATCTGATTTTAACTCTCCTAACTCAATTCCATTTGTAATAATGTTTTCAATCATTCCGAGTAATTGATTCATTGCTATCTGTGCTTGTTCTGCCATGAGAGGATGGGAATCATCTGCTTCTAACGTTACATTCATGATTGGGCAACCTCCAGGAAGAGGATCATTATGAACGAGCGATGTAAAAACTGAAATAAAAGCTTTTAACTTATCAAACGTATTGGATGCTTTTTTTATCTCTTCGACATAACGCACTCCCATTTGTGAAGTTGCGTGCTGGAAGGCTTGAATAGCTAAATCATCTTTATTTTTAAAGTGACGATAGATGCCACCCTTCTCTAGCCCAGTCTCTTGCATAATATCAGAAATTGAAGAACCACTATACCCTTTTACATTAAACAGAGCAGAGGAACGATCAAGAATCATTCTTTTTGTTAATTCACCTTTACGCATAGTGTCCTCCTAAAAGAAAACGTTTGGTCTCTTTTAAGTATATGACAAATCGAAAAGAATTAGCAAGAAAAATTAATGGTGAAAACCAATGAGTACAAAATAAATGAATCATTATCCTAATAGGAGGCAGAATAAATACATGAAAACATCTTTTATTTACAGGAATTTATTCTCTGCCAATCTAGCCGCACTAATAATAGGAGCCCACTGGAAAATTTCATCTCTTGATAAACCTGTATTTTTGCAATATACATGTAAATACATTTCAGCTAATTCCACTGAATTCTGTGAATATAATAAGTATGTCCGAAACACATCTGCACGAATATCACCTGAACTAGCATCAACCCAATCTATAATTTTCACATTATCATTACTTAAAATTAAATTAAACGGATGCAAATCACCATGACATAATCTAGGTTCAAATATGATTGAATCTAATTGTTTTAATACATTTTTCTTTTGGTTTTCATCCAATTTATGTACAGATTTAATTTGACGCTCTAACTTTTGTCTCATTGATTCTATTTCATCTGTATTCACACATATAGCATGAATCTTTTTCTGCTCATTAACACAAATACTTATGTAATACTCTGCCTCATTTAGATTATTAAGCAGGAGATTACCAATACTGTCCCCTTTTACATATTCCATAATAATAGCCTGTCTATCTTGTACCTTTGTCACTTCAAATACGTTTGGAACTGGTAGTCCGCATGAATAAGCGTATTTTTGTTTTTTTGCCTCATTAATAGATTCTGTATCTGGAAGATATTCCTCAAACAATTTAATAATTTTATTTTCATAAAGATATATCTTCGCAGTATTCCCCTTGGCTATCGGCTCATCTAAATTCAAGTTTTTTCCTCCTTAAAAGATATAGTAATACTCCTGACCCCCATGTTTTAAATTCACTGCAAACGATACTTTCATTATTTTTCTCACTCATCAATTCCCTTTTGTTATGAAATGAATTCGTTCGCATTTTAGCTTTTATAGAGTAGCTTAATATTTGCGCTCTTTAATAATTCGGACATAAATTTTACTTTTATTTTATAACAGGTATTATTTTCTAGTACAATATGATAATTCCTTATTCTATTCTCTTTCTCCCCTTCTGATAGATAGCTTGGATTTTCAATCAATTCGATTTCATTGTTTATTGATGAAATCGAATTGATTATTGCGGCTTTAAAACAATGTAGTAACTGATTTAACGAACATAATCATAATATTCGTGAAATTTTCATTGGATTTAATAATAATAACTTATAAAATGAAACAATATATAAAACTATACGTAATTCAAAAAGATTTCTGTTATCCCTTATAATGAAAGGAGTTATTACAATCAAAAACAATAATAATCGTCATCCTTTGAACAAAATCGAGAAGTGGTTGGTTTTTACTGGTTATGCAGCTTTTGTTTGGTCGACTCTATTCGGGTTAATCCACATTTACTGGGCTGCAGGAGGAACTTTAGGATTTGAAGGCAGGACGATGAGCGAAGTGTTATTCATCATTAATCTGATTGCAATTGTCCTATGTATAATTGCTGCATTTACTGCACTTGCACTTGTTCAAGCATGGGGACGAAGGTTTCCATCCTGGTTGTTGCTCACGTTAGCATGGGGAGCGTGTGTGGTTTTGGGTTTGCGGGGTAGTGTAGGAATAATCCAAGGCTTGTTGGAATCGGAATCACTTTCTTTACTATTAATAATTGTTGAACCGTTTTTCTTGTTAGGAGGAATCTTATATGGACTTCTTGCTTTTCTTTATATTTATACCTCCAATAATGGAAAAAAAATAAAGCAGGACGGGATAAATATGAGGTAAACCTATAGTTATTCAAGAAACGGGCGCTTTCATGGAGGAAAGATCACAAAAATAATTAAACTTTTTTTATGAAAGATAAATATTCAATCTCAAAAGTGGAATCCATTTTGATCAATCTTTTTTAAACTGGATTCTTTTTTCACTGTAAAATATGGGTTTGTGAGGTATTTTTAATCAAACTTTATTTCAAGGCTACAATTATAAAAGTTGTGTTCCTTGTTCAAGAAGGTGCTTCCTCAGTATAGCAAGGTCCTAGATACCTTCCTATGAATAGAAAATGGATTGTATTAAAAGAAAGTATTAGACTAAATGGTAGAAAACTAAGTGAAATTTCATTAAAGATATATCATTTTTTATATCATTCAAAGGTGCTATTTAAAATGAGTAGTTTAGAGGAGCTACAACACGAGCTTATAGAAGGACAAAAATTTGCAATGCAAGGTTCTTATCAAAGAAAGTTACCTTCTAAAAAAGCAATCCCATATCTCTTAAGCGCAAGAAAAGGCATTCCAAATATGGAACGCCTTCTTTTATTTTATAAAATCATCAACTTAAACCTATTTTCCAAATATACTCTTCAACAATCTGAAATATTCTAATTAACATAATCGCTCATTTAATTTAAGAAATTCGTTAGTTTCTTAACGCTCTTCTGACATTTCTTGCAAAATTTAGTGGATCATCAACGTCTTCGATATTAACGTAAATCAAATTTGGATCATCACATAACCACTCATTGTGTATAGACGAAACTATTATTCCTTGTTTAATAATTGTAGCAACAAATTCAGTGACTTCCTTTTGTAAGAGTGCTACCCGGCCTAGACATAATGCCCGTCCAGTTTTATTATCTCTTGATTCGAATGAGAAAGAAGTTGTTACTCTGAAACGTTTTCCCAAGATTGTTGCTTGTATTTCATCCCGATTTATTGTTGCCACGCATTTCCCACCGGCGAATCCTTTTTGGCCGCCGATAATTCTTGCAAACTGTTGACAAATTGATTCATCATTAATCGCCATACCTTCAATCATCCCCCCTTTTACTGTTAGGTTATGAATTAATACATAGATCTGAAACAGTAATGAATCTATTCAGTTACAAAAAAGATGATGGTAAACTAACGAAATCTGTTAGCACAATTATTCTTGATCATATGAATTGTTACCAGCGTTTAAATGATGTATATAATATTCATTATCAGTAGTCAACGATGCATAAAATGTAGCTTTTTAAATCAAATTAAACTTACCACTTTCTATCCTATAATAGAAAGTGGTAAGTTTAATTTACTTGGAATATCAGAATGAAACTCTGGCGTATACACAACAGAAAATGAATATCCCTGCTGAAGAAATGATACTTCATTATGTTTACATTCAAATGGAACACTATTATTCTTAAAGTTATTTTGAATTTCTTCTAAAAATGTGCAATCCGGTGTTCCGAAAGATACATGTACTTTCGGTGGTAAAGCTTTCAGTGCAATTGGAATCCAAGCTCGCTGCCAACAAGTTGCAACAATATATGCAGTCCCACCAATAACAAAGTTGAAAATATCCCTATCTTCCTTCGTTTTCAAGTCTAGATTTAATTTCAACCATTCCGTAAATACGGGTACACTTTTAACTGGAAGACCAATTTCCCTTACGCATAATATGTTTAACGGTGAATGTGGAACTAATACATTTTCCTCAACATAGCTATGTGCGATAATTTCAAGAAGATTTCCATCGCCATCTCTAAAGTATAAATTGAAAAGACCGCTCTCCTCATCAATTGTATGACCATCTTTCCATTTCGCAATGAGTAATCCAGACCCTTCAAGCCATCTTGCTGTTTCATGAAATTTTGAATATGGAATCTCAAAAGCGAAATGTGCGGGTGCAATTGGTTCATATACTTCCTGGAAACTAATTGTTGTGTATGGTGTTACTTCAAATTGAATAAATGATGCTGTTTCTTTTTTTATTGGTAAAGATAATATATCCTTATAAACTTGTTTTACCCCTTCTATAGAAACCGTTTGTAATTTTATATCTGATATATGTGTAATCACTTTACATTCCCCTCTATTTCATATTATCTATTCGTATTGTATTACAATTATAAATAGATGAAATCAAACTGAAGGATGGATTTTCCATATAGAAACTACAACTTTAGTATGAATCGTTTTTTTATTTCCTCTATAACAACTTCTGGTTTATCCCAATGCAACATGTTTGTAGTATCAGGAATTAATTTAACTACACTGTCAGTTTTCTCTTTAAAAATATTTACTGTCTTATCTCTATACTCATCCCATATTTGTGGAATTGTAGCTCGAAGTAATACAATATAGGATGGCAATTTCTCGTATATATCTATCGTTTCATCCCTATGCATACCTCTTATTATATTTCTAGCTGTTGTCCCTCTCGCATGCCAACATATTTTATTATTCATTTCAATCCCAAGGTCCTTTACTGCAAGTTCTAATAATGGAGACCACCTAGTATAAGCTTCTTTTTCACTTTTAAAAAATTCGTCCCAATTATTAAAAACATATTCATCAAAGTCCTTTTCATAATGCGCGATTTCCTCTTGAAGCGTTTCTTCTTGAAGTCTTTTTGTTTGATATCCTCCATCAATAAGAATACTTCCTAATACTTTTTCTGGATTATTTAATAAATAAAATAACGCGACGAAACTCCCCCAAGAATGAGAAAGAAAATAAAAATGTTCAATTTCAAGTGCATTTACAATTTCATTTAGCCAATGCGCTAAATTCTGCATCTCATAATCTTCCGTTCGTTCAAATGGAGATGTTTTACCGTGTCCTGGTGCATCAATAGAAATAAATCTATAATCTTCTTTTAATTCCTCTGCAATTTCTATAAAACTTAAACTCGTACTACCTAATCCATGTAGACAAAAAATAACAGGCTTGTCATTATTCCCCCATTCAGTAATATGTACATTTATCCAGTCATTGTTAATGAAGTAACGTTTCATAATAATTATCCTCCATATTTTGATTTTCAGATTTATTACTGTACTTATTTCTGTTATTATCAAACGTTTCCTGCCTTACATGAACTAAATTATTCTTTTCTACGAAAAAAGCTGATTCTCTTGAAAGAAAATCAGCTTTAAATATAAATGTAATTTGTAATTAAGATTTAACAGCAATTATCATTAACCTTTTTGAATTCGTACGAATCCCTTTTTCAGAACTATTAGCGTCAATGAACTTTTGTAAAATATTAAAATCCTCTTCCTCTTCTCCAAATCTAGGAATAATAGGCGTATGTTTTAATAAGAAAATGAGGTCTTCAGGCGTACTGTAATAATCAGTAACATCATATTCACGTACTTGCACAAGCTCAAAGCCTGCACTAATAAGTTCACTCATATACTTTTCTTTTAAAGTCCCATCTCTTTCGCCTAAGCATTGTCCTCTTCCAAATGCTTCTTTGAGATTTAATTTATCATGTTCGCTAACTTGTTGTGTTAAGAAAAAAGCACCTTTTCTCATTACTTTTGCTAATTCTGATGCTACAAACGGCGCATGACAACTTGAAGAAATATCAAAATGAGCATGCGGAAACGTTAAAGCTTCAGAATCCATTTGAAGAAATTCAACGTTTTGTACACCTGCTTTATTCAAATTAGAATGTGCTGTTTTGATCATTCCATTAGAATTATCTATTCCAATCAGTGATGCAGCTGAAGATGCTATTTTTAATATATTCTCTCCTCCACCTGTGCCAACATCAAGTAAAATATCCGATGATTTACATCTTTCTTGCACTTCGCCATAAAAGTCCCAAGTGTCACCTACAGTTTCACACTTCAGTTTACTAAAGTCCCACCCGTTTGCTCGTCCCACTTTATTATAAAAATTTTTATACTCTAATTCATTCATTTTGTAATTTCCACCTTTCAAAAAAGGATTAAATTTCGAATTATGATGATTCCCGTAATAAATTCAAAGTTGATTTTTTCAAAAAAGGGCATACTTTTCCCTTGATAGCTGGTACGCGTTTTTTCCAGCCCGAGAAACTAGTTACTTCGAACAAAACGGTAATACATCGACTTCACCTCATTTGAAAGATTATCTCTATTATACCCTGTAACACTATTTAATTATATATCTTAAAATACAAATTATTAAAACAACTAATTCCAAGTACTAAATTTAGTTTACATAATAATTTTATAATCTATTTATTTTTATTAATAAATTCTAAATGGCCTCTTCCCCAACCACACATACTATCTAACACAACACTTACCGTTTTTCCATGTTCTGTTAAGCTGTATTCCACTTTAGGTGGTATTTCTTGATAAATTTCACGTTTTATTAGTTGATCTTGTTCTAATTCACGAAGTTGCTTCGCTAATGTCCCTTGAGATATATCTGGTATTAGTCGCTTTAATTCACCAAAACGTTTCGTTCCATCTGTTAGCAAAATAAATAAAATAAGCGGTTTCCATTTACTACCAATTATTTGTAATGTCGCTATTATTCCTTTTAATTTCGGTTCTTGTAAATCCATTCTCTCACCTCTCCCATCACATCATAAATCATAGTAAATAATTTTCCATGTAATTTCCCCATACATCCCTTCATTAGTACGAAATTTGCGACTAAGTACATATGAAATGCGTACTTTTCAATAGTTATATTTTAAAGAATAATAAAAGCACACAGTTTTATTATAAATCTTATATTAAGGGGAGACTCAATCATGTCTTTTACTGCATTAAAAAATAAACGCATCGTTATTATTGGTGGAAGTTCTGGTATTGGATTAGCTACAGCAAAACAAGCAATTGAACAAGGTGCACATGTTATTATTGCAGGGCGATCGGAGGGAAAATTAAAGGATGCTCGAGAATTAATAAATAACAATCGCCTTCAAACTTATGTATTGGATAATCAAAATAAAAATCAATTACAAGATTTTTTCAAGGAAGTCGGGAATTTTGATCATTTATTCACACCAGGAGCCTCTTACACACTTGGGCCAATAACTGCTACTGACGAAATCGCTGAAAGTAGCTTTATTGGAAAGTTTTGGCCACAATATTATGCAGTTAAATATGCGCTTCCTTTTCTCTCAAACTCAGGATCTATCGTGTTAATGTCTGGTGCATTTAGTCAAAGACCGCTTAAAGGCGGGGCTGCCTATGGCGCTTGTAATGGTGCTATTGAAAGCTTAGGGAAAGCTTTAGCTGTTGAATTAGCTCCGATTAGAGTTAATGTTGTTTCTCCTGGAGCGATACAAAGAGAGAATGAACAAAACGAAAAAAGACTAGCTGCTTATGAAGGTTATAAATCTCTTTCTCTTGTGCAGCGTGCTGGATGTAATGATGAAATTGCACATACTGTCATGTATTTAATGCAAAATAGTTTTACTACAGGTAATGTATTATTTCCCGATGGAGGATACACATATCATTGATTTATAGGAATTTAATGCCATCCTATATTAACTTGTATTAAGGAAGCTATATTACCCCTTATATCTATATTTATTACATCTCACTATTTAATTTCCATATTACCTATTTTTCAATAGGGTAACAAACCTCTGTAACCCACTTAGTAGGATCCGATTCCATCGCTGGACTAACATGATATATATTAAACATCGGTCCTGCTAGTTCATAACCTTCCGTTTCAATCCATTTTGCCGCAGCCTCATTTACAGCTGTCATTTGTTCATAACTTCCGTTAACAGTTATAGAAGCAACGTGGGATCGCTCTATCTTTTTAAAATACACATTTTTTGTATTTTCATGCTCCCCTAAAATATGTAGCTGTATTTCTACATCTACATCATTTTCTTTGTATTCATGATCATGGAAGATAGCAATACTATAACTCGGATTAGCTATATTAATATTTTTCGCATTAATTTCTTGCATTAAAATACTCCATAAATCTCCTTCGCAATTATAAGATGGAATAACCTTTCTAAAGCTTGCTACTTTTCTTTCTGGAATTTCTTTTAACGAAACATAATAGTTCATCTCAACAACATCCTCTCTCATCGTTTTCAGTAAATCTTCGAGGAAACGTAATTGTTTTTTGAGGTTGTGCATGTCTTCCTTTATTTGAGCACTACGATTTACAAATTGCGATTTTATTACTTCAATATTTTCACTCTCTACTATTTCTTTAATAGCAGCAATATTAAATCCCATATCTTTTAACGTTTGAATTTGATTTACTTTCTTTAATTGTGCAGCGGAATAATAGCGATAGCCATTTTGTTCATCTACTTTTTCAGGTTGTAATAATTCCACTTTATCGTAATGTCTCAGCATACGTATGCTAATGGAAGAAAGTTTTGAAAAATCCCCTATTTTGAACATTAGTTCCTCCTATTTATTACAATTATTCGAAGCTCAACTTAAGCTTAAACAATGACATTATGTGAGAGTCAACTATTTATAACAATTTAAGTGATTATTTAATATATTATATTTACATAATTAAAAACCCTTATGCTTTATTTACCAATTTACTTTTCAACGCAATACATATTGATATTAATCCATTTACGGTCAATAACATAACTATAATACTAGTGAGTAAAGCTACATCTGCAGCAAACATTTTAATTGTCTGCCACGGTGAATTTGTACTATAAATAAGAAGTGGAATTAAAATAATAGATACTATTAGTAACAAACTCCCTAGAAAAAACCAAGCCATTTTTTCACGGATTTTCTTACATTTATACTTTATTATTAACATAATTGCTGTAATGAAAAGTGTGAAAATTACTATTGACATAACAAGTTGAACTATTGGTATATTTTTGGGTATACCAACAGCTTCTTCACCATTCAAAATATTAATAATACCTTTTTTCAGTGCTGGCAGTGCTGTTTCTTCTAAAATATGATTTTTATTCGTTAAAATCACACCACCCCAGCCAGTTTCATTTAAAATAAATATTTCTGCATGTGAATCCGGAGTTGACCCTGAATGCCAAACCATCTTTTCGTTTCCATTTATATTTGTTGTCCTCAGTCCAAATCCATAATATTTTTCTGAATCTACTTTATATAGTGGTGATAAATAAAGATCCATACTATCTTTATTTAAAAATTGCGTATGCTCTTTGTGATTCAAAAACATAATAAATTGAATCATATCTTCTAAATTTGCAGTAATATAACCATATGGTGCTCCAGCATTGTCATAGGACACTACACTTTTTCTTGGTATGCCAAACCAAGATTGGTAGCCTGTTAAATATCCTTTTTTATATGCACTATCATTATTTGCCGCTGCACCATTCATTTTTAAAGGTTTAAAAATATACTTTTCCATATATGAAGAATAGGTTTCTTTTGTGACTTCCTCAATAATAGCACCAAGAACGATATAATTTGCATTACTATATTGATACTTTTGCCCTGGCGGAGCAGTTAATTTTACATTTGAAAGTTTCATTACATTTTCTTTTAATGCTGTAGAAATTTTTGATTGTTTATCTGATAATGCTAAGCCTTCATATGTGCTTATTCCACTCGTATGAGTTAGTAGGTGTTGGATTGTTATATCTGAGGTTAATTGAGTATCTTTTACTTTAAACCAAGGGAGATGTTGTTGAACTGAATCCTCTAATTTAATTTTTTTATCTTCTATTAACTTTACAATAGCTAAAGCTGTTAAAGATTTACTTATTGAGCCAATTGCAAATGGTGTTTTACTAGTTACCTTTTTTTCAGACTCTCCAGTAATCCCCCACGTTTTTGTGAAAAATACATCTTTATTATGTATAATTGCAACAGAAGCTCCAGGAATGTTCTGTTCCTTTATGAATTTTTCAATATACTTATCTAAAGTAACTTTAACATTTTGCTGAGCGTAAACTTTCGGATATGCACTGCATAACATGAATACACTACAAACGATACAAATTAGAAACAATTTATATTTTGATATTTTCATCATAATTTGCATCGGATAACTTTTTTTTTTTATAAACTACTAAGATTATAGGTATTAATACAGAAATAGATAAACTAATCATTATTAATACAGAATTCCACCACTGATTCTCTGCTATTCGATATAAAAGATTATAATTAAATGTATTATTACTATTAGTTGGATTAAATGATTCAGTTAAAAATATTGAAAGTGTAGTTTGAGAGATGAGGTAAGTAATAACTGCGATGAATATACCACTTAAGCTAAATGTACTAGATTTTTCGTTTACATTTTGAAGTTGCTTCATTTTTACTCGCAGATCAATTTCATTAATCTCCAAAAAATCTTGAACAAATAATTGAGGCGTTCCTAGATCATTTATACTATCCTCACCATGTTCACGACATTCTTGAATATGTTCTAATATTTGTTGTTTAATATTTTCCCTTTCTTCTATATTTATATCGTATTGCTTTAATTCCTTAAGTACTTCAGTTAAAAATTGCTGTTCTTTACCGTTTAATTCATTCCTCATTTCAAAAGGTCTCCTTTCAAACCGATTTTTAATAATGCTTGAATATCAGATTGCAATTCTAACCACTCATTAATTTTTTTCTCGAGACGTACCTTTCCATTTTCATTAATTTCATAATAAATCCTAACCTTACCACTATCTGTTACTTCTTGATAAGTATTAACCCACTCTTGATTTTTTAACTTAGTTAAAATTGGATAAATACTTCCTACTCCTTTCAATTTTAAATTGTGCACTTCAAGCTCTTTCATAATTTCATAGCCATAACTTTTCTTTGTAGACAAAATAGACAATACACACATTTCCAAATGACCTTTAATTAAACTTGTTCTATCCATAGGGTAAATTTAACAGAAATATATACTTCATTCAAGTATATATTTCTGTTAAATTTAAAAAATCAGAAAAAATCTAATTCTTACTCCAAAAAACATTCGGATTCTTTTCATTCACAATCATACCTAGTGTTGTATTTATCATCCTGAAAAATTATTTTTATACAATAATAATTATATAATAAATTATTATTATTAAACTATTAACACTCCACCTCACCGATTTAGGGTAGCGTAATAGTTTCCAACTAAGGCTTAGTAAAAAATTTTTTAAACATATATGCCCACCTGCTATATGCTTCAACTAATCTTTTGTTAATTTAAGAATGATTTTTTTAGTATTACGAGTAGATTTTTTTATCTTTTGTCTCACTAAATCAACATTTTAAAACAAACAAGTTCTTTTTCAAAACAAAAACTCATTTGCAGATTTTTGCAAATGAGTTTTTTATCACTAACTGATGACTAGCTTCTTTAATTTAACTATTTTTCTCCAGACATTCATAAACCGCCATCATTTCTCGTTTATTCAACTCACGAATTCGATTAAATATTAGAATGTCTGCAACATCCTCCGTTCGTAAGCTTTCATCCACAACATCACTTACTTTTCCAGTCAACCATGTTTGCACGTCTATGTCATCAACAATTTCTTTAAGTCCTTCATCATTGATACCACTTGCATTACAAGTTACACATGGAATTGTTAATTTAAATACGCCATCATGCAGATTATCTTCGGTTATAACTTTCTTTCCATTACAGAATGGACATGGGTTGCTTTTTTTAATTTTATTAATTTGGGTAACTAATTTTTTGTAACCAAATGCTTCGTATACATATGTTAGTTTTTTATATTTACCATTTGTGAAATACTTATCTATAATGATTTCTCTCGTTTCATAAACATGCGGAAAATCACAAATAGTTACTTGATTGTTGACGCTAATTGATTCTATATTTCCTTTTATTTCATCCCAAAATGGTAAAACATTTTGTAACACCATTTCATAATTTGAAAAGCTTGCTTGTTCTAATTCGAACATTTTCAGTGCAACTTGTACTTTTCTTGGCAATAAAGAAACATCTTCTGTCAATCTTATATCGCCACCAACAATAGATTTCAATTTAACGAGTGCTGGTAAATCACCAACTGTTTTCAACACTTCAGTTATAGGCTGATTGATTATTTCGCGAATATCTGAGTTTTCAAATTTAAGCGGTTTATGATGATTTAAAACCGTTCCCTCACAAATTGGACATGTCATCATTTCTTTAGAAGTCTTAATATCTTCTTTAATAGCTGCTTTTGAAATAACAATATATCCACCAATGATCGTATTAAATCCTACCCACGTTCTACGTGTCTTCCCTTTTTTATCATAAAATGATTTTTCAAAATATCCGTACCAAAATGTATGTTTTTCTTCTTCTGACATATCATTGTAGCTCTTTGACAAATCATGACCAAGCTCATTTTTAATTTCTTCAAATAGAAATTCTATTTTTTCATACTGATAAAACTTTAATACTTTCATGATTTCTGGATAGAATAAACCATCCCAAAATGGAACATTTTTATCTTGGATCGTAATCTCTTTATCAAAGATTTCAATCTTAAGGCGTCCTGAACAAGATGGGCAATGATTATCCTGTGAATAGAAATCAAAACTTCTCGTATCTTTATTAGTCGGATGAGCAGCGACAATATGATTAATCAATCCACCAATCTCATACAGGAAACTATACTGACTATACAAATGTCTTTCAAGATCAATAGCAACAACCGGTGCAATAGTTTCAGATTCGAATTCACCGTAAATTAATCGTGCCATTGAAGATAAACTTTTTAAAATACCACCCTTATAGATGTTTTCTGCATTTTTAAAATAAGCAATATGATTTTCTTCTAAATAGTGAATTCCATTTTGTTGATTAAGAGTAGAAGAAATTTGCAATGGACCAACTTTATCTATATCATTTTTTTGACGATAATACTCATCATGACTCACAATATCAAGATGTTCTACAGATGCAAGCTGTCTTTTACCAAAATCAACGATAAAGTCAGAGCTTTCTAGCATATAAGCGTTATGTTCAATCATTACGATTGAGACTGAATCATCTTGTAAAATACCCCTAACACTATCAATAAATTGATTTAAAATATTTTGTGATAAACCTTTTGAAGGCTCGTCAAAAATAAATAGTGTATGTGGGTTTCTTGAGTTTGCAAATAACTCCGAAACTAAATGTATACATTGAAACTCACCTGTTGATAAAGTTTGTGTTTTTCGTTCTAATGTTAAATAGCCAAGCCCTAATTTGATTAGTAGGCTCAAGCGTTTATAAGCGATATCTTCATTAGGAAGTTCATCAATGATATCCTCAATCGAGCGTTCAAAAATATCATCTATATCTTCACTATATTTAGTAAGTTTCTTTTTAATATCAAGAAAAGTCGCAACGGTTGATCGACTTGTAATTGATTGATTTCGATCTTGACCTACCATAACAAGTTTATCTTTTGGATATCGTTTCAAGAAATCTTTAGCTATACATTCATTGACAAGTGTAGATTTACCACAACCGGATTCACCCGTAACAGTTACAAGTCTATTTTTAGGGATTTGGAACTCATCCATTTGAATATTGCGGCAATATAAATCATGGAACGAATAATATTCTATTGGTATTTTCTGATTCCGTTCCCAAAGTATTGGCTCTGGCCTTGGTGATTCTTCAACAATTTTTCCGCCATATTTCCCGCTACCTGGCCCAAAGAACAATTGTTCATCAGTTGTATCCAGCACTGTATCTGAATGATCAATGAGCCAAATTTGATTCTTACACCCTAATTGTTTAATCTCTTCTAAAATTTTCAATAACGTTTGATGATCGAGCCCTACTGAAATTTCATCAATAATAATTACAGTATTTTCACTTACTGCCATAAATTCCGCCAAGTAAAGTCGTGTTACTTCTCCACCTGACAATGTACCCATTATTCGATTTAAAGTTAAGTAACCAATATTCATATTGATAAGGTTTTGAAGAATATGTTGCTTCGCTTCACTAATATTTAAAACTTCTGCTAATGAAAGAATAAATTCAACACTTAAATCATTAATATCAGAAATAGTATGTGGTTTATCAAACAATTCAATTGTATATTGTTCAACCTCTTGACTATAACGTCTGCCCTCACATTTTTTACACTCAATATTTTTAGTTGTGCCTCGGCCTTTACAACCAGGACACCACCCTAATGGATTATTAAATGAAAAGACCTCTGGGGAAAGATTGAATTTTTCAGCAAGTTTCTCACGAATCTCTTTAAATACGCCCGTATGGGTACCAATTGTAGAACGCGGGTTGGAAGAAATTGATGATTTCCCTAAAAAGAGAACTAAAGGCATCTCTTCAATCTTAACTGCACTGAAATTGGTCTCCATAATATTGGGAAATAAATACTGATATTCAGCTTTTGGTAATAATGAAACAAGACGCTTTTTTGATTCCTCACCAATTGTTTGACAAAAAGTTGTTTTACCAGATCCAGACAAACCGGCAATTCCAAATGATTTGTTTACTGATATTTCTGCGTCTAATTTGTTTATATTGTTTGCAATTAATTGATTTACTTTCATATTAACCTCTATTCTTATCGTTCTTAAAAATCGTTTTTATAAGATAATAATTATACAATAAATATCAATTATATCATTACTATCCTTTTAACTCATCGATCTTAACCTTATATTTATCAAACCAATATTCCCACTCATCTTTTGAAAATTCTTTTTCTGCTCCCTCTAAAACAGAAGAAAAAAGATCTAAACAAATATGCCAACCCGCTATATCTTTCGGTGTATGATCTGTTAATTCATGAATAAATTCTTTAAGTAATAAAAGTGAACCATTTTCCTCTTTATGTATTTCAAATCGGACACGATCTTTATCCCATGTGAATTCTAAAACTGAATTTATTTGACATTCTAAGATATCAATATTTATAAATGTACCATCCATCATATCAAACTTTATAATTCCACCTGTCCTAAGGTCTTCTATTTGTAAGTTAGACATCCACTTTTTTAACTTATTATTATCTGTTAATACAGACCAAACTCCTTCTATCGAATATGGAAGATGACGATCAAATTGTACTACGTATTCATTACTTTGTTTATTTATTACAGCTAACATTATTAATTAGCCTCCTTTTCACCTGAAACGAATATATGTTCTGCTTTCATTTTACATGATTTCATTTGAAAAAGAAATCTCTATTACCTCCCAATTAATTCAAAAAGTTTTTTTAGCTCCAAAATTGATTGTTATATATTTCTGGTTATAATTTAAATTTAGCAATTCCTCTTTTAGTTCTTTTATTGTAGATAATAAACTCGCATTTGGATCATGAATAATACATGTTAATGCTACCTGTTTTACAGATTCCATATTATATTCTCCTCCTGACAAAATAAAAAGCAGAAAGAATTCTTTCTGCTACTTTCATAATAAATGGTACATTTCATATTGTGCTAAAGAGTTTTTTTCAAACCCACATTTCTTCAAATACCCCTGAAGTAACCCATTATTAGGAAAACTAATAGATAAACTTAATAACTTCAATTCTTCACTTGCTACATGTAATAATTTCGTCGCAATACCATTATTTCTGTATTCTTTATCTACAAATATAAAGCTAATTTTCCCATGTTCATTTACACATACAGATCCTTTTAAATTATTATCGACATATGCACCGTAAAATATATTATTTGTTTTTTCAATATAATCAAAGTCGTTTTGCCAATTAATATGAAAGCTAAAGCAATCTTTATATTTACTTTTAAACTCTTGGAAATCAATTTGTTTTATTTCTATATTTTTCGATTTTCCAACTTTCATTTTTGATAATTCTATTAAATTATAATAAGAAAGATCATATATTTTTCCATAACCTAGTTTTTTATAGAAATTAATTGCTCGATCATTTCCAACAATTACTTCAAGAAAAAGTTGTTTACATCCATTTTGAATCGCCTCTTCTTTATGCAGTTCAAACAACTTTTGACTAATACCAACACCGCGATAATTAGGATGGGTCGCTAACGTTCCGCAGCGCATTGTTTTTATACTTTCATAAACTTTTATACCACCAAGTATTACACCAACAGATTTATCACCATCTAAAGCAAGAAAGGAGTGTTCTAACAAATTGCCTTCTGGCCCAAAAAACCTTTTTATAAAATCTTCTTTTGAAACATCCATTTTAATAATATAATCTGAAAATCCATCCTTAAAAGCTTCGTACACTAAATCTATACTCACTTCACTACATCTTTTGTATTGAATCATATAAGTATAATCCTCCGCTTTGACTAGTTATATACTACATTCAAACACATGAAATGAATTCCCTTCACCATATCCATCCTTTATTTCATGAACAACAATTTGACTAAATCCATTAGCAATAAGTATATTTTCAAATTCTTTTAATTCATATAGTCTTATAGGAAAATCCATAACCTCAGTTTCTACTATTTTCTCATCATGAATGATTTCATATTTCAATTTCATATTTAAAAGCTTTTGCGCCTCATCATATGATACTTTTCTATACTCAACAATTAATTCATTGTTAATTTCTTTTCTATTTGTCTCTATCCAATCTAGAATTTGTTCTGTTTCACTTCCGCCTTGTACAACAGTAAGAAGTAATTTTCCATTTTCCTTTAAGTTGTTTTTCATATTTCGAAGACTAATGTCTACTAAATTATCTGGTAAAAGTGAAAATGAACCTATAGGAATCATAATAAGATCGTATTTTTTATCACTATAGTATTCTTCTATTCTTCCTTGTGACACAACCGGTTTTAAGTTTAATTTTTCTGCTTTATTTTTACAAACTTTAAGCATATCTTTCGAAATATCGAATCCTTCTATATTCACACCATTTTGCATAAAAGGAATTAACATTCTACCATTTCCACACATTGGTTCTAACACTTGTATGTTTTTGTCTTTTGCAAAAGAAAGATAAAAATCCAATTCTTTTCCACTCGCAATTGATTTATCACTTTCATATATCTTTGTACAAAGTTCACCATAATACGTAAGCAATTGTAATTCACCTCTCAATTTGAAATAAGTGGACATTTCCCTACATATGTCTCACTATTTATTTGTTTTATAACAAACGGTGCAATATCTCCATTCTTAATTTTGATTCCTGGCATATCTATTAAACTTTCTTTTATATTTCCAATACTATTCCCCTCTATAACAAATGGTAATCTAACAATTGTCCAATCTACATCACTACTTTGTATACTTTGCAATTCTTTATATTTATCCTGCATCATCTTTGGAAGAAAAAATCGAAACAAATTAGCCCCTATTTTATTTATAATTCCCTTCTGATCTCCTTTTACATTTAAGGAGCCTCCGGAAATAAGAATATAGCGCTTCATTTCATATTCCTTTATTACTTTTAAAATATGCTTCGTAACTGTACTAAAAATATAAGGTTCATTTCTCGGCTGACCTACCGCATTAATCACAGCTTTACACCCCTGAAGTAATTCCTGTATGGCTGAAAAATCACGGGCATCTCCACTGATAGTCTCTATATTTTCATTAGTTATCGTCATATTTTTAGAATTTCTCGTTAATATTCGTACTTGATAGCCCTTTTCTAACGCTTGATTTACTAGGAATTGTCCGGCTTTTCCATTCGCACCAAGAATCGCTATTTTATTTGTATTTTCCATTATTAGAACCCTCTAACTATCCATTGTTAACTACAGTAATCTCATAAACACGTAAAAAAGTAATTAAATGCTCACATGCTCGCTCACATGCTAACATTTTAAAAATCTTTTGTTCTACTTTCGTTTTATCATTCGCTTGATCTGAAGCAGCCTTTAAACATAGAAATGGTTTTTTATTTATACGACATACATAAGCGAATGCTGCCACTTCTTGATCAACGGCTAAAGCACCGTAAACAGTATGCAGTAAATACCTCATTTCTGAACTACGAATACGCTGATCTCCTGATAAAAAGGTACCAAAATGAACTGGGTCATACGAACGCAATTTCTTCATTCGTTTTACAAGTGATTTAGTTGTTTCAATAGGTGCTGTTCTACCATCATATAGATTAAAACTATCTTCTCCTGAACCAGCCGCTGTAACATCATGCTGTAAAGTATTAAGAGCTACAACGATGTGTCCATTTTTCACTTTATCTGATAGGCTCCCGCAAATTCCTGTCATAAATAACTGGTCTGGCTGGAATTCACTTATTAATAGTTGCACACAACTAGCACAACTTACTTTACCGACACCAGTTACGACTGAAATAACTTCTAATTCATTAATAGAATGAAAATGAAATTCCCAAGCTGCTTTTTTTTCTACACGCTCACTTGGATAATGTTGATGTAAATACGTAAGCTCTGGTTCCCATGCAGATACAATTGCTATCCTTTTCATTACACACTTCACTTCCTCCTATTTTCATTTAAATAAGTCAGCTATACTTTCTCGTTCATAATCTGGTATCCACTCTTTATACTTCTCATATAAATTCCGTATCATTTCTTTATTCTTCGCGATTACTTCACATCCTCTATCATCATAAATAAACATGATAATATCCTTTGTTACATTTATAAAAAATACATCTGGATATGAAATTTCTTTTTTTCGTCCTAGGCGTGGACGTAGATCTGGGAAATCTTTATGATTAGCAGCTTCAATAAGCGGTTCATATTTAATATCTTCCGCAAGACATTTTAAAGAAAATTGATATGTACAATATAAGTCGGCTTCTTCATATTCAAATAGAAAAGGTAATGTTTCTTGTCTTATATGAAACTTTAAATTCCTCTTTTTAATAAATCTATTATATACATTTATTTTCTGCGGGTTTTTTATATTTTCCTGTTTAAATCGATAAACATTTGTGACCAAAAAGACGGTATCTTCTTTTGAAAATATATCTTCAAATAAGTATTTATTACATGTATATAGTTGAGAGAAGTATTCCATGTTTAAATCGTCGGTTCCTTCTATATTTTGATATTTATCTTTTCCAAAATCAAAATGCAGATGATTTTCCCACTGAAAGTATATGTACGGTACAAATGTAACTCTTGGAAATGTTTGATTCATATATTCTCTTAATTGCATTTTTATATCCTTTCTACTCTACAATTTCTTTTAAATGCCAATATGCTTCTTCTAGCCACGGATGTATGACTTTTAAAGTATCTTTTCTTTCCCACAAATATGAAATATATACAAAAGCAGCATGTTCCAAAGATTTTTCTAATCCTTTTTTTATTTCAGTTAAATATGATGGTGTTCCTATTTGATCCCATTCTATTTTATCAGCAACAAATAATACTAAATCCATCTTCGTTGCATGTTTACGCAAAGTAGTGTGGCAACAGATTGCATTTAAAACTTCTTCGTCTACTATTCTAAATATCTCTTTTGCAATTACTCTCGATAATTTTTGATGAATAATCATTGGAAATTTCCGTTCTTCTTGTAGTATTTCGATTCCAAATTCTTCAGCAACTGCAATCCGCTCCTCGTTCGGAAAGATTGCACTAATGTCATGTAAATACCCTGCAATCGCTGCTTTTTCTTCGTTTTCATGAAACATTTCCGCAATTTCCCGTGCTTCATTTGCCACACGAATAGAATGTTTATATGTAATTTCTTTATTGTATTTTAAAAGAAAAGCTTTTATATCATATTCTATTTTTCCAGTTGAAGTAAATGAATATAGATCACTATACAGCATCGCAAGTTCTCCTTATAACTAACTTTCATTATAATATAGAATTTAAATATCCCTCTTATTTTGTATTCGTTATAAATGGTTTTATTTCTTTTTATTACGTTACATGAAATTTTATATGGAATCCTTACTACAAAATACTTAAATGTTTGTTATTATAGTAATGTTGATTAATTGTAAGGAAAGGAACTAATTTTATAATGAATAAGAATATATTAATAATTGATGATGATAAAGATATCGTAGAATTGCTTGCAGTTTATTTGCGAAATGAAGGTTACAACATCTATAAAGCTTATGATGGTGATGAAGCATTACAAATGGTCTCTACATATGCAGTTGACCTTATGATTTTGGATATTATGATGCCAAAACGTAACGGATTAGAAGTTTGTCAAGAAGTTCGTGAAAATAACACTGTACCTATCCTTATGCTTAGTGCTAAGGCTGAAGATATGGATAAAATATTAGGACTTATGACTGGCGCAGATGATTATATGATTAAACCGTTTAATCCATTAGAATTAGTCGCTAGAGTAAAAGCTTTGTTACGAAGATCCTCTTTCCAAAACGCCGCTACACAAAAGAATGAAGATGGTATTATTCGTATTCGTACAGTTGAAATACATAAACATAATCATACTGTAAAAGTAAATGGTGAATATATTAAGCTCACCTCTATTGAATTTGATATTTTGTATTTGCTCGCGAGTAATACTGGAAGAGTATTTAGCTCTGAAGAAATATTTGAACGCGTTTGGAATGAAGATGGTTATGGTTCTAATAAAACGGTAATGGTACACATTAGTAATTTACGAGATAAACTTGAAACTGTAATGAATGGAGATAAATTTATTCATACTGTTTGGGGGGTAGGCTATAAAATTGAGAAATGAAGCATTTGATATATTAAAAGATGTTCCAAAATGGAAAATTATTTTTTGGCTTATATTAGCCATTACACTTACCCCTATTACCGAATTAATTATATATCGTCTCGTTACGAGTGTAGTTGAGAGTTCACTTACTCTAAGCGAATTAGGTAAAGAGTTTATTCGAATTTTTGGTTATGAAAAGTATAGAGGGATAAAGGAATCTTTATGGATGATGATCGTTTCTTATTTGTTTTTATTTTCTATTTTCTCATCCTACCTTTACATTTTTTATCGTCATGAAAGAAAGCTTTACTATGAAACTTGTATTAAAAAAATGATTGAAGAAATTCGATATGTTGCGAGTGGAAACTTTAATCATAAAGTTTCTATTGTACACCATCATTATTTAGAAGAATTAGCAACTGGCGTTAATCAAATTGTTGAACAGTTAAAAGTATCAATTGATGAAGAAAGACAGGCGGAACAAGCAAAAAGCGAACTGATTACGAATGTATCACATGACTTACGAACGCCTCTTACATCTATAGTTGGATATGTAAATTTAATCCATCATGATAATTATAGAGATGAAGTTGAATTACGTCATTACATACAAGTCATTTACGATAAAGTAACTCGTCTCAACGCATTAATGAATGACTTGTTTGAGTATACACGTGTTCAAAACAAAGAGTTAAGTTTAAATTCTGTTCCCATTGATATGGTAGAACTGCTAGGACAATTAACTGTCCAATTTCGGATACAGCTTCAAGAAGCTAATATTGAATGTCGCCCTTCCTTCCCACCTCAAAAACTAATGGTACTAGCTGATGGAGATAAGTTAGTACGTGTGTTTGAAAATCTAATCATAAACGCTATTACTTATGGAAATGATGGAGATCATATTGACATTACTGCTTACGAAAGCAATAATATGATTGCTGTTGATATAACAAATTACGGACAACCTATTCCAAGTACTGATTTACCTCATATTTTTGAACGTTTTTATCGCGTCGAAAAATCACGATCCACAAACACGGGTGGATCTGGACTCGGATTAGCGATTGCAAAAAGTATTGTGGAACTGCATAAAGGAACGATTGAAGTATATAGTGATGATGAAAAAACAACTTTCACTGTGAAGTTACTTCCATACAAATGTTAATACGACACATTGAAAGGTTCAATTTCTTAGCATATAAGAAATTGAACCTTTCGTTTTCCATAAATGTCCAAAATTTAATAATTCCTTGAAATTCTTTAGAAATTCTTTACCTTTTCTTTCTTCCTAATTAAGTATTCCTTTTTACAATAGTAATATTGATGTAATAGTAGGAGGATCGTTTATGCAATTCTTTAAAAAAATAGCAATTTTATTTTTATCTTTTCTTATCACTGCGCTTATCGTTTTATATTTTTATCTTTATGTAAATGGACCAATTACTCAAGCTAAATCAGCTATTTTAATAGATGCTACTTCAGGTGAAGTTGTTTATAAAAAAAATGAAAGTACGCCTATTCATTCAGCCACTTTAACTAAATTAATGACGGAGTATATCGTATTGGAACAACTTCATGACGGCAAAATACAATTAGATGAACCTGTAAAAATAAGTAACGAAGTTTTTCAAACAGAAACGAGCCCTATTCAAGTAACATCAAAGGATAAAACAACCGTTCGTGATCTACTTCATGCATTACTATTAACAGGAAACAATCGTTCTGCACTTGCACTAGCAGAACACATTGCTGGAAATGAGGATAATTTTACAACGTTAATGAATGAAAAAGCAGAAAAACTTAAGTTATCTCAGCAATCTCCATTTATAAATTCTACTGGAATAAATGGAGATAAGAATAAACACTCCATTACTACTGCAGTAGACGCATCCAAATTAGCAGCGCAATTAATAAAAGATTATCCAGATGTATTAACTATTACTAAACTACCCTCTTACCGATTTACCTTCAAAGATGTTCAAGTTTTCAACACAAATAAAATGATTTATTCCCTTGATGAAAACATTAAGCTCAAAGGTGTTGATGGCTTACAAACTAGTTTTTCAACTAACGGTAATTATAGTTTTGTTGGTACAGCAAAACAAGGAGATAAAAGACTTATTTCTATAATTTTAGAAGCCAATGAAGAAAGCACCTCTTTTATTGAAACAAAAAAGTTACTTCAATACGGTTTTGAACCTACCTCCTATTCTGCACTCCAAGCTTTTAAAGACGCTGTTACATCTTGGACAACATTGCGTCAGTTTGAAAATTTATTTATACAAACGATTATGATTTTCTTCATCATTACAATCTTAATGTTTATACATATACGACAAAAAAAATCAGAGGATTTCAATTAAGAGATCCTCTTTTATATAACAATTAACTAAAAATACATTTGTAAGTCTCCCCCTGTATTTATAATCCCCTTCCAATTAAATTCGCTGAAATGGGCTGAAGGTTGAATTCTCTCGCCCATATAGATAGCTGACCAATGTGATGGATTTCATGCACAATTACATGTCGTAACACTTCACCATACCTATAATCTTTATCCGTCCATGATTGCACAAAATCATCTAATTTCTGTTTATATAAATCAGATAACGCTTTCACTTTTTGAAGTGATTTATAATCTTTAAACTTTGGCTCTTTATCTTCTTTTCCTTGCAAATCACCGATCCAATTATACTCTACATCTATAATATGGAATAGCGTTTCTAAAATGTTCCCAGCGCCTCCAACACGTTTGCGAAGTAATTCTTCCTCTGTAAGTTGATCACACCATTTAAACCGATCATCTCTTACTTGCCAATTGTATTAAACTAAAGTCCGCACATTTATCACTCCCTGACGTTTATAATCCAATTCACAGCATCTATTACATAATGCGGCTCATCTTTTTGAATATAATGACCGCTATTTTCTGCAATTGTAATTATTTTTGTTTTTTATTCATGATTTCCCACCAAACCCTTTTAATTTTAATTAACATAATATAATTATAATAAACATTTATTATTTATTCTTGCCATTCATATTCCAACATGCTCATTTCCCATAAGTTCCAATACGTATCTCCTACTTTCCTGACCTCTCTTAACAATCCTTCTTTTGCAAATCCAATCTTTTCATAACATGTAATGGCTGAAGTATTAAAATCAAAAACACCAAGAGTAACTCTATGCAGTTTTAATTCTTTAAATGCAATATTTAGTACAGCCTTCATCATCTGCTTTCCTATAGAACGTCCTCTCATATTTGTATCACCGACTAATACTTTTCCAATCCTGGCAGACATATTTATATAGTCTATTTGCCCAAGAGAAATATGACCAATAACTTTTTTAGTCTCTTCATCTACTACTTTAAAAGCAAGTGTATTTGCATTTTCATAATTTGTACTCTCTATATAACTGTCTAATTGCTGTTCATCTAGCGGATACGTAAATGCATTTCCTGACCATTGTATTAAAAATTCTTCGGAATCAATCCAATTTATTAATTGTTTGAAATCATTTCTAGTAAAGTATTTTAGCCTAATCATTCTTATTCTCCTTTCATCCACCTTTTATATACCTTCAAATTTATTTCTATATGAAACATTTATTCCCTTTTGTACAAAATAAAAAGCCATTCTTATGAATGACCTCACACAAAAAACAAGCAAAATTATGCTTTATTTGCTACGTCAATACCGTTAAAATCAAACTCAGCAGTAACAGTTGTAGCTGGTGGTAAAATCGCTTCAATTTTACAAAGAGATATAATTGCTGCGACTGAACCAGGAATAGCAGCTAGCTAATTGAGCTAGCTGCTTTGTTTTTTAACCATTTTTGTAGGAACACAATTTATATGCATAATTTCCGAAGTGAAATCCATACTATATTTAGGTCTTAACATCTAAAACCCTTATTTCAGCCTTAGACCTAATATAGCGCTCCTCTCTCTTCCTTGGGGCTAAGCAGTTAGCTTGAGCTAGCTGCTTTTTTATATTCACCATTTAATCAAATTGCGAATATATTAAATTCTACCTCTCTTTATAACATGAGCTCGTTACTTATGTAATTTTTACAAAGGGCACTAATTGATAGTGCTCTTTGTAGTTTTTTCTCTACAAAATGAAATGTTTGTCCAATTATCGAATACATACTCTTCAAATACTTTGATGAATAAACAGTTTGACCAATCCACTGTTTTTTTGTTCTTGCTAATACTGCACTTAAAGTATGACTAAAAGCCATGCTTGCGCTCGCATCTATAATTTCTGCTAACTTTTCGATTTCTACTATCTATTACCTATCGCCATTAAGCTAAGAAAAGCTAATACCCCAAAACGAGAAAATTGACATCTCCAGGTAAAAATATACAGAATTTTTATTTTAGGGTGTTGTCCATGTACTAATGTTCTTGACAACCCTGGATTTGATGAACCGCCAGTAATAACCGATCCAGTTCCTGGTTGGAATCAGGCTGGGGATGTTACAGAAGTAGGTGTTCCAAATGCTCATAGTGGTCGTATTCTTTCAGATGGGACACTTAGTCTCTTAGCTGCTTCAATTGGACCAGGTGGAAGTATTAATCAATTGGTTGATGTTGACGAAGGTTGTTGTTTTACGTTTTCTTTTGCTGCGGATGTAAGGGATAATGCATTTCTTATAGCTTCTGTATCTTTTCCAGAACTTGGACATGGATGTCCTCCTCTTTCTACAACTCTTGGTCCATTAAACATTCCCCATATTATACCAGTTATGAATCAACCACAATCTCTTTTCCAACATTATATTCTTGTTGTGTGTATACTTCCTGGTGTAACTGCAGCATGTGTTGCTTTCCAAAATATTGCTACAGGTGGGGAAGGCGCAACAGCTTTTGTTGACAATGTCGTATTTCAACCTACTGGTGGACCTTGTACTTCATGTTCACAAAATTTCTAATATACTGATGCACTTGCAGCTTTTCGTTTTGTTGGTGGACCCCATAACTATTAAAGAGAGCCTTTGGGCTCTCTTTTCACATTAAGAATCACCATATGCTCCCATATGCTGCGCGCATTCCTGTATAGTCCCGATACATATGAGTGATTCACCTTTGTAAATGGTATACTCCTTTAGGTGCACTATTCCGCCCCCTGCTATTAAAATAGCGTTTTTATTCAATTACCGTTTTCACTTCTTCGCATTCTACAATTCGATATGCAATATTACATATTCTATATGTTCGATTTACAAACATGTAATAATTGGTTTATACAAAGATTTAAAATTAATATTGAAAGGAGAATACTAAATGGCTTTCTTTTCTTGGTCTCCTCTTATTTTCTTAATAGTTGTTGCAATCATCATTTCTATTAAAATGGCTAAGAAACAATAACTTTATATAGTTACAACAATTTATTATTAGGAGGTGTAATTATGTCATTTGCAGCATGGAGTGCGATTTTTATGACTTTAATCGGAGCAATGTCAGGAGCAATTTTTGGTACAATTCCCTCTAGAAATAAGAGCAAATTATCCTATTTTGATAAAAACTATAAAACAAACAGACATACTTAACACTTATAGTAGAATTTTTCTACTTCAAATTTACTTTTTCTCTCTTATCTTTTTGTAAACATTAAAAATGAGCTCTATTTACACAGAGCTCATTCATAATTTTATAGTTGACTAGACTGTAACCCCTGAATAAACGGCACTACTTCAGGATTTACAAGTGACGATAAATCTCCTAACTCTTTTCCTAAGTAAGCTGCTTTAATGACACGTCGCATTACTTTAGAATTTCGTGTTTTTGGTAAATCTTCTACAACGTGAATGTCTTTTGGACATAAAGCTTTTCCAATATGAGAGTTTACTAAACTCATTAATTCTTTCTTTAATTCTCCTGAGAATGTTACACCGTCTCGTAATACAACAAAACAATGACAAACTTCACCTTTTACATCATCCGGTACACCAATAGCGGCTGCTTCTATTACATTATTATGTTTCACAAGAATAGATTCATATTCAGCAGGCCCAATGCGTTTTCCAGCAATATTTAACGTATCATCTGAACGCCCCGTTATAATATATTGTTCACCATCGTAAATAACCCAATCACCATGGACCCATTTATTTTCAAAACGTGACCAGTATGTGCTCACATAACGTGCATCATCTTCCCAGAAACTTTTCGTCATACCTACCCAAGGTTTTTCTAAACATAACTCTCCGACTTCATCACGAATAGGTTTACCTTGATCATCGAGTACAACCGCTGCCATTCCTGGTAAAGATGCGTTAAAACTAATCGGTGCAATTGGTTTAATAAGGACGTTTCCGAAAATCCCACCAGAAATTTCAGTTCCTCCTGAATAGTTACAAATTGGTACTTTACCTTTACCGACTGTATTAAATAACCACATCCATGGGTCTGGATTCCAAGGTTCTCCTGTTGATGCGAATACTTCTAAACTTTTTAAAGAGTGCTTATTTACATATTCATCACCTTTTGCCATTAAAGCACGGATTAATGTTGGTGAAATACCGAGATGTGTAATCTCATATTTATCGACTGTTTCCCATAAGCGGTCTGCTTCTGGGAAGTCTGGGACACCTTCGTACATAACCATCGTTGCGCCATTAATTAAAGAGCCGAATAGTAAAAATGGTCCCATCATCCAGCCCATATCAGTTACCCATAATACGCGGTCGCCTTGTTTTATATTCATTCCAAATCCTGCATCAAATGCAGATTTCAGCGGAAAACCAGCATGTGTGTGTACTGTTCCTTTCGGCTTACCAGTTGTTCCTGATGTATAAATGAGCATTAATGGATCATCACTATGCATTTCCTCAGCATGTATGAATGGTTTTTCTTTTTCTAACGTACTCCATGAAAAATCGTAATTATGCGGTGTAAAATCATTTCCTGCATGACGAACAATTACCACCTTTTCAACAGTTGGACAATGTTCACAAGCTTTATCTACTTCATCTTTTAAAGAAACAATTTTCCCACGGCGTGAAAAGCCATCTGCGGTAATAATCATTTTTGAACCCGCTGCTTGTACACGTGTCATTACTGCATCAGCAGCAAAACCTGAGAATATTGGTGAAATAATCGCTCCAATTTTCATTACTGCTAACATAGCAACAACTGTTTCAGGAATCATTGGCATGTAAATTGTTACGCGATCACCTTTCTCGATACCAGCGTGTTTTAAACCATTTGCAACACGACTTACCCAACTATCAAGCTCTTCATATGTAAATGATTTCGAAGTTCCATTTTCCCCTTCATACATAAGTGCTGGCTGTGTTTTCGTTTCATCGTCTGCAAGCCAGCGAGATAAAGCAGATTCTACAACGTTACAAGTTCCGCCAGTATACCACTGCGCAAAAGGTGTACCATTTTCTAAATCTAATACTTCTGTATAAGGTTTCATCCACTGATAGCCAACCGCTCTCTCAGCTTCTCCCCAAAACCAGGCTGTTTCTTCAATTGACTTATTATAAAAGGCCTCGTAATCTTCATAGCCTAATGATTTCATCCAACCAAATAAACGCGTTTTTTCTTTATATTCTTCTGTTGGAAACCAAACTGCTTGTTTCAATGTTTTCCCCTCCTTGACTTTTTGAGCAAGAAAGCCCTAAATAGGGCTTTTAAACTGGATATACAGGATGTTTACGATCCGTGAATACTTGATATTTACTCATATACATTTCAAATCGGCCTTTTAACTCTTCACGTAAATTGTTTGGATGAACAATACCATCAATCACCATCTCAGATGCTAAATGATAAATATCTATATCTTTCTTATACTCTTCACGTTTTTCAGCAATGAAACTTGCACGCTCTTCTTCTGGTAAAGCTGCAATTTTATTTGCATATACAGCATTGACCGCTGCTTCTGGACCCATTACTGCAATAGAAGCTGTCGGTAATGCTAAGCAGCAATCTGGTTCAAACGCTGGACCTGCCATTGCATATAAGCCAGCTCCATATGCTTTTCGAACGACGATAGAAATTTTCGGTACAGTTGCTTCACTCATTGCAGAGATCATTTTTGCGCCGTGACGAATAATACCAGCACGTTCTACTTTTGTACCAATCATAAATCCAGGTACATCTGCAAGGAATAATAATGGAATATGGTATGCATCGCATAAATTTATAAACTTCGCTGCTTTATCAGCTGAATCGTGGAATAATACGCCGCCCTTCATACGTGGCTGATTTGCAATAATGCCAATTGGCTTACCATCAATACGTGCTAAACCTGTAATTAGTTCTTGAGCAAATAATTTTTTTACTTCAAAGAAAGAACCTTCATCAATAATTCTGTTAATGAGATCCTTCATATTGAAAGGAGCATTTTGATTTTCTGGAATGATTTCTTCTAACGTTTTATCGAACTGTTTCGGTTCTTGAGGTGTAATCAAAGGAGTCTTTTCTAAATAGTTACTTGGAAAATAAGAAATATATTGTCTAGCTTGCGTAATTGCATCTTCTTCTGTCTTACATAATACATCTCCGCACCCTGATACAGAGCAATGCATACGAGCTCCACCCATCTCTTCTAAAGTTACCTTCTCGCCGATAACCATCTCAGCCATACGTGGAGACCCTAAATACATAGATGCATTTCCTTCCACCATCATAACAACATCACAAAATGCTGGAATATACGCACCACCAGCTGCTGAAGGCCCAAATAATAAGCAGATTTGCGGTACTTTACCTGATAATTTCACTTGATTATAAAAGATTCTTCCTGCACCGCGGCGTCCCGGGAACATTTCTACTTGATCGGTAATACGTGCCCCAGCAGAGTCCACTAAATAAAACAATGGCACACGTAATTTTTCAGCCGTTTCTTGAATACGTAAAATCTTTTCAACTGTACGTGCCCCCCATGATCCGGCTTTAACTGTTGAATCATTTGCCATTACGCATGCAGTACGACCATGTATTTTACCAGTTGCAGTTACAACACCATCAGCTGGTAATCCTGTTTGTTCACAATTTGCAAATAATGCATCTTCTACATATTCGCCATTATCAAATAGAAGAGCTAAACGATCTCGAACAAAAAGTTTGCCTTTTGCGTTGTTTTGCTCATGATATTTCGGTGCCCCGCCTTGCTTAATTGTTTCAACTCGTTCTTCAAATGAATTAGATTGTTGTTTTTGATCTAACATATTTACTCCCCCTTATACATTGGTTTGCGTTTTTCCTTGAATGCCTGTAATCCTTCTAATCTATCTTTCGTATGAATTACGCCTTCATACGCTTGTTTTTCCATTTGTAATCCGGTATGTAAATCTACTTGAATACCATTTGAAATTGCCTCTTTTGCTAATCGAACGGCAATTGGACCATTATTAGCAATTCGATCTGCAATTTCAATTGCTTTCTCTTCTAGTAAATCAGCTGGTACTACGAATTCTACTAAACCATATTCTTTCGCTTCTTGCGCCGAAATACGTCTTCCTGTATAAATTAATTCTTTCGCTCTACCAACTCCAATTAATCTCGGTAAGCGCTGAGTACCACCCGCACCAGGTATAATTGCAAGGGAAGTTTCAGTAAGACCTAGACTTGCAGTGTCAGAAGCAATTCTAAAATCACAAGCTAAGCTTAATTCAGTACCTCCACCAAGTGCGATTCCATTAATAGCAGCAATAACTGGTTGTGATAATTGGTCAACCATCTCCATAGTAGAACGAATCATAGCCACAGCATGGCGAACTTGTTCTTCATTCATGTTGGCACGCTCTTTTAAATCCGCACCAGCGCAAAACGCTTTTTCACCAGCCCCTGTTAAAATAACAACGCGCGTATTTGATTCTTCGTTTATTTGAGTTAATATAGTTTGTAATTCTTCTAATAATGCCAAAGATAATGAGTTTGCTTGTCTTTCACGATTTAACGAAATCTTTACAACGTGCGGTGTAACATAGTCAACGGAAATGTTTTGTAATTGTAGCATCTTCTCACCTACTTATCGTTTTATGCTGAAGCGCTCTATACACATGACTCGGTAATTGGATATTTAACTTACTTTGAATAAATTGACTAGCTCTCAATAACTTTTCTTCGTCTATATTTGTTTGGACACCTAACTTATGGAGCATATGTACTAAGTCATCAGTAGCAACATTACCCGATGCTCCTGGTGCATAAGGGCATCCTCCAAGTCCACCACAAGAACTATCAAACGTTGTAATACCATGTTCTAAAGACTTAACTACATTTGCCAGTGCCATTCCATACGTATTATGAAAATGCATTGCAAACTGCGAAGCATCATACTTCTTTAATAAATGTTCTAATACTTGCTCTACTTGTAACGGATTCGCTACACCAATCGTGTCACCAAGAGAGATTTCATAAATGCCGTATGAAAATAGTTGATTACATATTTCGTCAACCGCTTCAACACTTATGTCTCCTTCATAAGGGCATCCAAATACAGTAGAAACATAGCCCCTTACCTTTTTCCCTTCGAATGTTGCCTGCTTTGTTATATCTTCAATTACAGCTAATGCTTCTTTAATTGATTTATTAATATTACTTTTATTATGAGATTCACTTGCTGATAAAAAAACATTCACCTCATCTACATTTTGCAAAAAAGCTCGTTCCAAACCATTTTGATTTGGAACAAGCGCTGCATATGTAACATTTGGATCCCTTTTTAGCTCAGAAAATACATCACTTGCATCTGCTAATGCAGGAACCCATTTAGGGTGAACGAATGAGGAAACTTCAACGTACGACAATCCCGCTTCTGTAAGTAGTTGAATCCATTTTACTTTATCTTTTGTGCCAACAATCTTTTTTTCATTCTGTAAGCCATCACGTGGCCCGACTTCTTTAATGACAGCAAAATTAGGTAGTTTCAATTCGCTTCCCCCTATATCTCCCTATTCAATTTCTAGTAATACATCTCCTTCATTTACAAAATCGCCTTCTTGAACGCTTATTTTCATAACAGTTCCGGCTTCTTCTGAAACGATTGGAATTTCCATTTTCATAGATTCCAAAATGACGACATCCTGCTCTTCCTCTACTGTGTCTCCTACTCCTACAACAATCTTCCAAACATTTCCTGCCATCGATGCATATACTTTCGTCATCATTTTTTCCCCCTTAATATTCATAAATCTTATTTTTTAACAAGTTGTTTCGTTACAAAACCCGTTGTATAAATACCACTTTTGAACACATCATCTTCCAATACTTGTAGTAGCATTGGTGTGTTTGTTTTAATACCTTCTACTTTTAACTCTTGCAACGCATCCTGTAATTTTGAAATCGCTTCTTCACGAGTTTCACCATGAGCGATTACTTTCGCAATCATTGGATCATAGAAAGGTGTAATCGTTACTTGATTCTCCAAAAAGTGATCAATACGTACATTTGTCGGTAAAATTAAATCTGTAATTTTCCCAGGTGATGGGAAGAATGTTTTCGGATCTTCTGCATAAATACGAGCCTCAATGGCATGACCACTACGTTTTACATCATCTTGTGTAAATGATAGCTTCTCACCATATGCGATAAGAAGTTGTTGTTCAACAAGGTCTAAACCAGTAATTTCTTCCGTAACTGGATGTTCTACTTGTAATCTCGTATTCATTTCTAAGAAATAGAAGTTTTTCTGATCATCTACAAGAAACTCAACTGTACCTGCATTTGTATAACCAAGTGCTTTAGCAGCTTGTACAGCAACTTCTCCCATAGCTTTTCGTGTACCTTCATCTAAAAATGGTGAAGGTGCTTCTTCAATTACTTTTTGATTTCGGCGCTGCACTGAACATTCGCGTTCCCATAAATACACTGTATTACCATGTGTATCTGCTAAAAGCTGAATTTCAATATGGTGTGCATCTGCTATATAGCGCTCTAAATACATTTCTCCGTTACCAAAGAAATTTTGCGCTCTTGTTTTATTACTTTCAAATGCTTTGGTGAGCGTTTGCTCAGTTTCCATCAACTGCATTCCAATGCCTCCGCCACCCGCGGATGCCTTAAGCATTAATGGATAACCAATTTGTTTTGCAATTTCAATTGCTTCTTCAGCAGTTTCAATATTTGTAGTAATGCCTGGAACTACTGGCACATCTGCTGCTTGCATCGCTATACGTGACTCAATTTTACTTCCCATTTTAGTAATAATTTCTTCTGAAGGACCGATAAATACGATTCCTTCTTCTTTACAGCGAATCGGAAAAGATGGATTCTCTGATAATAATCCGTACCCCGGATGGATTGCTTCAGCATTTGTCTTCTTAGCTATTTCAATAATTTTTTCAAGGTTTAAATAGCTTTCTTGGACACGTGGACCGCCTACTAAGTAAGCTTCATTTGCCAATTTCACATGAAGGGCATTTTCATCAGCCTCAGAATAAATAGCAACGGTACGAATGCCAAGTTTTTGACAAGTTTTCATAATACGAACTGCGATTTCCCCGCGATTAGCAATTAATATTTTTTGAAACATAGTGACTCCTCCTTTTTATCTACATCCTAAATGTCTTGCAATTACGAGACGTTGAATTTCAGAAGTTCCTTCACCAATTTCTAAAAGTTTTGCATCACGAATATATCGTTCAACTTCATATTCACGCATATAGCCATATCCACCATGAATTTGTACTGCATGATTCGCAATACGACTAGCTGCTTCAGATGCAAACAATTTTGCCATAGCCGCTTCTTTACCGAAAGGTTTATCGTTATCTTTTAACCAAGCTGCTTTATGTACTAAATTACGAGCTAATTCCACTTCAGTCGCCATATCAGCCAATTTAAATTGAATCGCTTGGAAATTAGAAATCGTTTTTCCAAATTGTTGACGTTCTTTCGCATATTGCAATGCACGTTCAAATGCAGATTGTGCAATACCTACTGCTAATGCTGCGATTGAAATACGTCCTCCATCAAGTGTATATAAGAATTGTTTAAATCCTTTATTTACATCACCAAGTATATTTTCTTTCGGTACACGCACACCATCAAGTACGATTTCACAAGTATTAGAAGCTCGAACACCCATCTTATCGTACGGACTTGAGATCGTTAATCCTTCACTAGTAGTCGGTACAATAAATGCAGAAATACGTTTCTTACCATTGTCTTCAAAACCGTTGATAGCGGTTACAATAATTGTATTTGCATACTCTGCATTTGTGATCCAACACTTTTCGCCACTAATTACATATTCATCGCCATCTAATATTGCTTTCGTTTGTGTGCCTCCTGCATCAGATCCAGCGTTCGGCTCTGTTAATCCGAAGGCACCTAATGTTTTACCTGACGCCATTGGAACTAAATACTTTTGTTTTTGTTCTTCTGTACCGAAATAATAAATTGGAGAAGCACCTAATGAAATTGTTGCAGCATAGCTTAAACCAGTACCACCACAAGCACGACCAATTTCTTCAACTGCTAACGCGTACGATAACGTATCGCCACCTGAACCTCCATACTCTTCTGGGAATGGGATGCCTAATAATCCTAGTTCGCCCATTTTTTGAAATGTTTCATATGGAAACTCTGCAGTTTTGTCATAATACACAGCTTTCGGTGCGATTTCCTTTTCAGCAAAGTCACGTACCATTTCTTTAATCATTTGTTTTTCGCGAGTTAGAGTAAATTCCATTCCGCTACACACCCCTTATCGAATATTGAGTTTCGACAGCGTGCGAGTTTCTACTACAAACATTACTTCTTAAAAGAAACGAATATTAGTTAGACAATTGCTATAATTCTGTCATAACTTAATTTTAAAACAGATTCTGTACCAATGCACAAAAAAAAACCTACATTGTTCTACAACAACATAGGGGTTTTTGTCGAATTATGTATCAAAATGTTTAATAATCTCTACCTTTTCCCGAATCAGAAATTTCTACTAAAGCTTCAGGGTATGGTTCAAAATATGTTTGTCTTAATAAGTACTTTTCATCAAATCGAATGGCCCATGTTTTTAAAATTACAAGTAAACTACTAAGTGGGATTTTCTTTTCAGAATACTTCTGTAACAGCTCTAAAAAATGAACTTTTTCTTGTTTTTTTAGCTTTGTTTTAAAATATCCGAAAATGTGCTCACATACATTTACATTCGATGTATAGCGGGGCGCGTGCATAAATAATTCATATAAAGTCTTCTCATAGTTATCAAATACAACTTCAATCGTTTCATTTTTTTGATTTGCAATAATACGCCCTAATTCTTTTTGTTTCACCTGATTATATGCCATAAATAAATACTTATAATCTGATTGAAACGCTACGAGTTCTTTCATATTTTTAGTATGTTTAATCATTTTGTAATGCGCGATTGTAAACAATCTTGTAAAGAAATGCTCTCTAATAATAAAATTCGACAATCTACCTTCTTCTTCAATTGGAAGATGCGAAAAATTTTTTATTACTGCTCCGCCAAATAATCCAGTTCCTTTTCCTTTTACTGGTCCTTTTTCAAAACCAGAATAGATTTTCACATCACGAGTTCCGCAACTTGGCGAACGATTCTTCAAAATAAAACCGTCAACTTCAGATAATGTTTGTAAAAACTCATTTGAAAATTGTTCCATTTTTTTAGTTACGTCTTCTCGTGTTGACGGTTGCACAAGCCTATTCGTACCATTTTTTTCTACAATTCGTATCGTTTCACGGGGAGTCCCTAAACCAATTTCTACTTCAGGACATACTGGTATAAATGTAACATATGGCTTTAAATTTCGAATTGTTATATCTGGAACCCTCTCTCCATTATACCTACAGGCATCAAATTCTAAGCATTTACTTACAACAATTTTAGGTTTAGCAAATTGTCGCATCACATTACCTCCGTGGCGTTAGTCCATACAATATAAATTGAATCGTATTTTCAATTTCCACTTCATCGTCCCATTTCTCTTCAGGTAATAATAAGAACCTCGTTAAGAGTAACCCTAGTACAGCTGATAAAGTAAGACGTAATACGGAAGATGGTGGAAGTTTAATAATTTCTCCTTCATCTTGAAACTTTGCAATCAACTTTTTAAAATGTACAAGCAGTTCTGTTTCTATTAATTGTTGTATTTCACTTTTTAGTTCAGGCTGAAATGGTACTTCTTGAATTAATATTTTTATCATTGGAAAGTGCTTTTTAGCAAATTCAAATCTATTTTGAATTATTACTCTTAAAAGCACTTCATACGATTCATAATCTGTTTTAAATATTTCTTTTGCAAAGGCTTGTACGAAAAATGGTGCAGCAAACTTTGTTAAGGTCGGCATCACGACTGCAAACAATAAATCTTTTTTCGTTTTATAGTAGCGGAAGATTGTTCCTTCCGCTACACCAGCTCTCTTTGCAATTTCACTTGTTGAAGTTGAGGCGTATCCTTTTTCTCCAAACATATCAACAGCCGCCTCTAATATACGCATTTGACGTTCATTACGTTTATCAGTATCCGTTGCGGCAACTAATTCTTCCAGCCAATCCTTCTTCATTTATAATGCTCCTTTTTGTCGTCATTATATTTTGCGATGTTTCTTTAAAGCAAATACATTTCCTACTGCAAATAATAGTGAAAAAAGAAGTAAAACAGTAAGATCTAAAGCAATTTCTGCAAACCCTTGATTCCGAATCATTACTTGCCTCATAGCGTCGGCACCATATGTGAGTGGAAATAATTTACCTAACATTTGTAACCATGTATTCATGGATTCCATTGGAAACAACCCAGAAAAGAAGACTTGTGGCACGATAACAAGCGGTATAAACTGAATCATTTGAAATTCATTATTTGCGTATGCCGATAAAAATGTGCCTAATGTTAGTGCAGTTAAAGAAAGCATACATGTAATAAGTAGCGTTAGCCATATTGAGCCAGCTACATATAAATCTAAAATATAAACTGAAAAACTTACAATTATAATAGATTGTATAAATGCAAAGATTCCAAAACCAATAATATATCCTACAACTATTTCCCATCTTCTCACTGGTGTGGACAATAATCTCTCTAATGTACCACTTAAACGTTCTCTTACGAAAGAAACTCCGGACAATATAAATACAAAGAAAAATGTAAAGAAACCAATTAATACGGGACCAAGCCCATCGAACATCGTAATGTCTTTAGAGCCATGTAAATAATCCACTTCAGGCTTCATCATTGATACATCATTCTTCTCTGTACTCTTTTGCAATACTTGAAGTACCGCACGATTTTTTGATGAATCACTGCCTTCTAATAGAAGATTCATTTTTCCATTCTCTAAATGAATTACTGCATCTACCTTTTGTTTTTCTAACTCCGAAATTGCTTTGTCTTTACTATATTCGTAAATTGACACTTCTTGATTTTTCATTACTTTTACTATAGGAGCAGGCACATCGACTACAGCAATATGCGGTATATAGTCTTTTTGTGTAAATACTAGCGACAATAACCAAAGTAATAACATTGGTGCCCCAAACATCATTGCTAAAGAACGCTTATCTCGAAAAAATTGACGAATGATACGAATGACTACACCATTAACTCTCATGATTCAATCACTCCTTCTAACATAAAGACATCTTCAATTCGTCCAGAAGATGTTTGTTTTTTCAATTCCTCCGGTGTGCCCATCGCAACCAAATTCCCTTCTCTAATTAGCCCTAGACGTTCGCAAAACTCAGCTTCATCCATAATGTGCGTTGTTACAATAATAGTTGTTCCTTTCTTTTTAAGGTCATAAAACTTCTCCCAAATCGATTTTCGAAGTAGAGGATCTATCCCAACTGTTGGCTCATCTAAAATTAATATTTCTGGTTCATGAAGGAGTGCTATCGCCAATGATAAACGTTTTTTCATTCCACCTGAAAAATGCTGTACTTGCTTTTTCATATGCACTGATAATTGTACAAGTTCAAAAGCTTCTTCGATTCTCTCTTTCTTACGCTTACCTTTTAACCCATACATCGTTGCAATAAAATCTGCATTTTCATATGCTGATAGTTCTTCGTATAATGCATCAGCCTGAGCCATATAACCAATTCTTTTCATTTCATTTAAATTAGGCATGTTTGTATTAAAAACAATGACATCCCCTGTAGTTGACTCATTAATACCTGCAATCATTTTAATGAGTGTTGTTTTCCCTGATCCGGAAGGTCCAACCAAGCCAAAAATTTCTGCTTTTTCTACTTGCATTGAAAGGTTATGCAAAACTTCTTTTTTCCCAAAACTTTTTGATACATCTCGTAAAATAATTGAAGGTTGTTGCACTAAAAATCCCCCTTTTCTTTAAAATGAGTGAGTACTCACTTTTATTTTACTCTCGAGTTATTATATGTCAAACAATACTAATAAATATTTTTTCTGTTACTTATTAAAACAATGAAACAGAGTCGACATTAGAATATCTTTTCTTAAAGTCGACTCTGTTTCATTGTAAATTATTCGATTTTTGTTATGTTTTTAAATTTAAATACCTTCTAATTCTAGCAACATCTAAAGAATATTCGATAACTATTTGCTGTATTGGTAATATAACCGTTTCCGGATATAAATGTGCATATTGTAACGTTTCTGCATACTTTTCTAACCGTTTTTCTAAATACTTTACAATTTGCTCAGGATGACTTACTAATAAAGACGTACTATAATAATGAATTTGCTCCTCGATCGCCGTATATTCTTCAATTTCAAATTCTTTATGCATTTGTACACCCCTTTATATTGTTAATATCGTTTAATAATAACTATTTTAACTCGACTAATTTTTAATTTTTTGATTATTTAAACTATAACAAAATCAATAGGTCAAATTTTGTTACTTTATGTAACGTTGAAAAATTTTAACAAAATTGTAATAGAAACTTGTACTGAAGAAAAACTCCCTTTAAATTATTCCCCTGAACAAAAAAGCCGTACAGATTAATTTAACTGCACGACTACAATCTCAGGTCTATTAAAAACTCTTTGCGGAATGATACTATTGCCTAATCCTCTACTAACTATCATAGACGTATTTTGTTTTTCATATAAACCCGCTGTATATTTTGGCAGTATTCCTTGACTAGGAGCAACTAATCCCCCGATAAAAGGTAACCGAACTTGTCCCCCATGTGCATGACCCGATAAAACTAAATCTACTTGCTCGTCAGCATACTCTTCTAAAAATTCAGGCCTATGAGATAGCAATACCTTATATCCATCTGATTGCGTTTTATCCTTTGCTTTTTCAATTTCAGCTTTTATAATACTTCCTTCGTCACGGTTTTCATTAGTAAAATCAGGATCATCAATACCTAGTAAGTATATTTCTTGCTCACCTTTTTGAATACTTGCATGCTCATTTCTTAAAACAGTAACATTGTATTTCTTCAATTTTTTCTCCAAACTGTTATATTTCCCTGACCACTGCTCATGATTCCCTGTCACAAAATATACTGGATACTCCGTCACAAGTTCTCGTATTACTTGCAAACTAATTTCTGCATCATATGATTTACTGTCAATTAAATCACCGGTAATAACAATGATATCAGGATTCAAGTTTTTTACTTTTTTAATTAAAACGTCTTGATTTTTACCAAATTTTTTATTATGTAGATCTGAAAGTTGAAGGATTTTAAACCCTTTAAAAGAGGAAGGGATTTTACTAGATGTTATATTAATTTCACTTACACTTATTAAATTGTTCTGCAAATATGAAAATATACTAATACCAACTATTGTACTAATAATCAAAATGAATCTATTAATATTTTTTTTCATAGTTTCTCCTTTTTATTTTCATAAAACACTTATATATTTGAACTAAATTATATTATACTTTTTTGAAATTGTTTATGTTAATAAAATAATTCAGTACATGAAATTTTCATTCCGGATACGTAATATATGTTCGTTATATTCTTACTTTTATCCTTTTAATTATAATTATACAAAAAAAACGATTCTTTTCACACGAAAAAGAATCGTTTTCTAATTTTATACTTTTAATAACATTAGATAAAGAAATGAAAAAACTGAAAGATTATCACTTAAGAGCATTAACTATAACTTCAGCAGCCTCTGCAATTAGTTGATTATCATAGGTAGCCTCTTTCTCATCTTTACTGGATAAAATTGCGATGATAATGGGTGCTCTATTAGGCGGCCAAACGATAGCAATATCATTTCGTGTCCCATAACTTCCAGCTCCAGATTTATCTCCAACTTCCCAGTCAGTTGGTACGCCTGCACGAATAAGTTTGTCTCCAGTAGCATTTCCTTTCATCCACTCTGTAAGAATTTTACGTTTATCAGCTGGAAGCGCATTTCCTACCGTAAAAGCCTTAAGATTCGTAGCAATTGCTTTTGCTGTACTAGTGTCACGAATGTCTCCTGGAATAGCCTCGTTTAACTCTGTCTCAAAGCGATCAGCCATAGTAACCCGATCACCCATCTGTCTAAGCGCTTTTTCATATCCCTTGGGTCCGCCTATTTTATTAAATAAAATGTTCCCTGCAGTATTATCACTGGAACGAACAGCAGCCTCAGCAATTTCTCCTAGTGCCATTCCGGTATCTACATGTTTCTCTGTAACAGGTGAATATTCCACTAAGTCGTCTTTCGTATAAGTGATAACTTCATTTAATTTCTCAATTGAGTTTTGCTGTAGCAATACTCCTGCCGCTAATGCCTTGTAGGTTGATGCAAAGGCAAATCTTTCGTTAGGTCGATAAGCAATTGTTCGATTTGTACCAGTATCAATAGCATACACACCTAATCGAGCATCAAATTTTTTCTCAAGTTGAGAGAATTCTTTATACGTCGCATGATTTTTATGTTTAACTGGTTCGGTCTTTTCTTTCGCTTCAACTTGCAATGCCCCTCCTGCAAAAGCTTCTAGGCTTGTAAGACTTAAACCTAATATACCAACGCATATTCCTATTTTTAGCATCCTCTTGTTGTTCAAAATCATCATTCCTTTCAAACTTTCAATACTGAAAACAAGTAGTAAATTCAATACACTGTATCCTATTTGAACACCTGTTTTTATACGTACACATATTAGACCATCTAAGAAACAAGTTTGTTCCATAAATTTAAAACCTTTTTAACTAGTAGCCAAGATATTAACAAAAATAAGAGATAGCAACTATGATAGCTGCTATCTCTTATTTCAAATCTTCCTTTTTCTTTAACTTATAAAGGCTTTTATATAAACAGGGTTTCTTCCCCTGAGAAAAGTGCACAAATTTTACTAATTTTGATTCGAACTATCTGTACTAGCAGCTTCACCATGTATACGTTGCTTTTTTAAATCAAAGTATACATCTAAAATTTCCTTTCCAATTATAGAATTAATTCCATTTTTATCATCATGAAGCCATGGGACTACTACAGAAAATGCTACTTCTGGATTATCATATGGAGCATATCCAACTAATGTTAAGTTGTAACATTCCATACGTTCTCCTTTTGCATTTCTACCAATTGGATCATCTCCACCATATACAGTTTGAGCTGTCCCTGTCTTTCCTGCTGGTTTATATGGAGCATTTTTGAAATACTTCACGCCAGTTCCATCACCTTCTTGGAATACCCATCTAAAGCCTTCTTTTATCCGATCAATATGTTCTTTCTTCATATCAACTCGATTTAATACGACAGGCTCTATAGAGCGTATAACTTTACCGACCTCTTCTTCTTTTATTGATTGCTCTCGTATTTCTTGTACAATTTGGGGTTGCATTCTATATACACCATTTGCAATAGTTGAAATATATTGTGCCAATTGCAATGGTGTATACGTATCATACTGACCGATAGAAAAATCTAATAAAAACCCAGGTTGACTATCTACTTTTCTCGTTTGTCCAGTTATTTCATTCGGTAAATCAATACCTGTTGGGACACCTAAACCAAATTGTTTAAAATAATAGCGCATCGTATCAAATGCTTCTTGTTTAATATCCAACGAACCATTTGGTACGTAATTAACTCCCGCAATTTTTAAAGCTGTCTGGAACATGTATACATTCGAAGATACTTGTAAAGCTCTTAAATCATTAATATTACCAAATCCGGATACATTCCATGATTTCTTGGCTTGTGTACCTTTAAATTTAATCGGTGCATCATAAAATTGATCTCCTGGCTGTATTGCCCCTGTCTCATATCCAGTTAATATCGTTGCGCCTTTTACAGCTGACCCTAGCTCATACGAAGTTGTCATGTTACCTAATGCCAAATCCTCAATCTCTATTTTCCCTTCTTTTTCTACAATCTTTTTGCCTGCCATAGATAAAATCTGTCCGTTATTTGGATTTGTCATGACGACAAACGCTCGGTCCAACAGTGGCTCTGAACTCTTAAAAGCTCTCAAATTTTTCTCTATACTTTCTTCCACTTTCTTTTGTAATTCCATATCAATCGTTAATGTTAAACTATTACCACTTTTTCCTTTAGAGATTATTTCTGTGTTTATAATGTTTCCTGTTTTATCAGTAATGTTTTTCACTTCTTCTTTTGTACCGTGTAATACATCTTCATATCGTTGTTCAATATAACTTTTTCCTACACGATCATTACGGTTATATCCACGTACCAAATAAGAATCTAAGTTTTCTTTCGGTAATCCTTCTTCACTACTTGTAATATTACCTAACACGGAACGAAATAAATTACCATTTACATAATTACGTTCCCAATCAACTGTTGCATCTACTCCTGGAAACTCCGCAAGGTTTTCACTTATCCGCGCATATTCTTGATCTGTCACATCTTTTTTAATAATTTGTGGTGTTAGTTGATAACCTGAACTCATTTTACTTTTAATAGCTAACACCTTTAAATCTTGTGCTGTTAATTCTGCCAATTCTACTTCTGTAACGCGACTTCGTCTTAAGTCTTGAATTTTTTTGTCTAGTTCTTTTCCCTCTATTCCCTTTTCTTTAAACTTTCCTATGTCTTTTTTAGTAATCTTTGATTCCGCACGTTTCGTATTCAATTGCATCCAGAAATCTTTTTTATCGATATCGGTTAACTTATTTATATCTTGTTCGGGCATTTCAAGTACTTTCGCCAATCCTTTTGCTGTTTTTAATATATCTTCACTCGTAATCCCCTTCACCCTTGTATACGTAATTGTGCGAAGAGATTTATTATTAACGACCGTTTTTCCTTCTCGATCTAGAATTTGTCCACGTGGAACTGGTATACTAGTTGTTTCATTTTGACTGTTTTCCACTTGGTTCTTATAAGCCTCTCCCTCAACGATTTGTACTTTTCCTAGCTGCATAATAATAGCTGAGAATAGTACAAATATGCAAAGGAACATTATATTTAATCGAATAGATATATATGTCTTCTGCTTCTTTTCTTTTTGTTTTTTCATAAATCCTCCATATAATTCTTCCGGAACTCCTCACTAATACTTAGTAAATAAATATACTAAATACGTTCCCTATATATTAGAAACCACCATTCAGTTATAAATAGTGTCTTATCTTTTTTTCTAAATCCTTGTAAGCTTCAATTTCTTTTGGTTTAGCCGCGTAATTGATAAATCTCCCTTCCTGTTTTTCTCTCTATTTTTTTGTCGCTTGCATTAGAAATGCTAAACTGTATAATGACTCATATTAAACTTACACATAGACTTGCTAGTAACTTTTCATACTGATTATTCCTTTCTTCATGCTGTAATACTTAATAGACAACCTAAGTAATAAAGTTGTTCCACATTTACAAAAAAAATAATTAACTATAAGATGAAATAGGCTACATAAGGGAGGGCTATATGTTACATACAAAAAGATGGAGATTTTTTGCGGTTCTTTCTATTGTAGGTTTGATTTTACTAATTTTATTAAAAATCAACTTCATTTCAATTACTATCGCAACTTCTTCAGCTGAAAGAGGAAAAATTTTTGATCAAAATGGTGTAATACTAGCTACAAATAAGAAAGTTAAGTCTCTATATTGCACTTCTAATGATGAAAAGCTATCGAATCAAGATACATCAAACACATTAGCTTTTTTCAATCAATTTTCAAGCGAGTTTCAACATGACATTTCTGCAGAGGACATAAAATCGCAATTACAACAATCTTGTAAAAAGCAGACTATGAATGATATACCGTTATACTCTGACATAAATGAGAATGAACTTACATTCATAAACAAGAACAAACCCAATCATGTAATAATCAAAGATGAATTAATTCGATATTATCCCAAACATGAAATTGGTTCACAGCTAATTGGGTATGTAGAAAATGACCTTAATTCTAAGTATGGACCTGTTGGAAAAAGTGGGATTGAGCTTCAATATGAAAATGATTTAAAAGGAAAATCAGGAAAAACTCTGATTTTTAAAATGAATAATAAAAAGTTCTTATGGAGCATTCAAAAAGTACAAAAAGGAAAAGATGTCCAGCTAGCTTTAGACTCTAAGTTGCAGCAAAAAACAGAGGAAGCATTAAGATCTCAAATTAAGAAAATACGTGATGCTAACGCTGGTTATGCTGTAGTGACCGATGTAAAAACTGGTGCAATTTTAACTATGGCCAACTCAGCAGTTTTTGATCCAAATACATTACATACACATGTATCATCTAAAAAAGAAAACATCAAATCATTGTCGCAAAATAAAGCAATTCAAAAATTAAAGTATGGTGAATCTTATGTAAATATGGCCTCTACTATAAAGCCACTTACTATTTTAATTGGATTAAACGAAAAGCTTTTTCAACCTGAAGATACTTATTTAGATAAAGGTACTTTTCAGTATGATAATCAAAATAACATTACTAATGCACCTGGAACGCCAACAGGTGAAATTACACCCAGCCAGGCTATCATTAATTCATCTAATACATTTATGACAGCAAAAGTAGCTCTACCCTTATTCAACCAAAATAATGGGAATATAGAAAAAGTAGCAAATATATGGACAGATTATTTAAAGCAATTCGGTCTTCGCTCTAAAACGGGTATTGATTTACCCTTTGAAGAAGACGGACAATATGAATTCCATCCATCTAATAAGTTTGAAAATGGGATCTCCGCTTTATTAAATGCCTCTTGGGGAGGAAATGAAGTGCATACTCCTCTTCAACTCGCTCAATATGCAGCAACTTTGGCAAGTAAAGGTGATAAATATAAGCCTCAAATCGTAAGTGCTATAATTGGTCGAGACGGTAAGGAAACAAAAAAGTTTAAACCAATTTTAGAAAGTTCAAATCGTTATCCCATGAAATTTTGGAGTGTCATGCAAGGTGGGATGAGTCAAAATATACAGGAGATTAAAAACTTGCCCTTTGATGTCGCAGGTAAAACGGGTATAACAGGTTCTCCGAATGAGCAAGAAAGAGTGATAAATCATTCTCTTTTCATTGCATATGCTCCTACCGAAGATCCACAAATTGCTATTTCTGTCGTTATTCCTGGTAACAATTCAGAAAAAAATATTGCCGCTCTCGTTACATCAGAAATTTTAGAGTCCTGGAATACTCTTCAAAAAGAAAATAAAAACAAAGAGGAAAGTTCATTAAAGTGAACCTTCCTCTTTACCATATAGAATCTATATTCGTTATTTTCCATTTACCTTCATCATTTTTTTCGAACATGAAAGAATATTTAATATCAGTTAAAACATACTCTTTTTGTACATATCCAGTATTACCGTTAATAGTCGATATTTTTATATATCCATCATTCTGCATTGTTTCCGGAATCCAAGCTTTTACCATTTCATTAGATACTTGATATAAAACTTGTGATTCTAGTTTTGGTTCAGCTAAAATTTTTGTTTTGTTTCCAATAACAGTTGCATATATATAATGTTCTTGCTTTGATTGATTACTTTCTGTCAATCCACTTGGTATTTTGTATACTTTCTTTGTATCATTTGCAAATTCTCCTCCCATTGTAAGAGCGACTTGCAACTCATGAAAAATATCCTCATCAAACTGCAATTCATCCTTCTTATACATACTCCCTTTAAATATAACTTCATCATTTAATGCTCTATACAAATCATTTTCATTTTTAGAATTTGTACTTCGATATAAGTCATTCATAAATTGTTTTAATGATGGATCTTGAGCAGATTCATCTTTTGTTTTAGGCTTAATTTGAGTACTACTTTGTACCGGTGATTTATTATCATCAAGCCAAGGTTGTTGAACAATAAAAAATAACATTGTACAAACCAAAACAACTACAATAGGCAATGCTTTTTTACGAAATGGTTTCTTGTATGTTACAGAATCTACTCCACTATTTTGGTATATCGATTGCTTTATTTTATAAATAAATTCTTCTTCATCTTTACGATGCTCCATTGGCCCATTTTTTAATTTGCTATACCAGTCGGGATTTTTTTTATTGTTCATCATTTCTACCCTCCCCTATTAATTTTGAAACCTTACTTCTCGCTCGGCTTAATCTAGATTTTACAGTTCCAATTGACACTCCTAATGTTTCAGCCATTTCTTCATAAGACAATTCATATTTTGCGTCCAATATTATTATTTCACGGTGTTTTTTAGGTAGTTTTAATACAACCTCCCACACATCATTCATTTCCTCTTGCTTAAAAAATTCTTGTTCCGCCGACAAAGATTGCTTATCGTCACTAAAAAATCCTATTAAAGAAATCCTTTTAAAATAGGAGGATTTCAAATAGTTTATTGCAGTATTTCTTGTAATTTTTAATATCCACGTTTTAATAGATGACTCTTTTCGAAATGAATGCCAATGTTTAAAAACCTTTATAAATACATCTTGCGTGATGTCATCTGATAAGTGCGGATCTTTCGTAATAATAAATGAATAATTCCATACATCCTGCCAATAGTCTTTTATAACATAGTCAAGCTCATCATGATTACATTTTTCAATAAACTTCTGTTCCATTTCCACACCTCAAACTTATTTGAATAAACATAAAACTGCCCTCACTTTTATTATGGTTTCAATATATAGACATGATGCAAGTTTCATTTGTTCCATTAATAATCTTTTTTCGATAGAAAACTCTTTCTTAAAAAATGTAAAAGTGGGAGATATAATGAAAAAACCAGGATAAATTCTTAAAATTATCCTGGTTTTTCTGTATTAAATATGTTTTCACTATTTATTTATAATAGAAACCGCATCTAATGCATCTACTTGACTCCCCATAGTTTTAGTGAGTTTTTTCCATTCGGTTTCTGCTTGTACAGCTTTTACATCATCTGCATTGTAGGGCCTATCTTCACCATACGATTTATTGAAATGAAGAATCTCCATTGATGTTTCATTTACAGGAATTTGATTGAATGTAGCTTTGTCTACAATTACAATCAGCTCCTCATAATCTGAATTACGATAGTGACCGAACCAAGTATCGCTAGCATACTGAACATCTATTTTCTTATCACCAATTGTTAATTCCTTCATTTTATCATTTTTCTTACTAGCTAGTAATACAGCTTTACCTTTTGGAACTGAAGGTAATGACTTTATTGAATCTGAACTCCATACTTCATTATCATTATCTGATTCTCTCAACACACCTATCTCAACCATTTTCTCTGCAGTTTTTTGATCCAGAATTAATAGTTGTTTGCCACCAGTTTCTGCTTTTTTCACTTTATATAAAGTGTTGGTCTTAATTTCACTTTTATGTTGACTTACTATTTCTTTTAATGATTGTTCTTCCCCAATCAATAAAGCGGCATTCCTTGGCTCTTCTTTCTTTCCAAAAGAACAAGCTCCTAACATAGAAATAGATACAATTCCTGCCATACACATTTTCATTACTTTTTTCATTTCTCTTTCTCCTCTTTGCTTGTTTTATCAATACGCTACATGATTTTTTTATATAACCGTTGTAAATAACGCCAACGAACAGTGAAAAAGTACACACTTTGAATGGATATAAAGGCTAGTATAATTAAAATGGACATCTTTAAAATAGAGAAGTCAATTAACTGCTGTAAGGCTATAAAAGCGACACCACTATGAATAATCGCTATAATTAAAGGCAAGAAGAACATTAACATAAGCTGACGCGTTACAATTTTCTTTAGCTCTCTTCTACTTAGACCAACCTTTGCAATCATTTCATATTGTTGTTGTTCCCTTTCTAAATCTGCATATAGTCGGAAATATAATAGGCTGGCTGCAAACGTAAAGAATACGATACCTACTAATACACTGACGATAAGTAAAATACCGTTCTTTTGTTTCGAAGAAATCCATTCAGAATACAATGCTTCAAAATAATAATGTGCTTCCGCCAAATTATTATTACCCATTGTTGCTTCTAATTTTTTTGTAACTGCTCTTGATTTTTCCCAATTTTCCACGACAAAACCATATTGACTTTTCATTACGTAAGAATCATCTTCCGTTTTTCTATTCGGAATTTTATCGTACAAAGAATCCGAAACAACAATAATAGCTCCAATTGTATTTGGGAGAACTAAATATGGGACTGCCTTCTTGACCTGAAGAGCCATCTCCAAGTTTTCCTGTACCACATCTATTTTCTCAGGTATATCTTTTCCTCTTGCGAAACTATGGATGGCACAATGATCGCTTCTTGATCATTGTCTAACTTTTCCATTTCATATCCGAAGATTTTTGCAAACTTGTTATACTCTGATACTTTGATTAACACTAAATTATTTTCCGTGAATTTAGGATTCGTAACCGCTACCTGATAAGAGAAATTTGAGCGAGTGAGTTGTTTTTTTATTTCTGTAATGTGCTCTTCTTCTTGTTGATTCTCTCCTAACGAGGTATAGGTAAATGCAAATGGGTTTGTCATTTCGGTTAATCCCTTATTCCCCATTGCTAGGCATGTACCAATCCCTGTGAAGGCCACAGCGGAAACGATCGCTAGCATAAAGAACATAGTTGCATTATCCTTCATACGATAGGCCAATTCAGATATAGTAAGAATGTTTGTTTTATTAAAAAACACTTTGTCCCTTTTCTTCAAGACGCGTATTACATACACGCTCAACTGAGAAAATAGAAAATACGTCCCTATCACTACAAGGACTACCCCTCCAAGTAAGTAAGGCATAATGAAGTTTCTTTCTAGTACGAAATAGAATACACATCCATACCCTAATCCAATGAAGATTACGGAAAGGAATGCTAATCCTTTTGATGCCTTCGGCTCTGGTTTTGGCTTTTCCTCTGATTTCATCAAATCAATCAACTTGTTTCCTTTTACCATCTTAGAAGTAAACAACGAAATGACTAGAAACAGAGTCAAAAATGCGCCAGTTGTCATAAATACAGCTTTTATAGGAACATAAAAAGGAAGTCCCTTATCCATCGCTAATATATTTTCACTTGCTAATAAATTGAGCTTTGCAAATATCAATCCAATTAAGATACCAAACATAATAGATGCGATTCCAATTAACATATTTTCTAAAAAAATTAATTTATTTAACTGCGCCGGTGTCATACCATGCATAATTAAAATTCCAAATTCTTTTTTTCTTGTTTTTAAAAAAGAACTTACCGAATATAAAAGAAAGAAGAATGAAAATACAAAAATGAGATATTGAGATATTTGCATCCCCATTGTTCCTAATAGACTCATTGTTTTACTTGTGGAGACTAGTTCTCCTTGTAAATCAGGATGGAAAAGTAAGAGTGAATATGTAAAAAAAACCATAACTGAAAATGAGCTACTTAGAAAGTGTGCAGCATAAGTCCGCTTACTTCGAATGATATTATTAAAAGCGAATCTTTGAAAAGTCATGCTTACGACCTCCTAGTAATGCAAGTACATCTATAATTTTTTGATAAAACATTTGTTGATTTTCTCCATTATAAATTTCGTTATACAATTTTCCGTCTTTAATAAATACAACACGATCACAAAAACTTGCAGCCACTGGATCGTGCGTAACAAGCATCATTGTTGCATCTTGCTCTTTATTTAATCGTTTTAATAACTCCATTACATCATTAGCCGCTTTTGAATCTAAGTTTCCCGTCGGTTCATCTGCTAGTAGTAATTTGGGTTTATGAATTAGAGCGCGTGCAATGGCTGTTCTTTGTGCTTGTCCACCCGATATTTCATATGTTCGTTTATTTAATATATCTTGAATGCCTAATTTTTCTGCAATACCATCTACCTGCTGATTCATTTCCTCAACTTTAGTACCATCTAACGTCAGAGGAAGAACAATATTTTCTTTTACAGTTAATGTTGTAAGAAGATTGAATGCTTGAAACACAAAACCTAATTCACGTCTTCGAAATAATGCCAGTTCATTTTGAGATAATTGATATGGATTTTCTCCATTAATCAATATTTCTCCTGATGTGGGAGAATCAATAGTAGAAACCATATTCAACAAAGTAGTTTTTCCACTTCCTGATGGACCCATTATTCCTACAAACTCCCCTTTTGTTACACTCAAATTAATGTCGGAGAGTGCTTCATAAGATACCTTTCCTGTATAGATTTTACTCAGTTCACAGACCTTTAATATTTCCATATCATTTTGCTCCTTATTATCTTTTGATAACCTAAGTTTATCTAAACTTCCCTTCTTCTCATATCGATTAACCTTTCATGTATCTAACAGGCGTGTAAGATTTCTGAAAAGTGAAAATAAAATACATTCTAACGATTTGCATAAGGGAAAATGATACGGATTGTTGTTCCTCTTCCTACTTCCGACTTTATTTCAATATTATGTTCCAATCTTTTTATAATATTTTTCACAAGATATAATCCCATCCCAGTAGATTCCTTAAATTTCCGACCGTTTATTCCTGTATAAAATGGGCGGAACACTCTCGGAAGGTCTTCTTTTGGAATTCCCACACCATGATCTTGTATTGCAAGGATTACAGAGCGCTCTTCTTCTAATGTAGTAATAGTAACGTTTTTTCTACTTCCTGCTGAATACTTAATGGCATTGGATATCACTTGATGAATAACAAACCGAAGCCATTTTCTATCGGTTTCTACCATAATAGTTTGTTTTACTTTTACTTCTGGATATACATAGTTACGGATAAACAGACGTTTATTTTCACGAATTACTTCTTGAACAATATCCTGTAACGAAACTCTTTCCACATAAAAATCTTGCTCAAACGTTTGTAATCGCGCCATATATAAGACCATTTCTAATCCGTACTGCATTTGATCTACTTCTTCTACAATACTTTCAAAAACCTCCCCATTCTCTTCTTGTGTGATCAGTTCAATAACTGATAAAGGCGTTTTCATCTGATGCACCCATTGATTAATAAATGTAAGGTGCTCTTTTTGTTTATATTCCCAAGTCTTTAACTGTTGATGATATTGACTGTATTGTGTCTTTAACACACGCTGAAGTGCTACTGATAATGGGGTGGAATCGAGTTCTTCTAAGGAGTCCTCTAATGTTTCAGAAGGGTTGGATAATTTGTTATAAAATCTACGATGGCTAAGGTAGCGATAAAGTAAAAACGCAATTAAAAAGCATCCCCCTAAAAACACACTATATAATGCAGTAGATAAGTGATTATATCCATCCAGCCAATAAACAGTTAGAACGACAAATAGCTGAATGATTGAGAAACAGATGAAAGGGATATGTTCACGTAAAAACAAATTCATTATTATACCTCATCATTCTTCCAAGTTATTTTCAAACGATATCCAGCACCACGAACTGTTTCTAATGCATTTTTTATTCCGATTTCCTCTAATTTTTTTCGGACACGTGTAACATTTACACTTAAAGTATTATCATCTACATACGTATAGTCATCCCAAAGTTTTTCTAAGATTTTCTCTCGACTAACAATACTAGGAGATTGTCGTAAGAGAGTTTCTAGTAAAACAGTTTCTTTTTTTGACAGTATACATATGCTATCATTTAGCTTTAATTCCATTTTTTCTGGATAAAGTATTAAACCAGATTGCTGAACAACTCTTTCTTCCGCTTTAGGTGCGTATTCTCCGTAAATTCTTCGAAGATGACTTCGGATTTTTGCCATTACAACTTCATAATGAAACGGTTTAGTGATATAATCGTCTGCACCATGTTCAAGTGCCATAACTTGCTCCATCTCTCCACTACGTGCTGATATGAAAATAATGGGGCAAGTAGAGACCGTTCTAATTTGGCGGCACCAGTAAAAACCATCAAAACTCGGTAAATTTACATCTAATAAAACTAAATCAGGCTGGATTTTTTCAAAGTTGACCAAAACATTTTCAAAATCCTCTGTAATGTTCCCTTCATATCCGTACTTGTTAATATGGGATTGAAGTAATTTAGAAATTTTTTGGTCGTCTTCTACAATCATAATTTTATACATATATTAAGCTCCTTTTATTTATCTTTTCCGATAGAAGGCTCCCTCATCAATTTAGGTGAAGGTATTATAGCATCAGCACATAAGAGGAAGATGAATGCCGGTTGGCGTAAGCCAAGATGTTTGCTCCGATTTAGTTGTACAAATTTTTCTTTGAAAACAGAACATATGAGGTTGGTTGCAGAAAAATCTTTGAAATCGTAAAAGCTTCAACGTTCGATCAACCCACGGTTACATCGGTGTCCGCAGGAATCTCCCTCTTCAAACATGGCGCAAGGTCGTTAAGTAGGACTAGTTAAAGTATATGTTTATTATCTGTAAGAATATAAAATATACTTTTATCTTTTAGTATAAAGAAATTTCCCTCTTACTTATATTGAATAACCTTACTTGAAACTAACAGCTGTGTAATGTTTCTGAAAATAAAGTTAAGTATAATAGCTCTCTTATTTTTTAAATTTTAATTATTTAATTTAACATTTTAAACTTTTTGTTTTATAATTTTCAAATAAAAAATAATCGTATTTAATTGTGTAAAAACACGTAATTAAATACGATTATTAAAATCATAAAATCTAAACTAACATATCAGTATCAGCCGATTTCACCTTCTAATTAACTATTATTTCTGAAAAACATGTTTTACTTTTTCGCCTGGAACATTGCTCCCCCCTCTTCCTTTTACATCTTCGATCATCATGGTAACAATCATGTCTGGCGCATTTGCATCAAAAGCTGCAAACCATCCAAGTTCTTTTCCGTCTGCTTCTTTCGACTCTTTCAGTTCTGCTGTACCCGTTTTACCAGCAAGAGTTACACCATCAACCTTAGCAATTCTCCCCGCACCATCAGAGTCATTAATGACTTTTATTAATGCACTCTTTAATATCTCTTGATTCTTTTTAGAAACCACATTTTCTTTCCAATTCCCCGCTACTTTTGCTTCTTTTAAAAGATGAGGCGACGGAATATTCCCTTCATTCACAATCGGTGCATATGTTAATGCTAAATGAAGTGGTGTCATTAATACTTGTCCTTGCCCGTATCCCGTGTCTGCTAGTTGAATATCATTTTTTATCCCATCTTTTGCAATTATTGAAATAGGAAATTCGTATTCGATTGGTAATTTTTCATGAAATCCGTACTTCTTAAATTCACTTACATACTGATCTTTTCCCATTTTTAAAGCTTGTTGAGCAAAATAAATATTATCAGAGTACTTCATTGCCTTATCAAAATCAATTGGACTAGCATCCTTCACACGTGTTACATAATAATTTCCCCACGATGAATCTTTTGTCCACTTTAATCCTTGGATTTTAAATTCTTCCTTAGGATTTATTGTTTTTGTTTCCAAACCAATTGCACCTGTAATCGTTTTAAATACGGAACCTGGTACAAATGCTTGTGTGAAGCGATTCATCATTGGCAGTTTCGAGTCGTTATTCCATGCTTCTCGTTGAGCTTTTGATGCTCCTCTAACTATTGTATTTGGATTATAAGCAGGGCTACTTACAAGTGCGATTGTTTCACCCGTTTTAGGATTGACCGCTGCACTAGATCCTGCCTCATTTTTCATCTCATTAAAGATTTTTTCTTGAATTGCAGCATCAATTGTTAACGTAACATTTCCCCCTTCTTTTGCTTCTTTTTTTGCTAAGTTTTTAATCTCTTTCCCGTTCTCATCTTCCATAAATACGCGTCCACCCTTTTCACCACGCAGTTTATTCTCTAATACTTTCTCTAAACCTGTCTTACCCACTAAATCATCTGCTTGATAACCTTTTTGTTGAAGCGATTTTAACTCCTCTGCATTTACCTTTCCTATATATCCCGTTAAGTGTGCCGCTGCTTCTCCTAATGGATACGTACGAATATTTACTGGTCGAGATGAAACTCCTTCTAATTCAATATAATCATTCTGTCTGGTTCCCTCTTTTAAAATACCAATTGGTACAAGGGAATCTGGTTTTATCCATTTCGCTGCGAGCTTCTGATCGACCTCTTCTGTAGACATATCAAGTAATTGTGCTACTATTTCTTTTGTTTGCGCTGCCGTTTCACCTAGTTTCTCTGGAATAATTCCAACCTCAGTCGCTTTACCATTCGTTGCAAGCCCTTTTCCATTTCGATCATATATTTCTCCGCGTTTTCCTTGCTCTATTTGCATACGTACTTTGTAATCTTTTTTCATACCTGGGAAAATGAAGTCTGGTGTCCAATCTATTTTCCAAGATTCTTTATCTTTCACGAGTTTTGCTTCATGGATGAATGAAACTGTTCCTCCATCCGTATCCATATTAACTTCAAAAAGAAAAAGTTCTTTATCTTTAGTATTCTCTCCTTTCGTTTTAACTTTTAAATTCTTAACTCCAATACCCTCATAGATTTTTTGATATTTCTCTGTGAAATCCTTTTTAGAAATCGTTTTTTTTGCATGTTCTGATAAACGATCATACATATTTGTAAATTTTTTATCATTCCATAAATTGATATATTCATCAAATGCTTGTTTTGGCGGTTCGTTTTTATTACATCCTACCAACATAACTCCGAAACAAAAGAAAAGCAGCATACATATTTTTTTCAATTCAATCTTCTCCCTTAGTTAAAAATGATTATTCCTTTCTAAATATATTAAATAAAAAATGTTTTAACGCTTAATAGACAGTGTAAGTAATGAAATAGTTCCACATTTATAAAAAAATTAAATTTATGGTTAAGCTGCATTCAAAAAGGGAAGATTTTTAAGACTCTTACAAACAAAAGAAGCGAATATATTTAGCGAACGTTATCATTATTAGTGTTGTTTTAACAATTTCATTTAAAACACCTTTTAGTTCGTTTTCGCCGATTTTATCTTTTTTCTTTATAGATTTTTGATACAAAAAAAGAATCCTTATACTCAGGATTCTGCAACAGAAAATAACAAAAATATAAACAATAAAAAGAATTACTTAAAGTATAATTTACATCCTGATATTTTATTATTTATAAAATTATATACAATTTTAATTGTAGGATTTATGGGCGCTCTATGTACTTCTTTTTCGCATCAAAAAACCCTGCGCTGTATGCAACAGGGATTCTATTATACTTATCTGACGGTATCATCATATTTTATTCTACAGCTTATTTAGAAGAGTCATGTACAGGCAAACTACTAAAAATCAATTCAGCAACTTTTACATATCCTTTTGAGTTTGGATGAATTAAATCCGTAGACCAAAGCGTATTGTCATTAACTAAATGATGATTCCAAAAGTCAACATGATGAAGCTTATACTCTCTACTCAGTGAAAGTATAACTTCATTTGTCTCTAATAATTGTTCTTTTAATACTTGTTTTTTTTCAGAAGAAAAAGGAAGCCTAACTGTAAAATCTGGAAGGTTTGCTATAATAATATCAGCACCTGTTTTACTTAATGTATCTATCATAAATTCCATATCGTTCTTATATGCATGATGATTCCAACGTCCTTTTAAAACATCGTTTGCACCTGCAATTAGACTAACCAAATCTGGATTAAAAGTTAATGCCTTTCCCAATTGCTGCGAGCGAATTTCTTTAGTTACTAACCCACGTTTTGCAAAATTAGCATACTTTAAATCGTTTACACAAAGTTGAACAAAATGACCTACCCAGCTTTTTAATGCTATTCCCTCAACTTCATCCCCTATCCCCTCTGTAAAACTATCACCAATCGCTACAAATCGCTTCCACATATCTAGTCCCCCTTTTTTGTTATTCATATCTACACTATACAATAGCCCACAGCGTAATTGTTCTTCTTAAATGTTTTTCAATTTCAATTAAATTCCACAGGAGATTTTTTTAAATGAGCAAGACAACTGAAGTGAACTATTTCACATGAACAAAAACATGAAAATCTACGTTATTTTCTCGCAGAAATAGGTTGAGACCAACTATCTTTGTCATTATCATTTAAGCGTACTTGAAAAACATATATAGGTTGAGAAAAACCTTTCGAATCAGCGTGGTAATCTATATTATAATCTGTAATGACTAATGTATCACCTGCGTTGAAAGATATTATAGGATCAAAGTCTCCTTGTTTTAGTTTTTGAAATGCTTCTTTGGGAGACAGAATTTCAACATCTCGAATATGTAATTTTTTTGTAACTAGCTCATTGTCATCAGGCATTTTTGTAATTTCCTCTTTGTAAACAGGCATTTTTTCACCTTCGTCTTTTAACTCTATTGATGTTTTTATAGTGACATCAGACATATCTGTTTTTGTAATGGGATCAAAAGACGTATTCCCAAATTCCTTCATTTGATACGAAATCATTATTCCAAGTGCAACAAAACTTACTGTAATCGGAAGAAATAAATACTTGATCATTTGTGTATCCGTTTCTTTTTTCTTCAACAATATAAGAACTATATTTAACATAGAATATCCTAGCATCATTCCTAAAGTATTATGAAGTAAATCGGCTAGTTCCATACTTCCGCGTTGCATTATAAATTCAAGGATTTCAATCAATAAACTTGCCATAATTGAGCTGACTAACATCCATTTTGTTTTTTGGAAAATATCACTAAATAAAGGTAATAAAATTCCTAACGGAAAAAGCATACCTATATTTACAATGATATGGAAAAAAGAAGAAAATGAAAAGGTATTCCATGCTTTTTTATAAACACTAAGCACATCAAAGTCAATTGTTCTTGCAAAAGTTATATTATCTGGACGACCAAATGAAGTAGCTGATAATGCAAGAGAATAATATCCTATTATAAATATAAACAATATAATTTGTTGTACGGTAAATTTTTTTCCTCCTTTACATACCTTTTTGTATACTACAAAGTAGCTAAAAACAAATATGAGTAGTAACAAGAATGTGAGTTGTATCGTAGGAATTGCAACGGTAACAAGTAGTTCGGAAATAAAATTCATTTTACACCTCTGTTTTTACGAATAAAATATTCAATAGTTTTATATAACATTCTAGATATAGATAGCGATGTGTTGTTACCTCTAATAATTTAAACCTGTACTCTTGAAACTAACTTTATATGACCAAGCGGCTACAAGGAAACTAGCGTTTTACTAATTTTACTTTCGGCTATGTTTGGATAAACGTTACGAAGATTCTCTTTAGTAAGAGGATTTTTGGAGTTATGTATAAAATTAAAAATTTATTCAATTTTAGTATGTTTATATAGAATCCATAATTGACCGATTCCTAATATACTTAGGAACCGGTAATATACGTATATTTACTAAAGAAATAAGATTCCTTCAAGCATTACACTTTTTTCCGAAAATTTGTTGTTCTTTGTTTTGCCCAGTTGATACATTTCTTTTCAATTAAATGATACGATACTATAGAAAAAAGTAGTGTCATTGTAATACATAAAGTAAGAAGGAAGAAGATAGGTATCTTTGTATACAAAAGTTTAAATAGTACCATCATGATTGGAAAATGACACAAATAGATACTATATGAAATTTCCCCTAAGTATACAAATACACTCTTATTTAAAAATGCTTTTACTTTTAGGTTACTCATCGTCATGATAATAAATATACTAACACCAATTACGACACCCCAATCTTTTAATAAGAAAGTAGTGTCATTACGGGAAAAACCATAAATTAAAATGGAATATAAATATAGAATTATCCCTAATGTAATAAGAAATCCTTTTTTAAATTTTTTCATATTTTGATATAAGTAAATAAGCTTTTCCTGATGCTTAAAAAGTAACATTCCAACCATAAACATCGATGTGAAATGCAGTGTATCGGCATAACCATTATAAAATCCCTCTGCTTTCCCAATATGCAACATATTAAGGAAAACACTAATTAAAGAAAAGCTCAAAGCAATTAGTATCGTTTTCTTCCAACTCAGTTTATAAAAAAGAAGGAATAACAAAGGAAACACAATAGATATACGCATTTCTTGAGCCAATGACCAGATAACTGGATTATAATTTTCCGTAAAAAAGTTATTAAGAAGCACAAAGTGGTTTATAATATCTATTTTTGTTATAGACCCTTGCCATCTATCATAGAACCAATCCCGTAGTCCTGCCACTTCATATGGCGAAAACAAAATAAATAAAGCAAAGGTTATGATTATCCAAAAATAATAAGGAATATAGATTCTTACAAATCTCTTAATTAAATATCCCCAATAATTTGTTTTTGAATGATAAAGTGCCATAGATAACACAAAACCACTTAGTACATAAAAAACAATTACAGCTTCTCCACCCGCCCATAAAAACCTAAGCGGTGAAAATTTAATAGAATTAGGCAACGATGGTAGCATTAAACAAAAATGTCCAAATACCACTGTAAGTGCCGCTAACCCTCGTATGGAATCTAATTCTTTTATTCTCTTACTCATAAAATATTCTCCTTGTAAATTGTAGATTTTGCTGTTAATAAAGGCCACTATACTAGTGTAGTGGGAGAATTGTACATATTGTTTCTTTAAATTCCTAATATAAGCAGTACAAAGTCAATCTATGTATCTGTTTCAGGGAACTTTCGTATTTAGGCATAATTTATATAATAATAGAAAGAAAAAAGAAATTTCATTCTATAAAATCGTATTGTCGTTTAGAAAACATTTTAAAACTGTTTTCTAAACCCTCGTTATAGTCTGTCTGTTTATCTGTCCATTGAACACCCTTATTTCCAGGCCACCCTGAGGTATTTGCAACATGTCTTAATAGCTCTGGCCCTTTTAAATTTTGCTGTAAACCACGGTTATATGCATTTATCATATTAGATATTGCAATTCGAGTATTGGTTTCTGCATTTTTCAAATCTTCGTTCGTTAAATCTTTAGGTGCTAGTCCACCCCGGTGGAGCTGAAACAGTCCAAATGATGTGCCCTGATCACCGACTGCATTTTGATCAAACTTACTTTCATGGAATGCAATAGATAAAGGAATCCATGGTGGTATACCATGCTCTATTGATATTTGTTGAATCGTGTCTCTTACTTTAGCTCGGTTAGTATGATGGTCATATGCGTATTTTGTAAGATATAGCCCTACTGTTAAAACCAAAATAAATACTCCACTTTTTATTAATGTCCCTCTCATCGACGTCACCTCACTTGTCAGTATCAAAGATTGTCACTAGTAATCATATCTTTTGGGGATATTAACTCGTAATCGTGTATCATTTGATTATTCTTTATTTCATTAATTACTGATTTTTAGGTGGAATTATTAGGGGGTCCCCTCCATATAGCATTCGCTTTTATCACTTTCGGCACATTTACTTTTGTATGGGAGAGAGTTTTCTCCGTATGGTACCATCCATTAAAATCGTACTTTTTCTCGAATACCTTGTTTTTTTATTCGATTGAAATTAAAGAATAACTATATACATAAGGATAAACGCTATAAAAAGATACTTAAATTCCTTTTAAAAATTCATTTCCTGGCCTCCATTTCTTTATATGATTAATTTAAAACAAAATATTTAATAGAAAGAAAAGATTTTATTAAATTTTTATAAAATTTAATAACAGAAATAAGTACCAGATATTAATTTTTTATTGTCACATGATGGAATAATGAATGTTTTTCCACCATGTAACTTTATTAAACTAACCTTGCACCAGAATCCTTTGAATCGAAAGATTCATAATAAACGCCATCCTTTCTGTATATTTCTACAAAAAGAATAGCGTTTTTTGATTATATGGATACAAATGTATCTTAGCTTGATAGCAATACCAAAATTTCCGAAGAACCAAATTTGAGAATTAATGCAATCTTCAATTCCAAGCCATCCACATAAGAATCTATAATACTTTCAAACCTTTTGTTTCAGACTAATATTTAGTTTTATCCTACAGAGTTAGCCTTTTACTATATCAACCGCACTATCCCACATACCGTTAAAGAAAGATCCTATTTCGCGCATAAAACGTGTAAACCAATTAGCTTGTTCTACATCAGATTTTGTTACAAGGTCTACTTGTAATGATTTACCTGATAAAAACCCAGGATCTGTACTATCTTTAGGCGAGATAATCATTTTACTAATTGTTACATCTTTTTTAATAGGCGCTTCTTGTTCTTTATTCGATACTTTAAATTCTTTTGTATAAACATCTTTGTTGCCCTTCGGCATTGGAAGTGAAATAGCTTGCTTCGTTTGAACAACTACATCTTTGTCTTTTGCATTTGCTACTCGCACTGTTTCATGCCCTTTTACTACTGAATCTTTTCCATAGACCTTCTTCACTTCAAAATTCTCAAATCCATAATCATATAATTTCTTTGTTTCATCAAAACGTGCTGTATGAGAGTTTGTTTTTATCACTACAGAGATTAGACGCATACCGTTTCTTTCTACTGTACCAGTGAAACAATCTCCGGCTTCTGGAGTAGTTCCTGTTTTCAAGCCATCTACACCTTCGTATTGCTTAATTAAACCTTTTAACATCCAGTTAAAGTTCGCCATATCAATTGGATACTTGCCACCCTTTTGGAATGTTTTTTTGGGGATTTTTGCTGTATCTAATATTTTTGGAAAATCTTGAATGAGACGTTGTGCTAAAATCGCACAATCCCTTGCAGACATTTTATTTTTCTCGTCTGGAGTTGTCCCTTCTGGGTGATGTCCTTTTAAATCTTGGTTTGTTAAACCTGTAGAATTTACAAATTTATAATTTTTCATTCCAAACTCTTTCGACTTATCGTTCATCATTTTTACGAAATCGACTTCTTTTCCAGCAATTGCTTCAGTTAAAGCAATTGTTGCACCGTTTGCAGAGTAAATTGCCATTGCCTCATATAACTCTTTGACCGTATAAGAGCCACCATTTTCTAATGGAACGTTTGATAATGAGCGATCTTGCGAAATCTTATGTGCATATTCAGAAATTTTAACTTTTTGATCCCATTTAAGTTTTCCTTTATCCACCGCTTCATGGACTAAGTATTCACTCATCATTTTTGTCATACTAGCAATTGCTAATAATTCATCTGCATTTTTTTGATATAAAATTTTCCCGGAATTTGCTTCTACTAAAATTGCTGATCCTGCTTCTACGTCTAGAACAGGGACTGTTTCCGCTGATACACTCCCGGATGTAACAACCATGCTACAAAATAGTGTAAGCACTGTTACTATTGCAATAAATCTCTTGCAAAACATACCTTTCACTTCTGTTACCTCCAATATCTTTGTACTCAAAAAAACGTTTTTCTAACATAATCTCCCAAAAAATAGACAGTGTTATCAAATTCTATATACATATAAGACATTAGGATCGCTTTCATATAGAACATCTCATCCCACCCTTTTAGGCGCACTGACACTTAGTATTCCCACACACATCCCTCTTTTTAATGCCCTTGTATTTTTCAAAATGATCCGTACTTTCATATTTTTTAGGATTACACTTAATAGACAATCTAAGTAATACATTTGTTCCACATTTACAAAAAAATAAAACCAGTGTGCCCCGATTAAATATCGAGACACACTGGTAGCCTAGCATTAGTTTATTAGCTATCAAGGGTTTTAATTATTCAATCCAGCTATTTGCTAGACTCATACCAAATATGAATTCTTCTTCATCTAAACTATTAGTTTTTTTATAGTAAAAAAACTACATCCTAAATTGAATGTAGTTTTTCTAACTAATTTATTTATTTTTCACTTCATTTTTATAAAAAGCAAATAATGGTTCAATGGTTGGACTAGATAAAAGAGGAATTGCCTTCTCAATCAATTCTCTATCCCAATCAAACCAACGCATTTCCATTAGCATATTAATTTCTGTATCAGTGAACCGTTTTTTTATTTCCTTAGCAGGATTACCGCCCACTATTGTATATGGCGGAACATCTTTACATACGACAGATCCTGCCGCAACGATTGCACCTTCACCGATTGTAACGCCAGGCATTATTATAGCATTCATACCAATCCAGGCATCACTTTTAATGACTGTATCACCCTTCGGTTCATAAGATTGTCCGATTTGCTCAGCGAATGGATACACTGTAATCCATTCTGAGTGATGATTATGATTACCACCCATTAAAATGATAACGCCACTTGCAATACAAACATAATTTCCAATAATGAGTTTATCAAGATGCCAACCCATCTGTTCAATTGGATTGAAAAGTGCTTGGGACTTAGCATCGCCCCACAAATACCTTACACAACCATCTTCAAAATTTTGATTTCCATAATACCCTGAATAATAGGAGTACTCTCCTACTTCAATGAGTGGATTTGTTACTATATCTTTTAAATACTTTGTTTCAGACCAATGATTAAATAATGGATGCTTCATAACTATATTCCTCGCTTCTAAGTATTGTAGATTTTTGCAATTTACTTAGAAGCTTAATACGACAGCGACATTTTTAAACTTTTTCAAACGACGAATCATTATCTTCAAACCTTTCTTTTATACTAAAAAAATCATAATGCAATAAATTACATAAGTCAAATAGAGAAAGGTATAACAAATCTGTTTTTATAAATACGGATTTGTTATACTTTATTTCTTTTGAAACTATTTATATTTTATATAAAATACGGTATATGAAATTTCCACTTCATATACGTAGTGTAAGTTCATTATATTTCCCATCCTCAAAACTTATAAAAAATTCAATACAAAAAAGCAGCCTATAAATTTTTATGGGCTGCTCTTAAATTCATCGGTTATTACTTAGCTAATTCTTTCGTTCCCTTCATTACATCAACAAAGAATCCCCAGTTATTCACAACAGAAGAAATACTAATATGCTCATCTGGTGTGTGAACATTAAAGATATCTGGACCGAATGAAATTGCATCTAACTCAGGCATTTTTTGAACAAATACGCTGCACTCAATCCCTGCATGTACTGCGAAGATTTCAGCATCTTTGTTATATTTTTCTTGGTGTACTTTTTCGAATAGATTACGGATAGGTGAATTTGGATTGTATGGCCACTCTGGATACTCAGACTCTTTTTCAAATGTTGCACCTACTAATTCCGCAATATATTTAATTTCATCTACAATATGTTGTTTTAAACTACTTACAGAACTTCTCACTTCGCTTCGTAATTTAATTTCATCTTGCAGTGTTTGAATAACTCCTAAATTAGTTGAGCTTTCTACAAGACCTTTAATATCCATGTTCATACTTTGTATACCATTTGGAATTAAGAATAATGAAGAAATAAGCTGTTTTTGTGTTTCTTTAGAAAAGACTTTTTCCGCCTTTTCTTCTACTTTTGTAAGTGAAACATGAACATCCGGATCAACAGCACGCAGCTCTTCTTGTAAAATACGTGTCCATGATTCTAGTTTTTCTTCTACTTGCTGTACATCTTCTGCACGTAATAAAATTGTAGCTTCACTTTCACGCGGAATTGCATTTGTTTTTAAGCCGCCATGAACTTCACTCATATTAAATTGAATGTGAAGTGATAAATCACGTAAAACTCGTCCTAATACTTTATTCGCATTACCGCGTTGTTTATCAATTTCTAAACCAGAATGTCCACCTTTAAGTCCACCAACATATAGTCGGTATGTGTCCATATCTACTGACGCTTCATCCCAAATCACTGAAATCGTTTCAACTGCTTTCGCACCACCTGCGCTACTCACTAGTAATTTATGATCTTCTTCAGAATCAATATTAATAAATATTTTCCCGTCAAAATGATTTGAATCAACTGCGAATGCACCGCCCATTGTCGTTTCTTCTTCAGTTGTAATAACAACTTCTAAAGCTGGATGCGGAATGTCTGTTGAATCTAATAATGCTAATGCATATGCAACGGCAATACCATTATCAGCACCTAAAGTAGTTTCGTTCGCATATAACATATCTCCAATAATTCTTAATTCAATTGGATCCTTCTCAAAATCATGAACTGTCGCTTGGTTTTTTTCACACACCATATCAGAGTGCCCCTGAATGATAATAGCTGGAACATTCTCATAACCAGAAGTAGCTTCTTTTTTTATAATGACATTTAACGCTTCGTCTTGAATAACTTCTAAATTACGTTCCTTTGCGAAACTCACTAAGTAATCACTAATTTCTTTTTCATTACCTGATCCTCTAGGAATCTTTGAAATTTCTGCAAAATGATAAAATACAGGGTGCTTTGTTAATTGTTCTAAAGTGGAATACATTTTTAAGCTCCTCTCTCAAATACAATCAATATGTAAATAACTTAAATCACCTTCTATTATATCATGATTCACCATTTTACTTTTATACTGAATAATTCCCTACCAATAACGAAACAAAAAATTAAAGGAGAACACATTTATGTATTCTCCTTTAATTTCTTATGCTGTATATATTTAGATGTTTTTCCATCAATCAGTTTCTCTAAGTGATCTATTTTTTCTGTTAATGCACCCTTCACAAGAGAGAAATCTGTATTTGCTTCTTCTTTTTTTTCTTTAAAAAACGAAGAATTTTGTACATTTATTTCAGCCATCTCTTCTCCCCCTTTTCAAAAGATACAACCTTTTATTTATATTATATAGCAAATGCAGACAGAGTGTACACGTATCATTTTCTTTTTAATTCTTCTTCCAACTCTTCTACTTGCTGCAAGGTATCTCCTTTTATTAAAGAGAAATCTGTTGTATCTTCAGTCTCTTCTTTAAAAAAATCATTATCATAATCTTTTATCAATACAATCACCTCTACGTACTAGTGTAGGAATGATTGTCCAATTTTATACAACTTTGTCCGATTTTGTTCTAAATTATGTATTGGAGAAAAGGACAGAAAACGTTTCTGTCCTTACTTACTAAAATAACTATGATGTATTGTTAAATTATATACATTTTCAAAGTCACGATCTTGTAGATTATTCTTCTTTCCATCAATAACAATAAAAACATCATTCACTATTTTTGCTGGTATAATTCCGACATTTTCTACTTGAACCGCTTGCTGACCATTCAATTGCTCTATGTGTTCTAAAGGTACTGTAATACTAAATTGAGAGCGAATACCACGGAAATTCGTATTTAATTCGATCGCTGCTTCAAATACAACAATTTTCGCACCTACTTTTTCCCCATACGAATCAAGAAATACGTTTAAACTATTTGTATACTCTTCTTCCGTATTCCATTCCATTGTCCCAAATGCTACTGGATTTACATTTTGAATAATTGTCGTATATATTTCTCCTCTTGCTTTTGAAGCAATTAATGACCGTTTAATTGATTGGACCGTCTTTCCGATATCGCTGAATTTTGCGCCCCATATTTCTGAAATGTTAGGTGTCAAAATGAATGCAATATCAACGAAAATTACCATCGCAGTGAACATTAAAAGGTTTTTCCAGAGGGTTAAATCTATTCCTTTAATCATGAAATAAACTGTGACTGATGTTATAAACAAACCATACCAAGTTTTTCGAATTCGTTGTTTCTTCTCCTCATACAATTCTTCATTTTTCCAATAAAAGAAAACAAGAACTACAAAGATGATTGCTAGAATAAATAAGCCGATTCGAATGTTAGAGATCGTCAATCACATCACCCTCCATTCCAAAACTACTCACGATACCATTACATGCGCAAAGAGCCATCTTTATGACAAAAGACGTGGACAACCTTCTAAAGTTAGCTACATCGCATATACATTAGAAGCAGACCACGTCTTTTGTCATGAATCTACATTGTATATGTAGACAAGCATACGTTTCAAATTTTCATGTTAAAAAGAAATATGTTTCGGAATTTCCCCTTCAGGTACTTCTCCGTCCATACTTAAGTAATAATGACGAATTGGATGTAAATTTTCGTCTAATTCATAAACAAGTGGAATGCTAGTCGGTATATTTAATGTTACTACACCATCATTTGAGAGATTGTCTAAGTATTTCACAAGTGAACGAATCGTATTGCCGTGTGATGAAATCATTACTCTTTCACCACTTTTTAATGCCGGTGCGATTTCTGCATGCCAATAATCAAGTACTCTTTTCTCCGTATCCTCTAAACATTCAGTCAATGGAAATTCGCCTTTTTTTAACGTTTTGTATCTCGGATCATTCGCTGTATATCGGGGATCATCTTCAGTAAGTGCAGGCGGTCTCACATCTATACTTCTTCTCCAAATATGAACTTTTTCATCTCCATATTTTTTTGCAGTTTCGTCTTTATTCAATCCTTGTAGTGCACCATAATGGCGTTCATTCAACTTCCATGAGTTATGTATAGGGACCCAAGTAAGATCCATTTCATGAAGTACAATCCATAATGTCCGTATTGCTCGTTTTAATACTGATGTATACGCAACATCAAACGTATATCCATTCTTTTTTAATATTGTTCCTGCTTCTCTCGCTTCACTTAATCCATTCTTTGATAAATCTACATCTGTCCATCCTGTAAATCGATTTTCAAGATTCCACAAACTTTGTCCGTGACGAATGAGTACAAGTTTTATCATTATAATTCCCCTCTCGGAAATATGAATTTTAAAATTTCAATACGTACACATATAAAGTTTTTGGTAATGTGAATTTTTTATCCATACATTCTATGATTTATTCATAGTTGCCAAATATACAGATAAGAATTTATGATTTTTCAAACTACAAAAGAAGATACTATTTATATCTTTTATTCTACTGGTATTTCACGCTTAGACGACCATGCATCAAATCCTGAACGGCTATTTGCCATTTCATTCATAACTTGATGCCAACTTTCTTCACATGATTCGCCAAACTGTGAGAAAATAGCTCCCATTTGCTCTCTTTGAACATCGCTCAGTTTTTTCTCTAAGTCTGTTCCTTCTTCTGTTAAAGACAGCTGTTTCACACGACGATCATGTGCAGCTTCATTACTCTCAATAAGTCCTTTTTCTAACAGTTGGCGCAATGGTCCGTGAAGAGCTTGTTTACTTATTTCTAAAAGTGATAGCAATTCATTTACACTAAGCCCCGGAAAACGAGCAATAAAAAACAGAATTCTATGATGTACACGCTGTATACCGTACTCTTTTATAATTTCATCTGGTTTTTCTGTAAAAGTTTTATATGCAAAGTAAAATAATGCTAATGCCTCATTCATTTGTTCTTCTTTATGTTGTGTCATCTACTTTCCCCCTGTATGTAAATTATACCACAATTCACTTATGAATAATTTAGTTGGGATATTGAGCCTAATTTCTTCATTCTAAAACCAATAAATTTCAACTATTGTATTTTTTGAAGGTTGCTTAATTCGCAAACTATACCTTCAAATAAAGTTTCCAAATTACTTTTTAAAAACTTCTTAAGGAAATAGGTTAAATTCAAATGATAAATATTGTAAAATTTATTTATTAATATTTTTCGAAAAAATCAATTGTGATTGGAGTGTTATTTTATGCAAACAAAAAAAGTTTACCTTTATGTATTTAATACAATGTCAGACTGGGAATATGGACATTTAATTGCAGAACTAAACTCAGGAAGATATTTCAAAAAAGATTTAGCCTCTTTAAAGGTAATTACAGTAGGAGCTACTAATGAAATTATTACTACGATGGGAGGACTGAGCATAAAACCAGATATTTCTCTGGATAAATGTACTCTTGAGAGTAACGATCTTTTAGTGTTACCTGGAGGGACTACTTGGGGAGAACATATTCATCACCCTATCTTGAAAAAAATTGGTGAAGCGTTAAAACTTGGCACTATTGTTGCTGCCATTTGTGGTGCAACTGAGGGACTAGCTAATTTCGGATACCTAGATTCTAGAAAGCATACAAGCAATGACTTAGAGTATATTAAAATGGTTTGTCCTAATTATAAAGGAGAAAAACTTTATAAAATGGAACCTGCGGTATGTGATGAAAATTTGATTACTGCATCAGGAGTAGCTCCTCTGGAATTTGCAATGGAAGTACTGAAAAAAATTGATGTATTTGCACCAGATACGTTACATTCATGGTATAACCTAAATAAGACTTATAAACCTGAATACTTCTTCCAGTTAATGAATTCAATTACTAGATAAGCTAAAAAATTAAATTAGCAGTTTTATATTATATAAAAAACTTAAAAAACACCCCTAAAGTTGTTATAAATACAACCGGTAACTAAATCTCTTTTTAATTTTATTGCATAACGGGGGTCTTTCTACTTTGGTAATAATGATGAGACATCATTAAGAATCGGTGACAGTTGTAAAACAAAAAAGGGATGATACATATTAATCTTGAATCATCCCTTTTTTTATGACATTAATGTCACCATATTATTTTAATTATTCATCTCCAGCAAGAGTTAACTGCCAAGATACGCCATATTTATCATTTAACCAGCCAAACTTCTTACTAAACGGATACGAACCTAAAGGCATAAGAATTTTCCCATCTTGTGCTAGCTTTTTAAAAACCGATTCAATTTCTTCTTCCGTATCACAAGTTACGTAAAGAGACATAGATGGAGTGAATGTAAAATCATGCTTCACATAACTATCGATACACATGAACTCTTGTCCATTTAACGTAAATGTTGCATGTATAACATTTCCCTCTTTACCAGGTCCATTTTTATCATAACGAGAGATACTTTTAATTTCTGACTGATCAAACAGTGATGTATATAAGTTCATTGCTTCCTCAGCTTTACCCTCAAACATTAAAAAAGTAGTGATTTTTTGATTTGTGTTACTCATTTAGAGACATCCCCCTTTTATGTATATACATTTAATATACGTCTGGATAAAAATTAAGAACACACGTTCTTGTAACTATATTATCTATAATAATCCTCGGCTTGTCAATTGTCTATCCTTGTTATTTTTTGAACAATGCTGTCCAAAGAAATGATTCTCCGAACATGTCATTCGGGTGTTCAATTTGTTTCATCTTTCTTATTTCAATTACTTCAAATTCATTAAATATCTCTCTTAACTTTTCTTCTGAATATGCAAGACCACCTTGTAAATTCCACCCTCTATATACATCCCAATCTGTTATTTCAGATCCATTCCGGTCATCCAAATCACCTGCTGCAAAGCATGTTAATCCGAAATAACCGCCTGATTTTAAAGAGTTATTAATTAACTCTATATAGTTCATTCTTCTATGTGGCGGAATATGATGTAGGCAACCCGAATCATAAACAAAATCAAATTCATTTTGAACATTTAAATTAAAAATCGAATCACAAATAAATTGCATTTCTATTCCTTTTTCTAATGCCCTCTCTTTCGCCCAATTAATGCCTTCTATAGATAAATCCACTCCTGTTACATCAAACCCTTGTTTCGCTAAATAAATTGCATTTCTTCCTGGACCGCAACCAAGTTCTAACACTTTCCCTTTTGAAATCCATTCTTTTTGTATATATGAAACTAAATTCTCATCTGGTACATTTGCAAAAAATGGAACATTTTTTTCTCTATTCGCATAAAATTCATTCCAAAATGGTACTGCGGGTCTTAATAAGGAATCAAGCATTTTTAAAACATCTTCTTGTGTATGTAACGTTTCATTTTTCATTTAAAATCCCCCTTTTAAATATCCAGAAAATTATCATATCTAATTATAGACTTTTAGACAAAGAAAAAACTCCCACTTACAGTAGGAGGTAGTGATTCAGAAACATCTTCTTTTAAATTCATACTAAAAGATTATTAAAATCCCATTTCTGTCAACCATTTTAAGAGCTTCTCTTCTCGTGCTTTCAAATCATCCTTCATATACTTACCCATTCTTATTTCACCGACAAATTCCCCATCCACCATAAAAAGAATTCTTTCTGTTCTAGCTGCTACCTTTACATCATGAGTAACTAACATAACTGTAGTACCATTACAATTTATATTCGATAAAATATCCATTACCTCTTCTGTCACTTTTAAATTCAGAGCGCCAGTTGGTTCATCAGCAAAAATAATATTAGGATTGTTTATGAGAGCTCTACAAATAGATACCCTTTGTAATTGTCCCCCTGATGCTTCAGTTATATTATTAGTTGCTATATCACTTATCCCCATTTTCTTCACCAACTCAAGTGCACGTTTATTTATGACTTTCCTACTCTCAACTTTTGCTAAATATGCGGACAAAACTATATTATCAAAAAGATTCAAATTTCTAAGAAGATTGCTTTGCTGAAAAATAAATCCCATTTCGTTAAGACGTAATTTTGCTAACGCTTCCTCATTCATAAATGATATATTTTTATTAGAAACTCTCACACTTCCTGAAGTCATTCGATCCATACCACTTATATTATAAAGTAACGTTGATTTTCCAGATCCAGAAGGTCCCATGACTGATACAAACTCTCCTACATTAATCTCTAAATCTATATTTTTAAGTACGTGGTAAGTTCTATTTCCATCTATTGAATATTTTTTATTTAATTGTTTTACTTCTAAAATCTTTTTCAATTTACACACCTCCTATTCTCCATTTGCTTTTAAATCATTTGTTTGTTTCACAGTTAAACTACTAAAAAGTGTTGTTGTGGATACTGCTATAAATAGAATAGCTGGACATATTACATAAGAAATAAATGGGTCAACTACAAACTTTATGTGAGCAGCTCCCATAAATGAACCTAACCAACTTACTAGCACTTCTCCAAACGTAGCAGCTATAAATGTACCTGTTACAATACCAATTAATACAATGGCAATAGAACGAGTTACATACTGCATACGAATATCTTTGTAAGAAAAGCCGATACTTTTCATAATTAAAATTTGCGAGGAGTCTTTTGCTAATAACATTTTAAAAAACATCGTAGTGATTAGAATAGATATTGTTATAGCAATCATAATTGCAACTTGAGTCACAAGTTTTAATTGATTAATTGTCTCTCCTAAAGTTTGAGACAAATAATCATCCGTATCTGTTATTTTTGCGGAATAAAAATTTTGTTTATATTCATTCATTTTTTCTTGCATATTCACAGTAGGCTTTATATCTATATTTACTACATGCCATACTATATTTTCTATGTTATATGGTACGTTCGCCTTAGCTGTTTTTCCACCATTCGTTACATCTTGGTATATACCACTAATAGTTAGCCCCCTCTCTTTTCCTTCTACAATTAAAATTACTCTATCACCTACATTCTTTTTTAATTCTTTAGCATTCATATAAGAAAGAGCAATTTCATTTTCATTTTCTGGTGCCATACCTTCAACATACTCTAGTGGAAATTTAGTAAAATCTCCAACTTCCACATTTATATTTTCATGTGTACCATCAGCATTCACCATTTTAAATGTACTTGTTACAAATGCAGCGTGTTTTTTTATATCACTATCTTTTCGTATATACGATATAACGTCTTTAAATCGTTTCTCTATATTTTCAGATTGCTGTAAATCTATTCTTATATCACTTTTCCCTGTCCCCATATAATTGACAAACTGCGGTGACTTAATCGTGTACAAAAAGTTAACTGGAACAACAATCATAAACACTGCAATTATTAAAACGACAATTAATACTCGATATAATTTAAATCGTTTCACTACATCTTGTATACCAAGAAATATGTTTACACTTAAAATTTTAGATTGAAAGAGTGAAAGAGACTTTCTATGCTTTGTTTTTCCTATCTCATCTCTTTTTCGTAAAGCATCTATTGCCGTAATTCTCCTAAAATTCCGCAAAACGAATCGGCAGAAAAGTATAACAGCCACAAACATCAGTGATGTAGATATTAACGGCACAATATAATGTACAATACTTTTATCTACCGCTCCCATATAAAGTACGATATTAGAGGTAAAGATTTTTGTAACAAATAAGGAAAGAATATATCCAAATATACATGCGCTAGCCGAAATAAAAACATACTTTGTTAAATAAAGTTTTTGAATATCTTTATTTTGAATACCGATAGCTTTCATAACACCAATTTCACGATAGTCTTCTTCCATAGAAGTAATGATTGTAAATCTAATACATAAAATTGCAATTAGCATTAATAAGGTACTTATTATCATAATAACTGCTGCTATTATTCCATCTGTTAACGAATTGAGTGTTTTATATAGAGAATAAGTAATAGAGGGACCTTTTTGAGGTAAGTTCGATGACTGGTATAAATTTTCAAATTCATTTATTTTATTTAAATCTGTTAGCTGAAATTCAATAAGATATTCACTTTCTCCAAAATTTCTTTTTACTCTTTTCCAATCTACATCACTTATTACGAATCGCTTTGAACTAACGATTGATGGATTCATTTGAACATCACGAACAAATGTCGAAATTGTAAATTCCAGTTCAATATTATTTTTTACAATCCATATTTTCTCTCCAATATGCAAATCATACTTTTGCATATAATAAATTGGCACACCAATTTCACCTTTTGAAACATCTATTACTTTGTTATTTAAATCTAATAGAAAATCAAAAGAAGTGCTTTGTTTAACGAAACTTATATCCATTACACTATTATGTTCTGCATGCTCTTTATTTTTTATAAATACATTAGACCCATTCAATAGGATCGTTTCAGCTGTTTGCTGTTCTTTTACAAATGGCGTTTTCGCAACAAAAGAATCAATTGATTTTTGATTTATTTCTCCAGCATGCATTTGTACGAAGTGAGGTGCATTTGATTGTTTAAACAATTGACCCATTGAACTAAACAGAGTTACAACCATACTTGAAGCACTAACCATTAAAAGAGTTGATAGCATTATAAACATAAATAAAATAACGATTATCATTTTATTTTGAGAGAAATCTCTTTTTAACATTCTCCTAATCATATCAATCTAGTTCCCCTCATTCCGTAATATTTTCTTCGTCACAAAAGCTATTATTATCAATATGAAACTAATACATAATATAGGTAAATAAATTTTCAAAATAAACTCTTCAAACATAAAACCATATACAACTTGCCCAATTGGTGCCATACATTGAGACACTGCTGTTATGATTGCCATTACTTTCCCTAAATTTTCATTTGGTGTTTTCTTTTGTACAACGGTAATTACATAAATGGAGACGATTGTCATAATCATTGCAATAAAAATAGAACAAAGTATAAAGAGGATTAATGGAGGGTAGTGTCCCATATTAAGGATAAATGGTGTAACTGATAAAGCCATTGGTATAACTAATAAAGCAATAACAAGCATCCAGTAATACAATGTTTTCATCTGCAACTTTTTAGAAAAGAAACCAATTGATAATGCACCTAATATTGTAGCAAAATCGATTAACCCCATCCCAATTCCGTACAACGTATCGCTACTTTGCATAGTTACTCGTAAAATAATAGGTCCCCCTACAACAAATAATGGTGTCAAAATTAAGTTTAAAAGCGCTGCAAGAAGCATAGATTTCAAAATAAATGGTTGTTTTAAAACGTAAAGAGATCCTTCTTTCATATCTTTTACAATTGTCGGTACGATATGGTCTTCTTGAATTCTTTTTATAAATGGTATTTTAATAAACATTTCTAATATGGCTGATAGAAAAAACGCAATGCCACTTATTATAACAAGCATTTTCAAACCAATTATGCCATATAATACTCCTCCTAATACAGGCGCAACAATATTGGATAATGCTTGCACACCATTAACGATACCATTAGCTTGCTCTAGCTTTTTTTCTGGAACTAATTGCGGAATACTTGCCATTACAACTGGCGCGTACATCGCACTAACAACTGCTAATAGAAACATAACAATTCCAATCCATATAATAGATACAGAACCATTAACTAATATAGCAATGAAACCTAATACAATTGTAGCGTTTATAAAATCAAAGATAACCATTAAGTTACGGCGATTAAAGCGATCTGCAATTGCCCCGCCGAGAGGTGCCAACAAAAATGGAATACTCGTTATTGCATATAATCCCGCAAATATATCTGCACGCCCTGTTATATCTAACACATATAAGGACAAAGCAAAACGCAAGAGCGTTGATCCTAAAATTGTTATAATTTGCCCCAAAACCATTAAATGAAAATCTTTCATAGACGATTTTGTGCTGATTGACATCATACCCACACCCTTCATTTATTTTAGACCGACTGTCGGTCTGTTTTAATCAAACAGAAAATTACTATTTCTGTTTGATTAAAACCTCCAACATATAATCAAAAGAACCTTCCTTCGCTCCAACAGAAGCTTCCATCATTTTAATATAGGCTTCAGCTCTTCTCATCATTTCTTCAGGCTTCCATTGGAATAACCCATCATCGAATATTACTTGCGCTGATGAAATTAATAATTCAATCGTTTCTTGAGGATAGGGGGTAGAAAATATACCCTCTTCGATTCCTTGCTTTAACACCTCTGCTAAAACAGGAGATAAATGTATAATTGATTGCACTAAACTTTTTTGATGCATTTCCGCATTATTTGGCTGATGAAATTGTTCAATCATTTTTTCTTTTATATCTCCTGATTTTGGCGATTGTTCCATTAAAACTCGAAATAACTTATCTAAAACCGGGATATCTGGATTAGAGACTATTGCTTTCGCTTTCGCTACATCCACTTTAATAATCCTCATAATGATTTCATCCATCACTTCTTCTTTCGAATTAAAATAATGATAAAATGTCCCTTTAGCTATACCGATTTCTTTTAAAATGTCATTAATCGTTGTTTTCATATACCCTTTTGTAACGAATAATTTTTCTGCAGTTTCTAAAATCTCGTTTCTACGCTCTTCATACTCCTTTACGATTCTCATTCATGTTCTCCTTCCTAACAGACCGACTGTCGGTCTGTTTTAATTATATGTTTAATTAGTAAAAAGATTCCTCCTATGTACATATACAACATTCCGCTTTATATTTCCTTTATGATTTTTTAAAAATCATTTCAAATACGGTGAATGAAATTATAAAAGTTTCTTCATTGTAAATAAAAAAAAAGAGACGCAATTTAATCTGTACCCTTTGTAAAGGACATTTTGAAAAAAGTTAGGCAACATCAAGAAG
>NZ_PCNZ01000019.1 GCF_002975175.1 Bacillus sp. MYb209
GTCTCGATGGCTGCTTAGTCTTTTTAATACTGTCTACTTGACAGGGATAAGACCATGTTCTCTATATACAAGAGTCTTTTCATTTAACTTCGCTTTACGAACCTTTTATTAATATTTATCTAAAATCTTTAAACGTCTCGCTAATACATGCTTAATCTCTCTAACTTTTTTAATTCCCTAAAGTTCGGATACATTTTATTTAACGAATGTATCGCACATCCACTTATAAAATTTTTCTTTCTCTTCAAATTGTGGATAATGAGCTGATTTCTCAAAAGCAATAAATTCCTTTTTATCCGCCTCAATCCTATCAAAATACTGTTTTGCTGCATGAAATGAAGTATTATAGTCGTATTTCCCCATAAGAAAATAAAACGGTAGATTCAGCTTAGTTACTTTAGTAGGTAATGGATTCTTTAAATCTTTTTCTAATAAGACAGTTTGAGAGTGTGATAATCCAACGTTATAACGAATTACGTCTAACAAGTTATATTCATTACTGAATAACATCCCCATGTTATCACCATCTGGATTTTCAATGAGTCTTGATGTTCCACCATATTTCGCAACATAATTTCGCGGGGTATATGTATCACCATTTTTAATTTTTTCAGTTAACCCTTTTAAATGTGAAACCTCATCCGCATTCCCAGCATTTTGTGCCTGTTCAATAACGTAGTTTAAACTGTCCATCTCACTTTCTACTGTATCACTCATCTGCCCTATACCAACATACGCTTCATATTTTTCAGGAGCTTTATAGGCAGCTTGCATTCCAATATATGTACCGTAAGAATGGCCAATCAATATTACTTTTTCTTTTCCGAGACGTTTTGAAACATAATCTGTCATAGCTAATAAATCCTCCACGAGTAGATCTGATGAAAGGTTAGAATAGTCTTCAAAGAAATGATACGATTTTCCACTTGCTCTTTGATCGTAATTGACAACCTTGAATTTCTCTTCCAATAAGTCTTGGTATTTTTGAGCATATGGTATTTCCGAAGAACCTGGTCCACCATGTACAAAGATAATAACTGGATTACTCTTATCTTTGCCGCGTATCATAATTTCATGACCAGTTCCATTTATCTCTACTTGTTCTAATGTACTTATACTGTTTTTGACCTTTATTTGTGAGGTCCATGTAGGAAATACTAACGCTATGATTAGTAATAGTATAGTAATGACTCCAATAAATTTTATTGCTTTATTTATCCTCTTCATAAGACATTTCCTTTCTGTTTAATTTATAATAATATCAATTTAATTCTGCAAAACTACCTCAAAAAAATAAGAACGTAAAACAATTACACTTTCCAATTTCATCTCAATCTTTTTGTACATTATTAATGTCCCATACACTTCTTAACTTTCCACTACATAAAACCTTAACACTTTCTTAATTTTCTATATATTCACTACAGAAAGGCTTGATAACATCTCGCATACACGTATCCCACGCATAGAAAAAAGCCCTTGTTTTCATAACAAGGACTGTTTTGTTAAACTATTTCACCACTTCTTCTTTCGGCACTACCATACCTTTATACAATTGAACAGTTATCCAGTAATAGATGAAATAAATTACTAAGAAGATTCCTATTGGCATCCACACCTTTACAAATGGGTCAACTAATATGAAGCTAAATAAGTTAAGCCCTACTAAAACGTGGGAAATTCCAATAATTGCTGGGAAGATAAATAAATATGAGATTTCTTTATATATACTTTTTGTTAACATACTACGTCTCACACCGATTTTCCGTAACATTTCATAACGGCGTACATCACGAGAAGCTCCTGTTAATATTTTGAACATAAGAGAACTTGCCATCATTGCTAAAAATGCAATTCCAAGGAAAAATCCCATAAACATTGTTCCGCTCATGAAACTGTTCATAAACTGATAAATTGTCATTTTCGTAAATAAGTCTACTTTTGCACCTGTTGTTTTTTCAATTTGTTCTTTTTGTCTCTTGTCTATTTCGATCAACAGCGGTTTATATTTTTTCATATCATCTACTTTTGCTAATGTCACAGTGTGTTCTGTTCCTTGAATTCCTTTATAATGCTCTTCATCAGCAATTCTTACAGGCTTTCCGTTAAATTGATTATGTGTAATTTGTATTTCTCTTACAACCGCATCTTCCCAATCTTTTGGCATACGAGGAAGCTTATTCGCTGCTTCGGGAGCTTCCAAAGCAGAATATACAGGTTCTGTTAAAGGTTCAGCCACACGTTTTCGTGCAGGCTCTTTTAAAGTCTTTGTATCAAAGTGATCAGAAACAAGCGGCGGTTTCGCAGTTAAATCGTCACGTAAGTAATAAACCGCTTCTTCATCTACTTTGTACTTATACTTGCTTTCTTCAACAATTTCCATTTCTTTTAATGCTTCTTTATCTTGATCATTTGGATCATGAATTACAACATCATATACACGAGAAAAGTCTGTCATTATGCCTACATTTTTTTGAAATGCCATACCTGCTGTCATTGCCCCTGCACCTAATGCAATTAACATCGCTACAGTGCCTAGTACTCTCGATAAACTAGTTACTCGAAAACGTAACTGTGCATAAGTAAAACTATTTAATCCCGTTTCATTTCGTTTTTTATTCCCCTTGATTTTCATTACAAAAAGTGGGAGTAACGAGCTAAAAATGAAATACGTTCCTAAAGTCGTAACAATTGTCGCTATTATAAATCCTAGTTCAGCAAACATTTTTATATTTACCATAAAATAGTATCCTGTACTTACTAGCAATACACCTAGTACTGTCATAATAACTGTGCGAGTCTTACTTTTCTTCACCTCATCTTGCGTTTCGTCTTCTCGTATTAACTCTAATTCTGTTTTACGTAATAAGCGGAAACTATTCATTAAACCAGTAATGAAAAATAATATTAAGAAGAAAATAGATGTAACTAATATAGCTGGTGTGTACACAGATGCGTAATTACCTTTTGCTGAAACTTCCATTCCATTCATTAAAAAATTTCCTGCTACACTAGCTAGTATGATTCCTACTAAAATACCGATAATAATACTGACAATACCCATACCGAATGTTTCAACAAATAATAGTTGTGCTACTTTTTTCTTTTTCGCTCCAAGCATCATGTACATACCGAGTTCTTTTCTTCTTAATGTAAGTAAAAAAGAATTGGCATAAATGATGTAAAAAACAGTAATGAAAGAAAGTAATATTGCACCAACCCAGAAGACGAGCCTAATACTACTAATGAGACTATTATCTTTTGTAAATTCACTATTCATCGCCATCGTTTGGAACATGTAAAAAATACTAATACTAATGACTAGACCAATAAGTAAAACCATATAATCCTTTAACATTTTTTTCATACTATGACGTGATAATTTGAATAACATAGTCTCGCCCCCTTACTTCGACTCAGTTGCTGAGCCCATTTGGGCAAGCACACCTAAAATATCTTGATAGAAATTTTCTCGTGTTCCTTGACGATTTAACTCTTTATAAAGAAGTCCATCCTGAATAAATAAAATACGCTCACAATAGCTCGCACTAAATGCATCGTGTGTTACCATCAAAATACTTACATTGTGATTTTCATGTAAATCTTGCATCGCTTCTAATAAACTTTTTGCATTTTTACTATCAAGTGCTCCTGTCGGTTCATCTGCTAATACGATTGCCGGATTATGTACTAAAGCTCGTGCTGCCGCTGTTCTTTGTTTTTGTCCACCAGAAACAGCAGTCGGATATTTAGTTAAAATTTCAGTAATCCCTAATTTCTTTGCTACTCCATTTACCTTCCCAGTAATCTCTCTTGATGGTACTCCTTGCAAAGAAAGTGGCAAAGCAATATTTTCATAAATTGATAAGTTTTCTAACAAGTTAAAATCCTGAAAAATAAATCCTAATTTTTGAGAACGAAAATCTGATAATGCATTCCCCTTCATAGAAGTAATATTTGTGCCAGCTATTGTTACACTGCCACCTGTCGCTTGATCAAGTGTACTAATCACATTTAGCAATGTAGTTTTACCAGATCCAGAAGGACCCATAATCCCTACAAACTCTCCCTCTTTAATACTTAATGAAACACCCCTTAATGCTTTTGACTGATTCTCATTTCTTTTCCCATACGTTTTTTCTACACTTTCTACAGTAACTACATTTGTTGACATCTCTTTCACTCCATCCCTTTTGTATAGTATTAATTTCTCACATATTTCTTATCTTTTTCTCATGTAAATCCTTAATTTTTTTTTAATCTTTCAAACAGAAAGAGATACATAAGTAGCATGAACCTATTTCCTACTTCATATTCTCACTTTTCTAAAACTCGTTCATTCGATTTCCCTTACATTTACCTTACATTTTTGTAAGGTAAAAAAGAAAACAAACCACTTCATAAGAGCATTTCTTTGGAATGCGAAATGCTTTTTATTTTTATCAAAATTAAAAAGATATTTCAAAAACAATAATAAAACAACAAAAAACAATACAATTTTATTGCAAAACGATAAATCGCATGATAAAATCATGTTGTTATTACATAAGCGAGGTGCTTTCTATGAAACAAGTTACGACACTCTTTTTAAAGCTAGCTATTATTTTTATAGGAATCCCAGTTTTTACATTGTGCATATTTTTGGTGCCTAAAATCGGGAATTTTGCTGGAGAATTGTATCCAGATATTGCTTATATGAAATCTCTCGTTTTAATCGATATGTACGCGGCAGCGATACCTTTTTATTTTGCTCTGTATCAAGCTTTTAAATTTTTAAGCTATATCGATAAGAACCAAGCGTTCTCGGAATTATCGATAAAGGCTTTAAAGAATATAAAATACTGTGCCATCACGATCAGTACCTTGTACTTGCTAGGTATGCCACTCTACTATCTCATAGCGAAAAAAGTTGACCCTCCAAGTTTCATACCAATCGGATTGGTCATCATTTTCGCCTCTATGGTGATCGCCGTTTTTGCTGCTGTTCTCCAAAGACTTTTACAAGAAGCTATTAATATAAAATCAGAAAATGATTTAACCGTCTGAGGTGGAGGATATGGCAATTATTATTAATATTGATGTGATATTAGCAAAACGAAAAATGAGCGTAACGGAGCTTTCGGAGAGGGTCGGGATTACGATGGCGAATCTTTCCATTCTGAAAAATGGGAAAGCAAAAGCGGTTCGTTTTTCAACATTAGAAGCGATATGTAAAACTTTAGATTGTCAACCAGGTGATATTTTGGAGTACAAAAGCGACGAATACACTCAATAAAAACAGACATTAACTCCGTCCTACATTTAGAACGGGGTTATGCTTGTCTGGGTTTTTAAAATTAAATAACTTTATTGTCATTTTATATAACGTTGTTCTTTAAATATTACAGAAACAACGTTATTTCAAAGCAACGTATTTGTCGTTTTGATGAATGTAGTAATAAAAGTGGTAATACAGTGACTGAATGTAGTGAAAAAAACCATAAAAAATAGGCGTATCAAGCAAAGTGTTGATACGCCTTAAAACTACTTTGTTAAACAACATGCGTCGTCGTGTAGTATATCTTTAATTACTTTAAATTCAGTATTACATATTAATGGTGTATTTTATTATCAATCTCTATTTCCTATTTTTCATTTCCACTTTCATACTTTCCACAAACGCATCTAGTGCAACAACTTCTGACTTCTCTTCACCATATTTACGTACATTTACAGCTTCGCTTTCCATTTCCTTATCCCCAATAACAAGAACATAAGGAACTTTTTGCATTTGCACTTCTCTTATTTTATATCCTAACTTTTCATCTCGTATATCTCGTTCGACACGAATTCCGGCTTGTGCTAATTTATCTGCAACCTCATTTGCATATTGTACATGAACTGCATTTGAAACCGGAATTACTTTCACTTGAACTGGTGCCACCCATGCTGGGAACGCGCCTCCAAAGTGCTCAATTAATATTGCTAAAAAACGGTCTAATGATCCTAAAACTGCTCGGTGAATGACAACTGGTCTTCTTTTTTCATTATTTTCATCTATATAATTTAAATCAAATTTCTCTGGCATTTGGAAATCAAGCTGGATTGTTCCGCACTGATGACTTCTATTTAAAGCATCTTTAATATGGAAATCAATTTTCGGTCCGTAAAATGCACCATCACCTTCATTTAATCTATATTTATAATTTAATGATTGTAATACATTTGCTAATGCTGCTTCTGCTTGCTCCCATAATTTATCATCACCCATTGAATCTTCTGGACGAGTAGAAAGCTCTACTTCATATTGGAATCCAAAAGTTTTATATACGTAATCAATTTGCGCCATTACTGATTTGATTTCATCTTCAATTTGTTCTGGTGTTACAAATAAATGAGCATCATCTTGGCAGAAAGTACGAACTCTTAATAATCCATTTAACGCCCCGCTAAATTCATGTCGATGTACTTGACCGAATTCACACATGCGAATCGGTAATTCGCGATAAGAATGCAATTTATTTTTAAACATAAGCATATGTCCTGGGCAGTTCATCGGTTTTAATGCAAAACTTTTATTATCCACTTCTGAGAAATACATATTATCTTTATAATGTCCCCAGTGCCCTGATTTCTCCCATAATTCTTGGTTCATCATGAACGGAGTGCGTACTTCTTGATAATTGTACTCTTTTTGAATTTCTCTTAAAAATGCTTCTAATTCATTGCGAATGATCTGTCCTTTCGGCAAGTAAAAGGGCATTCCCGGAGCCTCTTCCGAAAACATAAACAATTCAAGTTCACTACCTAATTTCCGATGATTTCTCTTCGCAGCCTCTTCAACAAAATGCAAATAATTTTCTAATTCTTTTTGTGAAGCAAATGCAACGCCATATATACGCTGAAGCACTTGATTATTACTATCACCTCGCCAATATGCACCGGAAACGTTAGTTAATTGAAATGCTTTCAAATAACCTGTTGATGGTAAATGTGGTCCTCTACATAAATCTACAAATTCACCTTGTCTATATAGTGTTACACTTTCCTCATTAGGAATAGCTTCTAAAAGTTCTAATTTCAAGTGATCGTTCATTTCTTGAAACAGTTTTTTTGCTTCTTCACGAGAGACCTCTACTCGCTCTATATTTATATTTTCATTTATAATATTTTTCATTTCTTTTTCGATTTTCGGTAAGTCCTCTACATTTACACTACTTGCCAGATCCATATCATAATAAAATCCATTTTCAATAACAGGCCCTACACCCAGGTTAATGTCACCATACATTCTTTTTACAGCTTGCGCTAAAATATGTGCAGCGGAGTGTCTTGCAATTTCTACTCCTTCATTTGAGTCTAAAGTAATGATTTCAACTTTCGCACTTTCTTCAATGTTTCGTCGTAAATCAAAAGGCTGATCATTAACTTTTCCTGCGACTGCTTTCTTTTTCAAGCTACTACTAATTGCCCCAGCGATTTCTTCTAAAGTAATTCCTTTCACAAATTCTTTAACGCTACCATCTGGAAATTTAATTTCGATCATCTGTTCTTTCATTTTTCATCTCTCCATTTCATAATAAAAAGCACACTCATCCCTAAAATAGGGACGAGTGTGCTTTTACCCGTGGTTCCACCCAGATTCCCATCGTAAAAATACAATGGCTTCTTTTACGGTAACGTCGTTTACACGGCACTAGATACTTGATTTCCCCAGTGCAGCTCTAAGGTGGTAAGTTATTTTTCTGCGTTAGGAAGTTCTCAGCTTTTCTTCCTTCTCTGTATAACCGTTTAAAATAACTCGTGTCCTTTTCTTCGCTTATTATGAAATTGAATGCAAAAAAGCATATTCATCCCTAAATATAGGGACGAATATGCTTATATTCGTGGTTCCACCCAGATTCCCATCACAAAAAACATAATGGCTTCTTTTGCGATAACGTCGCTTACACGGCACTAGATACTTGATTTCCCCAGTGCAGCTCTAAGGTGGTAAGTTATTTTTCTGCGTTAGGAAGTTCTCAGCTTTCCTTCCTTCTCTGTATAACCGTTTAAAATAACTCGTGTCCTTTTCTTTGCTTTTATAACAAATCCATTTATTGTTATTTAATATATCCTATTCATTTTATTTTTACAAGTGTTAAAAATATATTTTTTATTCAACAAAAAAAGAAACCAAAACATTTTTTGGTTTCCCCTTCTCTTTTTTACCAATCTTGTGGTTCGTAATTTAAGTCTGAAAATAGGCGTTTTTTCTCTTTTTTCGATAAATCTCTCCACTGTCCAACCGGTAAATTATTCAATTCAATATTCATAATTCTCGTACGTTTTAACGTATATACTTGATATCCTAAAGCTTCACACATACGGCGAATTTGACGATTCAATCCTTGTGTTAAAATAATTTGGAACTCATATTTTGATAACTGTGTAATCTCACAAGGAAGAGTTTTTGTATCTAAAATTTTAACACCTGCTGCCATTTTCTCTAAAAACTCCGGTGTAATCGGCTTATCTACTGAAACGATATATTCTTTCTCATGCTTGTTTTCAGCACGTAAAATCTCATTAACAATATCGCCATCATTCGTTAACAAAATTAAACCGTCTGAGTCTTTATCGAGACGCCCGATGTGATTAATTCTTAAAGGATGATTCACTAAATCGATAATATTACCTTTTACTGCTTTTTCACTTGTACATGTAATACCTACTGGTTTATTTAAAGCGATATACACATGGTCTCGAGCAATTCGAAGCTGCTCTCCATTTACTCGTACGTCATCACCTGGATTTACTTGGTCACCAATTTTTGCAACCTTACCGTTAATAATTACTTTTCTCTCGTTAATTAACTTATCTGCTCCACGTCGAGACGCTTTTCCAGCTTCACTAATAAATTTATTGATACGCAAGTTAGGCACATCCTTTTCATAAAAAATTTCAAGCTCACACTGCTTCTACCGTACAATACAAAAGGGTAAGCCTCCTATTATAACTTAAATATATTAACATGAAAGGGTATATGACGTCTTCACTTAATTACATGTTTATTAGAAAATAATTGGTTCTCTTTTCCTTTTCACCTTAAACTGTTTAGCAGTCAATAGATTAACCCTTGAATATAACATCATTTATTTACTTTTTTCATAGATAATATACCGATATAAGTTTGATTAATAATGCCTAAATAACTCACAATATGTGAAAAACAAAAAAGAATCCTTTTGAAAATAATCAAAATGGATCCTTCTTCAACTAAACGAATACTAGTTTTTATACAAAAGTGTTCAATAATTATAATCTTTGATATAAAACATCGTTCAACAAACAAAATAATCTCGAACTCCCCTAATTTTTTACGCTTCAATATTTTCTTCACATACTCCAAAAAGAAGCCCTTGATTATCTATACAATAAGCAAAGTAACCCATATTAGGAATAGCAGTTTTAGGTACAACTACTTGTCCACCATTTTCAATAACTTTATTTATGTACTCATCAACTGAAGGTACTTCAATCGAATTAGTCGTCCTAGTAGCACCATCAGGTGATTTCATTAATCCACCATCGATACCAGGTCTATCACTCTCACCTGTAATTATGAACCAATAGTCATGTGGCCCAGGCATTTTTTTAAACTTCCATCCAAAACTATTTGTATAGAATTGAATAGCTTCTTCAGGGTTTGGGACTTGCAATTCAAATCTTAAAACTTTACTCATTTAAATACCCCCTCTTGTTCTTGTACAAAGTAACCTTACCAGAACGAACGTTCTGTATCAACTTTATCTAAACCAGCTACTTTAACAAGTTCTAACTTTATTTCGAAGCGGCAACAGACCATTCTTCCTTCCGAATAACTTTCTTTCCATTTATATTTTCAACATACTCATTTACATTTGCTAACTGATATAACTCAGGGAAAATTTCTTTCATATAACGTTCATGTGCTATTTCATCTTGCCAATAAGTTAATACTATATAACGATTTTCAGTCTTTAAAGACTTCCCAACAACTCCACCTAACATCCCTTTTGCATTTTCCATTCCTTTATTCCAAATTGTTTCTTGCGTATGTAAAAAATTCTTTTCTTTTCCTTCTTTCACATCGCAAATTGCAACTCTTACAAATGACCCCTGTGCAATTACGTCTTTCAAAGGGGTTTCCGTTATATCATACAACGTTTGAAACATTTCAATATTACAGGAAACATATGTGCCTTCTTGATTACTATTTAAAAAAATTGTATCATGAGCATCATTCATGAATGATTGATATGCATTTCTATCTTTCCATAAAGTATACACACACGCTTCAGCTTCATTCCACCCACCAAATTGTCCATAGAATCCGTCTAAACACTGTAAATCACGCCATTTTTCTTGCGCATCAGAAAACAATTCCCTTTTCTCTTCTTCCACCTTGCAAAATATTGTTTTTAATAGCATTTCTAATCCCCCTTATGATACGGTTCATTTCCCTCTTGCAATACTTTCTACTTTTCCACCAACGCAAACATTAATTTTACTCTCAAACACCTCTGCTTGTATATGTATTAGAGAATGGCGATTTATCTCATACCCTTGTTCAACACGAATATTTATCTTTTCTGTTCCAAAATAACGATATTTTATAAGATACGCCGCTAAATATCCATTTGAGCTTCCTGTTGCCGCATCCTCTGGGATTCCATAATAATCTGCAAAATCACGGACATTTAGATTATTGATTTCCTAACTAAAAAATTCCTGATTTGCCATAAACACTGCAAGTTGATTACCTGAATACTTGCCTTGCGAGAATACATCCACAATGTAAAAATCCAAATATCTCACCTCTCTTCTTTGCTTCAATATAATCTGTTTACATAATGTAATTATAGTTTATTAAAATTGTATGTTTTTCAAAGGATCCTCTGCCTTTTCTATCAACCAATCACCACACGTATTTAAAAATGCTAAAATTTCTTCTATATCTTTTATCGGTTCAATTACATTTTGTAGTGCTTTCCTCATATTTTTTTCTTGTTCAGGAAAATGCTTACTAAATAACTCATATGCTGGATATAAGTCCCTGGAATAAAGCCCTTCTCTATCAATTGTTAATGCTAGACCTGCCCTGATTATTATCTTCATAATCCAACGACAACAATCCGCTATATCATCCACGCCTTTATTATGAAGTAACTCTTTACGAGCTTGTCCAATTTGTTTCCGCAATTGAATAAGATGTTCATAGGCTAACTCCTGACTTACTTTATATTTAGGTAAAGACAATTTTACGTCTTCACCAAATATACATACACCATGTGTCTGTATCATAAAGCTTATAAAAGAAAAACAATTGGAATTTATCACTTCTTTTTCACTGTAAAAACTTAACTCCACTCCTGATATACAATTAAACTGTTGTAAACTTTGAACTTCTAGCCTCTTTCGCCAACTTAAGTCTATTAATTTAGGATCCTTTCGCACTAATATAATCACATCTATATCTGCAATCCCTTCAATTCCAATCCCTCTTGGAATTGAACCCCTTATATAAACACTGTGCAATTCATCCTGTAACATTTCACCACAAGTATTTTTTATTTCTTGTATTACCTCCATAAATATAGGCTGAATTTTATCAATATGTGCATCATTTATAATATATCCATCATCATCTGTAGGACAAAAACGTCCTATTTTTTTTATACTTGGCAAATTATCAGCTCATTTCCATACTAAATATTATTTTATTCTATACGCATAACAATTATAATTTAAATAATTCAGAATTAAAAATCAAAAAGAGATAGGAAGTAAACAATCCTGCAATATTGTTTACTTCCTATCTCTTTTATTATCAATTATTTTTCAAATATATAATACGTAATTTTTCCCGGATAATGTAATACGGTTACCTTCCGTTTTCCTTAGTAATATGCATTACACTTATATATTTATAATCCTCTTCATTATCATCGTTAATATGTATTGCTGACATTGGTACTGGAAAATCTTCAATTTTAGATTCTTTATTCATAAATATGAATGCAAATAAACCAACTAATAACATAGCCGTTGAAATATTTGAAACTAGTTTTTTCTGTTCATTTCCACTAAAAATCCCCTTTTCTCACATACTCCTTTCATCATTTTACCTTTTTGAATTATTTATGTATATAAAAATTGTAATTCAAATCACTACTGCTTATATTCTCTACCTTTAACAACATTATTGTTATATATTTAATTATAAGATTTTTGATTTTTGGAGGCGTTGCACATTGAAGAAATTGTTTTTTAATAAATGGATAGTTGTAATTTCTATTTTTATCATTTCCATTACGATTTTCTACACAATTAAAGATAAAAATAATAACGAAAAAGGAACCGTAGAAACAGTTGATACAAAAACATTCAAAACTAAATTGCAACCTAAAATTAATGAATTAACTATTAATTATAATGACATAATTGAGAAAGATTGGTTGCCTGCCTGGGAAGAGATTAACACGAACGGAGATTCAGTAGACAGAAATAAACTATTAGTTACAATGAGTGCTGTTTCCAAGCAGTATGAAACAATTATGAAAGAAATAGACACGATGAAAATTGAAGAAAACATAACAGATATACATATACAAGAACAACTAATCTACTTCACAACTGAGTTTAAAGCTGCATCAAACTTCATGAAAAATGCAACCGATTTGATTATAGACGGAGCTAATAACTCTACTCCAGCCAATGAAATAATTGAAAATACTAAACATGCTTTAGGACTTGCGGATCAACATATTGTCATCGCTTTATCTACTTTAAATGAAGTTGAAGATAAATTAGGACTTTCTAAAAAATAAAACCGTTTACTATTTTAAAATAAAAAAAGGATTGCAATTCACAATTTGTCTGTCTATAATATTTTTATTGATTTACAATCAATGCGTTTAAGTTATTAATTTTATAATTCGGATGAACCATTCAGGAGAAGATTTATTGATCTACCGACGGGGCAAAAAGTTGCTGAACCAACTTTGAAACTCTCAGGTCTTGTTTACAAGTAGAACTGCATGGGGACGAATCTCTGGAGAGACTCCCTCTCGCTTAATATAGCGCGGAGGAAAACGAGCACCGAAGGAGCAAATCCGCTAATATAGCGGATAATCTCTCAGGTAAAAGGACAGAGACAAGCGAAAGAAAATGCCGATTTGTATCGGTTTATTTTTCTATACCTTGTTTCTCCAGAGACCATTTCATTTCCTTGAAGTGGTTTTTATTTTTTCTAAAAAAGGAGAATACAGATGGAGACAGTAAGTAAAGTATTAGAACAAATTAATCAGTATGTGTGGGGGTTACCAACTTTGTTGCTACTCGTTGGAACTGGTATCATTCTCACAGTGCGCTTAAAAGGTTTACAGTTTCGTAAACTAATATACGCTCACAAACTAGCTTTTAAAAAATCAGAGGAAACATCTTCTTCTGGAGATATTAGTCACTTCCAAGCACTCATGACAGCTATGGCTGCAACGATTGGTATGGGAAATATAGCAGGTGTCGCAACTGCTGTAACAATCGGCGGACCGGGCGCAATCTTTTGGATGTGGATTACTGCTTTATTCGGAATGGCAACAAAGTATGCCGAAGCAATCCTTGCAGTGAAATACCGTGTTAGTAATGAAAATGGTGAATACTCCGGTGGACCAATGTATTATTTAGAACGTGGTTTAGGGAAAAAGTGGCTGGCTGTTTTATTCGCTATATTCGGCACAGCTGCTTCTTTCGGTATAGGTAATATGGTTCAATCTAATTCAGTTGCAGAGGCAATGCGAATCAACTTCTCTTTCCCTCCTGCATTAACTGGTATATTCATGTCATTCTTAATCGCTATTGTTATTTTAGGCGGTGTAAAAAAAATCGGTAAAGTGACTGGATATCTCGTTCCTATTAAGGCATTCTTTTATATAATCGCTGGGCTTATTATTATCTTTTATCACTTTGATCAAATTCCAGAGGCAGTTTCACTTATTTTTTCTGGTGCATTTCAAGGTACTGCAGCTGCTGGTGGTTTTATCGGCGCAACAGTTGCATCTGCAATTCAAATAGGAATGGCGCGTGGTGTATTTGCTAACGAGGCTGGTTTAGGAAGTGCTCCTATTGCTGCGGCGGCTGCCAAAACAGATTCACCTGCAAAACAAGCTTTAGTTTCAATGACGGGTACTTTTCTCGATACATTTATCGTATGTACAATTACTGGTCTTGTATTAATTACAACAGGTGCATGGAAATCTGGTAAAACCGGTGTTGAAGCTACAACATTAGCATTCCAATCCGTATTCGGTACTGCTGGTAGTATGATTCTCGGTATCGCCATTATATTATTCGCCTACTCTACTATTTTAGGATGGTCGTATTACGGTGAGAAGTGTGTAGCTTATTTATTTGGACAAGGTGCTGTTCGATATTATAAAGCAATCTTTATCGTTATGATTGCTATTGGTGCAAATTTAAAACTAGGAATCGTCTGGACATTTGCTGATATTGCAAATGGGCTTATGGCGATTCCAAACTTAATTGGTCTTATTGGGTTAAGTAGTGTAGTTGTTGCTGAAACAAATTGGTTTTTACAAGCAGAGAAATTGAAAGAAATTCATAATAAACAGGCAAGTTAATTTAAGTTTAAAAAGAATGCTCCTAAACTGACGAGCATTCTTTTTATTTACTTTATTATACGAATCACCTGTTTCTGCAATTCCACTTCTTTATCTGCTTTTACAATTCCTTTTTCTTCAACTACATGTTTATTTATAGTTTTATATTTTACATACGTATAAAATTCCATTTTAAATGGAAACGGTGTAATTCGAATTGTTTCTTTATTCACCCACTCTGCTTGAATAGGTTGCTCCTCCTTACTATTAAATATTTCTGTTCCTTCAAAACCATCTTTAAATAATTCAATTTCATCTTTCTTTTTTACACCAGGTTTATTCATACATACATATAAAGAAAGTTCATCGCAAAACTTTAATAATCTATAATGTTTATCGAACATCGCAAATTGTTCTTTTGTTAACGTTTTCAATATTCTTTTTTGTCGTTCCAATTCCCCTGTATAAAATGACATCATCTCTTCGTCTTCCTCATTTAATGGAAACGATAAAAAATGTTTACTACAAAGTAACACCCCGTATGGATTTGACTCTTCAATTGCATTCAAACCAATCGTATAAAAAACAAAGCGTAATGAACTTGGACAATCCATAAATGTATATGGAATATTTTTAGCATCATTCAAAATTGGTACTTTATCAAGCTCTATCCATCCTCTATCATGCTCATATATAGCATCAATTGTCTCTTTTAAGTATATTTTATCTTCAAAAAAATCTTCTATTATATGTTTTGCAATTTCACCAGCTAAAAAACCATGATCATGTTGACGAATTAATATACTTTCTTTCTCATTCTTTTCACGAAAAATCATCCGTATACTCCCCCTCATCCTCATATTACAGCTTGTTGTATGCATCAATTCTTAATTAATCCCTAATTATTAGCAGGGATTCAGTCTCTTACAACGAAATTAACATAACTATACAGTATTCTTTCTACTAGCAAAAGTAGCTTATTCTATAACATTCATTATACTAAAACTTTTATTCTAAAATTTTTTTATGAGGTGAAAACATGAACAAAACAGAATTAGTTAAAAATGTGGCACAATCAGCCGATATTTCTCAAAAGGATGCTTCTGCGGCTGTACAATCCGTATTTGACACAATTGCTAATGCATTACAATCTGGCGATAAAGTTCAATTAATTGGCTTTGGAACTTTTGAAGTGCGTGAAAGATCTGCCCGTACAGGACGTAATCCACAAACTGGCGAAGAAATTCAAATCGCTGCTGGTAAAGTTCCAGCATTTAAAGCAGGTAAAGAATTAAAAGAAGCTGTTAAATAAACAAGAAACCAGCCATTTTATAGGCTGGTTTCTTGTTTATTTCTTATTTAAGCAGTTCCTTTATATTCTCTGCATGATACACTTCACAAATATAAAATATACATTTGCAGTTACTTACAATTTGATATTTTCTAGTCGGATAAACATTCGCTGCTACCGAGCACCCATCAAACAACTCGATAATATTTCCAGAAGGCTGATACCCTTCGTATAATACGTTTCTTCTTACTTCCATCTTTTCTATAAGCTTTTCAACTGGAATATTTCCATCCTCTAATTCTTGCTTTATGGTATCCGGTAAAAACGATGTGTCCGCAAAAATTAGGTTTTCAGATAACACCTTACCTTTATAACTAACATGAGATACGCGGTAAAGAAATGTTCCGTTTTTATCAAAGAAATTCTTTGCTTCTTTCGGAAGGTACTGTCTATCAAGTACCTCTTGTTCGAGAACATCAAACTGAACTGTATCATTCAAAAGCTTTTCTAAAGCATGAATAGATGATGTATCTCCAGAAAATAAAATATTCTTAATTGCTTGTACATTATAAGTTAATTCATTTTTTCTATTTTCCGCCACTAACATGAGGAACACCTCTTCTATAAAATATTTTATTAAACTTATTTATAATTTAAAAGCGATACCGCGTCTAACTGCGTAATTTCAGTTACTTCTTTACTAAATATTGCAATGGAAGCCATATAATCTAAACTAGGTCTTACATCTTCCATCATTGTATTATCTGCTAACTCTTGTCTATCCTTAAAAATTAACAATTTAGGAGGGTCATTTGGAGCTGATACAGTAATTTCTACTGGTGGAATCAATAGTCCTTCACCTGTCGCTTTCAGCACTGCTTCTTTTCGAGTCCAATATGTTAAAAATCCTTCTAGTCGCTGCTCATCACGTAATGTCATAACTTGTGCCACTTCAATGTCTGTTAATACACCCTCAGTCATTTTCATAACATCTACATTTGGATTGATTTGCTCAACATCAATACCAATAGGTGCAGATTTTGTAAATGCAACGACAACCCACTCACCCGAATGTGAAACTGATATTTGCGGCATACCTTTTGGTAATTGCGGTCTACCATGCTGTAACTTACATACCGGGCACATTCGATCAATTGGTACTTGAAATGGCGACATAGAAAGTATCTTTCCGAGTACTAATCTACTAATTACGCAACCTATTATAAAACGTGTACGATCTGCCGAATGATGATATGAATTTGCTTTCTCTCGCTCTACATCATTTAATAAATTGTAATGCCATGATTGTAAATCTGAAATTCTCGCCCACCATATTTGACAACTATTCTCATTAAGAGTTGGTACAGGATCTACAACTTTACTCTCTATCATGTAAACTCTCTCCTTTTAAATGCCAATATCACTTTATTTCAAAAGAGTATTAGCATGCTGCAACTCATTCATTTACAACTTCTTTCTCTTTTTGTAATACAGATAACGGCTTTTTATTCTTTTTTGACATTACCTCTATATCGGAAATACGTAAAGAAAATAGTAATGCTATGAGTAAAAATATTGCTGATCCAATTAATGCCGCTTGATATGGCAAGAAATCTGATTGAGCATTATTCTGTACATTATTACTTCCAAAACCAGATAGTATACTAGCTAAAACAGCAACTCCTATTGCAGATCCTAATCGATTTTGCACATTGAATATAGTAGTTGCTCTTCCCATAGAAGGTGGTGCAATATTGTTAAAAGCAGAAAATTGAACTGCTCCTACAGACTGCCCTAAGAAAATACCTATGCCAAACAATAATGCCCGTATTTGCCATGGATTTGTATTATGATTTACAAAACTTAATAAAACAAATATAACCGCCGTACTTATTAATCCAATAGAGATTACCTTTCGAGCTCCTAATTTCTTATATGACCATGGCACAATCTGTGAAGAAATCATTAATCCAATCGCCTCTGGGAATGTAGTAAGACCCGATTCCAGCGCGGAAACTCCTATTACATTTTGATACATAAGCGGAAAAACAAATAACATTCCTAGTAAACCAGCTGATGAAAACAACGAAATAAGACTCATTTTTCTAAAGACCGGTTCTTTTAATAAGCGTAAATCTAACATCGGTTGCTTTACTTTCAGTTCTACAATTATAAACAAAGTAATGAATACAATCCCAGCTATTCCAGTACTTATAATTTCTGGAGAAATCCAACCTTTTGACGGACCTTGACTGAGTGCATATATGAGCATCGCAAAACCTGGTGCTGAAAGAACAAAACCAAGAGAATCAAAGCGACCAGCTGATTTTTCAACATGCACTGTTAAAAATAGAAGACCAACTAGCAACGCAATGATACCAAACGGTAGGTTAATATAAAACGCCCAGCGCCAAGACATTTGATCTACAAAGAAACCGCCAATAATTGGTCCAATCGCTGGTGCAACAGCAATTGGGAGTACAATAAATCGAGAAATCTTCGGTCTTTCCTCTGGCGAGAATGTACGGAACAACATTGCCATCCCGACTGGTGTTAAAAGCCCGCCACCAGCACCTTGAATGATACGAAAAATGTTTAATGAAGTAATATCATTAGCAATTCCACATAATGCAGATGCAATTGTAAAAACGAAAAGGGCAATTAAAAATACTCTTTTCGTACCAAAGCGATCACCTAACCAACCAGAAATCGGAAGAGAAACAGCTAAGCTAACTAAATACCCAACATTTACTGTTCCCATTGCAGATGGGGGCACTTGCAGTTCTTTACTTATCGTTTGCAGTGCTACATTCACAATCGTTGCATCCATCGCAGCCATAAACATCGCTGTTATATAAACGATGCTTACAACTACTTTTGGATTTATTTTTGCTTTCATTATTGTTTCCCTACTAATATTTTTTCGCTAATTTGATTTTTTTTCGGCTCTAAATCATTCCAGTTAACTTCAACGTATTCTAAGCAAACTTGTCTGCTAGCTTCTTCATGTACGACATTCCATCCAATAGGTACATCGAGAAAGGCAGGCCAGAGAGAATACTGACCCTCCTCATTCATTAATACTTTATATGTGTAATTATCATTTTCAAATGGATTCGTCATACTCTACTTACCCCTTTCTTATTCTGCAAATATTTCGCTAGCACTTGTCCAATTTCTGTAAGCGGCCCTGGCTGACATAAATCTTTATGTCTACAATCAATATCATGTTGCACGATATCTCCATCTAAATAATTTAGCCATGTATTTGGAGAAATAGGATCAAACCAGTCTGGTATAACAGTAGATCTAAAGAATAAAATATCCCCGTTATAAACTTTCGGTACGTATTTTCCTAACAGCCCTACCGAATTTACATATGTTTCTTTCAAGTTCAAAATAGTCTCTTCTTCAAGACTTGCTAATGCACTTCCATCTTTACGAAGGATTGCAATCGCACTTTCCATAGTAAGTGGTTTACCATCCATGTTATCTGGATCATATCCACCTAAAGCAAGTAATGCGATTAACGCTTCTTCTTCAGTAGGTGCTTCCGTATTCGGTAAGAAGTGACCAGGATAAGAATCAAGCATAACGAGTAATTCTACTTCTTCCCCTTCATTTTGTAGTTGCGCCGCCATTGCATGAACAACATTTCCTCCAAGCGACCAACCGAGTAAACGATACGGTCCGTGAGGCTGTACTTCACGAACGTGTTTCAAATAATCCGCCGCCATCTCCTCTAAGCTTTTTGGAAGTTCTTCATTTTCAGCGATACCACGTGCTTGTACACCATAGATTGGATAATCTGTTCCTAAAGATTTCATAAGTCCTGCATAACACCAACTTAACCCACCTGCTGGATGTACACAAAATAGTGGTAATTGGTCTCCGCTTGCTCGTAATGGAAGCAACACATCAAGTGCACTTTGACCATTCCCCATTTCAAGTCTTTCAGCAAGCCCTGCAACAGTAGGTGCTGCAAATAAAGTTCCGATATTCAGTTCAACTCCAAGTGCCTCTTTAATGCGACTCATAAGCTGCACTGCAAGAAGTGAATGACCACCAAGATCAAAGAATCCGTCATCAATTCCAATTTGAGACACACTTAAAACTTCTGTAAACAAGTCACATAGTATTTCTTCTTGCGGTGTTCTTGGTCCACGGCTAGAAGATGATGCAATAAATTCTGGAGCTGGCAATGCCTTTCTATCTAATTTACCGTTTGGAGTTAAAGGTAACTCATTTACTACTACAACAGCGTATGGAACCATATAATCTGGCAAACTACCTCCAGCATACTGACGCATTTCATTCGTATCAATCGTTTCATTATTTGATGCGACGATATAAGAAACTAATCGTTTATCCCCTGGTTGATCTTCCCGGACAATAACGGCTACTTGTTCAACTTTATCGTGTTTCATTATTACCGCTTCTATTTCCCCTAATTCAATTCGGAATCCACGAATTTTAATTTGATGATCTGCACGTCCTATATAATCTAACGTCCCATCTTGACGCCAACGCGCTAAGTCTCCAGTACGATACATTCTTGTACCTGGTTTACCAAATGGATCTGCGATAAAGCGTTCAGCAGTTAATCCTGCTCTACCTAGATATCCACGAGCTAGTCCAGCGCCTGCAACATACATTTCTCCAACTACTCCTGGTGGCACTGGTTGTAAATAGTTATCTAATACGTATACTTTAAGGTCTGGTATACTGCACCCGATTAAACTATTTGCTCGTAAAGAAACGATACTCTCATCTAACTCAATATAACTAACATGTACCGTCGTCTCCGTTATACCGTACATATTAATAAGCTTCGGTTCGTTATAAGGATGACGACTATACCAATCTTCTAATCGACTTAGTTCAAGTGCTTCTCCTCCAAAAACAACATATCGTAAAGATAATTTTTGACCAATCTCTTCATTTTCACGATCTGCTTGCATCAATTGATAGAACGCTGATGGAGTTTGGTTTAAGACAGTAACCTTTTCCTCAACAAGAAGGTGTAAAAATTCTTTCGGTGAACGACTTACATTGTGAGGCACGACAACAAGGCGTCCTCCGTATAATAAAGGTCCCCAAATTTCCCAAACCGAGAAATCAAAAGCGTATGAATGGAACATCGTCCACACATCGTCCGCGTCAAATTGGAACCAATGATCTGTTGCTCCTAAAAGTCTTACTACATTTTGATGAGGTATCATAACGCCTTTCGGTCTACCTGTTGAACCTGACGTATAAATAACATAAGCAATATGTGAAGGAGATAAAGCCTTAATGCGCTCCATATCCTCAATATTGTCTTCACTGTATTTCTCTATTTCTTCTATTACTTTCACATTATCAACTAAAATCTTTAGTTTCTCATCACAATCAATGTCCACATCTGAATTTGTTAAAATACATGATGGTTTCGCATCGTGTAGCATAAATGAAATACGGTCTGACGGGTAATCTGGATCTAACGGAAGATATCCCGCACCAGCTTTAAGAACAGCTAGTAAGCTTACAACCATATTTAAAGATCTCGGCATCGCTAAAGCAACGAGTTGATCAGGACCGATCCCTTTTGCTATTAGCAAACGAGCAATTTTATTCGCTTTTCTATTTAACTCTTCATAACTTAGCGTTGTATCTTCAAAGACGACAGCAATAGAATCTGGACTTACATGGGCTTGCTTTTCAAATAATTGTGGCAATGTCATTTCAGGTACAATTTGAAAACCACCATTCCACTTTTCTAAAACTGTAGTTCGCTCTGCTAAAGTTAATATTTCTAATCTGCCAATTGATCGATCCGGATGTTTTGCCGCATCATCTAATAACAGAATGAATCGTTCTATTAGTTTTTGAACCGTTTCACGTTCATACAAATCAGTACTGAACTCCAATAAACCGTCTAAGCCATTTGGCGTACCATCAGCTCCAGTACTTTCACTAATCTCAAATGTTAAATCAAATTTTGCAGAACCAACGCTTTGAATTTCAAGGTTTGCTTCTAAATCTGGTACATCAAACGTTGCTTCTGGCGTATTTTGGAAAGCTATCATAACTTGAAACAGCGGATGACTATTTCGAGTACGTACTGGGTTTAACATTTCAACGAGTCGTTCAAATGGAACATCTTGATTTTCATAAGCAGCAAGGTTTGCCTGCTTCACTCTATTTAATAATTCTTTAAAACTTGGATCTCCTGAAGTATTTGTACGTAACACTAATGTATTTACAAATAAACCGACTATATCCGAGAGTGCATCGTCGTTTCTTCCAGCGATCGGACTGCCAATTGGTATATCAGTTCCAGCACCTAATCTTGTAAATAGCGCACTTAGTCCCGCTTGCAACACCATAAACAAACTAACCCCGTTTTTACGTGCAAGCTCTACTAACCTACGATGCATATTTTCATCTACATGAAAATGAATTGTCTCACCACGATAACTCGTTTCAATTGGACGCTGAAAATCTGTAGGTAACTCCATTTGATCTGGTAAACCTTTTAGTTCCTCTTTCCAAAAATCTAATTGTGTTGAAATAAGACTCTCTGGTGTAGCTTCATCACCTAATAACTGTTGTTGCCATAGTGAATAATCTGCGTATTGTACTGGAAGTGTCTCCAGCTGAACTTTGTCACCTTGACATCGTGCTTTATAAGCCGCTGTAAAGTCTCTCGTTAACGGTTGTAATGACCATCCATCTCCTACAATATGATGTAAAAGAATTAGTAATACATGTTCGTTTTCACTCACTTTAAAAAGTTGCAAACGAATTGCTGGTTCGATATCAAGATTAAAACTATATCTTACAGCTTCAGACATTGTACTTTCTAATTCATCCTTACATGTATTTGTTATAATCATTTTTAAATTCAATTTATCCATTTCTAGAATTTTTTGATATGAACTGCCAAGTGAATTCGGGAAAATCGTTCTAAGTGTTTCATGTTTCTCAACTACATCATAAAAGGCACCTTGCATTGCTTCCTCGTTCAAATTTCCAGACATACGAATGACTAACGGAATATTATAAGTAGGACTTGGACCTTCTAAACAATTTAAGAACCATAATCTGCGCTGTGCAAATGAGAGTGGAACTTCATTTGGTCTACTTACTTTCTTAATAGCTGGTCTTGCGCTTTTTGCACGATCCAATTGTTTCGCTAATTCAGCAACAGTTGGCGATTCAAATAGTTTCCCTATTCCTAATTCCACACTTAACGTTTCACGAATTCTTGTCATTAAACGAGATGCAAGAAGCGAATGACCACCCATTTCAAAGAAATTATCATCAATGCTAATTCGCGAAACACCAAGTATTTCTGCAAATAAATCACATAATATTTCTTCTTTCGGATTTCTAGCAACTCTCTCATTGCTCATTCCATTAAAATCAGGAGCAGGTAATCTCTTTCTATCAAGCTTACCATTTGGCGTTAACAGTAATTCTTCTAGCACAACAAATGCTGATGGTACCATATAATTCGCTAAACTTTCTGAAACATAAGAACGAATTTCTGAAAGATTAATCGTTTCCTTCTCCTCGGCAACGATATACGCAATGATTCGTTTATCATTTGGACGATCTTCTCGTACCATTACTACCGCTTGTTGTATATTTTCATGTCGTTGTAATACCGTTTCAATTTCAGCTAATTCAATTCGGAAACCGCGAATTTTAATTTGATGATCTGCACGACTAATGTACTCTAGCACACCATCGTTACGCCATTTCACAAGATCACCTGTGCGGTACATACGTGCTCCTGGTTCTCCATAAGGATTTGCAACAAACCGTTCAGCTGTTAACTCAGGTTTTCCTAAATATCCGTTCGCAAGCCCTTTGCCTGCAATATATAATTCACCGATAACTCCAGGTGGAACTGGTTGTAACCCTGCATCCAATACATACAATTCTGTATTCCAAATTGGCTTTCCAATAGGAGGTATACCACTTTCACTTTCATCAATGTTCATGAAAGTAGACCAAATTGTCGTTTCAGTTGGTCCATATAAGTTTGTAATAGAGCAACCTAATTCTATTAATTTATGTGCTAAATGTGCTGGAAGTGCTTCACCACCAACGAGCACGTTTAACCCTTGTAACCTCTCTGGATATTCAGTTACTAACGCCTGCCACAACGTCGGTGTAGCTTGCATAATTGTCGCTCTTTCTTCTTGTAAAAGTGTCGCTAACGCCGAAGGCTCTTGGATTACCTCTTTTTGAGCAATTGTTATACTTGCACCACTAATAAGAGGTAAATAAATTTCTAAAGCAGAAATATCAAACGCAAACGTGGTAACTGCTAATAAATGATCGTTTTCATTAAATGAAAGCGTATCTTGCATAGCTAATAAGAAGTTACTTAAACCTTCCATAGGAACAATTACACCTTTTGGCTTCCCTGTTGATCCTGAAGTGTAAATTGTATACGCTGGGTTTAAAAGTGATTCATCATTTTTAAATGGTATATTCATATGAGAATATGTTTTTAACGCTATTTTCGTTTCTTCGCTATCTAATATGATTTTTTTAATATCATTTTCTATAACTAAAGTAGATGAAACAGATGAATGTGTTATGATACAAACCGGATTTGCATCATTTACTATATAATTAGTTCGCTCGGCTGGGTATTCTGGATCTATCGGTAAATACGCTGCACCCGTCTTTAGAACTGCTAGCATACTAACTACCATTTCTATTGATCTTGGAAATACTAAGGCTACAAACTGATTTGCTTGTATTCCTTCTTCTACTAAATAGGTTGCTAATTCATTCGCTCGTTCATTTAGCTCTTTATACGTAAGTTTTATCCCATTACAAGTAACTGCTATTTTATTTGGATTTTTTTGTACTTGTTTTTCAAATAATATAGGTAGATTAATTAGCTCTTCAGCTTTCTTAGTTTCATTCCATTCCAATAAAACTTTATGATTTTCTTCAGGAAGAGTAATGTTTATTTTTCCAATCGGCTCGTCTTTGTGATAATTATTTATCACTAATTCTAATAAATTCATAAATCTTTCTTTATGCAATGCTAGTTCCGTATCGCTATATACTTCCGGATTCGCATCAAAATGAATCCTTAACTCATTTTCATCGAAGCGCTTATATACATTTATCGATAAATCATCGACAGGTCCTGCTGATAAATTATGTGTAATACCACGATTCCCAGCAAAGTTAAGCCCATAATCAAAAGGCATAACATTCACTAACGGCCCAAACAACCTTTGATTTTCACCTAGTAACTTTAAGTCTCTTCTTAATTCCTCATGACGGTATTTATGATGACGACGTACGTCTCGGATTTCTTTAGAAACTTGCTGTATTAATTCCGTAAGAGTTATATTTGGAGTTACAGTGAGACGAAGTGGAACTAAATTCATTACCATGCTTGGTGTATGAATAGATACAGAACCAAGACGCCCCATCATCGGTAAACCTAAAACAATATCATTTGCACCTGTTAATTTATGCATATAAATACTTGTTACGGCTACAACAAATTCGGGCCAACTCGTTAACGAAATATTGATATCTTCTAGTAAAGTTTTCGTACTAGAATTTGATAAATAAGCAGTTTCTCGTAAAAATCCATTTGATGTTCTCGGCGCTCGTTCTGCTAAACTTACAACTTCCGGTTCATCTGCAAACTTTTCTAGCCAAAAAGTACGATCTTCCTGAAATTGTTTAGATTCACGATACTCATTATCTTCTTGTACAATTTTTGCAAGAGAACCAAATGGCTTTTCATTCTTGTTTATTTCTTCTATAAGTGATGTATACTCATTCGCTACCTTTTGGCTAAGAAGTGAAAATCCATAGCCATCCATCACAATGTGATGGATGCGCTGATACCAAAAGAAACGATTATTTTCAACTTGAATAAGTACTTCAGTAAATAATTTATCCTCTTTTAAATCCACAGGCATAGATAAATCATTTTTCATCCATACCTTAGCAGCTTCTTCAGGATTTTTTTCTTTACGAACGTCAATAAAATGCATATGAAACTTTGACGATTCCTCAATAACTTGCCATGGGCCAATTTCATCCTCTTCGAAACGAACATGAAGTGCTTCTGCTTCTGTTACAACTTTACGTACAGCTAATTCGAAAATTTCTTGAATAATCGTTCCGTTTATTTCTACATATTCCCCAGTATTATAAATCGGATTAAGCGGATCTAATTGTTGCGCAAACCACATACCAGACTGCGCAGATGATAACGAATGACGAATCTTTTGACTGTTAGGCATTCTTTACTACCCCTTTATTATGTAGTCTATTTGTTACAGCACCTGTGCTGCTTGTGAAGATAATACACGGTACCAATCGGCAACTGTTGGACGTTCTGCTAAATCTGCAAAAGTGATTTCTTTCCCTTCGCGACGCCACTTCTCTACTAAACTCATAATTCTGACCGAATCAAGTCCTCTATTTAATAAATCTTCATCCACTTCAATACTCTCTACTGGCTCACGGAGTAGTTGTGCAACTAGTTCATGCACTTCCTGTAAAGTGATTCCTTCACTCTCAGCACCTTTTAAACTTTGTAAATCTTTTAATAGTAAGTTTGTTGATGTCGTTACTGCACATCTATTAGATGCATACTGCAATGCTTGTCTATGATGCTCTAGTGAAAAATCAGCAACTGCATCTGCTACAAAAAATGGCTCTATACCATCCATAAACGCTTCACAAGCTGTTAAAAGGCAGCCAATATGCGCATAAATACCGCAAATGATGAGTTGATCTCGTCCTTGTTCATTTAAAATTTCTAATAGATTCGTCTTTTTAAATGCACTATATCTCCATTTTGTTAGGAATATATCATCCTCATCAGGAGTAAGTTCATCGACAATTTTCTTTTTATCCGGTCCAGCAGGAATACCGTCACCCCAAAAATCTTGTAATAACCCTCGTTGTTCTAACGTTTGTCCACCAGGTTGTGCAGTATAAACAACTGGTATACCAAGTTCCTTACATCTTTCTCTTATCACCTTAATATTTGAAATTAGTTCTACCTTTGGCGATTTTTTATCGCTATATGCATCAAGAAAATACTCTTGCATGTCATGGATTAGAAGAACTGCACGTTTCGGATCCGGTGTCCAATTTACTTTATTTTTTGGTAGTTCTGATTCAACTGGCATTTTATATACTGAAATAGATGGGATAGCCATCTAATCACTTCCTTCCGATTTTTATTATTGTTTTACTATAATAAGTTTTTCAGCAATGACTTTACGTAATTCTTTTTTACTTACTTTTCCAACACCCGTTTGCGGGAATGATTCAATAAATTCGATTCGATCGGGAATCTTATAAGCCGCAATGCCTCGTTCTCTTAAGAAGATTTTTAATTCATTTGCAGTTAGGGCTTGTCCACGAGCGATAACAAAAGCACAAGTACGCTCTCCTAAATAATCATCAGGCATCGATACAATAGCTACATCATGTACTGCATCGTGTGCTAACAGATGATTTTCAACTTCTTCCGCAGCAACCTTCTCACCACCACGGTTAATTTGATCTTTATCTCGTCCCTCTACAATGATGTAACCTTGTTCATTTACTTTCACAAGATCTCCTGTACGATAAAAGCCATCTTCTGTAAATGATCTTACATTATGCTCTTCCGCTTTATAATAGCCACGAATTGTATACGGCCCTCGCGTTAATAAACTGCCTACTTCACCATGCTTAACATCATTATCATTTTCATCAACAACTCGAACTTCATCAAATGTAGACATCGGTCTACCTTGTGTATGAATAATAATTTCTTCTGGATCATCTAGTCTTGTGTAATTTACTAACCCTTCTGCCATACCAAATACTTGCTGTAACGTACATCCAAATGTAGGGCGTATACGCTTTGCAACTTCGGCACTAAATTTCGCACCGCCTACTTGAATAACTTGCAGGCTTGATAAATCGTTATTACGGGAAAATACCGCATCAAGCCAAATCATTGCTAATGGTGGAACGAGCGCTGTAATCGTAACTTTTTCTTTTTCTATAAGAGCAAATGCCTGATCTGGACTACCTCCAGTTGCCAATACTACTTTTCCACCCGCATAAAAAGTTCCAAACGTTCCTGGAGAACTCATCGGGTAATTATGTGCTACTGGAAGAACTGCCATATAGACACTTTCTGCATTTAAATTACAAATTTCAGCGCTAACACGTAAACTATAAATATAGTCATCATGTGTTCTAGGAATTAATTTTGAAAGTCCTGTTGTCCCTCCTGATAATTGGAGAAACGCAACATCACTCGGATGAACTTCTGGTAATGAAACCGGATCCATGTAAAGTTCATTTATGTTCACAAATTCTTCTTCTTCCCCTACTACGATTACATGTTGTAAAGTAGGAACTTTTTCTTTCACTTCTCTTGCTAATTTTCGGTAATCAAACCCAAGTACCTTATCTGAAATAACGTAAGCGCTCGCCTCACCAAACTCGCAAAAATAACTAATTTCACTGCTTCGATGTGAAGGTAGTGCAAAAACAGGAAGCGCTCCCATTCGAAATAGTGCAAAACATATTTCGAAAAACTCTATAATGTTAGGTAATTGGATTACAACTCGATCCTCTTGCTTTATTCCTAAATTCAGTAAACCTGCAGCTAAGCGATCTACTTTTTTATCAAGTTCACTATAGGTTATTTGTGTATTACTACTTACAATCGCAATTTGATCTCCATGTTTTTCAGCGCGTTCTCTTAACATCGAACCAAATGTTTCTCCAAGCCAACATCCTTCTTCTCGATAAAGATCTGCAAATTCTTTTGGCCATTCCGTATAACCTGCTAACATTCTTTCTTCCCCCTACTTTTCATTCAATGAATTATCTGTTAACCCTAAAGCTTTCAACATTGTTTGAAATTTAGCTGATGTTTCCGCTAACTCATCTTCTGGTTTTGACTCGGCAACAACTCCAGCTCCTGCAAATAAACGAAGTGTATTCTCTTGAACTTCAGCACAACGAATTGTAACAATCCATTCGCCATCTCCATTTAAATCACTCCACCCTAACATTCCTGTAAAGAATTCACGGTCAAATGGCTCAATTTTTTGAATAGCTTCTCTCGCTTTTTCCATTGGAGTTCCGCAAACTGCTGGCGTTGGATGAAGTGCAATTGCTAATTCTAAAGAAGAAGTATTGGGATCCTTAAGTTCACCTTTCACTTCTGTAGACAAGTGCCACATCGCTTCACTATGAATAACAGATGGTTTTGCTGGAACATGTAATGTATGACAATACGGGCGAAGTGCAGCGGCAACCGCTTCAACTACTACCGCATGTTCATATAAATCCTTTGGTGAAGAAAGTAATTCTTCTGCTCTTCTTTTATCTTCTACTGGATCCTCGCTTCGTGGTCTTGAACCAGCTAACGGATTAGAAATGACTTGCATACCATTACGTGAAACAAGTAATTCAGGGCTCGCTCCAATTAACGTCTTACTTTTCTCGTTTTCATCTTTCGGTAAATTAACAGCAAATGTGTAGCCGTGCTTATTATGCTCTGCTAATTTTCGAAGAAGTTTTTGCTTATCAATCTTTTCGGAAGATTTAACATCTAACGATCTAGATAGAACAATTTTTTTAAAATTTCCGTCCTGAATTTTTTCAATCCCTTGCTTCACACCATTCATATAAGCTTCAGGCTCTGGAACGGGTGTCATTTCAAATGTCAATTCCTCATTTGGTTCAATCTGATTAGTTACCTCTAATTGTAAACAATCGGAAATTCTGCTATATTCCGGTACGATAAGTTGAACTTCTTTTCTACGATCAAATGGCAAAGCACCTACAACGATAGGATTTGGATTTCCATCTTGTTTGGCATTACTTAATACCGTCTTTACAAGCTCTGGAAAGCTTTCGATTTCACTATGTTTTACTGTAGTAAACGCTCCTTCTGTCAATATCGTTCGATTTGGTGAAGCGAAAAAGAATGAAGATTCAGTCTTATATTCTTCTAAAAGTTTTTCTGACAGTTCCTTTACGGCTGTAAGTTCATTCATAGTATAATAACCTCCTGAATTTTTTATTAAGCTCCTAATGTAGCTCCGCCATCGACACATAAATTGTGCATTGTAATATGACTTGCTTTATCTGAAGCTAAAAACAATACTGCTTCAGCAATTTCTGAAGGTTGTGCAATTTTTTGTAACGGAATTCCGAGTCTATATGTATTTTGAGAACCAGCAATTATATTTTCAGCTCCATTCTCATCAGCCCATAGTAATCTTTGCATTTCAGTTTCAGTAGAACCAGGAGAAACTAAGTTACAACGAACATTGTATGCTGCAAGTTCTAACCCTAAACATTTCATAAACATCGTCGTTGCAGCTTTTGATGCAGCATACGCAGCCATCTCCATTCTCGGAGTACTTGCCGCATTTGAACCAACTGTAACAATTGCCCCTGACTTTCTTACCATCATACGTTTACTTACTGCTCGGGACATATAGAAAACTCCTGTAGTATTTACAGAGAATGTTTTATGCCAATCTTCATCACTTAAAGAGTGAATCGCTCCCATACGTAAAACTCCTGCGACATTTACTAATATATCAATAGGTGCTATTTCATTTTCAATACGGTTTACTATGTCTTCAACAGCGGCACTATCACTCACATCTAAATGAAACGTCTTAATACGTGTTTCATTTAATTCATAACGATTTAAGAACATATTAAGCCCTTCTGCATTTTGATCCACTGCAATAACTGTAGCTCCTTTTTCTAAAAACATTTTTGCTACAACACTACCTATACCTTGGGCTGCACCTGTTACTAAAACGGTTTTCCCTTCAAATTCCCCTAAGTTCATCTCCTCTATCCTTTCATATAAAAATTATCTAATTAAACAACATAAATGATAACGATTTTCATTATCGCTGATGATGTAAAAAATAATACACTCACTAAACTAATTGGTCAAGTATGTTTTTTATTACATAATCATAGAAAAGAAAACAAATTCACCAATTGATAATGATTTTCATTTTCTTTATCCACACCGAAATGATAATGTTTCTCAATATACTTGTCAATCTTTTTTTATTTTTCAGATAAAGTATTTTTACGTTTCTATATAAGATTGCATCTATAATCTTTAAAAAGTGCTTTAATTAAAAATTAAATCCATAATTCCTTCGCATCTTTTTTGAAATTCAAAAAGAAAAACTGCAGATTTCTTCATCTACAGTTTTTCTTTTCTCAATATTTTTCTGAAAATATCTCATTTTACATCTTGCATTTCTCAATGAATGTCATGTATATAATCTAAGATTTAGTAAGAGTTTCATATATTATGTATCACTTTATAATATTCCAGTATAATCCAATGAGATGTTTTACTCGCTTTTTTCATCAGGGAAATTCCGAAAATTATAAAGACTAGGTAGAGAAAATCAATTAAAAAATAGTTCATAAAGAAAAAAGGAAGTAGTTTGTCAGCCACTTCCCTTTCGTAATTTTATAATATACCGTAAAAAAGCACCCTATTTAATAGGGTACTTTTTAGTTATAGTAGATTTAAATACTCACGCTACGCTGCGATACTCTTCTTCTTTTTCTTTTTTCTCATTAGGTGCTTGAATTAAAATTGCGATAATAAATGACACGACACATAATACGCCGATCACCATGAAAGTTGGTTTGAATCCACCTAGAATTGCACCGATAAAGGAACCTGCGAGCGCTCCAAATCCAAAGCCTTGATACACAATTCCGTAGTTCTTACTATGGTTTTTCATACCGAAGAAATCACCAACAATAGCTGGGAAAATAGTGATATTTCCACCAAAGCAAAACGCTACACTTGCTACACAGACGAAGTAGATACCATAATTTAAATCTACGAAACTTAGAACCAAGACTGAAGTCGCCATAGCAACAAAAGTACCAGTAACGATTTTTAAACGGCCGATTTTATCTGATAACGGTCCTAGAATGATACGACCTAATGTATTGAAGATTGCAACCATAGCCACCGCATTAGCTGCTGTTGCTGCGCTAAGCCCTACAAGTTGAACACCGATGTCTTTTACCATGCCAATTAAGTATAAGCCACTCATACATGATGTAAATAACATAATAAATAATAAGTATACTTGTTTTGTGCCTAGCATTTCTTTTGTTGTATATTCCTTAGTTTTTGTTTCATGAACTGCACCTTGATCAGCGGCTTGATGGATTAAACAAGCGCCAATCACAATCATAGCTGTAACAATTAAGCCCCAGTATATAAACGCTTGCGATACACCAACTGAATCAATTAACTTTGCGTTTATGTATTTAAAAATTAGGCTACCTGTACCATATGCAGAGACAGATATACCGGCGATTAAACCTTTACGCTCTGGAAACCACTTTATTAAATTGGATAGTGAAGTAATATATGCTGTACCATCTGCGTAACCTACAACAACTCCTGCTAGTACATAAAGTAATATTAATGAGGAAGCTTGTGAACTAAGCACTAATCCCATTCCTAATGCTAGTCCAGCTATCATAATAAGTTTACGAAGTCCCCATTTTTCTTGCAATTTACTCGCAAACAAAGTTGAAAACGCTAAAGAAAGGCTAGTAATTGAGAAAGTTATAGCAACAGCGTTAAGACTCCAACCGTATTTACTAACTAAAGGCTGATTGAATAAGCTCCATGTATATATCGTTCCAAGCCCCATTTGTACTATGACTGTGCCAAGAACAACAAGCCATGGATTAACCGATGATTTTTTCATACCGTCTCTCCTCCTCTTTCTATTTCAATGCTATTCGCTAAATATGCTTTTTTCATTTTCATTTTCGCCACCTCATTCGATTTAACAACTTCATTGTATAGGATGTTACCGATTATGTAAGCACTTACAAGACGGAGCGTCAAATATATGGAACCAGTTACATAAAACGAAGGGTGAAATACAAAAAACTGCTTGTTAAATACGTAGCAGCTTTTATAATGTTTTGCATCAGTACGACTTACGGTGGCTTTTACATCCTCTTTTACAAAAAAATTTTATCGAATTATACCATGGCTGGACTTCAATATTTTGCTTATCCTATACAAACAAAAAACATCCTATTCTTATTTAACTCTTCAGCGTTTATAACATGTTGCGTCTGTATTTCTTGATACAAATCATTTAATAGTCTTGTAATCTGGCTTCTCGTTACAATGCTTGTAATCAAAAATCCCACCATTTCTACTTCCGCATATCTTGTTTTTCTAACGAAACATACAGAATTACAACGTTTTTACAATTTTCTACATAAAAACAGAAAATATATAATTCATTTACATAATGTTGCACTTTAATTTTTATTAAACAACAAATATTTTATTGATAAATAAAATTAAACATTCACTAATATATCTATACGTGGTTTAATATATATAATAAACAAACATTTCTGTCTTTTATAAGGAGGTACTATGAAAGCAAACGTAGGGGATACTATACTATTTCAACGAAATAACTTAAAGATCACAGCATCTGTACTAAAACTATACACTGAATCGGTCTTAGTTGAAGTTACAGATGTAAGCGGTGGTACTTTTGAATTTGAGCGAACAATTGTAAATCATAAAAACTATAAAATTTTAAATGTAAATAAATAAAACAATACAAAATAGCCCCTGCTTAACAGCGGAGGCTATTTTGTATAATAACACTTCATTAATTTACATATCCTAAAACACTAACAATCTTGCTTGCTTTTAAATTATTAATGTAATAATAAATTTCTAATCCTCTTCTTTCAGCTCTTAGCACTTTACCTTTCATTTTTGATAAATGCTGTGAAACAGTCGATTGAGGAATATTTAATATTTCTGTTAATTGTGTTACATTACAAGTTTTGCGTGCACTTAATTCATTTACAATTTGTAATCGTATTGGATGCGCCATTATTTTTAAAATGTCCACATCTTCTTCAGTAACTAAACTTTTTTTTATCTCGCTCGTATATGTTGTCATAAGACATTCCCCTTTTATTTGAATTCCTTTTTATTAAAATCTGCTTCTAAATAAAATATTATCTCAAATATACAACCCTTATATAGAAATAATAGGATTTTGATTATTTAAAAACAGCAATGCTATATAATTTTATTTATTTGGTACATATACATAATACAATTTCAATTTGTGCTGCATGTGAAGTTAGCGTAAATTTAGGATGAAGATTTTTCAAATAATTGAAACGCTTTTTGATACTATAAGATTCATTTAACTTTCTATAATTTTTTATTATAAAACAAAAAACAACTAGATGATTCTACATATAACTATCCAGCTTTTTTAACACATGTTAGGCATTTGTATATACTATTACAAAACACATTATTATTGAGGGGGAATTTATATGCCAACACCGTCACAAGAACAAGTTGAAGAAGCTCGTGAAACGTATGTCAGTCGTATCATATTGGTTGGCGGATCAACTTTATTTTTAGTAGGTGGTGTAATATCGGCAATTTCAGCTTTTAAAACTTATAATCGCTTGGAAAATACGCCACCTTCTCCAAATGATTCATAATTGCATCGTTCATTCCTTTATATAATAAAAATGCCGCCTCTACTATAGAGACGGCTTTATATAAAAACATTATTAAATTCATTTGAACTTTATTGAAAAAACGTTATACCGATTTGGTACAATGTTCAAAGTAATGATAGATACTTTCAATTTGACAAGCTTATTTCACCACAAACCTCGTCTGACTACACCCATCCTTCTGCTTCGTGACCTCTAATACAGCTGGCATTGCGTTTTTCAGTTCTTGCACGTGTGAAATTACGCCGATAAAGCGACCTGATTTTTGCAAGTCGATTAGGGCGTCAACTGCTTTCGTTAATGACTCCTCATCTAATGAGCCGAATCCTTCATCGATAAACATCGTTTCGATGGAAATACCACCCTCATACGCTTGAATTACATCTGCCATTCCAAGTGCTAAGCAAAGTGATGCGTTAAATTTCTCACCGCCAGATAATGTTTTTACATCTCGGGTTTGACCTGTATATGCATCGTGTACATCTAAGCCTAATCCACTCTGTCGATTCCTCTTTTCAACTCGTTCGCTTCGTTTTAAATAAAATTGTCCATTTGATAATTTACGTAGTCGTTCGTTCGCAATTTGAACAATTTGTTCTAAATACTCAATTAAGATGTAACGTTCAAAGGATATACGACTATCGTTATCCCCTTTCATTACTTCATATAAATCAACAAGTTCTTGGAATGCTTTTTCTTCCTCATGAATTTGTTCATCAATTCGTTTAATATTTTCATGTAAATCCGTAATATATGATACGGCATTTTGAGCACGTTGTCGTTTTTCTTTAATAATATCAAGGTTAATTTCCAATTCTTTCACTTGCTCATCTAATGAAGAAATGTCCATATACTCTTTATCTTTTAAGTCTGCCTTTAATTCTTCAATTTGTTTTGTAAGTACTTCTAGAGATGAGTAATAACTTTGGATTTCTTGTTGTAACTTATCCATCTCAGCATCATTTAATTTAGATTCTGTATATGTTAATTGATCTGTAAATCCGCTTTGTTCTAGCTCTTTCATAAAGCGTGTGAAAGTCTCTTCTTTCTTCTCTTTTGCACTATTAAATTGATTAGAAGCACTATCATGTTCTACTTGAATACGTATATTTTCATTTTGCAAATGTTGATACGCTTCTTGTACTTTCTCCCATTCATCTTCCATTAACCTGAGTTCTTGCAGAGCATGGTCAAACTGTACTTTCCAAGCTTGTACCGTTTGCAAGCTTTCCGGAATATTTTGCTTATCATGTTCATATGACGTACGAAGCTGCATACACTCCATTTCAGTGCGGTGCTGTATTGTTTCTACTTCACGCTTTTGTTTCTGGAGTTCTTCCACTTTTTCTTCTACGCTTTTTATATTCACAGCAATTTTCTTACGTGTTTCTTCACTTGCTTTTAACGTATTAACTTCTGCTGCTAATTGCTTTCCTTTTTGAACGAGCGCACTATATGTTTCTACTAATTCTTCTGAGCGATACCCTCGCTTTAGCACTTCTTCTATCACTTGTTCATATTGAACTCGATAAAAATTCCACTTTTCTTCTAATTGAACATGCGATTTTTCCGCAACGTTTTTCTTTTCTCTTAGCTCATTTAACGCTTTTTCATCAATTGCATTACTTTGCTCTGTAGCTTTTTTCGGGTGATCCATACTACCACATACTGGACAAGATTCACCATCATGTAAATGAAGAGCTAATATACCAGCTTGTTCACTTAACCAGCGGCGTTCCATATTTTCATATGCACTAACTGCCTGTTGCATCTTATGAAACGCAATTTCTTTTTCTTGCTCGTATTTTTGTTTTTCTTGCCATACATCATATGCCTGCTTTAATACTTTTGCATCTTCTCGCATATTCGTTAGTTCTTCTACTTTAGCTACATATTGTTCAAGCGCTACTTCTAATTGCTGTAATTCGCCAGACATTCTTTGTTTTTCATTTGTATGCACTTCTAGTTGTTCATCTAACTTTTGCATACCTTCTTTTAATTTTCCTATTTGAATTTCAGCATTTTGCAAATTCAACTTTTTCTCAGCTAATGATGCAATAATTGGTTGTAACTCTTCTAGTCTTTGAACTTGTTTTTTAGCATTTTCTCGCTCAGATGCCTTATTCTTTAATGCTTCATATTTCTCCTGGGCAAGTTCAAAACTGTTCATTATAAGTTCTTTTTTTGTGATTATCTGTTTTAACAAACTTTCAGACTGCTGTTCATGTTGCATCGCTTCCTCATACCATTGCTCAAATGGTAATAATCGCTTCGCCTGTTCCGCATGTTTAAATGATTTTTCTTTCATTTCGATTACGGCACGATTTTCTTGTAAAGTACTGTATTTCTCATTCTTTTGTTCTAAATCTTTGAATTTCTCATTTACAGCTTTTGCTGCATGAAAACGTGCCTCTGCTTCTTTTAATTGTTTCGTTTTGTCATTTTGTTCTACGTGTAATTGCTCAACCTCTGCATTGTACCAAATTGTTTCTTGTTCTAATGCCTCTACTACTTGATGTGTATTTACATGCTCTTGCTCCACTAATGTCTCTAATAATGCTCCATCACGTATTGGTAATTTAAATACATTACGGAAATATAGCTCACGTTCTTTTTGTTTTTCTTGTAAGACGTCTTTCCATTGTTTACGCTTTTGATCTAATAACTCACGCATTAATTTATAACGATCTGTTTTAAAAATGCGGCGTAATATTTCTTCTTTATTTTCCGTTTCAGATGTTAATAATTTTCGGAACTCTCCTTGCGGTAACATGACAATTTGGCTAAATTGATGTTTACTTAATCCAATTAAATCTTCAACTTTTTTATTTACATCCGTTACATGAAAACGATCGACACATGGAACTTTTTCCTCATCAATTACTTCATATAATTCGACTGCATGTCCTGTAATTGTTTTATTCCCTTGTTTTTTATGGCCCAGTTGTCGTTTTATTTCATAACTTTTCCCTTTTAACTGAAAAGTTAATTCCACACTTGTATAAACATTATCATCAGCAAATTGGCTACGAAGCATGTTTGTATCACTGCGCTCTTCTCCACTAGCCTCTCCATATAATACATAACAAATCGCATCAAAAATCGTTGTCTTTCCAGCTCCTGTATTTCCAGAAATAGCGAAAATACGATGCTCACCAAGATCTTTAAAATCGATTACTTCTTTCTGTTTATATGGACCAAATGCGGTCATTATAAGCTGAATCGGTCTCATCCTCGCTCACCTTCCCGTTCTTGCACTGTTTGCAAAACATCTAAAAATAGACGTTCTTTCTCTTCTGATAAATCTAGCCCTTTCATTTCTTTATAAAATGCTTTTAAAAGAGATAAATCATCCGTTTTATGTCTTGAAACAGTTACTTCATTTTCATCTGTGAACTCTCGTCTTTGAATAGATCTTTCAACATGCATTGCATTTGGGTATACAGAACGTATTTTTTCCATTGGCTGCAAGACAGGATTTTCATCTAATAATTTCACAAATACATAATCTTCATTTACTGGATGAAGCAATAAATCGTCTATTTTCGCTTCTACTGTACGCATTTTACGACGTGGTGTAAGTAAACGTTTTTCAATTGTTGTTTCACCTTTTTCATCCAGTTCCACAATATAATATCCTTTTTTATGCTTTTCTTCAGAAATAGAATATGCAAGTGGCGAACCTGAATAACGAATTGTCTCATTACGCACAAAATGCGCTTGATGTAAATGGCCAAGCGCAGTGTAATGAAACTTATCAAAATAATGGCTATTTACATATTCAGCACCACCAATTGAAAGTGGTCGTTCCGCATCACTCGTATTTTCCTCTGCCTCTCCTGAAGAAGTTACAAATGCATGTCCTACAAATATGTGTCTCGCTTCTTTATCCATTGTTTCAGAGAGCTCGTTCATAAAAATACGCATCGCATCATCATGAGAACGAACATCTTCATTTTTCAATATATGTCTAACAATACTTGGATCCGCGTACGGAACGAGATGGAAATGAACCTCTCCGTTTTCATCATTTAAAACAACAGGATTGTATGGAAACTGGAATTGTCCAACAATATGTAATCCTTGTTTTTTCATTAAATTGCTACCAAAATGTATGCGGTCCGGACTATCGTGGTTTCCTGCAACTGCGATTACTGGTGTTTGTAAATCAATAACTATCTTTTGTAATACATCATTTAATAAGTCTACTGCCTCTGTAGGTGGAATTGCTCGGTCATATAAATCTCCTGCAATAATTACAGCATCCGGTTTTTCTTCTTCAACAGCTTGTACAAACTGATCTAACACAATTTTTTGATCTTCAGTCATATATACACCATGAACAAGCTTACCTAAATGCCAATCCGCTGTATGAAAAAACTTCATATTACCCTTCTCCTTTTAGTTTACTGATTGTAGTGAAACAAGCTGATAGTTTAGTGTAGTTTTTCCGTTCTCCCATTCTAACTTTTGGACAATTGCACTACCGATTCTTTCTTCGTTTGATTTATATAAAGGTAATATTTCTTGAATAGTAAATAGATGATAACCATCTAAAATTAATTGAAATAAATTATCTTCTATATGTAATCTTACTTCTTTTTCATTTGAAATAATTTTTGTATGCATCTCAAATTTCATGCTAGATACAACCCCTTTTTTCTAATCTCTACATTTTAATAGTATAGTGGTCATGCAAGATTGACAAGTAAATACACCGCGATGTACATACTTTTTTAATTATAAATATTTTATGTTTTTTTACATAAAATACGGTATGTGAAATTATTAATCTATAAAAATAAAAATGCCATTCAGGCATCCTTATTTTTGTAAGTACTCTTTCATAACGTAGTACAATACAGTTATTAAGACAATCGCTACAAAAAACGCGAATACGGCCACAACATACCCATCTTTATTTAATAAAAAACATATGGAAATAGATATTATAAAAATCGGAAACACGAGACGTACCTTAGCCTTCACTTCTTCTGTCGTATCTGTATGATGAAAATACTGTGTAATTCCTACCATAAGAGATGACAAAATAATAACCGACAATAGTAAAGGTCCTGGCATTCCGATCTCTCCTTTCTCTATTTCTAATTATATACAAACCCCACGCCCTTTAAAAGTTAGATAATTCAGCCTTTTAACCTTTTCTACATCCACTCTTTAATGTATTGTTACGCCACGTATACTAACTCAATATAAGTTATACATATAATAGCGCCTTCAACACGACATTTTCAAATAATAGCACTTACAGTAATGTTGTAATATTCCTCTTCATTCTCTGAAATCCTGCAAATATAACTCGTCAAAATATGCGATAAATAATAACACTAAGCACCTAATTTAGACAAAAATTATAGAGGACATTTCAGCATGTATCCAGAAATAAGAATAGGAAGATATATAAGGGAGGATTTATAATGACTGAACACGTTTTATTTTCTGTTAGCGAAAACGGCGTTGCATCTATTACTTTAAACCGTCCAAAAGCACTTAATTCTTTATCATATGACATGTTACAACCAATTGGGCAAAAACTTAAAGAATGGGAGCAAGATGAGCGTATTGAACTCATCGTTTTAAAAGGAGCTGGGACGAAAGGTTTTTGTGCAGGTGGTGATATTAAAACGCTATACGAAGCACGTTCTAACGAAGTTGCATTACAACATGCAGAGCAGTTTTTTGAAGAAGAATATGAAATTGATACACTTATTTATCAATACAAAAAACCAATTATCGCTTGTTTAGATGGAATCGTAATGGGCGGTGGTGTCGGTCTGACAAATGGAGCTACGTATCGAATTGTAACAGAGCGTACGAAGTGGGCAATGCCTGAAATGAACATCGGTTTCTTCCCTGATGTCGGTGCTGCTTATTTCTTAAATAAAGCACCTGGATATACTGGTCGATATGTTGCTTTAACAGCATCCATTTTAAAAGCTCCTGATGTATTATATATTAACGCTGCTGATTACTTTATGACATCAGATTCATTACCAAATTTCCTTACCGCACTTGAAAATGTAAATTGGAAAAAAGAAGATGTACATACTCATTTAAAAGAAGTTATTCGTACATTTGCAACTGCTCCAAACTTAGATGGCAATCTTTCTTCTTCATTAGAAGAAATTAATTCGCATTTTGCATTCGATACAATTGAGGGCATCATTCAATCGTTAGAGAAAGATCAAAGTCCATTTGCCCAAACAACGAAAGAAAAGCTATTATCCAAATCCCCTGTTTCATTAAAGGTAACATTAAAACAGTTTATCGATGGCCAAGAAAAGTCAGTTGAAGAATGTTTCGCGACAGATCTTATACTCGCTAAAAACTTCTTGCGACATGAAGATTTCTTTGAAGGAGTACGCTCCGTTGTAGTTGATAAAGACCAAAATCCAAATTATAAATATAAACAATTAAGTGATGTTTCAGAAGAAGATGTAAATCGATTCTTTAACTTACTTAACGCCTAAACAAAAAGGCCATATAGAGTAGCTCACTCTCAGCTACTCTATATGGCCTCTTCTTTTCAGTTAAATAATTTTAAATATAATTTAATTTTATTTAACTAAAATATATGTTAAACTAATGTTAATTGAATTTTCTAAAAACAACGAAGGAAGGCGGATAACATTTCGGAAAATTTTTTTCTGTTTATTATTATGTCTATATGTCTTATTATTCTACCCGGTCCTGATACAGCAATGGCTACGAAAAACACATTGGTTGCTGGCAAAATCGGTGGCGTAAAAACTGTTTTTGGTACTTGTGTTGCGCTTTTAATTCACACTTTAGCTGCTGTAATTGGTCTTTCAGCACTTATTGTGAAGTCTGCTCTTTTATTTTCTATTTTTAAATATGTTGGTGCTGTATATTTAGTCTATATTGGTATTAAAGCCCTTTTAGCAGTAAGAAACACAGAAGACTTAAATACAAATGACGTTCCAATAAATAATGACAATAAACATACTTCTTGCTTTCGCCAAGGGTTTCTTACAAATTTACTAAACCCTAAGGTTGCAGTCTTCTTTTTAACTTTTTTACCACAGTTTTTAAATCCAAATCATAATACATTTATACAACTTCTCGTTATGGGACTTACTTATCTCATTTTAACAGTCATTTGGTTTGCTTTTTATATATTTTTAATTGATAAAATTAGTGCTTTTATGAAAAAACCGAAGACACAGCGTTATATTCAAGGAATTACAGGAATCGTCTTAATTGGGTTTGGTATTAAATTAGCCTTTGAAAGAAATAGTTAACATAATACAAACGAAAATACACTACTCCATTATGAGTAGTGTATTTTCGTTTGTATTATTTTTATAATGAGTGGGAATGCACCCCACTCATTATCCTTTCACTTTATTAAAACCAGCGCTCAGTTACAACTTTTTTACGTGTATAAAATTGAACGCCATCCGTACCATTTGTACCAAGATCTCCAAAGAATGAAGCTTTATTTCCTGCAAATGCGAAGAATGCCATTGGTGCTGGAACATTAACGTTTACACCAATCATACCAGCATCAATATTGTCTCGGAATGTTTGTGCATGTTTTCCATTTGATGTATAAATAACAGCACCATTCGCAAATTTCGATTGATTTGTCAGCTTAATACCTTCTTCTAAATCTTTTACTCTTACAATACTTAATACCGGAGCGAAAATTTCATCTTGCCAAATTTTCATTTCTTGATTTACGCCATCAAAGATTGTTGCACCAACAAAGTAGCCTTCTCCAACTTCTTCATTGATTTTACGGCCATCTACTAGTAAAGTTGCTCCATCTGCTACACCGCTATTAATATAGCCTAAAACACGTTCTTTATGAGATTCACGGATTAATGGTCCAACATAATTATCTTCGTTGAAACCGTCACCTACTTTTAGTTTTTTCGTCTCTGCTACTAGTACGTCGATGAACTCATCAGCAATTTCATCTACTACTGCTACTACTGAACATGCCATGCAGCGCTCTCCACTACTTGCAAACGCAGACCCAATTACACCTTGTACTGTTTTCTCAAGGTTGCAATCTGACATAACAACCGCATGGTTTTTCGCACCTGCTAACGCTTGTACACGTTTACCATTTTTTGTACCAGTTTCATATACGTAGCGTGCCACTGGCTCAGAGCCAACAAACGAAACTGCTTGAATATCTTTATTTTCTAAAATACTATTTACAACATCTTTTCCGCCTTGTACTAAATTTAATACCCCTTTTGGAAAACCAGCTTCATAGAATAACTCTACAAGTCGCTCAGCTAAAAGTGGTGTTCTTTCAGATGTTTTTAATACGAATGTATTACCGCAAGCAATTGCAAGTGGGAACATCCATAATGGAATCATCATCGGGAAGTTAAACGGTGTGATACCAGCAACAACTCCGATTGGGTAGCGCCAAATCGATCCATCAATTCCGCTAGCAATATTCGGAAGAGCTTGTCCCATCATTAAATTTGGTGCTGATGTTGCAAGTTCTACCGCTTCAATACCACGCTGTACTTCACCTGTTGCATCCGTTAGCGTTTTACCGTTTTCTAGCGTAATGATTTTTGCAAGCCCATCTTTATTTTCTTGTAACAGTTGTAGATATTTGTATAGTTGTCTTGAACGATTTGGAACTGGCACTTTAGACCATGTTTTGTATGCCGCTTTTGCCGCTTCAACAGCTTTTTCAACATCTTCTTTTGGAGAAAGTGGAACGTAAGCGATGATTTTTCCAGTTGCCGGATTTGGAACCGCTTCTACTTCCGTACCAGTAGATTCTACCCATTCGCCATTAATATGATTTTTCACTCGTTTAATTTCAGTTGTAATCATTATATTCTCTCCTTTTTTATCATGATTTTTATAAGTGCACTATTTTTGATTAGAAATTAATTGTTCGCTAACTTTCTTATATAAAGCAGCCATATCGTTTTCACCATATCCTGCCTCACTCGCTTCTTCATATACGTTTAATAGCATCTCACTTACTGGTAAGTGAAGTTCACTTTCTTTAGCTAAATCTACCGCAAATCCTAAATCTTTCTTTAATAAATTTACAGTAAAGCCCGGCTCATAATTTTCTGATGCAATGAAACTTTTATAATTACGCTCATAAATTCTACTTTGACCGTAACTTACATTTAAAATATCAAACATTTTATCTAAATCCATATTGTTCTTTTTCGCTAATGTTAAAGCTTCACTCACACCAGCTGTATAAAAACCAATTAATAGATTGTTAATTAATTTAACAGTTGTACCACTATCAATCTGCTCACTAACATGGAAAACATTCGCTCCAAGTACTTCCATGACAGATTCAGTTTTTTCATATACTTCTTTCGATCCACCAACCATAAACGTTAATGTACGGTTTTCTGCACCAATTACCCCACCACTAACAGGTGCTGCTAAAAAGTCTACTTTCTTTTTCTTCGCAGCCTCTTCTAACTGTTTGTTTAACTGTGGAGATACTGTACTTGTATCAATTAAAACTACATTTGAGTGGCTATTTTCAAATAACCCTTCTGCTCCAAAATATACTGCTTCAACAGCACGAGGTGACGGTAAACTTGTAAAAATCACATCACATGTCTCTGCTAGTTTCGAAATTGATAAACCGATAATTCCGCCTTCTTTTTCAAAGGAAGCTTCAGCTTCTTTATTCAAGTCCACTCCGTATACTGTGTAACTTGATTTAACTAAATTTTTAGACATTGGAAGACCCATGTTACCTAAACCGATAAAGCCAATCTTTTTCATATCGCTTTCCTCCTATTTACACAATATATTTCCCGCGATTTATAATAGCTTTCGCAATATCTCTCTTTTTCGTAAATAAGTTCGTGTATAAAGGCACTAATAATTGACGGATTTCAGCTAAAACTACACTTCTATCTTGTTCTTCTGTGACAGCTGCTGAAAGAATGGAAATCGCAGCTTCTTCTACTTTACGATATCCTTCTTCACAAATAACATCTGTTATCATTTGCTTCGTACGCTCTTTTTCCTCACCATTTTTACTAACTGCTTTCCTCGTACGTAAAAATGCTGATTCCATGACGTACACGTCCGTCAACATATTTGATAATACGCGTGAATATTCTTGCTCCTGATCAATTTTTAAGTCCGGAGTTTTAGAGAGCGTTTTTAAAGATTGTTTCAACAATTTTTTCGCTAATAAAATGTAACGATGGTTTCTTTCTACATTTTCCATATCACTTTCTACTTCATGCTCTTCTATTTGCTCTATTTGTTTCATTAACATTTTGGCAACTGTTAATCTGTTAATTTCGTTCGTTCCTTCAAAAATACGACTAATTCTAGCATCACGATATAAACGTTCTACCTCGTACTCTTGCATATAACCGTATCCACCATGAATTTGTACAGCCTCATCTACAATATTGCCCAGTGTTTCAGAAGCATTTACTTTATTAAGTGCACATTCAATTGCAAATTGGGACATTTTTTTCATAAGATCTTCATCACTCTCATGAATTGCTTCATCAATTACACCCGCTGTGCGGTAAGCTGCACTTTCTGCTCCATATGTAGAAATAATCATATTGGCAATTTTCTCTTGAATCATCGTAAAGTCCACTAATTCAGTTTGGAACTGTTTTCGTTCTTTTCCATATTGAACCGACAAACCGATTGCTTGTTTTGCTGTTCCAATATTTCCAAAAGCAAGTTTCAATCTAGCGAAGTTAAGAATATTAAGAGCTACGTGATGCCCTTTCCCAACTTCCCCTAAAACATTTTCAGCGGGGATGACAACATCTTCTAAAATAAGCGTCGCTGTTGAAGAACCTTTAATCCCCATCTTCTTTTCTTCTAGTCCTATTGATACACCTTCACATGTTCTTTCGACAATAAACGCTGTCATTCCTTTATTTGTCTTCGCAAAAACAACGTATACATCTGCCATATGAGCATTTGTAATCCACTGCTTCTCACCATTCAACTTCCAAGCTGTACCATCTTCATTCAATACTGCACTCGTTTTTGCACTTAATGCATCAGAACCAGCATTTGGCTCAGTTAAAGCATAAGCACCAATCCATTCTCCTGATGCGATTTTCGGCAAATACTTTTCTTTTTGTTCTTTCGTTCCGTAATATATGTAAGGCAACGTACCTACACCAGCGTGTATATTAAAAGAGACGCTAAATGCACCAGCGTATCCCATCTTTTCTGCTACAAGCCCTGAAACTGCCTTTCCTAACTCGAACCCGCCGTATTCTTCTGGGACCTCGATACTTAATAATCCAAGTTCCCCAGCTTTCTCAAATAATTGACGAGAAACTTTATAGTTATGTTGTTCAATGTTCTCAATTTGTGGAACAATTTCTTGTTTAACGAATTGTTCTGTCGTTTTTGCAATTAAATCTTCATCCCCTGAAAAATCTTCTGGTGTAAAGAAAGTATTGTTCACATCTTTATTGAGTGAAAAAAATTCATCCCATGGTAACTTTGTTTTCTCCATCTGAATCCCCCTATCATTTCGGCCTTCATTGCTTTTTGCATATGCTCGTCTACGATGAGTGGAATATCTTATTATTGAAAACAGAAGGCGATGATTTTTCACATCAAGCAGTTCGTTTTGCCAAAGATGTATTCTCATCGCCTAAGTCCTTCTACCTATTGATCTTCAGATAATACGGTTTTCGCAATTCCAGTATCTAACTCTTCAAAGTCATGATATGAAATTGTTTCATATAACTCACTTCTCGTTTGCATATTAGAAAGTGCATCTTTTTGGGAACCTGTTTCCTTAATTAAAGTAAACACATTCTCATACGCTTTCGCTGCAACTCGAAGTGAAGTTACAGGGTAAATAACCATTTGGAAGCCCATATTCGCAAATTCCTCTGCACTATAATATGGTGTTTTCCCGAATTCGGTCATATTCGCTAATAAAGGGGCATTTACTTTACTATTAAATAGACGGAACTCCTCTTCTGATTGAAGTGCTTCAGGGAAAATCGCATCTGCCCCTGCTTTTACATATGCGTTTGCTCTTTCAATCGCTGCATCTAATCCTTCTACACCGCGAGCATCTGTGCGTGCTACAATATACAAGCTTGGTGCAACTTCTTTAATCGCTTTAATTTTTTGAACTAATTCCTCAGTAGTAACAAGTTTCTTACCATTTAAATGTCCACATTTCTTTGGTAATTGTTGATCTTCAATTTGAACAGCCGCTACTTTCGCTTCTACCATTTCTACAGCTGTTCTCGCTACGTTTAGTACTCCACCAAATCCTGTATCAATGTCAACAAGAACTGGTAAATCTGTAGCTCTTACTAGATCCCTTGCTCTCTCTGCTACTTCAGTAGACGTCACGATACCTAAATCTGGTAGCCCTTTACTTGCAGTGTAAGCAGCTCCCGATAAATATAGAGCTGAAAAACCTGTATTTTTCGCAACAAGAGCCGCCATTGCATCATGAGCACCTGGAATTTGCAAAATATCATTTGCTTCTACTAAAGCTCGGAAGCGATTCGCAAGCTCCTCTTGTGTTGACTGTTTATTCACAACCCAAGCCATTCTATATTCCCCCTATTATTAGATTATGAATAGATCTACAAATTCGTTGACATTCATATTTTCTAGTTTCTCTTCATTTAGACAAGTTTCATGAATTTGTTCTTGTTGCTTACTAGAATAATGAACAGCCATATTTGCAGTGAATTTTTGAACAACTTTTGGAATCGCTTCGTCTCTACGGAAACGGTGGCCAAGTGGGTATTCACATTCCACATTTTCTGTTACAGTACCATCTTTAAAATGAACTTGAACAGCGTTGGCGATTGAGCGCTTGTTCGGATCAAGGTAATCTAAACTGTACTGCTTGTTTTCAACAACAACCATCTTATTACGTAATTCATCTACACGTGGATCATTCGCTGCTACATCCTCATAATCATCCGCAACGATATCTCCTTTTAATAAACCGATTGCAGTAATGTATTGTAAGCAATGATCGCGATCAGCTGGGTTATTTAATGGTCCCTCTTTATCGATAATACGAATTGCTGATTCATGAGTTGTAATTGTAATACGATCAATTTCATCTAATCTTTCTTTAATTTCCGGATATAATTTCACAGCACATTCTGCAGCTGTTTGTGCATGGAATTCTGCTGGGAATGACACTTTGAATAATACATTTTCCATTACATAAGATTCTAGCGGTCTTGCTAATTTTAATTCTTGCTTGTTAAATAACACATCTTGGAATCCCCATCCTGGTGCAGATAAAGCTGTTGGATAACCCATTTCACCTTTTAAAGCAGTCATTGCAAGATGAACACCGCGGCTCGTCGCATCTCCTGCTGCCCATGATTTACGTGAACCAGTATTTGGAGCATGACGATATGTACGAAGACTAGAATTATCAATCCACGCATGTGATAATGCATTAAAGATTTCTTCACGCGTTCCGCCAAGCATTTTCGCAACTACTGCAGTTGTTGCTACTTTTACATATAATACATGGTCAAGGCCAACACGATTTAAGCTGTTTTCTAAAGCAAGTACACCTTGAATTTCATGTGCTTTAATCATCATTTCTAGTACTTCACGTACCTTTAATGGTTCTTTTCCTTCTGAAACACGAACGCGGCTAATATAATCTGCTACTGCTAAAATTCCGCCTAAGTTATCAGATGGATGTCCCCATTCTGCTGCAAGCCAAGTATCGTTATAGTCTAACCAACGGATCATACATCCGATATTAAATGCGCCTTTTACTGGATCTAGCACATAAGATGTTCCTGGTACACGTGTACCATTTGGCACGATTGTTCCTGGTACAACTGGTCCTAATAATTTCGTACACTCTGGGTATTGTAGTGCTAAAATTCCACATCCAAGTGTATCAAGTAATACGTAGCGAGCCGTACTGAATGCTTCTGCACTTGTAACCTCTTTATTTAATACATAGTTCGTAATTTCTTCTAATAATGCATCTTTTTGTTTAATTTCATTTGTTTTAATCATGCTATTCTTCCCTTTCTGTCGAAAATTCGTTATTATTAATGATGGGTGTCGGTCAAACACCCATCTGGCGGGCGGCGCTAACAACTCCCCAGTTGTTTTTATTTACTAAATGCATGTCGCTCGCCAATATAATTTACACGTGGACGGAACAAACGATTGTTCGCATGTTGTTCAATAACGTGCGCACATAGTCCTACTGTTCTAGAGCTAAAGAAAATTGGTGTGTATAGTTGAATTGGAATACCGAGCATCCAATATACTGGAGCAGCATAATAATCAAGATTCGGATAAATTCCTTTTTCTTTCTCCATAATCTTTTCTCCAGCTTCACACATTTCATATAGTGTATAATCACCTTTTACATCACATAGCTGTTTTAAAGCTTCCTTCATCATAAGTGCTCTTGGATCCATCTTCTTCATATATACGCGATGTCCAAAGCCCATGATTTTTTCTTTGTTATAAAGTTTCTTCTGCAATAGTTCTTCAAATTTCTCAACATTGCCAGCTTCTAAAAGCATGTACATAACCGCTTCATTTGCACCACCATGTAAACTTCCTTTTAAAGATGCAACTGCACCTGTAAGAGCACCGTATAAATCCGATTGTGTTGATGCAATTACGCGAGCTGTAAATGTAGAGTTTGGCATTTCATGTTCACTATATAAAACAAGGGAACGATCAAAGATCTTTTCCTCGAGTTCAGTTGGTTTTTTACCAGTTAACATATAGAAGAAATTCGCACTATATGACAATTCCTCAAGGGGCTGAATTGGCTCCTCATTATTTAAAATATGATAGCTATTCGCTACAATATTTGGCACTTTACTTAAAAGCTTGTACCCTCGACTTTTATTCACTTCTAACGAGCGGTTTTCGATATCACTATCGTAACCAGCTAATGCAGACACACCTGTACGTAACCCATCCATAGGATGCGTTTCTTTAGGCAATGCCTTTAGCACATTAAATACACCTTCTGGCACTGCATATTCTTCTTTTAATTTCTTTTCAATTGTTGCTTTTTCATTCTCATTCGGTAGATGTTCTTCTAATAAAAGGTGCACAATGTCTAAATACTCTTTTGTTTTTGAGAGTTCGATTAAATCATACCCTTGAATTACAATTTCACCTTTTACTGTGTCAAGAAACGAAATTTTCGTCTCCGCTGCTACTACACCATCTAATCCCGGGGAAAATTTTTCTTCAGCTTTCATCATTATTTCCTCCAATCCTAATAGATCTTCGTGCACATAACTGTAAGCCTTTACAATACTGTGAAACTACATTTCTATTTCAATGTATCAGAGTTTTTAGAAGATTTCAATTTATTTTATAATGATAAGTTTCCTATACTTTTACCGATGTAATAATACAATTTTTCAAAAATAACTTTCATCTTTTATAAAGAAAGGACAGACATCTTTTTACGACTTTCTAAAACGAAATATAACAATTATCCATATAATCCCACTAAATATACATTTAATCTCTTTTTCTTTAACAAACATAAAAAAACGAGCTGCACTCATGCACAGCTCGTTTTTTTATAATATTTATTTCATATTCCCATAAATATAATTCTTATATAGAATTTATTTATTTTTAATAAAATTATTATTTTACATAATTAAATTAAATTTCTTCCGTTTCTTTACGATAGCTTACAACTAAATCATAGTTTTGAAAGTACCAAAGATCATCAAAATCTATAAAAAATAAAATACCGTCTTTCTCAACTGACACTATTTCCCCATCTGATTTCTCAGAAACAATCCCTAAAGAATATCCGGGCTGAATTGAGCTATTTCCTCCGTACCTTACAATAAAGTGAAACTTTAATCAGGGGGGGGTTTGTCCCTCCCCCACTGATTATTAGTTGAACCAATCGGGCATTTACGAGCAGTTAATCTCCTGCCTAACTTCCTTGTATTTGCTGAATTTTGAGGTGGAGGTCTTACTGCTCGTTAATGCGGGGTAAATCAAATAGATTCATCATGCTTTATACGCAATTCTTCCTTAAACCATTGTAGAGCATCATGATCAATTGAAATTTTCATGTTCGCTCCTCCTGTTTACGCAAAATCCTTTTTGCCTAATCTTTGTTTTACAAAAATGACAAATATAATTAAAGCTATTAATCCTGAAATTGCACTACCTGCGAATAAAATACGATAACCAAATATTTGTGAAACAAATCCAAGTAAAATTGCACCTAATCCAATACCTAAATCAAATGCGGTAAAGAATGAAGCGTTAGCAACTCCTCTTTTACTCGGAGCAACAATTGTAAGCATCGCTGCTTGCAAAGCAGGTTGTGCTGAACCGAATCCAACACCGTATAATGCCGCTGCGATAATTACACCCATTAAACTATTTGAAATAGTTAATACAACTATAGCTAAAATGGTAATACATAGTGCCGGGAGTATGATAAATACTTCTCCATACTTATCTAATAATTTCCCTGAAATCGGACGTACAATTGTTAAAGCAATTGCATATACAAGAAAGAACGTCCCAGGATTCACATCAATTGATGACGCAAATAACGGTAAAAACGTTGTTATGCCTCCGTATGCAAACGATAAAAAGAAAACAACAATTGTAATTGATAAAACGGATTTTTCAAATAGCTGGATTTTCCCTTTTTCTTTTTGTGGCGTGAATGGCACTTTCGTTATTAACGATAATACGACTGCCATAAAGGATAAAAGAGTTGCTAATAAGAATAGGCCATGAAATGAATAATTTTGTACAACCCATAATCCAATCATCGGGCCGATTGCCATCGCAATTGTCATCGCCATCCCATACCAGCCCATTCCTTCTCCGCGGCGTGAATCTGGGATAACATCAGTTATAGCTGTCCCAACAGCTGTTGTAGAAACGGCCCATGTCACGCCATGAATAACGCGTAAAACCGCTAAGAATATAATAGTTGTTGCTAAATTATAAGAAAACATTGTTAGTCCAAAAAAGATAAGTCCCCAAATAATAAAAGATTTCCTACCATATTTATCTAACATACCTCCAATAATCGGCCGTATCATTACTGCCGCTATTGTAAACATTCCCATCATCAGTCCAACTTGTGATTCATTTCCACCAATCTCTTTAATAAAGAGCGGGAGCGTTGGAACAAGTAAATAAAACCCTGTAAATAAAAATAACATCGCGATAGTCATTTGAATAAATGATTTCGTCCATAATCGTTCCATTAAAATTCCTCCATAAACACGTAAAATATTGCAATCAACACATCAATTGTATATTTTTCATGTTCCCTTGCCCTCCGCTAATAGACGTATCTTTCATACTAAATGGTCCACGTTCAATTTAATTTGGTCTTACGACTTTGTACGTATGTTTCATTCGAAAGTCTTATCCATATGTACCTTTATAGCTGTTAAAAGAATATACTACTTTATCATTAAAACTTAGGAGTGATTGTTTTCATGTGGGTATCACCAAGAATAACCGCCGTTGTCCCATCAGTTCCCTCAGCACATGTGCCTGCCGTCCATACAGCCAGTTCCGATGTTGGTATCGAACTCCCCGCTTCCTGGCAACAATATCAATTCCCTGGCCAAGTCAGTCCGTCATTTTGGCATCACGGTACACACCCTAGTAGTACCTCTTATTATCACCCTAGCTATCCCCAAGTAGCTCCAACTCAAATTTTCTATCATTTCCCATCAATTTACTTTCAACATTTCTATGGTACTTTTAACATTTAAAAAATTGTAAGAAATCACGACCTTTTAAATACAAAAAGCACTTAAGGAACCGCTTTTTACGATTCCTTAAGTGCTTTTCAAATACATTATTTATTGTCCATTATTGGCAGGGACTTCTCCTGTGTTCCCGCCAGTAGTTGGTGGCGTTGTTGCTGGTGGAGTTGGAGTTGTATTCCCTTGGTCCCCTCCACCGTTATTCGGTGGAGTTGTATTCCCCTGACCTCCATCGTTGTTCGGTGGGGTTGTATTTCCTTGGCCTCCACCGTTGTTCGGTGGGGTTGTATTTCCTTGACCTCCACCGTTGTTCGGTGGGGTTGTATTTCCTTGGCCTCCACCGTTGTTCGGTGGGGTTGTATTTCCTTGACCTCCACCGTTGTTCGGTGGGGTTGTATTTCCTTGGCCTCCACCGTTGTTCGGTGGGGTTGTATTTCCTTGGCCATTTCCATTATTTTGTTCATTTTGCTTATTTAATTCATCTTGTTTCTTTTGCTCTTCTTGCTTCTTTAGCTCTTCTTGTTGCTTAAGTTCATCTTGTTTCTGTTGCTCTTCTTGTTTTTTAAGTTCTTCCTGTTTCTTTAATTCTTCTTGCTTTTTCTCTTCTTCAGTTTTTTGCTGTTGGTCTTGTTTTGGTTGTTCCGTTGTATCCGGTACGCTCGTATTTGGAGATGAATCACGTTTTTCACCTTTTATACGTAACTCGCTACCTTCTTGAATAACACTACTTGGCATTTTAAAGCGTGATTTATCTGTAGCCATTTCACTCATCATTGATTTAAAGATCAACTGTGCAATTTTCGTATTTTTACTACTAATATACTCGTCTTTACCATCTTTCATATATCCAGTCCATACTGCCATCGTATATTGCGGTGTATATCCTGCAAACCAACTATCACGAGTTGCACTTTCTGGAATTCCATATTGTGCTAGTTGTTTTGAAGAATAGTTAGTTGTACCTGTTTTACCAGCTACATCTAAAGAGGCCACATTTGCCGATGTACCAGTACCTGATGTAACTACAGAACGAAGCATATCAGTAATCATATATGCTGTAGAATCCGCCATAACTGGTTTTGGTTTTTGTCCAAAACTTTGTGACTTGCCATCTGGATAAACTACTTTCTTAACAAAATGCGGCTTCGTATACTTACCGTCATTCCCAAATGCCGCATAAGCACCTGCAATTTCAGTTGGTGACGCTTCATTTGTACCAATCGCTGTTGATTCTGTCGGTGCTACATTAAATGTAATACCTAATTTCTCAGAGAACTCTTTCGATTTACTAATACCTACCTCTTTAGCTGTTTTAATAGCTGGGATATTACGTGACTTTGTTAGTGCTTCACGCATTGAGATTGGCCCTAAATGACTTCTATCTGCATTTCTCACTTCTTGGCCAGTTGAATACTTAAATGGAGAGTCATCAATTTGATGATAAGTAGCCCATTTTAAATATTCAATTGCAGGAGCGTAATCAAAAATTGGTTTCATCGTTGAACCAGCTGCACGATCTAATTCAATTGCCATATTATGCCCTTTAAATACCGCTTTATTTTCACCACGTCCGCTACCTATAGCACGAACTTCTCCTGTTTTCGTATCCATAAATGTGAAAGCACCTTGGAAGCTCTCATTTGGATAATTAATAATATTGTCATTTAAAATCTTATCAGCATAATTTTGTGCTTTTGGATCCAATGTTGTATAAATTTCTAAACCATCAGAACCAATATTAGCATCTGGTAGTTCTTTTTCTACTTCTTTCACAACCGCATCCATAAATGCAGGATATGGCATTGTTTGTACAGTTGCAGTCTTAAGTCCCTTTGTTACTGGAACTTTTGATGCTTCTTCCATTTCTGCCTTTGTAATATAACCATGTCGATTCATTAAGTTTAGTACAGTATTTCTTCTTTCTGTTGCCCTTGGAACATTTTCTGATTTCGTTGGATCATAGTTATTTGGTGCTTTCGGTAAACCTGCAAGCATCGCAACTTCTGGTAATGTTAAATCTTTTAATTCTTTACCATAGTAGTTTTGTGCTGCTGTTGCGATTCCATATGAACGGTTACCTAAATTAATTTTATTTAAATACATCTCTAATATTTCATGTTTTGAATATTGTTGTTCTAGCTTATACGCTAAATATATTTCCTGAACCTTACGCTTTGACGTTTTTTCCATCGATAAGAAGTAATTTTTAATAACTTGCTGCGTTATCGTACTTCCACCTTGAGAGCCATAATCTCCTTTAAGGCTGACTAAAACCGCACGTGCAGTACCTTTAAAGTCTACTCCACTATGCTCATAAAAACGTGCATCTTCCGTCGCTAAAAATGCATTTTCTACCAATTTAGGGATTTGATCATACGTAACATTCGTCCGTTTTTCTTTCCCATATTCATATACCAAATTCCCGTCTTTATCATAAATTTTTGAGGATAACGGATTAACAAGTTTTGTTTTCTCAAGTTTCGGCGCGTCCTTTATCATAACGAAAAAGGTAGCCACCCCTGCCACTAAACCTACAATACCAAGTAGTAAACAACTAATTAAAAATTTACGGAAAAACGATGTTTTACCTTTTGGTTTCGTTTTTTTAGAAGCTGGCTGTTTTTTCTTTTGAACTTGTCTTCGCTCCTCTCGAGAACGATAATTTTCTGACATGTTACTTTCTCCTGCCTTTCAATTCTCCCGTTGATTTACTTAAAAATATTGAGGTCACTTTCACAAATACATTTAGTCAAGAAAGTATATTGACCTGGAGCATTCAATATTTTCCTAATTCACAGATTATAAATTTTAGAATACTTCTTATACAAACTATTTCCACTTCTATTTTTCTAATAATACTGCCCCTTAAAGCATAGAATGTAAGAAGTGAATTTTGAATACCTCGTATAAATAATATACCTTTTTTTCAAATGGTCAATATTTTCTTATTGATAAATCAAAGGTGAAATAAAAATAGCACAACGATATGTACTTCGTGTGAACTTCCTTATAATTACGTATAACAAACATTTAATATATTGCATATAAGTATAATACTCCTTTAATTATTAGGATTTCAACACGACAATCCCCTTCTCTACAAGAAACCATCTAAAATGAAAAATAAGGAGTTGCGTAATGATGAAACTATCTCCCGTTATTTCAAAAAATTTAGTTGCTGTTGGCTATAATCCTTTTTCTATGATTTTACGTATTCAACTAAAGAATGGTATGTATGATTTCTTTAATGTGCCAGAAAGCATTTACACCGGTTTATTAAACGCACACTCTAAAAGTTATTATCATAATACTTATATTAAAAATTCTTACCGCTATACTAAAATTTAAACTTGATTGGCATACAAAAAAGAAAGGAGAATCAAATCCCCTTTCTTTTTTGTATGCCAATCGCAATTTACCTTCTATTTCTTTTATTAATGTCATCGTACGCTTGAACTTGTCTTTTAAGTCGCCTATCGGCTTTTTTATCATGTACGACAAGAACTGCGTGTATCGCTCCTGGAACCCAAAAAATTAAGGTTAAAATGAAATTAATAATCGCTTGAAACGGCTTTCCGCAAAATAAAACAGCTACCGGCGGAAGTAGAATTGCTAATAAGTACATCATGTCTGAAAAACTCCTTACTGTTTATTTTTCAATTCTTACCCATCCATCTCCTACACTATCAAACCTATGAAATCATGTTATTTCTAAAAGCGTATATAAGAACTCATCATTACAAAAACCACATATAATAGTATAACTAAATGAGGGGCCTCTCACTAACGTTAACAAGCTATTTTCACCTGTTCGTTTATATGTATATTCTACGCCTATATGAAAAAGCCTACAAAAAGAATTATCACATCAATCTTGTCCTACTTCTAAAATTGAAATACTCCAAACTTCATTTAAAAGAGTATTTCATTTCCTTTTCTTAGATTCCAATCTTTGTTCCTCTACTATTTCTGTTAATCCAATTGCTGAAATCACAGTACCTATTGCCTGTATCCAAATACCTATTAGCCCTATTATACGTTGATCTTCTTTATCTATATTACTATCTTCATTTCCCTCTTCTTCTTTTGATATATTGTGAATACCTTCATATGCTTGTAATCCTGCACCTAAACTTTGCATTGAATTCCCTAATACAATAATCCACTGTATTCCATTTTTCTCATTCAATGCTACTTCTACTCCTAAAAAAGCTCCAATTGATTGCAAACTATTTCCAGTAATTATAAGGAAATCGTTTTCTTTCATTTGTTCATTTAGATTAAAATACGTTCCTATTACATTAGAAATATTACCTAAAGCTAGTAACTCAATCCCCGTCTTTGCTAGCGCTTTATTTTTATTATCTATAGCTACCTCTTGCTTCTCACATTCATCTTTCGCATCAATAGTTGCTATAATTTGTAATATATATCCGAGGGCTTGTAATGAACTCCCTACAATAACAAGATCCGACTCAATCTTTTCTTCTCCTGCAAACCCTCTAGTTATTCCAATAGCTGCTATAAGATTTCCTCCTACTTGAAACCATGCCCCTGTCAATTCTAAATCGCGTAGGTTCATTTCCTATCACCTATATTAAAATTTTCTAGTACATTCGAAATAAACAAATATCACCTTTAATTCATTATTTTATTTTTCATATGTAATTTTGTGCATCACTTTATGTACTAATAATACAAAAGAGCACCTTTCAGGTGCTCTTTTTGACAAGGAGTTTCTCGATGAATGTATAATTTGCAAATGTTTCCTACACACTTAAATATATGCTTGTCCTTCAAAACTGTGAATATAACATTTAATACCTATCTGAACATTAAATGTATACCGGACATGTCAATGAATCTCCGTTTTTATCTATTGATATATTTAATATATAATGAATTGCTTTATGTGACCACATTTCAGGTGTAGGAGATTCTTTTACATATTGAGGTGCACATAAGTGAAGCATTGGAGTGCTAATACTTCCACCTGGATCTAAAGCAACTACTGCCATGCCACTTGGCAGTTCCATTGCCATTGACTGCGTGATACCTTCAATAGCAAACTTCGAAGCACAATATGGCGCAAGTTCAGCCTCGCCTTCTCTTCCCCAACTAGAGCTCATATTAATAATAATTCCTTCTTTCCTAGCTATCATCGCCGGGACGAACGCCCTAATGACATTTACTACCCCGTTCACATTTACACTCATTACACTTTCAAATTCTTGAGCGGTAACTTTCCATAGCGGTGCATTTTGATTAACAATCGATGCATTATTTATTAACATATCGGGAGCCCTATACCTATTAATAATACGACTTGCCCATTTACTAACTTGGTGATGATTTGAAACATCAATTATTTGAAAATCATGTGAAGCACCGTAATATTTATTAAGCTCTTCAATTTTATTTTTTGAGCGTCCACACCCTGCTATGTTCCATCCCAATTCATGAAACCTATCAACCATTGTACGTCCTAACCCTTGCGTTACTCCAGTAATAATTACAAGTTTCCCAATGTCGTTTCGCTCCAACTTCATCTCCTCCTTTCCATTAATATTACTCTTTTTATTCTTATTCAACTTCTCACTTAAGTATCAATTCATTTCATACTTTAGAAGTATTTTTGATATTACATATTACAAACAAAAAGAGTAACTATCATAGTTACTCTTTTTGTTTGTATCGTTATTATTTTTAAATTGTATCTTCTCTTCCCTACATTTCTCACATCGATAAATATAGATTACACCTTAATGAAAGTATATTTATGTTTATGGTTCGATTTATCCAAATACTTTTCAATCCACTTTTGCAACTTAACAGAGCCCACCTCTATCAAAGAATTTCCACCTAGTCTTATAGTATACTTTTATTTAGAATCTCAATCTCATTTTGCAACTTTTTAAATTGCTCAAAATGCATCGTTATAGATTGAATACTATTCCTTTCAACATTTTGCTTTACTAATAAAACGCCTGTATCGTGAAAAATCGCTTCAAGTTCTTTCCTTATAGATACTTTCGTAATATATGCTGTTTTAATTGCCGATAAAATTGCTATTTCATTAAACTTTAATTTTATTTCATTAGGACAAAATGCTTTTTCGATCAATGTAACATCATTACTATAAATAAAAGCAACAAGTTTACTTGATTCTGCATCTGTTAAATCCACTGTTTTTATAACATTATCCATTACATTTTGCCTCATTTAATTCCGTATATATTAATTATTCAAATTTGTTCTTTTTAAAATTCAACTCTTCGTTAATTTTAACATACTTTTTGCTCGATTGATTAAACAAAGCTTCAAACATTTTTCTATTCCGGAATATTTGTCAAATGAACCAATTAGACTGTACCTTCATATAGTAATGCAAACAATTACTTATAAAGCAGGTGAAAATTATGCCCTCAGTTGTTGGGAATTTAGTTGTACAAAATAGTAACGGATCTTTTAACTTAGGTGATTTCTACAACGTTTCTCCAAAAGAGAATACGAAAGCTTATAACGGCTCTGGCGCATCTAACGTTGGTTTCGTAGTGAACACTTTTAGTGGGGTTAGCGCGACTAATACATTTGATTCTGATCTAGCAGATCAAAACCAAGTTGGTACGGCCTAACCAGATCTGTAATCCTTTTTGTATAACATTTTAAAATTTGTCTATACTATACTCAGGCTGATACACAGCTATCGTCGATTTTTTGAGTGCCAATCTTTTTCTCCCTTTCCCTGGGACTAAGCAGCTAGCTTGCATCTAGCTGCTTTTTCATTTAGTTCTTCACCTCTTCAAAAAAATTAGGCTTTTACAGGTAGCCTGACTCACAGCCGAATTTTGAGGTGTAAATCTAATTGCCCGCAAATAGCTGGATAAATTAAAGAAGCTAAACTTCAAAATTCAGCTTCTTTTAAGTTACATCAATTATGTCCCTTGTAGAAAATATATATGTTTTATAAAATGCATCTGTACATTTTACAATTTGTTGAATTGGATTTATATGAACCACTGTCATATAACTCGTAAGTATGTATCCTTCTTCAAAATATGTCACTAACATCTCTTCTTCAGACAATAATGAAGTTAATAATTTGTCTGAAATACTTTCTTTCGCTTCATTCGTTATTAGTGGTCTTTGGACTTTTAATTTCTCTCCAATAATTTTTCTCATACTTAATAATTGTTCCGACATTACTGTAAACGGAACCCACTCTCTTCCTTTTTCCTGTATCTTTACATAATTCATTTTCTTTACTCCTCAATTTTCTACATCTATCTATTCATAAAAACAGAAACTTTACTTCTAAATACACTTTATCCATCTCTTATTTATATGTAGCGTAGCTTTCTAATTCAAAACTATTTATGCATTTGTAGAAATCTCCACCCTAAAAGAACATTTGTTCTAATTATACACAAACGAACGTTCTTTCGAAAGTGCAACATGTAAATTTTTCAAACAAAATGCAACTTTAATCTATGAAATTTATTCATACTCATTGATTACTTCCTTTTATTAATCAAATTTCTTTGCACTTCCTATCACATCATAGAATACGTGCAGCAACAATAAAAGCGACTCCACCTAATGTGAAGTCGCTTTTATTGAACTAATTATATTTCTAATTTTACTTTTCTATCCTAACTAACGTTCTTTCTGGAATACAAATTTCAGCTACATCTCATTAACCATCCTTCAACAAAAGCATATACTTTTATTATGAACGAACTCACAAAGCTTTAGAAACTTATGATGTAAAACAATTCATTCCTCATAAGTTTCATACATATCGACAATTACTACCATTCTTTAAATTATGTCCTCTATTCAATTTCTAAGAAAATATATTTAGTTTATATTTAACAAAATTAATTAACTAAAACATTATCATTTCAATATTTTGCGAAGTAATTGCTTATTCCTTTTTATTTACACCAAAATTTTCTATTGTAATTCTTAATATTTAAATGTAATATTGTATTGTCTTACTATCTATTTATAACTCACACACTAACGAGAAAAGGGAACTCTATATGAGTTCCCTTTTCTATTGAAAATTAAAAAACAGAAATATAGCACTATGCTAAATCTCTGTTTTTCTTCTAAACCTTACTTCTCATCTAAGAATTTAAATGTATCTTTAAATTCATTATCTGTTACTTTAATATCCGCTTCTTTCAATAGATCATTGATTACTTGTTGTTTCCATTTACCTGTCGTATCTTGTAGTCTTTGTTGTTCTAAATCTTTTCGAATCGTATCTTTCACTTCATCAAATGGTTTCAATTCTTTTTTACCCGTCACTTTTATTATATGATAACCATATGATGTTTTTATTGGCTCACTTACTTGTCCTGCATCTAATTTATATGCAGCTTCCTCAAATTCTTTCACAGTTTGACCAGGGGCAAAACCAGCTATTTCTCCGCCCTGTTCCTTTGAACCACTATCTTCCGAATATTGTTTCGCTAAAGCAGTAAAATCTTCACCATTATTTATTTTCTCTTTTACTTCTTTCGCAGTTTTTTCATCTTTCACTAAAATGTGACTTACCTTCATTTCTGGTTTATGGTTATCTTTCACATCTTTATCTGTGACAGTCGCTCTAATCGCTTTCCCAAGTGCAATTTCTGGCTTCATTCTCTCTTTTAATTCATCTTCATTTTTTAATCCTACTTGCTCTAAAGCCACTTTAAACTTGTCACCCATTTGTTCCTTCGCTGCTTCTACTTGTTTTTTAGCTTCTTCATCTGAAACTTCATATTTATCTAGCAATGCCTTATTTAACATCATTTGAGATAAAGTACTTTTTCCATATGTTTGCCTTAATTCTTTACTTAACTCTTTCTCTGTCACGTTTCCTACTTTTGATGTTGCAACATTTTCTGAGGAACCACACGCAGACAATGTTAGTGCCACACATGTAATAATAGTTCCCATAAATAGCTTTTTCTTTTTCAATTCAAATACCTCACTTTGATAAATGTATATTAGGAACTATACAGCGCTATTGTGAAATTAATGTGTTTTCCGCAAGTATTTCTCTTCATGCCAGAGACAAGCTTTATTAAATACAAAAGCCGGCATAAAGCCGACTTTTTAACATCATTTAATCTGCACATGTTCTTCTTTGATCCATTTGTTCCCACCTATATCTATATATCCATCTTGACGATTCCAAATACGATAAGGGACCTTCCCATCGACCGCACCTGTATCATTCCCGTTTGGTCCATCGTACGTTCTAATTTCATATCCAGGTGTGTATTTTGAATATGTATAAAACCATTGTACATTAAAATGTTCTAACTTAGCCCACTGCTGTTCACCACCTAAACAAATCATATCTTTTTCGCCACCTCCCCAATAACCTTTAAAGATTAAATATGGGATTTTTTTCGTAAGTCTTCCTGTAAACTGTGGATTCGCAGGATTTTCATATAAATTAATGCCGTATCCATCATCATATTTTGAAACTGCAATACCAATTCCATTTGGTTGCTTACTATCTCCAATACTAGATTGATTTGTTTGATTTGAACCTATAAACCAAGAAAGATTTTTATTCCCAATTAATTGATTTAAATCACATTTTCCAATACCAGGAACATTTCCTGAATCAGTATATTGCCAAATATCACAAGGATATGCTGGTTTATTCCCTCCATAACGAGGAATCCAAATAAAATCAGCATCAATATTGCGAGCTCCAAATGATACATACGTGTGATGTCCTACATATAAACCAATTTTTTTTGCACCTAATCGGCGTAATTCATCAATAAATGCTTGAGTCCCACCTTGCATATCTACCATTGTTTGAACTTCTACATCTGCCACCCAAAATTTGGCGCTTTTATCGCCACGATTCCAAAAATCTTGCGCTTCTTTTTTTGCATCTGAAATAGATATAAAACGGCAAAATGCATAATTCCCAAATGGAATACTACGTTTCTTCATTTCTTTCACATAACCTTGATACATAAAATCGACCGTATTCGAACCATCTTGAACTCTAGCAATAACTAAATCTATCTGAGACGCTGCAATATCCCAATTAATATTTCCATTCCATTTCGAAATATCTACAATATAACCCATTACTAATCAACTCCTTTTTATTATCTTATTCAAAGCTTGTATTATTGCTAGACCCATATGCCTAATAGCAAGCTTCTATAAGACAAATAAATATATTTTCATCATTTTTTAAAACTAAATAATTTCTTTTTATCCATAATAATCGAGTTCTTCTTTTTTGCATTTGTAAACGATAGACTTACGTTTATTTCATACTAAATATTGGGATAAAACTATAAATAATGTGCATACTATATATAAGCAACTTTTGCTTATACTCATGAATGACCTCCAAGATTTTTCAATCTCCCTGTAAAAAGGCAGCAAAAAAAGCTGCCTTTTTACAATTTGTTATATAGAGACAAGTTAATTACTGCTTATTCCCTCGTACTAGTATTTTTTCAAGCTTATTTTTAACATGATATATATTTTTTCACAGCACTATTTTGATACGTATTAGAAAAGACTTTTCCGATTTAGGAAAATGACCTTTCCTTTTCACCGTTTAATAAAACAATTTAGAAACAGTATGCTAAATTTCCCCACCGTACTTTCAAATGATATGGTGAAATAAAACTCCGTATATATAATAATCAAATACAATAAAATTACATATTATATTAATATGTCTTCCTAATTAAAAAGAAATAAACATATAACCCCTATTATATAAGGAGTTGATTTAATGCAAAAAGTCCCTATTGTATTCAAAGTTCCCCCGAATTCAAAGCTAACAGTTACATTCTACGGCCCTTGTAACGAAGTAATTACAAATGTATCTTTAATTAATCAACTACTCATCCCTACCTGCCAAACTGCATCTCAATATCCAGACTTTAAGAAATATATAACTGAAGTCCGATCATTATCAAATTGTTAAACGTATAATTTTATGATTTATCATTTCGAACAGTACGATAACGAAGTAATAAAAAGAGCCGCATCTTTCAAAAGAAACGGCTCTTTTTTCATTTCACAAAAACATGACTTCATTAAAAAACTAAAATAACTCATTAATTGATATTCTATTGATATTTTGTTGATATTTTACACATATTAATGAAATGAGCATATATTATCGTATGGAGATTCTCCACTCATAAAACCTATCTTTTTTTGAGCATACTTTATTTGTATGCTCCTTTTTTATTCTTTACTTAACGGGTTATCCTGTTAGCATTTCCAAATATCCACCTAGACAAACATTGAATATTTCAAAAAAATTTTTCTTATTATGCACTATGAATATAAGTTTAATAATTTATCTGTAGCTACATTTTCAGTATCACTTAAATCGACAAAATAATGAAGTTGCCACAGTTGACTCTTCTTAGCTTGATTACTAACAGGCTTATCCCAAATAGGGTAAACCCTCATAGCCATTTTCCCTTTTTGGTTTTGAGTTTTTAATATTTTTTCTTTTAGAAGAATCTCTTTTGGAAAAATAAATTGTCCTAGTTTATTATCCGCTATACAAGTGATAACTAAAAGGTTAGGAGCCGAATCATAAGAAAATGCCTGATTGCTCATGGAGGCATTCTTCTCCCAAAAAGAAACAAATTGTCCAATCTTATTAGGCGTAATTTTTGATACCCTAAATCGTATGCTTCTATTATTTAGCTGAAATACCCATCCTGCATATTCTGAATTTTGCTTTTCTTCTTTTCGTTTAGTAATTAATAAATTATTAGGTTTGTAAATCATTGCATCTAGTTTTTCAATTATATTACTAAAATTTGTCATGTAAACGCACCTTTTTTATTTTTCAGTATACCAAGAACATTTGTTCTTGTATATCAAACTTAAACAAATGATGGCTTTGAATAGTCTTTCAAAGATTATTTGATCTACTCCATCCATAACTTCAAATTTACTTTTATAGTATTTATTACATTGCTCTTCCAATTTCTTGTATTTTTCATTATTATATTAATATATCAACAAAAAACGAGGTACATATTACATGAATCCATCCAAAATTGACTTCGGCTCCATAGAGCAACCTTTCTTCCTATTAGTTTTATATCTTATCGCAATTCTTTTAACACTCGGCATTACATTTAGTATATGTCATTCCCTTTTACTAAATTTAAATGCACCGAGATGGGTAGCAAAACTGTTAGCTATCGTATTAACTCTAGGTGTTGCTTATCAAGTATTTATAAACTTATTCTAGTATATTACCTTCTAAACAATTTTAACTAAAAGGCCCTACCATAAGGTAGAGCCTTACAAAAAAAGATAGTCCATAAATAGTTATGACATGTCTTTTATTTTATTAGAGATGGGAATCTTGCAGCTTCAAAATGAGAACCATCTTCTGTACTACTAATAACCCCATCTATACTACTTTGTGCAAAAATCTCGACAATATCACCTGCATGTAATTGAAGTATTGTCGAAACACTTACGACATTACCGAAATTTATTGGACCAAAAAAGTCGTTATCTATAGCAATTGCCGCATTTCCATTCACTCGAACTTCTACACGCGCTCTATAATTTAAATTTGTATCGTTCGGAAAGAAACCAATCGTCCCAATTACGGAATAAACTCCTCTAGTCTTCGGAGTAAAATCTGATGTTGCTGGGTTATATTCGTTCGCTAAATCAAATTGTTCATTTTGAAATAATACTTTAACAAAAGTATTAGCTGGAAGGTTTTGATTAACTGTATTTACAGCTCTAAAAGCAGATGCTCTTACAAGGTTGTTCTCCTTATGATCGCAAGAACAGTCATCACATCTTTTACCGCACTTATTATAATAATCACTTCTTTTTTTACAGCAATCATGATTTTTCTTTTGGTAACTCTCACAATTCTTACAGTAGTAATAACAAGACATATATAGTGCTCCTTTCTACTCCATTACTGCATACTATGTATGCTAAACTTGAAAAGTTTGGACAAGTTGTTGCTATTACAAAAAATAAAAATGCCCCACCATAAGGCAAAGCGAAGAGAAAGTATAACTTTTAAAAACAAAGCACTCATGTAATATTTCGGTTATATTAGTAATACAAATTATCTAGTTTCATCAACTCGGATTTTCAGAAAAAATTCCTACATGCGATTTTATTATTATTAAATAGATTATATCGTTCAGTGAGATATGTAATATTTCATATTTCATTATTTCAATATCCCTTTATTACCGGTAAGTTGCTACCAATCTCTTAAATCCCCTTTAAAATCAACAATATCCTCTATACCAAATATTTTTCTCCCTCTAGAATTATTCTTAAACATTATATTCCAATATTATTATTGTAAATTTTTTACCTATACAAACGTAAGATTTTTGTGTATTCTATGGACAAGGAGTAAGGTAAGAGTTACTCTTTGCCATTTTAGGAAAGGCCCTGTTGGAGACAACAGGGCCTTTTTTCATAAACTAAATCGGTAAGATCCCCTTACCAGTAAGCTTTTTTTACCTGAACATCATGACACCGCTACTCTTCTTCGACTGTTTCGTTTACAAACATCAGACACTATTTAACAGTACATCGTTCATTTATCCAGTGCTTTCAAAACAGCTTGTACACCGTTAAAATACTTCATGCACTACAAATAAATTATCCGTTCTTGTACAGGGCAAGTATAAATTTTGGAATTTCCTGATATTAAATTACTTACAAGGTTTTATACCACTTATACTTTTGGAGACGGGAATCTTGCAGCTTCAAAATGCGTACTATCTTCTACATTACTAATAACTCCAGCTACGCTACTTTGTGCAAAAATTTCGACTAAATCCCCTGCACTCAATTGAATTATGGATGAAACAGCTACAACATTAGCAAAGTTTATTGGACCAAAAAAATCATTATCTATTGCAATTGCTGGATTTCCATTAACACGAATTTCTACCCGCGCTCTATAATTTACGTTTAAGTTATCAGGAATGAAAGCAATTGTTCCAATGACAGAATAAACGCCTCTTGTCTTTGGAATAAAAATTGATGTAAAAGGTAATTTACAGCTTTTTTTAAAGAACCTAAAAGCCGTCCAAAATAACAGAGGACGGCTTTTAATCATTTTTCAAACTCTCTTCTACCCTTGTACTTCGTTCACCAAACACAATCATTTGTCTTTCCTTAGGGCTACGATGGTAGGATAGTGTTTTTAAGAGACGGACCTTATCCTCTTAATCGTTTCCTCTCGCATATCATCAAAGAATTTCATGAACCTGAGATTACTCTTCAAGAACATCTTCAGAAAATATATGACGAAAAAGGACGGTATGGCGATGGGTATAATAATTATGATTGGGTCTGCCCAACATATAACGGTAACCCCTGCAATTTCAGAAGTTTGACACAGCTCTGGAAAAAGCTTATAAAGAAAAGTGAGGTTCCTGATATTCGGTTCCATGATCTGAGGCATACTCATGCAACATTAATGTTGAAAACAAGGTATTCACCCGAAGATTGTCAGTGAACGATTAGGACATAAAAGAGTAGGTATCACACTGGACACCTACTCACATCGCTTACCAGGACTTCAGAAAACTGCGGTGGATCAATTTGCAAACGAATTATTCGGAATGAAAAACTTTTGTTAGAAGTTTTCGTTTCTGGGCAAAAACACCGCCTAAATAACCCAAAATATTATAAGTGAAAAAGGAGCAACAAAACATGAGAGAAATCAAGTCTGACAAGGAATTCAAAGACATCATCGCAAGCGAGGAGCCAGTAGTTGTTAAGTTCTTTACTACATGGTGCCCAGATTGTGTACGTATGGACAACTTTATCGGAGATGTAATGGAAGAGTTCAATAAGTTTGAATGGTATTCTATTAATAAAGATGAGTTCCCAAGTATTGCTGAAGAGTATCAAGTAATGGGTATTCCAAGCCTACTTGTATATCAAAATGGCGAAAAACTAGGTCACTTACATAGTGCAAATGCAAAAACGGAAGAGCAAGTTACTGAGTTTTTAGAAGCATACTAAGAAACGAAAAACCTCTGAAAAATCATCAGAGGTTTTTTCGTTTTCAAATTGTTCTTTGCCTTTGTCTCTTTCTGGAAGGTGAACATTTTTATTCTTTTCTCCTCTTCTTATTCAAGAATTTCTTTATCATTTCTTATATATTACTCACACGAGGAATTACAAAGAGTCATTTTGTGAAAAATATATATGGAAGAAATTATGAGAATCATTATTCTCGCCCTCTTTCCTTTTGCCATAATCATCATTAATTATTTAATAAATTTCCACTTTGTACTTTTCAACATATTTTTCCTTAACGAAACTTTGTTATCCCCTTCTTAAAAAGCTATAAAACGTCAACAATGTTTGTATAGACTCACACGAGTTTCGTTTGATACTCTATGTATAGAAAGAAATTCCTTGTAGAAAGGCGAGTGATTAAAATGGATTCTCTTTCTCATAAAGAAGCTGATAAAGGTGCTATTGTCAGCATTATAGCCTACATATTTTTATCCTCTTTGAAAATCATCATCAGTTATATTACCCTCTCTAGCGCATTACGTGCTGACGGTTTGAATAACTTAACGGATATTGGTGCTTCTTTAGCAATATTAATTGGCCTGAAAATTTCTCGTAAGCCTCGTGACCCAGATCATCCATATGGGCATTCGCGTGCAGAACAAATCGCATCACTTGTTGCTTCCTTTATTATGGCAACGGTCGGATTAGAAGTTGTGATTAGTGCAATTCAATCGTTTTTAAATCCGAAACAAGCAGCGCCTAATGTACTCGCTGCGTGGGTTGCTTTATTTTCTGCCATCGTAATGTATTTCGTATATAAATATACGAAAAAGATTGCGATTCAAACAAAGAGTAAGTCGTTAGAAGCCGCTGCAAAAGATAATTTATCAGATGCTCTCGTAAGTATTGGTACAGTAATAGGTATTGTCGGATCACAGTTCAAAATGCCTATTTTAGACCCTATTGCTGCTTTAATTGTTGGTCTTATTATTTGTAAGACTGCATGGGAAATTTTTGTAGAAGCTTCTCATATGTTAACGGATGGAATTGATCCTGAGAAAATGGATGAATACGCTGATGCTATAGGGCATATTTCAGGTGTAGAACATATTGTAGATATTCGTGCTCGTATGTATGGGAATCAAACGTATGTAGATATTACAATTGAAGTAGATGCTCGAATGGATGTTAGCGAAAGCCATTGTATTACTGACAATATTGAAGATATGCTTCGAAAAAAATTCGGAATTTACCATGCTCATATTCATGTGGAGCCCATGCAAAAAGAACCTATTATGACATAGGTTCTTTTTTAATGAACGCCTTATGAAATATAACACATAAAACGAGCCAGCTACCGCCCGCTGCCCATCCGGCTAATATGTCAGATGGATAGTGCACGCCAAGATAAATTCGGCTAACTGAAATAGATAATACAACGAAGCTTGCTATAAAAATAATCAGCAACTTTTTATGCAATGAAATACGATCTTCTGTAATTGTGACGTATGCAATAAATCCTAAAAAAGCAGTAGCATTCATCGTATGACCGCTCGGAAAGCTATATCCAGTTGCTGTAACAAGCTGCGTCACATCAGGTCGTGCTCGTTCATACCATAGTTTGAGCATACTGTTCAAATAACGTGATCCGTAATAATTAATTGTTAGAAGTAATGCACTTAATATTTTTTTTCTAAGAAGAAAATACATTACAAGTATAATGAGTAACGGGAAATATATTCTTTTTGAACCGATAAAGGACACCCAAGTAAAATAGGTTGTCAAATAATCGTTTCGGAAACTTTGAATAAAGTGTGCGACTACATTATCAAATTTTTCAATACAAGCGGTATGATACGAAAGTGATAGTGCGACAAAACAAATGAGTAGTGTACAACTTAACAAGTATAAATGTCGGTATCGTTTCACATACATAACCTCACTATGCAAAAAAATGGAGCGGTTGTTTTAGTTTTCCTCTCCATTTCTTTTTTATGCATAGTTTATTAAAAAATATTATTGTTAATTTTTTGCTGCATCGTTGGAATATCTTCGCTTGTTACTGTAAAGCGAATAACCTTCTCATCAAGATCTAGCGCTTCCGCGAACAAACCAGCTAATCCACGTGATTTTCTATCTACTTCCATAATAATTTCTAATCGATCGTGGGCACTTGACAAAATTAATAATTCTAATTCATCTAATTTCCCATAATACTCTCCGGAAACTGGAATAAACTCAAATTCTTGCGCGAATGGAACTTGCTTACGTAATCGATACGGTAATTCTTCGCATTCTATATGACGCACTTTAAAACCTAATTGATTTACACTATTTAATACACTGTTCAATAGCGCATTCGGCAACACTTGAATATAATCACGGTCACTTGGATCAATACTACGTTTAATATCAAGGCCTGTATGAACCCAAACCGTTTTCATTCCAAGTGTTAGTGGTACTTCAATTGGCATTAAAAACGAAAATGGAATTTCCACTTTTTCATTTGGCTCTACAGAAAATGGATCTGTTAAACGAACTCGCTCCAAATCATACGTTGCCGTTACTTTTTTATCATCCACTTCTCTTACATATGACGTCGACAACGTTAAGTAAATGCTTTCAATTTCTTGGCTAACTGAACCTCCAGTTATATGAACCTTCCCTACTATCTCTTCTCCAACTATATACTCATCTTTTTCAAGAACAGTATCTACTTTTGCAGTACCAATACCAACGCTTGCTAAAAACTTTTGAAACATGGAGTCTCCATCCTTTCTAAAGCGTAAGCTACATCTTTTTTCAAATCTTGTACATTTTCATAGTATGGCGCTTTCATTTGTAACATTCGCAGTAGAATGTCGCGATTATATTCTTCCAGCACTAACTCTTCATACCAAGGTTTTTCCTTTTTTTCAGTCGATTCATAACTAGCATACAATAAAAATAATGCGAAATGACCGAGCGCATAAAAATCGCTACGAAAGTGAATTTCTCGCATCAAAGCTTGTTCACCTTCATAAGTTGTAGCTCGCTCATCACCCTCACCTTTCAATTTAGCCAATCCAAAATCAATAATACTAATCTGATTTTCTTTCATTAATATGTTTGGAATACGTAAATCTCGGTGAATGATACCTTTACTATGAAAATACGAAACAATTCCTAGTACTTCATATAAAATTTCAAAAACTTCACGTTCATCATATACTTGCCCATCTAAGAAAATATAATCTTCGAAATTTTCTCCCGGCATATACTCCATCACAAAAAAGTTCTTTTTCTCCCATATGAAATGATCATGTAGATTAGGAATTGACGCATGATTTAATGTTTGTAAAATCACTTTCTCTTTCTCAAATGATTTTCTACCAGACTCATATCTTTGTTTACTTTGCCTTAATTGTTTTAAGACTTTATATTTATTTATTTGTAAATCATTAACGACATATGTAATCCCATAACTGCCCATTCCAATTACTGATTCAATCTTATAACGCTCTGCAACAATTGTATTTTTTCGCAGTGGTCTATCAAATAAGGCTAGTATACGACGCCATTTCATCAGCTACTTGAAAAGAAGCTACGGCTTTTACGTTTTCTTTTATAATGCTGATGCCCATAACCAGATGAACGTCGTTTATTATCGCTACTTGAATACGAGCGCCCTCTATGACGATAATCACTACTTGAATACGAACGATGTTTTTTCTTTCCTAATAAAGAATCAATAATTTTTTTGAACATCCCTTCACCTCTTGTATAAAATTTCCTTTTAATTATACCAACAATTCTTGTCTATATTTGTGACAAGTTTGTAAAGAGTAAAAAACGACGAGTTAAGCCCGCCGTTACTTTCAATCTTCCTCTTCATCAAAAACTTCATCAATCATGCATTTCTCTAATAAATACTCAAATGTAATATCTGCCAGGTCCTCAATTTCTTCTCTTTTTGGAACGTACCCTCTTTCAATTAGTCGCTCATAAAAAAACTCCGCAATCTCTTCCGTGTCAATTACGACTTCAATTTCCTTCATGAGCATCACTCCTTTATTTCTGTTTTATGAAAAAATCTCAAAATTATGTATATGAGATTAGAAAAATAGTTTTTCTTTTTTTATAAGTCATATCATGTAGGTAAAGGGCATACGATGTTAGTACAAGCTATCCAAAGGGGGAAATAATAATGGAATACCAATACGAAGTAGAGCAAACAAAAGAAGAGTTCATGCATGAAGATCAATGGGCAGACTCTCTTATTAAATGGCTTTTTATTTTTTTAATAATTGTAGGCATACCTTATACTGTATATATTGTTGTTCAATTTATTCTCTCTTTCTAGTTAACTATTTTTTCTCTGTCAATTTAACTAAATAATTTTGAACAACATCCATAACAATTTTATATTCTTCATCTTTAAATGTATCGAATAATAAATGATAATCATTATAAATATCTAATAACCCATCAATAATTTCTTGGCGATTCGTCTTTACACTTACTTTTTTCGAATTGTTAATCGACTTCAATTTTCCTAAATCCAATTTATTCATGCCAGCCTTATCTTGTTTCATTTTCTTCAAAATTGCATTTGCCGTTTGTGCATTGGCAAGTAATGTTAAATCCGATTCATCAGCTTCTAGCCATTCACCATCAGTAATTCGTGACAATTCATATATAGTATCTTCCCATGCATCATTTTTATATCTCCATACTTCTGTACGAAAACCAACAATACGAAAAACATCTTTATCATATCCAGTTACTTGCACGAGATCACCAAACGTAAAGTTATAATTTAATTCAATCCACTCTGTGTCGCCCTTTTTCATTTCTTGCTCTGTAACATGCTGTAAAGTTTGTTCTACATAAAATCCATCGTGATTATTTACTTCGTATACGTAAACTCCATCTAAAATCTTCATATTTGTAATTTTTCCAACGGTTCCATATAGCGTAATCACGACTATGTCCCCTACGTTATATTTAGGTTGTTTTTTCTTTGCCATCTATATCTCTCCTTTTTTAAACGTCGTGATTTTGATAACAGTATATGCAACCTACATAAAAACGCTTATCACAGAAGCTTATATTCATAAATTTTTTCAATAAAAAAGTAGAATTTGTATATAACTCAAAAAAGCTAGTATTTAAACTAGCTTTCACTTTTCATTTATGTTCTAACAGCAAGACGTATTGTAAATAAAAAACATAATGAATACTTCACTTCTTTCAAAGTAATATATTCATTATGCTTTCATTTTCCTAAAACTTCATATCGTTATCTCTCTTGTATATATAAATCCCATGCTTCATCAAATATAGACATACTTTCTAGCATTCCACTTAACTCTAAGTATGAACTAATTACATCATAGTCTTCAGATTGCTTCGGAAAACTTAAATCATCATACATCGCCTCTGCTAAATCTGATATTTCATTTTTAAATAAAGCTGCACGGTGCTTCATCATATAATGGTAAAATGTCTTTTTCAAAAATATTCCCTACCTTTCTAACTTGGGTACATTATACAAGGCGAAAAAGAAAAAAACCAGCATAAAAGCTGGTTAAAAGTCGAAATAATTCCTTTTTAATAAACGTGGTCTTCCCATCAACTCTTCGTATGTTAGTTGTTTTGGCAAATCTTTCGTATAAATTAAAAACAACTGATCTTCAATTTCTTTTACAGTATGGTCTGATTGATAGTCCATTCCACATGAGGAACAAGTAATACATGGTGTCTTTTGGATTTCAATGGCTTTCGTACCATCTGGTAACTCCCAATATACAGTATTCAAGCTTTCTTTCGCTTCTGTACTGTCACACCACATACAATTCATACTGCGTCACCCTCATTTTTTTTGTCATCATCTAACTTTGCCATTTGCGCTTGATATTTTTTATCTTTCAATTGATCACGCTTATCACGTTTATCTTTTAAAGAAGCATGCGTTTCATTGACTTCATAATCTTTGCGGCGATTCATACGTTGTAAATCATCTGGAACAAGATTAAATTTCTTATCACTCATCAATCCTGCAACACCGATATCAGAACGTTTCTCTTCATAAGTCGGATAAATTTCTTTAAAGTAGCCTTCTGCTCTTCCTGGGATATAGTTTTCTGGTTCTGGATACGTTGTAATAACCCCTTCAAAGTTACGAAGAACAACTTTATCCGCACTTTGTGAAATTAAATAGTTTGGCTGAAGCGCAATTTTTCCGCCTCCGCCCGGTGCATCGACAACGAAAGTTGGTACTGCATAACCAGACGTATGTCCACGTAAGCCTTCAATAATTTCTAATCCTTTAGAAACTGGCGCACGGAAATGACCGATACCTTCTGATAAATCACATTGGTAAATATAATATGGACGAACACGAATTTTCACTAAATCATGCATAAGTTTTTTCATAATTGGAACGCTGTCATTAATTCCAGCTAAAATTACAGCTTGGTTTCCAATTGGAACACCTGCATTTGCAAGCATTTCACATGCTAATTTCGATTCTTCTGTAATCTCAATAGAAGTATTAAAATGCGTATTTAACCATACTGGATGGTATTTTTTAATTATGTTACACAGGTTTTCTGTAATACGCTGTGGGAATACAACTGGTGCTCTCGTTCCGATACGAATAATCTCAACATGCGGGATTTCTCGTAAATTCTTTAATACATATTCTAAAATTTTATCATTAATTAGAAGTCCATCACCGCCAGAAATTAAAACGTCACGTACTTGTGGTGTTTCACTAATATAAGCAATCGCATCATCTAATTGCTTTTTCGGTACGCCCATTCCAATTTGTCCACTAAAACGACGACGTGTACAGTAACGACAATACATAGAACATTGATTCGTTACTAAAAATAGTACGCGGTCTGGATAACGATGCGTTAATCCTGGAACTGGTGAATCTTCATCTTCATGAAGAGGATCTTCTAAATCATATTTTGTTTTATATAACTCTTCCGAAATCGGTACTGATTGCATCCGAATCGGACAGCGTGGGTCATCAGGATTCATTAGCCAAGCATAGTACGGTGTAATGTTTAACGGAATCGTTTTCGTTGAAATTTTAACGCCTTCTTCTTCCTCAGGTGTTAAGTTAATTATTTTCTTTAAATCATCTAAAGTTTTGATCGTATTCGTTAATTGCCAAACCCAATCATTCCATTGTTCTTCTGTAACATCTTTCCATAATTCAATATCCTTCCAGTGACGATTTGGTTTGTATACATCATGTAACATTGCTATTCCCCCTTTTTATACGCTCATCCTTTATATAAGCAATAATTATGCCAACTTCATATTCTTGATAAGTAAATGCGAGAAATACCCTATTATATAAGAGAATAAATATTTTTAAGTGCTGTACTAAAACGATATTTACTATCATATTCATTACTTGTTATATATGTAAACGCTCTTTTATTGGTGCAAACAAACAAAAACCGCCGATTATTCGGCGGTTTTGTCGTACTTGCTCAGTTTATATTGAAGCGTTTGACGCGGAATTCCTAACATTTTTGCTGCTTGCAAAATATTCCCTTCCGTTTCAATTAACGCTTGATCTATTAATTCCTTTTCTGTTTGATGAAGAGCTTCCCTAAGCGGTAATATACTTTTCTTCTTAGGAATTTTCTCTTTCCGAAATGTACGCGGTAAACAATTAGCTGTTAATGAATTTCCTTCCGCAATAATGACAGCATGTTCTATCGTATGTTTTAATTCACGAACATTTCCGGGCCATTGATAAGATTGTAATCTTTCCTTTGCCTCTTTATCAATTTCAAGTACTCCTTTTTTATAACTTTTATTATATTCTTTCAAAAAATAAGACGCTAATAACAATACATCTTCAGTTCTTTCGCGAAGCGGCGGAATATATAACGAAAACACATTTAATCGATAGTATAAATCAGTGCGAATTTTATTTTCTCTTAAACATACTTCTGGTGGCTGATTCATCGCCGTAATAACGCGAACATCTACTTTTCTCGTCTTATTATCACCAATGCGGCGAATAACGCCATCTTCTAATACACGTAGCATTTTCGCTTGTAAATCGAGTGGCATTGAATTAAGTTCATCTAAAAACAATGTTCCTCCATCTACAAGTTCAAATAATCCTGCTCGTTCAATTGCCCCTGTATAGCTTCCTTTTGTAGTTCCAAACAATAAACTTTCTAATAGCGACTCTGGCAAAGCTGCGCAGTTTTGTGCAATAAATGGCTTGTTTTTCCGTTTAGAAGCTTCATGAATTGCTTGCACAAATAGCTCTTTCCCTGTTCCTGTTTCACCATATATTAAAACATTTGCATCAGTTGGGGCTACTTTTTGAGCTAACTCTTTCGTCTGTTTAAAGCGGGAATCATTTGTCACAATTGTCTCGAATGCAACATGCTTTTTTACCGTTTTTTTATTAGTCGACCGTTTTATTTTCGATTGTAAATCTACGATAGTGTCAGTAAGCTTTTGAATTGTAGAATAATCTTTCGCGATTTCAACAGCACCAGCAATATTTCCATCTATAAAAATAGGTAGCGTCGTATTTACCGTACAAACATCTTCTCCATTTAAATTTTGATAATGCTGAACTTGATGTACAATCGGTTTTTTCGTATGTAACACTTTCATTAGCGTACTCGTTTCCCTAGATAATGAAGGGAATGCTTCTAATAAATGTTTTCCTAGCACATTCTCAATTTTCGATCCATCATGTTTTGCAGCAACTGTATTATAAAAGATTGTAATACCATTTTCATCCACTGCATGTATTGCCTCATCAATACTGCCCAAAATCGCTTCAATGACTTCTTGTGTCGAAACTGCTAGCAATGTCATCCCCCCTCTTGCCGGAAATCCGGCAAATGCATGCCGGATTTCCGGCATCCCTCTGTGCGATTATAAGTATGACGATTCCGTTCTATTATTTTGATGAAATTTGTATATATTTCTATTGCTTATTTATGGTTAAGTGAAACTTTAATCAGTGGGGCTTTATTCATCCCCACTGATTATTAACCCGACTCCCACCTAACTTCTTTGCTTTACAGCCGAATTTTGAGGCGGGAGTCTTACTGCTTTCGAATAGCTGGATAAATCTTTCACCCATATATTCATATCTTCCAACTTATCAAAAATGTAGCAATTATTCGCAAGCCTTCCCGTATATGTATAGCCTAATTGATGAAAGGCTGCATTCATACCGAAAGATAGCGAGCGAGCAATTGTATAAGAACAAAAAATAGATTTTTCTTGGAGCTCTTCCTCCAATTTAATTAACAGACTTTTCATGAAACCATGTTTTCGATATTCAGGTAATGTAGCACAATTCGTTAATTCTGCATTACCTTCTTTCACGTTCATTTCAGCAGATGCTGTACTAATAATTTTCCCTTCGAATTCATAAACATAGTAAATTGTATCGTCTTCCTCCATCGTCTGCTTTACATAACTCGCTTCATTTAAAGGTGTCGGATAAACTTCAAATACTTTTCCAAAGACAATTGCTAATTCTTCCGCGTCCTCTTCTGTCGCTTTTCTTAACACAAATTCCTCTTGGACTATTTTTTCTTTCACTTCTTTTGCTTTTACACCACTTAAAATGGTATCTTCCTCAGTCCAATGAATACTATTCCGTCTTTCATCATTATGATATTTCACGAAGAAGTGCGCATCGTGTCCTTGAAAATAATGAGGTATCGTTGCTTCCAGTAAGAAACCGAAAGAGAGCCATGTTGAAACATGCTCTCCCTTTCCTTTAATAATACATTTAGTGAAAGAATGTTTCTCTGCTAATTCATCGATTGTTTGTATAATACGTTCAACATTTCCTGTATAGTGATCAACTCTAACACGTTTATTAAAATAATCTAAAACCCCTTCTACTGTGTAATGCTTTGTCTGTTCACTAAAAGATTCATAGTATTTCATTTCTTCACCTCACACCAATCTAGTAATGTACATGCAATTATTTTTGCGGTAGCAATCATTTTATCAACTTCTATATATTCGTTTGGATAATGTGCTACTTTCGTCTCTCCTGGACCAAATACTATCGTTGGTACGTTAGCGATTTGTGTGAACAAACCTCCATCTGTTCCCCATGGCGAAGCTTCTATAATCGGTTCGTTCCCTTCGATTTCAACAAAGTTATGTTGAAGCGTTGTAATAAGTGGATGATTTTCTTCTAGTTCACCAGGAACCCATCTCGCTCCAAACCATTCTACTTCTACAGGATTTTTTACAAACCAACTATCCACATCTTTTAATTCACCAATCCAGCCTTCAAACTCTTCTTTTGCTGCCTCTATAGTCTCATTCGGCGCAATACCACATCTTCCTTCTAAAATTAATGAATCGGGAACAGAACTTGGCCAGCTTCCCCCTTCAATTTTCCCAACGTTAATTGGAATTGGAATCGGAATCCCCTTAAATAACGGATCTGTAATTCGACCATTTCTCTTCTCTTCTAATTTTCTCAAATGATCTACAACAAACATACTTTTTTCAATTGCACTTACTCCTTCATACCGTGTACCACCGTGTGCTGCTTTTCCTTTTATATGTAGACGAAACCACATTGACCCTTGTTGTTTCGGAAAAAACTTCATATTAGTCGGCTCAGGAATAATAACGCCATCTGCCTTATATCCTCGTAAAATAGCAGCTAATGTTCCTGCCCCACCGCTCTCTTCTTCTATTACACTTTGAAAATGTATATCACCTTTTAGTTCAATACCAGATTCAACAATAGCTTCCATCGCAAGCATAAGTGAGACATTGCCGCCTTTCATATCTGTTGTTCCACGTCCATATATGCGGTTTCCTATTTTCTCTCCACTATACGGATAATGGTCCCACTGATTTACATCCCCTTCTGGCACGACGTCAATATGCCCGTTTAAAATCATAGATTTCCCTTCGCCACTTCCTTTTAAAGTCGCTACAATGTTCGGGCTATCTGTAAAGCTTGTACGAGGTGATACGAAATAAGGGTGATCTTTCATTTCATTAAAAGCAGGCTCCCAAATATCAAGGTCTAGACCTAACTCACGCAACTTTTCAATAACAATTGCCTGCGCACCACTTTCATCACCAGATACGCTCTTTTCTTGAATTAATCGTGTTAAAATTTTTACGCTCTCTTCTTCATGACTCTCAATATAATCACAAACTTGTTTTTTTAATTGCTCCATATATTACAACTCCCCTCATTCAATTACTAGTAAATTTGAGCTTATATGAAAATCAGCTGTCGTATGTCGTTTTACATCTTCTACAGTGTACGGACTCATTAATTCTTGTAAGACAAGTCCTCTTGGAGTCACTTCCATGACAGCCATGTCTGTAATAATTAAATCTACACATTTTTTCGAAGTTAATGGCAATGTACATTCCGAAACAATCTTTGCATTTCCGTATTTATCAACATGATTCATCACAACAACGACCCGCTTCGCTTTTTGCGCTAAATCCATCGCTCCTCCAATACCTGGAACGCGTTTTCCTGGTACAATCCAGTTCGCTAAATCACCATTTTCACTTACTTGTAACGAACCAAGTATCGTAACATCAAGTAATCCTTTTCTAATCATGCCAAACGCCATGCAGCTATCGAAATAACTTGCTCCTGTAATAAGAGATGTTGGTAAACCAGCTGCGTTACATAAATTCTCATCTTCATTCCCTTTACTTGGCGTTGGTCCCATACCGACAATACCGTTTTCCGCGTGAAACATAACATTCATATCTTCTGGTAAATGATTCGGTACAAGCGATGGAATTCCAATACCTAAATTTACAATCATGCCATTTTGAATTTCTCTCGCTGCACGTCTTGCAATCTTATCTCTCACTTCTACGCCCATACCCATTTCCAATTCACTCCTTCCGATGGCACGATATAATTTACAAATACACCAGGGACGACAATTTCTTCTGGATCTAAACTTCCAAGTGGAACAATTTCTTCTGCTTCTACAATCGTTATGTCCCCAGCCATAGCTACGTGCGGATTCATATTACGAGCGCTTTTATCAAATACAAGATTGCCAAACGGATCCGCTTTTTTCGCATATACAATTGCGACTTCAGCCGTTAAAGCTGTTTCAACTAAATATGTCTTTCCATTCATTTCAACTGTTCGTTTTCCTTCTTCTACAATCGTATCAACACCAACATCAACTAAAATACCACCAAGCCCTACACCGCCAGCGCGAATACGCTCTGCTAATGTTCCTTGCGGAGAAAATTCAATTTGCAATCTTCCTTCATTTAATTGTCTTCCCGCATTTGGATTTGACCCAATATGAGAAGTAACTACAGATTTAACCCTTTCATTCGTAACAAGACGACCGATTCCTACATCAGGAAATCCAGTATCATTTCCTATTAAATTTAAATTTGTAATGCCTTTATCTAAAACAACTTGAATTAAAGATGGAGGGGATCCGATCCCGCCAAATCCCCCAAACATTAATGTCATATCATCATGGAACAAAGAAATTACTTCCTCTATTTCTTTTAATTTACCGAATGTATTTGAAATAGTTGTCATGCGATACTATGCCCTCCTTTTTGCATCATCTCTTCCACGCTCTTTACAAAAATTGAAAGTAATTCATCTAACTCGGAATATGTAGTTGTCATTGGTGGTGCAACAAGCAGTGCACTATCCTCTTTCCCTGCTTGCCCTGAAACAGCTTGGTATAAGAGAAGTCCATTTTTAGCTGCAACTGAAATGAGCTCCGACGCTTTTGTAAACGGTTGCAATTCTATTCCAATTAGCAACCCTTTTCCACGCACATCGGCAATGATTGTCGATTGTTGCTGAACTTTCTGTAACCCTTTTATTAAATACTCTCCCTTTTCCGCTGTTTTTTCAGGTAAATTATGTTTCTCCATATATTCAATAACAGCTAAAGCCGTCGCTGCAGACAATGGATTTGCACTTAGCGTATGCCCGCTCATAACAGAGCGTGATCCTCGTAAAATCGGCTCCATAACGCGGTCACTTACAACTGTCGCTGCCATCGGTGTATAACCCGCTCCTAATCCCTTACCAAGTGTCATAATATCCGGCTCTACACCCCAGTGTTCCATCGCAAACCATGCACCAGTACGACCAAGCCCAGTCATTACTTCATCCGCAATAAATAAAATATCGTAATGACTACAAATATCTTTAATTACTTTATAGTATTCTTTCGGCGGGACAACCGCGCCTCCAGCAGCTCCGATAATCGGTTCAGCAATAAAAGCTGCAATATGCTCTGCACCAATTCGATCAATCGCTCTTTCTAGTTCAGTCGCACAAGAAAGTTGACATGTTGGATATACCTTTTGTACAGGACATCTGAAACAATATGGAGCTGGAATAGTCGGATAATCTTCCAAAATAGAAACGAAACGTTGTCTGCGCAGTGGATGCCCAGACATAGATAAAGCTCCCATTGTAATCCCGTGATAGCTCATCCACCGTGACAAAATTTTATGTTTCCCTTGAATGCCACGCTCCTGAAAATGCTGAATTGCGATTTTCATAGCTGTTTCATTTGCTTCCGTACCACTATTCACAAAAAAGCTCCAGTTCAAATCTCCTACACATAAATCACTTAACTTCTTCGCTAATTTTTCAGCTGGTTCACTCGTAAACTGTGATCTATAAACGAAAGCGATCTCCTCTGCCTGTTTTTTAATAACTTCTGCTATCTCTGCTACGCCATGTCCAATACCTGCCGTAATCGCTCCGGACGAACCATCAAAATATTTATTTCCGTTTTGATCATACAAATACACACCTTTTCCATGTGAAATCATCGGATACGGCTGACCAACAAGTGGTTTAATTAAGTAATCGCGCATAGCGCTCCCCCATTTCTCCAATTTGTATATGTATATGAAGAAAATTGACGTTTCTTTCATAAAAAAGAATCCTCTGCAAAAGCAGTGAATTTATCAAAAAACTATTATAAAATATACAAATGATTGCTAAATATTATTTAAAAACAGAAAATTCAGAACTTAAATTAAAGACCAACCCTTACCTGTACGCTTAAATACCCCTTCCTGATTTAAGATAACAACAAATTGAATATTTTTTTAACATAATATCAGCTTCCCTCAATTGCTGACATTGTGTAAACTTCGACGGAACTCCCGTTATTCTCCTTCCTATTATCCTACTTTATATTGCATATTTTCAAACAAAATTCGACATATTACTTCGCCTCATTTATCGTAACTATTACTTAACAAATAGTACCACCTGTTTAGAACAATAAAAAAAGAACCGATTAACCACATTAATCAGTTCGGCACGACGCTCTTTTATCGGTATTACCTTATCCAACGCATCACTAAAATTAATAGAAATACTCATAATGCAAATCCATAATTCGTCCCACAGCCTATAGCACCAAATCCTCCATAACTTCATTCCCAATAACTATTGGGATATCCACATCCCAATGGTTCCACTCCTTCCATCAAAGTCAAACTACCTTTCCTTTATAATTTATGTAGGACAATTATCAATTTGTATGTGTGTTTGCCTATAAATAAAAAAATCCCCATTTTAACTTTTCCTTCTAGAAAGGCAAGTTTTTTGCATAACCTCTTTCTAGCTTCGCATATATTTGTAATGATGATAAAGGAGGAATGTTCATGACTCAATCCGAAATTGAAAAATACGGACAAGAAGCTGCACGTTACGAACAGCTCGCTCGTTACTATCAATATAGCAATCCTAAAAGATATGTAGAACTCTATATGAAATACCATGATGCAATTACAAAACTTGTACAAGCATATGAAAAGAGAGATTCACAAGAAGCGACTTTACCGTCACATATGAGAATCTTCCACACAGCTCCCCATACACCAGCAGTTGATATTATAATAAACGGACAAAAGGTTATTAAAAATATTTCTTTTAAACAATTCAGTCCTTATTTATCATTGGTGCAAGGTAAATACCGTATTGATATTGTCCCTGTCGGAAACGAAACTCCAATATTCTCAGCATTAGTACCAATAATGGGGAATCACACTTATACCCTTGCAGCGGTCAATAGCGATAATCATCTCCAATTACAACCTATTCTTGATAATACTCATTTACCATCTGGTCAAGCAAAAATACGCTTTGCACATTTTTCACCAGACACTCCTGTTGTAAATGTAAATTTAAAAGATGGGGATCATTTATTTGAAAATGTACTCTTTAAACAAATAACAGATTTTTCACAAGTTAGCCCTGGTACAGCAGATATTGAAGTTTCACTTGCTGATACAAAAAAAGTACTATTAACCATTCCAAAATTCAACGTTGAACCAAATACAATTTACACAATTTCAATAGTAGGTTATTCAACTGAGGATCCAAAATTAGAGACCGTTATACTTACAAATTAAAACAGTCTACACCATTCGTATGGTGTAGACTGTTTACTTTTGAAACGTAATTTGAAATTCTGTCCAATCGTTATTCGAACGACACAATATGGATCCGTTATGTTTTTCTACAATTTGTTTACATACAAATAGTCCAATACCAGTTCCTAGCTTTTTAGTAGTTACAAATGGCTCAAAAATGGTCTCTACATTTTCTGCTGGAATCATAGGCCCATTATTTTTTATAACAATGCGAACAGCCTGATCCTCTTCAAATACATCAATGATAATTTTCCGCTCTTCTTTCACCGATTCAAGAGCATCAATCGAATTCATTAAAATATTTAAAACTACTTGCTTCACTTCACTCCGGTAACCAACGAGTGGAATAGGATACGGCAAATTCTTTTCAATCAAAACATTTGCATTAACTAAACTTGGATATAAGAATTGTATAATATCTTGAAATAAGTCATTTAGCCAAAAACGTTCAGATTCATTCCACATTTCTTTTTTCGATACAAGTAAAAATTGCGAAATCCTAAAATTTAATTGATCTAATTCATGTGAAATAATATCTAAATACGATAGATTAGGATGGTCTGTCTTCAATAACTTTACAAATCCCATAATCGAAGTTAGCGGATTACGAAATTCATGCACAAAACTAGCCGACATTTGCCCTAGAATCGTAAGCCTTTCTTTATGTGTTTCATTTATATATTGCTGTTTTTCTTCTAAATTTCTCGATATAATTTCTGAGTATTTTAAAACGGTATAATAAATTAATTTGTCAAAACAAGTATGTATTTTGGCCATAATCGGTTTCAGTTCACGAGCGCTTACATCCAATTCGCACATTGCTTCAAAAAGTTCATTTCTTCCCACATTTGCATTGTAGACAAAATCTCCAATATTCGCATCTGCCCCTGCACGCTCAATGGCAATTTTCTCACATAATGGCTGAAGATAATTAATGTCTTTATCTTCCATAATGAGTTCGATAATTAACTCTAATAAATTTTCTCCATTTTGAACTACCTCTTGTTTAAATGGATCTTTTTCGGAAATTATCATTTTGTTTTTCCAGTTCTCTACGAATTGGTGCCTGTTGTTTTTCAAGTGCGAACAAAATACTTCTTTAATATCCTTATCGATTGGAAAAACCTCCATTCCCTCATTTCCATACGACGAATACCCTTTATATTTTGAATATTAACACAAAAAATACATTTCGTTAATAGATTTTTGTCACATTTTGTTAATTTCTGTTGATAAAATTTATTTTTCCTTTCTTATTTAAATAAGTTGTATTCATATATCCCTTTTCCCTTCTCATTTTTTTAATTATTTTCCTGTTCAAAACTACTTTTTTTTTGCATCCTTTTTAATTCTTGCGTACAATAAGAAGTGAAAGGTGTGAAAAATATGGTAAATAAAAATGTGGAAGACTATCTCCAAGAAGGCATATATGGCCAAAAGCAAAACAAACCAGAAGAACGTAATATGTACTTAACTACATTACGTGAGCGTGTAGAAATCGCTTTAACAATCGGTCAAGTAATGCAAAGTAATGTGTATACAGAAGTAACAAGTAGCATGCGTTCTTCTCAATCATTACAACTATTCCTAAATGGTAGCATTGCTTACCCACATTTATCAAAATACATTAAATTAGCAAATGAAAAAAATGTACCTTTTACAATTGTTCAAAATAAAGGCACAGAAACACCAATCGGTTTAGTACTATCTCACAGCACTGCTGTAGATAAAGAACATATTTATGTCGAAGATGATATTTTCAAACAAGAAATGAAGTAAAATAAAAGGTACACTTGATTAAAAAAGTGTACCTTTTATTTTTTAATACATATTAATTTCATTTCTGTCATTTCTTCTATTGCATATTTAATCCCTTCACGGCCTGTGCCACTCTCTTTCACACCGCCATAAGGCATATGATCTACTCTGAACGTTGGAATATCATTAATCATGACACCACCGACTTCTAATTCATCAATTGCACGCATTGCTTTACATAGATTGTTTGTAAATACACCTGCTTGTAATCCATAACGTGAATTATTTACTTGTTCTAAAGCCTCATCAAATTCTTTAAATGTATTTACAGTCATAAGTGGACCGAATACTTCTTGGCACTGAACAGATACATACTCTGGAACATTTGTTAATACAGTTGGTTCAAAAATCCTTGCATCACGTTTGTTACCACCGTATACAACATTAGCTCCTTCCTTAACTGCCTCTTCCACCCATGAATTTATACGTTCTACATCGTTTTTTGAAATAAGTGCTGATACATCTGTTTCTTCATGAAGCGGGTCTCCTACTACAACGTTTTCCATTGCTTTCATTAATTTTGTAATAAACTCATCCATTTTGCGTTCATGCACAAAAACACGTTGTACTGAAATACAAACTTGTCCATTATTCACAAACGCGCCCCATTTTACACGTCCAATTATTTCGTCTGTCAATTCAACATCTTCATCAATAATTACTGCAGCATTCGATCCTAATTCTAACGTCACTCGTTTCAACCCAGCTTTTTCCTTAATTCCAATACCTACTTTCGGACTTCCTGTAAAAGTAATACTAGCAACGTTCTCATCTTTTACTAATGCCTCACCTACAACAGATCCAGGTCCAGAAATTATATTGAAAGCTCCCTTTGGTAAACCAGCTTCTTCAAATAATTCTACCAATGCATACGACGAAAGTGGTGTTTGGTCGGCAGGCTTTAGCACAATAGTATTTCCAGCCGCAATTGCTGGGCCTACTTTATGTGCTACTAAATTAAGTGGAAAATTAAACGGTGTAATAGCACCAATAACCCCGATTGGTTGTCGAATTGTATACGCTATACGGCCGTCTGCTCCTGGCGCAGCATCCAATGGTAACGTCTCACCATATATTCGCTTCGCTTCTTCAGCTGCAAACTTATATGTTTGAACAGTGCGATCTACTTCTCCCCGTGCAGCACGAATTGGTTTTGCAGCTTCTTTTGCGATAATCTCTGCAAACTCTTCTCTTCTCTCATCCATTCTTTGTGCAACCTTTTCTAAAATAGTTGCACGGTCGTACGCAGATAATTTTTTCATTTCTTTCATTGCATTTTTAGCCGAAACTATTGCTTCCTTAACGTCATCTTCTGTACCTTGCGCAATCTCCGCTAATGTTTCTTCAGAATATGGTGCATACAATGGTTTATACGTCTCTACTGATTTCCATACCCCATTTATATATAAATGCTTTTTCATAGTGGTTCTCCTTCCAAATATATGTATACAATAATATATTGCATTTATTTCACCTGGTGAAAGGTCTGACCTATGTAATTGTATCATAGCCCTAATACAGCAAAAAACATTTTGCTCAAAAAAAACCCTGCTACAAAGCAGAGTTTACGAACTAATTTGTTCTTGGAGCAAAATCTTTTTTTCATCTCCTACAATAACAATCGATTCTGAAGGTTTCGTTACTTCTAATCTCTTAATATAGTGTCCATCTAATTCTTTCACACAAAATTTATAATTTTCAATTTCAATGGTATCGCCTTCGGAAATCTCAATATTTTTTGTTAGAATCCAACCGCCAATCGTATCGACATCATCGTCGTCAATAGTCAAACCTAATAATGCGTTCACTTCACTAACAAGTACTTTTCCCTCTAAAATCGTTTTCGTCTCACTAACTTGTTGGATTTCCGGTTGTTCATCAGTATCGAACTCATCTTGAATATCCCCTACAATTTCTTCTAAAATATCTTCAACGGTTACAAGACCTGATGTACCACCATATTCATCAATTAATATAGCGATATGTGTCCTTTCTCTTTGCATTTTTAAAAATAGATCATGAATTGGGATGGATTCAATAACTAAAATAATTGGCCTAATATATTGCTCCACTATCTTTTCACTAACAACTCGATGCTTCACAAAATCTGTAAATATATCTTTAAAATTCACAAAGCCTATTACATGGTCCTTATCACCATCAACAACCGGATACCTCGTATATTTTTCATGAGACATTTTTTGTAAAGCCTCTTCAGCAGGCATTTCTTTATTTAAAATATTCATCTCTGTTCGTGGTACCATTATTTCTTTCGCAATACGATCATCAAATTCAAATATTTTATTCACATACTTATATTCAGATTGATTAATCTCACCATTTTTATAACTTTCTGAAACTAACAACCGCAATTCTTCTTCTGAATGCACTTCATCATGCCCTTTTGGTGGTTTCAACCCAAAAAACTTTGTAATTAACCGAGCTGATCCATTTAAAATCCAAATGAATGGGAATGCAATACGATAAAACAAAATGAGTGGCTTAGCAACAAAGAAACTCACTTGTTCTGCTTTTTGAATCGCAAATGTTTTTGGAGCTAACTCTCCTACTACCACATGGAAAAATGTGATAAACAAAAACACTAAAATTATAGCGAAAATGTCTGCGAGTTGAGTAGGGACGTTCCAATTTGCAAACAACACATCAAACATATGCTTTAGCGCAGGTTTACCAGACCACCCAATCCCAAGAGCTGTAACAGTTATTCCTAATTGACAAGCTGATAAATATTCGTCTAAGTTTGTAATGACTGTTTTGACAGATATTGCACGATTATTTCCTTCTGCAATTAAATAGTCAATTCGTGAACTCCTCACTTTAACAATTGCAAATTCTGCTGCAACGAAAAATGCCGTTAAGGCAATTAAAACAATCACTATACTTATACTATATATGTCCAAATACTTTTCCTTACTTACAGTGTAAGCAAGGAAGCCACCTCCTACTTAAATTTATTCAAGTGAAGTAAGCATTCTTATACTCTAATAAAATTCTACATTATTAACCACCTTTTTATATATTATATGCATACATAAAAAAGATATTTATAATTATGATAATCTAATTAGCTTATTATCGTCAAACTGTAATAAACACAATTTTCTAATAACTTAAAATATTTTATATAAATCGTATGTGCTAAACAGCGGAACTTCGTGAAAAAACACTTTCTTTGCCGATTCCACACTTCTTTTGTCACACCTGAAGGGAACTTGCTACATAACTAGAAATCATTCAACAGGATATATATAGGAGGGATTATTTTGGAATATAAAACACCATTTATCGCAAAGAAATTAGGTGTTAGCCCAAAGGCTGTTGTCCGGATTGCACAACAATTAAATCTTACAATAAAAAAAAATAAATATGGTCATTTCATTTTCACACAAGGTGATTTAGATATAATGTTAGAATACCATCGTTCTCAAATGGACCAGCCTCAAAACTCTCAAACTACTCAAAAAACATCTTCAAATGATGTAGAAAAATTAAAAACTCAAGTAAACACAATTGTTCAAAACACATCATCGAATGATTTTGAGCAATTAACAGCTCAATTAACCACAATCATGAGAAGACTAGATCGAATGGAAGAACAAATGCAAAATAAAGCAAATGATGTCGTTACATACCAACTTTTACAACATCGCCGCGAAATGGAGGAAATGTTAGAACGAATTCAAAAACTAGAAGCTACCCTAAAAAAAGAAGAACCAATATACATTACTCCTGATGCAAAACCAACATATGAAAGAGAAAAGAAACCGAAGCGTCGTAAAATGATTTTTAGTATATTTGGACTATAACATTTTAGACCCTTATTACAAAAATAAGGGTCTACTTTTTCGTATGAAGAAAGATGACTGTAATATGACACCCTTCTTCATACTATACATATTCATATATTTTCATTTTGTTAACATAATATTTTTACTGTATTCTGCAATAAGTACCTGCGCATGAGCATTCCCTTGAATAATATCACGGAATTCTTTCAAGGAATACAGATGTGTAGCCCCTTTTCGAGCATGAATTCGCACTGGTACACCTTGTAAAGTATCATGAAACTGGAATGGACTATCTATCGGTTCAATTGGAAAACCGAGTGTAAGTAAATACATATACATTCTTTTTGTAACTGCTGCAATATACCATTCCGCTTTCGTCTCTAACGCATGCATAAATAAAATAGCTGCCAGCCTTTTGAAATGTCCTCTCCCCCGAGACGTTTTCGCAATACTTAACTTTCCTATTTCATACACATTTTTCAAATCTTTCACTAAATCATTTTCAGAAAACGGATAGAAAAACTCAGAATTTGATTGTTCAGGTACTGTAAACTTAATACATTCTACTGTACCAATATGATGTTCATCTTCTATTAATAAAAATCGTGATGGATTTAAATTACGTTCTATAAACATTAAGTTTCTTTCTTCACAAAAATCTCCCCACAGTTGCTCGAACCAAAAATGTTCTTCCTTTGTTTGAACACGCTGGAACATATTTACCCGCCTTTCCCATCGCCGTTCTTTTTTTGATAACGCTTTCACTTACTATCATATAAGAACAAATCTTCGTATGCAACTAAAAATATTTATGTCTTATTATATTCTGCAAATTGAATTAAATTCCTATTTCACACTCTTTTCCCCCGCATGTACCATTTCTTACTTTCTTATACAATCATACATACAAAGAAAGTTAATTGCTCTAATAAACGATGTTTATCATTTCAAGTTCGCCCCATGTTATGCTTATTTCCTTATGGCATATAATTCTTCTTAACCTAAAGAAATCCTTCATTAAAAAGGATTTCTTTTACATTTTATTACTTTTTAACCATTTCTCAAAAATTTGAATCATCCCATGCTTCCCAGCCAACTTCTCTTCTCCTTGTTTCGTTTTATATGGATATAGTTGTAAAAATACTCCACAACCGGATTCAATTTTTTTACTATGCATATGGCTACCTGGATATACACAAATCACTTCATAAATCGCTCTTCGCTTAAAAATTCGTTTACCATTCTGTTCTTCTACATACTTAATAGACCAGTATTTATACATTTGCTCAGTTGCTTTCGTATTACCGACAGGCTGAAAAATATTGTACATAGGGCTGTATTTCACTTCGATAATAATAGAAGATTTATATACATACTTCTCTTCTTCCTTTACATAACAATCTAAACGAATATCCGGTTTCTTTGTGTCCTCTCCATTATAAAAATTACTTCCTTTGCTTAGTGCAATAAGAGGGTGTGTTTCAATTAAATCATTAAACGCGACGTGCACTTTTATATCATCTCGATGTAAAATCACTGTCGTTCCATCTTGTAATCCGTCTAAATAAAAATGTTCTTGTATTTGTTCACGGATAGGATTCTTATCTTCAAATCCGATTTGTTCTAATATAGAAATAACGATAAAAAAAGCGTAATACTCATACACTAAAAACGTTGGTTTATATACGAATAATAAAGATGGGGGTTGTTCCGTATGTTGCGGTAACAATTCTAAATGGTGGATTAATTGTTGATGTGGTATAGATAAAGTGTTCGAATTAATGGTAGCTGTTTCAGAAACTTCCCGCCAAAATGGAGAATACAATACATTTCGAAAGTATTGCACGCTTTCATATACGATATGAGCTAATATTTTATATTCTTGTATTTTCACAGAACTTTTCCGTAAATCTGCTTCTTTCAATAAATGTAGATTTCTATATTTTTGTTTTTCCCTATCCGTCACGGATCCATTTCGTTCAATCGTTTTCATAATTGTTTTAACAGCTTGAAATTCGTCTGACTTTTTCTTCTTTTCTCCTTCTAGTATTTCAATAGTTTTACGTACAAAACTTTCTGCTTCAAGTAAATAATAATAGAATTGCATCGTTTTAAATTTAAGAAATGCATTTTCAATACTATTTTTTTGCTCCTTAAATTTACGGTTGTAATATTTCGCATAAAGCTTTCTTTCTGTCATAATGGCAGTTTTTCTCGTTGTCTTCCGCTCTTTCCTTTCCCATTCATATTCGTGTACAAATTCCGCATTCGATTCTACTTTCTTAAAAATTTGTTTTATTCTTTTCATTTTTTGTGGCAACTTTCTTAACAATACCAAATAAGAAGAATCTTCAATATCGCTAAGTGCTGAGAAAGTTTTCTTGTAATAACCTCTATCTAAAATTAACTCGTTTAAAATTGACTTCACATAATCTTGAATCATTTCAAATTGGTCATCAAAAAAGTTTTTAGGAACAACTTGAAACGCACCATAATAAGTTTTATCTTCTATACGCACTTCAAAATGATATAATCCACAGCGCCACGGATAAAAAAATTCAGTTTTTCCATGTTCATACACTAATACTCTTTGTTTTTTTTCATTTAATTCATATTGTGACTCTTTTATATTCTTTTGTCCCTCATATACTTTATTCCATATGAATGTAATATCCATTGGATTTTGATAATGGAAATGCAATTTCAGTGGTTTTAATTCCTGTACTTTATAAATACATTGAACTAATGCTGTAGTAGACGTACAAAGCCGGTTTAAAAGGATAAAATCGCCTTTCCCCTCAGTACCAATAATTAGCTTCAATACAAACGGGAGCGTTTCTTTCGTATCGACGATTGCTGTTTCATAACGCTCCTCATTTTGCATAGCCATACAGCTCCAGTTCTCTACGCTTTTGTCTTATATAAGCTAAAGAATGTTCAAATGTAGATACACGATTTGCAAGCGGAGACTGTAAAAGTGGTATCAATGTCGCTCCCCTTTTTGCTTCTTCAGAAAGTAGAGAGCCCACTGTCATTTCTGTCCCCCTTAATTTCGTTAATACACGCTGCTTTATTTGCAAATCAAAACCTTCTTCCCTGCTAATCATATAGGACTGATTATTTTGGAACGGTATATTTTGCAAATACGTAGCGATTGCGCTTGCACATCGGAAAGAAATTCCTTTTGAAATATCGTGTGATGATAATACATCATGTAACTTATCCAATAACTCTAATTCCTCTTCAGTAAACACTTCGATCATCTCTTTATTCCTAAACCAATTGAGTCGAAATTCTCCCGTTGTTACTTTCAGTGGGGGCTGCTGAACAACTTTCTCATGTTCTATATTCATCTCGCAAAACGGAATTTTTTGTAATGTAATCAAATTTGTTCGATCTAATAATCGATCGGAAAGCTCTTTCGTCGTTTCATCAAAATTTACAGTGCCTACGAAAATAATATTCTCACCAATTTCCACTGAAGGTGGAATTTGATTTTCTATTTCTTGTACTTTCTCATACAAACTCAAAATACGATTTTTCTTTTCAAGTTGAAGAACAGATAGAAACGGAGTAAACCAATGCTCAATATGTGACATGTTCATTTCATCGAACACAATTATATACAATTGATTTGGGTTTTCTTTAGCCTCTAACAATGTCCGAACTAACTTCGTTTCACTTTCAATAAAATTACCATTCGGATGAAGGTAACCGAGAATATCATGTGGTTCTTGATACGATGGTGAAATCGGAATCCAAATTAATTCTTCACCATAACGTAATCCAAGTGCTTCTGCATAAGCTTGCACAAAGCGTGATTTCCCAACACCTGGTATACCACTAACAATTGTTAACATATTGGTTTTAACACTAATGTGAAAATTATATATATCTGTATCATCCAAATATAGCCCTTTATTACGAACCATACTTTGTACATACTGTAAAAAAGAGGATTCACGCTCATCCCATTCCCAGTCCTCCTTTTGCATTTTAATATCTTCTACTTCAACTAACTTACCTTCTTCAACAATTCGTTTATTTAGTTGGTCATACACATTTTCACTTACAAAATATAAATGATCATCTACTGCTATTTCTACATGTTTCATCCAATCGTCTATTTCAATATATTTGCATTCTTTTCTTTGCTCAAAATATGAAATTGAACTTATTGATGATTTTAACGATAAATTTCCATATAGCCTTCCTTCATGCCACAATAATTCTGGAGGCTCAAAGTCTTTTGGTAATTTAGGCATAAGAAATGATAAGTAACCATTGCTTAACTTCCGTTCCAAAGACGCTCTCTTTTTATAATTTGAGACCTTTGGTGAAGGAATCAATTTATATGAAGATGCTATTTCCCGAGGCTCTTCTGTGCATATTAATTCCAGAAATAAATTTCCACGATCATAATAAAGACGAAACATAACCAGTTGCTTTTCTACTTTACGCTTCTTTAAATCAGTAAAGATTTTTTCATTCTTTTTATTACTGCATAATCCTTCAAACAAATATTTTCCAGTCGGAAATAACTCTTGTAAAGTTAAAGGTATTGGAGAAAGACATTGTACAAAGAAATTTTTCCCATTCTTCTCTCCCTCAGCTTTTGCAAACCTCCCAATAAACCTCATATAATACATTCGCTTTATAAAACTTGGATGAAGAGCTTTATGTAATTTCAACGTAGTCACCTTCTTTTTTTCATACTATTCTTATTGTATGAACTACAATCTAAAACTAGAAATAAAAAACCTGACGTCATCCGTCAGGTTCAAAATTAAAACATATATTAATGAGATGGAAATGCTTTTTTTTCTTGTAAAATGGCATTATGAGCGATTTTCATTTTAGCAAGTACGTACCGTAATCGATCTTCGGCATTTTCATCTTTATTTTGCTGCAAACTCGCCAAATTCTCTACAGAACTCGCTAAATTTTCAATCACGCCTCGAAGTTCAGGATGATGATTAAAAAAAGATTCTTGTACTAATACTTTCCTTAAATCACTAGCTAAATCCATAATTCTAGACAACTGTTCTTTTTCTTCCATTTTCATCCCTCCTGAATATCTTATGTATTAAATATTCTCTAGACAAGGAAAAAAGCCCTTTAAATTAAAAGGACTTTTACATTTTTATAGTTCCTGTCAGTAACATATAAAGTGATGTGATAGCTGCAATAACAATTGCCCACATCACATATCTCTCTATACCTACAAAACAACGATTCCCTTTTTCTTTTCTTGCAAACATGTACACGATAATCCCGATTCCATATACAATCGAAACAAGTAATAAATTCTTTAAACCAGCTGCATAAATTAACCATACAGAGTATAGGGAAGCAATTAATGCTAACAATCCATTTTTTACTCTCGCAACTTTCAGCTCTTTCGTGATGACTAATTTCAATTGAAATAGCGCTGATAATAAATACGGTAATAAAATTGATGTTGACGCAATAAAATACATAATTTGATATGTCGATTCTGAAAACAGAACGATTATAAATATAATTTGGGCAACGATATTTGAAATCCATAATGCCATATGCGGCGTTTGCTTCTTATTTGTTTTCGTAAAGACTTTCGGAAATACTCCATCTTTCCCTGCTACGTGAGAAATTTCAGAAACAAGTAAAAACCAGCCAATTAATGTACCTACAAGTGACGCAACTAATCCAATATTAATTGCCATTGCACCCCATGGCCCAACAACATGTTCTAATACATGTCCCATTGAAGGAGTCTCTAATACTGAAAGTTCTTTTCTTGTCATAGCTCCCATTGACAGAACAGAAATTAAAATATAAATAGACATTACTAAAATAAGTCCAAGTACTGTCGCTTTTCCAACGTCTCTGCTATTTTTTGCTCTTCCAGATAATACAACTGCTCCCTCAACCCCAATGAACACCCAAAGCGTTACGAGCATTGTATTTTTCACTTGACCAAGTACAGAGGAAACTGAGATTGTTCCTTCGCCCCAAAAGTCATGTGTAAATGTATCCCAGCGAAATGCCGTTACCATCACGACAATAAATAATACGATCGGAACTAACTTTCCAATCGTTGCGATAACATTCATAATGGACGCTTCACGAATTCCAAATAAAATAAGAAAATGAAGTGACCATAATAAAAGAGAAGCACCAACGATAGACGCAGCGTTATTTCCTCCTTTAAAAATCGGGAAGAAATAACCTAATGTACTAAACAGTAACATAATTGTTGCGACATTTCCTAAAATCCCTGCCAACCAGTATCCCCACGCACTGTTAAAACCAATATACTCACCGAATCCAGCTCGTGCATAACTATAAATCCCGCCCTCAAGCTCCGGTTTTTGTCTTGCTAATGTTTGATATACGAGCGCAAGTGGAATCATTCCCATCGCTGTAATACACCAACCAATTATTGTTGCACCACTATTTGCTCCTACTGCTAAATCATGCGGTAAACTAAAAACACCGCCACCAACCATCGTTCCAACTACTAATGCGATTAATGGAAAAAATCCTAACTTCTTTTCTATCTGTACCACCCCATCTGTCATTCTAGGTGCTATGTTCGTTCAACTATTAAAGTCACCTTTTTCTCTAATAGACGTTTCTCTTATATTCTTTCAGGAAAACATTACTTATTCTAAAAGAAAATGAAGAAAAATGGAATACTTTTTTGAAAAAATGTATAAGTATGCACGAAAAAACCGTTCATTTTGTTATGAACGGTCATTTCACACATATAAAATTGTATATTTTTTGTAAAATTAACGAAGTAACTTCTCTTTTTGTAAAAATTGTTTCGCTACTTCTTCACTACTTTTACCATTTACATTTACTTCATAATTCATTTTTCGCATTTCTTCATCTGTAATCTTTCCAGATAATTTATTCAGTACTTTTTCAAGTTCAGGATATTTCTGTAACGTCTCTTTTCTTAATAATGGTGCTCCTTGATAAGGCGGGAATAACCCTTTATCATCTTTTAGTACTTTAAGTCCATATTGCTCCAATTCGCTATCAGTTGAATATGCATCAATTACGTTAACATCACTCGATTGAATTGCACTATAACGTAGTTTCGGTTCCATCGTTTTAACATTTGAAAACTTATAATTATATAATTTTTGCATACCTTTATAACCATCTTCGCGATCAGCAAATTCTAATGTAAATCCAGCCTTAGCCTCCTGTGCAATATTTCTCAAATCAGAAATTGTATTTATATTATATTGATTTGCTATATTTTTCGGCATGGCTAGTGCATATGTATTGTTATACTCCATTGGTTGTAACATTATCATATTATATTTCTTTTCCATTCCGATGCGGGCCTGCTCGTATACTTCATCACGATTTGTACTCTTCGGTTCTTCTTTCACGAAAGTAGATAAAGCTGTTCCCGAAAATTCTGGGTATATATCTATTTCTCCTGATTTTAATGCTTCAAATACAAATGCTGTTTTCCCAAGACCTGGTTTTAATTCTACGTGTAAATCTGTATCCTGTTCAATAAGCTGCTTATACATTTGAATTAAAATTTCTGGTTCAGATCCTAGTTTGCCAGCAATAACAATATCTTTCTTTTGTGTATTCCAAAGAAATGGTGAAACGACAACTACGATGACAATACATACCGTCAATATAACGCGCTTAGGAGCGCGTTTTGGACGTTCAAGCATGCGAAGTACTATATCAAAGAATAAAGCGAGTAACGCGGCTGGTACGGCTCCTAAAATGATAAGTGCATGATCATTCCGGTCGATACCGAGTAATATGAGCTTACCAAGTCCGCCAGCACCTATTAAAGCTGCTAATGTTGCCGTTCCAACAATTAATACCATCGCAGTGCGAATACCAGCCATTATAATTGGCAATGCAAGTGGAAGTTCTACCTTCCACAATCTTCTCCAGCTATTCATCCCCATAGCTTTTGCTGCTTCTATAAGAGATTCATCTAATTCCCGAATTCCTGTATACGTATTTCGTAAAATAGGTAATAGTGCATAAACAACTAATGCGATAATAGCCGGAAGCTTTCCGATTCCTACTAATGGAATTAAAAGTCCAAGTAAAGCAAGTGATGGCACTGTCTGCATAACAGCAGAAGTCCCTATTATAAATTCAGCCATTCGTTCTTTTCTCGTTAATAAAATGCCAAGCGGCACCGCAATGATTACTGCAAAAAATAATGAAATAAGCGATATTTGTAAATGCTCACTTAATGCACTCAGCAATTCTACTTTTCGTTCTTGGAACGTTTGAATAAAATCAGTCACTGTTTAGCCTCTCTCCTTCATTTGTTCAACAATGTAATTTACTATATGACGACTTGTTAACGCTCCAACATATCGACCATTTTCTTCAACCGGTACAGAACCTTCAGCTTGTACGCGGACTAGGGCTTCTTGTAAAGGAGAATTTAAAGATAAAACATTCCCTTCTAATCGTATACTATCGTCTAGCGGCAATACATCTTCTACAATCTTCCCTTCATACCAAGGTCGTCCACGATTTCCAATGAACTCCTCTACAAACTCATTTTTCGGATTATGTATAATGCCCTCAGGTGTATCTAATTGAACTACTTTTCCTTCTTTCATTATACAAATGCGATCACCAAGTGATAATGCCTCTTGCATATCATGCGTTACAAACACTATCGTTTTTTGGATTTTTTTTTGCAATTGTACAATGTCCTTCTGGAGCTGTTCCCTGCTTAATGGATCTAAAGCACTAAATGGTTCATCCATAAGAACAATTTTCGGATTAGCAGCTAACGCCCTCACTACACCTACACGCTGCTTCTGCCCTCCCGACAATTCATCGGGCATGCGATCACGATATACATCTGGTTCTAAGCCAACCATATGTAGCAGTTCATCAACACGCGCTTTTATTTTATTCTTACTCCACTTTCTCATTTCAGGGACAACTGCAATATTTTCAGCAATTGTCATATGTGGAAACAGCGCAATTTGCTGCAGTACATACCCGATATTCCAACGCAGTTCGTTTATATTATAATCTTGAATATCTTTTCCATCGATCAAAATTGATCCTTCCGTCGTTTCAATTAAACGATTAATCATCTTCATTGTCGTTGTTTTCCCGCAACCACTCGGACCAATGAGAACAAAGAATTCTCCTTTTTTAATTTCTAAATGTAATGAATCAACTGCTTTTGTGCCATCTTCATACGCTTTTGACACATAATTAAACTGAATCACAAACACAACTCCTTTATTGCTGTTTCCTTTATTTTGATGGAATACGGACTTCATTTCAAATGATACGCTTTATTATATAAAAAAAGAGCCCTCATTTGAGCTCTAGCGATCGAATAATATCGTCTTCATAATAGCAACATATTCACGTACATACGCTTTTTTCTTGGAACGACTCGGTGTTTCAGCAGCCAAAGCTTCCATCTTTATTCCTAAACGCTTTGCAATTATTTTCGTTCGATATAAATGATACGTATTACTTACAACTACCGCATGCTTTACATCATATAAATCCATACTAAACTTTAAATTTTCATACGTATTTGTAGAGCGGTCTTCAATTAAAATACGACTCTCATCTATACCGTGTACCATTAAATAGTTTCTCATACTATGAGCTTCCGGTATATCTTCATCTTCCCCTTGACCACCTGAAACAATTACTTTCACCTCAGAGTGAGAGTATAAATATTCCAACGCCACATCCAAACGGTTTTGAAGAGATAAAGACGGTCTATCTCCAAATAACTTTGCACCTAATATAAGAACGTATGGAGAGTGATTACTCAATTTTTCACGAGCAACTTTATTCATTCGAAACGTCATATAAATGATGTATAGCGGAGGTAGTAATAAGATTATAAGCAATATCCATTTGTTCATAAAAAAGTTAACACTCCCTTTCTTTTTATTATATAGAAAAAGAAAAGGAGGCAGAATTATTTTTTAAACAATTGATTTCTTAGACACATTCGCTTCCATTTTACGTTTTGAAATTACATAATAAAAAGCAATCCCTAATGATAGGATCAATATACAGCTTAGTACGTAAAACGGGACCATTACCCCTGCTTTAGATACGCCTGCCGTAAACAACATTAATAATACAATTCGAATTCCTGTACCAATTAATCGAAATAAGCTGTCCACACGTCCCATTACTTCATTTGGGATTTCTTCCATCATCAATACATTTCTCGCCACTCTTGTTCCAGCATTTCCAATCGCATGAAAAATCGCAAGTCCATATAATAACATAATGGAAGGCTCAATAATCATTGCGGTAATTGAAATTACATAAATGAACATCGTCATAACGATTGAAACTTCTATTTTGACATATTTCATCATGATTGGAATACTTATTCCCGCAATAACAGCCCCAACACCGTACATCATGCCTTCTATCGCGTATACAGAGGCACTAGCTTTGAGTATATCTGAAATATAAACTGGTATTAAATAATTTGCCATCATGACACCGATAAACGGCATATAAGTCGCAAGTAAAATACTTGCAGAAACAAATGTACTAAAAATCAACTAAAAAGCTGATAAATCAACGTTTTTTATAACTATAAAAATCACAAATAGTCGTTTGATTTTACACATTTGTTACCAAAACGTTACCACAAAACAAAAAAGCACAGCGTGTATAAGTAGTGTTGGTAGCACTCTTATACCGTCCGCCTACTCTCGATAGGCAAACACTTGCTGTACTCTTACGAACTATTTTACAGTACGTAAGGGCTCCTTAGCAACAGTTTGCTTACACTTGGCATTCTGTTGCTTTTTTGTTTATACAAAGGGGCCTATATAATGAAGAAACGTATCGATGTTATCGCAAATGAAGTATCCTTCCACAACTTATCATCATTCACAGATGTGGAAGAATTAAACAAAACTGTACGTACATACCGTGACACTATCCGTATGTCTATTAAGCGTACCGATGTACAATCTAAACTAATTGCATTACTTGAAATTTTAAAACGCCACAGTTGTAAATATGTAGGTGTTAGTTTCCTATGCAAAAATAGAATTGCTGCAAAGATGGAAGTTTCATATAAAACTGTACAACGTTTAATGAAGAGACTTGTGGATTTAGAGATGATTAAGCAAGTTGCTATGAAGAGAACAAAAGATATGCTTCAAACTTCTAACGCTATTATCATTCAACCAATTGTGGAAGAAATGTCCGACAAGGTAGATACAAAAAGTCCTACAAAGTGTCCTACCATTAAAACAACCCCTATTTCCTTAAAACAAAATATAAAAGATATAAACAAACGTAATAGTAATAAGAATAGCAATACTCCAGAAGAGAATATTGAACAAGCTGATTTTGTCGCTCACTGGGTACCAGAACGTTTTGTTTCTTTAACTAGCTCTTTTTACAGTGAATCTAAAACAATTCAAGAACTGTGGAAGGTCGTAAGACAATGCAATAAAGTTACAAACTTCTCTACAGGTGATAAAGCATTTGATAAGGACCAAGAGCTTACAATCGGCTTAAAAGCTATTAAAGAGTTTGTTATGAAAATTAAATCTGGTACAAAAATGAATAGGGGTAAATTTGCTTATTTCAATGGAATTGTAAATACCTTAATGGACAAGTTCTACTTTGATAGCGAGTTTATGGGAAATAAGTAATAATTTCCATATAAAAAGTGTTATAATATTCATTATTATATTTTTAGTTAGTTTAAATTTCAGAGGGAGAATTTCTATTTTATGAGGATTTATGAAGCGATTATTTTATGTATGAAAACTTTCGCAAGATATTTGATTACAAAAATAAGAGAATATAAAGTGCATATGTTTGTGATTTTAGTAGTGCTAGCAATCTTTATTTGTGCATTTAGTTTAGAAATAAGTAATAACAAAGCTAATAGTTTTTTAGATAAGAGTTTCTGGTTGGATAGTCTGTTGCCAAATATAATAGCTGACATGATAGGAATAATTTTCACTTCTTTTATTATAGCGGGCTTATTTTCTCGAAATAACAAACGAGCAGAGGAAAAAAGAATTTATGGTATATTAGGGAAAGACTATCAAAAGCTAATTAATATTTTAAATAGAAACTATTTATATTTATTAAAAAAAGATGAAATATATTTATCTTCTTTCATTACAGATTACCCTATCAATTTCGAATTAAAATCAATAGCAAGGAAAAAAGATTCAACTATTGATTTTTCTTTATTAATTAAAACTTATAAGGCATGGGATGTCTCAACAGGTAGCCTAGTATATGATAATTTTATTACGATGGTTCCTAAAATTGAAGAATGGGATAATCTCGTTTGGGATCACTTAAAGGATGTCGAGGAGTTATTTCGCAGAAAAAGAAAAATGGAATTCAAATTAAAACAATTGGATGAAAACTCAGATGAATACAAAATGAAAATGCTTGAATATGATAAACTTAAAATAGAACTTCAGGACGCAGTATTTATAGATACATCAATAGATAATAATTTATTAGATGTAGATGTTTCTGACGCTTTCACTGCTTGTTCCAAACTTTATAAAAGTAAAATTCAAGAGTTTTATGACAAATACAACTTTATAATCCCAATTGATATAAGAGTGTCATTTGCAGAATTAGAAAAAAATTTGCTACATGCTTCGGGTACAATTCATTCCTATACCCGCCCTTTGCCTTCTAGCATTGCTGAAAACGTTAATACTGATGAACTTAAGAAAGAAATTTTACGCACTCTTGTAATTATCTCTCAAGAACTTGTACATCTATCAGGATATTTCAAAAATGTTAAATGATTATAAGATAATTATTGTGTAAAAAAGAACTTGCGGACAGTAATTGTAAATGAAATTTTAAAAGAAGCATTTATATAAATAAAACCGTCTCTTATTCAGAGTCGGTTTTTCTTTCTTTAACATTACATTTAGATTCTGCCTTGAACACCCCTATATCTCCAAAGCTTTTGAAGTATTTATAATCTCATTGGAGATGACGAACATAGATGTACAAACAAAAATAATTGTATGTACTGATGCTTTTCGATTAAATATGAAATTTAAAGTCGATGAATTTGTTGATGTGAAATAATACAATATTTACAGTTGTTGCATCAAATTGGTATGATTTAGGTATCACTTCAAGGAGGTCATTACATGAGTTACGATAC
>NZ_PCNZ01000020.1 GCF_002975175.1 Bacillus sp. MYb209
GAACCCGTGTTACCGCCGTGAAAGGGCGGTGTCTTAACCACTTGACCAACGGGCCAATATGTATGGCAGAGAAGAAGGGATTCGAACCCTCGCACCGCGTTAGCGATCTACTCCCTTAGCAGGGGAGCCCCTTGAGCCACTTGGGTACTTCTCTGTATGGCTCCGCAGGTAGGACTCGAACCTACGACCGATCGGTTAACAGCCGATAGCTCTACCACTGAGCTACTGCGGAATAATGAAGACAATTTGTATCTTATAAAAATTCTCATCGTAAGTCAAGAAGTTTTTTCACAACGTCTTGCGCAAACGTGACATGTTTATAATATACTGGATTGCGTTTTCACTGTCAAGATGTTTTCACTACCAGTTTTAGTTGTCCTTTACACTTTCCACATACATATCTTTGTGTATTTATTTGACGTCTTCTTACATATTGAAACGAACACCCCATACATTCATACATAGAAACTTTCGTTTCCTCCTCACTAATCATTCGTTTACAAAAACGTGGTGCACCTACTTTCTTTAATAACTCACGAAAATCTCTATCTCGATGCTTATACCCTTTTCCTGTGATATGTAAGTGATAATGACAAAGTTCATGTTTAACAATCCCGACTAGCTCTTCTTTACCATATATTTCGTAATATCGATAATTCAATTCTATATTATGATTCTTCAATAGATAGCGCCCACCAGTTGTACGTAACCTACTATTAAACATCGCTTTATGTAAAAACGGCATTCCAAAGCATTGTAACGATACCTCTTCCACTAACCTCTGAATTTCTTGCTCATCCATTCTCATTCCTCCTAAACTAAAAAATATTTTTACACTTTTCTCCCTTCTTATACATATAGTAAATAGTACATATACCCATCCTCATTCAAGAAGCGTGATTTCTAAAAATGCAGCATTGCTAGAAATCCACTCACCAACCTCTCATCAAAGTTACCTTAACTAAAAGGAGCTACTTTTTTGAGAGCAGGATTAAACAAGGAGGGATTCCTATGCCCACGTGGCTAAAGAAACAAATGCAACGTGCATATTTTGAGAAAAACCGGTATCAAATCAAGTTACTAAATGAATGCTGGTTTTATTATAGTAAAATACATCAAAGCTCATAATCAATTAAACTTTCCAGTTCATAAAAAAAAAGAGCAGTTTCATCTGCTCTCTTTTCTTACTATTCAATCGGTAACATTGATAATGCAACACGACCTTTTTTCGTATCAATATCATCTACCCATACCTTTACAATTTGTCCCACGGATACAATATCTAATGGATGCTTTACAAATTGTTTGCTTAGTTTAGAAATATGCACTAAACCATCTTGCTTCACACCAATATCAACAAAGGCACCGAAATCAACAACATTGCGGATCGTTCCCTCTAATTCCATACCACGCTTTAAATCTTCTAATTTTAAAATCCCCTTTTTCAAAAGTGGCTTTGGCAACTCATCCCTCATATCTCGTTCCGGGCTAATTAAAGCATCCATAATATCAACTAATGTTGGCTCACCAATCTCCGTCTCTTGAGATAATTTAGAAATATCTACTCCTTCTAAACTCTTTTGCAAGTTTGGTTTCCCCACATCACTCTTCGATAACCCTAAGCTCTTTAATAGTAATTCAACATTTTTATATTGTTCTGGATGAATCCCTGTGCGATCTAATGGATTCGCTCCTTCTAATATACGTAAAAACCCGATACATTGTTCATATGTTTTTGCACCTAAACGCGGTATTTTCTTTAACTCAGTTCGCTTCGTGAATTTCCCATCTTCCTCACGCTTAGCTACAATATTTTTCGCAACTGTTTTTGATAACCCCGAAACATATTGCAACAATGCAACTGAAGCTGTATTTACATTAACACCAACTCGGTTAACTGCCGTCTCTACTACAAATGTTAATGATTCATTTAATCTCTTTTGAGATACATCATGTTGATATTGTCCCACTCCAACAGATTTAGGGTCAATTTTCACAAGCTCTGCAAGTGGATCTTGTAGACGTCTCCCAATTGAAACAGCACTTCTTTCTTCAACCTGTAAATTCGGAAACTCCTCGCGAGCTACATCAGATGCGGAGTACACACTAGCACCCGCTTCATTTACAATAATGTAAAATACATCTCGTTCTACATTTTGTAATACATCTACTATAAATTCTTCCGTTTCCCTCGAAGCTGTACCATTTCCAATCGCTATCATTTCAACTTCATATTTATCTATAATTGAAATGATTTTCGTTTTTGCATCCTCATATTTACGAGCAGGCGGATGCGGATAAATAACATCTATGTGAAGAACTTTTCCTGTATCATCTACTACGGCTAATTTACAACCGGTTCTATATGCTGGATCCACCGCTAACACAACTTTCCCTTTCATCGGAGGTTGTAATAATAAATTACGTAAATTCTCAGAGAAAATATGAATCGCTTGTTCTTCGGCCGTTTCCATTAATTCTTTACGAATTTCTCTTTCTATTGAAGGTTGAATTAATCGCTTATATCCATCTTCCATCGCTAATTGTACATAATGCGCACTTTTAGAAGCTTCATCAAGAATCATTCTTTTATGTAAAAACTGAAGAATTTCTTCAATTGGCGTGATAACAGAAACTCTTAATACGTCTTCCTTTTCACCACGATTCATAGCTAGTACACGATGCGGCACTACTTTTTGCAACGGTTCTTCATAGCCATAATACATTTCATATATATTCTTTTCATCTTTTTCTTTATCTTTTACAGATGAAGACATAATCCCTTTTCGGAAAGTAGTATTGCGAATCCAACTACGATATGCCGCATTATCCGAAACAAGTTCCGCAATAATATCTTGCGCACCTTGCAACGCATCTTCTGCAGACGCCACTTCCTTTTCTGCATTAACAAATTCCATAGCCTTCTCTGCTGGATTTTCTTTTTTATATAATAATAGCCACTCAGCTAACGGTTCTAATCCTTTTTCTTTAGCAATTGTAGCTTTCGTTCTTCTTTTTTCTTTATATGGACGATATAAATCTTCTACTTCTTGAAGTTTTGTTGCAGCAACAATATGACGACGCAACTCTTCGGTTAGTTTACCCTTTTCACCAATAAGACGAAGAACCTCTTCTTTCCTATCTTCTAGTTGCATCATATATTGCCATCTTTCTAAGATTGCACGAATTTGCACCTCATCTAGGGACCCTGTCCATTCTTTTCGGTAACGAGCGATAAATGGAACTGTGTTACCTTCTTCTGTTAATTGAATAACATGACGAACTTGCTTTTCTGTAAAGCCTAATTCTTTCACTAACATTTTCATTAACCCTTGTCGATTATCTACCATTTCCATATCCAACCGTAACCTCCTCTATAATAAAAAAAAGTTGCCCTGTAAAGAGAGCAACTTAAACTGCCGATTTAAAAATCTATTAGTCCTAAACTAATTTGTAACGCTTCATCTACACGACTCATCATCACTTCATCCAAATGAGTGATTTTGTCCGTTAAGCGTTGCTTATCGATTGTTCGAATCTGCTCAAGTAAAATAACAGAATCCCTCTCAAAACCGTACTTTTTCGCATCAATTTCCACATGAGTGGGTAATTTCGCTTTTTGAATCTGTGCAGTAATAGCCGCTACAATCACAGTCGGACTAAAACGATTTCCGATGTCATTTTGAATGACAAGAACCGGACGAACGCCTCCTTGCTCAGAACCAACAACTGGGGAAAGGTCTGCAAAATACACGTCGCCGCGTTTTACAATCAAAATATTACCCCCCGCTAACTAAGCGTTCTACTGTATGAGCTGCTTCATACTCTGCTAAGAAAGCTTCAGATGCAATACCAAGATTAATTTTTCCCATTTCAATGTACCCACGTCGCATTGATTCATGTTGGTAGCGTTTCTTCGTCTTATGTTGACGCAATAACAGTTGTGTTGCCTGGCAAATTAGTTCATGGCGATTCTTATTCTCTTGTTTTCCAATTCCGTCCAATTCCGTTACCATTTGCTTTGGCAACCGAACCACGATTTCAGTAGTTACACTTGATTCGGACACAAAAATACACCTCCACCGTCAACTACACACCCAAATATATATATGACACCTATTGTAATAATACCATTGTATGGAGCCTGTTGCAAAGACTTCCTTATTCCTTGCTTATGTTTTCCAATTCATAAACAAAACATTCATCGTCTTTTACTTTTTATCTCTTTCAAACAAGAAATACAGCAATCCTTTCCGCAACATTTCATTGTAACTTATATTAATAACAATTATAAAAAGAAGCTCCCTAGCAGAAAAGGGCCTATTTTCCATTAGCGAAAATCCCCTAAATGACGAGATGCTGAGCAATAATACCTTCTTCTATATATCGTTCAAATAATTGATTACTTCTACAACTTTACCGTGTCGTATAAATATTCTCGGTATACGGAAGCTTATCGTTGCAATAATCTCATAATTAATAGTCCCGGAATATTCAGCAACCTCGGTAGCACTAATATACTCATCACCTTGTCTCCCAATGAGTGTAACTTTCGTACCAAGTGGCACTTCACAAGGAAGATGTATCATGAATTGATCCATTGTCACTCGCCCTACAATCGGTACTCTTTCACCGTTTACAAGTACTTTAAACCCTTGCAATCTTCTAAGCCAGCCATCTGCATATCCAATTGCAACTGTCGCAATCCATTCTTCAGTTCTCGTTCGGTATGTGACATTATAACTAATCCCATCTCCTTTAATCACTTGCTTAATATGAGCAACTTTCGTATGAAGTGACAACGCCGGTTCCAATTTAAATGGTAAAAAAGGACGTATTTCTACAGATGGGGATAATCCATACATTGCAATACCAACTCGCACCGCATTAAATGTAATCCCTTGAAACCTTAACGTTGCGGCGCTATTGGCTGTATGGACAAATTTAGGATTCACTCCAAATTCTTTCAACCAACTTAGCTGCTGCAAGAATGTATTATATTGCTTATCAAAGTAAGAAGTCTCAACCTCATCCGCTGTTGCAAAATGCGTATATACTCCTTCCAACTCTAAAAATGGCGCACCTTCTAAACTCTTTAAGAACCCTTTTAATTCTTTGCGTTCACGTATTCCGATTCTCCCCATACCACTATCAAAATTAATATAGAATTTCATTATTGATGAACCATCCCAGAGCTTTATCGCTTCTTCCACCCATTCTTTTTGAAAAACAGTTAATGCTACATCATTTTCAGCAGCTACATTTACATCACGGGGCGGGGAAGGACCTAATACTAAAATCGGTGCAGTAATACCAGCCCTCCGAAGCACTAAGGCTTCATCTAAAAAGGCAACTGCTAATCTTGTTGCTCCTGCTTCTAATGCAGTTTTAGCCACCGGCACATAATCGTGCCCATATGCATTCGCTTTAACTACAGCAAAAATCTCTACATCACTTGGAATAGACTCTTTAATATGTGTAACATTGTTATAGATCGCATCTAAATCCACTTCCACCCAAGTGTCACGGTAAAACGGTGCTTCTTCCATAAATACACTTCCTTATACACGATATGCGAAGCTTATTCTTTTATATGCTTCTTTTGTGAAATCCACCTTCAAACTAAGAAAAGACGTGGTGCACATATATCACCACGTCTAAGAAGTTTACTTCACCTGCTTCGCTGTAACCGAACGAGCAACCATCAACAACTCATTCGGCTCTAAACCTTTAGACACAAGCATATATTCCACTCCGTTATGCGACCACGTTACAGAGTCTTTCGTCAATGCACCAATCGTGAAACCAAGATCAACCGGCTCTCCACTTACACTTACCGCCGATGAGGCCTCTGCAACTTTTGCCTTTTCTTGTATTAAAGTAAAGGATTTCTCACTTCCAGTATATGTGAGTATTGCACGCTTGCCGCTGTCTGTCTTCAACTCTTCTTCCTCTTTCAAAGTCATGCCTTGCGGCGTATCACGTGGATACAAAATAGCAAACGGTTTGTCTTCTTTCGCTGCCGTCTGAACATCCACTTGTGCTCTAGACATATTTTGCTTCGTATCAAATGCACCTTTATCAAACTTTGCATCAAACTTTACTTTAGTGAAATCTACTTTTACAAGGACATTTTGATCATTATCCATCAGTTTCACAGAAACTGGTGTTAAATCACTTTTATTCAGCTTAATTTCTTGTTTCGGCAACATATTTTGATGTTGATAATTTGTTTTTGTTTTAAATACATAATACTTATCTGTTTTCTCGAAAGAGAGATTTTTCTTATCTTGCAAAATATCTCTTACCAGTGATTCATATAAATAAGCCTGGCTACTATTTTGCGGCCAATCACTTTGAAAACGGAAACTCTTATTAAGCGCCGGTGTTAATACAAATACACCTTCATCATTTCTTAAAATAATTTGACTCTGATCCTTTTTCGCATTCTGCAAATTCACACGATAATACGAAGGTTCTTTATGCCAAATTTCTACATTGTACTCCTGAGGCTCATTTCCTGTTTTAATAGATAATTTCGCTTCAGCTTGATAACTCTTCATACTTTTAACTTTCGCTTCTAAATCTCTCACAACATCTTCCTGTTTCTTTTCCATACAACCCGCCAACACAAAAACGGTCAATAAACCGACAAGAACTAAAAACAGACGCCTTTTCATCACTTCAGCCCCTTTGCCCCTATAAATGAATGGAAGATATGCCTTCCTTATCGCTACCTCAAATATATGAGACAAAGATATAAAATATGCAGACTAGCGTGACGAGCTTTCTAAAACAACTTGAGCAACAGCAAATTCTTTACTATGACTAATTGATAAATGAACAATATGCTCTGTATTTGTAATAATAATCGGTTTACCTCTATCATCATTCCTTACTTCAATATCTAAAAAACTCACTTCTTTCCCGATACCGGTCCCTACCGCTTTAGAATACGCCTCTTTTGCTGCAAATCTTCCAGCTACAAATTCTGTAAGACGACTTCCTTTCAGTCCCTCGGCAACACCACGTTCTCTTTCAGTTAAAATACGTTCCATAAATTTAAGCTTTCCATCTAGCATTTTTTCAATTCGATTTAACTCAATAATATCGATCCCAATCCCTACAATCATTTCAAAATCCCCTTCTTCTATTTAACTTTCTTCATTCATATTGTAAGAATAACAGAGAATCTTTCTGATGCAAAAGGAGTGATACTAACAACATGCTAATACCATCCACTCGCATTTCCCTACAACCAATTATCATCTCTTTACTTCTTATACAATTAGTCATGATTATATTGAGCGACTTTTCCCTCTTTCACCTGGCAGCCTACAATGAATATATCGCTAAAGGAGAATGGTGGCGTGTCATAACTTCCTTACTTGTACACGTAGACTTACAACATTTTCTTTCTAATAGTATTTGTTTATTTGCACTTGGTTCTTCTATTGAAAAACAACTAGGACACTTTTCTTTCATCATTATTTTTTTCCTTTCTGGCATTCTCGGGAATATTTCTTCTTATATTATTATGCCTCTTGAATATATTCACGCCGGAGCATCTGGTGGTATTTTCGGATTACTAGGCGCACAATTATTTTTATTGTATAGTCGATATCGTTCTTCAAAACCAAGAGACATCGCTATTTTTTCAATAACGATACTTATATTACTACTATTTACTTTCTTTAATCCCTCTGCCAATCCTATAAGCCATTTAACAGGACTGATCATCGGCGGCATGTGCACCCCTTTTTTAATAAAGTGAAACTTTAATCAGTGGGGTTGGTCCATCCCCCACTGATTATTAGTTGAACCAATCGGGCTTTTAAGGGCAGTTGATCTCCCACCTAACTCCCTCGCATTCGCCGGATTTTGAGGTGGGAGTCTTACCGCCCGCAAATAGCGGGACAAAAAAAACCGATGGCGCAGAGCTTATTTAATATAGAAGCTCGCACCATCGACAATTTCCACATCTGTTTGTTTACTTAACTCTCTCATTAGTTGAAATAAAGACTCGTCCTTTTTCTTCGCCTCAATCATACAATCAATTTGCGGAACACTCCCCTTTATCTTTTTCAAAAAAGATAAGAAGGTATCTACATCAATAAAATCCGCATGTGCTCTCGGGTCTTTTCCATCTCTAGGACTAGAGATGTGCATTTTAACTGGTAACAAAGACGATTCCCACGTATGTACAACACGTGCCCAATCTTCATGCCAATCTTCCTGGTCATTATTCATCATATGATGGTGCAAATCAAACACGACTGGAATGTCTAATTTCTCACCTAAATACAATGTTTCTTCTAAAGAAAAGGTCGTGTCATCATTTTCTAATATAATCATCTCTTGAATACCTCTTGGAACAGTTGACCAATTTTCTATAAAGCGTTCTAATGCGAGCTCCTTATCGTTATAACCTCCTCCCACATGTAATACACATCGTTGCTTATGTTCAATTCCCATACCCTTTAACATTTTTTTGTGCATCTGCAATGCCTTTACAGATTGTTTGAAAATACTCTCCTCAGGTGAATTTAGCACAACAAAGTGATCTGGATGGAAATCAATTCGCATATTCATACGAATTGCATATCCACCTAATTCTTTCAGATTTTCTTTTAAAGGACGAATATAGTTCCAATCTAACAACTCCTCATGATTCGCTAAAGGAATAAGCTTGGAACTAAGTCGAAAGAAAGATATATCATGCCCTTTATTATGCTTTAATAACCGTAAGCAATTTTCCAAATTCGAATTAGCGATTCTTTCGAGTTTACGAATCGCAGCCTCTCGATCATCAATCCGTTGAAACTGTGCATATGTCATCGTTTGAGATGGAGAAGCATTCTTCAAATGCACACTCATCGCAACATACCCAAGTCTTACAAGCATATAGCACCTCATTTCTATACGAGTTATTATGTAGTATGCACAATTATAGAAATAAAAAAAGAGAATGCCAGCAAAGGGCATTCTCTTTTTTATTAAGCTTGTGGACGGCTATGATGCTTTCTTTCGCCGCGTCCATTTGAAGATCCAGGGCGACCTTCACCTTTACGACCACGGTTACCATCACGGCTACCACCATCACGGCTACCACTACCACCATCACGATTGCGATCACGGTTACGACCATCGCCACTTCCGCGTCCATCACGATTGCGATCACGGTTACGACCATCGCCACCGCCGCGTCCATCACGACTACGATTACGGTTACCATCACGGTATCCACTTCCGTTACCACCGTTACCACCGCGTTTTTTAGAACCGCCACCTCTTGAAACAACTGGTGGTTCTGATGTTAAAGCGATTGGAGTTGTATCTGGCTCTTTTGTCATCATTTTTAAAGCAGCAGCTACTACTGTTACAGAGTCATTCTCTTCTAACATTTCTTCTGCAATACGCTTGTAGTATGATAAGTTATCACTTTCAATTGTGCTTTGAAGTTTTTCAGCGATTAAACGTTGTTGACCTTCTAATGCCTCGTCAAGTGTCGGTGCTTCCATACGATCAACCTTACGTTTTGTTGTACGCTCGATATTTTTTAATTGTCCTGATTCACGTGGTGTTACAAATAACATTGCAATACCTTTTTTACCTGCACGGCCAGTACGACCAATACGGTGAACGTATGATTCTGGATCTTGTGGGATATCGAAGTTGTATACGTGTGTTACGCCTGAAATATCAAGACCACGTGCAGCAACGTCTGTTGCAACAAGAACTTCAATAGCACCTTCTTTAAATTTACGTAATACAGACATACGCTTCGCTTGTGTTAAGTCACCGTGAATACCTTCTGCTGCATAACCGCGTAAGTTTAATGCTTCTGATAATTCATCAACACGACGCTTTGTACGACCGAATACGATTGCAAGCTCTGGAGATTGAATATCTAGTAAGCGTGTTAACACGTCAAACTTTTTCTTTTCTTGCACTTCTAAATAGAACTGCTGAATGTTTGGCATTGTTACTTCTTTTGCTTTTACTTTAATGTGTTGAGGCTCAGTCATGAAACGCTCAGCAATACGACGGATTGGATCTGGCATTGTCGCTGAGAATAATAATGTTTGATGTGTTTCTGGCACATCTGTTAAAATTGCTTCAATATCTTCAATGAAGCCCATGTTTAACATTTCATCCGCTTCGTCAAGAACAACAGTCTCTACGTTTTGTAAGCGAAGTGTTTTACGGTTAATATGATCTAAAATACGACCCGGCGTACCAACAATAATGTGTGGGTGTTTTTTTAGAGCACGAATTTGGCGGTTAATATCTTGACCACCATAAATTGGTAGAATACGAACACGTTTATGTTTACCAAGTTTGTATAGCTCTTCTCCAACTTGAATTGCTAATTCGCGCGTTGGCGCGATAACAATACCTTGAACTGCTTCTTTATTTGTATCCACTTTATCTAATAGTGGTAATCCGAATGCTGCTGTTTTCCCTGTACCTGTTTGCGCTTGCCCAATAATATCCTTACCTTGCAATGCATATGGAATTGTTTCAGCTTGAATCGGCGTAGCCTCTTCAAAGCCCATGCTTTCAACAGATTGCAGTAAAGACTCACTTAATCCTAATTCTCGAAATGTTGTCAATGTTACTTCTCCTTTTCTATCCTATACTTATCATTTAAAAAAAGGCGTTTTCCGAACTTGCGGAAAAGCCCTTTTCCTGAATACTCACGTATATAACCGGGCGTATATTCTTCACGAAAATACTTCTAAACGTTATTCACTTTATCAATTATAAGTTTTGTAGGTGTAAAAAGCAAACCCCAACTGTTACCTTATTTCATATTCAGAGCTTTTTTCTTTACTTTTATTTTTTTATCATTTACTGTAAGCGCTTATTATAAGTTTTCACTATTTTCGTAACTATCATCCCTATTTATATACACCAATTATTTCAACATCGTAATTACTTCTTCTAATTTCATGCCGCGAGATGCTTTTACTAATACAACATCTTTGGTACCGACTACTGCTTGCAACTCTTTTATTAACTCTTCTTTACTATCATACGCTTTTACACGGTCTTTAGGGAAATTAATTTTTGCACCTTCAGCAATTTGAGCCCCTAATCTACCATATGTGAATACATATGAGATTTTTGCTGGATCAATTAATTTACCTACTTCATAATGAAATTGCACTTCTTGATTTCCAAGTTCTAACATATCACCAAGTACAACAATTTTTTTAGCAAATCCATCTAAACCATTCATTAGGTGGAACGCAGCTTCCATAGCTGTTGGACTAGCATTATAAGCATCATTGATAATTGTTAAACCACTATCTGTTTTTACAATTTCCATACGCATACCTGTCATTTGAAGTGTTACTAAACCCTTTTTCATTTCTTCCCACGTTACACCAAAATGTTTTGCAATTGCCATTGAAGCAAGCGTATTATATACATTATGCTTTCCTAGTACTGGCAGATAGAATGACAAAGTTTCATCCCTGTTCATCTTAAAGTGTGTCCCAGTAGCCTGTAATGTTACAGTAGTTGGATAATAATCATTTGCTCTCGCATCACCAAATGTAACTGTTTCAGCTGCTAAATTCATTTCTGGAACACGATTCGTTAATAGCGGCTCATCTCCATTATATACGAACACGCCACCCTTTTGTAAACCTGTAACAATTTCTAACTTCGCTTCAGCAATCGCCTCACGAGAGCCTAAATCCATTAAGTGTGCCTCACCAATGTTCGTGATAATAGCTGCATTAGGACGAGCTAACTTAGATAGAAATTCAATTTCTCCTCGGCTTGACATGCCCATTTCTAATACAGCTACTTCTGTATTTTCCTCTAAATTTAAAATAGTAAGAGGTAAACCGATATGGTTGTTGAAATTACCTTCTGTTTTTTGAACTTTAAATTTAGTCGCAAGAATACTTGTTACAATATCTTTCGTAGATGTTTTACCATTACTACCCGTTACACCAACAACTTTTACATCCAATTGATCACGATAGTTTTTCGCTAACATTTGCAATGCCGCTAGTGTATCTTCTACAAAAATAACTGGAAGGTTTTCAGGTGGGTTTTCTACATCTTTCATCCATAATGTAGCAATCGCCCCGTTTTCAACAGCTTTATCTACAAAAGCATGTCCATCGAAACGTTCACCTTGAATCGGAACATATAAATTTCCTTTTTCAATTTCCCTCGTATCAATAGACACTCCTTGTATAGTAATTCCCTCATACTGCTCTGCTAATCCAGTACCGTTTATCATCTGCTCTACTTGTTTTAACGTTCGATTTATCATGAAAACACTCCTTACATAGAGGAAGCACTATTCCTTCGAATAGTGCTTCCTCCTTTTTTGTTAGATTGTATATTTAATTTTTTGTTTTTCTTCGTGACGCTCAATCGCTAAGCGAATTAGCTCTTCAATTAATTCCGGATACGGTAACCCTGTATGTTGCCATAATAGAGGGAACATACTAAACGGCGTGAATCCTGGCATTGTGTTTACTTCGTTAATATATACTTCTCCATCTTTCGTTAAGAAGAAATCAGCTCGTGTTAAGCCCGAACCATCCAATGATTGGAATGCAATAATTGCATCTCGCTTAATTACATTAGACTCTTCTTCTGTCATTTCAGCTGGAATAATTAACGCTGTATCACCATCGATGTATTTCGATTTGTAATCATAAAAATCTTTTTTCGGTACAATTTCACCTACAACAGAACATTTCGGCTCATCATTACCTAATACACCAACTTCTACTTCACGACCTACAATATTTTCTTCTACAATAATTTTACGGTCAAATTGGAATGCCTCTTCGAATGCATTCTCAAGCTCTTCACGATCGTTACACTTATTAATACCAACACTTGAACCAAGGTTTGCTGGTTTTACGAAGCAAGGATATCCTAATACTTCTTCTACTTTTTCATACGCTGTTTCACGATCTTTTTCCCATGCGCTACGAATGAAAGATGCATATTTCGCTTGTTTCAATCCAGCTTCTGCAAAGATATTTTTCATAACAACTTTATCCATACCAGCAGCTGATGCTAATACACCGTTACCTACATATGGAATGTTTAGTAATTCTAATAACCCTTGTACTGTTCCATCTTCACCATTCGGTCCATGTAATAATGGGAAAATAACATCAATCGCATCTTCTTGTTTAGAATTTGCAGTTGGGATAATTTCTGTACTTAATGATACAGGGGAGATAGTATTTTCTTCCCCACTCATTTGTAACGCCTCAACATTTGTTACTTCGCCTTCAATACGCTCTCCACGCATCCATTGGCCTTGCTCTGTAATATAAATTGGATGAATCTCGAATTTATCTTGATTTAATGCTTTAATAGCAGCAAGAGCCGTTTGTAACGAAACTTGATGCTCAGCTGATTTTCCACCGTATAATAAACCTAATTTAATTTTTGTCACTGAAATCACCCTAACCAATTGTTTTCATTTTTCTATTTTAGCACTTTTTATAAAAATAGGTAGTTCCTATTTGAAATAAAATGTAACTTCCACAAATAATTAAATGATACCACTTATTGGTTTTCTACACTTTTTCTATTTCCTTTTCTTCATATACTACACAAAATTAAATTTTAAAATGAAATTGCAATCTAATCTAGTTATGTACCTAAAATATGTAGAAATCCCCTTTTTGTGTATGTCATCTATTTTATTAAGAAGATTGTTTGGTCAGTGTGTCTTTTTGCCTTTGTTCAACGAGACGATCTAAAGAAACATATACAATACCTGCAACTACACATCCTATAGCTAAAATTGTAAATAAGAGATGACCAAGTAATCGATCTAATAAAAACCCTCCAAGAAGTGGACCGAATGCACTTCCTGTAATCCACTGCAAACTTGCCGCTCCCATATAAGTTCCTCTCAAATGCTCAGGGGCTAAATTCGCTACAAATGTCATCTGTACAGGCGACATAATCATCTCGCCTAACGTATATATGGCATAAACGAACATTAACGTCATTAAAATGATTGTAGCATTTGTATCAAATTCTCCAAACCACTTCGGTAACCATCCTATAAAAAACAAACCAATTCCAAACAAACACGCTCCGTACAACATCGTTTTTCCGACAGGTTTATCTGTCGCCCATTTTGAAATTTGAAATTGAAACAAAACAACTAATAGACCATTTAATGCCATTAAATATGGGTATGGATTGTTAGTTCCAAAAATATTCTTCATTTCGTTATCAAAGTGAAGAGGTAACATACCTTCTGTTTGAGAAAATCCCATAGAAATAACAATACCCGCTAACAAATAAATCATTAACGCCTTATCTCGCATTAAAATTTTCCAAACTGCTCCGGATTCTTTCTCTTTATTTCTTTCCGTTATATCCGTAATTTTCGGCATTGTTTCTTTAATAAGTACTAACACAAGTAGTGCATAAAACAGCATGGCAGACGAAGCGATAATAAACACGAGGTTCTTCGATAAAACAACTACTGATGCCCCCATTATCGGCCCAATTGCAGCACCAATATTGTGTCCCATTCGTAATAAACCATATGCTTCTGTTCTTTTTTCTGGCACCGTTACATCCGCAACCATCGCTGATGCAGCTGGATGAAATAGCGAATTACTCAACCCTAAAAAAATAGATAAAATAGCGTATGGAATAAATCCTTCGATAAATAAAAAACCGAGCATTAATAATGCATTACTAGCCATTGAAAATACCATAATTGGCTTTCTTCCATATATATCAGCTATTCTTCCGCCTATAAGCGAGCCAAAGCTTGCAGCAATTGGAGAAAGCGCCATAATAATCCCAACTTGTAATAAAGAATCTACCTTATCTTTTAAATATAGTGCAAAAAAAGGCATTAACATCATCATCGCAATTCCGTTCAAAGTCTCACCGATAAATCGAATCCATACGTTACGATCCATCTCTCTTAGCTCACGCCATGTATTTTTCACATTTTCACCCCTTTAGTTCGCCAACAATTATCTTATAACATATTCAGAAAAATGTAAATTTTCAAAATAAAAAATCCATTCTAACAGAATTAGAATGGATTTTTCCACTTATAAATTTGCTACATCTTCTTCTTTTTTACTATTACTTAAAGCACTATGTTTTCGGCTATATAAAAAGTAAACTGCTATACCAATAACCATCCATACCCCAAAACTAATCCACGCTGTTCCGGATAACTGAAGCATTAAGTATAAACAAAAAATTACCGTTAACGCTGGTAAAAATGGTACAAGAGGCGCCTTAAATGCCCTTGGTAAGTCAGGATGAGTTCTTCTCAGGACAATAACCGCAACTGCTACAAGTGCAAAGGCTGACAATGTCCCCATATTTACAAGGTGTGCTAAAACATTTAAATCAATTAATCCTGAAATAAGTGCTGCAATAATCCCCGTTGTCCATGTATTTAAAAATGGTGTTTTAAATTTCGGATGAACTTTAGCAAGACGCTTCGGCAACAGCCCATCTCGGCTCATCGCATACGAAACACGAACTTGCCCATACATCATAACTAGCATTACAGTTGTAATCCCTGTAATTGCTCCTACCGAAATTACTCCCGCTAAACTATCTTGTCCAATAAATTGAAGTGCAAAGGCAACTGGATCTGATATATTTAGCTGTCCGTATGGAACAATTCCTGTCAAAATAAGTGAAACAACGATATAAAGAATAGTACAAATTAATAACGATGCGATAATGCCGATTGGTAAATCACGTTGCGGACGTTTCACTTCTTCTGCAGCTGTTGAAACTGCATCAAATCCTATGAATGCGAAGAATACTGTAGCAGCTCCAGCCATTACACCATCTAAACCAAATGGCATAAAAGGCGCCCAATTTTCAGGTTTCACATAATTAAAACCAGCAAAGATAAAGATAAGAACAACCGCTATTTTAATAAATACCATGATATTATTTATTCGTGCACTTTCACGAACACCTCTAGATAAAAGAGCTGTCATAACTAGAATAATTAGAACTGCAGGTAGATCAATTATTCCACCCTTTCCTGTACCAGGGGCCGAGGAGAGAATGGTCGGGATATGAATCCCAAATCCCTTTAATAACGATTGAAAATACGCTGACCATCCATTGGCTACAGCAGATGTAGCTAATAAATACTCGAGCATTAAATCCCATCCAATTAAGAATGCAAATACTTCTCCCATCGTCGCATACGTGTACGTGTACACACTCCCTGAGACAGGAACTGAAGAAGCAAATTCAGCGTAACAAAATGCAGCAAAGGCACAAGCTAATGCAGCTATAGCAAATGATAATATAATAGCTGGTCCAGAATGTTTCGCTGCTACAACGCCAGTAAGAACAAAAATACCAGTTCCAACAATTGCTCCGATTCCAAGCATTGTTAAATCAAGTGCCCCTAACGTTCTCGATAATGTCTTTTGTTTACTTTCTTGCAGTAACGTTGAAATCGGCTTCTTTTGAAAAATTTGCTTCATACTGTGCTCCTCCATGATTTTAGTTTTCTGAAAATTTAATTTACTTTTTTCATTTTACCCACGGTATGTTTTTTAGTCAATACTTTTGTCGAAATAAACAGAAAACTATTAAGATACGCGCTATACCCTTATCATTCTTTCTATAAAAAGATTCACACAATCATATCTATATATCTTTTCATAACTGTTTTTGGTATTATTATACATGTCGATTCCACAAAAGAGGCATGCTCCTTTATTGAGCATGCCTCTTTTTACTTATTTCACAGTATATGAATCCTCTTCAATCCAGCTATACATGTACTTTTCATCTTCCGTCTCATGTGCTTGTTTTACAATACGAAGCGGACGGAATGTATCTATCATAACAGCCAGTTCAAGTGTCTCTTTCTTCCCTATACTCGCTTCTGTTTTTCCAGGATGCGGCCCATGAGGAATGCCGCTTGGATGAAGCGTAATAGAACCTTCTTCTACACCTTTTCGGCTCATAAAGTTACCTTCTACATAGTACAGTACTTCATCACTATTCACATTACTATGATAATATGGTGCCGGAATAGATTCTGGATGATAATCGTATAAACGCGGTACGAAAGAGCAAATGACGAAATTATGCCCTTCGAATGTTTGATGTACTGGTGGTGGCTGATGAATACGACCTGTAATTGGTTCAAAATCCTCCACATTAAAGACCCACGGATATAAATAACCATCCCACCCAACAACATCTAGCGGATGGTGCCCTAAAACATGCTTATGCATATAACCTCTCGACTTTGTCATTACGACAAACTCACCTTTTTCATCATATGTCTCCAATTTCTCCGGTCCACGCATATCTCTTTCACAAAACGGACTATGTTCTAACAATTGCCCATATTCATTGCGATAGCGACTTGGTGTTGTAATTTGGCTATTTGCCTCTACAACAAGAAACTTAGTCTCTCCCTCATCTGGAATAACACGATAAATCGTTCCAATTGGAATTGTTACATAATCACCTTTTCTATAGTGAATCGTTCCAAACATCGTTTCAATTTTTCCTGTTCCATAATGAACAAATAACATTTCATCGCCATCACCATTACGGTAAAAATAATCCATTTTTTCTGTTGGACTCACTACTCCAATTAATAAATCCTCATTCCCAAGCATAAAATTTCTTCCGCTTACTGCATCACCAGTTTTTTTATTTTCTTTCGTACGGAAGTGGCGATGAGCAAGAAAGGCATCCTCTTCATACTGTAACTGACAAGAATGCGATAATGCCGCATGCCCTACTTCTGTTGGCATATAATGATGATACAAAATAGATTGGGTACCAGAGAAACCTTTTGTCCCCATTACCTGCTCACGATAAAGCGATCCATCTTTTTTACGAAATTGTACATGTCGTTTATGAGGTAGCTCCCCCATGTGACGATAAAACATGCCCATCACCTGCTTCCATTTCTTTTTTGATTGTATTACGTAACGTACCTAAACCAGTAATCGACAGCTCTACAACATCTCCATCTTGTAGCCACTCTTCTGTACCAAGTTCTAAAATACATCCTGTTCCTACTGTCCCAGAACCAATCACATCTCCTGGATATAACGTAACGTCTTCCGAAGCACGTTCAATCATTTCAGCGAATGTATAATAAATATCTTGGAAATTTCCTTTTGATAACAGTTGCCCATTTACATGAGTAGTCATCTCTAAATCATAACGATCACCATTACGATAAACGTCTAATTCCTCTTTCGTAACGAGATACGCTCCTAATGAAGTTGCAAAGTCTTTCCCTTTCGCTGGGCCAAGCCCTACTTTCATTTCTGTTGCTTGTAAGTCCCTTGCACTCCAGTCGTTCATAATGCAGTACCCAAAAATATATTCTTCCGCTTGCTCACGAGGAATGTTTCGTCCTTCTTTCCCAATTACGCAAGCAATCTCTAACTCATAATCAATTTTTTTAGACTTCTTCGGACCAATAACAAAATCATCTGGTCCAATAACAGCACGGTGGTTAGTAAAATAAAAAACCGGGATATCATACCATTCAGGTACAACATCTAGCCCTCTTCTCCCGCGGGCTGTTTTTACATGCTGTTCAAATGCATAAAAATCTCGAATGCTACTCGGATTAGGAATTGCCGCTGCTAATTGAACTTCCTCTAAGGAATATATACCCTTTTCAGGATTCCTAATATTACGCAATACTTCTACATACTCATCTGCTTTCTCTAAAAAGGCGAACATAGAAGAAGGTAATTGTCCATCACTCGCAAGATTCATATCGATTACTTTGTCACCTTCAAGCCATCCAGCTCGCATTTCTTTCGATGGGAGACGAAATGTAACAAATTTCATCATGATTCCTCCCTATGAAAATGAAATTTCCACCAACAAAGGAACTCTTGCTGGTGGATACAAATTTTATAAATTTCCGCGACGCTCTTGTTCTCTTTCAATTGATTCGAATAACGCTTTAAAGTTCCCTTCGCCAAATCCACGAGAACCTTTACGTTGGATGATTTCAATAAATAGAGTTGGACGATCTACAATTGGTTTCGTAAAAATTTGCAATAAATAACCTTCTTCGTCACGGTCTACTAGAATCTTCAATTCTTTTAATTTATCAATTTCTTCATCAATTTTCCCCACCCGTGCAGTTAACTCATCGTAATACGTATCTGGCGTATCTAAAAACTCAACACCATTCGCACGAAGCACTTCAATTGTTTTTACAATGTCACTTGTTAATAAAGCGAGATGCTGTACACCTGCTCCGTTATAGAACTCTAGATATTCTTGAATTTGTGACTTTCTTTTTCCATCTGCTGGTTCATTAATTGGAAACTTAATACGGCTTCCATTCGTCATAACTTTTGACATTAATGCCGAATACTCTGTGCTAATATCGTCATCATCAAAGTGAATCATTTGTTTAAATCCCATGACGTTCTCATAATAACTAACCCATTCTTCCATTTTCTCAACGTTACCAACGACATGATCTACAGCAATTAAACCGGATTCTTCAAATGGAATATTGAACTCTATCTTTTGAAATCCTGGCATGAATGTTCCTTTATAATTTTTACGCTCTACAAGCGTGTGAATTGTATCACCATACGTACCAATAACTGCTTTTTTCAATGTACCGTCCTCATCTGTTAACTCTTCAGGAGGAGCAATTGCGACGGCACCACGTTTTACTGCTTCCGAATATGCTTTATCAACATCGTCAACAAGTAATGCTACATCTTTCACGCCATCACCATGAGTCTTTACAAACTCCGCGATGCGATTATCGCTACTTAAAGCTCCGGACACAACAAAACGCATATTTTTTTGCACAAGAACATAAGATACCTTTTCACGGTTTCCAGTTTCTAATCCAGAGTAAGCAACAATTTTGAATCCAAATGCTCTCGCAAGGTAATAACTTGATTGCTTTGCATTTCCTACGTAAAATTCCAAATGATCTACATCACGTACTGGAAAAAAGTCCTCCATTTGTGCAGCTAGCGTATCCATAGATTTTTGTTTCATAACATCTTCATCCCCCTGTAAATAGATTAAATGGTCCATAATTAAACCTAATCGAAAGCGCTTCCAATGTTCATTAATAGAAATTAGTTAGCAAGCTAACAAATTCTGACCTTTAAAGTTTTCTATCTTTTCTGTCAAATTCCTCTTTTTTTCTTACATATAAAATTCGACCTTTTTCTCTTTAAAATACAGTGAAACTTTAATCAGCGGGCTTTTGCGAGATAAGAGGATAACATTAATACTTGAGGGGATATATGAGAGGAAAACAAAAAAGACTCCAACATATTAACTATTTACTAATATGCTAGAGTCTTTATTTTTTTAGAATAATGGTACGTACGGTGTATAAAAACTTATTGTTATCAATATTCATCATACTAATACATTTGTAAGGAATATAATAAACGCTGTCAATACTGCAGCTCCACTTGCTGATCCTAAAATATCCATTTTTGTTACTTGTAATACTTGTTCCTTGTTCATATTCCTCATTCTCCCTTCTCTTGTTTTTGTTACAAAACTTTTATTATACTAATACACTTGAAAGAAATACGATTAATGCTGTTAATACTACTGCTCCGCTTGCTGATCCTAAGAAGTCACCTTTTGTTACATTTAATACTTGCTCGTTGTTCATAATTTTCATTCTCCCTTCTCTTATTTTTGTTACAAAACTTCTATTATACTAATACGCTTGAAAGAAATACGATTAATGCTGTTAATACTACTGCTCCGCTTGCTGATCCTAAGAAGTCACCTTTTGTTACATTTAATACTTGCTCGTTGTTCATAATTTTCATTCTCCCTTCTCTTATTTTTGTTACAAAACTTCTATTATACTAATACGCTTGAAAGAAATACGATTAATGCTGTTAATACTACTGCTCCGCTTGCTGATCCTAAGAAGTCACCTTTTGTTACGTTTAATACTTGCTCGTTGTTCATAATTTTCATTCTCCCTTCTCTTATTTTTGTTACAAAACTTCTATTATACTAATACGCTTGAAAGAAATACGATTAATGCTGTTAATACTACTGCTCCGCTTGCTGATCCTAAGAAGTCACCTTTTGTTACGTTTAATACTTGCTCGTTGTTCATAATTTTCATTCTCCCTTCTCTTATTTTTGTTACAAAACTTCTATTATACTAATACGCTTGAAAGAAATACGATTAATGCTGTTAATACTACTGCTCCGCTTGCTGATCCTAAGAAGTCACCTTTTGTTACGTTTAATACTTGCTCATTGTTCATATCATTCATTCTCCTTTTTTATAAGTTATCTATATGTAATTTCCAAGAAATGATTATTTCATAGTTTTCACGTTAACGTTACATTGAAATTAATTACGTAACGTTTGTAACATTAATGTAACATAACTATTATTACGTTGCAATATAATTACGTAAATTTTATTACACTTTTTTTACGTTTTTTTAAATAAACACTCAAAAACCTTGTTTTAATGCATTTTCTACTACAATCATGTTTGTAACAATAGTGTAATATTACGGTCATAAAGCGAAATGTAATATTATTCATCTCTATTTTGTTACAAAACAAAGTGGAACTTTAATCAGTGAGGGTTCCATTCCCTATGATTATTCCCCCCACCAATCGAGCTTTTACTGGCAATTAATGCGGGATAAAATACTATCTTTCCAAGATAAGTTTATATGTTTCCTCTATATAACTATGTATAATGGAAACAAAGAGGTGGTCATTTTGAAATTAATCGCACTAGATATGGATGGTACACTACTATCATCTAATCTTGAAATCTCCAAAGAAAACTTACAAGCTATCCAAACCGCAAAAGAAGCTGGTCATATTGTAATGATTTGTTCTGGCCGTGCAAAAGAGGATGCTTTGAAATTATTGGAAGAATATCAACTATCTCTTCCAGTTGGAGCAAGCAATGGGGCAATTGTTTATGTGGACGGAAAAGTAATTAACTCGCGTTGTTTACAAAATGATAAGGTATACAAGCTTGCAAAATTACTAGAATCTGAAGGTTTCCCATATAAGTTGTACACAAATAAAGGGGTTTATTCTCCTTATACATGGCAAGGTCAAGTCATGCAGGCATTCGAAGAAAACAAACATACACTAGATGTTACACTTGAGGAACTTGAAAGAATTACAGAAAAACAAAAGAAATCTAACTTAATTACTGATTTCCAAAAAATCGAAGATGTCGTAAATAATCCAGAATTAGAAATATCTAAATTCTTCATTTTAACATTTGATGCTGCTCATCGTTCACAGCTATTACAAACTTTACAAGAAGATACGGACATTTCAGTTACGGCATCAGCTCCTACTAATGTAGAAATTATGGATAAGCATGGCCATAAAGGCAATGGTTTGCAAGAAATGGCAGCTTATTTCAATATACCAATTGAAGATACTGTTGCAATCGGCGATAACTTTAATGACGTGCCAATGTTACAAGTTGCTGGCTTATCAGTTGCAATGGGAAATGCCGAAGAAGATGTAAAAAAACTATGTGACGTTGTAACATTAACAAACAATGAACATGGTGTTGCTCATGCAATCGAGCAATTTGTATTGAAACAACCTTCATCTAGTAAATAAAAAAAAGGACTCTTTCACTTTTTGAAAGAGTCCTTTTTTTTACACATGGTGACAAGCAACAAAATGATCTTCACCCACATTACGGAATTCTGGTACATTCGTTTTACAAATATCTGTAGCAAAGGGGCAGCGTGTATGAAACCGGCAACCTGACGGCGGATTTGCCGGACTTGGAATATCCCCTTCTAAAATAATCCGTTCTCGCTTAACCGTTGGATCCGGTATTGGCACTGCTGATAATAATGCTTTTGTATATGGATGAAGTGGATTCGCAAATAACTCATCACGTGGTGCTGTTTCCACAATAGTTCCTAAATACATAATTCCAATTTTCGTACATAAATGCTCCACAACACTTAAATCATGTGAAATAAATAAATAGGATAATCCCTTTTTCTCCTGTAATTCACTAAATAAATTAATGATTTGCGCTTGAATAGATACATCTAATGCCGCAACAGGCTCATCAGCCACAATAAATTCTGGATCTAATACCATTGCTCTTGCAATAACGATACGCTGACGTTGCCCTCCGGAAAACTCATGAGGGTACCGGTCAATATGATACGGAGCTAAACCACATAACTCCAGTACCTCTATCACTTTTTCGCGGACATTTTCTTTCGTTGCTAGTCCGTGAGCCAACATCGGTTCCCCAAGTGCTTCTCCAATTCTCATTCTTGGATTTAATGAGCTAAATGGATCTTGAAAGACGAGCTGCATATTAGGACGATGCTTTCTCAGCTCCTCTTTTGATAAAGCATGAACATCTTGACCTTTAAATTTCACTTCACCTTCTGTTTTTTGAACGAGACGGAGAATTGTTTTCCCTATCGTCGTTTTCCCACTTCCAGACTCTCCTACAAGGCCAAACACTTCTCCTTTATCAATTGTAAAGCTTACCCCATCTACCGCTTTCACATGTCCAATCGTTCTACTAAATACGCCGCCCTTAATCGGAAAATACGTTTTTAAGTTCGTCACTTCTAATAATGGTTCACTCATTGCCCAGCACGCTCCTCATATAACCAACAAGCTACTTTATGATCCTCATCATGCACATTAAAATTTGGCGCTTCATTTTTGCATATTTCCATGCAATGCTCACAACGACCGCTAAAGTAACAAAACTCATCTAAGCCAACTAAATTCGGAACTTGCCCTGGAATAGAATAAAGTTTATCTGTTCGTTTCCCCATTACTGGTTTTGATTTTAGCAACCCTTTCGTATATGGATGTTTAGGATTTTGAAATAGCTCTACTACTGGAGCTTCTTCAATGACTTTACCACCATACATAACAACAACGTAATCGGCCATTTCCGCTACAACACCTAGATCATGTGTAATTAATAAGATAGACGTTTTAAATTCCTCTTTTACTTGTCTTAATAAGTCTAATATTTGCGCTTGAATCGTAACATCCAGAGCTGTTGTCGGTTCATCTGCAATTAATAACTTTGGATTACAACTAAGTGCAACAGCAATCATAATACGTTGTAACATGCCACCGCTTAGTTCGTGCGGATAAGAATGGACAATTTCATCAGCACGAGCAATACCGACTTTACGAATTAATTCAATTGCTTTTTTGTATGCTTCGTTTTTGCTAAGTAGTTCATGCTCTCTTAACGGCTCAACAATTTGCTCTCCAACAGTGAAGACTGGATTAAGCGATGTCATCGGTTCCTGGAAAATCATCGCGATATCATTTCCTCTTAAACTACGAAGTTCTTTCTCTTTCATTCCTAAAAGGCTTTTTCCTTCATAAAGAATATCGCCACCAACGATACCGCCAGATTCAGCAATAAGTCCCATAATAGATAAGGCCGTTACACTTTTCCCGCAACCTGATTCGCCTACTACACAAACTGTTTCACCTTCCCGAACTGAAAAGCTAACATGATTGACAGCCTTTACTGTACCTTCTTCCGTCTGAAAGTGTGTTTGTAAATCCTTTAGCTCTACTACTGCTTTACTCATGCTTCCTCACCTACCGCTTCATCTTTGGATCTAATGCATCACGAAGTGCATCGCCCAGTAAATTAATTGATACAACTGTTATAAAGATTGCAAAACCGGGCGGGATCCATAACCACGGACGCTTTTGGAAATCGATTAATGAATTTGCTGCACTAATCATATTTCCCCACGATGGTGTAGGTGGAACGACACCAAGACCTAGATAGCTTAGTGCAGACTCTCCTAATATAGAACCCGCAACACCTAATGTTGATACAACAATTAATATTGGTAAAACATTTGGGATTAAATGATATACAATTTTGCGGTAATCTTTTATTCCTAACACATCAGCAGCCTGCATAAACGATTGTTCTCGAAGCGATAAAATTTGCCCCCGTACGAGACGGGCAAGTCCTGGCCATCCTACTAAACTTAAAATAATCATAATGACATAAAGACGATAATCAGATGGTACTTTCCATTCTGATAAAATAGCACCCATTATAATAAGTAACGGTAATCCTGGCATCGACATTAAAATATCGGCAAGGCGCATTATAATATTGTCGACGATACCACGGTAAAAACCTGCAATAGCTCCTAATAAAGCTCCTAGTATAACTGATAAAACCATTGAAGCTAAGCCAATTGTTAATGAAATCCGCCCCGCTTGCATAAGCCTTGTTAAAATATCCCTTCCTAATTGATCTGTACCAAGCCAATGAGAAAAACTAGGTGGTTTGTTAATTAGCGCAACTTGTATTTTTCCGGATGCATACGGTGAAAAGAATGGACCGATAAAACAAAATAAAAACATAAAAACTAATGCATAAAACCCTATAAGTGCCATCTTATTTTTCTTTATCCTTTTAAAAGCTTGCCTCCACGGTGATGATTCATTCCGTCTTTTCTTTTTTGCTTTTTTCTCTGTAATTGCTGTAACAGTTTCCATCTCTTTCCCCCCTTACTTCAACCGAATACGTGGATCAACAACTGCATATACAACATCCGCTAAAAAGTTTGAAAAAATTGTTAAACAAGAAAGAAACATCGTAAATGCCATTAATACTGTATAATCACGGAAATTAAGCGCTTCTAATTGAATATTGCCGATACCTGGCCAGTTGAAAATTTGTTCAATAATAATTGCCCCTGAAAACAATCCTGGTAACTCAAATGCAAGCAATGTAATAGCCGGTAAAATTGCATTTTTTAATGCATGTTTATAAATAACAGTCTTCTCCTTTAAACCTTTTGCTCTAGCCGTTCGAATATAATCTTGCCGTATAACTTCTAACATACTCGTTCTAAAATAGCGAGTTAATGAGCCTACTCCAAGGAGAGTTAAAATAAACACCGGTAAAACCATATGCTTTGAAACTTCTATTACGTAAGCAAGTCCAGTCGAATTACTACCAACATCAATCATCCCGCCTATCGGTAATAACTTTAAATCAACCGCGAACACTTTAATTAAAAACAAACCGATAAAGAATGAAGGAAATGACATCGCTGCAAAAACACCAATTGTTACAAGCTTATCGAATAAGGAATGTTGCTTTGTCGCTGAAAATACACCGATAATAAGTGCAATTAGCCAAATAAAAAACAATGCAATAACCGCAACAATAAATGAATTCCATATGAATTTATTTAACAATGATGTTACAGGTTCTTGATATTGAAGAGAAAAACCAAAATCCCCCTGCAATGCATTACCTAGCCAGTGGAAATATCGCTCAACAATTGGTTTATTTAAACCATATAGCTCTCTAAGCTCCGCAGCTCTTTGTGGTGTAATCTTTGGATTTGAATCAATATAGTCACCTGGAAGAAGCGCGAACAAAAAAAAGATAATAACTGACGCACCCAACAATGTAGGAATCATTTGTAACAGCCTACGAATGATATATGTTTTCACCCTTTTTCTCTCCAATCTTATGCTTAAAATAGAAGAACATTTTTTCAAAGCGGCACTATTAATTGCCGGATGAAAAAATGCCTTCTACTTATACATTCTTATCGTTATTTTTCAAATGATAATACTGGTAAGTTTGCACTAATACTATTGTATTTTTCAGGGTCAATTCCTTTTATATTCCCGTTATAACCAGTAATTGTTCTACGGTAGTTTAATAGGATTACTGGTGGGTCATCACTTAATTCTTTATACAATTCTTTATAAATCGGTTTACGTTTTTCAATATCAACTGTCTCAATACCTTTTTTAATTAACTCATCTACTTTCGCATTTTTATAACCAAGGCTCTTTTCATTGACACCAGATAAATATTCACCAGCTGTTTCACTTGGATCAGTTGTAATCGGTGTCGAAACAGAAGCTAAATCATAGTCACCTTTGTTTACCTTCGAAAGCATAGTATTAAAGTCCATAAATTCAGGATTAAATTCTACTCCTATCTCTTTATAATTCTCTTTCGCAATTGGAATTAATAGATCACTATCTTTAGCCGAACTTGGGCCAAAATAAGAAAGCTTTAATTTTTGACCATCTTTTTCACGAATTCCATCCGAACCAACTTTCCATCCTGCCGCATCTAATAATTTTTTCGCTTTTTCTTTATCGTATTCATATTTATTAACCCCTTCTTCCGTATAAGCCCAAGAAGTTGGATGGATTGGTACGTTAGCTACTGTACCGTATCCTTTTAATGCTGTATCAACATACTTTTTACGATCTAATCCGTAAATAAGTGCTTGGCGAACCTTTTTATCCTTTAAGTACGGCTTATTATTATTCATATAAATATAATTAAATGATGCCGCTGTTTCGATTTGAATGTTCGCGAATTGTAAACCTTTCGCCTGTTCAAGAATTTCATCACCAGTACCTAGGCCAGTATAGTCAACTTCGCCTGTTTGGAACAATTGTAGTTTCGTATCACCAGCAGTAATTTTATAAATGAAGTTTGGAATTTTCGGTTTTCCTGCATAATAATTTTCGTTTGCTACAAAACGAACTTCTTGACCTGGAATATACTTTTCAAATTTATATGGACCCGCAGCTATCGGTTTTCCATATAACTCTTTTAAATAATCTAAACTTGTATTTTGTTTATAGTCTTTTCCATAATACGCTTTTGATAGCACCGGTCCACCTAAAGCAGTTAGTGTTTGAGAATTAACTTTTTCAGTCGTAATTTTAATTGTCTGTGGATCAACAACTTGAATTCCTTCAATAGAAGTTGCTTTTCCTTCTTTATATTCTTTACCACCTTTAACAGCATATTGAGAGATGTCTATCTCACCTTCATATGCCTTATCATGTAAAAGTGTCAATGTGAACGCTACATCATCTGCTGTTAATGGTGAACCATCGCTAAATTTTAAATCTTTACGTAAATGGAATGTATATGTTAACTGATCAGAAGAAACATCCCATTTCTCAGCTAATTCTGGAGTTGGCTTTCCTTGTTTATCTGTCGATACAAGAGACGCAAAAATAACAGAGGTTACATTTCCATCCCAACCATTTTGTTGGAAGTATGGTAAAAAGACACCACCCGGTTTACTAATCCCAACAACTAACGTGTCTTTTCGATTTTTTGCTTTATCAGGTACTTTCGTCTTATCTGTAGCAGCAATCTTTTCGATTTTTATATTTTTTAAATCTTGCTGTTTAACTGGTTCTGTAGAAGCCGTATCTTCCTGTCCCCCGCAAGCAGATAACACAAACGAACTACTCAGTAATACTGAAAATACACCAGCCCATTTTTTTGTCTTTTTCTTCATTGTCCCCACCCTAACTTTTTTTAATAATTACACTTTATGAACTGCTTGCCTTATGTATGCCTCCCACAGTAACATTTTATAGCCAATCGGAAAAGTCGGTTTTAAATGTAAAAAAATAGATGTTTTTTTGAGGGGTAACAATCTTATTCCGACTTTTCCGGTAGACTTTATGGTTATTAGCTTATATCTTTCAGTATATTTTGTCAATTATTTCTATATAAATATTTTGAGAGTTTTTTCAAAATTATTTATCAATCTTTAATTTAGGTAAACTTAGCAAAAAATTCATTCTATTATCTAATAGCCCAGCATAGAATATTAACAAGTAATTACCAAAAAGGGGGCGAAAATATGGACAACCTATTCCAATATGTCCTGCACTATGTACTATTAACAATCATAATAGTCGGGGCGTTATTACTATTCCCGTTCTTCCCAAAGTTCGTCCTCTTTTTAGCTTTTTTTATTATGCTCGGGATCGCTATTATAATTTCAATGAGGGAAGATACCACACAAAAAGAAAGCAGAGTTCAGCGCGTAAAGCTGTAACTCTGCTTTCTTTTTTCAGTCGTAACGTATTCTTGTTAAACCAATTACGAAAAATACTCCTGCAAATAAAATGAGTATACCAATATATCCTCCTATATCTGCTAATGTACCTCCCCTTACAATTAACTCCGTAAAGCCACGCATCGCCCACGTTTGCGGAACAAAATTTGCCGCCGCTTGCATCCATGAAGGCTCAATTTCGATTGGCCAATAAAGACCACTAATCATACACGTTGAAATTACAACGATATTCCCTAATGCTGACTGCTGTTCTGTTGTTTTCACGATACTTGCCAATAATAAAGCTAGACCAATAACCGCTAATAACAATACTGAAACGAGTGTAATAACCCCTAATAAATTTCCCCACTGCACATCAAATAATGAATGCGTTAATATCATTAAAATACCAAATTGAATCCACCCTATTAAAAAGAAGGAAAGGATATATCCTGCTAGTATTTGAACTTTTGAAACTGGTGCCCCTAATAAACGAGACCAAACACCAAGTTGTCTAGCTTTCAAAATAGTTCCCGTCGCACTTAACATGACAATCATGACGAATAGAATTGAAAAACCCGTAGTTCGCCCTGTAACGTTATTTAACTTTTGATCATCGTGTAAAATCGATTCTTTTTGAATCGAAACAGGATCTATTTTTGTATAAATTGTTTCATACATCGTTTCCCACGAAGTGTTACTTTTCTTCTCAAAATCTCTTGCTGCACTAACTTCTATCTCCATCTTTTTTAATGCACTTGCTAATACTTGCTCTACAGAAGTTCCACCCGTAAAATCAGCACTGGCTTGAAATTGAATATTTTCTACTTTTCCATCTAGCATACTCTTTTGAAAATCTTTCGGAATGATGATTATACCAGATGATTTCTTGCCTTCAATCCTCTGTGTCCCTTCCCTATACGTTACCTTTTCTATAGAAATTAAATCACTTTTCTTTATTTCCTCATAATACTTGCCAGATAATACAGAACCATCTTTATCTACTAAACTAACATTTACTTTCTCATTCCCACTTCCACCTAAAAGTCCACCGAAAATGAGTGTGAAAATAATAGGCATTCCAAACATGAGTATATAACTTTGTGGCTTAATTAAAATTTGTTTTAATTCTAGCCAACAAAGTGCCCAAACCTTCTTCATCATTTCCCCTCCTATCTCGTACGTAAACGTAACGTTCCAATCATAACGGAGATAATTCCTGCACTACATAAACTTAAAATGACAGGGAATAGCACATCCCAAGATGTCCCCGACATAATATTTAAGAAGCTAGTAAGTGCCCATTTATTCGGAGCAATATTCGCAACTGTTTGAAGTGTATCGGGAAATACGTAAATCGGTAACATTGATCCCCCTAATATAGCTAGTATTTGAATACCGATTCCCCCCATTAAATCTGCCGTTTTTTCCTCACGAATAAAGGCTGCAATTAGCATAGATAAACCAGAAACACAAATTGCATAAGAAATTCCCAACACTACTATTTGAGACACGTCTTCGCCCCATTCCACATGAAACATAAAGTGTGTAGCAACTATAAATATTCCAAATTGTATACAGGCAAATAGTAATGTACCTAAAAACTTCCCGAATAAAATTGAAAATGAGCTCGTCGGTGTACTGAACAAACGTGCCAACGTTTCAGTTCGTTGCTCTGTTACAACTGACTTTGCACCTACTGTTATGTTATATAGTAAAAACATGACTAACATTGCTGCTGCATAATATTGCATCGCTGCAACTGTTTTTTTACCTATCGTTCCTTTTTGGATGTTATCCACACTTGCAGTTGCTATCGTCTGTAGGCTTCCACTTACTTCTTTTGCAACTTGTGCTACATCACCCTGCTGAGATTTCGCTAATTCTGTTACAACACTCTTAGTAGATACTGCGACTGTTTGAACACGTTCTGAAAAAGAGCGGATCATTGATTCGGCAATTTTCGCTTGTATATCTTTTGATGGGTCTATAAGCACCTTTGGTTCTTTTAATTTTCCATCTTGTATTTGTTCGCTCCATTTATTTGGGATGACAATTCCTACATCGATTTTCTTTTCCTTTAACATATCTTCAAGCTCTTCCTGAGAATTAACTACCTTTACTTTCACATCATCTTTTATTTCTTTAGATTGCAATACATCTTTTTGAAAGACATCTGCAAACTCATCCGTCCCCCCTTGATAATAGCCAATTACTGTTTTCGGTAGTCCACCACTATCAAATACATTACTTAACGCTGAACCTAAAATCGCTGTTAATAAAAGCGGCATAATTAACATCATCATAAATCCGCGGCGATCAATTAAACGGATTTTTAAATCTTTCCATGCAATAATGAAACTTTTCATCTCGCACTAACCTCCTTAATCACGCAGTGAACGTCCTGTTAATTGTAAAAAGAGTACTTCTAAATTCGGTTCTTGTACTTCCAGCTTTAAAATTTGCGCGTTGTTCTCAACAACTACGGAAACAACTGTACCAATTGCCTCGCCACCATTTAATCCAATGTCAATCGTGCTATTATCTTCGTCAAAAATAATCCGTTCAACAACAGGTAGTGCTTTCAACTTTTGTAGCAGTTCCGTACTATAGCGATTTAATTGCAATTTCACTATAAATCCATCTGTCAGACGATTACATAACTCTCTTTTCGTTCCTAATGCAATTACCTTTCCATGATCAACGATGGCAATTCGCTCACATAAATACTCAACTTCTTCCATGTAATGACTCGTATAAATGACCGTCATACCTTTTTCATTTAACTTTTTAACAGTCTCTAAAATATGATTTCTCGATTGCGGATCAATCCCGACTGTCGGTTCATCCATAATTAATAACTCTGGTTCGTGCATAAGTGCTGCACCAATATTAATACGCCTTTTCATTCCACCTGAAAATGTTTCAATTTTATCTTTTCCCCGATCCTGTAAACCGACGTAAGCTAACACTTCCTCTGCTCGCTCTTTTGCAACTTTTCCATTTAAACCGTACATCTTTCCCCAAAAAATCAAATTTTCCTTTGCTGAAAGTGTCGGATACAGCGCAATGTCTTGCGGGACAATACCGATTTTCTTTTTCGCTTCTAATGGATACTCTTTTACAGATTTCCCACCAACTTTTATATCACCACTATCGTATGGAATTAACCCGCAAATCATTGATATCGTCGTTGATTTCCCCGCTCCGTTTGGTCCAAGCAATCCAAATGTTTCACCTTTTTTCACTTCAAAAGAAACATTCTTTACGATTTCCTTCTTGCCAAATGATTTCGTAATATGATCTATGACTAACATATTGATTCAGCCCCTTTGCATTCATCTATACTTTCATTGTAGAAAAATTTCTTCTTCTCTCCATCACCCTTGAGATAGAAATACAAAATAAAAAAGCAGCAAATTCCGCTGCTTTTTCACACTTATATATGCCAAAAGTCATGTGTATGTCGTAACACCATATCTTACTGCGTATATTGCTGCTTGTGTTCGATCTCTCAGTTCTAGCTTACTAATCAAATTAGAAACGTGATTCTTTACAGTTCCCTCTGTAATGAATAGCTTTTTGGCAATCTCTTTATTATTTAAACCAAGCCCAATTTCCCTTAAAACATCTACTTCACGCTCAGTTAATTGTTCTAGTTGTTCTGGCGTGGGGCACTCTACTGCTACTTTTGTCTTTTTTAATTCCTTTACAATTTGCGCTGTTATACCTTGAGGAAGCACAGCACCTCCACCGTGTACCGTTAAAATGGCTTGAACGATTGCATCCGTCTCCATGTCCTTCAATAAATATCCGCTCGCTCCTTGCTCTAATGCTTCAAAAATAAGCTCACTATCACTAAAAGTCGTTAACATAAGAACCTTTATATGAGGAAACTTTTCTCTAACTAAACGAGTTCCTTCAACACCATTCATACGAGGCATACGGATATCCATCAAAATAAGTTCAGGCTGTAATTGTTTCACCTTTTGTACGACTTCATCCCCATCACTAGCCGTCCCCACCACTTCCAGTTCCGGACGTAAATTTAATATCATTGCCAATCCATCACGAATCAGTGATTGATCATCAACAATCATAATTCGAATCATAACGCTCCCCCTATTATCCATGTTTTTTCTCGCAGTGGGAATTCAATTTTCAGGCGAAAACCTTTTTCTATTTCACTCTCAAATTGAATGCTTCCACCATGCTCCTCTACACGTTCTTTCATATTAAGCAACCCAAACCCAGGGCTTACTTCATTGACTCCCATACCATTATCCGAAATACATAGCTGAACTTGTTCCACTGAACAAACCAAACTTACTTCACATAAACTAGCTTTCCCGTGACGTTTTGCATTCGTTAAAGACTCTTGCATAATACGAAGCAACGTAGGCTGTAGTGACAACGGAATCACAACCGGATCCCCTTGTAATTGAAAAGATACTTGTACTTTCGTCGCTTTAGAATATCCATGTAACATTTCACGCATATTCTCTATTATGTTCCCTAGTTTACTTTCTTCTTTTAAGGCATGCACAGAAGCTCTCACTTCTTGAAGTGATTTTCTAGCTAACCCATGACATGTATGTAAAACCTCTTCCGTAGCGTCCGATTTTTGTTTCCATAAAGCCTCAGCTAGTTGTAACTGAACAAGTAAAGCTGTCATATTATGACCAACTGTATCATGAATTTCTCGGGCAATATCGTTTCTCTCTCGAACCGCAGTTAATTCTTCTACCTCTTTTGCATATAGCCGTAATTGTTCATGTGCTTCTTTTAAAGCTGTATGGGATAAAGCTAATTTCTCATATTGCTCATCTACCATTTGCCGAGCAGCCGTAAGTTTTTTTATTAAACTTCCAGCTAAAGCACTGAAAACGATGAACATAAAGTTAATTGCATTACTCTCCAATTCCAGACTCCCTGTATGTTGGTACGTATGCATTATATTTATAAACCAACAAAGAAAGAAAAAAGCGATAAAAAAACAAGTCATACTTTTACGCCAATCATGAATAAATAATCCTACCGCATCAATTCCAAATATAATTAAATACAAACATGTCTCGGGAAATAAAAACCCTAATAATGCTGTGACAATACCGTTTGCGAGCAAGGTATAAAAAATGAGTTTCCTACTCTCTTTTGCTTTTACAAGCAGAATATGATTCACAATATAAATGAATAGTGCAATGCCGACAAAAATTTGTAAATTTGCTGTTTCACGTGAAACATGATTTGCGTAAACGAAACAGATCATAACGATTGTAGCAATCCGTGCGTATCCTAACATAAAATTCTCCTCACGTTTCCGTAGCATAAAGCTCATTTTCTTATCATGATAACAAGAAAATTATACCAATTTTTACCCCTTCGTTACACAAAAAAGAGCAAGCCCTCCCTCAAAATATGAGAAAACAACTTGCTCTTTTTCATTCTATCTTCTTTAATCCACAATATTCTCTAGTTCGTTATATAACCCTGCTCGTAACAACTCTTTTTTCGTTTTTTCTTCATATAATTGTTCAAGCATTTCAACATCAACTACATTTTCCATTTTACATTCAAGTGCATATATATCTTCTTCTATATGCATTAACTCGTTTTCAACTTTCTCTAAATTTCTAGACTCCTGCTTTTTTATAGGTATCACTTCTAACGCTTTACTCCCTTGCTGCTTCTGTTTCACTACTTGTTTCTCAATTCTTTCTTCCCATTTTTGACGAGCCCATGCATAATTCCCTGCAAACTCAAATAATTTGTGCTCATCAATCCAATATGTCTTTTCAAATAATTTATTTAAGAAATAACGATCATGTGAAACAGCTAAAATAGTCCCATTATATTGTTCAAGGGCTTCCTCTAAAACTTCCCTTGATTCAATGTCAAGATGATTTGTCGGCTCATCTAAAATTAAAAAATTGATGTCTTGATACATAAGTTGCGCGAGCCTCAGCCTCATTTTTTCCCCACCGCTAAGTTGCTCCACCTTCTTAAACACAGCAGGTCCGTAAAATAAGAATCTAGCTAATATATGTCTTGCTTCTCCCTCTGTTACAGCTACACACTCTCTGAAAGCTTCCAATACATTGTTCTTCATATTCCCATACGCATGCTGCGATAAATAACCGATTTTCACACTACTACCAATCCGAATTTCACCAGCATCTGGCTCTATTTCTTCTAGTAGTAGTTTTAATAACGTAGTCTTTCCTGTACCATTACGTCCAACGATGGCTGCGCGCTCCTGAAAACGAATATGCAAATTTGCTTTCTCGAATAAAGATCGGTCAGCAAATCCTTTACTAACTTCTTTCATTACAACGACATCTTTTCCGCTTCTCTCTTGCCCTTCAAACTGAAGTCCCATCTGTTTTCTTTCCAAAATGGGTCTCTTTAATTTCTCTATACGCTCTAACGCACGTTCCATATTTCTCGCTCTCTTATGCAATCCTTCATTCGGCGGATTCGCTTGATTTGCCCATTCACGTAGACGCTTAATTGCTTCTTTCATTTTCTTTATTTTCTTTTGCTGTTCTTGATACGCTTGAAATTCTTGAAGCAGCCTTTCTTCCTTTTCCTCAACAAACTGTGAATAGTTCGTATGATATGCGTGAATTTCTCCATCTTCTAAATCAAAAATTTTCGTTACAACTTCATCAAGGAAATAGCGATCATGTGAAATGACCATAACTGTTCCCGTATATTCTTTTAGAAATTGCTCTAACCACTCGACTGCAAATAAGTCCAGATGATTTGTTGGTTCATCTAATAGAAGTAAATCCGGTTTCTGCAATAGCATGTACGCAAGGCTTATTTTTGTTTGTTCTCCACCACTTAACTCCATAAATGATCGAGGAAATAGTTCCGTCACCTGTAGACCATTTGCTACCTTCATAATATTCGCTTCTATTTCATAGCCACCGAGAAACGCGTACCTTTCTTGAATTACTCCGTATCTCTCCATCAATTTTTGTAAAGCAGATGATTCCTGTTCTTCCGCCATATTTTTTTCTAAAGCATGCATTTCTATCTCCAACTCTTTTTCCTTTTTAAAAGCGGAGCTTAATACATCATATACATTCATTTCATTATTGAATTTTGGAATTTGTGCTACATGACCGATGCATGTACCTTTCTTCATATGAATGGCTCCCGCATCCAAACTCTCCATTCCTGTTAGAAGCTGAAAGATAGTTGTCTTCCCACTACCGTTACGACCAACTAATCCAATACGTTCACCATTCTTTATTTCAAGCGATATATTTTCAAATATGATGTTTCCACCAAAAGATTTCGTTACATTATTTACACTACAAATTGTCATTTTCCGTACTCCTTTCAATATAAAAAACCATGGGAAAGAAACATTCCCCATGGTTTTTGGCATAGAAAAAGGAAGCCAAATAGCTCCCTTTTCACACGTTTATCAAAAATGGGTGAAGAGACTTCTATCGTTCAATAGCTACTATGCAATTGTTAAAAAAGGGCATACGTATCCCGTTAACAACTACACCATGAAAAATCGCACGACAAAAATAGATATAATCTAAAAATTTGGCACGCGCAGCTAAAGAACGTTTCATCTCATTCACCCCTTTCGTACGGAATTTAATACTTACTTCTTTTCTTTATTATACTTTCCCATTCCATGTTTGAATAGTCATTTTTCTGAAAATAATGAAGATAGACTAAACATTTCAATAAGTGACATCAAATCTTACAAAACTGTTATGTTCACGTAATGGAAAGCGATAGTACGAAAAGATGCCTCCCTATACAATAAAGATATAAACAAGAGAGACAAAAACAAGGAGGAAACAATCATGATGAAAGAAATCATAAAAACAATCTTCGAGGTATTAGTGAACGGACAAGCAGTTGTAAAAGAACTAAACGAATTATAAAAAGGAGTGAAGGAATATGATGAACATGGTAAAAATGGTTTTACACGCTTTAGTCGATGCAAAAGCAGTTAGCCAAGAATTAAACCAACAATAAAAAGGGGTATATGAATATGAAGAAAGCCATTATTGTAATCGTAAGTACAGCAATTGCCTTATACACAATAAAAAATAGAAAAAAGAAACAAAATGAAAATGCTCTATATTATCCATACACACTATTAAAGAAAAAATAAAAGACAAGGTACCCTATTACAATGAGGATATCTTGTCTTTTACTTTTTGCCCTGTTTCCTTTAAAGGATTTCCTCCTCCCTTTCCCGAATGTATTAGACGGCAGTTTTACACACATTTTAAAGGGGTATAGAGAAATGGATACACAACAACTTTATTTTTTGAATGATATCGGCAAACAAAAACCAGAAAGTATTCGTAACCGAAGCGCTACTTGTCCTTTTTGCGACAGAGAAAATTTAACTGATATTTTAGCAACCGAGGGCTCAATTATTTGGGTAAAAAATAAATTCCCTACATTAAAAGATACATTTCAGACTGTGCTAATCGAAACCGATAATTGTGATGATCATATCGCAACATACACAGAAGAACATATGAGATCACTAATTCGTTTCTCCATTAAACATTGGTTAGACTTACAGAAAAGTGATGAATTTACATCTGTTATCTTATATAAAAATCACGGCCCATTTTCAGGTGGAAGTTTGCATCATGCACATATGCAAATTATCGGAATGAAATATGTAGACTATCTAGAAAACGTAGACAAGGAAAATTTCCAAGGGGTAATTGTACAAAAAAACGAACACATTGAACTTAATATTTCTGAGCGTCCGATTATCGGTTTTACTGAATTTAACATCATCATTGAAGATATTTCATTTATAGATGAAATGGCAAATTACATTCAGCAAACTGTACGTTACATACTGACAGATTTCCATAAAGGGTGTAGTAGTTATAATTTATTCTTCTATCACCAGAATGGAAAAATCATTTGTAAAGTTGTTCCTAGGTTTGTAGTTTCACCGTTGTACGTAGGATATAAAATACCGCAAGTTTCTACAAAACTAGAAGATGTGAAAATACAATTAGCACAGTATTTCACGAGACAAAAGGATGAATTTATTCATAGAAAAACAGAGTAGGTATAAAAAACCTACTCTTTTATCACGCCTTTATTTCGATAGTATACATCCTCTAATCCGATGTTATACTTCATATTATTATCCGTCCACTCTGGCCCTAAATTTCCTGGCCATCCAGATGTATTCGCTATATATTTTAGTAATGCAAAATCAGTCAAACCTTTTTGCACCCCGCGCTTGTACCCTTTCATTAAATGCGGCATTGCAATTTGTGCATTTGTACGTGGATCTTTCAACTCTTCATCTGTTAAATGATCTGGTGCAAGCCCACCACCACGATGTAATTGAAACAACCCGAATGAAGTCCCGTTATCTCCAACGCTTCTTGGATTTAACCTACTTTCATGTTCGGCAATTGTAAGAGGTATCCATTCCGGGAGATTTACTTTCTTTGCTTCCTCTATAATGATTTGTTTCATCTGTTTTGCTTCTTCTGAATCAACATAGCTTGTCCCATTTATTAGCTTATCCATTCCTTCAGACTTACCTTGGAAATATAAATAAACTCCAAGAACAACTAAAAATCCTACAAAGAATTTCTTCACTACCTCTACCTCTTTCTCCGCTGAAATTTGTCCCCTTTCAGCCTTCCCTTTACAATTACCACACTCTATCACTCTCTTACTCTCTTACTCTCTTACTCTCTTACTCTTTAATCATAGCAAATAACTATACATATTATCATCATGCTTTAGACCGATTTTGCGAAAAAACAGTTGGTAAATACGTACAAAAATGTAACTTACATGGACTACAACTCATTTATTGTATATAATTGTAAATTGAATTATATATAAACTAGGAGCATATATAAATGAAAAAATTCCTACTACTCTTTTTTAGCATTTTACTACTCATTCCTATACATATCTCTGCACAAACATCATCCAAGCCAAAAGTACTTATTTTGTATAGTACAGAAGACAACAAAATTACAAACAATGTACAAATCCTTAATACTCAGTTAGGACACTTTACAAATAATATAACAGTAAAAAGTTTAAAAGAAATGAATGAAACTACTAACTCATTTTCTTATACACATATTGTTTATATCGGAGAGAAAAAAGAAGATTTTTCTACTAAAGCAAAACAATTTCTAGAAAACTTCTCAGGTCCAGTATTAGTTTTAGGGCAAAATGTTGAACAATTATCTAATCGTTTTTCTTTCATTACCTCGAAAGAAACCGATATACGAACTCACACTATAGAATATCCGACTCTCCAGTTAAAAAATGAATTACATGAAGAACGCTTAATGAAGAAGGTTGAAACAAAAGGAACAGCTCTTGCTTACGCCTTGAGTGCCGATGGAACCCATCCGTTAATCGTTCAGCAAGGAACATCATATTATATTGCAACTCCGAACCTTTTTGATTGGATGTCCCATTACGTCGGTGAAATGTTGTTTTCTTACTTCGGGCAAGAGCCTATGACAAATAAAACTACAGCTTATTTACGTCTTGAAGACGTTCACCCAGCTGTAGATGTAAAGCAATTAAAAGAAATCGCTGAATTACTAAAAGAGAAAAAGCTCCCTTATATGATTACCGTTATCCCTGTTTACAAAGATCCAGACACAGGAAAAACAGTACATCTAAAGGATAACTCTGAATTAATCGATGTTTTACGCTTTATGCAAGATAATGGTGGCTCTATCGTTATGCATGGTTACACCCATCAATTTTATGATAGTGAAACTGGCGAAGGTTTTGAATTTTGGGATGTAAAAACTGATCAACCAATTCGTCAACCGAACCATGAAAAACCAAAAACAAAAGACGATTTCCAATCTACAGAGGACTATAATAAATACGTTGAAAACGGAAAAGCCTTTGAAGAAAAGTATATTAAAGAGCATATTGAAAAAGGGATTACAGAGCTTGTAGAAGCTAAATTGTATCCATTTGCTTTTGAAGCTCCGCACTATACAATGTCTCAAAAAGGATATGAAATACTATCACAATATTTTTCAACTTATGTAGGACAAATACAACTAAACGATACAACTTGGAAATCGATGCACTCACCGGCTTATATAAGTACACCTTCATTTTTACATGGGATGAAATTAATTCCTGAAACTGTTGGCTTTATTGAAGAAGATAAGCCACAAGCTATAGCAAAAATGAAAGAACGTGCTTTATCTGTCGAAAAATTATCCGATGGAATTATCGGTGCATTTTATCATCCTTACTTGGGCGTTAAACCATTAAAAGAAGTATTAAAAGAACTAGAAAGTATTCCAAACATAGAGTGGATTGATTTACAAAAGGAAACGAATGAAGTAAAAATGAAAGATATTCATATTACTACTAATAAATACGGCATTCACGTTGAACAGCCAACAAGTGCGAAGGACATAATTGATTATATAAAACAATATGGGTTCTTCCTCATAATTGGGTTCATTATAATTGTCTTTCTTTTATTATTAAGACGTGCGAAAAAATTAGAGTCATAATAAAACACCAAGCGAGATGCTTGGTGTTTTTTCAACCTAAATCGAAACGTGGCATTTTATTAACAACCCATTGATCATTCTCATATTGATCAATATGTATATGGCTATCAATCCATTTCACCTTTATGCCCCCATAAAAAAACAAGAAAGGGTCCCCCTTCTTGTTTTATAATCTATATTAGTTAACAATTAAATTTGTTATTATATCAAATAATCCAATACATACTACGGCAACAGTAAAGTAGCTACAGAAATCTTTAATTGGAAACTTCACTACTTCTTCTTTACGCATCCCAGTTTTCTCCCTTCTTAATATATCCCTAATTTTTTTTTATCTATTTGTATCTATTATGCAAAAAATATGACAAATTTACTATCGAATTAACTTACGTAAACCTTACAATGTTGTAAGGTTAAAAAAAGAACCCCATCTAAATAAAGATGAGGTCTATTAAAAATTAGTTGGTTTTTCATTCTTCATTAACATTACAAACAGAAAGTAATACAGTGAGACTTTCTAGTTACACTATATGAAATTCACTATATTTTAACCATCGAATTACATTACAGAAGGCTTACAGATTTGTAAGCTATGTGTAATGTAATTCGATAGTTTCCCTTACCTATATTTCGTACAATAAGGTTAGAAAGTAAGCCAAATAAGAAGAACACTCACATAACCAAATTACATTGCTAGTAACCCAATCTTCTTATACTTTCATTTTTGTTACTACAATGTGTCCCCTTCCCCTTTATATAAAAAATGCCCTAGTTTATATGAACTAGGGCATTTTTATGCACCGAATAAATACCCCCACCTAGTATTTTTCCTTTCGACAAAAAATAGATGGGGGTATATTTTCACTATCTCATCGCCAAAAGTTTACTCTTCGCATTTATAGGAATACTTGTAGTCTCAATCTCTTCAATTGACTCACCGTAACGCCCTTTTGCGAACACCTTTAACGCTTCGTCTCTCTTTAACATACGTTTAACAGTTTTCTTTATTTTTTGTTCTCTTCCACGTTCATCAAATGCAATAAATTCATATTCATACCATTCATCACCGACATGCTGACCAATCGTATCCACAATTGTATAGTATTCTTTCGTCGTATAAAGCGGATTATATTTATCAATAACTGGTCCAAGTTTCGTAGGTAGTAATACTACTACTATCGCTACCACAGCTATTACAGTAGTAATCATTTTTTTCTTCATGATACTGATCTTCCTCCTCTGCAGGATACTTATACATCCATTCTAAAGAGCAGGAATTTGATCTACCATTCAATCCCATTACATTACCCTTACATTTTTGTAAGAATAAAAAAAAAAAAAAGATGAACGAATTTTCTCGTTCATCTTTTAGCTTGCTTTAAAACCACCGCCAAGTACATCACGTACATCGTGAATGACAACGAAGGCATCTTCATCAACTCGGCCGATAACTTGCTTTAACTTAACAAGCTCTTGTTTATTAATAACGACATATAATACTTCTTTATTTTTACCAGTATATCCGCCGCGTCCTTCTAATACAGTAACACCACGTGTCATGTTTTTCGTAATAGCCTCACGAATTAAGTCTGGTTGATTCGAAATAATCGTAACAGCAGTCTTTGTATCCATTCCTTCTACAATAAAATCAATTACTTTCGCTCCGATGAATACAGCAACAAGTGTATACATTGCCTTTTCTTGTCCTATTATAAATACAGAACCAGCAATTACAACGATATCAATAATAAGTACGCCTTTACCAACACTCCAACCTAAATATTGATTTGCTAGTCGAGCTAAAATTGCCGACCCTCCTGATGTACCTCCAGCTTTGAACATACATCCTAATCCGACACCTACAAATACACCAGCGAATAAAGCCGCTAGTAACGTATCACTATTTACTTGATATTCGATATGTTCTGTAACATATAAAAACAAAGATGTTTCCACAATACCTATAATTGTGTAAACCATCGTTTTCTTATCAAAAAATTTATAACCTACAGCTAATAAAATTGCATTCAAACCAAAGTTCACAATTCCTGGTGACCAATCAAATAAATAATAAGTAACAACCGTTAAACCGATGATTCCACCCTCTGATAAACGGTTTGGAATTGCGAAGTAATTAATACCAATTGCAAATAGTAATGAACCGATTGTAATTAATGCTATTTCCTTTATACGTTGATTAACCATAGTTCATCCCTCCCCCCATTTGACATTGTATCACTATCTCCTAGAGGTTTAGAAGTGGTTTTTATTACGCAATTCTTCTCATAACATTAATGTTATTATGTTTAAACAAACGCCTGATTAATTATTCACATTTGCCCTAACTGTACGAGCGAAGCGCTCCACATTACCTTTCTGAATATACTTAGCTGTCACCGTCTCCTGATTGCAAGTAAATACTAAATGCGGATGAAAATTTATGTCGTCTATATGCAAATACGAATACTCTTCAAATGTTGCAGGATAGTAAGGAAATTTCCCGTAAAAAAAGAGACGTCTAGTCGTAGCAACGAAAATCCCATGCCGATATGATAAGGTAAAATCATCTTTCTCAAATATCCCTATCACAAATGCTAAAATTTGTTCGTCATCCTCTACATATTTTTTCATACTTAATAAAAGTTCATTCATGCATATTCCTCCAAATTCTATTCATTGTTTTAACACTTGAAAAGAATCCATGGATTATTACAGACCGGTGTAACTCTTTTATAAAGTATGAAACGCGTTTCCTGTCAAAGACATTTCACAAAATAATCCGTTATGTGATTATACACATAACGGATTAAGGCTAAACTGTAGAGCGTTCCACAAGTTTATACGGAATTTCCATCTTTTCTTGTTTAGAACTCTCATCGCTTACTTGCCTGTAAAACATTTCAAAAGCCGTCTTACCTATTCCCTTTAAATTTTGGTCAATGGTTGTCAGTTGTAAAACTTGAGAAATCGGTTGATTATCAAAACCAATAATCGCTAAATCCTCAGGAACTTTAATACCTAATTTTTCAACTTCTGTCATAATCCCAATAGCAACTTCATCTCCTGCCACTATTAATGCTTCAGGAGGATTCTCCATCTCCTTGAATTGATGTGCAACTCTTACACCATCTTCTAATGTAAAGCATTCTGTGAAAATCCGATTTTCCATCACTTCTTCATCTATTAATTGTAGTTGTTGTTTATAAGCATCAAAACGTTTCTTACTACTTGGCCCTAACTTTCTTCCCGTACAATATCCAATCTTCTTATAACCTTTTTCAATAAGGTAACTCATCCCTAATTGAAAGGCATTAAAATGATCTGTATATACACTCGATATGCTTTCAATATCATTATCCTCACAAGCGACAACTGATCCATACGCTGCATACGGCTCTATAATTTCCCACTCATTAGCACGAGAACAAATGATAAGACCGTCTAGTTGCTTTGTTTTCAACATATGTAAACTTTTCATTTCTTCTTTTTTATTGTAATTCGTTTGACAAAGAAGTACTCGATAGTTGTGAGCTAATGCGACCTCCATCATTCCACCCACCATCGCATCAAAACACGGGTGATTAATATACGGTAAAATCACACCAACAATATTCGTTTTCCCTTTTGATAAATGAACAGCATTTGCATTTTGTGAGTAATTCAATTTCTCAACTATTTCTAAAACAACTTTCCTTTTTTCTTCATTTACATATGGGTGATCATTTAATACCCTCGAAACAGTCGTAACTGAAACCCCAGCCATCTTTGCAATATCTTTAATATTAGCCATACACTCACCTCTACTTTTAACTTAATAAATCACATGAACATATGTCAAATCTTCTCATCATTACACTTTCATTCGTTTTTCTTACAAAAGTGTAATTTTCCTGTAAGCGAATTCGATAGTGACTCTCCGCAATATTTCATACAATTAAGTCAGAAACAAGGCAACAACTATTCGAAAAGGAGCGGATCTATATGATAAACAAAATGAAACCGAACAATTTCTTAAATACAATGGGCATGGTATTATCCGCTCTTATCGATGCAAAAGCTGTTGCTTCTACATTAAACAAGTAAGGAGAATTTATAATGAATAACATGACTTTTAACAAATTAGATTTTTTAGGCCTAGCTAGCGGCGGGGTTCTTCTTACTGCTTTCATTTCCGCTGCTACGCTTATATAAACTTTGTGTCCCTTTTCCCCTTTATCCCGCATTAACGGGCAGTAAGACTCCCACCTCAAAATTCAGCTGGAGCAAAGAAGTTAGGTGGGAGATCCACTGCCTGTAAACGCCCGATTGGTTCAACTAATAATCAGTGGGGGATGAACAAAACCCCCACTGATTAAAGTTTCACTTTATATAGAAAAAGACGACCGTCTATGCCCGGTCGTCTTTTTTTAGTTTTGATTTTGCTGCAAAACTTCCCTTAGTTCTTCAAATTTTGCATTTAATTCATCTGTCATCATTTTCATAGCCGTTTTTCGATCTATTTGTTCTTCAGCATCAATTTGAATTGGGTCTCCAAAAACTAATTGCGCTTTTTTTCCTTTTATCAATTCTTTTACACTTGATGGACCCACATAAGCTGCCGGTATTAACGGGACGTTAGAACGCATTGCAATTGTAACAGCCCCAGCTTTTAATGAAACGTCTTCTGATGATCTCGTCCCACTTGGGAAAATCCCTACTACTTTTCCTTCTTTTAATAAACGCGATGGAATTTTCAATGTGCTTGGCCCTGGATTCGCACGGTCTACAGGGAATGCATTTACATTTTTAAAAAACCAGTTTTTAAATTTCCCTTCAAACAATTCTTTTTTTGCCATGTAATGAATTTGGGTTGGGTACATTCCTGCCGCTAACATTAAAACGTCCATAAAGCTTGTATGTGTGCAAGCAACAACGTAAGGGCCACCTTCTGGTAATTTCTCTCTCCCTTGTACTTCTACTTTCCCAGCCATTTTAAATATATATTTCAACGAAAATGTAATTGGTTTATACATTCATTTCGTTCCTTTCTAAACATCCGAATTGGAATCATATTCTTACAACGATTATAACACTAAGTTTTAGGAGTTGGTAATAAAAATAAGTATTTATTGTTAAATTTCAATTCTTACAAAAGTGTAATTTTCTTGTAAGCTAATTCGATAGTGACTTCCCCCAATCTCTTATACAATTAAGTCAGAAAGTAACAACAACCATTTGAAAAGGAGCGGATATATATGATGAACAATTTTAAAACGAACAATTTCTTAAATACAATGGGCATGGTATTATCCGCTCTTGTCGATGCAAAAACTGTTGCTACTACATTAAACAAGTAAGGAGAATTTATAATGAATAACATAACTTTTAACAAATTAGATTTTTTAGGATTAGCTAGCGGCTCGGTTCTTCTTACTGCTTTTATTTACGCTGCTACGCTTATATAAACTTTGCGTCCCCTTTCCCCTTTATATAGAAGAAGACGACCGTCTATGCCCGGTCGTCTTTTTAAATTTTTCTTTCCTGTAACTCTTTTAAAAGCTCTATCAGCTCAGCCTGCTGTTCTATCTTCTTACGACCATTCCGATTAATTGCTGCAAGTTCGCAGGCAACTCCAACGGCAAAGAAAAACAATAAACTTTCTAACATGTAAAAATCCTCCAGTTGCCTATTAAACAGCTTGACGCAATTGCTCTTCTTGTAAAACTTGTTTATTTATATTTTCTTCTTTTCTCTGACAAACATTATTACGAATAAGCGCTGCAATAACAAATAATGTTCCTACTACATCAAATGTCGTTATTTTATATCCTTGCATCATCATAATAACTAAAGTAGTAATTGGCACAAAGTTAATAAATAAAATACCATTAATTGATGATAAAATTTTCACACCGTAGTTCCAAGCAAGTAGTGCTATGATACCTGGTAATGTCATCATAAATAACAAATCATATTTCACAATAGAAATCGTTCCCAAGCTTGGAACTGATACATATCCAAGTGCCGTAATGATTACAGTTATAATTCCTGTAACTGCTGTCCCAAACACACAAGTTAATGTTGAATAGCGTAATGTTGACCAATCACTACACGTTTGACCACCCATCGTATAAATAACCCATCCTACAACACCAACAAATATAAACGCTAGTGAAAACATATTATCTTTCAATGTTAAAAAGAAACTCATTTCCCCTTTCGTAACAACAAATACAGCCCCTACGAATGCGATAATCATGCTCGTTATCATATACTTCTTCGGTTTTATATGTTTATATCCCCATAAAATACAAATTGAAATCATCGGCATAAGCGCCTCCATAATAGAAGCTACCATTACACCTGATTTTCCCATTAACATTTGTCCTAAAAAAATTAACACATTATATACAGTAAACGCCATTGTTCCAAAAAAGACGAGTAACTTCCCTCTTCCTTCTAAGCGAAATGCTTTCTTTCCTTCTTTCATTAGCAATAATACAATCAGTACAATTGCTACCGCCCCATAACGAATAAACGAAAAATAAAATGGATCTATGTATTCTAGCGCATGATCAGCAACTGGAAACATCGCTCCCCATGACATACTTGCAATTAAACATGCCAAAGCACCTATTATCATTTGACCTTTTCTCACTACAATCCCCCGCTTCTATCTATTTGCACAAAGAGAATTGTAAAAGAAAAAATATATCACGTAAAATGATTCAAAATGATGTTAACTATCATTTATAATGATAGTTAACATCAAGGAGGAACATAAAATGGAATTACGAGACTTACAAATCTTCCAAAGCGTTGCCGACCGCGGTAGTGTAAGTAACGCAGCAAAGGAATTAAATTACGTACAATCAAATGTAACCGCACGTATTAAACAATTAGAAAACGAGCTGAAAACCCCGCTCTTTTACCGTCATAAGCGAGGTATGACTTTAACAGCTGAAGGCAGAAAAATGCTCGTTTATGTTAATAAAATTTTGCAAGATGTCGAAGAGCTAAAACAAGTATTTTTAGATAGTGAAACACCATCTGGTATATTAAAAATTGGTACAGTCGAAACAGTCAGTACATTACCTACCATCTTGTCTTCTTACTATAAAAGCTATCCAAATGTCGATTTATCATTACAAGCCGGTCTAACGGAAGAACTTATTAGAGAAGTACTTGATCATCAATTAGATGGTGCCTTTATATCAGGTCCTATTAAACATCCACTAATTGAACAATACGATGTTAGTACCGAAAAATTAATGCTTGTTACACAAAATAAAGCTTTTCATATAGAAGAATTTACTACGACACCCCTACTCGTTTTTAATCAAGGATGTGGGTACCGTTCCAAGCTAGAACGATGGCTTAAAGATGAAGGTTTGCTACCAAAAAGAATTATGGAATTTAACATATTAGAAACAATATTAAATAGTGTGGCGCTCGGTCTTGGGATTACACTCGTCCCCCAGTCTGCGGTGCAGCACCTTTCTACAGCAGGTAAAGTACACTGCCATCCAATTCCCGAGAAATACGATAGTATTTCAACTGTTTTCATTCGCCGTAAAGATAGCTACATGAGCAATTTGATGCACAGCTTTTTAAAAACAATTAAGGAACAACATCATATCAATATGCTTTAAAAGACATTCTTACACGAATGTCTTTTTTTCTTACAAAAGTGTAATTCTCTCGTAAGCTAATTCGATAGTTACAACTACCTATATTTCATATAATTAAGACAGAAAGCAGGGCAACAACAATTCGAAAAGGAGCGGATACGTATGATGAACAAAATGAAATCAAACAAATTTTTAAATACAATGGGCATGGTGCTATCCGCACTTGTCGATGCAAAAGCAGTTGCAACTACATTAAACAAATAAGGAGAGATTATGATGAACAATAGTACTTTCAACAAATCAGATTTTATCGGACTTGCAAGTGGAGCGACTCTTCTTACAGCTTTCATTTACGCACTTGCTCAAAGTCTCGTTTAACAATTTGTTTCCCCAATCCCCTTTATATAGAAAAGGCTGCTCGTCTTATAGACAAGCAGCTTTTTAGTTTGTTTCATATATAATTTGGCCTGTTTTGCTTATATCATATCCACTAATTGCTTTTAATTCATTGTGAAACTCTTCAGATTGCAAAATTCCTTTTATAACCTCAATAAGTTCCTCATTTTCTTTATTCTTCAGAAGTACTAAATCATACTGTTCTTTCATTATCGGAATAAAGTCTACATTTACAATTTGGGAAAACTTTTCTGATCCTACCCCAACATCAGCTTTTCCATTCGCGACTTGCGAAGCAACACCAAGGTGATTCGATTCTTCCCATTCATACCCGCTAATATCTTCTTTATTTAATTTTTGAATTCGCAATTGCTCATCCACTAACACCCTAATACCAGAACCTTTTTCTCGATTTACAAATCGTATAGATGAATGAGCTAAATCAGCCCATGTTTTTATATTTTGTGGATTCCCTTTTTGCACATAAAACCCAACATTTCTTGCTAATAAATTAATCATAATATATGGTTGTCCAACTAAAATACGTTTTACGTAAGGAACATTATATGTACCTGTTTCGCCATCAAATAAATGCAAACTAACGACGCTTCCTTCTCCTTGGTACATCTTCACCAAACTCGTTAAACTACCTTGATATGCTCTTAATATATTAGAGTTTGGTAAACGATTTTCTATATGTTTTGCCAACATATCTAACGTTAGTTCTTGACCACTAATGATGCGTGTATTCGAACTACTAATTTCGGCCTTCCTTACAGGAGTAAATTGCGTCTTACCTGTTTTCATTTGCTTTATATATTGTTCTAAATCAGCTGCATCAATGCGCATTTGTCTACCAACCCTATAAGAAGGAAGTTCTCCTTTTTTAATTAAGTCGTATACAGTTAATTTTGATACTTTTAATCGCTTTGCTACTTCTTCCGTTGTGTAGGAATGATGATCCATAGACGATTCCTCACTTTCTCCCTTCATTGTAACAAAGAAAAGAATATTTCTCCTAGTTTTTAAAAACAACTATATCGTTCAAATTATATTCAATTATAACTAGTTATAATTAGTTATATTTAGTTATAATTGAATATGTCAAAACGAAAGGGGATTTTTTTATGAACAAATTCACATTACGATCCATCGGGGCACTTATACTTTCTTTCCTTCTTATATTTAGTGCTGCTTGTACAAGCGGGGAAAAGAAAGAAAAGTCAGCTGCTAAAGAGGGAAAAACAGTCGAACTGACTATATCAGCTGCTGCTAGCTTACAAGATGCATTAAAAGAAATTGAAAAACAATATAAAGAGAAAGAGCCTAACATTAAACTTTCTTTTAACTTCGGTGCTTCTGGTGCACTTCAACAACAAATTGAACAAGGTGCACCTGCTGATTTATTCTTCTCTGCAGCAGAGGATAAATTCCAAACTCTTGTTAAAAAAGGATTCATTAATGAAAAAGAAGGGAAAAATCTTCTTGGAAATGAACTAGTTCTAGTCGTTCCAAAAGATAGTTCTCTTACAAAATTTCAAGATTTAAAAGATGAAAAAATCAAGAAAATTGCACTTGGTACACCTGAATCTGTACCTGCAGGAAAATATGCAAAAGCTTCTCTCACACATGAAAATCTTTGGAATGACGTTCAAAATAAAATCGTATTTACAAAAGATGTTCGCCAAGTGTTAACATATGTAGAAACAGGTAATGTTGATGCTGGTATTGTATACAAAACAGATGCTCTCATTTCAGACAAAGTAAAAATTGGCGAGACGGCAGCAGCTACTTCTCATGAGCCAATCCACTATCCTTTAGGCGTAATAAAAGAATCAAAGCATAAGAAAGAGGCGACTTCATTCTATGAGTATTTACAATCAAAAGATGCGCAATCTATCTTTAAGAAATACGGATTTACTGTCCTATCATAATTGCTATGAACTTTGATGCTATTTTGTCACCAGTCTTTCTATCCTTACGAGTAGCTGCATGCGCCACCATTATCGTTACAATTTTAGGAACGATTATCGGGCGAGCGCTAGCACGCTCCTCATGGCGATATAAAGTAATATTAGAAACTATTTTCTTATTACCAATGGTGCTTCCACCAACTGTTATCGGCTTTTTTCTAATTATCATTTTCGGAAATAACAGTCCCATTGGAAAGTGGATTGAATCATTATTTCAGCAGTCCATTATGTTTACATCTACTGCTGCTATCATTGCTTCTACAGTCGTTGCATTTCCGCTCATGTACCAATCAGCAAAAACAGGATTCTCTATCGCAAATGTACAAATTGAAGATGGCGCGCGCGATCTTGGTGCAAGTGAATATCAAGTTTTTCTACATGTTACACTCCCGCTTGCATTTCCTGCGTTACTAAGTGGTATGATTTTAAGCTTTGTTCGCGCACTCGGTGAATTTGGTGCAACTTTAATGTTTGCAGGAAATATACCTGGCAAAACTCAGACGATTCCAACGGCGATTTATATGGCTATTGATGCAAGTAATATGCAACTAGCTTGGACACTTGTAATCATAACGATTAGTATGTCCCTTTTATTCTTACTATGTATTCAACTCATTAATAGAAAAATCACTACTTCTTAAAGCAACTTTCGACAAAAGTTGCTTTTTATTTCCCGAAAAATAAAATGATTTTATTAATGACTTAATTTTATTTCTTATTTAAATATACATTTTATTTGAATTCACTTTCTAAAATAGGTAATTTCCTGTTATTATATGAAAGTGTTTCAAAAAATGAAGAAATGAAAACGCATTTATATCGTAAATTCTTCATCCTGTTTTAGCGATCGGTAATCTTCTACTCTATTAGTGGGGCATTACCGATCGTTAGAACGATATGTAATTATATTGGTATAGAAAACCGAAGGGAGTCTTGTAATGGACATTTTATTAGCGCTTCTTCCTGCAATCGCATGGGGAAACATCTTATTAGTAAGCGTAAAAATGGGCGGTGGTGCATATAGCCAAACGGTAGGTATGACAATCGGTGCTCTATTCTTCGCAACAATTATGTATGTATTTACTCAACCAACTTTAACAATGACAGTCTTGATTGTTGGCTTTATTTCAGGTTTATTCTGGGCTTTAGGACAAGTAAACCAATTAAAAACAGTTGAAAAACTAGGTGTTTCAACTACTGTAACTATTTCTACTGGTATGCAACTTGTTGCAACTTCTATCTTTGGAGTTATCGCTTTTCGTGAGTGGACTACTACTACAACGATTGTTCTGGGAACGATTGCAATCCTATTAATCGTAGTTGGTGTTGTATTCACATCACTAGATGATAAAGAAAATGCACAGCCACCAGGACAATTGAAAAAGGGACTTCTTACTTTAATTGTTTCTACTTTCGGTTATCTTGTATATGTAATTATTATTCGTTGGTATAACATTGATGGTTGGTCTGCTATTTTACCACAGGCAGTTGGTATGTTTGTTGGTGCAGTTGTACTGACATCTAAACATAAACCATTTAACAAATATGCAATGCGTAATGCTTTATCTGGTTTACTATGGGGAACAGGAAACTTATTCTTACTTCTTTCATTACCACGTGTTGGAGTAGCAACAAGCTTCCCATTATCTCAAACTGGAATCGTTATCTCAACATTCGGTGCGATTGTCTTCTTAGGTGAAAAGAAAACAAAACGTCAATTGATCTTTATTGCACTAGGTAGTGTTTTAATTATCGGCGGCGCTGTATTGCTTGGTATGACAAAAGCATAAACTTATAATCTATTAACAAACCCCTGAAGCATATGCGCTTCAGGGGTTTTCTGATTACAATTATTTTCTAAATATAATTATTTATACGATCTTGTTTTTTATAATTCCTCTTCCATTCTAGCAAGCCATCGATACACAAAACCTCCCCCCTTACCTATTCCACTTACGATAAGCCTTTTCTTTTTACAAAATTCTCTTAAAAATGGTATCGTTTTTTATAACATATTCTCATCAGAAAGGAATAAAGGATATGCCTAATAAACATCGAATTTTATTTATTGGTGCCGGTCGTATGGCAGAAGCTATATTTGCCGGACTACTTACAACAAGTAAAGAATACATCGAAGAAATTATTGTTTCCAATCGAAGCAACATAGAAAAATTGAAGCAATTACAAAATCAATATGATATATCTGTTACAACTGATTGGAAACAACATATTAAATCTGTAGATACAATTGTTTTAGCAATGCCACCTGTCGCACATGAACAGCTATTAGCGGAGCTTTCTCCTCTTCTAACTGATCAATTTGTTGTGACAGTTGCTGCTGGAATCGGACCATCTTATCTAGAAGAAAGACTCCCTCAAGGAATACCTGTTGCTTGGATTATGCCAAATACAGCTGCTGGAATTGGCAAGTCTATCTCCTTATATACGACGGGACATTCTGTAGATGAAACACATCAAGAAACGTTACAACTTCTTTTAAAAGGCATCGGTACCTCGCAACCTTGTACCGAAGAGGAAGTTCACCAACTTACCGCAGTTACTGGTAGTGCACCTGCTTTCCTCTATCACTTTGCTGAAGGTTTAATTGAAGCAACGAAAAGCTATGGTATTGATGAGGAAACAGCAAAACACCTTGTTATTCAAATGATTGCTGGCTCTGCCGCTATGCTCCAGCAAAATCAGGATCCAGCTATGCTCCGCGAACAAGTAACAACACCAGGAGGTTCAACGGCTGAAGGCTTAAAAGTTCTATATGAAAATAATTTTTTAGGAGTCATTCAACAAGCAGTTGAAGCAACCAATAAAAAAGCTAGGGGGAATTAATATGACTTTAACAAGTTTAAAGGACTATACAACATTACATAACGGCGTGAAAATGCCTTGGTTCGGCTTAGGTGTTTTTAAAGTTGAAGATGGTACAGAAGTAATTGATTCTGTAAAAGCAGCTATAAAAAATGGATACCGTAGTATCGATACTGCTGCGATATATAAAAACGAAGAAGGCGTTGGACAGGCAATTCAAGAATCTGGTATTCCTCGTGAAGAGTTATTCATCACTTCAAAGGTTTGGAATAGTGATCAAGGTTACGAGTCAACATTACAAGCGTTTGAAACTACATTAGAAAAATTAGGTCTAGAATATTTAGATCTATACTTAGTACATTGGCCTGTAAAAGGAAAATACACTGAATCATGGAAAGCTTTAGAGCAGCTTTATAAAGATGGTCGTGTTCGTGCTATCGGTGTGAGTAATTTCCACATTCACCACTTACAAGACGTATTTGAAATTGCTGAAATTAAGCCAATAGTCAACCAAGTGGAATACCACCCTCGCTTAGCACAAGAAGAATTACATGCTTTCTGTAAAGAACATAACATCCAGCTTGAGGCTTGGTCACCATTAATGCAAGGACAACTACTGGATAATCCAACATTACAAGAAATTGCGACAAAATATAATAAATCAACTGCACAAGTTATTTTACGTTGGGATCTACAAAATGAAGTTGTGACAATCCCTAAGTCTATTAAAGAACACCGCATTATTGAAAATGCAAACATCTTCGACTTTGAATTAAGCTCGGATGATATGAAAGCAATTCAAGCTTTAAATGAAAATCATCGCGTTGGTCCAGATCCAGATAACTTTAACTTCTAGTAGGGAAACCACTGCCATATGCAGTGGTTTTTTTTATTTTTAATAAAACTGAAAATTTAAACTATACCCCATTTGATTGACACTTCATTATCTAAGGTGTAAGATTTTGAATTATCAAAGAAACGCAAAAATTAATAAAATTCATTTGTTTACTCATTGTATCAAGAGAGGTGGAGGGACTGGCCCTTTGAAACCTCGGCAGCAGGTTCATTTTGAATACTGTGCCACTTCCTGCAAGCTTTATGCTTGAAAGATAGAATGAGGGACTTCGTTTATATACGGGTGCATAACTTGTACGTAAAAATCCCTCTTTCTCAATACGAAAAGAGGGATTTTTTATTTTTCATTGCCCTCATCATCATCCAATCTTATTAACTATTTAGGAGGAAAATCAAATGAAAAAGAAGTTTGTACCCAGTATTGCATCAGTTGTAGGAGTAAGTATTTTATTATCTGGTTGCGGTAGTTATAAAAACGAAGCGAGCGGAGCAAATGCAAAAGATGAGGCACCTAGTAAGCAAGTTTTAAACTTATCTTCACCTACTGAGATTCGAACAATGGATACGGCTCGTGCTACAGATACTGATTCTGGTCAAGTAATGAGAAACGTATTTGAGGGTTTATACAATCTTGGCGAGGGTAATAAACCTGTTCCTGGTGTCACAAAGTCTCATGAAGTGAGTAGCGATAAAACGAAATACACATTCCATTTACGAGATTCAAAATGGTCGAACGGCACACCTGTAACAGCGAAAGATTTTGTCTTCGCTTGGCAAAGAGCTGTTGATCCAGCAACAGCCTCTGAATATGCTTTTTTATTCTTTGATATTAAAAACGCTAAAAAAATTAACAGTAAAGAGCTTCCAGCCGATCAACTTGGTGTAAAAGCAATTGATGACCATACGTTTGAGGTAGAACTAGAGCGTCCTGTTCCATACTTTATTAGCTTAACGGCGTTCCCAACATTTCTACCAATCAACGAGGAATTTTTTAAAGCACAAGGTGATAAGTACGCTTTAGAAGATAACAAAATCTTGTACAACGGAGCTTTTACACTAAACGATTGGAAGCATGAACAAAGCTTTAAATTCAAGAAAAACCCTACCTATTGGGATAAAGATAATGTCAAACTCGAAGAAATCAATTTCAACGTTGTAAAAGAGAAATCAACGGAAGTAAATTTATTTGAATCAAAACAATTAGACCGTATAAAATTAACATCTGATTTCGTTGATAAGTATAAAAAAGATGGGAACTTTAAAGAACGTCCAAATGTAGGCGTACAATTTTTACGTATGAACCAACAAAACAAAGTGCTGCAAAACGTATCTGTACGCCAAGCCATCGATAAAGCAATTGATCAAAAATCCTTTGTAAATACGCTATTGAATGATGGCTCTACACCAGCGTACAGTCTCATTCCGAAAAAATTTGCGAAAGGGCCAGATGGAACAGACTTCCGCTCTGCGAACGGTGACTTAACGAAAACAGATACAAAATCCGCAAAGGAATTATGGAAAAAGGCAAAACAAGAACTTAGTTCTGAAAAAATAACATTAGAACTATTAACAAGTGACGGTGACCTTGAGAAGAAAACAGGAGAATTTTTAAAAGAACAACTAGAAAAGAACCTAGATGGCTTAACAATTAATATAAAACCTCAGCCACGTAAGCAGCAGGTTTCATTATTATTAAAAGGTGAATATGAAATTGGAATTGACGGTTGGAGCCCTGACTTTGCTGATCCAATTACATTCCTTGAACTATTTACGACGAATAACCCTTACAACTTAGATCATTACTCTAATAAAGAGTTTGATGACACAATTGAAAAAGTTAAAACTACCTTGGCTGGTGATGAAAAAGCTCGCTGGGAGGCGTTACTAGCATCAGAGAAAATATTATTTAAGGACTCTGTTATCGCTCCTCTTTACCAAAAAGGAGAATCTTATCTAGAGCGTTCTTATGTAAAAGGAATTGTGCAAGTTGACTTTGCAGGCCAGTTAAACTTCAAGTGGGCAAAAATCGAAAATTAGATTAATAGAAACAGATTCCCCGATACAAGGAAATCTGTTTCTTAATATATTATTTTAAGAAATTAATACTCTGTTTTTTATTATTGACATATAGTTCTTTCCAGTGTTAATATTCTAAATAATCAAAGAAACGAAATATTTTACCACCAAAATGTAATGTCTACTAAGTTGAAACATATAACGACAGATTATAGTTCAACATGTATATACATATAGAACACCTGATTACCTATATACACATATTTATAATATGTTTTCTCTTCTTCTATAGCTACACTTCAAGACATGGACATTATGACGTTACGAACAACACATTTAGGGAGGAAAGAACAATGAAAAAAAAGTTGTACCTGTTGTTGCATCAGTTTTAGGGGCGAGTCTACTACTAACTGCTTGCGGGGGAAATAAAGATAATGCAAGCGGAGCGAAAGCAAACGATAAAGCACCTGATAAACAGGCAATTAACTTGTCATTTGCTTCAGAAATTCCAACAATGGATGTCGCAAAAGCAACAGATGGGGAATCCATGAATGTAATGCGAAATGTTTTTGAAGGCTTATATGCAATAGGAGAAGATAATAAACCTATTCCTGGTGTTGCTGAGTCGGTTGACGTTAGTCCCGATTAAACAAAATATACATTCCATCTTCGTGATTCAAAATGGTCAAATGGTACTCCTGTTACAGCAAAAGACTTTGTCTTCGCTTGGCAACGTGCCGTAAATCCTGATACAGCAGCTGAATATGCATTCTTATTCTTCGACATACAGAATGCGAAACAAATAAATCAAAAACAATTACCGGTTGATCAATTAGGCGTCAAAGCTCTTGATGACAAAACTTTAGAAGTACAACTAGACCGTCCTGTTCCCTACTACTTAAGCTTAACGACATTTGCAACATTCTTACCAATTAATGAAGAGTATTTAAAATCTCAAGGTGATAAATACGGTTTAGAAACAAAGCATTTAATTTACAACGGGGCTTTCACGTTAGATAACTGGAAACATGAACAAAGCTTCCAATTGAAGAAGAACCCTAACTATTGGGATGCTAAAACTGTAAAACTAGAAGAAATCAACTTTAATGTCGTTAAAGATAAGTCTACAGAAGTTAACTTATATGATTCAGGACAAATTGATCGTGTTGCTTTAACTGCGGAGTTTGTTGATAAATATAAGGGTGATCCAAACTTCAAGGAACGCGCTGAAGTCGGCATTCAATTCTTACGACTAAATCAAAAAAATGCAACATTAAAAAATCAACATGCACGCCTCGCTATTAACGGAGCAATGAATAAAAAAGCATACGTAGAAACAATTTTAAATAACGGTGCTGTCCCAGCTGAAGGAATGGTTCCTGCGAAATTCGCAAAAAGTCCAGAAGGCAACGACTTCCGTAAAGAAAACGGAAATCTAGTCAAAGATGATGTGAAATCTGCAAAAGAAAACTGGAAAAAAGCGAAACAAGAACTTGGTACTGACAAAGTAACAATTGAACTATTAACAAGTGATAATGCTTTAGCTAAAAAGACTGGTGAATATTTAAAAGGTGAACTAGAAAAGAATCTAGATGGATTAACAGTGAACTTAAAGCCTCAACCACGTAAGCAACAATTAAAACTACTATTAAGTGGTGATTACGAAATCGGAATCGATGGCTGGGGCCCTGACTTCGCGGATCCTATTACATTCTTAGATCTATTCACAACAGATAGTGCTTATAACTTCGATAAATACTCTAACAAAGAGTACGACGAGCTTATTCGTAAAGTAAAAACTGATTTAGCTGGTGATGAAAAAGGTCGCTGGGAAGCAATGAAGCAAGCTGAAAAAATCTTATTACAAGATGGCGCTGTCGCTCCTTTATACCAACAAGGTCGCTCTTACTTACAACGCGGATTTATTAAAGGACTTGTAACAACTGACTTTGGCGGTGAATTTAACTACAAGTGGACAGAAGTTGCAAAATAATAAGTACTAATAAAAAAGTATCCTTCGTGGGATACCTTTTTTACTTTATACTTCTTTAACTACAGAGCTTCTTCCCTTTACCATTCCTTTTATAACTATAGCGATTCCCGCTACCAATTGTGTAACTGAAATAATAAACAATAACGAAATAATATTTTTCTCTAAATTAACTCCGCTAAATATTATTGTATAATAACCATTCGCTGCGTATGTTGCGGGAAATAATCTCGAATACAGTGATAAACATTTGTATGTTAATGAAAGAAATGCGAAGAAGACTATCGTCAATAATCCTCTTTCCCTTCTTTTTGTATTGAACTAAAACTCATAATAAATATAATCATAAACATCAAATATGTTCTCCACGTCAACGAAGGTATATGTCCTGACCAAAGATAACTAATTAAATAATTGATTCCCATAATACCCGAAGATACTACTAGACTAACACTTATTAGTTTTACATATTTGAGCATATCTTTTCTCCTTACCTTTTATTTTTCTACTTCTTCAAATTGCAAATTCACAGGTTCTTCTAAGAGTGTTTCATAAAAATTTTCTGCCAAATCTGTTGAAGGAATTTTTTCATCCACTTCATCAAATCGAATACTATCTAGCCAGACACAACCTTCTCCTGATAATAAAACACCAAATGCAATACCAAGTGCTTCTTCTTTTATATCTAGTACAACCGAGTACGATTGCCAGTTATTCGTATTTTTAATTGGACGATTTTGCATGTTATCCATAGCAATAGGCTCTGTATCTTTTCCGTCTACTCGCATCCACAATCCTGCCCAATCTTTTACATTCTCACTCTTAATGAATGCTGTTAAACGTAATCTCTTACCTACATATTTATCCGCTCGGAACATTTGCATTAATGTCGAAAAGCCTCCATGCGTAACGTTCTCTTTCGCTTTTATATATGCAGATACTTTTCCTTGATGAACAACTTCGTAATCTAAACCCATCTCATATTCAGCAGGATGACTTCCGCTTAATACCCATCCTTTTGGTATACCTTTTTCCATTGAAACACCCTCTCTTTCTATATAAAATGACTGGAAATACTTTCGATATTTTTTTGGTGGTAATTGAAACATTCTTTTAAAAGCTCTAGTAAATGCCTCTTGTGAGGAAAAACCATATTGCACTGCAATATCAATGACTGCTCTTTCAGTCGACACTAAAGCTTGTGCAGCATGAGTTAATCTTCTCTTACGAACATAATCCGTTACACTCATCCCGATATAACTTTGAAAAATACGATGAAAATGGTACATCGATACTGCACTGTGAAATGCCACTCTTTCTGTTGTAAGCTCTTCATGCAAATGATTCTCTACATATTCGATTGCTTTTTTTATCATCTCTTTATATTCTTCATGCATTTCAGTACCTCCTCACAACTTCAATTTACCATATACATACAAATCCTTTTTGATTTAAATTGCGGATTAATCCTTGAAGCTATAAGAAAATAATTTATTTTCAACACATACATAATTACATGAAATTGGGAAAAACTTGTATAGAACGAAGTTACCTTAAGGAGGAATTTATGATGAGAATTTTACTATCAGCTTTATTAGCTCTTATGCTAGTACCTGCATTAACAGGATGCAAAGCTCCTGCAAAAGAAGATGCAACTTCTAATAAAAAGACAACTGAAGAAGCAAAAAATGAGGCTCCTGCAGATTTAAAACTAAACTTTAATGAATTTGATTTAAAAGCAGACTATCAAGATACGAAGAAAGACTACGAAGCTGATTATAAAAATGTAGCAGCGGATAAGAAAATGGAAGCAAAAATTGAAGACCATAAAACAGATGTAAAGTTCACAGGTGACGAGGCTGTTACAAAGTTAAGCCCTCTTCTACAAGAATTAAAATTTGATAAAAACACACCAGATCAAGAAGTAATTGATCAAGTAGTAAATGTATTCAAACTTGATAAAGACTATCAAAAATTCGCTTTAGAAGTTGTCTTCTCTGACGGAACGAAAAAAGAATATAAAAGAGAAATAAAATAAAGAAGTAGGCGGTTGCCTACTTCTTTATTTTTTAATTTTTACGTATCTTAGTTCTGGGCTAGAACCGATAATGAATTGGACGCCAGATACTGATGATTTTTGTAAATACGAAGAGCTTGGGAAAATAATTGGGATTAATGGTGCATCATCAAACATAATATCTTCTGCTTTATGCAATAAGTCAAAGCGCTTATCTTCGTTTTGTTCAACTTCTGCTTCTTTTACTAAAGCGTCAAATTCTTTATTATGCCATTTTGCATAGTTGTTTGGACCATCACCTGCATATAAATCTAGTTTAGTAATTGGATCTAATAGAGAGCCGCCCCATCCCATATAAGCTAATTGGAAATCACTTTGCTTGTATGTGTCGATGTAACTCTTCCACTCTTTATTTTCTAATTTAATATCTACACCAAGATTTTTCTTAAACATTTCTTGCATTGCTTCTGCTACTTTTTTATGCTGTGTATCTGTAGTGAATTTTAATGTTACTTCAGGTAATGTAGACCAACCTTGCTCTTTCATACCCTCTTCTAATAATTTTTTCGCTTCTGCTGGATCGAACTTTACGTAATCACCTTTTTCTTTACGGAAATCACGACCACCTTGTGTTTTTGCTCCTTCTGGAACGAATGCATATGCTTCCTGTGCATTATTTTTATACAGTTTTTCAACGATAAACTTACGATCAACCGCTAATGAAAATGCTTTACGTACTTTCGCATTTGTAAACGGCTCTTTTTCTACGTTAAACGAATAAATATAAGATGAGAATCCTGCAACGCGCTTATATTCTTTGTTTCCTTTTTCTTTTTCAATCATCTCTTGTGGTAAGCTACTTAGCAAATCTAATTCTTTTGATTTGTACAATTGGTACGCTGTTTTAGAATCTGGAATAATACGAAACTCAATTTCTTTTAATGTTACCTTTTTATCATAGTATTCTTTATTTTTTTGTACTGTAATAGCTTGGTTATGCTTCCATTCTTTTAACGTGAATGGTCCGTTCGTAATTAACTCTTTTGGATCTGTTTTTAATTTATTATTATCATCAATCGATTTTTTAGATAATGGAATAAATAATGAACTTGCTAATTTTTGTTTAATAGAAGCAACTGGGTGCTCAAGTGTCACCTTTAATGTTTGAGGATCAACGACTTGAATACCAACTTGCCCTTCTTCACCTTTTCCAGTATTATATGCCTCTGCTCCTTTAATAAAATACATTTCTGTCGCATTCATAGAACCCGTTTTCGGATTTAATAATCGCTTCCATGCAAACTCAAAATCATTTGCTGTAATAGGAGAACCGTCCGACCATTTAATATCTTTCTTTAAATGAATTGTATACTCAGTCCCATCAGCGTTTACTTCTTCTTTCTCTGCTAATTCATTTTGATATTTCCCATCACTATCTTGCGTATATAAACTTGAAAACAACTGCCCAATTACATAACCTGACGTGCTATCTGTCGCAATGGCAGAATCAAGCGTATACGGATCACTACTAATATTCGTTACTAATCGATCTCCTTCACCCTTACCAGCACTCGCTTTTTGCGTCTCTTTCTTACCGCAAGCAACAGAAGTAATTGCTAAAACAGTCATAATGACAAACAGTAAAAACTTCTTCATCCTACATTCTCCTTTAACCTGAAATTTTTGGTGTTGATGCTAATAATGTTTTTGTATAAGAATGTTGTGGATTACGGAATACTTCGTCCGTATTTCCAAATTCAACAAGTTCTCCTTTGTATAAGACAGCCACTTTTTCACATAAATAGTGAACCATCGGTAAATCATGTGCGATAAATAAATATGTATAGCCTTGTTCCTTTTGAATCTTTTGCAGCAGATGTACAATTTGGATTTGCAGTGAAACATCTAATGCTGAAATTGGTTCATCAAGGATTAAAACTTCTGGCTCACATAATAGTGCTCTTGCAATAGCAATACGTTGACGTTGCCCTCCGCTAAATTCGTGGGGATAACGATCAATATATCGTCTATCTAATCCAACACGCTCTAGTGCATCACCTGCGACTTTATCTTTCAATCCTTTATCGCCTAAACCGAATGAAATATATCCTTCTGTTACGCTATCGCGTACTTTCCAGCGCGGATTTAATGCAGCTGTGGAATCTTGAAAAATAAACTGTACTTTCTGTAAGAAATTTCGCTTATTAGCTGACTTCAGCGTGTGAACAACTTGACCGTTATAATCAATTTCACCAGACGTTGGTTTTTCAATCCCAGCTATGAGCTTACCAAGTGTTGTTTTTCCTGAACCACTTTCTCCGATAATGCCAAGAGTTGTTCCTTTCGGAATAGAAAGTGATATACCTTTTAGCGCCGCAATTTCTTTATTTTTACTTCCATATGTTTTTGTTACTTGTTTTACAGCTATTAAATCTGTCGTCATGAAGCATTCACCTTCTCTTTTGATTTCGCTTTATTGTGCTCTAGAATGTGTTGCCAACAATGCGAACTATGCTCCCCAGAATACGATGTTTTTTCCGGAAAACGATGGATACATTCTTTTAGCGCTACAGGACAACGATTCACAAACGGGCACCCAAAACTATTTAACGTTTCAATTGAAGGTGTTGTTCCCTCAATTGCCCGGAGTACCTTTTCTGAATCATCCATATTCGGAATTGCTTGTAATAAGCTTTTCGTATATGGATGTTTAGGAGAACCTATTACCTCCTGTATCGTTCCTTTTTCAACAACACGCCCCCCATACATAACTACTACTCGGTCAGCTACTTCACGTACAAGCGCCAAGTCGTGTGTAATTAATAAAATACTCGTATTTTGTTTTTCTTTTCGCTCTTTTAATAACCCCATAATTTGTTTTTGAATTGTTACATCTAACGCCGTTGTAGGTTCATCTGCAATAACGAGCTTCGGGTGACATGCAAACGCAATTGCTAAACAAATACGCTGCCTCATACCTCCGCTTAACTGATACGGGTATTGTTCAAAGCGTTTCTCTGCTTCATGTATCCCTAAATCATTTAGTAAGTTAATCGCAATTTCTTTTGCCTCTTTTTTCGATTTTTTTTCATGCTGCACAATTACTTCTGTAATTTGTCTTCCCACCTTCATCGTCGGATTTAAAGATGAAAGCGGGTCTTGAAAGATAAAGGAAATATCTTTCCCGCGAATTTGATTCCATTCTGATTCTTGTAAATTAGTTAATTCCTTTGATTGGAAAGATACATTTCCATCATCAATACGAATTGATTCTTGATTTAGACCGATAATTGATTGTGCTGTAACACTTTTTCCTGAGCCACTTTCTCCTACAAGTGCAACAATTTCACCTTCGTTAATAGAAAAGGAAACATGCTTCACAATTGCTTGTTTACTATTCTCTTTTTCAACGGCCAACGTTACTTTTTCTAAAGATAAGAGCTGTCCCATGTTTTTTCTCCTTCCGATTCCGTTTTACGATTTTCGGATCAATTGCATCTTGCAAACCATCACCAATTGCATTAAATGCGAACATAATGAGTGCAATCATGATTGCTGGGAAGAATAGTTGCCACCATTCTCCGCTCAATAATGTCCCGAGCGCATCGTTTGTCATCGTCCCCCAGCTTGCTGCTGGTGATTGTACTCCAAGTCCGATAAAGCTTAAAAATGATTCTGAAAAAATAGCTGCTGGAATTGTAAATGATAAATTTACGATAATAATCCCTGTTAAGTTTGGAATTAAATGCCCATATATAATTTTCATATGAGGTGTGCCTAATCGCTCTGCTGCAATAACAAATTCTCTTTGTTTCAATGAAAGTACTTGCGCCCGAATGAGACGTGCCATGCCAATCCATCCCGTTAACGCAAGGGCGATTATAATTGTAAAAAGTCCTGGTTTCATAATGATTAATAGTAAAATAACAATTAACAAATATGGGATACCGTATAACACTTCAATCCCTCTTATAATCCACTCATCAATTAACGTTCCAAGACGATTACGCCCTCTCACATATCCACTAAAACCTCCGATAAGTACACCAAGCCCTATATCAAGAGCTGCTGCTACCAATCCAACTGTTAATGAAATTTTCCCACCAGCCCAAGTACGCGCCCAAATATCTCTCCCTAAATCGTCTGTTCCGAACCAATGCTCACTACTAGGCGGTAAATTAGTTGCTTCTTTTACTTGTTCACTCGCAGTAAATGACGTTAAACTTTCGCCAATAAGCGAGAAAACAATAATTAGTAATAACGTCACTGCCCCTAAAACTGCTATAGGGTTTGATATAAACTTGCGAAACACTTCCTTTTTCCGGCTAATCGTTTGCTGATCTTTATTTATCGTTAATTCTTTTTTCTCTTCATTCGTTAATAACTGGTCATTAATTTCATAAGCCCCCATTTAAACATCACCCTCCTTACGTAATAGAACGAATGCGCGGATCAACAATACGATGAATGATATCTGTAATAAAAATACATACAATTAATAGCGCACTATAGAAAATGGTTGTTCCCATAATCACCGGATAATCTCGGTTAAAAATACTATCTACAAAATATTTTCCTAAACCAGGAATTGAAAAGATTTTTTCAATAACGAAAGTCCCTGTTAAAAGTCCAGCCATTAATGGGCCAACAAATGTAAGTACCGGAACAATCGCATTTCGAAGAGCATGTCTTATAATGATTTTCTTAATTGGTATACCTTTCGCTCTCGCTAGCTTAATATAATCACTCTGCAACACTTCAATCATATTAGAGCGAACAAATCTTGTAATAACTGCGATTGGCCCGAGCGCTAATGCGAAGGAAGGTAATACAGTATGCTCAAATGTTCCCCAAGACGCTACTGGTAAAAGTTCAAATTGAATGGCGAATACTTGTATGAATAGCGGCGCTAAAATAAAACTCGGAATAGAAATACCGAGAATCGCAAGCAAGCTCACACTATAATCAATTACTTTCCCGTGATATAGAGCAGCAAATGTACCTGCGGCAATTCCGACTAACAACGAAATAACAAGTGCTTGTAGACCAATGATGGCCGATGGGCCAAAGCCGGTCGTTATAATTTCTGATACGCCTTGACCTGTCGATTGAACAGATTCACCAAAATCAAAATGAACTACGCCATCTAAATAAGCAACATACTGATTCCATAACGGTTCATCAAGGTGATACTTCGCTCTCATATTTTGTATCACTTCTTCAGGAAAGATTTTCGCGTCTGATGAAAATGGATCCCCTGGAATAATATGCATAATTAAAAATGTTACTGTCGTAATAACCCATAGCGTGAATACCATAACCGATAGTTTTTTAATAACATACACTTCAATAACCCCCTAAACAAATGAATTTACTTTGTTTTATTGACATATTTGTTCCCATCATTCCTTCTCCACTTCTTAAAACACAAAAAGCCTTGATCTTAAAAAATAAGATCAAGGCTTAATAAAACTATGCCCATCACTTATCTTTCAAGACTTGCTTGCTGGAATTAGCACGGTGTTCTATTTCAGAACCCGCTGCTGAGGTGTCATAGGGCCAGTCCCTCTACCTCTCTGGATAAGTAAATTGCTATATTATTATTTGGTTCAAATTGTATATTTTGAATTATAATTCTGAAAAAATGAAAAGTCAATCAAATTGGATATATTTAGAAAAATCAGTTTTCGTTGATACTCATAATAAAACAGAAATTCAATGGGTATTAAGTATTCGAGGATTGAAGGCGCATATAGGTGAACTTTATTAGTATCTACTGTATATAGTATTTTTACGTAAATAAGAAAAAATAACCTTGCATGCGCAAGGTTATTTTTCCGTTTCTGTTTGAAAACGTTTATAGTATGTCGATGCTGTTGAAAAATTAATTTCTATATCACGAATCAACGATGAGTCTTCTTCTTTAGCTAACTTCTGTAATTTTTTCATTGCTTGTTCCGATTCATTTAAGAAACCAACATACATTTCATGTTCTTGTTCTTTCGACTTCGGTACACGAATTTCTTTACGCATATGATCTATATCTTCTAGCATGCCCGTTGTTACATTTTGCACGTCTTCCTTATATTTAGCATTAGTTATTTCCTTACCGCCCTTTTCTTTTGCCACTTCAAATAACTGTAACGCTTTATTAATTTCCTTGTTCATCTTCGCATCATACTTTTCATGTACCTCGCGATACGCTTTCATATCTTCTGTCTGTTCAGTAGATTGCTCTACCTTTTCTTTCGGTTCTTTCGTATCTTTCGTGTCTTTATTTCCATTACATCCCGCTAGAAGGAGCATACCCCCAAGCATTGCAATACCGAAAACCTTCTTCATCTCTTATTCTCCTTTTATCTACATCTACTACGAATTACAGTTTTTCTTATCTCCACTTGTTTTATTATACCGAGAACATCCTAAATTTTGCACTTAAGATGATTTCTTAATATGTATATCAACATTTTTGTCACAGTATCGTCACTTTATTCAAGTAACTTTTGCACTCCTTTACTATGCCACCTTACAAAACTGTAAGCACACGTAGAGAACAAACCATGCTAGACTTACATATGCATAACGCAAGCGTAGTTAAGTTTCTAAGGAGAATCATCCATGTACAATACAATACCTTTTATGGGAGAAGATATTCGTGTCCTTATTCGCGAAAAATCACTCCATATTGAAAATACAGAGAGCCTTCGCCGCGTATTAAAAAAGAAGCATGCTCCATTTCAGTTAGCACAACATTTAAAACAACAACATACAAATAAATTTCATACTGTACTCAATATATCTGATAAATCATTAACAATCGAAATTATCGGTCATGTTTATATCGGAAACTTTGCAGATGCTTTAAAAGAAATTCCACGTATACCGAAGATTGCTCCTATTATCGTTGAGAGGGCATATAGAATTACAGATCATACTGATATTATTGACTGCGGAGAGAAAGAGGTCGATAGCAACCGTTGGGTATGGGATAAACTTGCTTTCTTATATGATGCGATCATGAATAATATGTATGAGTTATTTCAAAGAAATGAAAAAAAGAGCTGATTCAAAGAAATGTTTGAATCAGCTCTTTTTGTTAAGCCTCTAAATTTTGGTATTGTTGCAGTTCAAACTGCTTTTCACTTCTTTTTGCCATGAATAAATAGCATAACACAGCACCAATTTCACAAAGAGCTATAACAACACCCATAGGAAGTGCTGTATTACTTCCACCAATACCTACTAGCGGTGCAACAAGTGCTCCTGAAATGAACTGTAATAAACCTAATAAAGCTGATGCTGTTCCTGCTGCTTGTCTTTGATTTCTCATTGCTAACGAGAAGCCCGTTGTTGATACAACCCCAACACTTGATACGACGAGGAATAGCGAGCATAAAACACCGATTAGACCTATTCCAAATACGATTGTAAGTAGTAACGATAGACCGCCAACAGCCGCAATAACAATACCGAAAACAAATAAAGTTTTCTCATTAACTTTCCCTGCTAGGCGGCCAGTAACTTGGCTAGCAATAATAATACCAATACCGTTAATCGCAAAGAACAAACTAAACTCTTGCGGTGATGCCCCGTATATATTTTGCAACACGAACGGTGAACCAGAAATATAAGCAAACATTGCAGCTGTTACTAATCCTTGCGACAATGCATAACCCATAAATAAACGATCTTTCAGAAGCTTTCCGTATGTCGCCAGCGTTCCCGACAAACCACCTGTCTCTCTTTCTTCAGGAGGTAATGTTTCACGTAATACGAAAGTAGCTGATATTAGCATGAATACACTAATTGCTCCAAGGACGATAAAGACGCCGCGCCATGATGTGAACTGTAATAATTGCCCTCCAATAATCGGTGCCAAAATAGGTGCTGCTCCGTTTACTAACATAAGTAATGAGAAAAACTTCGTCATTTCAGAACCTGAATACATATCACGTACCATTGCACGTGATATAACGATACCAGCAGATCCTGAAGCACCTTGTAAGAAGCGTAAAAGCACTAAACTCCAAATAGATGGTGCAACAGCACAAAGTAAAGAAGAAGCAACATAAATAATAAGAGCGATAATAAGAGGTTTGCGCCTTCCGTAAATGTCACTAATTGAACCAACAAATAACTGTCCTACTGAAAGCCCAAGCAGACAAGCAGTTAATGTAAGCTGCGCAAGGGATGCACCCGTTTGTAAATCATCCGTTAACTTTGGTAAAGAAGGCAAATACATATCAATAGATAATGGCCCAATTGCCGTAAGTGTCCCTAATACAAGAATCATCCATAACCTGTTTATCTTTACAGGTTTATATACTTCGTGATTAACTCCATTCACTTTTTCCATTCACCCTTTCATATAACTACTTAATCGTAACAATTATAGTTACAACATAAATATACGTCAAGTATACCGTATTTCCCTGTTTAATAATGTAAAAAAAAGCGATAGAATTTCTATCGCCTACTTTTTCAAATTACTATTTGTAAATTTAGATACAGATGCCATCATTTCTCCTGTGTCTAAATATGTGATTTGAATTGGATCTCCTACTTCTGTAAACATTGCATATGGGAATTTCTTCGCAGGTATCATAAATACTTTTTGCTCATTTTCTAACAGTACGTAGACAATCGTATTTTCACCTGATTTTTCTTTATACACACGTTGTACAATACCTTCTTTTTGTGCTTCTTTCCCATTTGAAGTTGGTCTAAATGAATCACCACTTCCACTCAGTACATTTTTATAATTTTCAAGTGCTTCTTTTTGCGTTGAACCGGCTGCAAAGACCTTCGCGTTAGAAGCATATATAACGGTATGGGCACGTACTAATCCACCATCATCAATAACTGGAACAATCCAAGCAGGTTTACCATATACGTTATAAATAACCGGCATCGTTCCATGCCATTTCTCTCTCTTAAAGGAATTATCTACTACTTCTGTAGCAGCCGAACCGTCCATAATTCCCTTTACTTCTTTTCCGTTGTAGTAATACAACTTTCCTGTACGTGCATCAACTAATGAGTAACCGAGGGCAGAATCTACTCCTTCTTTCGGAGAGGTGAAATCTGTAAAATAATACAGTTTGCCATCTTTCCCGAAGATTGGTGTAACACCTTCCTTCGTTCCCCATTCAGTCGGAATCTTCATGTCAGTTTGTGAGAATTTCGTATTCCAGAATCCATGAATATATTTCCCGAAGTACGTATTTAACGTTGATGCTGTTTCATGATTTAATACACCATCAACGAACTTAGGTGCCTTCCCTTTATCATATCGTTTCACATCGCCTGTTTGTGCATCAACAACGACAACCCCTTGTACTTCAAAACCTGATCTTCCTGAAATAAACTCGCCGTATGTCATTGTATAATACGGTTTCCCTTTATCATCAACCTCAAATTTTGGTTTTCCTTTAAAGATTAAATCTGGCTCTGCTTTTCGAACGACACGTTCTAATTTATTACCAAAAAACATACTTGGTACATACTTCATTTTATATCCAAGATGTAATTTCGCTTCCGCATCAGGATTTGTACCTGACATCGTTACGTAACCTGGAATTGTTTCTGCTTTACGTGCTTTAAAAAAACCTGAAACTTCAATCGGCGCTACGTATAAAGCTTCCCCGTTTACCATTTGTGGTGTTAATTCCCCTAGCTCAAAATAAGCTACTTTCGGAATGTCACCAAATACCTTTTTCATTTTATTCTCCGCTGTTTTAGGCGGAACTGTAAACGGTTGGTCATTTTCAGTAAATGGCTCTGAAATATCTTTCTCTACCTTAACGACAGAATCATATTTCTTTTGCGAGATTACTATATCGTGCAAATAACCAAAATAGCCGTAACTTGCGAGTAAAACAAACATTAGAAGTCCTTTTAACATACCTTCTAATTTCCCTACCTGCTCTTGTGAAAATAAAACAAGCCCAATTAAAATCGCTACTGCAACAGAATAATGAGTAAGAATAGAATCTGCTCGATCATCAATTAGCCAAAAATATTCATAGATTGCAATACCTATCCAAAATAAAACAGGAATAACTAAAATAGATGATTTCTTACCCTTTACAACTTTCTCATTTCCTCCTTTATCCACCGCGCGAATTTTATTACCGCTTCTAGTCCATGGAATCAAAAACAAAGTGAGAATAGCTAAAACTATAAATTTCATCAAAGGCAATGTCCCCTTTTCTTTTGTCTTCTCCATAAGTATAACAAATAAAGGGTAATCAGGTAAAAATGGGAATGGAAATACTTTTAATTACTTATCACTGCGGCTTAATATAAATCCACTAACTACATATAAAACTGAAGCAATGTAAAAAATAGTCCCTATCGTAAAGAAATCCACTAGGTAACCAGTTGCAATTATAGCTACTCCGCCACCAATTGATGTCCATACATGGTATTTCCCGATTTCATAACCAGCTTCCTTATGCACTACCTTCCGCGCTAACGACGTCTTCTCGGTATTACGCTGCACAGCACCTAAAATACCCATTAAAATTTGGAGAATATATACATGCCAAACTTCTGTTACAATAGGGAAACAAAGCATTAATATAGCCATAGACCAGGCGTATACAATTAATAGTTTCCTATCACCCACTCTATCAGAAATTTTCCCAACTAACGGATATACTAGAGCTGAAGTTAAAGCAAATAAGCCATAAGCCCAGCCAAATTGCGAGAAACTATTTCCAACATTTCGAAGCAATAGTATATAAAAAGGAAATACCATACTACCCGCCATCATAATAATGCTTTGTGAGGCCACAAATCTTCTATATGTCATTTGCTATACTCCTTATAAAATAAATTCACAAACCTTTCCTCTGGGTCTACTTCCTTCTTCTTCTGAAGGAATTCTTCTATACGAGGATACGCTTTCTTTAGTTGCTCCTTTTCCGGATAAGAATAATATGGTAAATAATAACTTCCATTATGCTTTAAAGTAACATCTATCATCTTCTGAATAGCCAGTTTTGTTTTCTTTATTTCATCTTCAGAACGCCCTTGATTAATTAGAAGCACAAGCGCAAGCATATCATCTTTCGCATAAGATAGCACCGCATTCTCATTCTTTTCTACATAGCGGATTGTAATGTTAAGAAGGTTTAATTCCTCTTCATTTAAAACAATTCGCAAATCATCTATATACTCTGCAAAACCATCTATCGGTACAAAGTACTCTTGTAAAACTTCGGTCAAGTTTGGATTATCGTATTCCATAAAAGCACTATCAGATCTCATTACATTATTTCGAGTTTCGTACTTACCATCTGTACGTTCAAAATAACTTCTTTGTATATCCCAAAATACGCCCTTTCCCCAGTCACTATAACGTGATAACCCGAGCAAAAATTTCGGCGCAGCTATAATATTTTCTTCTTTTAATTTGCTGTACTCTTTCAACTTCTGTTGATCTTCTGCCAGTACATAATCTGTCACATACATTTCTTTTAAAAATGAATTTGGGGCAACAGAAATACGTGCTAAATGCATACGTATATTCTCGTCTCTTCGCACTTTATTCTTAAAGTATGAAGAGTATTCTTTATAATCTAGTACCTTCGTATGCGTTTCATACAATTCATCGTTTGTTAACTGTAGCGTCACATCTAAAATCACACCAAACAATCCATATCCCCCAATTACATACGGAAACAAGTCAGCATTTTCTTCTCTACTTACATCACGTACTATACCATCTGCCATTAATAATCTGAACGACTCTACTGTATCAATCAATGCTTCATGACGAATATCACGCCCATGTACATTTACACTTAATGAACCACCAACAGTAAAAATATTTTGAGATTGCATCACTTGAACTGCAAGACCATACGGATTGATTTTCTTTTGAATGTCATTCCATGTGACACCGCTTTGCACCCTAATCCTCTTCTTCTCCGGATCGAATTCTAATATTTCATTATACCCTTTCATATCAAGCATCGTACCGTTCGGATAATACGTCTGCCCGCCTTGGCTATGTTGCATACCTGCAATGGAAATCTTCTCTCCAGAAACAGTTGCATCTTGCACTAACTTTTTTAATGAACTTTCATCCTCAGCATTTTCAACACGTTTAATTTTCGTTGGAAGCAACTTCCCTACATCACTCATAATAGGATGATCCAGTTGCTCTTTGTATGTATATATAGATGTCGTGATCAACACTGTATACGCTACAATTACAACCGCTATTTTTCTTTTTTTCAAATGGCACTCTCCTCGTTTGAAATTCTAATCTCACTAGTACTTCTCTCTATTCTTATTGTACCTACTTTCTTAAAAGGAAAATACTACACTCTAAAAAAGAACTATCTTTCTTTTACTTATTATGAAGTGAAACCATAAGCATGATTAAAAAAACATTTAAATATGATGTAGAGGAAAATAACTTAATTCAGGAGGTTGCTATGAAAGCAATTATTTGCACAAAATACGGGCCACCTAACGTTCTCAAGCTTCAAGACGTAAAGAAACCTACTCCTAAAAAGAATGAAGTATTAGTTAAGATTCACGCAACAAGTGTAACAACTGGCGATTGTAGAATGCGAAGCTTTACTAGTCCACTTTTATTTTGGATTCCTATGCGACTTGTATTAGGGCTTAGAAAACCGAGAAAACCTATACTTGGAGTAGAATTAGCTGGAGAGGTTGAAGAAATAGGAACAGATGTGACTCAATTCAAAAAGGGAGATCACATCTTTGCATTAACAGGACTTAACGTTGGTGGTTATGCTGAATACACATGTGTACATGAAAGCGGATTGATAGCATTAAAACCTACCAATGTGACGTATGAGGAAGCTGCAGTTATTCCTTTCGGCGGAACTTCAGCATTACATTTTTTGAGAAAAGGACACATAAAAAAAGGACAGCAAGTACTTATATATGGCGCCTCCGGATCAGTAGGTACCGCCGCTGTGCAACTTGCTATATATTTCGGCGCGACTGTTACAGCTGTTTGTAGTAATTCAAATTTTGAGCTAGTAAAATCTTTAGGGGCTGATAACGCAATTGATTATACGAAAGAAGATTTTACTGAACGAGGCGAGTGCTACGATATAATATTTGATGCAGTTGGAAAGTATAAAAAATCCCTTTGTGAAAAAGCATTAACGCCTAATGGAAAATACGTATCTGTTAATGGAACAATGGCAAAGGTCAGTAAAGACGATATGAGCCTATTAAAACAACTAGCTGAAACAGAAAAGCTAAAACCTGTTATTGATAGAACTTACCGATTGGAAGAAGTTTCAGAAGCTCATACGTATGTAGAGATGGGACATAAGAAAGGCAATGTTTCGATTACCTTAAAATAAAATATATTCAGAAAATAATATTGACAATTCTTTTTGTAAGATTTACTATTAGTACCATATTTAAAAACTAAATACACATACTCTTATCAAGAGTGGCGGAGGGACTGGCCCGATGATGCCCGGCAACCGAGCTTATAACGTATAAGCTAAGGTGCTAATTCCTGCAGAACGATTTTCGTTTTGGAAGATAAGAGAGGAACCTATTTCGTCTATTCGGCACCTCTCTTATTTTTGAGAGGTGCTTTTTATTTTAGAACGCATATTAAGGAGGAATTATAAATGAAAAAGGTATTATTAAGTATTGTAAGTGGAGCTGTATTATTGTTAGGCGCATGTGGTGCTAATTCTGATAAAGAGGTAAAAGCATTAGATGAGAAAAAGATTACCGTTGGTGTAACAGGCGGACCGCATGAACAAATTTTTGAAAAGGTGAAAGAAGTTGCAGCAAAAGATGGCCTCCAAATCGATGTAAAGATATTTAATGATTATGTAGCACCAAACGTATCTTTAGATGAAAAAAGCCTCGATGTAAATAGCTACCAAACTAAATCTTATTTAGACGTATTTAAAGCTGAACGTAATATGAAATTAACTGAAGTATTTTCCACAGTAACATTCCCTATGGGTATATACTCTAAAAACTTAAAAGATGTAAAAGAATTAAAAGAGGGCGACGCAATTGCTGTCCCAAATGACCCAACAAATGAGCTGCGTGCTTTAAAGCTATTTGAAAAAGCAGGGGTTTTAAAAATCGATCCAAAAGCTACAGAAAAAGCGACTGCAAAAGATGTAATTGAAAATCCAAAAAATTTAAAAATTATTGAATTAGAGGCATCTCAATTACCAACGCAGCTAAGTGAAGTAAAGGCGGCTGCGATTAATACAAACTTTGCATTAGGTGCAAAATTAAGTCCCGCAAAAGATTCTATTTTCCGCGAGGGAAAAGATTCACCCTATGTGAACTGGGTCGTTGTTCGTACTGAAAATAAAGATGATGCTGTTGTAAATAAATTAAAGAAAGCTTATCAATCTAAAGAAGTAAAAGATTTCATTGAGAAAAAATTCGATGGTTCTGTTTTACCGTCTTGGTAGGAGCTGACTATAATGATTGAATTGAAAAATATTTCCAAAGTATTCTCAACAAAAAAAGGGAATGTTGAGGCTCTTAAACCAACTTCCCTTAAAGTAAAGAAGAGCGAAGTATTTGGAATCATCGGATATAGCGGCGCTGGTAAAAGTACATTAATTCGCTGTGTAAATTTATTAGAAAAACCAACGACAGGAAATATCATTGTAAACGATCAAGATTTAACAACCTTATCGACGAAAGAACTCGCAAAAGCGAGACAAAAAATCGGCATGATTTTTCAAGGATTCAATTTACTTAAAACCGTTACCGTTTATGAAAACATCGCACTACCCTTACGTCTATCTGGTCTTCCAAAAAATGAAATTGAAAAAAGGGTAGAAAAGTATTTACGCATTGTTGATCTCTTTAATAAAAAAGATGCCTATCCAAGTGAATTATCTGGTGGTCAAAAACAACGTGTAGCGATCGCCCGCGCACTATCTCATGAGCCTGAAGTTTTATTAAGTGATGAAGCAACAAGCGCATTAGATCCGGAAACGACCGATTCTATTCTTGATTTATTATTAAAGATCAACGAAGAAATCGGAATTACGATTTTGCTAATTACACACGAAATGAATGTCATCCAGCGTATATGTGACCAAGTTGCTGTAATGGAACATGGATCTGTCGTTGAAAGTGGAACCGTAAAAGATATTTTCACAAATCCACAACATGTAACAACGAAGAAATTTGTAAATAGCGCATTTGCAGCTAAAATTCCAGAAGAGGTACAGAAAGAGCTACAAAGTACTGGAGAAATCGTAACACTTTCATTTATTGGAACCTCTTCAGGAGAACCCGCGTTAGCTGTTGCTACAAAACGTTTCCACGTATATCCTAATATTTTATCAGGCAATATTACGCAGTTAAAACATGAGGCATATGGGAAACTGGTCGTTCATATGCAAGGTGAAAAAAGTGAAGTACACCGTGCCTTATCATTTTTGCAAGAACAAGGGATCATCGTAGAAGGAGGTAGAACAGATTATGGGAAACAAGTCCTTTTTGGATGAGTGGGGTAACGTAATATGGGAAGCAACAATTCAAACCTTTCAAATGACATCTATTTCACTACTTATCTCTATTCTAATTGCGTTACCACTCGGTGTAACACTCGCTTTAACAAGACCTGGTGGCCAACTAGAGAATAAAATCGTATATCCGATTCTTAATACAATTATTAATGTCATTCGCTCTCTGCCATTTATCATTCTATTATTCTTTATTTTACCTTTTACAAAATTTCTAATGGGGACATCTATTGGTGTGCAAGGTGTTATCGTACCACTTGTCGTATTCACAGCTCCCTATATTGCTCGTTTAATGGAAACGGCTTTACTAGAAGTGGACCGTGGTGTTATTGAAGCATATCAAGCAATGGGAATTTCTACTTTAAAAATCATTTGGCACGTCATGGTTAAAGAAGCTCGTCCATCTCTCGTACTCGGATTAACAATCGCAACGATCGGCTTAATCGGTGCAACAGCAATGGCTGGACTTGTAGGTGCTGGAGGCCTTGGTGATCTCGCATATCGATTCGGGCATTTACGCTACGAACCTGAAGTAATGTATGCAACAGTCTTTATTTTAATCATTCTCGTTCAAGGATTACAGTCATTAGGGAATGGTATAGCGCGAAGATTGAAGAAAGATTAAAAAGAAGGTATCTCACTGAAATGAGATACCTTCTTTTTATTTATAAATTTATCTCTTAAATCCACCTTCTGAATGAATAACTTGCCCTGTAATCCACTCGGCTTCTTCGCTCACTAAAAACTTAATAAGCCTTGCTGCATCCTTTGGTTCACCAATTCTGCCAAAAGGAAACATCGGTGTTAACCCGCGCTTTATCTCTTCAGTCATCCATCCCGTATTAGTTGGACCTGGATTAATCGCATTAACCGTTATCCCTAAATGAGCCACTTCTGCTGATAACGTACTAGTGAGAGCGTCAATAGCTCCCTTCGTTGTTGCATATGCTAGCTCTCCAGCCATAGGCCCTTTAAATTGCCCCGAAGTAATATTAACGATTCTACCACTGGATTTCATCTTGAATCCACGTGCAAACTCACTACTTAACAATGTAGTCCCACGAACATTTACCATGTAATGCTTATCCAACTCTTCGGCAGTCAAATTAGAGAAATCATTATTCGTAGAATAAGCTGCATTATTAATTAATATATGAGGGTACCCTAATTGTTCAGTAACTGTATTTATAAGCTGCTTTGGTGCATCGTTCCGAGTTAAATCTAACTCCATACTTGATACTTTAACACCGCTTTGTATCAGCTCTTCTTTTAATTGTATTTGTTCATTTTGCTCAACGCCCCAAGGCATCTCTTTATCATACTCTGTCCAATACGTAAAAAATATATCGTATCCTGCTTCAGCTAATTCTTTACAAATAGCTGCTCCTATACCATCTAGACGACTTACACCTGTAACAACTGCTACTTTATTTTTTAATTGATTCATCATATACTCCTCCAAATTAAAGGACGCATATTTTATATAAGAGATATAAACTTTCCCGACATAGGTATCTATCCTTACAAAAGGGATGTACAAGCCAAATATGCAGTCCTTGAATGATTTACAGATAGCTAAATAAACCCTCACTTATGAGAGAAAAATTCATCTATCTAATTTCTAATCATTACAAGTTCATCCACATATCTAGTCTTTATCCCCTTTCAATATATCTCTATTATTTACTTTAACGAAAAGATTAAATATTTAAAATAGAAAAGATAATCTTACTTCTCTTTCGGAGGAAAAATATTGTGATTTACCTACATATAAGCTTCAACTATGTTTCTATTAAAAATAACCATTAAGATATTAAAATAAAACAAATAATCAAAAAACACTGGTAAATAATGGTTTGTTTTTTTATAATAAAACGTGGGGCTAATGTGAGAGATGTTATAAATGGTCTGATTATGCAGACTCATCTAGTTTTAAACAAATTGGGGGAAGAAAAAATGTCAAAAAAAGTAATTTCTTTATTTTCTACAGTAATCGTAGCAGCCTTTCTAATAACTGGCTGCGGTCAAAGCGATACGACAAATAAAGATCAAAAAGAAAATGAAACCAAAGAAAGTAAGACAGAAAAAACGGATACAACAAAAGAAAATAAAACTGAAGATAAAAAATCCGAAGACAAAAAAACTGAAAATACAACTACTAACTCAAGTGATTATTCCAAACTGATTTCCTATATGGAGAAAGAAACGGGTGGTAAAACAAAAGTTCTTTTTGAAAATAAAGAACCACAAATCCATAAAGCAGAGGATATTTCAGTATCACTTAATAGTTATACATTAGTTGAATTAAATGGTTTCCATACCGACTTTAATATCCCTTTTAATAATCAAACAGACGGTGGAGTTATCCTTGCAAATTATAGTGTGAAAAACAATTCAACTAAAGATATTTACTACATGCCGGCATTGGACATGTCATTTACTGGTGCTCAGAAGGTATATAGTAACTATAAAGATTTAATCCCAAAAGAAGACCAGTTACCATCCAAGCTTGCTCCAACAAATGACTATTTAGTAAAGGCAGGAGAAACCATTTCTGGTTATATCGCTTATCCATTTGGAAAAGATGATTTAACAAAAATTTCAAGCCTATCAACGGTCTCCGTCAAAGTTCCAACTGCACAAGCTAATAAAGGAAAATTTGATGCACCAATTGGAAGCCCTGGAAACTTTTCATTAAGTTTAAACAAACAAGGCGCTGAAAAGGTAACAGCAGATAAAGCTTTCTATCAAGATAAAGTAACTGCTAATAACATGGGCGATAAAAAAATGCTAAAAGAACAATCCGGCATTAATAATAGTCAAGAATTAGGTGCTGTCAATGTTACATTAGATGGATATCAATTTGCTCAATTCACGCCAAATTCTGTCGAGGCTCCACGATTTGCAAATTTCAAAAATGGTATTGTTCTATTAACAGTAAAATTCAAACTTGATAACAAAGATACACAAGACGTCGCACTATCTCCTATAAGCTCTACATTGAGAGTTAATGATGGTGCACAATATACAATTGGCGAAGGTATGCTACTAAACTATACTTATAACGATGTGGTCAAAACAGGGACATCTGGAGAATTACTACAAGTATATATATTAGACCAAGAACAGTATGAAAAGATTTGGAAAGATAAAAGCTTTGAGATTGAGCTAGGACCTATGAGAAATAAAGAAGCTAAAGATATTTCACAAGGTAAAAAAGCTAAATTTACATTAGCTAAATAAATTACTAAATATATAATAGGGAAGGCATATAACATATGATTGTTATATGCCTTCCCTATTTTTATAAAGAACAAAACTTTAATTTAAGTGTATACATTTATCATTACCTATTCGTTGTATAAGTGTAGGGAGGAAAAATGATGGGAAAAGAAAAAAATTCCAGACAACTTAAACATCGTATGGCTATATATGACATCGCCAATTAGGGATGAAAGTAAAGGGCCTGCTGGTATGCCGGTTTACGGATTCAACCCAGAAAAATCACCTAAAAAAGCGTACAAAGAGTTCGTTGATTCACTTAAACCATACGATGACGATGGACATGACGAAGACATTCAGAAGTTTTTAAAATCAAACAAAAACAAACCCTTTGATCAAGTGAAAATTTTAGGTGTCATGCTAACCGGGAAAACAGAAAACTTTAAAGCGTTAGAAAACCAAGACTTTATTCGTGGTGCTTCTGTAGGAGCTACTGCGCAAGTAGTTCCTTATATAAAACCAGAGAAATAATAAGGAAAAGACAAGATAAATTAATAGTAGATATTTAAAAGAACGTACATTAATTTGTTTACTATGGGAGCTATCTATTTTAGTGGAGAGCTCCCATCCCTCATCTATTCTTCATCCTCCAAAAAATAAATTTCACAATACTTTATGTACAATTTTACAAATGAAAAATTGTAAGTTTTGTTCACATTTTATTCATTGTGAATTTGTTCACAATGAATATATAATAAACATGTAAATACAATACATTGGAGGGATTTCAATGGTTATCAATTTTTTAAGAACTGATAAACGCGCTACTTTCATATTATTATTTTTACGACTTTACATAGGGTATGCATGGCTCGTTGCTGGAATAGGCAAAGTTTTTGGACAGTCTTTTGATGCAAGCGGTTTTCTAAAAGGAGCTATCGCTCAAGCATCAGGTAGTCACCCTGCAGTACAAGGTTGGTGGGCAGATTTCCTTCAACATTTTGTTCTTCCAAACGCAGACCTATTTAGCTTTTTAGTTCAATGGGGAGAAATTTTAGTAGGTCTAGGTTTGATTTTAGGTGGATTAACAAAAACAGCTGCATTTTTCGGAATCATAATGAACCTTTCATTTTTATTAAGCGGAACTGTTAGTGTAAACCCAAACCTGCTTATTTTAACTATGTTCATTTTAGTTGCAGGACAGAATGCTGGACGTATTGGATTAGATGGTTATGTTTCCCCAAAACTTTTCGGTAAAAACAACCACAAAACATATAAATTAAGTAAAGCTGCATAGTAATAGTTCATCTTTAAAATATAAATAGAAAAAGAGCCTGAATGCAGGCTCTTTTTTATTTACGTAAAACTTAAACCTTTAACAAACCGCGAAACCCTCTGGCAGCATAGTAAGAATCTGCTCCATTGTGGTACGCAAAAACGTGTCCGAAGCGATAATCGCAAAATAGAGCACCGCCGAGCTCTCTAATATCTGAAGGTGTTTGTACCCAACTTGATGATTTCATATCGAAATTTCCAAGTTTTTGCAACTCTCGATATTGTTCTTCGGTTAATAGTTCAATGCCCATGGCAGTTGCCACATCAATAGCAGTATTTTCTGGTTTATGTTTTTTTCTTGACTCTAGCGCTTCGCGATCATAACAAAGGCTTCTGCGACCTTTAGGACTTTCCGTTGAACAATCATAGAAAATATACTCGTCCTTCACTTTATCATAGCCGACAACATCCGGCTCACCGCCAGTTACTTCCATTTCGTTAAGTGACCATAATTTCTCAGCATTAGCATCCAGCTTTGCTTCGACTTTTGCCCATTCAACACCTTCATGGCGATTCATATTCTTCTCAAAACGAGCTTTCAATGATTTGAATAATTCTTCACGTTTTTCTACCGGTAACACATTTTTATTCTCTGTCATATTAGTCCTCCAAATTATGTTTACTTATAATCGTTTAAGTATATGTTTTATAATAAATCGTCTCAATAATTGTGTGAACTCAGTTTACAATAAATTATATAATTTATTAAATCTACTTTTCAACAATCTGGCCCTCAAACGAAACAACTAATTTTCACTCAACAGTCCCTTAATCAATCCTTCAATTTCAGTTGTTCTTTTTACTATAAAACATACTAAGATTAGTAGTGCAGACCAAGGCATTGGTTCGCACTACTATTTTTTATATAGTAGAAGTGAAGAGAAGGTCGTGGGTGTTTTGGGATCCTGAATCCGTATACAAAACTGACCTTCTTCACTTACCTTATTTGAATCAGTTTTTAGTATGTTGGTCTTCGAGATCGTGTATAAGAAATGAGAATCGATAAGTGTAAGTTGAAGACTTCAATTCCACCTGAGGAGGAGCTATATGAAACACGTTATTGCATTTGATGTCAGTATGGGGAAAAGTTATATGGTAATTTATAATGTACAAAAACAATGTGTATTCGAAAGTGAAATCAAGCATACTAAGCCTGATTTTAAAAAGCTACAAGAAAAGATACATAAGCTTACAGATGAAACCGGAGAATCACCTGAAATTGTGTTCGAATCAACAGGAATCTATTCCAGACAGCTAGAACGATTTATGCAAAATAACCAGTATACATATTGTTTATTAAACCCACTAGAAGCCAAAATACAATGTGATTCCTTGCGGATTCATAAGACAGACCGAAGCGACGCACACCGATTAGCTCTCACTCATTTTACAGTTACCCGAAGGGTATCTACCGGAACTGATAATTTATTCTATCAGTTAAAATCTCTTTCTAGATTATATAGTGAACTGGATGGTGAATTATCAATAATTCGCGGCCGTATGCATAAAGTAATCCAATTAACATTTCCAGAATTGGAAAGAATATTTACTAGTAGATCTGATTTGTTTTTAAATTTTGTTCAACTATTTCCCCACCCAGATTGTGTTTTAGGTCTTTCTAAAACCATTATAAAAAATCGTATTCGTGCCAACACCAATAAAAAAATATCAAATATTACGGCGGAGAAAAAAGCGATTCAGATACTTGAAATAGCGAAAATTTGCTATCCTGCTGTTTCTCAGAACGATGTTCTGTGTGACCAGCTCAAATTATACGCAAGGCGCTATCAAGAGCTTCTTCACCAAAAAGAAAGCTGTATTAGCAAGATGGTGTATGTAGCTGAGCAACGTGAAGAATACGATGTCATTCGCAGTCTTCCTGGGATTGGACCGAATACTGCAGTACGCTTGATGGCTGAAATAGGAGATATTACTCGTTTTAACAATAACAAGCAACTCAATGCATTTGCTGGTATTGATATACGCCGTTTTCAATCAGGTAAAACCTTTTTTAAAGATAAAATCAATAAACGTGGAAATAAACATTTGCGGAAGCTCCTTTTCCTCATCATCCAGAACATGATTAAACAACGACGTTACGGACAAAATCATATTGTTGAGTATTACGATAAATTAAAAACGCAACCTTATAACAAGTGTCATAAAGTTGCGTCCATTGCATGTGTAAATAAATTATTGAAGCTTCTCTTCTATCTCATTACACATAATATGCACTATGATTATCGGTTAACCGCCTGAAACCATAGTTTCATCCAGCATACCATATCTTCCCCCTAGTAAAAAATGGACATATATTAGGGGTATTTGGTTTGCATTCTAATTGGCTTAAAATCTCTAGCATTTAATCAATTATAACTCTAAAAAACAGTTGACTAATCGTAAGAAAAACACCCCTTTAGATAACTCTATCTAAAGGGGTGGCTTTATTTTAAATTCATATAAATGTAGGTGTTAAAAAAAGTTTGATCATTCTATTTAATATATCTTTTTTTGTCCCGTAGATAAATCAGTTGTAATGAAGTATCCCTTTCTTATATCTAATTTTCCTTCTAAGTCTAATTAAGAAAAAAGCTTCCTTATGTATCCTGTGAGGACGTCCATTATAAAACCCTAAAACCCTCCATACTTTCCCCAAGAATATAGTGTGAAAACCACATCAAATTCTGCTTCATAATAGCTACATTCATTCCCGGCTGATCAGGACTATATGCCATTCCTTTAAATATAATTAATTCTGTATCAACTTCCATATCCCTTAATCCTTTATATAGCTCATATGCATTTAGAATTGGAACTCTTGCATCCTTTTCCCCATGTTGAATTAATGTAGGCGTACAGGCTGATTTAATATACGTCATTGGTGATGTTTTAGTATATATCTCTGGATCATTCCATGGAGTATTTCCTAAATGCATTCTAATAAAGTAAGGGATATCTGTATTTACATAATGGGTACTCCAGTTAGTAATTCCACCACCAACTGAAATAGCTTTAAATCTACTACTAAATGTAGAACAGAAAGCTGATATATATCCCCCGTTGCTCCATCCCATAACCCCTACTCTATCCTTATCTACAACCCCTTGATCAACTAGTTTATCCACTCCAGATATAACATCATCGTAGTCAGCAAGTCCTTGTTTTCTATAGTTTGCTTTTAAAAATTCATTACCATAACCAGAACTTCCTCTGTAGTTTGGCTCTAAAACTATAAAGCCTTTTTCGATAAACTGCTCAATAGGGTATTTCTCATTAAAGCAGTCTGAGAATATGGGAAAGGATGCCCAATCCGGACCGCCATGGATTACTACTAATAAAGGATATTGTTTATTGGAATCAAACTCTACTGGGGTTGATAAAACACCCTCTATTTCAAGACCATCACTACTTTGCCATGAGATTATTTTCCTGTTACCTTTAAGTCTTCCTTTAAAAAAGCTATTTTCATCCGTTATTTTTTTATCGTCTAAATACATTTCAAAGGTTTCATTTGTTATAGCTTTATTATAGGATATATGATTTCCATCACTCGTTATAGAAGCATCCATTATAAAACCATCTACTTTTTCGCTTAACACTTCCACAGTGCCATCCTCATATAGCAACCCAATAAGATAATTCGTTTTATCCTGCCATCTTATTAAAATTCCTTTAGCTGTCCATCGTAATGGCATAACCGTACTATCAAAACCTGTTAAAGGTTGAATTAGCTCTCCATTATGAATATCGTATATCTCTAATGTACTGTCTTGTATATTGGTCTTATAGTACTCCTTCTCTCTTATACTTGCCGAGTAACATATTTTGCTGCCTTCAGGAGAAAAGCACACGCTCCCTCCCAACAACTTATCTATATTCAGCTTTTGTAACTCTCTAGCTTTAATATGTAGTATATATAGATCTCCATTTATATAATCTTCCATACTTGAGCTTGGTGTAGCCATAAATACAATTTTCTTCCCATCATTTGAAATATCAAATTCCTGGATATGAAAATCCTTCCCATCAGTTAGTTGATAAACAACGTTATTTTCGTGTTTATATGCATCATTTTGTATCACTTTTTCTATTTCAATGTAATATAAACAATTATTCTGATGTTCCTTACCTACATGTTGGAAATCTCCATATCGTTCTTTACGTTTCTTTATCAGCTCACATTCTTTTGACTGTGCGACATAATAAAAACCCCTGCCAGTAGACTCCCATTTGAATTTACTGATCCCTTCTTTCTCATCAGTAATTTGAACCCCACCATAACCATCTAGTGACTTAACAAAGATCTGATTTTTCTTATTATCCCCATCACCAACTAGACTAAGGTATGCGATATCCCTAGAGTCTGGAGACCATAATGGGTATGTACTACCTATATCCCCAGTTGTTAATGGATAACTCTGCCCCTTATCTGTTTCATATACCCATACATGATTCCTATATGTATTGTCTTTCCAGTTAGCTGTCTTTTTGACAAATGCTACGTTTTTGCCATCATCACTTATGTTTGTACTTGATAAGGTTGGTAATGAAATAATCTCTTCTATACTTAGATATGCTTTTTCTTTCACTTTCATTAATAATCCCCCTCGTAATGTCTAGTAATCTATCGTCTCTTCTTGTGGTAATAAAGAAAATTGTTCACGAATATCTAAATCATCATCTGAATATTCGGTTATTTTAAAAGAGTCCCGTTCCAAATTCGATAAAAACTCATGTTGTCTGGCAGTCTTTATACCTTTTAATCTTGTTGATCGCCCTATTGAGGAAACATCTTGAATTTTAAGCCAAGGCTGATAATCTGCCCCACTACCAGTTCCTCGCCCCTCTTTAATCCACTTATCAATTTTAGATGTTCTTTTTCTTTTCGACACAAAAATGCCCCTTTAGATAATCCTATCCAAAGGGGCAAAGCTTCGCAACATTTATTTCAAATCTACCAACCTTCTACTCAACAGTAACAGATTTAGCTAAGTTACGTGGCTTATCAACGTCACACTCGCGGTGAAGTGCTGCATAGTATGAGATAAGTTGGAATGGAATAACTGCTACTAGCGGTGCTAGTGCTTCGTGTACAGCTGGTAATACGAAGCTGTCTCCTTCCATTTCTAAGCCTTTCATTGAGATGATACATGGGTTAGCTCCGCGTGCTACTACTTCTTTCACGTTACCACGAATTCCAAGGTTTACGTGCTCTTGTGTAGCAAGGGCGATAACTGGTGTACCATTTTCGATTAAGGCAATTGTACCGTGTTTTAATTCTCCTCCAGCAAATCCTTCTGCTTGGATGTAAGAGATTTCTTTTAGTTTTAACGCACCTTCTAAACCTACGAAGAAGTCTACGCTACGTCCGATGAAGAAGCAGTTACGTGTTGTTGATAAAAATTGTTTTGCTAATGCATCCATTTCTTCTTTTTGATCACAAAGTACTACCATTGCGTTTGCTACAAGCCCTAGTTCGTGAGTTAAATCGAAATCAAGAATTTCACCTTTAGCTTTAGCAATGTCAGCTGCTAAGATTGAAAGTACTGCAAGTTGTGCTGTGTAAGCTTTCGTTGATGCAACTGCAATTTCTGGTCCTGCGTATAGCGGAAGTGTATAATCAGCTTCACGAGAAAGCGTAGAACCAGGTACGTTTGTAATTGTTAATGCTTTATGGCCCATTTCATTTGTTTGCACAAGTACTGCACGGCTATCAGCAGTTTCACCACTTTGTGAAATATAAATGAAGAATGGTCTTTCTGTTAATAATGGCATGTTGTAAGAGAATTCACTTGCTACGTGTACTTCAACTGGTAATTTCGCGAACTTCTCAATGAATTGCTTTCCAACAAGACCTGCATGATAACTTGTTCCGCATGCAATGATATAAATACGATCGCTATCTAAAATTGCGTTACGGATATCTTCATCCAGTTCAATCTCGCCATTTTCACCTTGGTACTTTTGAATAATATTACGGATTACAAGTGGTTGCTCGTCGATTTCTTTTAGCATGAAATGAGGATACGTTCCTTTTTCAATATCACTTGCGTCTAGTTCCGCTGTAAACGGTGCACGTTCAATCGTTTCACCTTGTAAGTTTTTAATTGTAATGCTTTCTTTTGTTACGATTACGATTTCTTTATCCATTAACTCGATAAATTGATCTGTAACTTGTAACATCGCCATAGCGTCGCTCGCCACAACATTAAAGTTGTCACCAACACCTACTAATAGCGGGCTTTTGTTTTTAGCAACATAAATCATGTTTGGATTTTCAGCATCAAGTAGTCCGATTGCGTAAGAACCATGTAAAAGAGATAACGTGTTACGGAACGCTTCTTCTACACTTAGTCCTGTGCTTACTTGTTGTTCCATAAGTTGCACGATAACCTCTGTATCTGTCTCACTTACGAACGTTACATCTTGTAAATATTCTTTTTTCACTAATTCATAGTTTTCAATTACACCGTTATGAACTAGCGTAAAGCGTTTTGATGTACTTTGATGCGGATGCGCGTTTACTTTGCTTGGAACACCGTGTGTAGCCCAGCGTGTGTGACCGATTCCCACGTTTGCTACTACATTCTCATCTACGACTTCGCGAAGTTTTGCAATACGGCCTTTTTCTTTGTATACAACAACACCGTTCTCTGCTTGTACTGCAATACCTGCTGAATCATATCCACGATATTCTAGCTTTTCTAAACCTTTTAATAAAATTTCCTTTGCATCTTGCTCTCCAATAAATCCTACGATTCCACACATGTTTAGTCGCCGTTACAAATGCTTACGCTGCTCTGCGAACATGTAACGACATAGTCCGATACCATTTTTATTTGTACTAAAAAACGGATTACATATTGCTAGCCCTGTAAGCTTGTAACGGCTTTCACCTTCCTCTCGATTGGGTTAAAGTCCGTATATACTTATACAGCTAGTATTCATCCGTTCCTTTTCTCTCATCACACTTTCACCTTTGTCCACTAAGTCACCTTAATGTTTTAAGTAAAAGCTTGCGGTTGTGATGAACAACCGGGAGTTATCCGCCGAAATCTCGATAAAGCTCCTCCTCGTCAACTACACTACTTGTAGTTCTGGCGCTTGTATAATTTACAATATTTCCTTTGAGAAAAAGAACAAGACAATCGTATAACAAACAATATAAACCGTCAATGAAAATTTTTTCATTGTCTATAAAACATATGAAAAAGGAGCACTTCTTGTGCTCCTTTTAAAATATATTTAGCAAATTATTCAACGCCAACTTCAGCTTTCACAACTTCTACAATACGGTGTACATAAGCATCACAAACTTCTTGTGTTGGTGCTTCTGCCATTACACGAATAAGTGGCTCTGTTCCAGATGGACGAACAAGAATACGACCGTCGCCGTTCATTTCTTCCTCTACAACTTGAATAATTTCTTTAATTTTTTCATTTTCTAATGCTAGTTTTTTATCTGTTACACGAACGTTTACTAGTAATTGTGGGAATTTCGTCATCTCACCTGCAAGCTCAGATAATGGCTTTTTCGTCATTTTCATGATGTTTACAAGTTGAAGAGCACTTAACATTCCATCACCAGTTGTAATGTAATCAAGTAAGATAATGTGACCTGATTGTTCTCCGCCCAGATTATATCCACCACGTTTCATCTCTTCCATTACGTAGCGGTCACCAACTGCTGTTTTATCACTTGTAATACCGTTTGCTTCCAGTGCTTTGTAGAAACCTAAGTTACTCATAACTGTTGAAACAACTGTATTATGTTTCAATTGACCAGTTTCTTTCATGTACTTCGCACAAATAAACATAATCTGATCGCCATCAACGATGTTTCCTTTTTCGTCTACAGCGATTAAACGGTCTCCGTCTCCATCAAAAGCAAGTCCGATATCAGCGCCTTTTTCTTTTACCAACTCAGCTAATACTTCTGGATGCGTAGAACCTACTCCATCGTTAATGTTCATACCGTTCGGTGAAGTTCCCATCGTTGAAATATCAGCTTCTAAGTCTGCAAATAAGTATGGAGCTAAAGAAGATGTCGCACCGTGTGCACAATCTAAAGCGATATGTAAACCAGAGAAATCTTCCTCTACAGTTTGTTTAATGTATTGTAAATACTTTTGTCCACCTTCAAAGTAATCGCTCACTTGTCCAAGGTTAGTCCCTGTTGGACGTGGTAGCTCGTCAACCTCTTTGTCTAATAACGCTTCAATTTCTGCTTCTTGCTCATCTGTTAATTTAAAGCCATCTGAACCAAAGAACTTAATTCCATTATCTTGTACTGGATTATGAGATGCAGAAATCATAACACCCGCTTGTGCATCTAAAGCTTTTGTTAAATAAGCCACACCTGGTGTAGAAATAACACCAAGACGCATTACTTCTGCTCCAGTTGATAATAGACCCGCTACTAAAGCTCCTTCTAACATATGTCCAGATATACGTGTATCACGGCCAATAATTACTTTTGGACGATCTGTATCTTTTGTTAATACATAGCCGCCAAAACGTCCAATTTTGAATGCTAATTCAGGTGTTAATTCCTTATTTGCAACCCCGCGTACTCCGTCTGTGCCAAAATATTTACCCATTATTATTCGCTCCTTTTTGATTATCTACTGTTGGTTCTTGGCTCATTTCTTGGCCATTTTCTTTATCTTTGTCTTTATCTTTGTCTTTATCTTTGTCTTTATCTTTGTCTTTATCTTTGTCTTTATCTTTTTCCTGATCCTGTCCTGGATCCGGTTCAGGATTTTTTGGTTTTTCAGTTTGATTTTCTTGATTGTTTTTTGAATCTGGTTGTTCAATATTACCTTGTACTTCTTTATCCGGCTTTTCTTTCTTCACAATTGTGACTTTAGCACTTTTTTGTTTTGCTTCTATCGAAATATTACCAGGACCGCTCACTTGAATAGAAACATCATTCGTCCCCGGAGATACATTTTGCAGATTAATCGCAGCTGTTATTTGAGCAGCTGTTATTTTATCTACTATACTTGCTTCTCCTGAAATATCAACGCTTATCTTTCCATCTTGTGGCGAAAGTAGCTGAGCAGTAACATCATTCGGAATTCCATTTTTTTGAATCGGGATACCATCAATAGTTTTACTTTTCGTTTGTTTTACCTTTTGTACCCCTACGGAAACCTTCACTTGATTTGGTTTTGCACTTGTTACGCCTTTTGGCAATAAAACAGAGGCATCGAATGTTGTAGAATCCGTCAATTGACTAAGATCTACCTCGACCCCCTCTATAGATTGTATATTATCCAAAATGTCTTTTGGACCTGCTATCGTTACTTCTTTTGGTTCAACACTAATATTTGTAACAGCTAAACCTTCTGGTAAATTCCCTTTTTTCGCATATGTTAAAGGAACTGTTTTTTCGACGTTATTTGCTGTAGCTTGCGTTGCTACATTCAACGTTACACTAATTTTAGATGGATTTGTTCTTACATTTAAGCGTTTTCCTTCTTTATTGTATAATGTAACGTCTGGTGTTTTTGTAACAGTTTTATTAACACCTTTTAAATCGATATATGCCTTAGCAGATGAAATACTTTCTATTTCTTCTTTCGTCCCAACTACCTCAACAGTATCAGGCTTAATAACTGATTTTTCAAGAGTAGCACCCGCTGGCATCTGATCTTCATTTGATAATTTCAAGTCTACATGAACATACTTTTTCGCTTTTTCATGCAGAGTGACTTTAATTGTTGCTGGTTGGACTGTTCCTTTCACATCATCTGGAAGCCCATTCGCTTTTAAAGAAACTTCATAAGTTCCTTTTTGACTATCTCGCAAATCAACTGATATATCAAATTGTTTTTTTGCTTTTGCTGTAGCAACTGCTGATTTTGGGCCTTCCAACTTCACCTTGACTCCACCTGCTGGAATACCACTTACAATATATTTCTCTTCATCATACTTAAGGGTAATAGGATAATCAGTTAATGTTTCTTTCGTTTCATTTACGAAAGGTAATATACTCGATGTCGTATTTTTTTCAGTTAAAGTTGCTGACATAAAAAGCATACACGCCAATAGTAATGAGATTCCTTTTAAAAACCAATGATTCTCCATTAACTTATCCATGACGCTTTCTCCTCCAATTCCATAAAGACGAAGAAGTCGTTTTTTCGTTCCCACTAAATTCAGCTAATAACATATCCTTTAGCTGTTCTGTCTTCAAATCACGATGTAACTCACCATTTTTCGTTAAAGAAATTTGACCCGTTTCTTCCGACACAACTACCGTAATACTATCAGTAACTTCACTAACTCCCATTGCAGCGCGATGCCTTGTTCCTAACTCCTTAGAAATAAACGGACTTTCTGATAGCGGAAGATAACATGCTGCTGCTTTAATTGTACTTCCTTGCATAATTACTGCTCCATCATGAAGAGGCGTATTAGGGATAAAAATATTAATGAGTAATTCTGATGACACATTTGCGTTCAGCGGAATACCCGTTTCCACATAGTCACCCATCCCAGTCTCTTTTGACAACGTAATTAATGCACCAATTCTACGTTTTCCCATATATTCCGTTGCTTTCGCTATCGCTGTTGCAACAATTTCGGGTTCATCATCTTCGTGAGTTCCTACACGCGAAAACAAGCTACCTCGTCCTAGCTGCTCAAGTGCTCTTCGCAATTCTGGCTGAAAGATAATAATAACAGCTAAGAATCCCCACGTTAATACTTGTTCCGTTAGCCAATATAGCGTATGCAATTCAAGTAAAATACTGATCATCCGGACGACAATAATAACTGTAATACCTTTTAAAAGTTGAACAGCCTTCGTGCCCCGGATTATAAGAATTAGCTTATATATAATAAACCATACAACAGCAATATCTAATGCCGTACTAAGATATTTCAAAATGGTCGTATCTTCAAAAGGCATGCTAACCCTTCCTCCTACTTACGAGCAATTCTATCCATATATTGAAATATTGTTTTATGCTCTATCTGTATGTATTTCCAACAACTAGTTAATTATACCATACATGAAACAAACGACAATTACAAACGCCCTCTTTAGCTTAAATTGGTAAGATGTCAAACTTTCTTACCCTACAGTATAATATAAGTCATTATTATACGCCTATTTTCCAATAAAAAAAGCAACTTCACAGTTGCTTTTCTTACATTTATTTCAGTTTTTCACCGAATAAAGAACCCATTAAAGCAACCGCTGTTGTTGCTGTTCTGTTTCTCTCATCTAAAATTGTATTTACTTCAACAAACTCAGCAGATGTAACAATATCAGCTTCTGCTAACATCTCCATCGCTAAGTGGCTTTCACGATAAGATAGACCACCAATTACAGGTGTTCCAACTCCTGGTGCGTCATGAGGATCAAGCCCATCTAAATCTAATGATAAATGAACACCATCAGTATGAGATAAATACGCAATTGTTTCTTCCATAACAGCCGTCATACCCATACGATCAATTTCATGCATTGAGAATACTTTGATGCCTTCTTCACGAATAAAGTCTTTTTCTCCTTCATCTAATGCACGTGCACCGATAATTACAACGTTCTCTTTCTTCACCTTTGGATATGACCCGTATAAGTCTACAAGTGAAGAATGTCCATATCCTAAACTTGCAGCAAGTGACATACCGTGAATATTTCCAGATGGTGAAGTCTCTTCTGTATTTAAATCACCGTGTGCATCATACCAAATAACACCTAAATTTTTATAATGTTTCGCTACACCAGCCAGCGTACCGATAGCAATACTGTGATCGCCGCCCAATACAAGTGGAAACCGACCTTCTTCTATAATATGATCAACCTTACTTGCTAACTCATTACATACAGTTGCAACTTGTGTAAGGTTTCTTAACTTTGTATTTTCATCTATTTCTTTTTCTCTCTCTATACATATATCTCCCATATCTTTTACGCTATATCCAATTTCTTCGATTCTTTCAATTACCCCTGCATAACGGATCGCGCTTGGTCCCATATCAACCCCGCGACGCATCTGTCCTAAATCCATTGGAACTCCAATAACTGAGATTTCTTTTTTCATAGATAGTATCCCCCTTTTATGCCTTCACTAAATATTTTAAATCTTTTATATAGTCTGACTCAACTCGACATTTTTCTGCATGGATATACATTTTATTCACTTACATTTACGTTGGAATCCCAATTTTTAAACTATTCTATGTATAAAGTTAACTTGATGAACCAACTAACTTTTCTATCAGCTAATATTTTTATCAGTGCTTTTCTCCATTACTACCTAGAATTACACAAGATATCCTCAAATAAATAGATTAAAAAACGCTTCTACATTTAGAAGCGTTTTTCTGATGCTAGTTTCCATACTGCTGCAATATTTTTTGCTGTCATTTCGATATTCTCTTCTGCCGCTTTATATGCTTCTTCTAATGTCATTGGACTAGCCGTAATACTAAACACTGCATCAATTCCCTTTTCATAAACAATTGTATAGTTCGGAGATACAGATCCACCAATAGCAATTACAGGAATATGACGAAATTTCGCCCGCTTCGCGACACCAACAGGAGCTTTTCCATAAGCTGTTTGTTCATCTATTCTTCCCTCACCAGTTACAATAAGATCGGCACCCTCTATACACTTATCAAAATTTGTATAATCTAATACAATTTCAATCCCTTTTCTTAGCTGTCCCTTTAGTACTGCAACGACAGCGGCTCCCATTCCTCCAGCTGCCCCCGCACCTGGTATTTCAGATACATCAAAAGATACATGTTGTTTAAGTATATTAGCATAATGTTTTAAATTCTCATCTAGCTCTTTCATCATCTCTACATTCGCACCTTTTTGTCTCGCAAATACAAAAGATGCCCCGCTCAGTCCAACTAAAGGGTTATCTACATCACATGCTGCTTCTAACTTTATATCTTCCAGGCGTGAATCAATCCTAGAAAGGTCAACAGTGGTTATCAAATGCAATGTCCCTCCAGAAGGTTCTATTACCTCACCTTTCCTATTTATAAATCTTGCGCCTAAGGCAGATAGCATACCAGCCCCACCATCATTTGTAGCACTTCCTCCAAGCCCTAAAATAATGTGTTTAGCTCCTTGATCTAATGCATGTAATATAAGTTCGCCTGTCCCTTTTGTCGTTGTAATAAGTGGGTTTCTATTTTCAATTGGAACGTGTTGTAATCCTGATGCTGCCGCCATTTCAATAAATGCTGTCTTCTTATCCTTAGACATACCATAAAAGGCTTGCACGCTCTCTCCAAGCGGCCCTGTCACATTAAGTGATATAATTCTCCCCATTGTAGCACCAACAAGAGATTCAACCGTTCCTTCGCCTCCATCTCCAACTGGCACTTTAACATACTCTGCTTTAGGAAAAATTGCTGCAAAGCCTCTTTCAATAGCTTCACATACCTCTATAGCTTTCAGGCTTTCTTTATATGAATCCGATGCAATGACAACTTTCATAATTACCTCCCCCTTATTCAATCCCTTTTTTTCATTTTAAACGATATACGGAAAAGTTGCCTTTTGGAGTGGAATTTAAACACAAAAAAAGCTTACATCATTTGATGTAAGCTTTCCCTATTTATATGGAGCCTAGCGGGATCGAACCGCTGACCTCCTGCGTGCAAGGCAGGCGCTCTCCCAGCTGAGCTAAGGCCCCTTAGTAATTAAGCGGAAGACGGGATTCGAACCCGCGACCCCAACCTTGGCAAGGTTGTATTCTAC
>NZ_PCNZ01000021.1 GCF_002975175.1 Bacillus sp. MYb209
TTGTAGAAGTGTAGTAAATACATTTCGAAAGAAGGCTACAGAAGCCGAGTTAAATCGTCGATTCAGTCCCTCAGGACTTAATAAAATTCCTGTTGAAGTTTCTAATTGACTACAAAGTTGAGTAAGAGAGGTAGTAGCGATTTGTTGATTTAACCATACACACAAAGATAAAAAATGGTGCCCATGGCACTTACGTTTTCGTTTCATTCCGCCTGCTTCTATAGCTAATTGATTAAGTGTAGCGGGAGACATATATCGATATAACTCTTCGGCAAATAAAGACAGCTCTTGTTTTTGATGCATATTCATAAAAAGCACGTCACCCTTTCTCATTAACATAAGAGAATAGTAACGTGCTTTTAAGTTTAAGAATAGTCTAAATCCTTAAGTTGATGGATGTGTGGCGGTACCCCTACTTCAAAATGTTATCTCCAACTTTTTGACACATTGTTTTTCATAGAAATCACGCCACTTCAAAAGGTGTACCCTTTGATACGAAAATAATTCACATTAAATTATTGTAATTTTATATAAATTCTTCAAAATATAACATTTATATATTAATGTTATTCAATTAATTTTATAGGATCCACAATGGTGATATTCAGTCTTTGTACAATTGGATTATTAAGTAATGTAGTGAAAATAATGAATGGCACAGCGAAAATATTTAACTATGTATTATTTGTATTTATCTTATCAGCAATAATTTATTATTTATAAACTTCTTATCAAGTAGGAAGAAAAGAAAAAACACTAGCTTAATAACAGTGTTTTTTCTTTTCTATTTATAGGTCAATGTATTTTATTTGAATAAAAAAGAGGATATTATGATAAAGAAAAATAGAATAGGCACAATTATACCGGTTTTATTGATTTTATCTATTGTTAATGTTGCATACAAAATTATTTTAACTGAATTTTTTGTATACTTTTACCTGTATTTCTTTGTCCAATTGGATTTATCTTAGCTATTTTTTCCTATGTAGTAGATAAAAATATCGGAGCGAAAATCGAGATACTATTAAATGTGTTAGTATTTCTGATTCCTTTTATTTGGATGTTCGGAAGAATTACGTAGTTGAAATTCAATCCGGACATCTCTCCTATATCACTAAATCTATGAACATATAAAAAAGGAAGGGAATTTTTATAATTCTCTTCCTTTTTTATTCACGAGAAATTTCATGTTCATTTGCTGTTTAGTACTTCGAAAAATGCTGTAGAATTTATCTCTATCATTATAACAGTATAAAAGTTGGTTATAAGATGCAATATTACATATCAAAATCTTTATTTGTTCTGTTATAATTTTAAGAGTAAATTATTCATCCATTAATTTACACCATCCATATCTACAGTTATGGAAACCCTAATTACATATAAAAAGAGAGAAGAACATTGGTGAGTTCTTCTCTTTTTTTTATATACTTAATATTACTATTCATTTTGACACCCACAATTCACACATGCTCCCCGACTCCGTCGCTGATAAACCAATGTGCTGTCGCTCCCCATAATAATCCTCCTACCATACATAGAAGTTGATTTATAACAGGCCAATCAATGAGTTGAAAATGTAGCATGAATGAATAAGCGAAATTCTGTAATACCCGGACATCGGGAATTACAAACACTAGGGTGATACACATTATCCATGCAAAATGAGTAGGATTGCACGTGGAATTATTTCTCCCCATATTCGAATTGTAGCCAATGCAATGATTGATCCAAGCCACCCGATGCAAACGATTGCCACTTCTCCCACATCTGATTGTACGTTTGCTAAAAATGATCCCATCATAAACCCTCTGGAATCATTTTCACCAAAAGGGAATCCTAGTCGATCCAGCCTTTGAATATCAAACCCGCAACCATTATCATGAATAGAAAGATATTGTAGGCATCCTATTTAAAAATGAGGTGCACACCATATTAGTGAAGCTGGCATATATATTTCGTATCTATCCAAATAAAAAACAAGTACTATTAATTCCTAAATCTATTGGTTACTGTTATTTTGTATTTAATCGTCTTCTTTCTCTATAGAATTATACATGTGTTACACAAACCCACTTTTAAGTCCATATTTACTTCTTAAAATAAACAGCACCAAAGTTTTCATTAAACCTCTTACACCAAACAGAAACCGAACCATATGCACTTACATCTATCCCTTCAGGAATTCCGTAGTTTTGGTCTCCTTTATTTCCCTTTAATTTTCCTAATTCAATATACTGATAGTTTTTCACGTCTTCATTATTTTTCAAGCGATTCGTAGGAACTAATACAACTCGCACATCCGGCCCATTAGATGTTTTAAAATCAGAAAGTCGTAAAACACGTTTTCCATCCGCTAATTGATGAATTGTTGCCGTTCCAGTTGTTTCATGAACACCATTTTGAAACTGTCCTTCACTTATTACTCGATCACTTTGTTGCTTTGTTTCATTTGATTGTACTTCTGTTTGTGGCAATGCTTCATTCACTTGCTTATCAATAAATAATTTCTCTGGTCGGAACAATGACCATAAAACCCCCATTACAATTATCAAACCGCCTATAAACCATACATATTTTCTTTTCATAAAGTAAAAAACCTCCTGTAACATACTGTGTAGTAGTATGTTAGCAAGAAGGTCTTTCATTTTTATAACATAAATATTACAAAAGTCTTTCAGCGGTCTTATTTTTTCTGATGCGATGGGAAGCGTAAACCAAAATTCACTACCCTGCTTGCCGTCTGCGCGCCCCCTCTCACCATTTTATCTCTTGTGCATTTCAATCAATGATTTTGCAATAGCTAATCCAAATTCAGGGCTTTGCTTGCAAGAGTCTTAGAATTTTCGCATCAGAACCATTAAAAGTATAGTGAGGCCTATTCAGGAAACTTAAAAAGAGCAGTTAGTAAATTTAGTTTTTAACTGTGTCTTTAACTCAATAATCTTCTGAAAAATTAACAGTAGCAGAAACCTTTTGTTTTTCATTGCCAGAGACATGTCTCTCTAATTAAATCTCAGGTGTCGCATATTCTCCTGAGAAACCAATCTGAGTAATGACAACATCCATATTTTTTTCTGTTTTAAAGTGATTAATAGTTGCTTGATTAGCTGTTTCTTTAGTCTTTAGCTAGGCTTCTTTACTAAATTCATCTATTGTACCGTAATCCATAATTGCATATACATAAGCATCCAGTGTTAGTAACGTGGCACTTCCTAAGACAAATAGGGGTTTCACTAATTTTTTACTCATGTACATTCATAATTCCATTCTATTGTTTATTTATTTTGTTCATATGAACACTTTGAATTTTAAAGTACCTTATACGCTTTTTCTATTTCATTAGATGACAATAAGATTATATTTTTATAAAGTTCTTTAGAAAATTTTTATAAGGAAATATATTAATTTTGAATTGTACAAATAGGGAGAGTAACTTCAACTGTTGTTCCTTTATTTATTTCACTCTCAATAAATACCTTTCCGTGATGTGTTTCGATAATTTTATAGCAGATCATTAATCCTAAGCCAATCCCCTCTTCTTTAATACTGTAAAAAGGTTCTCCTAGATATGGTATACGTTCTTTTGAAATCCCACACCCTTGATCGATAAAACGAACGATTATTTGATCATTATCAAGTTTATCAATTTGAATCAGAATTTCTCCTCCCGTTGGCATGGATTCAATTGCGTTTTTTAAAATATTAACAAATACTTGTTTTAATTGATTTCCTTCGCATGGAATCAATGGAATACTAGGTGTAAAATCGATTCTAATTTGTATATTATTCATCATTGCTTGAGGTTGCAGTAGCGTCAAAACTTGATCCATTAGCACACCAATATCATTAGGTTGTATCTTTACCACCTGTGGTTTAGCTACCGCCATAAATTCATTTGTAATACTTTCTATAAGCTCAATCTCTGATGATACTATATTTATATAACCCTGATCATTCTCATTTCCCGTTGATTTTAGTAATTGCATAAACCCTTTCATTGCGGTTAATGGATTATTAATTTCATGAGCCATTGCAGTCGCTAATTGTCCTACGACAGCAAGTTTTTCAGATTTTCGTAGTAATTCTTCTGTTTTTAACCGTTCAGTGATATCACGAGAAATGCTTAGGAAAACTTTTTTACCATTTAAGTTAAAAACACGGACACTAAACTCAGTTGTTATTATTTTTCTTGTTGGAAAAACATATTCATCTTGCAAAGTGAAGGAAGTTTGTCCCTCTCTAATTTTTTCTAGTAACCTTACGATCATTGGAGAATCTTGTGGTACAAAATTTGGAAATGGCAACGAGAGCAGTTCTTCTCTACTATACCCAAATCTTTCACACCCAACAGGGTTTACCTCAATAAATCGACTTGGAACATGATCTTCATTCAGCTCTACTACATATACTGCGTCAGTTGCTTGTTCGATTAGTGCACGGTACTTCATTTCACTATCTCTTAATTGTTGGTGTAATCGATGCCTTTCTCTTTCTGCTTGTTTTCTTTCAGAAATATCTCTACATATTGCTGATAAAGCTATCACATTTCCTCTTACATCTAGTATAGGAGAAACTGTCAGACTAACATCAAGAAGACTTCCATCGTTACGTTGTCTAACCGTTTCTAATCTAGTAACTATGGATTCCCCTGTTAGAATTTTCCGAATATTTTCAAGTGATTCATCCATTAAGAAATCTGGTACACAAGGTAATCTCTTACCTATGATTTCTTGTGATGACCACCCAAATATCTTTTCATAAGCTTTATTGGCTTGTAAAATATGCCCTTCTCGATCAGATATGGTAATAGCATCTACATTATGCTTTATAAACGATTCCAGTAATTCTTTGGTAGCTCTTAATTCTGATTCTACCTTTTTCCTTTTGGTTATATCAACTGTAGAACCAACAACTTCAATAACTTGCCCATTTCGTTTAATCGGCCTAAGTGCAATAAGAATAATAGTTTTATCATTTGGCCAGGGTAATTCGAATATAATTTCTTTCCCTTCCCATGCCTGAAGATAATGCTTCATCAATTGTGGAACTAAATGTGGAGGAACAATAGAAGCATCAATAGTGCGTAAGCTTTTTCCTACCACCTGTTCAGAATAAAATCCTTTTTGATAATAAAACTGCCCATCACATAAAGTGTGTATAAAGTGCTTACCCACTTTTTTAAATTTAAAAATCCCGCCTTGAAGTTCATGTACGGTATCTGTGAGTTCTTGCTTCGATTTTATTAATTCTCGATTTATTTTAGATAAATCTTGTGTTAAATAATACAAACTCTGGTAAGCTTCCATAAGAAAGAGCCCGATTAGAAGTCCTAAAGCTATATATAATAAGCCTCCAGTGTAAAGCAATGTAGTATTAAAACATAAACCAACTAACCACTTTATTCCCACAAAAACAGAAAAATATAAAGATGCACTTTTAAAAGGATCAAGGTTTTTAAAATATGTTTTAAAAGTAGCAAATAGGATACTCATACTTAAATATGCAATCACGGGTGGCTCCCAATACCCACCAATGTAAAAGATACGCATTATAATAATGCTAATTAATGTAATCCAACCAGCAATGCGACCGAAGTAAATAAAAGATAAAATAAGAGGAACAACTCTAAGATCGTAGGAAAATCCCATGTACGGAAAAGAAAAGAACATCAAAGTAACTGCGATAATCCCTCCATAGAATTTTTCAAAATATCGCCTGGAATGAATCGTAAACACTTGAATAAATATTGCTGCGCTAACTAATAGAGAAAAAATAGAAAGATTGATGAAATAGTCTTTAATAATCATGTAATGTCCCTCCTTGCATTAAGTATATTCGACAAAAAAGCAGAAAATCCTACAAATAGTATAAACAGTTTAGGTGCAAAAAAATTAAAATAGATGTAAATAATCTTTAAATCTTGGACATTCTGAGATCCAAAAATTCTCTAAAGCAAATATTGAATTTACCAAAACTATGCTTTTTTTAGACTCATATAATCGTATCTACAAAAAGCAACCAGAAATATTTACTTTCATGATGGAAGTGCTCTTTTCTAGTCTAAAAAAAGCAATATATCGTTTTATTACACCAAAACTTGAAGAAAGAAATCTTCTCGAAAAGACAGAAGTACTGCATAAATTCCAAAATACTCGGCAGAAATCAACTTTCTATTTTAACAGTAATCTTATTTAGTCTGAAATTTCAATTTAACTATAAAAACGATCCTTTTTGTAGGAACCTACAGAAAAGATCGTTTTTTTTAACTCTTATTCTTTGCTGAAATGCTCATTTATGATGGGATCGAGTCATGAACCACACATTCTAATTCGAAGACATTTTTTAATATCTACGCAATTTCTCCAAAGTCTCCAATATATCATCTGTAAAAGCAGTAACTCCCTCTTTCTCTAAAGCTCTAAAATATAAACTTCTTAAAAAATCTCTAATATTTTGTACTAAAATATCATGTTGAGGATGTGGGATATCTTCAACAATTGCTATACTATGTAGCCAATTGCTCCACTCTTCTTCAGTTAAAATATTTTGATTCCGTAACGACATGATTGGCGTTACTAATCTCTCATCCTCAAAGTTTATGTATACGTAATCATTCAAGCGAACCTTCTGACGAACGGCAGCAAGGATTGCATATGAAAACTCACGATTTCGTATTGTACGTGCTAAAGCATCTAGTGCATCAGCCGCATGTGCCGTAGAGTGTGCCCAGCCTTTCCCTTCTACGTAACCCCTTACATCTTCTTCTAAATAGACATATTCCAGCACTTGTTCTGCCACACTGTACAGTTGGTCTTCAGTTAACAATGGTTCTCTTTCATGAACAGATAAAATAAGTGGTGGAATTAATACAGAGAACGCACGTTTAAAAACAGAGTCTGTTCCTTTTTCACCAATTTTATAAAATAAATAATCAGGACTAATCGCTTGTAACATTAATCCTCGTAATTCTTTTTGTCTAAATACATCATTTGTAATCCATGTGTGAAGCGTACTATAAATCAAATCATCACGTAATTCAGCATCAGGTGATCCGATATAATCTAGCATCCACTGTGCATATGGATATGCGTCGACATCGTCTGGTACAGCATAATTGTTATTTTTAATTTGTTGTAGCTCTTCTTTTAATTCTAGTACTTCATTCATTATATTTCCTGTCCCCTTTTTACGTTTTTCAACTTATTTTTGCCTTATCCCCTGTAATTTTTTTCATAAAATCAAGTCGATTTTTAAATATATTTTTAGTACCTATCCTTCTATAAACTTGATTAAATTATATAAAATTTATCCTGATAAATAAAAGAAAATACATATAAAATAAGTATTGGCATAGCACTAATACATTGGAACACCGAAGTCTCTCACTTTGTTTGCATGCATTTTATTATAGTTTTTTCATTTGTATTCAAACACAGTTACAATCAAAACTTTAATCATTTTAGAACCTGTTTAATAAATTCTGTTTTAGCTTTTGTGTATGCTTCTCTATCTTGGTTAAACCTTTGAGCCAACTCTTGCTTAAGAGTTGAATAATCATAAACTAATTGCGGATTTTCTTGTAAACGGTTACGAAATAAAAGTTGTTGCTCCCATCGCTCAGTTCCTTTAACCATCAAATGCAGATGAGCTACACGCCTATTATTCTTAACTTTCACAAAGAACCTTCTCCAAGGTCTTTCATCTAATTCTGGGCTTACATAATGCCATTCATATATAGCCAATTTAGCTGAAATATCTAGCACTCTATCAAATGAGTCTGTTTCAGCCATTAGATCAATTATAGGTTTTGCAGGTAAACCAGGTATGGATGTACTTCCTATATGTATTACCTTGCTTACACCGAGAGGAGCAAGCAGTTCATAAAGTTACTGTTCTTCACATCTTCCTTTATCTTGCCAATCAGGATTTGCATTAACTATCTCTACTGACTCATTCGCCCATAAAGGCCAATCATTTGGATTATTTTTTTTATCCATCCAAAACATCTCCTTTCACAAATTATAACACTATTTTTTATGTTGAAATTCCATGTTTATAGAGACAAATTATTTCGGTTCATTATTTTAACTCATTCAAAACTGCAATAATTTTTATTACATCTATATTTGGTAGAGTTTAAACCCTAGATGGCTACACCCTTTCTACCTTTTTATTCTGCTATATAAACGATTTTATATTCCTTTAAATACAACTTCCGGATTCTCAAAATCACTATTAGAAAATACAACATCCGCACACTCTTTCGGATTATGCTCGTCTATATACATCTTACAAGCTGCATGATACCTGTTCAAAAACATCTTCTCCGCTTCTTCATAACTTCCAAAAGCTTCAGTCTCTCGCTTTGCACCACGTTTTCTCGCAATCTCAAAATCTGTATCTACAAAAATTTTATAATCAAATAGATGCTCAACTTCTTTTTTCAATAAAAATGTTCCATCTACTATTAACACCATATTTGGCGAGGCCACTAGCGGCTCATTATGTACAGGGATATCCGTTATTAAGTTATGAGAAATCGTTTCATAACTTAAATTCCCGTGAGGTCCTAAAGGCTTTAATAACCTTTCTTTAAAAGCTGTATAATCATGTGCATCTTCGTAATACCCTCTTGCGGATCCTTTTCCTTGCGCATATCGAATCGCCCTCGGGTTATGAAAGTCGTCAATGCTGGCACGTGTTACTTGCTCTCCCCATTTTTTAATTTCTTCCGCTAATTCGTTCGCAAATGTTGTCTTTCCTGACGCCGTAATACCACTCACTCCAACTCTTATTGGATGAGTTAAGTTTAACGTTAAAATATGATCAGCAATTTCTTTCATTCGTTTTTGGCGATGCACGATATGACCTCCTCATTTTTGTTTACATAACAAAATTATGATGAATAAAAATGTCACTACTTGTCGGTAAGTCGATATATTTTTATTGATTTACATATTCCTTATTTCCCCTTAAACCCTCGATACAAAGCAGTTCGTAACTCCTGCTTATATTCCTCAATTTCTGGCATATCGAGCTCTTCTGCTAATCGAATTGCTAATTCAATATCATACGGTACACGTACGAGTTGAATGGAAAAGCTCGCTGCTTCTTTTTCATTGTATGTTCCTTCAAAAATTAAATAGGAAGCTTGTGTAATTTCAAGTGGATTTCCTACGCTACCAGCATTACATAACGTTTTCCCCCTAAAATTTTGAACGTATGCTTGATGAACGTCACCGTAGCAAACGACATCTGGTTTTCTTTCCCCTTCTATATTCTCTGTCAACTCACTATTTTCGAACATACTAACACGCTCTTCTCTTGAAGCGTGTGGTTGAATTCTTTCATACAAACTTCTCGGTGAAGCGTGGAACATACGAATGAGTTTGCCGCTCATAAAAAATTCGATTGAAAATGGTAAACTCCTTAAATACTCATTTTGTTCTTCTGACAATTGTTTTTGATGCCATTTTAACGCTTCAAATTCAGTCGGTTTTGTAATGAAATCATCCCAGTTTCCCATTACTACTCCTTCACATTCTTTACGAACAATTTCAATTACTTCGCTAGAATGAGGGCCTTTTCCTACTAAATCTCCAAGACAAATAATGCGCTCAATACCTCGTAATTTAATATCTTTCAGTACAGATTCTAATGCCGGAATATTACCATGAATATCTGAAATTACCGCTATTTTATCCAAATGAAACCCTCCATTATCTATTGTTTATTATATCCACATGATATGATTGGTACCATTTCGGAATATAGGATGAAAAATGATTATGTTCTTCTAAAATTCTGTTTAATCTCTCTTTCATATTCTCTACTAAATGTGGTGTAGTTCGGTTTGTCCATACGATATCCGCTGGGAATGTCATCGCTGCATATAATGAATACAGTTTCCAAAAATGGGGTGACAGTTCACCTCCGCAATAACCGTGAACTTGACCAACCGCAAATGGTTTGCTTATTCTTGTAGTAAAAATCGCTACGTTATAAAAATCATGTATTGGATCGCCAAAATCATATCCACCAAAATCAATAACGATAAACTCCTTATTATGAATCATACTATTCGCTGGATGGAAGTCATCATGTAAAAATGTGATAGGACGATTTTTTAATAAGTCTTTATGATTCTCTACAAAGGTTAATACTGGCTTCATATCTAGAAAGTCTACCTCTAAGTCTGCTAATGCTTTCAAGTATCTCTCGTACTTGTTCCACCGAAACGTTTCCCACGAAGCAATGACATTCTCTTTTTCTATTGCATGAATTCTCTTTAAAACTTCTCCCGCTCTTTTCCCCGCAGCATACTGCTCTTTCACCGATAACTTGCCTAAACTCTCTTCTCCATTTACTCCGTCAATCCATTCAAATATTTGAACGCATTTATTTAATTCTTCAAGTCTTATGAAATGAGTTAACTTCGGCGTTGGAATATGTAATAACTCTATTTGTTTCATATACGTATATTCTTCTTGTTTTCGTTCAAAGTTAACAGCATCACATACTTTTATAAAATACGTTACTCGGTTTTCTAATTCCATTTTATATTTCTCTTCATGTGAAAACCCTTTTGAAATAGCTGTACATTTTACAATACGAGGCCACCCTAGTTTTCTCTCTATCTCTCTGAACATTTCTTCCACAAAGTTCACCTCTATTCATATACGTACAAACTACCTAATACTTCACGCTCTCGTTTATTTCCACCTTTAAACTCCACCGCAAACGGATATTCCCCGTACTGCATTATACGTTCTTTTACTAGACCTTCCCCAATCGGTTCACAAAATTGTACGCTAATATTTCCAAACGATACACTTTGACATTCAGCATTCCACTTTACATTTTTTGTGGCCAAGCTTACTGTTAGTCCCATTACTTCTTTCCATTTCCGCACTGTTTCTCGAACATTTTTCACCGCATAATGAATCGTTTCAATTTGTTGTACTTTGTTTTTATGTTCCGTAATCGTCCCTATTTCACGTAAATCGTTTCTTCTTTCTTCATCCGTTTCATTCCACTGTATAAAGAATGGTAATCTCGGTCCGTTCTCTTCTTGCTTTACAAATAACATTTTCCATTCTAAAAGGCGGCCATCTTTTCTCATCCGTTTCCCTTTAAATGGTCCTATCGTTTGTAAGCCATGTTTGCTTAATTTATCTGCTAGTTCTTCAATTTCATTTGTTCGAATTGCGATTTGTAGCATTCCTTCTCCATTTTGTAATTTCACCACTGTTTCTTGTACTAATGGATTTTCTGCTTCCTTCGCTTTTTCTTCATGCTGAACAGCTAAAAATTCTATATATGATAAATCAAAATAACATAAACTATTCCAAGTACCCCAGTTTGTATGCTGTCCGCCTAACGCAGTATGAAAACCTAGTACCTGCATTTGTTTTGCCGCTTCCTCCGGTGTACAATGAACTGCGTGAACGAGATGATCAAATGCTAACATATTCTTTCTCCCCTTTCTCTCCATCCTTTCATTGTATATTTTATTTTTCTTTCATTCAATTCAAAAAACTTTAAAACCTAGTTGATTTATACGATTAATATGTATTATAATGAAACAAATTTAATTATTGCTGATTGGAAAAACCAAAGGCACTTTTCTCACACGGGAAAAGTGCCTTTTTCATTTATTATTACAGGGGGATTATTTATGCAGAAATTAATTATCTTTTCTATTATCGGATTTTTCGCTCAATTGATTGATGGAGCGCTTGGAATGGCGTATGGGGTAACGTCTTCCTCTTTATTATTAATGTTTGGTATTGCACCAGCTGTTGCTTCTGCATCGGTTCATTTAGCTGAAGTAGTCACTACTGCCGCTTCCGGTGCATCTCATATACGATTCGGAAACGTTGATAAATATACAGTTTCTAGACTTACATTGCCAGGAGCGATTGGCGCTTTTGTCGGAGCATGTTTTTTAAGTAATTTACCGGGCGATATTATTAAACCGTACATTTCCTTATTTTTATTTACTTTAGGGGTTTATATTTTATTACGATTCATCATTCAAAAACAAATTGTTGCTTCAAATAAGCGTATGTCTGCTAAACAACTTGTGCCACTTGGCTTGTTCGCAGGATTTGTTGATTCAACTGGCGGTGGTGGCTGGGGACCTATTACGACACCTGTTCTTCTTGCAAAAGGGAATGATGCTAGAAAAGTTATTGGATCTGTAGATACGAGCGAATTTCCTGTTTCACTCGCTGCAACAATCGGCTTTTTCATCTCACTTGGTTGGGAACAAATAAGCTGGGTTTGGGTATTTGCCCTAATGCTCGGTGGTATTGTTGCCGCACCAATCGCGGCATGGTTAGTACGCATCGTTCCTTCGCATTTACTCGGCGTACTCGTTGGCGGACTTATTATTTTTACGAATATACGTACATTGCTTACATCATTTAAAGTTGATCCAACTATTATTACACTTTCTTATGTTGCAGTTGGTCTTGTCGTTATTATTTCTATTTTTATTTCTGTCCGTAACCATTCAAAGTATTCGAAACAAGCGACGAGTAGCTATCCAACAGATCAAAAACAAATGCTACCATAATTACGCAAAATACCGCCCGATTTGCTTCGAGCGGTATTCTTTATTTTTCAATCTTCCAATTGATCATCGTTTCTGTATTATTTACTCTTTTCATATGTAATTTCTCTAATACACGAATAGAGCTATAATTATCAAGGAGTGTCTCCGCTATAATCGTTTCCACTTCTCCTGTTTGAAAAGCCCATTTCATTAATTCACTAACTGCTTCTGTTGCATAACCTTCATTCCAATATTTCTCAATAAATCCGTAACCAATTTCTACTGTATGTTGCTCGTTCGGTTTCCCTTTAAATCCTATATCACCTAGAACAACATCATCCTCTTTCCGAATAACATACCACGCGCCCCACGGTAATACAGCCGCATCTTGTTTCAAATTTTCTATATGCCCTAAAATATGCGGGCCACTATTGTATCCTTGATTATTCGTAATTTGAACCCATTCTTCCGTACACGGGATAATATGTAATCTTTCCGTTTCTAATTTCATAACGATGTCCCCTTTTCAATTAAACAATACTACAATTTTACTATAAATATATAGAATATTCATTCTTTTTTACGTAAACATATGTTTATTCTTTGAAACAAAATAAAAAACTAATCCCTTTTGATATTTATGTCGAATTATATTTTCTGAATTTTCTTTTAATTTTAAAGGGTTTTTCAATATTTTTTGCGAAACATTTGTATAACAATTTCTTTCTTTATTTATTGTTACATAACAGCAGGTTCGGGTGGAGCTTTGCGAGCGTTTCCTATACAATAACCGATATTTTTTGACTTTTCCTAACAAAATCCCTTGCAATATTTTCAGAAACTCATTACAATTGCCATATATTAAAAATCATAGCAATGAATAAATCCTCATCAATCCGATGAGGTAGAGGTTGCAACTTTTAAGAGTAGAACGGCCGAGACACAGAGAATGTCACCCGACTCCGTTTAAAAGGAAAAGTTGCCGAAGTTTATATTTCTTCTCTGGAAATATTGGCTGGGGCTGTCTCCGAAAGGAACAGAACTGTCACGTTTACAAAATACCGAGTAAACGTGGTGTGCTATCTTAACGGAAGGGTATGATGGGGTGGTTATTTGTGAAACGTTCCGCCTAATTCTTTTGGCGGTTTTTTGTATTTTTCTCCCCCGCTCCTTCCTATCTTACAAGAAAAGGAGTGTTGAACATGAATAGCGCAACGAATCAAGCTACCTCTAAAACGCAAACTACACAAGGACAAGGTGAATTAAAACGCGGATTAAAATCTCGTCACCTTACGATGATTTCTCTCGGTGGTACAATCGGTACCGGACTATTTCTTGCCAGCGGTGGTGTTATCCATTCGGCTGGTCCTGGCGGTGCACTAGTCGCATACGCTGCAATTGGAATTATGGTTTATTTCTTAATGACAAGCTTAGCAGAACTCGCAGCTTACATGCCTGTTACTGGATCTTTTAGCACTTATGCAACAAAATTTGTTGATCCATCACTTGGCTTTGCACTTGGATGGAACTATTGGTATAACTGGGCGATTACGATCGCTGCTGAACTAGCGGCCGTAACATTAATTATGAAATTTTGGTTCCCAGATACACCTTCTCTTATTTGGAGTGGACTTTGTTTAGCTATTATTTTTCTCTTAAACTATTTATCTGTTAAAGGTTTTGGTGAATCTGAATATTGGTTCGCACTTATTAAAGTAGTTACTATTATTATCTTTTTAATTGTCGGTTTTATGATGATTTTTGGAATTATGGGCGGCGAATCTGTCGGCTTTAAAAACTTCACTGTTGCAGATGCACCATTTAACGGTGGAATCATGGCAATTATCGGTGTATTTATGGCTGCTGGTTTCTCATTCCAAGGAACTGAATTATTAGGAGTGGCTGCTGGTGAAACTGCTGATCCAGAACGCAATATTCCGAAAGCAATTCGTTCTATCTTTTGGCGCATTATATTATTCTATATTTTAGCAATTCTTGTTATCGGTTTATTAATTCCTTATACGACTGATAGCCTTGCAGCAAGTGATGTTACAGTAAGTCCATTTACACTTGTATTTGAAAAAGCGGGCGTTGCCTTCGCTGCTTCTGTTATGAACGCTGTTATTTTAACTGCAGTTTTATCTGCTGGTAACTCTGGCATGTATGCATCAACTCGTATGCTTTGGGATTTAGCTCGCCAAGGAAAAGCACCAAAGTTCTTAGGCAAATTAGATAGCCGCGGTGTACCTGTTAACGCATTAATCGCAACATCAGTAGTTGGTAGTGTCGCTTTCATCGCTTCTTTATACGGTGACGGTGTTGTATACATTTGGTTATTAAATGCTTCTGGGATGTCAGGATTTATTGCTTGGGTAGGAATTGCTGTTAGTCATTACCGTTTCCGAAAAGCTTATGTTGCACAAGGGAAAGATTTAAAAGATTTACCGTATAGAGCAAAATGGTTCCCGTTCGGTCCAATCTTTGCATTTACACTTTGTGTTATCGTTATTTTAGGTCAAAACTACGGAGCATTTACGGGAGCATCTATCGATTGGAACGGTGTGCTCGTTTCTTACATCGGTTTACCACTCTTCTTAGTACTATGGTTAGGTTATAAATTTACTAAGAAAACGAAAGTCATTCCACTTGATAAATGTGAACTGAAATAAAGTAAAACGAGCAAACAAATTTGTTTGCTCGTTTTTTATTGCAATGCTTCTCCCTTCCCTATTTCTCCTGTTTTTGCAATAATAGAGAAAATATAAATAAAGGTTGGGGTTACATGAACATTCGTATTACTGATGAAGCAATAGCAGCTATACATAGACTAGAACGTGAAGACAAAAAGATCATTCGCATTAGAGGAACAATGACAAACTCTTGCAGCATTTTCGTTGATGTTGATTTAATTTGGGATACATATAATGCGGATGATGTTGTATATGAAGATGAACAGCTTATTGTACAAATGGACTCATTCACGAAAGACTACACTGGTGCTACGGTGAAACTTGATTATAAGACGACTGGTTTTAGCATTACGACTCCTAGTGAGACGTTGGTGTATGGATTGTCGATTAAAAAATAAAAATTGTTTTTAACTGACCACTGAGGTGAAAAAATGGGTAGCAAATCACATCAATGATATTACGAAAGAAGATAAAGAAATTGTTTTTCATTGGTTGCGAGAATTGCTCAATAATAACCATCCTGTCAATCCATGGATTATGAAACATGGGTTAAGAACGGTGATAAAAAATGGCTGTTTACCAAAAGATTTTTGTTTTTAATTATTTGTAAAGAAAGCAACAATCTATATGAAAACAGCTAATAATAAACACGTTTATACTTCATTTGGAAGTATAAACGTGTTTTCTCTTTAAAACATTAACATTGTCTTAAAATATTTTGAAACATTTCCGGCTTATTTTGTTCAAAACTCTCTATTAGTTCTTTTCCAAATATCGTTATACTCTTTTCCCAAGGGTGACCTAAATACCCCCACTTAAAGTCCTTCTGAATAAAGAAATAATAATCTCCATTTGGAAAAATCGGGATTGTCCACTCATCAAATTCATTTCTATCGAACTTTAAATGTGGATTTACCCAGTAACATTCATGTTGCCAATCAAGTGCCATTATATATTCATCCGATACTGTATTCTCTTTAAAAACTAGTAATGCTTTTTCTTCAAGTTCGTCATATACATCTAAATCTACCGACTCTCCGAAGTAATGAGAAATATCATATGTAACAAAAGGACTTGGCACCTTAAATGATGGAAATGTAGAATCACTTGGCGAAAACTTAAGCTCACTATATATCCTGTCCCATATTTGGTCGTACTCTTTGTCTGTAAACTCCATCCAATTTTTCATTAAACAACTGCCTTCCCTTATAATTTCAAAGGATTTTCACTCGATTTTCCCGAATATATAAATAACTATTCTCGCAAGGAGCGAATTTGTATGAATCTATTTGAACATGAAACGTAAAACCGCTTCATTTTAATAAGAGGTCCTCCCTTTCTCATTTCTTACTATATCATTCATTAACAAAATAGGAGGACATAATATGAAACGTGATCCATTATTTTCGGCACTATTAGATAGTGCAAAGACAAACTTTAGCGGCTGGGATTTTTCTTTCATTTCAGAAACTGGCCGTATGAATAGCGAGCCTCTATCGTGGTCATATGGTAGTACAGCCTTCCAGCTTATGCAACGTGCAAAATCAATGCTAGATATGGGTACTGGCGGCGGAGAGTTTTTATCTATGTTACAACCGTTCCCGTCAACTATTTACGTTACTGAGGGCTATGCTCCGAATGTCCCAATTGCACGAAAGAAATTAGAACCTTTAGGAGTTACAGTTGTAGAAGTGACCGATGATACTGCTTTACCATTTCAAGATGGTCAGTTTGATTTAATTGTGAATCAACATGAATCATATGCTGCTTCCGAGGTAAAACGAATCCTTTCTCCAAATGGGATATTCCTTACTCAACAAGTCGGTGGTTTTGATTGCGCCCATCTTAATGAGCTGTTTGGTGCACCGCTTAATTCAGAATTTGCAAGTTGGTCACTCGAAACAGCATGTAGTGAATTAGAGCAAAATGGATTTACTATTTTAGAAGCAAAAGAAGAGTTCCCTTTTCAACGTTTTTATGATGTCGGTGCTGTCGTCTATTATTTAAAAGCAATTCCATGGCAAATTCCTGACTTTACTGTTGAAAGCTATACTGAGGAATTATATCGAATACATGAAATCATCTTGCAAAAAGGATATTTCGATGTAAAGCAGCACCGCTTTATCATTAAAGCAAATTATGTAGAGCAAAATTTGAATTAGCATTCCCTGCAAAAAAGCCAAATTCCAATAAAGGATTTGGCTTTTTCTTCGTATTTTAACGTATCTTCTCTTATTGAGAAACGAGATGTTTTACATATCGTTTTTTCGTATCATCTTCTGTCAGAAGAGCAGTTGTGTATTCAACAATATTACGATTATCATAAATAAATGTATGCTCTAAATTGTTTTCGTCTTTTAGTAACCTCAGTAAGTATCTTTGTAAATGGCTAATTACACCTCTGTTATCATCATCTAATATCCAATCAATTGACTTCCATTCTAATATACCTTCATCAGTGCTTAATGGCGTATCGATATGTACTTCATCTGGTAAATCAGCAAGAAATACATACATTCCATCACTATCCCGAGGCTCATCCTTTTCTTTAAAAATGACATTACCCTTATAAGTTACATCATGAAGTTGAATACCCGTTTCCTCAAACGTTTCTCTAATTACTCCTTCATATGGGGTTTCATTATCCTCCATTTTACCTCCAACGCCATTCCACATTCCCATTGTCGGCTTTTTGTTTCTATTTAACAGAAGTATTTTATCCCCTTTTCTAATGAAGCATATTGTGTACTTATACATATCATCATATCCTTTCTATTTCCTAACCGTTAACTTAATATAAAAGCGTTAATTATTATCCTCTTTATAGGAGCACCTGCGGATTAAAGGTCCATCTAATTCATTGATTGTTTCTGAGGAAAATAAAATAAAAATACTAAACTAGTCTAGTATTTTCATTTTCGAAAAAGGATAATATATAAATTCCACCTTGCCAATAACGTTATCTTCTTCAATATAACCTAAACCATTTCGACTATCCTTACTATGTTCACGATTGTCTCCCATTACAAATAACTTATTTGGTGGAATTTTTGTCTTTTGAAAGTTGTAAAACACTTGTGTATTGTTGAATAAATATTTATTTATATAAGGTTCATCTTGCTTTTTGTCATTTACGTATACAATTCCATTCGTTATGCTAATTACGTCACCAGGAAGCCCTATTACACGTTTTACATAATATTTCGATCCATCCTCTTCCTTAATAATGACGATTTCTCCGTGCTGTATGCTAGAAAAAAGTACCGCAGCTTTATTTACAAATACGTAGTCTTCTTCATGTAAAGTTGGCTGCATTGATTTTCCTTCCACCTTACATAAAGTGAAAGACTGGTACGCTCCTACTAGGACAAATATAAATAGTATGTACTTTCCCCAACCTCTCTTAATCTCCTCTTTCATATCCATTCCCACCTTATCAAAACACTTTTCAACTCAAAAATATATCACTGCACAATATGTTTTCATTTGCGCAGTGATATACTACAATTTGAAGTTTTTTATTGTGCCTTACTCGGCTATTGTGCTACTGGGACTGGACTTGCACCCGATCTCTGCGTTTTTAAATCAAAATATGCATCCAAAACCTCTTTACCAATTGCAGAATTAATACCTGATTTATCATTATTCACCCATGGCACAACAACAGAAAAAGCAACTTCCGGATCAGCATCATATGGCGCATACCCGGCGAGAGTTAAATTATAACATTTTTTTCGATAGTTGTTCTCATCTCTTCCAATATCACTTTCTCCACCGTACACTGTCTCTGCTGTTCCTGTTTTCCCAGCTGGTTTATAAGGTAACCCTTTAAAAGTTCCAGTACCTGTCCCATCAGCCTCTTGGAAAACCCTCCTAAATCCTTCTTTCACATGATTTATATATGAAAGATCCATATCCACTCGATTTAACACGACTGGTTCCATCGATTGCATAACTTTCCCGACTCCCTCTGGTCTATTTGGTTGTTCTCTAATTTCTTGTACAATTTGTGGTTTCATACGGTAACCACCATTTGCAATCGTTGAAATATATTGAGCAAGCTGGAGCGGCGTATATGTATCATATTGTCCAATCGCATAATCAAGTAAAAAACCTGGTATATTATCTGTTCTACCTATTTGACCTATCGATTCATTCGGTAAATCTATGCCAGTTGGCACACCTAAACCAAATTGTCTAAAATAATAACGCATTTTATTAAACGCTTCTTGTTTAATATCTAACGGATTGGTTGGTACATAATCAATCCCCGCAATCTTTAACGCCGTATTAAACATGTAGACATTGGATGAAACTTGCAATGCTCTTAAATCATCAATATCTCCAAAGTCTTTCCACGATTTCTTCGGCTTCGAACTTCCTTTAAAAAACATTGGTGCATCGAAAAAATGCGTATATGGCTTAATCGCTTCTGTTTGATATCCCGCTAATACCGTAGCTCCTTTCACCGTTGATCCTAACTCGTAAGAACTTATCATCGTTCCTAAAGCGTAGTCTTCTATTTGCATCCCGCCATCTTTATTTACAATTTTCTTTCCTGCTAATGATAGAATTTGACCATTTTTTGGATTCATCATAACGACGAATGCACGATCCATCATCGGTTCAGAAGAATGAAATGCCCTTAAATTCTTTTCAAGACTTTCCTCCACTTTTTTCTGCAAATCCATATCAACTGTTAGCATTAAATTATTTCCACTTTTTCCTTTTGTCACTTTTTCAGTCCGAATAATATTTCCAGCTTTATCAGTAATATTTTTAGACTGTTCTTTCGTTCCATGTAACACATCTTCATATTGTTTTTCGATGTAACTCTTACCAATACGATCATTTCTGTTATAATCTCGCACTAAATAATAGTCTAATTGCTCCCTTGGTAATCCCTCATTCTCACTAGAAACACTACCAAGTACAGAACGTAGTATTTTATCATTTGGATATTCTCGCTCCCAATCCACAGTCGTATCTACGCCTGGCAAGCTCGATAATCTTTCACTCACTACTGCATATTCATTTTGACTGACATCTTTTTTGACGATTTGTGGCGTCATTTTATATCCCGCATTCATTTTACTTTTAATTGCTAGTACTTCTATATCCTCCTTCGAAAGCTCGTTTAATTCTTCTTGTGTAATTCTTTCTCGTCTCAACTCTTCTACTTTCTTATCTAAGTCTTTCCCTTCTATTTCCTGCTTCCTAAATTTACTCTCGTCTTCTTTCGTTACTTTTGTTGCTGCACGCTTTTCATTTAACTGCATCCAAAAATCTTTTTTATCTGTCTCTGTTAACTTGTCCATATCTTCTTGTGGCATTTCAATTAGCTTTGCTAAATTTCTTGCCACTATTAAAACCTCTTTTGAGTCCACTCCTTTCATCTTCGTATATGTAACAGTTCGTAACGGTTTATTATTTACAATAACTTTCCCTTCCCGGTCAAACATCTTCCCTCTCGGAACTGGAGTACTCACCGTTACATCTTCCTTTTTATTCACTTCATTTCGATACGTTTCTCCGTCAATGATTTGTACTTTACCTAATTGAATAATAATAGCTGAGAATAAAAGAAAAACGATAAAAAATAGTACATTTAACCGAAACGGAATATGAGTCTTTTTCTTTTTCGACTGTTTCTGCTTCTCCTTTTTCTGTCTCATTTTGCTCCCTCGCTTCATTCTATTAACATTTCTGTGCAAAAATCATTATGTATTAAATTTATTTATATGCTATATATAGAATTTTATATTAATTACAAAAGAAATAAAAGATTTAATTTTCAGTTTTCGTATTTTATGTCCTATTTATTACCATTCCCCTTAATAAGCGATAACATGAATATAATTCATACAAAAAACTGAGGTGACATCATTCACCTCAGTTTCTTTACGAAAACAAAAACTTATTTAATCGAAGATAACCCTTCAACAAATTCACCAATTTTATTTTGAAAAACATAATCAAAATTATATTCTTGACCCGTTAATTCTTCATTTACTAAAATAGTTGTTGCTCCTACTTCTCTCTTTGCGATTTCTGGGAATGAAGCGACAGGCTGTACTTTGAGTGACGTTCCCATTACGAGAAGTACATCTGTTTCATATAAACATTTGATCGCATTTTGATATTGTGGTAACGTATCTCCGTATAAAACAACATCTGGATTTAAAATGAAATTACACTTCTCACAGCGTGGCACTTCATGATCAATCATATATTGTAAATCATATCCCGCTTTGCACTTCGGACAATGTGCTGTTTGAAGTGTTCCATGTAAATCAATGACATGTTTACTACCACCTAATTGATGTAAACCATCAATATTTTGCGTTAAAATCGTTATATCTTTTCCTTGTTCCTCTAGCTCTGCTAAAAAGCGATGCCCACGATTTGGTTTATATTGATGAAACGTATTAATTTGAAAGATTTCTTTATAATGCTTCCAAAATTCTTTCGGACTTCTATTATAATATCCTCTTGATAAATACATCTCTACATTCGCATCAGCATATAATCCATTTGCTGAACGAAAATCAGGGATTCCACTTTCCGTACTTGCGCCAGCCCCTGTTAACACTGTAATTTTCTTCGCTTTTTCTAATATCGAACGTACTTCTTCAAATTGCACAAAAATCACCTCTATGTATATTCCTATACTTATTATACCAGTTGTTTACAATAGGTGTTGTACAATTCATTTTACTTAATGCGTCGCGCCACCACATTCTACAATATCTACCTCTACTTTCGTCGTTACTTCGATTGCCAATTCTATTCCTTTACTAATCGTAGAAAGTGACATACTCGGTTGACCTGGATAATTGCTCGCTTGCTCTGGTAAGAACGGAATATGAACAAATCCACCTTTTATTTTCTTATCATGTTTCTCTAGTTCATGCATGAGACCATAGAATAAATGATTACAAACGAATGTACCTGAAGTTTGTGAAACAGACGACGGTATACCTTCTTCGCGAAGTTTTTTCACGATTGCTTTCATCGGAAGTGTAGACCAATACGCGGTCGGCCCTTCTTCTACAACCGGCATATCCACCGGCTTGTTCCCTTCATTATCAGCAATTCTTGCATCATCAACGTTAATTGCTACACGCTCTATCGTAATATCTGGTCTGCCCCCAGCTTGTCCAATACATATAATAATGTCAGGCGATAACTCTTCTATATATGCTTTTAATATTTGTATTGATTTATGAAATACGGTTGGCACTTGTTTACTAATAATCTTGTACTCTCCGATTGTTTTTTCATGCAAACTTTTTGCGACTTCCCAAGCTGGGTTGATGCTTTCTCCGCCGAACGGATCAAATCCTGTTAATAATACTGTTTTCATAGTTTCACTCTCCTAATTAGAAACGATATACAAGGCCGTACATTATAAACATATTTATAATGAAAATGGAAAGAGCAATTGGTACTTGCGCCTTAATGACTGCATTCTTATCTTTCAATTCTAACAGCATCGCCGGAACAATATTAAAGTTTGCCGCCATTGGAGTAATCAATGTTCCGCAATATCCAGCAAACATACCGAGTGCTGCCATAATAGCTGGATTCCCTCCGTGCATTTGTACAATTAGAGGTAAGCCGATTCCGCCAGTGATTACTGCAAACGCTGCGAATGCATTCCCCATTACGACTGTAAATAGCATCATTCCTAAACAATACGCCATAACAGCAACGAATGGATACTCTGTCGGTAACACTTGTCCGACTAAATCAGAAACAACTTGTCCAACGCCAGACTTCGCGAAAATACCGCCAAGTGCCGCTAACATTTGTGGTAAAATAACTGCCCAGCCAACAGCTTGTAATAACCTACTTCCTTCTTGAACAGGCGTTGTTATTTTTGATTTTGTAATACGCATCGCCGCAATGAATGCGAGTAATGCTCCTAACGCTAATGCAACTAACGTTACTTTATCTGGATCAACAAGCGCGACATTTCCCCATTTGATTTTTCCTAACGTTAACGTACCGATAATTGTAAAAATAGGTATTAATAGTGCAGGCATGAAAATTTTATTCTTTAATTTCTCAGCATGTTTCACACGTTCTTGCACTGGTACTTCTTTCTCCTCAGATTTTGTTACTTTATTTAATGAAGCTAAAACGACCATAACTAGCACAATACAGCCAACATAAAATGAAGGTATTACATTTCCAAATATGAATGTAACTGCAAACAATGCCCAAAATAAGCTAGAACCGAATCGGTTTGGATGTTCACGATCAAATGCGATACGAATTGCGATAAAGGCAACGATTATCCCTAGTAAATAATAAATTGTATCCATTGTTATAATGTTCATCTTATATAGCCTCCTTCTCTTGTTTTTCTTCTGCCTTCATTGTTTTCTCTATATACTTATCAAACCTTCTAAACCTAATCCAGCTCACAATAAGGGCAGATATCGCAGTTGGAATACCCCAAAGCGCCATATCCCATACACCGACATGCATTCCTACTGAATCAAAGAATCCTTTCATTAATAAAATGGCACCAGTTGCGATAAAAATATCTTCTCCGAAAAACCAAGCTGTATTTTCCGCAGCTGCTGCATTTGCTTTAATCTTTTCTCTTAATTTTTCAGGAAGTTTACCGTATTTACCTTGCGCAGCCCCTTCTGCCATTGGCGCAACTAGTGGTCTCACTGTTTGCGCATGCCCACCAATATTAAGTCCAAGTGCTGCTGATGATTCTCTTATCGTAAAATATGACATTAATACTCTTCCAGTTGTTGCTCCTTTTGATTTCGTTATAAGTGCTTCTGCTCTTTCTTTTAAACCATAACGCTCTAAAATTCCGATTACCGGTAAAGTTAATATGATTGGCATAGACATATATCTGTTTTCTATGAAAAATTTACCGAACATGCTGATCACATCATAAAAGCTTAAGCCTGAAACCATACCAGTAACAATACCTGCAACCATAACTACTAACAGTGTATTTAGTCTAAATAAAAACCCAACTGCAACAAGTAGTATCCCAATTAATTTAATCATTTCCAGCACTTCCCCTCATTTTTTATTTCGGTGCACATATAGAAATATCGTTAAGTTCGAATGTTCTGTATATTCTCTCCGCAAATTGTACTGCTTTCTCTCCATCCCCGTGTAAACATATCGTTTGCGCCTGAACTGCTACTTTCTCCCCATTAACCGATTCTACATACCCTTCTTTCACCATTTGAAGTACTTGTTTTATCGCTTCATCTTCATTTTTTATAAGAGCATTTTCTTCTGTACGGCTCGTTAAAGTTCCATCCTGCTTATACGTACGATCAGCAAAAGCTTCCTGTACGAAAGTTATATTATATTTTTCTGTTGCCCTTTTAAACGCTTCACTATTCGCTAATCCGTAAAGTAATAGATTTGGGTTAATATGATAAATTGCCTTTGCGATTGCATCCGCAATTTCCGAATCAGTTGCCGCCATATTATATAACGCACCGTGCGGTTTTACATGTTGCATTTTCCCTCCAGCAGCTTTAACAAATCCGTCTAATGCGCCAATTTGATATAAAACATAATCGTATACTTCACTTGCTGAAACGTTCATATTCCTTCTCCCAAATCCAATTAAATCAGGAAATCCAGGGTGTGCCCCGATTGCTACGTTATGCTGCAGAGCTTTTTCAACCGTTTGCCGCATAACGGCCGAATCACCAGCATGAAAACCGCAAGCAACGTTTATAGAGGAAACGAACGGAAGAATTTCATCATCATTCCCCATTTTATAAGCTCCAAAACTTTCTCCTAAATCACAGTTTAAATCGATTGTAGTCACGATGTTTTCCTCCTAATCTCAGCTTCGTAAAGCGATGAATTTCTTTAATAGACTCATACTTGTTTCCTGTTCTATATATAATTGTGCAGCTTCTTCCATAGTTATTTTTTCAAAAGTTACATAGTCTCCTGGTTTCAGCTGCGCTAGAAGAGGTAAATCTACTGAAATTACATTTCCAATTCTCGGATAACCACCTGTCGTTTGTCTATCCGCCATTAATATAATAGGCTGTCCACCATTCGGTACTTGAATTGTTCCGAATGTAACTGGGCTCGATAAAATTTCTATCTCTTCAACTCTATTTAAAACATCTCCGTCAAGCCTATATCCCATACGATCAGCATAATTGGATACTTTATACTCTTTCGAAAAAAACGACTTTATACTTTCTTCTGTAAATTGATCATATTCAAAGTCTGTTATGACGCGAAGAGTAGGATGCTTCTTGTATTTTGGTAAAGCATTGTTACAAATTGCCCACTTCGTTTTTATACGCCCTTCTTCTTGTAAGTTTTGAATGAAACGACTCGCAACTTCTGCTCCTGTACCAATTTGAAAATAATCTCCTTTTTTCAGCATTCTCCCTTCAATACCGCCAAGAGCAGCACGTATGTAAGTACTTTTACTTCCCATCGTACGATCAATATTTATACCGCCCGCAAAAGTCACATACGCTCTGCAACCGCTTTTCGCTTTTCCGAGACAAAGCATGCTTCCTTCTTCAGCTAATATGGGGCGCCATAATGGAATGCGCTCTCCATTTAATAACGGTTCCATATCTGCTCCACCAATCGCGAGCAATGTCGTTTTCTTTATTAACATTTTAGGCCCCATTATTGTAATTTCGAGTCCAGCCTCATTCTCCTCATTGCCTACTAACATATTAATCATCCTGAGCGCATTTTTATCCATAGCCCCGCCAACAGGTACACCGTATTGTTGATAATGAGATCGTCCTAAATCTTGGACTGTTGTAAGCATTCCTGCATGCAAAATCTCTACATCCATTCTTTAGCCCCCTCAAGCGATACGTACTCTTCCTTTGTTATTGGTATAAATCGTAAATACATACCACTTTGAATATATGTTGGTGTTTCTTCTTTTGGATTAAATAGAGAAATAGGTGTTCGGCCGATAATATTCCAGCCTCCTGGTGTTTCTAGCGGATAAATACCTGTTTGATTTCCGCCAATACCTACTGAACCAGGAGCAATTTGTAACCGCGGTGTTTCTTTTCTAGGTGTTTCTAGTTCTTTCGGTAACCCGCCTAAATACGGGAATCCTGGTGTAAAACCTAACATATACACGAAATATGTTGTTTCACTATGTATTCGAATAACATCCTCTACTTGTAAGCTTTGATAATGCGCAACCTCTTCTAAATCAGGTCCATACTCTCCCCCGTAACACACTGGTATAGAAATATGTTTCACATCTCGGTTCACTTCTTCTTTATATGAATCACACAGCTCCTTTATATACTGGCAAACGTGATCATATGGTCTTTCACTTCTCTTATTTCGCTTCCATACTTCGTACAAATTGTAGTACACCGCTAATGAAGTAAACGACGGAACGCATTCAACCATTCCTGCAAACGGATGTTGCTGCAGTGCTTGAAATAATCGTTGCACTTTTTCGTATATATCCATCCCAATTTCTTCACCAAATGTAACAATAATTGCTTGATCCCCTAACGCAGAAAATTTCATCCTACTCCCTCTTTCTATGCCCAAAAGCCGAGTTCTTTCGAAATGCGGTATGCTGTTTCTTTCACTTTCGCAGTAAAATATGAAATGTTACTTTCGCTATACTCAATTGCTAATCCCGAAATACTAATGCCCGCTACAACCGTTCCATCACTTGCAAAAATTGGAGCTGCTATAGCCGCTGTATGATTTTCTAATTCAGAGTAGCTAATTGTGTACCCTTCTTTTTTCGCCATATGTAATACTTCTAACAAATGCTCCTTATTCACGATCGTTCCATCTGCAAACTGTTTTAAATCTGTTTCCTCTACGTATTTTCTTTTCTCTTCCTCAGAAAAATACGATAGTAAAATTCTCGGACATGCACCTGCATACAGTGGTGCTCTTCTTCCAACCGCCGTATAAACACGTACTGGCTGAGCTCCTTCCATCTTCTCAACATAAATTGCGTCATTACCATCTTGAATAATTAAATTTACTGCTTGCCCTAAACTATCTCTAAGCTCTTTCATATAAGGTATCGCAATATTTCTTACCGATAACCTTTGTGAAACAAGTTGACCAAATCGTAAAAAAACGACTCCGAGACGATACTTTCCCTTTTCTGTTTTTTGTAAAAAGTCCATTTCTTCTAACGAACCAATTAAACGATAAACAGATGTTTTCGGCATATTCGTAAGCTGAACCATCTCTGTTAAACTTAGCTCTTCATGCTCATAAAACAACTCCAAAATATCCATTGTCTTAACTGCCGTTTTATTTATACTCATCATGTCTCCTTTTCGTTCCGAATTTCGGAACTTAAATTCCGTTTTTCGAAACAAACATATAATTTAAAATTATAAAATATTCTTTCAATTCTATCAATATATTTTTCACAAACAAAAAAAGTATGGAAGAATATTTCTCCCATACCTTTGCTTTACTTTATAATGCTCTTACTTGTTTTAACGGCCAAAAAACAGCTTGTCCTTTTCCGACAATTTCATCTTCTGAAATAAATCCAAACATACGACCGTCTTTAGAAACTTCACGATTATCTCCTAAAACAAACACTTGGCCTTCTGGCACTTTCGCTTTCCCTGTGATTTGTTCTAACGTAAAATCAGGAGTTAATACACGGCCAGCTGCTTTTTCTTTAAACTCTTTTAAATATGGTTCTTCCATCGCTTTTCCGTTTACATATAAAACATCATCTTTATACTCAACTGTATCACCTGGTAAACCAATTACTCGTTTTACTAAATCGTACCCTTCTTTTCCGTGGAAGACGATAACGTCAAAACGATTTAATCCGTTTATACTATAACCAATCTTATTAACGAGAACGCGCTCATTATTTTCTAAAGTTGGCATCATCGACTCACCTTGTACTAATGATGGCGTAAACAGCACCCCACGAACGATAAAGGCAATCGCAAGTGTAATACCTATCGTTTTAATCCATGAGATCAATTCTTTCTTCGTATTCGTCTTCATCGTTTCTCCTCTTTCTTAAATACTTACTTTATTATTTCAACTAACTCTTGTACTAACTTTAGGTCAATTTCAGAAAAACATGACTTACCTTCTCTAACCGCTGTACCTACATGCGCCTGCTTAATTCCAGTTTCTTCTAGCAATTGTTTTACATTCTCTTTCGTTACTCCGCTTCCGGCAACAAGCTGTATATTCCCTTCACTTTCCTTTTGCATCTCTGTAAGCACTGGAATATTATCTACTACATTTCCTTGTCCGCCTGAAGTTAACACGTGAGTAACTTTATTGAATTTCTTCAAAACTTTCATCGCTTCTACTGGATTTTCTGTATCATCTATCGCACGGTGATACGTTACATTTATTCCATCTACAACAGATAATAAATCTGCTAATTTCTCTTCTTCAACTTCATTTTGTTCATTTAACACACCTAATACAATACCCGCTGCACCTAACTTCTGTGCAACGATAATATCTTCCTTCATCATTTCAATTTCTTCTTCCGTATATGTAAAAGACTTCGCATGCGGACGAATCATAACATGAACTGGTATTTGCACTGCTTCTACTGCTTTTTTTATAAAAGCATAACTCGGTGTTAAACCACCTTCTGTATACGATGAAATGAGTTCAATTCGATTTCCACCAGCTTTTTCAATTCGCTTCACATCTTCTAAACAAGTTGCAATAACCTCTAGCATGAGATAACCTCTTTTCGTGCTTTTTTCTTATTATACAGTAGGTGAAATAAGAAGCATAGCATTCCACTATAAAACTATAAAAAGAAGAATGAAAAGAAAGATTTTTTCATAGGTGTCACTCCTTTTTATTTTACAAAAACACCAAATTATTTACTGTTATATTTAGTATTCTTGTAATTCAATTTTTGCTAGTATGAATAGCTTTTTCTATATATTTAATTATTTTTCTTAGCAACTTCATAATAATAGTGGCTAAACGCTTCTACTAATGCGTCACCAGAAGCATATAGTTCTTCTGGTGTATTATCTACCCCTCCCATTTCAATAAGTAATGCATTTGGAGAAAGATCTTGATTATATACTCCGTCTCCTTTCGTACGGTCTTTAATGAAAATCCCTCGACTTAAACCGTAATATTTTTCATCTAAATATGAATTTATTGCCGTTACTATTTTTTTGTTTTTTTCATAGTTAGGATTATTTCGTCCTAAAATAAAATAGAGTCGCGCATAATTCTTTCCATTAATAGTTTTTAATGTAATGTTTTTTCGGGCATCATCCCTATGAAGGTCAATTGGGAACATAATATTTTTATCTTTTGCTAATATATCTTGTACTATTTGGCGGGAGCCTTTGTAAGATTGAGCCCAATTTAAATTTTTATTTCTCAGAAAATCCCTCATATTTGTAGTATCATGCGAAACACCTATTCCTTTTTCCTCTAACTTTTGTTTTAGATAACCTCCAACAAACGAAATGTTCACTTCATTATTTGTACTGGAGGCATCATTTGGTTTGGTAGCTCCTGGAATAAGAGGAATAAACGATTCCCAACTATGTGTATGATAAATAAAAACTTTATTTTCACTATTATTTTGTAGATTCGAACTTTTACCGGTAGAATTATTTTCTTTTTCACTATTTTGATGTCCAATAGCAGACCCTTCATTTTTGATATTTTCTAAAGGAATATTGGATTCTTCAGGAATATTAGTATAATCGGTCCCTTCTCCAGCAATTAATATTTCCGAATAGAATTGATTCATATTAGGAAGTTCTCTACTTAATATACTTCGGAGATCATTTATGTTAATGTTTGTAGAGATTGAAAGTAAAAAAGATTCCAAAGACGCTTGTCCTTTTTCTTTATGAAATTCCTCTACAAAATAATGATTCTCACTTCCTATCATATACATAAGACCTTTAGTAGAATTAGTTCCCAATAGTTGATTAATATAAAATGATTTAAATAAGTTTGAATTACTGGAAATGAAAAATGAAGTGAGAATACATATAATAGTGAATAAAATACATATCATTATATAATTTAAATTCAATACTTTCAGTTTAATTTTATTCATTTTATATCTCCCTTCATTTAATATATTCGTACGCATAATTTTCAATTAATATGATTAATAATTGAATAGAAATCCTTCTAATTTGAAACTATTAATAGAATTCTCGTTCCTAATAATTCATTTTAGTTCTTTTTATCAATAATTTTCACAATAGATCCAAGCTGTTTTTATTAAAAATGCTCATATCTGTGATCTTAAAGAATAAAAATGTACGCTATATAACTTATGATTCGCCGATTATTATCATCGTACTTATAGTCGTAAACTGAATACCTTCTTACTTTCTCGCAACGATACAATTCGCTTTTCTTCATCTCAAAAATAACATCATATTATTATTTATAAAGAAAGAAGACCCTATATTAGGGTCTTCTTTCTCTTGACTAGTACATTTCAACAGCCTCTATTTTAAGCTAAGACCGAAACGCGGCATCCGCCAGTATGGAAAGAGTTGCATCATCCATCGGCGGATTGTGCAGTCCTGCTCTGACGTTTAAATAATAACGATGAAGCGGATTTTTTTCTGATAAACTTTTCGCTCCTACGATGCGCATTGCTTTATCTACAATAGATATTGCCGCGTTCGTTACAACATATTTCGCAGCTGCTAGTTCGGCTTGCAATGATAATTTATCTTTTGCCTCATCGTATTTTTTCGCAATTTGATATAAAAAGACACGAGCTTGCATAAGCTCAAGTTCTAATTCTCCAACTAATCTTCTAACATTCGGTAATAAACTAATAGAATGATTTAAACTATTTGGCTTGTATGATTCCGCAAACTGAACTGCATAATTTCTTGCCGATTGTGCAATTCCTAAATAACATGCTGGTATATGTAGCAACCAGCCAATACCCTTTTGTTTCACTTTCCCGCCCTTTACATCCGTAAAAAAGCGGTTCTCTATCTCTACATTTTGTAAAACGAGATCATGGCTCGCAGTTCCTCGCATTGCGATACTATCCCACGTTTCTTCAATTGATACGCCTATCGTATTCTTCGGAATGACAAACTCTCCGATTTCTTCCTGGCCTTCAACACTTGCTGAAATAATAAAATAATCAAGTACTGGCGCCATTGTCGTAAAAGTTTTTCTTCCATTTATAATCCACTTCTCACCTTTTTTGACAGCTAACGTCTCTGGTTTCCCGCCGCGCGTAGGACTACCTGTATTCGGCTCTGTCGCTGCTCGATTAAAGAGTGCGCCATTACGCACTTCTTCACAAAACCAAGTGAACATTTCCTCATCCCAAGAACGATTTTCAGCTAATTCCTTTACAATGCCAAGGTGCCATCCAATTGATAATGAGGTAGCACCGCAGCCTTCTGCTATTTTCTCTTGAAATAAAACGAAGTCATATAAAGAAATCGCATTGCCTCCCCATTCTTTTGGCAACGTTAATTTCGTATATCCGATATCTTTCAAATTATTAATATTTTCATACGGAAATGATCCTAATTCACTTAGTTGATGCTCCCTTTCCATGAACTTCGGAATCAATTTATTTATTTGTTCAATAACTAAAGATTGTTCTTCTGTTTCAACAAATGAGAGTGCCATACATAATCTCCTTTATGTTCGATTCATAAACCGTTCATTTTGTCATTATGATTATATGAAGTTACTTCTCTATTGTTTCACTATTCCGATAAAAATACAATGCTTTTGAACAATAAGAAAAGTTCCTATAAAAGGATAGGTTCTTTTCTTATATTAATCCCCTTTCAATGCCTTTAATGGCAAAGAGGTTACATATCCAATATACGAGCATAATTCTTTAAAAAAGAAGGGGATTTCTGTATCTAACGTTTTATACGCTGACGTTGGAGTTGCTGATGCATACGCTTCAATTTTAAGATGTTTTGCAATTTTCATCGCACGTTTCATATGAAGTGGATCACTCACGATCGTATATGTGCGTATTCCGTTCTCTATTCCAACTTGCTTTGCATTCTTTAAATTCTCTTCTGTGAAAAGAGATTTTGTTTCAATTAGAATATCCTCATCTTTTACACCATGTTTCAGTGCATACACTCTAGCAGTACGTGCTTCTTCAAGCTCTGCCTCAAACTTTGTACCACCTGTGAAAATAATCTTTTTAATATTACCGTTCTTATATAAAGAAATTGCATGATTAATTCTTTCTTTAAATACAGGAGATGGTTTTCCGTTCCATGAAGCTGCTCCTAGCACGATACCAGCATCTGTCTTCACATCATCATCTGTTTTAAAGCGATAACTCCAAATATCGTAAGCTGCATAACTTACATATAAAATAATAGAACAAATCATAAGCAAGAATACTTGCAAGATTCTTCTTTTCTTACTTTTCTTATTTTCTTTCATTTATAACTGCCTCCGTACATCATCCATACTTCTATATAAAAACGTATATATCAAATCATTTTGTTTGAATTTGTTTAAAAGAAGGAATTTTTCTTGTAATATATATGCATTAAAGGGTTTTCATTTAAAATTGAGGATTATCAATTCATTTTTCGTTTGCGGTTTTCATTACATTTGTGTAATTTATAAGTTTATTACCATACAACTACATTGTAACGAATTTTTTATCATAATGGAATGATGAAACAAAAGTAAATAAAAGAAGTAACTGTTTTGTAAAAAAAAAGGTATATTTTTCATCTTGACGATCAATACACCTTTCTTACTATGAATTATCATTTTTCTTTATATGACTCTAATTTTTCTAATAACCGTTCTTTTACAGCTGGCCATTCATTTGCAATAATACTGTATACAACTGCATCTCTAACATGCCCGCTCGGCAATTTTCTTTCGTTTCTAAGTACACCCTCTTTTACTGCGCCGAGTCTTTCAATTGCTCTTTGTGCTTTTTCATTTCGGGCATCCGTCTTAATTTGTACTCTCCGCATATGCAATTTTTCAAAAGCATATTGTAATAACATATACTTACATTCTGTATTCATACTCGTACGCTGTACACTCGGGTCATACCACGTTTTTCCTAACTCAACTGTCTTATCTTCCACTGAAATGTTATATAAGCGTGTACTCCCTACTATTTCATTCGTCTTTTGATCAACAACAACAAATGGCAAATCCTTCCCTGCCCCATAAGCTTTTATCGCCTTTTGAACATATTGCTGCATATCTTGAACAGTATCCATTTTAGAGATTAAATACGCCCAAATATCTCGATTTCCTTTCACGATTGAAAACATTTTTTCGACATCATTGCTATCCATTAACCGTAACTTTGCTCTTTCGTGAATAATTTCCATTTGTAAGCCCCCTTCTTTTGTTGTTACTATATCATATTATTATATATTGTTTTATTATTATATAAAAATTAAATTCACCATTACAGAAATATAATATATCTTAAAGCAAAAAATGCGATGCCTTTATTCAGGCATCGCACTCATAATTTGAATTGAAATTTACTTCTTTTCCATTACCGCAAAATAGTTATTTTCGCTATCTGCAAAATTAAATATTCTACCTGTAGGCATATTTACAATTTCTCCAACTGTAACATTTTTGTTTACTAAATCACTATATAAACGATCGAATTCTTTTGAGAAGAACATTAAAGAAGGTGTACCAAGATTTAACTCAGGCTGCATTTTAGCAATTAACTCTTTATTATGGAGAATAATACTTGTTTCAGCTTCTTTCGTCGGAGCAATTTCAATCCATCGCATTCCTTGACCGTTATCTTCCTCTGAAATTACAATAAACCCTACTTTTTCTGTCCAAAATTTCTTCACTTCATCTTGGTTATTCACATACAACATAATTTGACCAACATTATTAATCATTTATTTCAACGCTCCCTTACAAAAAAATTTATTTTACTCCATACTTTTAAACTTACTTATCATCAAAAATAAAATTACGGTACAAAAATCTATTTCAGTGACTCCAATCGCTCGTTCAAACGATCCCAAGTTTCGGTGATACCTTGCAGCATGCCCATGTCCATAACACTCTTAAGTGCCTCTTTGTTAACATATTCAGCACGGTTTATTAGCTTTGTCTTTCCACCTAAATCGATGAATTCTAATGTCATCTCGGTTGACGGCATAGAATCATTTACATTGCCCTCAGCATCCGAAAAGTAATCGGTGTAGACGATTTTCTCTGGTTCAATAATCTCTTTATAGACTGCTTTTCCCCATGATTCCATACCAAAAAATTGCTCCAAGTTCTGATTCACACACTTCATACAGTAGTGCCAAACGCCTCCCGGACGGAAGTCGACAGTGCATGCCGGAATTTCCCAACCTCTTGGCCCCCACCAATGTTTCAAATGTTCTGGTTCTTTAAACATACTGAATACTAAATCGCGCGGCGCATCGAAAACGCGCTCCAGTACTAATACCCGATCGTTCTCTACTCTCGATACCATTGTATTATTTGACATTTCAATTCCTCCTTAAGACTTTTCCTTGTTTTGTAATTCCTTCAAATACTTATCTAGATTATCGAATCTCTCTTCCATCACATGCTTAAATGACTGTACCCAACAATCAAGTGCTTGGAAAGGCTCAGGTCGTAACTTATAAATCCGGCGATTAGCTTCAGCCTGCACTTCCACAATTCCAGTATCACTTAGCACTTTTAAGTGTTTTGAAGTTTGTGGTTGCCTTAATCCTAGCTGGTCGGCAATTTCCCCAACAGTTAGAGGACCGTCACGCAACAGTTCAACGATATTCATACGATTCGGTTCAGATAAGGCATTCAGCGTCGCCATGTTCACGCCCGGAATTTCACCCGACATATCACTCACCTCATTAAGTGATGGTCTCCGGTTATAACACATCAATATCATCACTAATATTATCTTCCTGTTGAGTCGATTATAACTAAAGAGGAATATTCCTGTCAAGGAATATTCAAAAGATAAATTCACACTAAATGTGGCTTTTACTTTGCAATAAAGTGAAATTTTAATTCATGTTTTTTATTTCTCTCCACTGGTTATTATTTCGCACTAACTACGATTTTACGATAAATAAAAAGAAGTCATTTGAATCAAAATGACTTCCGCTTTTATTGAGTAAATATTTGCTTCTTGAAGTCAAAAAACTTTATATATTCAGAACTTATATATTAGTTTAAAGCAACAAATAAGCAATCGGCGTAATAATTAGCAACGTTAAAATCGTTCTTTGCACATATAAAATAATAAGTTCAGATACTTTTAACGGAATATCTGTCGATAATATACAGGGGATTGATGCGGAGAAAAACAATATAGATGACACCGAAACAACCGCAATAACAAACTTTGTCACAAGCGGTGCACTTACAACTAAAAGAGAAGGTAAAAACATTTCTGCAATACCAACTGATGCTGCTTTTGCAGCTAGTTCCGCTTCCGGAAGCTGTAAAGCCCATGTAAACGGATAGAAAATATAACTAACCCAATCAAATATTGGCGTAAACTTTGCCAAGACGATACCAATTAATCCTACTGACATAATAGATGGTAAAATCCCCATCGTCATTATAAACCCGTCTTTTAAATTCACTGTGATATTTTTCATAATACTTGGCGCAGATTTTGATACTTCTAATGCATCTTCCCAAGCTCGCTCTAACATTTTCTCTTTATAAACTGGCTCTGGAAACCCTTCTTGCGTAATATATGTATCTGGTTTTCTACTAAGAGGCGGGATTCTTACGGTGATAGCGGTCACGATGAATGTTACAATAAGCGTAGTCCAAAAATACATATTCCATAAATGCATAATATCTAATGTTTTTGCGATGATGATCATAAATGTTGCGGATACTGTTGAAAAACCTGTTGCGATAATCGCTGCTTCTTTCGTCGTATACTTCCCTTCTTTATAAACGCGATTAGTAATTAAAAGAGCTAGCGAATAACTTCCAACAAAGGAAGCAACCGCATCGATTGCTGATCGTCCAGGTGTTTTCCATAACGGTCTCATAATCGGACGACAAAACGTGCCGATAAACTCAAGCAATCCGTATCCGACTAATAACGCTAAAAATGCCGAACCAATTGGAACGAGTAAACTTACGGATATAACTAATTTCTCATACAAAAAAGGTCCAACATCTGGCGCAAAGAACCAAGCTGGTCCTACTTTCAAACAATATAATACGCCAAAAACAACACCTACTACTTTTAAAATAGAAAAACAAATATCTACGATAGATGCATTCCATTTCTTCGTATAAAATGGATAAATCGCACCAATTATCATTACAAGTAGTGCGTAATATGGTACTACAGAAGGAACTGAAGTCCGAATCCACGATACGATATGATCAATCATAATTGACGAAGCACCGTTTATCGTAACTGGTACGAAAAACATAAACACCCCAACTAGACTAGCAAGTATAAACCGAAGAATAATCCCCCTCTCTCGCCCTGTCTTAATTACATTACTTTTCAACTCAATTTCACTCAAAATTCGACACCTCCTATTATCTAAATATTCTGTATAATAATGTTGGATTCCTTCTTTCAATTTCTAATATTTAATCATATGAAAAAGCCTATTTTAAAATATACGATTCAAATAGGCTTTTTCTATTACCTCTCATAATCATCCACAATCACTTGAATCACACGATAAGATTCTTCTGCCACCTTCTTATTACTATCCCTATTCGCATCATATGTAATTAACGCCTTCCAAAGCGCCCATCCTCTCGCTCTATTCCACGTTTCTTCATCCATACGTAATACTTCTTTAAATATGTTTCTACTATTTTTATGAAAAAATGTCCATGCCATCGCCGCATCACACGCAGGATCCCCTACTCCTAATATACCAAAATCAATTACGGCACAAAGTTTTCCATCTTTAATAAGCAAGTTCCCCGGTGCAACATCTCCATGAACCCAAACGGGTTTACGGTCCCATGTTGACCTAAGTGCTAAACCCCAAAGATGCTTTAATAATGTCTCATCAAAAACGTCCTTATTATTCTCAATAGCCACTCTCGCTTCTTCATCGTATACTGATATAAGCCCGCCCCGGTAAAAATTATGTGCTCCAGCTATTGGTCCGTTACTCGCATCAATGGATTGCAATTCAATTAAAAATGATCCTAAGTCTGCTGCGAATTCATGTAAGTCACGAACATTTTCTTTCATAACTGTCTCTCCCTCTATCCACTTATTAATAGACCAAGGCCACGGATACTCTTCAGACGGATTCCCTTTCGCAATCGGTGCAGAAATTGGTAAAGCGATTTCCTTACTTAATATAGGAAGCCACTTGTTTTCTTTCTCTACTTGCGGTACATATGCCGCATCACTTGGTAATCTTACACTCATCTGATTTCCTAAATGAAACGTTCTATTATCATGCCCACTACATTTTACCGGCTTAATTTCTAAATGTGCCCATTCTGGAAATTGTTCCTGTATTAACTTTTCAACTAAACTTACGTTAATTGGATTCATTCACTTTCTCCTTCTCTTTTGAAACTTACTAAGCCCATCCGTACTACCGATATATTCAAAGCCACATCGCTTATAAAATTCATTCAACGTACGATTATGCCCAACACAATCTAACTTCAAATACTCTTTATCACTTTGTACATTCTCTTCTACCCACTGTAAAATCCATTCTCCTATTTCATTCCCCTTATACTCCCGTTTCACCGCAAATCTATGAATATACAACGAATCAGAAACTTCTTCTTTACCAAAAATACGTTCATCCCATTCATTTTGTTTAGGAGATACTGTAACCGTACCGACAATTTCAGCTTCTTTCATAACAACATACGTATATTTCGCTCTTATGCCTTCTAATATTTCGGCCGTAGCTTCTCCTCCCAAAAGATACTGCCACTGATTTACTTCTTTATCTTGTAGCCACTGTGCTACTTCTTTTAATAGAGTAATAATGCTTTCACTTTCATCTTCAGTGGCAATTCGAATTGTATATTCTTTAACTGTATTTCTCTCCATATTGCGTTCCCCTTTCATATTACTACCATACTGACAAACGCGTTCTACCGTCATTTTCATCTGTAACGTATTCAACGTACAAACCTTGATTCAGTGCATTTTCATACATCAATTCAATCACTTCTTGATCTTTCGCATAAATTTGGATGTAATCACCATCCGCCACTAGCACGACTACTTCACACTTACTCTCTTTAAATTCTTCATATGTTTCAATCTCTCCTAGTGCTTCCCCTTTTGGATATGCTTTTAAATCTGCAAAAATGAGATAATATATGTTGTCTTTTATTAATTTTTTTAATTCTAATCCATTCATTATTTTTTTATCTTCCGAAAATAATTCTGAACCTATTCCATCACGCACTACTAAATAAGATTCCTCATTTTCCACTCGCCAATCAAATACAGTAATGTCGACTGGCCTTAACACTTTCCAAAGTAAATTAGTGTATTCATTTGGAATATCTACAAAAATTCCTCTTTTCATTTGTTTGCTCCTAACTTATTTGTTTTATTTTCGTCCCATACATTATATACCAAATTCAACTACTACATTTTGTCGATACCCTATGTAACTTGTATTTCATCACAAAAAAAAACGTTTCACTACTAGTGAAACGTTTTTTATCTATTAAGCATTCAATTCCGTTTTATGTTCCTTTACTACACTACGTTTTAAAGCAGTTCCAAGTATGATAAACATACTTACTACACCAATCCAAACGAGCACTGTAGTAGGAGTATTCCAAGCCAATCCTTTTCCGAAGAAGAAGATTTCTCTTAGCCCTTCTATCATAAATCGCATCGGTAACCAGGAGTAAATCCAGTCTTGATAAAATGGAGACATCATTTCAGGCGCTAGCGCCAATAGCGGTGCACCAAAGAAAAGTAACAGTGCAAATAACCCGATTCCCTTTAATCCAACTAATGAAAGGACCGCAGAAATCATTAAGAAGAAACTAAATGATGTAATGGATAAAAATAGAGCCGTATCCGTGAAATCCGAGATATTTAATCCTACCATTCCATCTGCTATCCATGTAAGACCAAATCCAATTACAAACGCCGCAATAGCCCCCACTAAAATTTGTTTTACTTTTAATATGAAGTTTTCTTTTCTTGTACCCACTCGCGTTTTACTTATCGCAATAAAGATAATTGCTGCGCTCGCTAAACTTGCAATCCATAACGGTTGGAATAAAGAAATTGGCGAGTTACCGTTTGCACTATTTTTTCCAATTTCATTTATATTTGTCACTTTCTTCGTAATAGGTGTTACTAAATTTGAAACTTGATCTGTTGTTAAAGTAGTCCCTTTTGCTTTAAATCCTTCTAGTAGTTGTGTACGAACGTTATTGTTCATATTATCAACTACTCCATTTAACATTTGCCCTGCCATAGTTGAAGCCGCCGTATTCATTCCTTGATTTATATATATTTCGACTTCAGGCGAAGAAGGCTGTGGTGTTCGTAGCGATGCTTGTTTTACGCTAAAGTCTTTCGGAATCACTAATGCTGCATAATACTTTTGATTGTTTAAACCTTTTTGAACAGATTCTTTATTTTTTACTTCCACCCACTCTACCGCAGGTTCTTCATCAGTTTTTGATGTTTTTTCGATCATATCAACAATTGTTTGCCCCATATTCATTTTAGCTTGATTCGGAATTTCCACTCCTTGATCCTCATTTACAATTGCGATTGGTAAGTTTTTCGGCTTAGGTTGAACGGTTGGAAATAATGTTAATGAAAAAATAAAAACAACAAGTAGTGCAATAACTGGTGATAATAAGAAAAGTTTGTTTTTAAACATTTTCTTTTATCCTCCTTTAATTTGATTTATAATAACCAACAACGTGTTGTTTATTTATATTTCGAATTATATGTTTAAGTTAAATCTTATACAATAATCAAAAATAGTGAATGTGTCGGTTATAAGACACTTTCTTTAAATGTGTTGGAAAAAATTAAGGAGGGACATGCTTTGCGCGATAGTAATTTAGATTTACGTGTTATTCGTACGAAAACTGCCATACGAAATGCATTGGTGGAGTTAATTGAGGAAAAAGGTTTTGAAGCCATTACAGTGAAAGATATTACTATGAAAGCAAACATAAACCGTGGTACTTTTTATGCACACTATCAAGATAAATTTGATTTAATGACAAAATGCCAAGAAGAAATTATGCATGAGTTTTCCATCATTGCCAAACAGAAACTTCCGGAAGTTATTGCTGAACTTGGATCAAATCCTTCTCCAACAATGCCGTTTGTACTTATCGCTTCTATTCTTGAATTTCTAAATGACAATAGTGATTTTATGAAAGCTGTACTAAGCCCAAAAGGAGATTTATCTTTCCAAACAAAATTGAAAGACTTTATGTGGAAAACACTATTTGAAGATACGAATGGCGCTCTTATTAATAAGGAAAATTTACTTGTTCCAAGCCAATACTTAGCTTCTTATATGGCATCTGCTCATATAGGCGTCATCCAACAATGGTTACATAATGGACAAAAAGAAAAACCGGAGGAAATTGCTCGTATTTTATCAACAATCGCAGTTCATGGTCCTTTCTATGCAGCTGGTTTAAAGAAATAAGCTTGCCTGCATAGAAACATGCTTTAATCAATCTGAACATCAACAAACTTCTAAATGAAATGTATGGCTGAGTAGTTACTATTATTTTTATTAATAACTTGAAATTTATGTTCCTATGAAAAAAGCTGTTGAAAGGAATCCTCTTCAACAGCTTCTCCATTATTAACGATATAAACGAACTGCTCCTGCAGAATTATCATCTGCTTGTCCAACTACTTCAAATTTCAATCCAACCTTCGGTACTTTACGTCCTGCATCTGGGATTAAATCGTTCATATACGATTTAGAATCATCAAACTTCGTTACACCTGGTAACCCTTTGTAATCATATGTTCCGCGTGTTGGAGATACAACTTTCCATGCAGGCGTTTGGTTAAAGGAGAACGCAGCATCTGCGATTTGGTATCGTGTACTATTTTTAACAGTTGGTTTGCCGTTTAGCGTTCCAACAATTGCCTCTGGATGAGAGTCAACAACCCCTAAGAAACCTTCGCCTGGATGCATACCAACCCAATTATCTGTAAAGCTAGAGTCTGCATACCATACAACAAGACCTGTATTATACGGTACACCACTGCTATATTTTAACGCTTGATCAGCACCAGCGTAGTTTCTCCACTCTAAATAATAGTTATGTTTCTTCTTATCAAAACCGTTTGCCGCAACGAAACCATTTAATTTTAATTTGGCTTCGCCTTCTGCATCATCAGAGAACACAACATTTCCATCTACAGTTAATGTAGCGTTATCAAGAGTAAAACCGTTCGGTGCTAAACCACCATCTGTAATGTATTCGAATACTAGTTTTACTTTTTGTCCTTTAAATTGGCTTAAGTCATATGACTTATCTACCCATTTACCATCCGTTGTGTCTAGACCATTTTTCACATTCTTTTCGCCAATTCGATCCACTAACGTTTTCTTATCATCCTCTGTCACTGCATGTACTTCAAGGAAGTCATAATCTGTTTCAATTTCATACAATGATTTGTAATCAAACTTCGCCATTGTTGCATTTGTTAAATCAAACACTGGCGTTTCTATTGTTGTATGAAGATTATCGCCTTTTGTACTATAGTAATATTTCTTACCGAATGCAGGCTGAATACCTTTTACATCTTTATCTGGTAAGTTAACGCGAATCAGACCAGGACGAGTTGATTTCGTTACACTTTGATCTAAGTACGTCGCAAAACCGATACCGCGATTTAATTTATCATAGTCAATCTCTACAATATTTGCCCAGTTTCCACCCATGTTCTTTTGAAAGAACTCTTTGTTTTGCGGAGAGAAACTCGGTGGCGTTGAACCTGCAATTTTACCAGCCCAGCTGCCGCCGCTCATAACAGACCAAGAGTTAATTGGCTCACCTGATCCTGAATACTTCGTATCATACTCATCTGGAAGACCTAAATCATGACCAAATTCATGTGCGAATACACCAACTGCTCCGTCTTCTGGCTCAATTGTGTAGTCGTATGCTGCCATTTTACCGCCCCAGTTATCAACCTTTGCTTTTGTTCCTTCAATTGGATATGGTGCTCCAAGGTTCCAGCGATGTGACCAAATTGCGTCATCACCTAGTCTACCACCGCCTCCATCTTGCCCAACTCCAGCGTGAATGACCATTAAGTGATCAATAAGACCATCTGATTCGTTTTTATTGCCATCACCATTATTGTCATATTGATCGTATTGGTCAAATTCAGATAAATCAATACCACTTTCTACAGCTGCATTTAATGCCTCTTTTACAAAATCACGAGGTCCTTTTGGTCCTTTATTATCATGACCGCCATCTCCTGCATCTGCACCATAATCCGCTGCTTTACCAGGAACTGTCAACCACTTTGTTACTGTCCCATCAACTGTATAACTACCACCAGATTGCTCTTCATAATATTGTTTAAATGTTGGGATTTTTGAACCATCAAAGAGTGTAAACGGCTCATCACCAAATAACATTTTTTGATAATGTTCTGGATTAAAATCATTTGAATACATATAACCTGGTACTTGATCAATATTGTTATGCTTAAAGTCAGCAAACTCTACTAGCAATACAAGAACTTTATCTTTACGAACATCACCGTTATATTGTTTTTGCTTCGCTGAAGTAGTTGGTACTTTTCCGTTTAATCCCCCTTTAACCGGCTCTTGTCCAGCTACCGGGCCACTAACAGGTTGATCAGCTTTTGCTTTCGTATCTGCTTTTGCATCTTTAACTTTTTTCAAAAAGTCAGAAGCTTCTCTCGAAACACTATCCCCTGCTGCTGGCTCTTTTCCAGCATTTTCGCCTTTTTTCTTCTCTACGTATTTTTCAACAGCTTTTAATGTGTCTTCTTTCGACTCAGATTCACTAATTACACCGCGTTTCTTGAGCGCATCTGCTAAACGCTCCTCTGGAATTAAATTTTCATCAATTGGACTTAAAGATCCTACATTAGACGGCGTTGCCGCATAAACAGATTGACTACCAAATCCAAATGTGCAACTAAGCACAGCTGCCGCCGCAAGCGTAGACAGCACTTTAAAAGGCTTTTTCTTCATCCCTATTCCTCCCCAACCTTAAATATGTTCCAATGATCTTATAATAAAGAATATTCCGATAATTTGCAATATACTGTCTTAATTTGTAATATTTTTGAAAATATTCTTTATTTTAGATTGATATACATTCTGATTCATCGATGTTTTCAGAAGATATTGATGGAAGTTGATAAAACTATTAAAATCTCTGTACATAATTGCAAGATATACTTTGCCAATTGCGATTTCTAATATCATTGTTGTTTCACCGTCCCCATGGCTTGACTGTAATTATAGGAGACAATGTAGTTCGAAAAGGAGAGATGGTAAATTCTGTTAGTACTCATTCTAGTGTTCAGGGAGTTTACCATTCTTTCAATATTCTTGCATCTGAACTGCAACTATCCTCCGCAGCAATACAAACTGTAGGAAGTAAGGGCTACAGTATACGTGTCGTACTGTAACGGACCTTTCTATGTAAGCTGGCTTAAAAAAATAAGAGATCATCCACTACACATAGCGAATGATCTTTTTAACTACAGTATTTCGATATACCCTTCTGTTCCATGTACCCGAATTCGTTGACCGTCTATTATTAGTTTTGTAGCATTCTCTACCCCGACGACTGCTGGTAATCCATATTCACGCGCAATAACAGCTCCATGTGTCATGAGTCCGCCAACTTCGGTGACTAACCCTTTTATAGATACAAACAATGGTGTCCATCCGGGGTCAGTAAATGCGGTAACTAATATATCTCCATCTTCTAAATTCGCATCTTCCATGTTTAAAATAACGCGTGCTCTCCCCTCAATCACTCCAGAAGAAACAGGCAGACCTACAATCGCTTCGGCCGGGAGATTTTCTCGTTTGTACTTACCTGTAATGATTTCTCCATCAGATGTGATAACACGTGGAGGCGTTAGTTTTTCATATAATTTGCACTCATTTTTCCGTTTATTAATAACCTCGTAATCCAGTTTATTCGTACGGACAACTTCGTGAAGTTCTTCAAAAGTTAGATAGTATATATCTTCTATTTCATGAATAACGCTGTCTTGTTCGAGTTGTTCGGCTTCTTTCAGTAAAGCCTGCTTATAAACGAAGTAGCGATTAATCATTCCGTATTTTGGATATTCACGATAACCGATGAAATTCCGGATTAGGCTGATCATTCGTTTTGTCTCTTTTACTTTTTGTTTACCATCCGGTAAATGCTTCAATCGATCTAATAACTCTTGTTCTTTTTTCAAAGCTTCCTGTAGCCCTTGCTCAAATTTCCGATTACCCGCATTAGGCTCAAAGTCTTTAATATTATTTAGAATCATCGGGATAATTGTATTTGGTTTTTCAATCCAACGAGTTTTCGTAATATCGATTTCTCCGCTGCATCTCATTCCGTATTTATTCAGAAAAGCATAGATTGCATCTCGAGCTTTATCCCCACCTTTAAACTTAACTAGTTCATCTAAAAAGCTGTCATCTTCTATATGCTGTAAATACTCAATGACTTCTGGATAAGGACGAATCACATCTGCGACATCCAATAGCGCCAGACCCATTTCCGAAGTAATATTGTTTGGTACAGATTGAGAAAGCGTATCTGCTACGTTTTTTTCACCTAACCATTCGTTCATATTTTCATTGATCCATGATGAAGCATCTATAGCAGCCATAAACACAGCTGAACTTTGTGGGTCAAATAAAATCTTCTTTAATATCTGGATATCTTCCAGAATAAAATCAAATAAATCCGATCCTGATTTCGTTTGAATGTTTTGTTTTAACTCTTCAATCGATGCTTGACTATTCTTGATTAAATCCGTAACGATTGCCGGATCGTTTTCGATTTGTGGTTGCGTACTTGTAGATGGCATACTTTTACCAAGACTCTTTTCTTTTTCATCAGCCGGTAACAATTTGATAAAATCATCTCGCTCTATTACAGTCGTTAATGCATCTTTAATAAGCGGCTCCAAGTTCCCTATTGTATTTAATAAAAGTTCTCTACTAGCAGGCGAAGCCAATCTTTGTGTAACATCAACAAACAGCCTTCCCCCAGCTTGAAACCTCGGTCCAAAGGATGTTAACTGGAATAAAGACATTCCTAATGGCTTCAAAGGATCAGTCATCATTTGTTGGTGACCAACCGATACATACACATGATTTTCCTGATCATTTGCTTCTGGAATTGGATATAAAGTCGTTATCGGCCTGCTTTGGACAATATAAAATGTATCATCAACTAAACACCATTCAATATCTTGCGGACAACCAAAATAAGCTTCAATCTGTCTTCCGATACGTGCTAGTTGTAAGATTTGTTGTTCAGTAAGTGTTTGAATATCTTGCTGATTAGGAGCAATTTGCTTTGTCTCTGTTCCGCCTTCTTTTCGTCCATAGATAGCTAATTTTTTAGTTGCTATCATCTTATCGACGATTTCCTCTTCTTTTACTTTATAATTATCAGCAGATACTAAGCCAGAGACCAGCGCTTCTCCAAGTCCGAAACTGGCATCGATTGATAGCACTTTTCGGTTACAAGTAATTGGGTCAGCGGTAAATAAAATCCCGGAAGCCTGCGGGAAAACCATCCTTTGAACGATAACAGATAAATAAACTTGGCTATGGTCAAATCCGTTTTGCATTCGGTAAATTACCGCACGATCCGTAAATAGAGACGCCCAACATTTGCTAATATGATGCAAGATGGCCTCTTTTCCAATGATGTTTAAATAAGTGTCTTGTTGCCCAGCAAAAGAAGCATGTGGTAAATCTTCAGCTGTAGCACTAGAACGCACTGCATAAGCATATTCATCTCCAAACTGGGAGAGATAGTGAGCAACTGCTCCCCCAACATCGAAAGGAATTTCTACTTCCATAATGATTTCTCTAATCTTCCTGCTGATTTCACCAATTTGATTTCGGTCCTCTATTTGTAGCATTGTTAGTTGATTCAATAAAGCTTGAAACGTTTCGTTTTGTTCGATGGCTTGTTGATATCCTACTGTTGTAATACAAAATCCTTCTGGCACTTGTATTCCTTGAATTTTTGATAACTCCCCTAAATTTAACCCTTTTCCACCAACGAGAAAAAGCTGCGTTTTTTCTATTTCCTGAAAATCGAGAACAAAAGAACTCATTTAACATCTCTCCTTACAATGCATGTGTTCTTGATTGTAACAGTAGTAAATGCGAATAAACAGTCTATTTTGACCTTTAATTCCATGATATAATTAAGTTAGGAAGAGATATTCCCCCTCTAATTCACTTCAATTACATCAACAAACTTAAACATTCGCTTATTACGAAATGCATCTGTACATATAATCGTCTCCTTTATTGGATTAATATTGACTACTGTTATGTAATTTTCATATAGATAGCCACCTCTGTAATATGTAAGTAAAACCTCTTCCTCACCTAAAAATGAACATAACAGCCTATTTTCAATCATTTCTTTTGCATCTTGCGTTAAGATTGGGCGTGAGATTTTCGTTTGCCTACTTATCATTTCTTTAATAGTTGCGAACTGCTCTGGCATACTGGCAAATGGTTGCCACTTTACCATACCTCTTCCTTTTGGCATATTAGCATTCTTCACGATTTATGTCCTCCTAATAATGTGTTTCTATATCTTGCTGTTGCGACGCTTGTGTAGGAAATCCCACGTAAAATACTGTTCTTACCAAATCGTGTTCGAATTTCGTCCATGACCTTCGTTAATCGCATTTCTTTTTCTCTTTGTATAATGTTATCGAAAAGTGAAATTTGCTCTTCTCCTTCATTTATTAAATTTGTTAACGAAATACTTATCGATCGAATCGGTTCCCCTGTATAACGCTCGTATAAAAAATATGTACAAACATTGTAAATATCCATCGTTAAATTTGTTGCTCTGTTTAACGTATGTGCCTTTCTTATTCCCCCGCCATATTCCTTGCTACATCCAACTGAAAAATGGATCGTTTGAGCGTATTTCTTTTCTCTTCTCAACCTATAACAAACTTCTTCTATATGCTCTAATAACATAACTACGAACTCTTCTATTGAGTAATCACGTAATAATATTTGGCTTTTCGCTATAGATGTTGTTGCTGGAACATACTTCTCTGCTATTCTGCTAAAATCAATCCCGTTACTATGTAGATGTAATTCTTCTCCTATTACACCGAAAGATTGCTTTAAATATTTCAAAGGGTACTGAGCCAATTCTCCAATTGTATGTACACCTTTTCGATTCAATTTCATTTCAGTTTTATACGATATACCCCAAAATTTACTGAGCGGTCTTATGCTCCATAACTTCTCGGGTATATCGTCGTACGTTCATATATTTCTCGCTTGAACTTTAATGCGAACTCGCGCGGATTACTCGCAAACAAATGAATACTTGCGGTCATATCCATGAAAAATTCATCGATACTATATTGATGAAAATCTTCCGGTGCAACATACTGCAAAGCTAAACCTGTTATGTAAGTTGAACATTTCATATACGTATGCATAATTGGATTCACAATAATAATATCTGGTCGCTTCGGTATTTCGTACAATCTTGCCATCTTCCTTATCCCTAACGCTTTTAATGGCGGTGTTGCTGCTAATACGATTGATCCGCTCCGATTCACATCTCCTACGACGGCCAATTTTGTATAACGTGGATCCAGTCCTTTTTTAATACATGACACACTCGCATAAAAGCTACGAAGATCTACACATAGAATAATACGATTTGGTAAAAGAGAATAATCATACAAGGTTATCACCCCTAAAGGAACGTTTGTTCTTATTTTATACGAACTTATGTTCTTTTGAAAGGTATTCCCATGAAAATTTTGGTTAAAATAATCGTACTTCAAAAATCCCTTTAAGAAAATCTTAAGAAATCCCCCTCTAAATTCATAAGAAATTTTTTCTATACTGAAAAATGTAAATACACAAAAGGAGAAACAATCATGAAGAAACTTTTACTTTGCATAATAGGAATAGGCCTCCCTATATACTTACTACCTTTCATGTTGCGCGGGGATTTGGACAGATTTAATCCAATTGCTGAAGAAAAAAATGTATACGCCATTGCGAAGGGATATGGCGTTCCGGATTATAATCATAAAGGACGAGCTATGTACTCACTAAAAGGTGTTGATGAATCTGGGAACGAGAAAGAATATATAGTAGGAACTAACACTCCTAATGATTTTATAAGAAAAACTTACTTAAAAATTCATGTGAAGGGCAAGTATGTCTATTCTTGCGACGTTATTTCTGAAAAGGACATTCCGGAGAAAATAAGAAAACAACTATGAAATAGTGTATAAACGAAAAAGTCTACTCGTATGAGTTGGCTCTTTTTCTTTATTTTATAAAGTCTTAATCGTTACTTTTCCTATACACCAAATTGCAAATATCAATTCTAAACGAAGTCGCTCTGAACACCATTGGCTTAGTTATTAGTAAAATTAGATAACATTTTTACTAATAGAAACCACGTTTGAAAGATAACCATGTAAATACTATAGACGTTGATCTTTCTGGAAATTTCAATATTAAAAAGCCTAATTTCTCAATTTAATGTGAAGAAATTAGGCTTTTTTCATTGCTCCATTAAAGAGCCCGATTGCTGAATATATAGGATATAATACGTTTCCGACCAATTATTATATTGCATCTTGTAATTTACCCTTGTTTATTATCTATTTTTGAATGATGGATTAATTCGTGATTTATAAAGCAAGAAATCATTGTTCTATATACTTGTTCAATAATATCAGGATTTACATTATTTTCATCAGCAATTGTTCTAACTTTTTGAATTACAGCTTCAACTCTTTTTGGTGCTTTAACATCTTCAGTATCTTTTCTGAATTTTGCATTATGATACGGTTCACCGTGACGTATCTAAATGAGGTTCTCTTGGATCACCCTACCCCCTCTCACTTCCTCTAAATATGAAGTCTTGTCCTTAATTGAGTAACCAGCGATAGTAAAATAAGCGCAAATTTTTCGGTTAGATGCAGAATAGAGCTCGTTCCGGGGTTTATAAAGGGAGGTTTTCCGATTATGCAAAGCAAAATTACCCATTTTCATATTTTTCGAGTCAATAGGCGGAATCTCTCTGTCTATTTATCAGATCGGGTGCTTAACCTGTTCCCCAAACCGATAATTGATATAAACTTTTCTTCTGTATAAAGCATATTCTTATTGGTCGACTTAATCTCCATAAAAAGTCCCTCCAATAAATTTCTTAATGGAAGGATTCATCTAAGATAGTTAATTTCACCGGTGGTTAGCTCAACTTAATGACTACGGGATCTGTCCCCATTTAGTGATGAAACCCATTATCACATTTCGTATCATGTGGCATAGGCCCGTCCAGGGAATCTAGAAAGGCAACGGCCTGTTTGAGGTTCATCAAAAATAAATGCGCGAGATCCATGGAAAATCCATTTCGAACCACAACGCGCATAATCGTCACCGCTTCCATATCTGGAGGCAATGGATAGGCGGGTACTTGCCAGCCGAACACACGCAATTGTCGAGATAAATCATAAAGATTCCAGTTTAATGTGTAACCATCTTTCAGTCGCCAAGCGAAAACCGGAATATCCGAACCATCGGACAAAAGTTCGAACGGTTCCATCTTATGAATCGCCTTGCTAAGAAAAAGAGCGACTTTCTGAGAAGCCCTTTGGACATCATAGTACCCACTTTTCCCCAAACGCAGGTAATTGTAATATTGCAGGAGCACTTGTGCGCCAGGACGAGAGAAATTCAGGGCAAAAGTCGGCATGTTCCCGCCCAAATAGGAGACGCGGAAGATTAGATCCTCAGGGAGATCTTCAGCTTCCCGCCAAATTATCCAACCCAACCCAGGGTAGACTAATCCATATTTATGTCCGGATACATTGATGGACTTCACCCTCGGTAATTGAAAATCCCAGACTAAATCTGGTTGAAGAAACGGTGCTATAAATCCCCCCGAAGCCGCATCCACATGCATGGGAATGTCGAGGCCCGTCCTCTCCTGTAAATCGTCCAACACTTTCGCAATGGCGGCAACCGGTTCGTAAAGCCCGGTATAAGTCTCACCGAGAATCGGTACTACACCAATCGTATTTTCATCCACGGCAGCGAGGACCCCCTGAGGATCCAATTGGGGATGCTTTGGGCTAACCTTCACATAGCGTGGTTCAACCTCCCAATAGTTCGCGAATTTTTCCCAAACGACTTGAACAGCAGAACTAAACACAATATTGGGACGATCCACCGACTTCCCTTCGCTTTTGCGTGCGTTTTGCCAGCGTCTCTTTAACGCAAGCCCCCCGAGCATACATGCTTCCGACGATCCAGTTGTTGAAACACCCATAGTCGTAATGGGGGTGGGCGAATGCCAGAGGTTGGCTAAAATGCGGACACACCGCTCCTCAATTTCGGCTGTCTGTGGATATTCATCCTTGTCAATCATGTTCTTGTCGAATGATTTGGCATATAAGTGCTCTGCGGCAGGCTCCATCCATGTGCTAACGAATGTTGCAAGATTCAAGCGGGCATTGCCATCAAGAGCAATTTCATCATGGACGATTTGATACGCTGTTTCTGGTAACATGCCTTTATCAGGCATGTGAAAGCGCGGAACGACTGATTCTCCTTCGCGGGCAAACAGAGGATTTATAGAAAATTCGTGAGGCAGCTCCATTTGCATGTGACGCGGTAGATATTGTGGATTATCTGGTATGATCTCTTTTCCTTCGTATGCATCATTTTGAACTTCTACTTTTCGATTCTGTGGCATACAAGTCCCCCTTAATTAATTGTTTAACAAACATATTATTTACAAAAAAGCATTTGTTAAACCTAGGGGACAATTCTAATAAAAGATGCTGCCACCATTCGAATTAAAGGCGTATATTAACATAAGCCATTCAAATAACAAAACAGCACCTCTCCAGCAAATTAGAGGGGGCTGTTGTTTTTTCGCTAAAACCTCATTTATTTATGATACGGTTCACCACTATTAATGCTGGACTATATCCTCTACAACCTGCCCTAAACATGAAACAGGCACGCGCGTTCATCTTTCGATAATCGCGCCCTTTAATGGAATAAGGAATGATTATTTGTTCCATTCCCATAGCTTTCTATATAATGAAGACTTATTGCACCATATGTCACCTTTAGGCTGGGAACATATTAATTTGTTAGGAGAATACCATTTTAATTCGGAGAAAGTGATATCATTAGATTCTTTAAGGCCACTAAAGCTTTCTTAACCTTGTTAAAAACGGGGTAATCGTCAGGAAAATGAGCTTAGCGTTGTAAATCCCAAAATAAAAACCCCCATTTCTCTGTATTAAAATTGAGAAATAGGGGGTTAATCAATTAACAATATTGCCCGATTGTTGAGGATTTTTATTTAAAACAGATAACTGATTAATAATCCTGCTGATAATAAGAAGCCAAAAACCGTGTTTGTCATCGCTGTTGATTTCATTGCCATGCGCATATATCGAGGATTCTTTACTCCTTTTTGGAAGCCTTGAATTGCAGAGATTGGTTTTTTCAAACCTAAGAACATAACCAATGTCCAAGGGCTTATATAACCCATCAATACAATCATAACGATCCATAAATAAGAAATTAAAAAGGCCACAGCTAGTGTTACCACCGCTTTCTCTCTCCCAAGGAGGATAGCCAACGTCTTTCTTCCACCTTTCATATCTTCATCAATATCTCGAATGTTATTCGACATGTTGATTGCACCTACTAAAATCCCAATTGGAATGGAAATCAATATACTTTCAACCGTTAAAGTATTCGTTTGAATAAAGAATGCAATTAATACAAAACATGTTCCCATTAACAGTCCAGAAACTAATTCTCCAAATGGAGTGTACGCAATTGGTAATGGACCACCTGTATATAAATAGCCAACCGCCATCCCAATTAAACCAATGACTACTAACCACCAGCTACTATTCATACAAATATAAATGCCAATAAATGCTGCTACCACATACAATAAAAGCGCAACTGTTAAAACATTTTCTGGCTTTAATCCATGACGGACAATTCCACCACCAATTCCAACAGAATCAGCGGTATCTAACCCACGTTTGAAATCATAGTACTCATTAAATAAATTCGTTGCTATTTGCAATGCTAAACATGCCAGCATCATCGTAATAAATAAAAGCCAATTAATTTCGGCAACATAAAGTGATGCAACTGTCCCTAATATTACTGGAGAAAACGTCGCCGTTAATGTATGTGGGCGCGTCATTTTCCATATTAATTTAGCGGAACTAATTTCTTTTTCATTCCCCATAAATCTGTTCAATCTCCCTACATTTTAAGTATAAAATCACTAGAAGTATCTTTCTATCTATTTCTTACTTCACATCCATTAATTATATCAAATAAATGATTACCCTTTCTAACAAATCTACTATTAATAAAGTGAAAAATTATAAAGTGAAACTTTAATCAGTGGGGGGTTTTGTCCACCCCCCACTGATTATTAGTTGAACCAATCGGGCTTTTACGGGCAGTTAATCTCCCACCTAACTCCCTCGCAGTCGCCGAATTTTGAGGTGGGAGTCTTACTGCCCGCAAATAGCGGGATAAATTAAAATTTAAATTTATTTTTTCTAAGGTATTCTTCCATACTACTTATATTTTGAGTTTCATCTGCCAATGCGATATAACCGTCAGGTCTAATTAGAAAAACAGAACCAAATTTAATACCTGCTTTCTGTACTCCTTGACTATACGGGAATGTATGCAAAAGAAGATTATTTTCTTTTGCAAAGTTACTTAAATCAGGAGTTACATCTCCATATACATGTAGCTGCCAATCGAAAGATTCAAGTGGTGCAAAATTATCGGTATCATCAAAAGGAATCCATGGTAAACGATCGCCTCCATGAATTTCACCTACACTCCCTTTAGCGAGCTTACTATTTCGATAGTTAATCCGTATTTGCGAAACAACTTTAAACATCGTTTTCCTAACTATTGAAAACTTAGTCATCTTAGGGATAATAACTGGAATTAAGTATTTGCGATTGAACTTTTTACATACACCGTTACCAACAATAGAAGTAAATACTCTATCTGTCGTTGCGACTAAAGTTTTGGCAAATTGTATTCTTTCTTGCTCATAAGAATCTAGAATAGATTCATCAGCTTTTCCTTGAATCACAGCCCCAAGTTTCCATGATAAATTTACTGCATCACCAATACCCGTATTCATTCCTTGTCCTCCTGCTGGACTATGTATATGTCCAGCGTCTCCCGCAATAAAAACACGTCCTTTTCTAAAATGTTCACTCACCCTATGGTGTACTTTATATGTTGAATACCAATTCACTTTCGCAATCGTTAAATTCGTGTTTTTCTTTATATACGGTTCAATTAAAGAAAAGCCGTATTCATTGTTTTCTTCTTTCATTAAATCCTCAGGTATTATTCCAATTAAACGTAAGGATCCAGAAGTCCGAATCGGCATAACAATCATCAATCCATCTTCAAAAAGCCTCATTTGAAAACCAATATTTTCTCTGTTTCCAGTTTGTACATCTGCTACATAAAAAGTTTGTTTATATGTGCCACCAGGAAAATTCAAGTCTAATCCTTTTCTTACTGAACTATGCGCACCATCACATCCACACAAATAACTATAAACATTTTTCTCTTCAACACCATTCTTTATTGTAACGACGTTCACATGGTCATCTTTCTGATTAAATGATACAAGCTCAGTATTCCATTCTACATGGACCCCTCTAGCTTCTAACTGTTCAATTAAAAACTTTTCATGTTCATCTTGTGGGAAGCTTAGTATAAAAGGATATCGACTTTGGCCTTCCCCCATATTCTCAAAGTTGAATTTAGCCTTCAATGTTGTATTCCTATAAAATTGCATATTAACAAATTTAATTCCTTTTTGTACGACCTGATCTGCAAACCCAAATTGACGATAGAACTCTAATGTTCTTGCTTGCACACCCATAGCTCTTGAAGTTTCTCCCGGACCTTGATTTTTATCGATAATTCTAAATGGGATTCCTTGTTTTGTAAGTCCAATAGCTAAAACTAATCCAGTTGGTCCAGCTCCAACAATTAACAATTGATTCTTCATAAACTTCCCTCCCCATTTTCAAGCGAAATAATGAACAATGTGTTGCTTTATTTTACTCCAAATTATAATCTTGAATAAGACTCTTAAAAACAATCAAAAATGATGGATGTGTCGTATATCCGACATATTTTCTTAATGTGTTGAAAAAATTCAGGTGGAATATTGCTTGCGTGATATATATAGCGATTTACGAGTCGTTCGTACAAAAGAAGCCATCCGAGATGCACTTGTGGAATTGATGGAAGAAAAAGCAACTGTACCGTGAAGGGTCACCCCATCATTTCAGGAAACTGTGACACAAATTAACCGGTACCTCATACGTAAGGAACCGGTTAATGAAATGAATGAGCCAAGATTATTTATATTGTATAAAACCTCAGACAACATATGGTTACACTCTTCTTACATATATCCCCTTGAACCCGTTGTCTTCTCTTACTAATTTAACTTCAACATTGCACTAACCGGATTATGATCACTGTTTTCAAACTTCAAATCATGCCCTTGTACGCTTACAATCTCCACATTTGTAGAGACTAAAAACCCATCAATAATCGTAACAAAGTTCTCACCTTCAACATAGCTCTTCACATTATCACGAACTGTCCAAACCGTATCATCAACAGCCCACTGGAACCCACCATCAGTGAAATCTTCTGGTAACTGTACTAACCACTCTGGCCATCCTTCTTTAAACTTCGAATCCTTTAACTGCACATCAGATAATAGTTGATTCCAGTCTCCACCAAGCACGATATAATCGCCATTTTTGTAATGTTTATTCATATACTCTTTCAAAAATTCAACTTGTTGCTTTCGAATGTTTCCACCCTTATCATATGCAGATAAATGAACGTTCACCATTCGTAAATATTTTCCGTTATCAACTGGAACCTTATGCTCAACAATCGCTCGATCTACGTCGAATAATTGACGAAGCCACATTTCTCTTCCAGGAAGCTGATATCTCGTCACTTCTTCTACTTTATATTTTGAAAACGAACCAAGTCCACTGTTCGTATATCCGTGTGGCTTCTTAATTGGTACCGGCACCCACTGCACATTAAAGTTATCACCAAACGTAGACGCATGATCTTTCAGTCCATCTTGAAACGCCTTATACTGATTCACATCAAATGAACGAAGTGACTTCTCATCCATCTCTTGCGTTAATATAAAATCAGAATCTTCCTTTTGTAAGAAAGGCAGCATACTGCTGATATTCTTTTCTGTTTGCTCTTTACTACTAGAACGCGAACCTTTCCCTCCGTCTAAGAAGCAATCTTGATCTTTATCTAAACCGCCGTAGCCAATATTAAACGTTGTCACCTTAAACTCTTTCCCGACTTTAAGAACCCGCTCGTTATTATTGGTCACCTTCAACTTCTCAACAACCTTATGCTTCACATTCTTAATTGCCACATAAGTAATAAATGCTGTGAGAGCACCAAATATAGAGCCTGTCCCCCATAATAAACATTTCATTGTCTTTTTCAATCTCATGGCTCCTTTATTCTCTTTTTATAGTTTGTATATGTAATATTTTAATATGTTTCTACATTTAAAATATATAACGTAACTCTAAAGGCTTCAAATACGATAAAAGGGATTGAAACGATTCACGCATTAAATAAACGAAGCCGAACTCTGATTTGTTCGCAATTTCAATCGCTTGTTCGTCATAAGACACAGCTGTGCCGAGAAATAAATGTACCCTATAGAATAGACACTAAAAAAAATCTATCCTATAGGGTATTTCTTGTGTAATAAGAGGATTCGATTGACTGAAGATACATATATACGTTCAGGTCTAAAAAAGAATTCAAATTAACCCCAAACAACACCTCGCCTCTCGTATTCCATTCTATATTCAACGGCAGCTGCAATTTTGGAGCTTGCGAACCTTTCCGTGATCCAAAGTCCCAAATCAAGTCCTGAAGTGACTCCTCTTGCAGTGATAATATTGCCTTGATCCACAATTCTATAACGAAGAAGCTCTCCCCCATATTCACTGATTTCATTCTGTGCCAAATGGTGCATCGTCGCCTTTCGACCATTCAATATACCAGAGGCAGCTAGTAGCATACCTCCTGTACAAACTCCAGCAACGATCGTTCCTTCGTTGTGCATCTCTTTAATCATTTCGGTCAAGGTTCCAAGCTCTGCTTGCTTTCGTGCCCCATGTTCAGCTTTATGATTCCAGCCACCCCCAGGCACAATTAACAAATCTGGACGATTATCCATTCGTAAAAAATCATTTAGTTTAACCGTAACTCCAAACGAAGTAGTAACTTCTTGTTTTGGTTCACTTGAAATTAATTCAACCGTAAATGGAGCCCCTTCTTCTATCGCTCTTTTGAGTACCTCAAAAGGTGCGAAAGAGACAAGCTCTCCGAAACCGTCAAACAATACAATTTGTATTTTCATTTTTGAACACCTCATATGATTTCTTTTGTAAATCGTAGACATATAAAACGATTCGGCAATTATGTAATTGATTTAAACAAAACCTCATCTAATAGAAAATATCCTGTATAGCTAAACAAATAGGTCCTGAATTAGGAGAAGAAATGTTATCTACAAATTAACAATGAAGACAATCTTTCTCCTCTTATTTTATAAACTTTCAAATGTTCCTCTAATTCTCTCACATCATCTAACACACTTAACGCTTTCTTCACAAAATTCCAATTCAAACTACCAGATAACCATAATAATGAAGAAAGTCTTTTATAATCATTTGAAGTTAAAATATCATTAGCCTTATACCCTTCTAAAAATGCCCTAGCAACACTCCAACATACTTCATGTGACTGTATTCCTTCTGTTCGAGAATACCATTTTATTAAAAAAACTAATCCTTCAATGTGATCTACATATCCAATAGATTCAAAATCTACAATTCCTTGTACACATTGACTTGAGTCCCATATGACATTTAAAGGATTTAAATCTGTTTGTACAATAAAATCTAAATCACTCGTATGTGCGCATTCTATATGATACTTAGCGAAATCTATATAACTCCGCAAATCCTTACATGTACCACCCTTATTTTCTAATAGCTTAATAAATTGGCCATATCCATCCAAATGAGATTTCTTTTGAAAAATCGAGCTTTTAAATGTACTAGAAATATCATGTATCTTTCTCGCTTCCTTTCCAAAGACTTCTGAAATAGTTTCTGTACAATAAGTAATATGTTCTCCCTCAATCCAAGTAGATAATATGAATCGGTACAGTTCATCGTTCCAAGTGACAAACGTAAATGACTCCCCCGCCCTATTCTCGTTAATCTGCATAAAAGGTATCCCGTGCTCGCGTAAATAATACGTAAACCGCACTTGCTCTTTCAATTGTTCGTTTGATAACGTTCCAAAGGCTGGATTGATCGTTCGATTATTATTAATAAACCGTGCCGAATACCGATTTTCATTCACCATAATTTTATAGTGTAAATCCGTATTCCAGCTATTATTATGTAATTCTCCTTCAACTACCAATAAATGGATTTCTTTAAAATAATTCATTAATACATCTTTTATTATGTGTCTCACCCTATTTTCCTTTCATACAAAAATTAGAAAAACGTCATTCTTTCTACTCTGATTTGTTTAGTATCATTTTTAGGAATGTCGAAAGCCTAATCCTATCGTATTCCTACATGACAATACTGGTCTACTAATCTCTTTAGTTGTTCTATGTTTTCTGAAGATTTTTTTCTGACAATCTATCCCCAGTAATTATTACGTCCCAGACAAAAAAGCCGCATTTGCGGCTCATGAACTTATAGGACCAACATACGTTAGTGGAATGACTTACCGTTTAATCGCATCCACAATTAGCGATGGGAAACCAAGTTTATCTCCTTGATTTCTAGAATCATATCTTTTTGAGCGGAAGATAACGCCATCATTTGCATCCCATTCGTTGTAATAAAATTGCCCATTTTCATCGCAATACTCAAGTAAAACCACTTCAAATCCAGCAGTTTCAAACAATTTCGTTAATGTTTTATAATTATGAACGATTTTATGGCTTGCAGCTGGATGGTCTTTCGGGCCAGGTCCACCTACTTGAACTATGTTTTGATATGTTTCATCTTGGAAAAATGCATCAGGGACGCCGCACCGAATATGACCTGACGGTTTTAAAAATTTATAACAAACTTCAGCTGCTTTTACCCCTTCTTCAAAAGTAAGATGCTCCCATACATGCTCTGCCAAAATAGCTGAAATAGAGTTATGTGCAAATCTTTCTTCCCATGTCGTTTCAACTAATAAGTTAAGCTCATCTTCTTGCGTTTGAATCCAACCTGGATTATTGTTAAATGCTCCAGCTCCAACTACTACTTTAATTTCATCTTGTTTTATTACCATCATTTTCACCTCATAAAAATTTCAAGTCATTAATCTTTTTCTATGTTTACTATAAGTTTCCCTTCTTCAACTAAACTACCAGTCCGTTCAACTAACTTTAACTCTTTCGATTCGAAACTTGCGTAGGCAAAACAACCATCACCAATTATTTTTTGGGGATTGAGCAGCTAAAGACATAAGCTGGTGGTACATTTCTAAGCTCCCTTTTCACATCTATTCTAGTAAAAAACTGATTAATAAACTTCTTTTTAAATTTAGTATATTGAAAAGTAACAAATTTTCCACCTTCCTTTAAAATTTTGGTGGTAGTTAATAAAATTTTAAAGGAAACATTTGGGGGTAAACTAGAAAAAGGAAGACCCGAAACAATATAATCTGCATAAGGAATACAATAGCCCTTTAAATACTCGTCGATATTTTCCGCAGACCCCCATACAACGAATAAATTTTTCTCGTTTTTAAATTTTTCTTTCAATAATAAATAAAACTCTTTATTATTTTCCACTAACAAAAGAGTAGTATTCGAATTTCGTTTTTCAAGCAATTTATTAGTGAATACACCCGTACCTGGTCCATATTCAACAATATATTTAGCTTTCTTAAAATCGATACTTTCCACCATTTTATCTGCAAGAAACTTTGAGCTTGGAAGTACTGCACCAACGTTTCTTGGATTAGTTATATATTGAGATAAAAAAGACAGAGGTTTCATATTTACTCACTCCAATAGTTTGAATGTACTACCATAGTTTAAAATTCAAACCTGAAGAAACTAGAGTGAAAATTCTTAAGAATCCTTAAGATTTGAATAAGCTCTGTAAAAATAGTTTGCCCTAAAGAAAGACCACCCTTAAAGGACATATCTTATAAACACTCCCTATTTCCCTTTAACACATGTTTTTCAAACGTCAAATACAGAGAAACAGGAAATAAGGTATGTACGAAAACTGTATATTTCTCGTTCTTTTTTCAAAGAAAACCTATAAGATTACCCGTAAATAAATACATACTTACTGTCGTATCCATGAAAAATTAGTCGATGCTATATTGATGAAAACCTTCCGTCGCAACGTACTGTAAGACTAAACTTGTTATATAGCATGCATAATTAAATTTACAATCATTATGTCCGTACATTTTCATATTTCGTACGCCCTGCCCATCTTTTAACCTATAACGCTTTTAAAAGTAATGTCGTCGCTAATACTATCTATCCCTACGGTTTACATCTTCTACTATAGCCAATTTTGTATACCGTGGATTGAGGCCTTTTTTTAATATATGAAACACCTGCATAAAAGTTACGAAAATCTACACAAACAATAATCATACAAGGTCATCACTCCTAACAAAAAGAACATTTATTCTCTATTGGGTTTTTTATGAAAATTATGGTTAAAACATTTCTTATGTAGAAAACTCATAATTTCTCCCCAAAAACTTAAGAATTCTTATTCGTTTTCCATAAGAACTTCTGTCTATAATTAACCTTGTTCTACAGATGTAATGATAAAAAAGGGGAAATACATGTGAAAAAATTATTATTTTGTATGCTAGGAGAGATTTCCCTCGTTTATCTATTACCTTTCAGGTTACGCGGGGATCTTAATAGATTTAAACCGATAACAATAAGTAAGTTGATACGTAATGACTTATATGATTTGAACTATAAAATCACATGAGTTTAAATCATAATCCCACCGTAAACTACACCGTATTAAAGAAGCTATTTTGAAAATTAGAAGTATAATATTAGCGTAAGTATCTAATTAACCCATTAGATTGCCACAAGTACGTTTTTGACATAACACCACCTGCTATCTATAAACTTATCAACTTTGTCTTGTTAAATATATAGGAAAAAAGAGCCAATCTCCTATATGACAATGAGATTGGCTCTTTGCTTTACTTATTCGCCTGTTTCGGAAAATTGTTTAATACGTTCACCGATTTCATTACGAACACGTTGAAATTCAGACCACTCTTTTCCTGCCGGATCATCAAATCCCCAATGAACACGATGAACGTGCGGAGGTGTAGAAGGACAAACAGAATCTGCGTGACTACAAAGAGTAACGACTAAATCAGCATTATTTAAAATGTTTGAATCAATCCTATCTGATGTTTGACTTGTTATATCGATATTTACTTCTTCCATCGCTTTAATAGCATTTGGATTTACTCCATGCGCTTCAATGCCAGCAGAATATACATTCCACTTATCTCCTAAGTATTGTTTGCCCCAAGCTTCTGCCATCTGGCTTCGGCATGAATTTCCTGTACATAAAAAGTAGATTGTCTTTTTGTTTTCCATGTTGTTTTCCACCTTTGTTTTTAAATTTATCCCGCTATTTGTGGGCAGTAAGACTCCCGCTTCAAAATTCAGTTCGAGCAAAGAAGTTAGGTGGGAGCCCTGCTGCCTGTAAAAGCCCGATTGGTGAAGGCTAATAATCGGTGGGGATGAATCCCCCCCACTGATTAAAGTTTCACTTTATATTACTTGATCATTAAAGTATTTACGTTTAAACCAAAAAGCAACATTTACAAGTGCAATCATTACAGGTACTTCGACTAACGGTCCAATAACAGCTGCAAATGCTGCACCTGAGTGAATACCAAACACACCGACAGCCACAGCAATTGCTAATTCAAAATTATTGCTACCTGCTGTAAATGCTAAAGTTGTTGTCACCGGATAATTTGCACCAATTTTTCTTCCCATAAAGAAAGAAACAAAAAACATCACAATAAAATAAATTAATAACGGAATTGCTATTCTTACTACATCTAGTGGGACGCTAACAATCATTTCTCCTTTTAAAGAGAACATAATGATAATCGTAAATAGCAGTGCAATTAATGTAAGTGGACTAATCTTAGGTATAAACACCTTTTCATACCACTGTCTTCCTTTTAACTTTACGAATACAAATCGTGTCAACATACCCGCTATAAAAGGTATTCCCAAATAGATAAATACTGATTTCGCTACCTCTACCATTGTAATATCGACAATAGCTCCTTCAATTCCTAACCACTCTGGAATTACTGTTACAAACACGTATGCATAAACTGAGAAAAATAACATTTGGAATACCGAATTAAAAGCAACTAAACCTGCAGCATATTCTTTATCACCATCAGCAAGATCGTTCCAAACAATTACCATTGCAATACAACGTGCTAAACCAATCATAATGAGTCCGACCATGTATTCTGGCTTATCAGGAAGAAAAATAATTGCTAAAACAAACATAAGTACAGGCCCAATAATCCAGTTTTGTACTAAAGAGAGAACCAACACTTTTACATCTTTAAATACCCGCCCCATTTCCTCATAGCGAACCTTCGCCAACGGTGGATACATCATTAAAATTAAACCAACAGCAAGCGGGACAGACGTCGTTCCAACTTGTAATGTATTAAGCACGTCTACTACACTAGGAAACACAAACCCTAAACCAATTCCAACAGCCATAGCTAGAAAAATCCATAATGTTAAATATCGATTTAGAAAAGATAAACGTTTCATTTTATCCCCCTTCTCTTATTAACAACAAGAATTTTTATCTACTACGTTAGAAGTCGTACAACAAGATGGATCTTCTATTTTATGAACATCACTATCTGCTTTTGTATAAAAGAACTCCCACTCGTTACCATCGGGATCCGTTACCCAAAACTTATCTTGAACCGCATAACAACAAGTAGTATCCATCTCATCACGTGCAAAGAAACCTTCTTTTTCTAATCTTTCTTTATGAAATGTAATTTCTTCAGCTGTATCCACTTGAAAACCAAAATGATTTACCTGATTTCCATTCACTTCATCTCGAACATTAAGTGTAAAATTAAGCCCTGGGCTTTCTAATAAAAATTTTGCATAATCCATTTTCACTTTAACTGGTGACACACCAAATACCTTTTCGTAAAATTCAACAGACTTCTCTAAATTAGTAACATTTATACCAATATGAACATATCTCATTGCTTATTCCTCCTCTTAAAATGCTATTAATCAATTTTTTTTGATTAATAGTGCAAAATTTTAACAACAGCTACCTTTTCCTGTTTTTCTAAAGATACAGCATAGTTCTTCTGATAATAAGTTATTTACTTCCGCATCATTTAAATCATAATAACTCCACGTACCTTTTGTTTTTTTTACAATTAAACCTGCATCTAATAAAATCTTTAAATGATATGACAACTTAGATTGCGTCATTTCGAAAACCTCTGTTAAATCACATACACACGTCTGTCCTCGTTGACAAAGTTCATACATAATCTCTAAACGTTTCTGATCAGCTAACGCTTTAAACTTTTTCTCATATAACTGAAAATCTTGTGCCAACAAACTTCACTCTCCCTTCATCAATTTTTTTTGATGTTTATAGTATATACACTTATTAACTCTTTACGCAACTAATTAATCAGGTTTTTTTGATTAATATAGAACAACTTCTTCTAATCATACCTATGCCACAAGTAAAAAGAACCATAGCCTTTTCAAAAATGAAAAACTAAGGCTCTTTTAACAACTCAATAGTTAAAATATTTTAGAGGGGTGGTGCCTCATCACCATCAAGCTAAGAAAAGCGAATACCCCAAAACGATAAAAATGACCTGAATTCTCATAAATAACTGTTGTAGTGATATAACATTTTCGTTTTAGGGATACTTCAAAATATTAGCTTGATGGACATGGGGACGAGCCCCTAAAATACAATTCCGCTAGAAATTTTTGCGCTATATTCTCTTTTATTTATGATAGTTGATTAACAACACTTTCTAAAAATTTGTCTACCTTTTCTTTTGATGTATCCGGTGTATGATAACCAATCGTAAATGTAAGTCTTCCATTATAAAAGCTTGCACCCATTGAAAAGAATGGCGCATACATAATGGGTGATGTCATATACCCGTCCTCAGCTTGAACTTCACCAAACTGAATAGGTTCATCAGCGATCACCCCGAAATTTGTCAGTAATGGCAACGCCATCCCCATCTGTAAAGCCTGTTCGTATTGCTGATTATACATTTCCTTCACCACAGATAGCTTCATACCTGCCAGTAGCTCCATTCCTGCTGCTGAAGAAAGACCTGGATTTTGAGACTTTATTTTATCCATTGATTGTTTAATTCGAACGAGAGTCTGATTAAATGATTCATCATCCTCCATTTTAATCACTGGCATTTCCATGCCGGATAAGTTGCAAATAGCACCAGTTGTATAATTAGGCAGATATCGACGTAAATCAATTGTTAAACCGATCATTTTTTCTGCGGTGCGAGGTTCTACATACACAGTGAAATGTGATAAAGCTCGGAAGTATGCAGTCATGATTACATCATTCAAGGTAGCCTGTTGTGCTTTTGTTCATTGGGTTAGACGTAGAGATTGCTCATGGCTCAACCGCCGTACGGACATTTGAGGGGATTTATTTTTGTTGGGTTGAGATGGAAAAGACCATAACGATGCCTGTTGTTCCTGGTTAGGACGATACGCGCTTTTTATGTCCGATATTCCAGTATATTTGAATACATGTGATTGATCTCGAAAACTCTCATTTCCCTCACCAAATTCCTTTATAATTTGATTCTTAGATTGTCCCAAGGAAAGTTGAGTATAAATTGCTCCCAGCAAATTAATATATTCCTTGACCCCTGCACCATCTGAACATAGATGAGATAATTTCACAACTAATATATCTGTTGTAGTGCCTCGTAATAATTTTGTTTGAACCATAGGCCCCTTAATACGATCACCAGGTTCCTTAATAAAATCTATTGCCATTATTTCAAGTTCTTGATTATTTCCTTCTGCAAAAAGGCAAATAGGTGAGTTAGTGGCAGATGAATGTTCCTCCCAGTAAGGAATATCATTTTCTACAAACCGGCTGTTCAAAACCGGCTGCAATTGTAACGTTATCCTTACTGATTGTTCAAGTATTTTCTTTGATATACCTACAGGAAAAGAAAGAACTGCATTAATTTGTTGATCTGCAGAATAAAGACCTAATAAATAATTCATTCGATCTTGAGGTGTTACTGAAAACTTTCTTTGTTCCATAATTTTGTCCCCCTTTTAAGACCTTTTTTGGTATAACCTTATTCTCCATATGGTTGTAACTTTTCTAGTCACTTTTCTTCAAGAGCAAATAATTCTTATTTTTTGAATTTTTTACGAAAGTATCTTTTCCTTACTGGTTCCATTCTTTTTGCGGCTCTTTGTAGGTGATATACTCATTATTTTATTGTTATTAATACTTCCTATCTCTTCCGATAAAATCAAACGTAAATTAATTTAGTTTATATATATGCAAACATTTTACAATAGTGTTTAGGAATTATCAATAAAACAAATAAATCATTTTTATGTTTGTTAATAAAAAACAATAATATAATACGTTCAGGTATTACTTCATAATAAAAGGTTGATGGGCATGGAGGACCACCAACCTTTTATCATATTGCTTTAGATGTTTGTATTCATTATTACATTGTTTACTAAAATATCAATCTCTGATGTATCAACTCTCTCTTGCAGTTCATTCTTTAATTCTTTTACTAGTTTTTCGACACCATCAAATAAATTGAGCTCAGCTTCAACTAAGAAAGCTTTTCCTCCATTAGATTCAATCTCTTTAATCGTTTCATCTGCAGCTGTTTTATTTCAGCCGTAGTGAATCGCAACTAATGTACCCTCTTTCGCCAATCTCTTTGCAATGGCACGGCCAATTCCACGACTCGCCCCTGTTACTAACGCTACTTTCCCATCAAGATTTTTCATTTTTCCATCCTTCCTCAATTTTCGTTTGATAAAATCCTATACTTATATTTTTATTGAAATATCAATAATTTAAAATACAGATTTATAGGTAATTCAGTTAGTTAACTCATGATATTATAGTTGTAATTTACGATTTACTTTAGAAAATGAAATAAGGAGGCTACACAATGCAAAACGCAGTAAAATTGGATGAAATCGATCATAAAATTATGAACCTGTTATATAAAAATGCGAGAATTTCTGTTTCAGAAATAGGACGGATTATATCCATGACGCAGCCTGCTGCAAAAGAACTGATTAACAAACTTGAAGATCAAGGAGTTATAGCGGCTTACAGAACAAAATTTGAGCCTTCCAAAATTAATAAAAACATTCAAGCATTCATTATGTTTAAAACGAGCCAATGCTCTGATTTTATCCAATTGTTTAATGCCGCTCCTGAAGTAACAGATCACCCATTATCTATTGAACAAAGAGATGGTATTAAACTAAATCGCATCCAAGAAATTGCTGAAGAGATTTGTTATCAAAATAACGAGGAAATAAATGATTAGTAAATAAAAAAGAGCATTGAAAAATCAATGTTCTTTTTTATTGCGTTTTTACTTGTTAATTAGATTTCCCTTCGAAAAGAGAACCTGTTATTCAAATCGAAAGTATTTTAACCACCTACCCCTGATTCCTCTGCACCTCCCTAAACTCCTCCTTCACCTTCTCTAACAACCCTTCTTCCGTAATTAATCGATATGCCGTATTCGCTAATGCCTTTGCCGATGTAATTAACGCTTTATCACCTAGTTCTGAACGAGCTGCTTCTCTAAATTCATTCGTATGAGCAATTAAGTCATCTGGCCCAATTTTAATGTAAGGATGAATTGTCGGTACGACTTGGCTTACGTTTCCTGCGTCTGTTGAGCCGATTCCTACTCTTTCTTTACGGTTTACATCTTCACCAAGTTGTTCTAGTTCTTCGGCTACGACGTCATTAAATGTTTCTGTTACGAGCAATTCATCGATTTCATTTTGGAATTGATGAATTTTCACTTTTGTACCTGTTGCTAGTGCTGCACCTTGTGCGATATTTCTTACTTTTTCTGTTACCTCAGCACATCTTGTTCTTGTTGCTGCGCGGATAAAGAATCGTGCCGATGCGTAATCAGGAATAATATTAGGCGCTTTTCCTCCTTCTGTAATGACTCCATGAATTTTCACATCTGATGGAAGTTGTTGGCGAAGTGCATTAATACTGTTATAAAGCTGGATAATCGCATCTAATGCGTTTATTCCTTCTTCAGGCGAAGCTGCTGCGTGAGCTGTTTTCCCGTAAAAATGAAAATCTAGTGGATCGACCGCTAGTGATGGACTCGTCGTCGCTGTTTTTCCGCTCGGATGAATCATAAGCGCCGCATCAATATTTTTAAATAAACCTGCTTTTACATAACTCGCTTTCGCACTACCATTTGGCCCACCCTCTTCTGCTGGTGTTCCGAACACGACAACTTCCCCGCCGATTTCTTCAAGTGTTTCTGATAATGCGATCGCTGCTGCAACGCTAATTGTTCCGATTAAATTGTGACCACACGCATGGCCGAGTCCTGGTAAAGCATCATACTCAGCTAAAAATGCGATTACTGGCCCTTGTTTTCCGGAACTTTTTCTTGCGATAAAGCCTGTTTCATGCCCAGCTATATTATGTTGCAATTGGAATCCTGCGCTTCCTAACAGTAAACTTAATGCTCTTGATGCGTAAAACTCTTGGTTACCAATCTCCGGATTCGCATGAATATCATGACTTGTTTTTATGTATTTTTCCTTATTTCTTTCTATACTTTCAGTAATTGTTTTTCTTTGTGACGTTACTCCTGTCGCTCCCATTTTTCTTCCTCCTTTTATTTTCACGTAAAAAAGCCTCTTTCTAAAAGATAGAAAGAGGCTTTGGCATATACAGTCAAAATGAGCTTCTTTCTTATCTTTCAAGTTACCTTGCTGGAATTGGCACAGTATTCATATAGAATCCGCTGCCGAGGTTTCGTAGGGCCAGTCCCTCCACCTCTCGTGATAAGAATTTTCATAAAATTATATTAAATTATTTTTATTCTAAGTTCATTCCAGGCAAAAGTCAAGGAATTCCTATCCGAATTTACCGAATATCTAAAAACCCTTTTAATACGCCAATTGTCTCCGGTGCTTGTAGTCTTGCACATATGTACGGGAATTCCGTACTACCTTCAAACATCATTTGAGATGTGAGCGGTGCCCCTGCCCAAAAGATTTCATCATCGATTACTATAAACGGGTATGCTTTGTTTTGTCTTTGTAACTTTATATTTTTTAATGGAACTGGTCCATCACTATATACCGTTACTTGTGCATTCGTACGCATTAACGCTTGCCATACTCTTTTATCTACTTGCCTTGTGCTTGGAAGTGAAATGATAATTTGACGTTTTGCAGCTAAAATATCTTTTAGTAGTCCTTTCGGCTCTTCAAGATTCATTTCCATAAACCAACGTAAACGTTTCGATATTTTCCGCTCCCACACTTGTCTTGATGTCGTACGATCATATACATCTCCGTGACGTTCTATATGGGCTGTTAATTGTGATAACGCTTGTTTTCTCGATAAATTTTTACGCATGTAGTGGCAATCTGATAATTGAATGAACTTCCCTCTCGCTCTCGTAACTGCTACATTGACGAGACGATGGTTTTTATGATCAAAGAATAACACACCAGGACGTTCTTGCGGATAACTATCAACCGTATCAAAGATCATCATATCTCTTTCAGACCCTTGAAACTTATGAACTGTCGCCGCTAAAACTGGTATGTTTTGATATTTCGTTCTCTGCAACATTTCTCTAATGCACGTTGATAAAAAGCGGGACTGCGCCCTGTACGGCGTAACTACACCGATAGATTGAACACCATCTAACAATCCAATTAACATCATTTGCATCGCTACTAACCCAGACATAATATTAAAACGCGAACCTGAAGCAGCGTCTTTTAAAGAAAAAGCTCCCATTAAGCTCGTATCAAATAAAACACTAGCTTCATTTGCGAACGGTTGTAGTTTCGCAAGTTCTTTACGCTCTGAAACAGATGGATGATCGTAAACTCTATTTTTATAAATAAATGAATTCGTAAACTTCGATATATCCGCATGCATACGTCTTTGTTCCTGCAACATAAAAAGGTTGGGATGTGCTTCTGATTTATTTACAGAATTAACAATCCCTGCATGATAAAACATATCTTCACCGAGCCATTTTCGAACGAGTTCATGGTTTGCCATCGCAATCGGAGGTAATTGTAAAAAGTCACCACAAACGACAATACGTTTTCCAAGAGAAGCAGCTAATGCGATTTGCGGAACATATGCCATACTTACTTCATCTACAACAACTAAATCAAATGTGCGCTCATAAATAAGTGAATCAATGGCACATTTTGATAGCGTTGCACCGATTACTTTTGCATTTTCAATATATTCTTTTTCTACTTCTTTAATTTTCGCTTTTTGCTTTCGAAGATCACTTTCAATCTCTTGTATACGCTTCTTATCAGCAGAAGTCGCTTTATATGATAAAATCTTTTCACGAAGATCTTGTCGTGTCTCTTCTAAATAGAGTCTTTCTTCTCCCCAAGATCCGTTCGTCGTTTCAACTAACTTCGACGCAAGTAACGTTTCATGATTTCGTATATGTTCATGTTGACTATAACCGTAACGAACAATTTCGCCAGGTGTCCATTTCTTCTTCTTCTCAATTTGCTTCGTTACTTCACTCATTAATACGTCCACAGCCGCATTACTATGAGCTAACACAAGTACCGATTTTCCTTTTTGATAATGAGCAGAAATAATACGCGATAAATTGTAAGACTTCCCTGTTCCCGGTGGTCCCCACACGTACGTTGTCGGATTGTAAAATGAACGATACGCCAATTCATTTTTCGTATTTTTCATCTTCTCAATATGCTTCGGACTACTCGTCCCATCAACAAGACGCTTTATACGATTACGTTTCAACTTATCTTTATGCGCCTCTTTCAATCGCTCTTGCAGTTGCTCTAAAAGTTGCCACGGTTCACTGTATAAAACAGCTTCTCTTATTTCACCTTGTATATAATCATTTAACTTCAGTTCTATTTCTAATCCATGTACAGATAATACTTCCCCCGTCGCTTCTTCACCATCGAACTCAATTCGAATTGGTGAACCTTCCGGTAAGCTTACTTCCGAAATAAGCTGAAATACGTATACTGTACTTTCATAATCTGTATATAAGAAACGACCGTTAATGATAGAAATTTTACTACCACCTATCGTCTTCCAATGTTTAATTTCATATGCTAATGCATAATGCCACTCTTTCATCGTTTCCGATAATGAAGGAGTTTGAGTAGTTGTATTCATAGTATAATCTCCTTCCTTCTCCCCAAACATACTTTCTCACTATACCATATTACACGTTAAAATTTGTAAGGTTTTTATCTTGCTTATTTTCTTAATTTTCAATATTATTTTATATATAATTTTCAGAAAGAAGGAGTGCACATGCCAGTCAGAAGAATTGAACACGTCGGACTTATGGTCGCAAACTTAGAAACATCTATTTCATTTTATGAGGAAGTAGTCGGCTTACAGCTCATTAAACGGATGGGGCATCCAAACCCAGACTTAAAACTCGCTTTTTTAGGTGTAGAAGAATCAAAAGAAACGATACTCGAACTAATTGAAGGTTACAACTCTTCTCTTCCGGCAGAAGGAAAAGTGCATCACATTTGCTTTAAGGTAGATTCATTAGAAGATGAAATCGAAAGAATACAGAAACACGGAGTAACATTTTTACTTGGAGATGAAATCGAAACATTACCGGATGGAACACGTTACATATTCTTCACTGGCCCTGACGGGGAGTGGATTGAGTTTTTTGAGACGGAGAGATAAAGTGAAACTTTAATCAGAGGGGGGGTTTGTCCATCCCCTCTCATTATTAGCCCGTACCAATCGGACTTTTACAGGCAGTTAATCTCCCAAAAATAGCGGGATAAATAATCGTAGAGATATCAGGTTTTTATTTTGGGGTTATTTTAAAACCTTAGCTTGATGGGCATCGGGGACTGACGGCAAAACTCGGATATTATATGTTAAGACATTTTTAGAGAGCATAAAAAAAAGACACCCTAAAGTGCCCTCCTCCGATTTGAGAATCACATCTATGTATGGAAGAAATTTAGAAAAGACAAATACAAAAAGGGAAGCTTCTAACTATAATTTATAGAGCTCGCATGTAAGCAATTACTTACATGCATATTTCCTTATTTACTGGAAGAAGAATCCCCCGTTATATTACTTTCTAATCAGTCTCGTTAAAGCCATCCCAAGAAATCCAGCACCCATTCCTATTAGCCATCCAGTTTGGGTACTTCCTAACATAGATCCCACTCCTCCACCAAGAAACATGCAGCCAACGAATACTAATCCTCCAATTCCCCAGTTCGGCCGATCCATAATTCAATCACATCCTTTCAATAAAACATATGCTATTAGCCACCTAAACTTTCTTACATAGGATATGTTAATTATTTTGCTAGAGATGGCATAGTTATTTAGCAACTTTCAGGGAATTAAAAAGACGGAGATTGACCGATTTGAAGGGATTGCAGGAGGAGAATTTAATTTTTTGTATTATAATAACTTAGGGGTTATGGAACAAATTCTTCTTCAACTAACCAGCTAATAGAAGCCTGGAGGTTTTCCACAATCGAGGGCTCATCGCCATCAAGCTAAAATTTCGTTTCGGGGAAGAATGTGTTTCTTTACATGGTAGCGATGGGGTTCCGCCAGCATTTCGAAAAAAAACCACGCTAAGCACATTTTAATACAAAAAAAGCCGAGTTTTACCCCTCTAAGAGTAAACCGGCTCATTAATATTTAAAGGAAGTAATGTTTATAAATTGGTGGAATACAATTCTTCAAGCTTATATTCTCCTAAGAAATTGATACGTTCCCAACCTAAATGCCATTATACGGCATTAAATCTTCTTGGAATTCACCTTTTCTTCAGTTCTTCTACTGCTTTTTCCATGTAAACTGTATTCCATATGTTTATAGCATTAATTATTATGTTAAGTGCCCTGGCTCGTTCTCTTAATTCGCCATTTTTATCGAAAAATATAGCTCTAGCTAATGCATTTGTGGCCTCACCCTTATCCAATTGTCCGTTAATAGACACACGTGGTTTAAATTGTCCTTTTTCATGAAATAGACCAGTCATGTGCCACATTCTTTTTAAAAGAAGGTTTCCATTCTGACAAATCCTGATAAACAAACGTTATATTGTCACATATTTTCTCTGCAACTTCGTACATATGTTTTATATCATTAGCCGTAAATAATATACTTCCTTTGCGTTGAGTACTGTCTACAATAGTTGGTATGATGTCGCCCTCTTTTACTAATAGATCAATTAATACGACCTCGGATATGTTAGCTAACTCTTTATACTTGATTTCTTTTAAGCAACCCGGTTTTGGAATCAAGCTTAAAGACATAGCTTGACATTTTGAAGGTACACATCTAAATTCATCTATAGTCTCAGTAGCTAACGCATCATAATAGTATCCAAATTGAGATATGCCGGTTGTTAGTTCCACCATTCTCCATATGTTGCCGCCACCTATTCTAACTTGAGACTCTATGATTATTGGCTTATTTTGTTTGTCTATCTTTATTTCTGTATGAGTAATGCCGTTTTCCATTTGCATATCGTCCAAAAATAGCATTACTTTCTCCATAATTAATTTTTTTTGAGATTCATCTATAGGTGCCGGCATAATAGTATAGTTTATTATAAACGTATCTTCTTTAAATACTTCAGCTGATATAGCTAGTATAGAATGTTTTTTGTTATAAGAAACGGTTTCGACCGTATAAACTACATCACCTCCAATGTACTCTTCCACTAAAACAGGTAGTTGAATACCATTATCTTTAATAAATACCTCTACGTCATCTCCCGTGTCTAGCTTAGATACACCTTTACCACCTGCGCCAATCGGGAGTTTTATATAATACTATCTTTTTTGTTCAAAAATTCATTAATGTCTTTAATGTTATTGCAAACTGTCGAATCTATCGAAAAGTCTTTGTCTGCTAGAATTTCACGCATCATGTCTTTATTGCGGGTTATCAGATTAGCATTGTAAGAAGGTCCTTTAACATTAAAAATCTTTGCAATTATGCAAGCTGTATCTAAGGCTGTTTCGTTGAAAGATACAACCACATCAAATGGTTTCTCTTTGTATAATTCTTCAGCATAGTACACACACAAAGGTATGTTTGTTGTGTCTATTTCTTTTTTATAGAAACACTTTTCTAAGATAGCACCATCAAAATATATATGTTTAGTGTAAGACCCTATATACGAAACAGTATACCCACTGTCTAAAGCATCTTGTATAGGTTTTGTCCATCCCCCTATAAATAAAATGTGTGGTGTATTTTCTATGTCAGTGCCTTTTGATACCTTATACATCATAATCATCTCCTCTAAAATGAACTCGTATATTCAATGTCAGTTCCTTTTGATACACCTCGTCTTAACAACACCACTAAACACAATGTTGTTCCGAAGCCCCCTATAAATAACGTAGTTTGAAGCCCAAATATAGAAACTAAAAATGCACTAGCAAAACTTCCCAATGCCCAAGCTCCCCAATTAAGCGTACGCTGTACAGCATTTACTCTGCCTAGCATGTGATTTGGTGAGGCAAGTTGTCGTATGGTTGCAGCGTAAGGGCCAAATACACCTTCTCCCATACCATGTATGATACTTGCAGCTACTATACCGTAAACGGTTCCCATATATCCCATTATCGGTATAACGGCCAGACCGGTAACTGATACAGTAGCACTATAAATAAGCATTTTTGTATTATTAATTTGTTGACTTTTTTTCATGAGTATCGTATTGCCTATTAAAAATCCCACCGCTGCTGAACCTACAACAAACCCTATTTCAAGTTCAGATAGACCCATTACCTTATAAAGGAATATTACTAAAATGCTATTTAGTATGTATTTAAAAAAACCGTAAACAGCACCACAGCTTACAATTGGTTCCAATACAGGGTGTTTTTTAAAATATATCAAACCTTCATATATGTTTTTGTATACGGATTTTATATTTACGTTTTTTAAAGAGCCTTCTGTATGCGGTTTAAACTTTGAAATAAATAATACAAACACAAAACAAACAAAATACGTTACTGCGTCAACAGTGAAAGAACCTGTTAATCCAACTAGAGTAATAACGATTCCTGCTAGCATAGGACCAATTACTATAGAAAGAGACTCCGAAAGTGCTAGTTGAGCATTTCCTTTTTTTAAGTAGTCTTTATCTGTTAATATTTCCGGTAAGAAAGAAGGAATTGCAATGTTGTAAAACGTGGTAAATATTCCATTTAAAAACATGAGAAACACCAATAAAGGGAACGTTATTATATTTGTTACAGTCAGTATGAATACTGATAAAAATAAAATACCTTGACATATACTACAAATTAGCAAAACATTTTTTCTATGAAAGATGTCTATCAAAGCACCGGCTACTAACCCAAAAATTAGGTAGGGTAAGAATATAACCCCACGAAGCATGGCAGCATTTGCCTCACTTGTTTGTAGCACCTCTAATGCAAAAAGAGGCAAAGCTACTATTGTAAACTGGGTACCTAACAAACTTATAGATTGTCCTAGCCAAAGCTTGTGAAAATTAAAATGTTTGCTATCTTTCATAATAACCCCCCATTAATTCATATTTATAAATTATCAAGTTTACGATATAAGTAAGATCAGGCAAAACCTATCTTTCATCTAATGTCTATACCACATAAAAATTCGAAACCTGATATAAAAGCGATTTTAGTTCCAAAATGAAGACTTGATGTTTAAAACTCTCCTGGCTAATGAAAAGTTCATCTTCCGAAAAATACTGCCGCAATTCGTTCATAACTCAATTGAAAGACGGATGGAATTGACTTGTCAGAGTCTTGTAATTGATTAGTTCGTTTCAGATTCATTTTCCAATCATATGTCACTTTGAATCACCTCCAGCCTCAGTATAACCTTGAAGGCACGCTGTTGTACGCATTTTGGAATGTAACAGCAAGATAACAAAGTTACAATGACGAGTTGTTATGTAATTGTACAAAGTCAGATTCACACGATTGGAGAAGATGAAAAATCTTTGAATCCAAGGTATCTGGTTTGAATTCCACTCGTCACAAATATACACTTGGATTGGATCGATGCTTTTATAGCAGTGATATACCAGGTATTCCTTCAGTATTTTATATAGGACTTTTTCAGTGATCTCGCATTTATGTGCTTTCTTGTTGCAGCGAGCCAGTGCACTTAACATAATAATTAATGCTATAAGCGTATAGAATACTGTCTATATGGAAAAGGCCACAGAAGAATTGAAGCGAAGAGGGTGGGGTCAAAGAGGCTCTAATGCCGTATATATGGCCTTTAGGTGGGAACACATCAATTTCTTAGGGGAATATAAGTTTGAGGGATTGCATTCAACAAGTTTACATTCCTTACGTTCTTTAAATAATAAAAAGCAAAATTACTCTTAACGGGGTAAAATTCAGCTTTTTTTATATTAAAATGTGCTTAGCTTGTTTTTTTCTGAAATGCTGGCGATTCCACTCTAAGGGTATCTCACCCAGTTCTTGTTGTTGCAAGATAAGCAGCATATAGTCAATTAAAATAATTTAACAACCCACATTAGAAAAAACATCAAGAAAAGACATTCCAAACATGGAACGCCTTCTTTTACTTTATAAAACCATCCACTTAAATCTATTTTCCAAATATACCATTCAACACTCTGAAATATTCTAATCAACATAATCACTCATTTAACTAAAGAAATTAGTTAATTGCATAACGCTCTTCTGACTTTTCTTGCGAAAGTTAGTGGATCATCAACGTCTTCGATATTAACGTAAATCAAATTTGGATCATCACATAACCACTCATTGTGTATAGACGAAACTATTATTCCTTGTTTAATAATTGTAGCAACAAATTCAGTGACTTCCTTTTGTAAGAGTGCTACCCGGCCTAGACATAATGCCCGTCCAGTTTTATTATCTCTTGATTCGAATGAGAAGGAAGTTGTTACTCTAAAACGTTTTCCTAAGATTGTTGCTTGTATTTTATCCCGATTTATTGTTGCCACGCATTTTCCACCAGCGAATCCTTTTTGGCCGCCGATAATTCTTGCAAACTGTTGACAAATTGATTCCTCATTAATCGCCATACCTTCAATCATCCCCCCTTTTACTGTTAGGTTATGAATTCATACATAGGTCTGAAACGGTAATGAATCTATTCGGTTACAAAAAAGGTGATGGCAATCTAACGAAATCTGTTAGCTCAATTATTCTTGATCATATGACTAGTTACCCGAGTTTAAATGATGCAGAATTTTTTTGTTATGAGGTGTTTTTCCTTTTTAGCTTGATGGGTATGGGGTGCTACTCCATAGCTATTAAGTCAAGAAACACATTCTTCCCCAAATGTTTAGTTACAAAATGTCTTAGACTGCATTTAGATAAACCAAAATAACAAGCAAAAGCCCCTTCAAATTTGAAGGGACTTTTTAGTATATAGAAATTAGCTTAAATCAAAGATAACATCTCTTGAAAGGGGGCATTTTTATATTATTCAGGTTTATTGAGGAGCCTTCGTTTGAAGCAACTTTAACCCCATACCAATAAAAATCATTCCTGTTACTTTATTTAGAATCATTCCTACCTTTTGATTTCCTCTTAATTTTTTTGTGACATATGAAGAGAAATAAGCAACAAATAAACACCACAATAGTCCAGTTACTGTAAAAGTAAGTCCTAAAATGATAAAAGGCATAGGACCTGAAGCCTTTGTATCTATAAATTGCGGAAGAAACGCAATAAAGAATAAAGAGACTTTTGGATTCGTAAGACTTGTTAAAAGTCCTTGTAAATAGATCTTTTTAATGTTCAATTTATTGGATGAGGCTTGGAAAGCTACATTTGTCTTATCCAATATCATTTTAATCCCTAAATATACAAGATAGATAACACCTATAACCTTAATGGTGTTAAATAACACAATGGATTTTGTAAGTATAATAGATAAACCAAAAGCAACCAATAACGTATGAACTAAAGAACCAGTAATAATACCAAAAACAGAATACACACCTGCTTTTCTACCTTGTGAAATACTTCTCTCCACAATATACATGGTGTCTGCGCCAGGAATTAGATTTAATAAAATCCCTGTTAGTAAAAACACTTCATAATTAATAATACCGTACATTCTAGCACCTCTATCTATTTTTTTGGTGCCCTTATTGATATTAAAGTAAATAAAAGAAAAAGAAAAGTATTTTCTATTTATTCAAGAAAATCAGTGGCTTTTTTGATTTACAACCAATAAAACTGATGGAGTGTATCATTCGTATTGCGGACCCAAAACTCACTATTGAATAAGTAAAACCCCAGAAATCCAAAGGTCTCTGGGGCATCATTATATATCTATCTCTTTTTGTTTTTTGTTTTGTTTATGTCTATAAAGGAATTTTCGACCTGTTAGAGAAATCAGTAATAAAATCATTATTAGTACTAAAAATTGCATAAATGATAAATCAAAATATTTAGCACCTGTAACAATTAAAAGTGTAGAAATCGTACCTTTTACAATGAAAAAAATAATAATCCATAATCCGCTTTTTTTCCAGTTCATTTTTATTTTACCCTTTCTTACGTTTAAATTCTTAAAAGATTTAGTGATAGTTCTTGAAAGTGACATCTTAATAGAAATCTATTACATTAATAAAAAAGTCATGTCTAATTAAATGTGACGATTCTATAGTAAGTGAAAATGATATTCATTGTCAATTTTATTGACTATTTTAATTCCAATCGTCTCATACTGGAATGGTTTGAATAACTATTCTTTTCATCTCAATCTCTTTCCACTTTGTTTCTTCTGGGTAATGAGCTCTTGTCTTCTAACGAAAAACACCTCCATTAAATTTGCATACTTAGTATGCGAATTCAAGAGGTGTTTTTTCATGTACCACTATTCGGGTTCACTTCAATCACGATTTCCTGCTTTTCTATAAATTTAAGTTATTGATACATGTATCGTTTCACGCGAGATACTATTTACTAGTACACGATAACTGGATCATTAGTGCTCAAATTATCATACACAGTTTTTGCAATATTAGGAAGAAGGTTAACACATCCGCCTGATCCCCCTGTTAAATAGGCATTATTCGCCCAGTTTGTTCGCCAGCCTGCATCATGGAACCCTTGACCGCTATTTGTGAACGGAACCCAGTAATCTACTTTAACTGCATAATCAGCTTTACCTACTGCGCTGCCTTTCAGCGTGTATGGTGTTCGTTTATATAGGACGTACCACACACCTGGTGATGTATCTTCACTCGTGCTATGTTTACCAGTTACTACATTTGTTGTAACTACTAATTTTCCATCTTTGTAAATCCAAATTTGTTGCTCTGCAATTGAAACTTCCGCATACGTGTCTCCGATACCATTATTCGATGTTGTTTCATAACCGATCCCTTCCTTCTCCCACCCATTTCCGTGAATATTAGAAGCAGAAAGTGATTTTTCACCTTTCTCAAAGGCTTGTTGAACTTGTTTTGTTTCTTTTTCAACATCTAGTGCCCAGCCAT
>NZ_PCNZ01000022.1 GCF_002975175.1 Bacillus sp. MYb209
ATCCATGTGTGCACATGGTCTTTTTTACACTGTCTACCTAAAGGGGATAATACCATTACGGTCCTTTTTTCTATCTCTCTTATACAGACACTATCACTGTGTAACTTTATTAGAAACAAGTAATTTTTCAATACATATAGGCAACATATCTAATAGCGTTTCAAATGCGTAATTTACGTCCAGACGCTCCGTCCATTGATGTGCATCTTTTCCTACTGGCCCCATATTTAATACTGGAACGTCAAACACTTCTAATTCCTTAAGTGGAATCGAATAACCTTTATCCCATAATGGCATATTGTCTACAAGGGAACTCATTGAATCTAATGGGTACTGCAAGCCCACATAGCTCAAATCTGAAATTCCTCCAAAATAATTTTGATTTTCAAATGTAATGCTATGATTATAGTGGGCATACTTTTCCATTTCTACAACTACCTCTTTAATTAAAGGATTGTTGCGTGAACTCACAGCTGGATAGTACGGCGGAGCAAAGAAAAGTACAATCATCGGAGCCTTTTCTTTACATAAGATAGCTAATTTGTCTACTAAATCAATGGTTACCGCACGATCATCTTTATCTTCTCTATTTTTTATAATATTAGATTGAATTTCCTCTAATTTTTCTTGTCCATGTTGTTCAATTGCATAAGTGATAAGCTCTTCATATGTTAATACATTTACTTTAAGATTAGGCGGTATGAACGGATTATACCTAGAAAAATGATACGCTCGCTCCTCATACGATTCTTCGATTTTCTCTGCTACTTTCGTTACCTTTTGACGTAACAACGAAACTACATCTGTCATCGTTTTTTCTAGTAAAAACAAGTTAAATAATGTGACAGCACGATGAGGAATTTGTACAGAATAATCCTCCTTTAAGTCCCTTTGAAGCAAGTTAGTTGGTGGAGGACTCGCTTCCCCTTCTACAATATCACAAAGGTCCGTATTCAACTCTAATTCTGCTGTTAATAATGAAGCCATATAACTCCCATTTAATCCTGCAAAAGGTTCGCCTACATGTGTCTCTTTTCCATAGCAAAGGAAACCAGGTAACACCTTCCCAATAGAACCAGTATAAATATACTTATTTTGATCACCAGGATGCCTTGAAAACATAGGCTCTGAATTTAGGACCGTTTTATATTCTAAGTCATGTTCTCTTGCTAAATCTAATAATCTCGGAACAGCAGCCCTCATCCCTACAGAGTTCACTTCTTCATCTGGAACAGCCAATAAAAGAACATTCCCATCAAATCTTCCTTCACAAGCTTGCTCAACCATCGCCATTTGTAAAGCTAGACCACATTTCATATCCATTGTTCCTCTACCAAATAGCCAATCTCCTTGTTCTATATCTTCCCGTACATGATCTGGTAGCTCATCTTTATGAGAATAAAACATAGATGTTAACTTTTTAGGGTTAAATGCATCTTCTTTCCACACTCCGTAATCTTGTACATCTACAACATCAAAGTGGCTAACAAGAATTACGGTATTTTTCGTACTATCGCTTTTCTTTACTAGGGCTGTAACAAAATATCTTCCATCCCCTGTCGGATTTTTTTGCAAATGATGCGGATTTTGTTTGAAATACTGTAAGTCAGCTAATTGTTCTACAACAAAGTCTGGCAATATAACTTCAGCTTCTGAACCTGTAATACTAGGAATTTCAACAAGATTGCTTAATAATTGAATCAATTGTTCTTTAGATTGCCACTTTGACATATAAATCCCCCTATTTTTCCGCATTATGAAATTCATTTCCAATATATGAATAAAAAATGACGACAGCAATCAAAATTATAATTCTGATGTACTGCCGATTTTTATTGATATTTCATGAGCAGCTTGTTTTACCTTACTAATAAGAAAAGATAGTCGATCATCATTAATGCGATGACTAATTAACCCCACACTTAATGCTCCTACTACTTTATGATTAAATCCGATAATAGGTGCAGCTACTGATGCTGTCCCTTCTGTTTTTTCACCATAACTCACAGCATATCCTTCATTTTTTATCTGCTTTATTTGATCAAGAAGAATTTGCTTTTGTTCTGGTAAAGAAGAAAGTAAATCTTCTACAATGTATTCCATTTCATTCGTTGTCATATTAGCAAGCATCGTTTTATTTGCGGCGCCAATCGAAAGAGGAATCTGTTCCCCTAAGTTATCGATAACTCGAATTTTTAAAGGGCTATCAATTCTTTCAATGATAATAGAATGTGTTCCATTTGGAATGTTCAAATAAACACTTTCTTCAACTTCAGAGGCCAAACGCTTCATCACTTCTCTTGCAACAGATCTGTAGTCTACCTTCTCCAATTGACGTAATCCTATTTCCATCCACATTGGTCCAATCTTGTACTGTTTTGTTTCTGAAATTTGCGTAACTAATCCATGCTCCATTAGAGAGTTCAGTAACCTATGTACTGTACTAACCGGGAGATGTGTTCTATCAGCTATATCAGAAATAGCCCAATACTCTTTTTCATTTGTAGAATTCAGTAACTTAATAATACCTATCGCTCGATCAATGGACTGTACCATAACTCGCCTCAACTTTACTTGTAGTATGTTTAGCCTAATTAACTATCAATTTATCAAAAATTCAAACTGAAATCAATTAATTTATTTAATTTTCTAAAAATAGAGATATAACACTAACAGCAAGTTGAAAACGCAAACAAAAAACTGTTGACTTTTCTTCTTAATTATCTGAAAATTATAACAAGATTTCACATCACGGAATACATTCCATAATACGGAAAAACATCGAATTTCATACTACCAATTATGAAAGTGAGGAAAACAATGACGCAAGTAAACAATACAAAAAATGAATTAAAGCGCACGATGAAAAGTAGACATTTATTCATGATTGCACTCGGTGGTGTGATTGGAACTGGGTTATTTAACGGATCTGGTTTTATAATAAGTCAAGCTGGACCTGGTGGATCCGTACTTGCCTTTATGGCCGGTGGATTATTAATGTATCTCGTTATGCTATGTCTTGGTGAGCTTGCTGTAGCAATGCCAGTTTCAGGTTCCTTCCAGGAATATGCCACTAAGTTCATCAATCCCGCAACTGGGTTTACCATCGGATGGTTGTATTGGCTAAGCTGGGCAAATACGACTGGTCTTGAATTTACAACTGCCGGTATTACAATGCAGCGATGGTTTCCTGATATTCCTGTCTGGGTTTGGTGTTTAATATTTGGTGTTACAATATTCACTATTAACGCATTATCCGCTCGTAGTTATGCAGAAACAGAATTTTGGTTTTCAAGTATTAAAGTATCTGCCATTATTGCTTTCATTATTCTTGGCGGCGCCGCTATGTTCGGCTTTATTGATTTAAAAGGAAACGAACCCGCTCCGCTTCTTTCAAATTTCGTAAATCATGGTGGTTTATTCCCAAATGGACTCGCCGCTATCTTATTAACAATGGTTACAGTCAATTATTCCTTCCAAGGTACAGAACTTGTTGGAATCGCAGCAGGTGAAAGTGAAGATCCAGCAAAGACTTTACCTCGCTCTATTAGAAATATAATATGGCGCACAATGTTTTTCTTCGTCTTAGCAATCTTTGTTCTCGTGGCTTTAATTCCTTGGGAAGAGGCAGGATTAACAAAGAGTCCGTTTGTTGCTGTATTTGATAATATAGGTATTCCATATGCAGCTGATATTATGAACTTTGTTATTCTTACTGCTGTTCTTTCTGTCGCAAACTCAGGACTATACGCTGCAACTCGAATGCTTTGGTCATTATCAAAAAATGATATGGCTCCAGCCTTTTTAAAGAAATTATCATCACGAGGGATACCTCTAAACGCTTTAATCTTGACGATAGCTATTTCTGCTTTTTCTCTTTTGACAAGCGTTGTAGCTGCTGAAACGGTTTACTTATGGCTGATTTCAATTTCTGGAGTCATTACAATTATTGTTTGGATGTCAATTTGTGTTTCTCAATTCTTTTTCCGTAAACATTATTTAGCCGAAGGTGGAAAATTAGAAAACTTAAAATTCAGAACTCCACTTTATCCTCTTGTCCCAATTCTCGGTTTTGGATTGTATGGCATTATATTAATAAGTCTTATCTTTATCCCAAGTCAAAGACTAGGAATCTATTGCACTGTACCATTTATCATTTTTTGCTACACCTACTATCACTTTAAGATTAAGAAAAAAACTGCTAATAACACTCCTACAGAAACTAAAATTAGCGAAACTTCGTAATACTATACTTAAAATCCCGCACATTGCTTTTACTTTGTGATAAGAACCATAATTTTGCCAAAACGGCAAGCTTATGGTTCTTTTTGTTTGCGGCAAACATACGCTTCCAGGATTTGAAGAATATTTTTAATGTCGCTTTTAAATAAAGTCACGGTGTTTATAAAAAAGACGCGATGTTTTGTCCCTTTGGATCTGTTTATCTAAAGAGATGTTTTTATAGTGAAAAGAAGATCTGAACTGAAAGGCGGATTAAGGAACTGCTGAGTAGCAATAAAGTTACTCCACTAAAGGGCCAGATTGTTGAGGAACGTTTCCAGGCAATTAGATTATTCAAGTTTGAATAGACCATTGAGATTGCGAAGGTTTTCACTTAAATTGACGGGGCAGTAATACTCAATTAAAAATAATGGTAAAGTTAGCGAAAAGAAGAAGGATTGAAAATCGTATAGATTCATTCATTGTAATACATTTTAAGTTTTTGTGTGGCGAGGTATTTGAGAAGTAAGAATGATTTCACCAAAAAAACCATTGGAGCTCCAACCGGTTTTTATATGACTATTTTTCCAGACCTAATTTAACATCATAACAAATTATAAATAAACAGTCTATACTTTTGATTAGATTTTTTATATAGTTTGATTGACAGCAAAATCTAAGAAAAGGGGTGTTATTCATTGAGAATCACTTGTCACCTTGATCAATCTGATTTACAGGAGTATATGCAAAAGGTCTTTGGTACCAGTTATTTGGTTTCTAGTGTAACGAAAATGCATGGCGGTGCACAAAAGGTAGTCTATAAGATTGACTGCAGCAATGGATTTTCCTGCGTTCTGTATGTTTGGGATATTACCATGAATTATTTTCAAGAAGAAATAGCTAACGGAGATATACATGAGCAATCCTATAGTAGTGATTTATTTGAATTAAATAACAAGTATTTAATCCAACAAGGAATTCAAACTCCCCTTCTATATGATCTGAATACGGAAAGAAACCGTTATCCTTATGATTATGCTCTCGTTGAATATGTAAATGGACAAAAGGCAGAAGTTTATTTTCAACATTCCGATTCATATGTTAAAGATAAAGTGTTTCAGCGGATAGGAGATATGCTGGCGGACATGCATACCAACGAGAGACTTACTCATGGGAGAGCGAATCAAAGTGGGATCAACACGGAAAAATGTCATCACTTGCAAATGAAGAATGCAAAAAAAGATTTAGATTACGCATGCCAACATATTGACAGCATCAGGGCTAGTCATAGCAATCTACTCGATACATTGTACGAGCTTGAATCAAAAATTGAACCAAGAAGTCGTTATGGATTTATACATGGGGAACTCGGCCCTGATCATGTATTAATTAATGACAAACTAGAACCTTATTTGATTGATATCGAAGGAGCCGAATTCTTTGATATTGAGCATGAGCACAGTTTTTTGCAGTTTCGATTTGGGGATTATTATCGATATTTAAAGAATGATGCTCTCGATCCCAACAGGATGTTATTCTATCGATTCCATCATCATATATCCTTAACTTCAGGCGGGTTGAGATTGCTTCACAGAGGATTTCCGAATCAACAATTTGCAAAAGATCTAACCGATCACCATTCTCTTTGTGCACTGCGTTTTATTGAAGGTTGAACTTATGTCATTAAAAATTAAAAGATAGACAGGAGTTAAATACAATGATAAAAGGTTTCGGAGGAATATTTTGGAGAACTAAGAATCTTGATGTTATAAAAAAATGGTACAGTGAAGTGTTGAAGATTGAAATAGAAAATTGGAATGGGACTGTAATTAAACCCGAATTAGGAACTGAGACTATCTTTTCTTTCTTCACCGAAAATGACAGTTATTTTCCAACAGAACAACAAGTGATGTTAAATTTCCAAGTACATAATCTAAACGAGACTATTCAGCATCTTGAACAAATTGGTGTACCTCTTGAAAAGAAAGAAGAGATTAGTGAATTTGGAAAGTTTATTTGGATTAAAGATCCTGAAGGCCGATTGATCGAACTTTGGGAGAAATAGCCGGTTGTAATCATTTGCTACTAAGCTAACTAGTGCTTTAGTTCAATAAAAAAAGTTGATTCCTTTGAAGTGCACCTCCGATTATTAGACACAGTCTAACAATCGGAGGTGCACTTTTTTAATCTAAATTAATACTTTTAATAAAATCAAAATGATCTTCATCAGCTAATTTATCGATATAACCTGTTATATACAGATTTGCTTTAGATACTTCCGTATTCTTAAATTCAGAATAAAAATCAGGAGAAAATGGTACTTCTAAAACAATAATAGTAGCACCCTCGCTTAATTTAATAGTCTAAGTTTACATGCCCTTATTTTATCTATCCAACTTAGTATAAGCCTATCCATTTATTAATAAATTACAATTATCTTAAATATCTGAATTTTACATAAATTAAAGGTTATCCCCCAAGCAACCTCGAACATTGTAATAAACATACATAAGGAGGTTGATCTATTTTGTTTCGTTCATTTACAAATGGATGTGTTGCCCTTGTGCAGCGTTTCTTACCAGAACCGTTTATTTTATCGTGTTTATTAACTGTTTTCGTTATCTTCTTCGGCATGTTTGCAACGCACCAAACACCGGTAGAAATGATTACGCATTGGGGCAATGGCATTTGGGGACTTCTCGCCTTTTCTATGCAAATGGCTCTTGTACTCGTGACAGGATCTGCATTAGCAAACGCTCCTCTTATTAAAAAAGGATTAACGAAAGCAGCGAAACTACCGAAAACGAATGGACAAGGTATTATTGCTATTTCAATCGTAAGTTTACTAGGAGCATACATAAACTGGGGATTTGGTATTGTTGTCTCTGTTTTATATGCAAAAGAAGTCGCAAGACAGTTAGAAGGATTAGATTATAGGTTAGCAATTGCTTCTTCCTACTCTGGATTTCTCATTTGGCATGCAGGTCTTTCTGCTTCTATCCCTCTTACATTAGCAACAGGCGGCGAAACGTTAATAAAAACGACAGCTGGAAGTATTAAAGAAGCGATTCCAATAACAGAAACTTTATTCTCGCCATATGCTCTCGTTCCAGTTATTATCTTTTTAATTACGATGCCTCTCATTAATAAAGCAATGCATCCAGATGAAAAACATACAATTACAGTAGATCCAAGTGTGTTCCATGAAGAAGCTGCAGCTCAAGAAGTAGAGCAAAAAACATTCGCTGAAAAAATGGAAAATAGTATGATTATTACACTTTGCATCGGGTTATTAGGTCTTATTTATATTTTTAACTATTTTAGTACGAAAGGCTTTAACCTTACACTTGATATCGTTATTTTTATGTTATTAATTGCAGGCCTTATTTTCCACCGTACTCCTATTCAATATATTCGCGCTTTCTCTGACTCAACTAAGAGTGCTTCAGGTATTTTACTTCAGTTTCCGTTCTATGCTGGAATTATGGGCATGATGATTGGAGTAAATAGTGAAGGGCTTTCGCTTGGAGGAGCTATTTCTACTTTCTTTATTAGTATTTCAAATGAAACCACATTCCCGCTCTTTACATTTTTAAGTGCTGGCATTGTAAATATTTTCGTTCCATCTGGAGGCGGTCAATGGGCAGTGCAAGCACCAATTATGATTCCAGCTGGCGCTGAACTTGGTGTACCTGCTGCGAAAACAGCGATGGCAATTGCATGGGGCGATGCTTGGACAAATTTAATTCAACCTTTCTGGGCATTACCGGCATTAGCGATAGCTGGTTTAGGCGCTCGTGATATTATGGGATTTTGTGTTGTTAACTTACTATATGCAGGATTTATCATTAGTCTATGTTTCTTATTTATTTAAACGGAAAGCTAGTTTTATACTAGCTTTTTTATATAATAAATCATTCGTTATCTATACAGCTTATTACCTTCCTCCACTCTACCTCTGCATGATTTAATGCTTCATATATAAACAAATCTTCACACACCTTTTCAATCATATGAGGATTGTTCTTAAGGAAATTCCACTGCAATACTTTAGGAAGAAAATATGTTTCATATTCTTTACTTCCCTTTATTACCTCATCAACTTCTCTTTCACAAATCCCTCTTATTAAATAATCATTTCTTAATTGTACCTGAATTTGTTTTAACGTTTCACTACACTTCTTCAATTGGACTAAACACTTAATATACGTACGAAAAAGTTCGTCATCATAATTGCAACAATTTATAATACGATCGATTTCATTCATAAATTAAATCTTCCCTTTCTTTAACATCTCCTCTACGATTTGCACATTTTTCGAACTTTGTAATAAACGATTTAATACTGTTAGTAACTCTTCTTTTTCTAAACCATTCAGTTGTTCTTTAACTGTACTCTCACCAGCACTTTGAATATCATAAACGACCGCTGCCATATGCTTACAAAAATTCTCATAAGGACACTCACAGCTACTTTCTGTAAAATCTTCAAGATCAATAATCACTTCATAATTCCCTGCATTTCCAGTAACGAAAGCAAATACTTTCTTGTCGTGTATTTCAACATCTTCTACATGTCCTTCTTCATAGTATTCATGCCCTCTATCTATAATGTACTTTGGAATCCATTTCGTTATATCTTTTAATAAGTAAGCGTACATAACAACACCCCTTCCTTTAATTCCCTTTTGACTTCAAAAACCCTGCATGTTATTCTAATAACTGTCAAGTAGCGAGTCTACGTGACAAAACGACTGACACCTATTCGGCGAAGGTGTCTCTTTTCATTTGCAGCCGATATGAAGTGCCTCTTTCAGGCACATTCAATCTTTGACACTACACACTCAACACCATTCCCTGTATCAGGCTGCTTTAGCAGTCTTTTACTCTACATACTTCAAAAAAAAGAGAGCTCAGCTCCCTTTTCCCGCTTTATAAAGTACCCCTTTTTCAGCATAGAGATATTCATCATCAGCTAAAGTAATTTTCCCATCCAGTTTGAGTTCATCTAATAATCTTGATAAATAAAATTGATGTAACATTTTTTTAGTGAATTTTCCTTCATGATGCGAAACGATATGTTCTTGAATATCTAACAATGATATTGGCTTATCCTGCTCTATCATATATTCATAAACTGTACTACGCAGTTTTACGTATTTTTCGAGTGTCACAGTACTTCGCAACCCCTTTCTTCTTATTATATGTTTTCGTAATCGGTTTTTTTGCAACAAAAAAACCTCTCCGATAAGAAGAAGTTACGTATATATCTTCGTCTTATCTCCCAGAACAAATATGTTCTGCTGGAATTAGCACCTGCATCGCGGTTGCTGGGTTTCATCGGGCCAGTCCCTCCACCTCTCTGGATAAGAAAATATTCACTTAAATCTTACTATACGTAATTTCACTTTAATTGTCAAACAAATACAACAAATTATATTTTCTTCCTTACTGTTCATACTATACATATATGAACATTCAAGGAGGATTATGAAATGCATCAAAATGCTCGCGGCTATGTACAAGATTCTTTTCAATCATTACAAGAAGCAAAACATTGTTTAGAAGAAGCACTACAAACTGTTGAAGAAGATTTTAATCGCGCACGTATTGAACAATCCCTTTACGCTGTAGAGCAAGCCCTTCAACGTTGCGATTACACCGTTCACATTTTAGAACAAGAATGAAAACTTCCCATCAAAAGATGGGAAGTTTTTTCAAATGGCATACTTCATCATTATTGCCGTTATTATTAAAAAATATACAGAATTAACAATTTCTAAAATCCCTACTTTTAATATAGAAATCTTTTTGCCATACAACATAATGGCCCGAATTACACTTGGTACAAATATGAGTGAACACCATGGATTTATAGTAAATACGATTACCGTTAATACAATATGATATCCCCAAGATATAAAACGATACTTCGGATTATTTTTTTCACGAATCATCGTTTTCACATAAAACGTACTTCCTAAAAAATATAGAAATGAAATAAGCGCAATGAATAATGCTGTTCTATCAATAAATTTCATTGAGAAATAATAACTTATTAAGCCGCCTATACAAAACACTATAATCGCGCAAATGTCATTTAGTAATGCTCGTTCATTTTTTTGACGAGCGTAATACATATTTACAATAAACAACGGAATCATTAATACTGCGAATAAAAGAATTCGCCATTCATATAATAAAGAAATCATCCCAAATACAAATGCAATGATAAAATAAACAATTGTAGCGTGTAGAAATTCTTTTTTTCGTCTTTTCCTTATGTACATGAGAAATGGATAAGTAGCTAGATAGATAAAGAACCAGGCTAAAAACAATGGGACATGATAAAAAGTAGGTTTGCCAAGTAATACACTTAATAGAAATGGAATAACAAGCATCGCCCATGCTCCATGCTGTTTCGGAATAACTAACTTCATTAACTATACACCTCCCTCTTGAAATTAGTTCTCACCTGCTATTATACAAATAATTTCATATAATAACGGATATATATTGAATCTATTTTTTGACAATAAAAAATGCTTCTTACAATATGTAAGAAGCATGAAAGAGGCAAACGAATATGTAAGTCGCGACCCTACCTTATATGAATATGCTTTTCTATGTCACCTTATGCTCATCTAATATACCGTATTTCTTTTTAAATCTTGTGAGGATCGTAATCCATGACGTACTAAATAACAGAAGGAAAATAACATTCGATATCGCGTGACTAAGATCGAAAGAAAAACTTGCGACATAGTAGGCAATAACTGTCTCCCACGTTGCTTCCTGTATAAAACCAAGAAGACCCCAAAAATTCATAATCCAGCCAAATAAAAATCCAACGACGAATCCGTACAACAGTCTTCCCCACAGTTTTTTCATTAAAAATGTATTACGTAATAGCCCAGCTATAAACCCGATCATGCCCCAAGAGAACATTTGCCACGGAGTCCACGGACCTTGTCCTAAAAAAATGTTAGATACAATAGCCGCCGTTGCCCCAATCATAAAGCCAGTTTCACTCCCAAAAACAATTGCAGAAACGATAATGACAAAAGAAGTCGGTTGTACACTTGGTAAAATAGAAAATGGTACCCGGCTAACCGCTGCAATCGCCGCTAACACAGCAACGATAACAATTTCACGTGAAACAAACGACTTCCTTTCAAAACGGACGTAGAAAGGTAGCATAATGACAGCTAATAAAAACAAACTACTTACCATGTAATACCCGTCCATAATAAGAGTCGTAAAGAGTAGTGTACATATTACAACGGCAAAAATAAATATTATAAATGCAACATATCGTTTGGACACGCTTCGTACACATCCTCCCACGTTAATGCAAATGGCAACTCTCTACGGATGAATCGGTTAATAGATGTTGTATAAAAGAAGTTACCACTAAAGAACTCTTTCGGTGCATCATTCATAATGACCTTCCCGTCAAATAACATCATACATTGATCAACGTATTTCGCTGCAAACTCAATATCATGCGTTGCCATTACAATTGTTGTACCTTCTTTTTGCAACTGTTTAAATAGCTCTCCTACTCTTTCCTTTTTCCATGGATCTAGTCCCTTTGTCGGCTCATCCAGTAATAATAAAGTTGGCTTTGATAATAACGTTGTACATAATGCCAGTAATTGTTGCTCTCCGCCGCTACAATCATGTGGATGCCGCTCTTTAAGCGAATCTAACCAGAACTTTTTCAACATCTCTTCTGCTATTACTTTTCCCTCTTCGCCATATAATTCACGCGCACGCTCATAAACCTCTTCCCATACTGTATCAAATGTAAAATGATAGTACGGATGTTGCGATACATACCCTATACTTTTAAATCGTTCTTTCGAATCAATTTTATGTATCACTTTTCCATTCCACTTTACCTTACCTCTTCTAGCTTTTTGCAATCCTGCTAAAATAGTTAACAGTGTAGACTTCCCGGTTCCATTTTTCCCAACTAGAGCTGTCCATTTTCCCTTTTCGATGTTCACTGTTAAATCTCGTAAAATAAGTGGACTATTTTTTTCATATTGAAAAGATATATGTTCTGCACTTAAAATTACTTCTTGCTTTTCACATTGTTCTACTTGCCCATTTCTATATGATATCGCTGAAAAATCATTCATTTTCATTTGCGCTTCTCGCACTGTAAATGGAATATCTTCTACATTCCACTCTAAAAACAATCTTGGAATTTGCGGAATGAATGGACGGAACTTTTCTACTGCCCACATGTTCGCTATCACACTTTTAGGAATATCATCGTAAACAATTTTCCCGTTATTCATACAAACGACACGAGTCGCTAGCGACATCACTTCATCTAAACGATGTTCACTTAAAACTATCGTAATTCCAAGTTCTTCATTAATACGTTTTAATAATCCTAAAAACTCTTTTGCAGCAATCGGATCTAGCTGAGCTGTCGGTTCATCCAGTAATAATAACTTCGGCTGCATGACTAATACTGCTGCTAAATTTACTAGTTGTTTTTGACCACCAGATAAAGTATGAACAGATTGATGTAACAAATCTTGAAATCCTAAAAAGCTAATGAGTTCCGCTATTCTTTTTTGAATAATATGTGATGGTAGCCCGATATTTTCTAAAGAGAATGCTAATTCTTGAATAACTGTATCCATTACGAGCTGATTTTCTGGATTTTGAAATACCATACCAATTTCTTGTGCAGATAATAAATCTGGTACATCTTCTAATAAAGCACCATCATAATATGTATGCCCAGAACGCGTGCCAATTGGAAGTAACTCCTTTTTGAAATGTTTCAATAAAGTTGTCTTCCCAGAACCTGAACCACCAGCAAGTACTATAAATTCTCCTTTTTGAACAGAAAGAGAAATATGCTGTAACGCTTCTTCATTTTCATCAGCATATATAAATGATAAATTCTTTATTTCTGTATGCGCCACCATATCCATTCCCTTCCTTCCATTACAATCGGTAAACTAATAAACATCATAAATAGGAAAAACATCATTCCATCGTATTGCTGGAACAGTATTGATTCCACTTTCGGATAAATGATCAATTTCCCTCCACCGTAATAACTAAATATGAATGAGGCTATAAATAGAATACTTAAATAACTTAGCGTGTACCAATCGCGTCTTTCCATTCTATACCGAATATAAGTCGTACGCTTCGTTACACCAAACCCACGAGCTTGCATAGAATCCGCCGTTTGAAGTGCATCTTCTAACGAACAAACTAATAACACTTGCAGTAATTGCATTCCATTTTTTATACGCTCAATGAGTGAACCTGAATCTAATTGTACACCTTTCGTTTTTTGGACGAGTGTAATTTTCTTTAATCTTCGTATAAATAAAGGAACGAACCGTACTGTAATCATCGTTAACAATGCAACTTTCGGTGAAATTCTTGAAAACAAATATAAAAATTTATGACTCGAAATAATATCGTTATAAGAAGCAAACGTAAACATAATCGCAACTAATAATAATCCCATAACAAGTCCATACATACAGGCCTCAAGCTTAATCCGGCTATCCCCTAAATGAAATAACGTAGTCGCTCCTCTATGTGTTAATAAAGAATTAAATAAAATTACCATAAGAAAGAAAACGATTGTACCCGGTAACATCTTTCTTATTTTTTCGCTATTCCCTTGCATGATATTTATAATAACGATTAGTATAATTGCTCCAATTAAAAAAAGAGGATGAAGACACATCATACATAGTATCATCACCCCAATATAATAGAAAAAATTCACAAAAGGATGTAAAGCAGAAAAGCTTATTTTCATAGTCCTTTACCGAAGATCCTTTCCTATTTTAATACATACACCCACTCGATTGTATCTCCTGGTTTTACTTTAACTACACCAGCACTATAGTTTGGAAAAGCACCGTTCACACGGTATTTCCATCCACTCGTATCAGTAACATCTTTTTCATATAAATTATTAATACCTTTTACATAAATATCACCTTTAGATCCCATTACATCAAGTTCTAATCCTGTGCTCTCTAGCACACTATAAACAGTGTCGCCTTCTTGTACATCAACCTTCTTCGCACCTAATAAATATCCTTCATTTCCTTTTACTGAGATAGTAACTTGTTTCGCTTGCGGTACTGGTACTGGATCTGGTTTTGGTGGTTCAGGTTTTGGTATTGTCGGAGTTGGTATGTTTTTCTCCTCTTTATTCGGGTCTACTTTTTGTTCCTGCTTTGGTGTTTCTTTCGGCTGATTAACAACCTTTGCTTCTTCTTTAACCTCTGGAGCTTTCGGTTGCTGAGGTTTCTCTTCTTGTACTTTTTGTTGTTCCGGTTGTTTATTTGCAGCAGGCTGTTCCTTTGGTTTCTCTTCTTTCTTTACTTCAGGTTGTTCCTGCGCTTTTGCTTCTTTTTGTTTCTCTTCTACTTTTTGTTTCTCTTCTACTTTTTGTTCTTCTTTATCTTTCTGCTCTTCTTGTTGTTTCTGTTCCGGTTCAGCTTGTTTCTCTTCCTGTTTCGCTACTTCTTTTTGCTCTTCTTGCTTCGGTTCTGGCTTCTTCTCAGGCTTTACAGCCGTTTCTTCACATCCGGCTAATAATCCCAATGAAAGAACTAAAGAAATGAACCATTTCATCTTACTCATGCTGCCCCTCACCTTTCATAATAAAGTGAAACTTTAATGAGTGGAGATTTTGTTCATCCCCACTCATTATTAGCCCTCACCTTTTATAATAAAATTAGGAGCAAATGATTGCTCCTGATTTTTGTTAAGCTGCTTTACGTCTCCATAATACATATGCAGAAGCAATACATAATACACCCATACCTACTTGTGTAGCTGCACTATGAGAAGATGCTCCTGTTTGTGGTAATTGATTCTTATTCTTATTTGTTTCTTTATTAACTCGTTCGTTATCTACAACAACTTTTAGATTTTCATCTTTTGGTTGTTTTTGTAACTCTTCTTGTTGTTTCGGTTGTTCTACAACTTCTTTTTCTTCTACAGTTGGTTCTGGTTCTACAATTGGTTTCGTATCGATTTCATTCTCTACTACATTTGACCAATCATAAAACGATTTTCCAAGCTCTTTAAACTGAAGTAACGCTAAAAACGCTTGCTCTGTAGCCATTCCACTACCGTTTTGATCACTTGGTAACCATTTGAACTCACCATTTGGAAGCTGATATGACATTAAATTTTGTACTGCTTTATTAAGACGATTGTGATCTACATCTTTAACTAACGATAGTCCAATAATTGCTTGTGCAGTACTATTAGAATTCTCTTGTCCATCAGCGGCAAAACCACCATTGTCTAACTGCTGCTTATATAAGTAATCCACAGCTTTTTGAATAGCTGGCTTAACGTCTTGTTGTTCTTGATAAGGAGCTAATGCTGCTAATACCATACTTGTTACATCAACGTTACTAGCACTTTCTTTACTACTTGAACTATCATATGTCCAGCCACCGTCTGTATGCTGCGCTTGTAAAAGTGCTTGTACTAAAGCAGCTCGATTCCATTTCGCTTCAACTGGAACCTCATATTTCTTTGTATCTAATGCAAGTAATGTAAATGCGTATCCTGTAACGGAATTCACTTTATCTGATTCAAATAAATTTTGTACTAAATTTTGTCCCTCTACCTTTGTAGGATCTACGTTCATTGCATTCATCATAATAATCGTTCTAGCTAAATCTGTTGCTGAAAAACGATTTAAACGCTTCTTAACCTTTTCAGCTACTGGCTTAACATAGTTTATTTTCGTTTCAAGTGGAACATTTACACCTGAACGAGCAAGTCCAATCGCAACCCAATCACTACCAATTCCATCTTGTAACATCTTTTCTGATGTTTTAGAAATCGCTTCGTTTAATTGTGTTGCTGGAATTTCGACTTTCTCTTGATTTGGTTGTTCTGGTGTTTTATCTTCTAGTTTTGGTTCCTCTGTGTTACCATCTGGTTTTTCTGTTTTCGGTTCTTCTGGTTTTGGTTCCTCTGGTTTACCATCTGGTTTTTCTGTTTTCGGTTCCTCTGGTTTTGGCTCTTCTACAGTTTTACAAGTGCCAAATTTATCTAACGTTTGTTGCAATGTTTCTTGACTCATATTGCTCCAGTCTGCAACGTAACGAAATGCAACAACATCCCCAGACTCTAATTTATAACTATCCGCCCCAACTTCTGCAGATTTGTCATTTACATCATACAACCAACCGCTCGTTGCTCCGGCCATTAATCCATCGATGCCCTTTATATACGTTCCAAATGACATACTTTCAGATGTTACTTTGTCACCCATGACTTTTTGTAGCAAACTAAAAGCCGTTTCTCCATCTTCAATGGAAACTTCTTTTGGACATAACATAATTCCTTTTTGTGATTCACCAATAATTGCAAGTTTCGCTGTCTTTCCTTCAGCAAACGTAATATGTACTGTATTCGCAAAAGAAACAAATACAAGTGCCACTGCCATTAATGATGTAAGCAGCCATTTCTTTAACATTGCCATCCCAAAATCCCCTCCCTTTACTAACATTTACACAAAAAAAGACCCTTTAAGGGCGTGCGGTTGACACTCTCTTTTTGTAAGTGTCGAACAAAATGTACAACACCTCCTACCCGCATTATTCGCGGCTATATTTGTATAGGAAAAATAATTTCGTTTATGAACGCACCATTGTGATAACATTCACTTTTCTAGGCAAAATTTACTTCCAATCAAGTTATCGTAAAACGATAAACCTATACATTCGTAAATTTTAAATTTCTGTATTATTTTACTATTGACAAAGAATTTTGTCCATGCTTTATCGGATTTATTTTCTAAGAATAATAGCTTAATAAGCTTCCATTAAATAGAAGTCACCCCTCACTATGTAAGCTTTTATCACTAACAATAATTCCATCTTCATCTACATAAACATATTCATTCGGTTTCCATTCAACTTCACCAAATTGCAATGGAATATTTCTTTCTCCTTTTCCTTCTTTTATACTTCTATTTGGCATCGTCCCTAATGCTAAAATACCGATATTAATAGTTTTTAGCTCCCTAGAATCACGAACATATCCATTTACAATAATTCCTGCTAAGTTTCTTTCTTCCGCAATAGCTGCTAAATTATCACCGAGTAACGCACAATTTTTAGAAGCTTCACCATCAACAACTAATACTGTTCCTTCCGGCAGTGTTTGTAACCCCTCTTTTACTAGTACATTATCATCCTTCACTTTTACCGTTGCGATTTTCCCATAGAATTGTTCTTTCTTCCCATAAGATTGAAAAGACTGGCGACATATTTGTAATTCCTGTTCAAATTCATCACATAGATCCGTAGTTTTCCACATCTCTTTCCCTCTTTTCTTTTCCTTTTATATTACATATTCTTGGATTTTTTTCGTTTCCCTGTCTAATGTTGCAATAATTTGTATGTACGGTGAAAGTCATATACAAATGAAGGAAAATAAAGCTTACCACTTGAAACTATTGCTTTAAGTAAAAAGCTTTATTATAATCTATTCCACTCCTATGAAAACCATTTGTTCTAGCATAAACATAAGAAGGGATTGATCATAATGATCAATCCCTTCTATCAAAGTATAATACCTTTAAACATCTTAGTTCCAAATTTTATTCACCCATTCAGGATGATCAATAAAAGGATTGCGATTATGTTGATATTTTGTAAAAATTACTTCATTACGCTTTCGCTCTAAATCATCGACCGGGTCTTGCTCATTCCATTTTAGTAAAACAGATAGTTTCCCCATGTATGGATCTTTATTGTTATTCACCTTTGCATTTAGTTCTAAGTCTATTTCGCCGTTGTCTCCTTCGTAACGAACAGCCATGTAAAACAGCATTCTAGCAATATCTCCTTTTACATTATCACGAGGTTCCCAAGAATCACTATCATATTTACATTCCGTCGCTTCCGAATGATTCACACCACCATTATCAAAATCCAGATTTCCACGTGAACTGTTTACAGATACATCCGTCGCTCTTAAATGATGCAGATCTGTTCCAGGTCCTGCAGCCGTTCCAAAATCACCGTGAGATTTTGCCCAAACATGCTCTCGGTTCCAGTTATCAACTCCTGAACCATTCGTAAATTTCCCTTGCGAACGCCCAGTATATAAGAGTAACACATTATTTTTATTATTTGGATCTTCATCAGTATCTCTTAGCGCTTCCCAAACCGCACTGTATGATATCTTTGTATGATTATCAATAACATTATGAAGTTCCTTCTTTAATTCTAAACCCGTTTTTCCTATAGCGTTATTATAATATGTATCGTCATAGTTTTTTACAGTAATCTCTTGTGCTGAAAACGTATCTACTTGTGAAGAGGCAGAAACTACTTCACCATGTATGATATCTGTGAATGATAGAGATGCAGAGCCTAAAATAAAAAATGAAGATAGTGTAACCATAGCAAGTTTTGTGTTTCGGAACTTCATATACCCATTTCCCCTTTAAAATATAATTTGAATTGATTAATCAAAAGAGCCTATGTACATAGTTTCTTCTTCATCCTGTTCTCCTAAATTTCAGTTTCATCTATTACATAAACAATTTCACTTTTCACAAAGAATATTCTTCTCTAGTAAAAATCATTAAACTATTCTCTTAAAGTAAAAAGTAGTTTAATGATAACTTATAAATTTCAATTTTTTTATGCAATTATACATATTTGTTGAATCTCTCATAAAAACATTTTGAATAAAAATCATTCAAAGAAAACCGTGCAACAAAACATATAGAGTCTAGGACAGAAATAATAAAAATCAAGATGATAGCTCGACTTTTCCTTATTTCCATAACCGTCTTTATTTTTTGTGTAAAACCCTTCTTCCTCTGAAGAATAAGTACAAAAATAGATTGGATACCATGTAGGCACCAATCTATTTTAATTAAAGAAACTGTGTTAATTCTGAGTTCACAACACGTTGTGCAGTAATGATAACACTTTCAGCTGTTATTCCATAAACACTATATAGTCCACCAGGTTGATTAGGAACAATTTGAACTTCATATTCAAATGCTTGTCCAAAAGCAGGATGAACTAAACTTAGAGTTTCAATAACAGAAGTATTAGAATTCACATTGAAGTTTACCTGTTCAATTAATACTATTGAACCGTCAAGTCTAAAAACTCTAGCTACTCCAGTAAGTGGGCCCGCAGTACGGTTAAGGATTTTCACCCTAACTCTATTTGCATTAGCAGGTTGATTTCCCAAGTTTTCAATAGGACCCGTAGTAAAAGCCATATTACATTCACCTCCATTATATTATTATGATATTCACTATTACACATTAACGCTATAAACTAATTACTCAATTCATTTTAAATAAAAAAGCTCATTTCTTATCTTTTTTTAATAAGAAACAAGCTTTTCTTTTCCAACAACCATTCCTAAGATAGGTCTATCTGTCTCAGAAACTTTTGGAGTTACTTGACGTTTATGATAAGAATAGAACTGATTTTATTTATTTGGCATCAAATCTATATATTTTTTAACTACTTCATATACATATTCTTGATTTGCCGCTGCTGTATTTGGGTTGTATTTTCCGCCGTTTGTTTTATTGTTAGATAATACTCGAATCCCTAAGAATGGTACGTCATAAGCTTTTGCGATTTGCGCTGCGGCAGCGCCTTCCATTTCTTCTACAGATGTACCGTATTTTGTATGGAACCACTTAATTCTATCAACTTCATTATTCCAAACATCTGCTGAACCTATAGTACCTTCCACCACTTTACCTTTTGTATATTTATCTTTTACTGCATTAGCTGCTGCAAGTAAATCCTTATCTCCCTCGTAGTATCGGATTTTCTCAGCATTTGGATCTTCTCCTGCACTCCCTTCAGAAGCCATTAAGTCCATAGATATCCATTTTGTCGGTTCAATCCCTTGGTTCTCATCCATATTTGTTGTTTTTAATGAACCTATATTCGCGACTTTTTTTCCTAAAACAATATCAAATACATTTAAATTAGGATCATGTCCACCTGATGTTCCTTGGTTAATAATCGCTATAGGCTTATATTTTTCAATAGCCACTGCTGTAGCGGCTGCTGTATTTTCCATTCCTTTACCTGTTTTCGCAACGATTACAGGATAATTGTCTACAGTTCCTTTATAAAATACAAAACTCCCAGATTTTTCTTCTTTCACATTTTTTAACCTTTTTGCAAATTTTTCAACTTCTATTGGCATTGGGCCTTGAATTAAGATAGGGTTTTGAGTGCTTTTTGCCTCCGCTACTTTTTTTGGACTAGCATTACATCCTGCAAGTATTCAGAATGACAATGCGATAGTAGTTGCTAGGGAAGCATATTTTTTCAACAGATTTTTCTTCATAAATAATCTCTCCTCTTTCTCTTGTTGTTTCATATACTCGGGGTTTTGGTCCAAAGAAAAAAGTTCTAGAAATTGTAGAAGAATCTCTACTTTCTAGAACTACGGTAGTCAAAGTTAATTAAGCAAAAGATGAGACCATTGCTAAATTATAGATCGGCAGCGCTCAATACACCGAACGACCGAATACTTTAACCCGTAGTCCAGTTCTTTCATTGGGAACTAGGTAGAAACGCTCGGACCATATTACCGAGTATATACGAGTGATGTTATTTAAAATTATTATATTGATAATATAACAAACTATTAGTGAATACACAATAAAAATATGAACATTTTTATTAAATTATCTAAAAACGTTCGTTTTTGAATGGTTAACAGGTGAAAAATATTGTTTCCCAATGGATTCATCCACGAAAAACTCGAATTCCATATACTAAACTAGAATTAGTTCATTTATCAAAAATATGGAGTACAATGAGTTCTCCTTAAAGTTATATAACTGTATAGTGTTCTGTTGCAAAGTTTATTAAAGAATAGAGTTTTATCTTTTTCTTTCAATACACTTGATTTTAAAAATAATGAAGTTGCTTAATTTTAGAGGTTCAAGTAGAAAAATCCCACAACATATTTATAATATGCTGTGGGATTTTTATTAAAGAGTTCTTTAGAAATTAAGCCTAAATAAGGATTGTATTTCAAATTCATAGGTTTACTAACACTTCTTTTTTCAAATATGTAAGGATTCTATATCTCTTTAAATTTCACTATTTATTTCGTTACTTCTCCAAACTGCGCTCTCGTTACTTTCGCCAAATCTTCAACTTTAAGCTCAATTTGCACGCCAATTTTCCCGCCGCTTACAATGATCGTTTCGAGTGATTGTGCGCTCTCATCAATACATGTAGAAAATAACTTCTTCATCCCTACTGGTGAACAACCGCCGCGAATATATCCTGACACTTTCGTAATATCTTTTACAGGAATCATTTCAATCTTCTTTTCACTTACTGCTTTTGCGGCAGCTTTTAAATTTAGTTCCTCATCTACCGGGATAATAAACACATGATAATCTTTACTATTCCCTTGAGCGATAAGCGTTTTAAATACTTCTCTCACTTCTCTACCAATTTTGCCAGCAACTGAAACGCCATCAATTTTTCCATCATCCGGATCGTATGACATCATCGAATATTCAATTTTTTCTTTATCTAATATTCGCATTGCATTTGTTTTATCTTTTTTCATGAGGTTCTCCTTTTAATACATAGAAATTTATTTCACATCATTAATTTTCCTTTTATTATACACCTTTTTCAAATTCTCCTACAAAACTTCACATATTGTTCAATTTAAAGTAAAACTTTAATTATTAGGTTTTGACTCTAAACATCCTCAACTTAAAGGTACTAAGAGAGCAAAAAGAAAACCGACTCTCACCTTCAAATAAAAGGCTTGATGTCAGTTTTACATTTAACGTCCAAACTCCTTATTAAATATTTTATCCCTCCCCTCAATAACCTCCGGACCTACTGCATTGATAGCAGTTACTAAAATATGCTCTCCTCCAATAGGTCCACCGACCCTCGTTTCAAATCCATAAGTCCCACCAGCATGCCCCCAATATGATTGTCCGTCCGGTGTTTTTTCTTCATAAATTCCTAGTCCAACCTTACCTATAGGTGAATCTACTGTTTTGAACATCTGATCCATTAGCTCTTGATTTAGAAGCTTTCCACCCAACAGTGCACTGAAGAAGGTAGTCAAATCTTTCACTGTTGAAACCATATCTCCAGCTGCATTCGCCCATGACTGATTTATTTCTGTCAAATCATATAAACGACCCGATCTATCCATACTATATCCTGTAGCATGTTCACCTGGTATGTGCGGACTTGCTTCCATTACGAATGTCTCTTTTAACCCCAGTGGCTCAATGAATCTTTTTCTAATTTGCTCCGCATACGTATCTCCTGTTACCTTTTGAATAATCTTCCCAGCTATAACAGTATTTGTGTTCGAATAGTCCCAGCCCTCCCCTGGTGCAAATACAGGCGGCTTTGCAAGTGCTAAACTGATAAGTTCATCGGTACTATAGTAACGAAATGGGTTTTGGGGCAGTGTAAGATCTCGCATATCCTTATCTATATTGGTTGCAATTCCACTTGTATGATTCAACAACTGACGAATTGTAATTTTATTTCCATCATATCCGTTACCCTGTACGACTCCTGGCAACCATTTTTCGACTGAATCATCAAGGTTTAATTGTTTCTCTTCAGCCAATTGCAGTACAACAGAAGCTGTGAATGCCTTAGTAATACTTCCGATACGGAATGAAAAATTCGGTTCCACTGGGCGTGGTATTTCATAACTTGCCGTCCCTGTAGCGTGAGACCACCGCTTTCCATCCTTTAATCCGCCAGCTATAACACTTGGGATTTTTTTATTCGTTACTACTCGATCCATTACGTATTTAACTTCTTCTCTATGATTACTTTTCTTTTCCTTATCCGTAGGTTCCTTTTTTGATTTTGCTGCAAATTCTGAAGCTAATATATTGTTAATCTGTTTTTCTGCTCCTAATACATTAATGTTTATCGAGATAACATGTTGACCATCTTCCGTTCCACCAGCAAAGTTAGTAAAACCAGGAATACCACCACCATGTCCCCATACTTCAGTACCGTCTGGCAATTTTGTTGCGTGAATGCCAAGCCCATACTTTCCTAATGAGGTATCAACTGTGTTAGTCACCATTTCCTTCTGTATCTCCGGTGTCAGTAGTTTACCACTTAATAAGGCACGGAAGAACGTTGTCATATTTTCTCCTGTCGAAATCATTTCACCACTAGCATTAGCAAATGATGGATTAAACAAAGTAATATCTACTAATTTATCTCCCGTATTCAAGTAGCCACGGGCATTTTTTTTCGGAATATCCATCGAACTTCCAGGAAGGACCGTTTCTTTTAAACTAAGAGGTTCAATAATTCGTTTTTTTATCTGCTCGGCATATGATTCCCCTGTTATCTTCTGAATAATCAATCCTACAATAACCATATTCGTATTCGAGTATGACCAGCCTTTTACCGGTTCTAATTCTAAGGCACGGGAAATTAATTGTTCCGGTCTATAATTCTCACTTGGATTCTCTATTAATTTCGCTTTAAGATCTGGAGTCAAGTAATCCGCAATTCCGCTTGTATGATTTAATAATTGACGAATCGTAATTTTGTTACCATCATAGCCTTTCCCTTTTATAAGTCCCGGCAACCATTTCTCTACCGTATCATCTAGACTTAGTTTCTTCTCTCCAGCAAGCTGCAATGCAACTGTAGCTACAAACGTCTTCGTTGTGCTCCCGATTCTGAAAGCAGAGTCAGCATCTACCTTATGATTCCTCTCAATATTTGCTTCACCAGAAGCATATGACCAGCTCGCCTCTCCATTTTTTACAGTAACAATAACTCCTGGAATATTTGCCGCATCGGCAGCTTTATCAACAGCTTGCTCGGTTGATGTCTTTTTATTCACCGCTTGTATGTTTCCATAAGAAGGTATTGCTAGCGCTCCAACCAATATAGTTGCTGTTAAAGTAAGTGCAGTTCCTTTTTTAATGATGAATGATTTCATAATGCATCGCTCCTATTATTTTGAATTTTTCTGTTGCTTCACACACTCACCTTAACTTCAATATTGTTAAATAACATAGTGACAAAATGCTTTAATTTACTCGTGACACTATGTGCAACTCTGTCACATAAAACATGTGACAAACTGTCAACTGCTTCATATGACATGCTTTGTTGTCTGTCTTTCTATTGACGATTTAAAAGATATGTTACATGATGAGTCTGAATCATTAGATAATTAATCTTAAAATATAAGTAGGTGCTTAATTTATGTTCTCATTCACAAAAAAATGGATTTGGTATGACTGGATATTTGTGCTCATACGAACAGTTTGGCTAATTGTTATCATCGGTACTAATTTTATGTTTCCATCATTCATTCATACGTCAAGTATAATCGTACTTGCTCTCGCTTTTGTCGTTTACCTTGTACCATTAATTATTCGATATAAGAAAACAGAATGGTACCCTGCATTCGATATTATCACCGCAGGTTGTTTTTATCTTTATTTAGCATCCGTAGCCCCAAATTTACTTTGGCCTTTCATTTTACTCGTAATCACTATTGGCCTATGTAGTAATCAAAATAATTATATATGGAGCGGTATTTTTTGTGGATTTGTATTCCCATTATTGAACGCCTTGATTGCCGGGCGGTCGCCATACGAAATGATTGTTAGTTGTAGTATCGGTTTTGCCATTGGCGTTTCTTTTAATATATTAATTCAGTATCATAAACAATCTCGAATTATTGAAGAGCAAAAACTACTATTAGAACAACATATTAAAAGGATTGAAGAGCTTACTCTAATAGAAGAGCGTAATCGATTGTCACATGAGCTACATGACACAATTGGTCATACACTTACTTCTCTCATCGCTGGCGTCACATCACTAAAATCATCAGTACCGAATTCACAGTTTGAAAGAATTGATTCACTTATCAGCATTGCTCAGCGTAGTCTAGATGACATTCGAAAGCATCTACACGAGCTATCTCATAATCCACTTAGTAATTCATTAAGTGAATCACTGCACCAATTAACAGAAGAATTTATAAAATCTACAGGTACAACCGTTACATTTCGTACGATTGGCAATGAAACTCTTGTGATGCAAAAAGTGAATTTTTGCCTATATCGTTGTCTTCAGGAGTCGTTAACAAACGCTGTTCGGCACGGTAAAGCGAGCACCATATCCGTTCAACTGCATTTCGACGGACAACAACTTCGATTGCAAATTGAAGATAACGGTATTGGAATGGAAGAAATTCAATTTGGCTTTGGCCTCAGTGGAATGAAAGAACGACTTGAACAAGTTCAGGGGGCATTATCTGTTCATTCTAGTACTGAGCAAGGAACATTCATCGTTTGTAATATTCCATTACAAACAGAGCTTGTACATAACATTATTCGCTTATTGGTCGTTGATGATCAGGAACTTATTACAAATAGTTTAGAGCAAATTTTAGAGCATCACACTGATTTTACTGTTGTTGGTAAAGCACACGATGGAGCTGAAGCTTTAAAACTATGTGAACAATTACAGCCTGACATTGTACTAATGGACATTCAAATGCCAGAAATGAATGGTATTGAAGCTTTACTAGAAATGAAGCGACGTTGGCCTAATATGAAGATTGTTCTTATGACAACGTTTGAAGATTCCTTACAAGCAGCAACTGCACTAGAGCATGGCGCTGAAGGATACATGTTGAAATCTATTCATCCACAGGAAATGAAAGAAGCTTTGAAACTTATTTATAACGGAGGAACTTGGATTGACCAATCGGTTGCTACGCGAGTTTTTGAGAAAATGAAACGTCAACGTGAGCAATTAGAAAAAATCGGATCGACTAAACAAACTTACCCGTACGGACTTACAAAACGCGAAATGGAAATTTTAGAGCATCTATCAAACGGGCTACGCTACAAATCAATTGCCGCTAAACTGCTTTTATCGGAGGGAACGATTCGTAATTACTGTTCAAATCTCTACTCAAAGCTTGGTGTCAACAACCGTGAAGAAGCCATTAAAATGGCACGAACGGAAAACATTCTGTAGGTACTGTAAAATTAATACGCTTCCTTCAAAACTGAAAATATTGATATTTCAAAAATCATTTGTTATACTTTGTAAAAAACTTATTAAGGAGAGATTTCATATGTGTACTTTCAATACTTCTTTCCAACTTCATCATCATACGTAACGCCGTGTATCCGAAGAAAATTTTTCTTCGTGGGTACAGGGCTTTTCCTGTTGACCCACGAAGCGTTCATAAAGCTATGTGGGTATTTTTATACCTGCATAGCTTTTTTTAATTTAAAAGAGGAGTGATTACAATGGAAATGAAAAATGTAAAAGGGACAAAAGACTATTTACCAGAGGAACAAGTGCTGCGAAATAAAATTAAAAGAGCATGTGAAGATACATTTGAACGATATGGATGTAAGCCTTTAGAAACACCAACGTTAAATATGTATGAACTTATGTCATACAAATACGGTGGTGGTGATGAAATTTTAAAAGAAATATATACACTTCAGGATCAAGGAAAACGCGAGCTTGCCTTACGTTACGATTTAACAATTCCATTCGCCAAAGTTGTCGCGATGAACCCAAATATCCGCCTTCCTTTTAAACGATATGAAATTGGAAAAGTATTTCGAGATGGTCCGATTAAACAAGGGAGATTTCGTGAATTCATTCAATGTGATGTTGATATAGTTGGTGTAGAGTCTGTCATGGCAGAAGCTGAGCTCATGAGCATGGCATTTGACCTATTCCGAACGTTAAACTTAGAAGTAACGATTCAATATAATAATCGAAAATTATTAAATGGTATTCTCGAGTCTATTAACATCCCTACTGAATTAACGAGTGACGTAATTTTATCATTGGATAAAATCGAAAAGATTGGGATTGATGGTGTACGAAAAGATGTATTGGAGCGTGGAATTTCTGTAGAAATGGCCGATACAATATGTAATACCGTTTTATCTTGCCTAAAACTTACTATTGCCGACTTTAAAGAAACTTTCAATAATACACTTGTTACCGATGGAGTAAACGAATTGCAACAATTACAGCAATACTTACTCGCTCTCGGAATAAATGAAAATACGATATTCAATCCGTTTTTAGCAAGAGGACTCACAATGTATACAGGCACTGTGTATGAAATCTTTTTACAAGATGGCAGTATCACATCAAGCATAGGTAGTGGTGGTCGTTATGATAATATAATCGGAGCGTTCCGTGGTGATAATATGAGCTATCCAACTGTAGGGATTTCATTCGGTTTAGATGTTATTTATACAGCTCTATCACAGAAAGAAACAACATCATCTACAGCGGATCTTTTTATCATCCCACTTGGGACAGAATTACAATGCTTACAAATTGCAAAGCAATTACGTAACACTACTTCATTAAAAGTTGAACTCGAACTAGCAGGACGCAAATTAAAGCGTGCCCTTAATTATGCAAATAAAGAGAATATCCCATACGTACTTATAATTGGTGAAGAAGAAATTACTACTGAAACCGTTGTGCTGCGCAATATGAAAGAAGGTACTGAATTGAAGATTCCCCTTTCTTCCTTGGAAAATAACACATTTAATAACTATATATAATAAGTGCCACCCTCATTTGGGTGGTTTTTTTAGTGAATAAGTAAAAAAACCAATTAGTTTACATAATAATATTATTACGATACCTGGATGTGAATCACAAAAACATATCCATTCACCCACTATATTTGGTAATATATTCATACAAACATATTTAGGAGGACTTAACTTTGAGGGCAGTCGTAAAAACATTGAAGTGTACTACAGGTATCTCTCATCTTTTATTAATTCCTTATTATTTACTTCAAGGAATAGTTGACTTATACGGGATACCGTTTCTTATAGTAATTACTTTACATATCATCACTATTGTATTAGCTAAAAAGGCAGGCATGAAAACATATGCGAATTATATAGGAATACTCACTACTCTAGTTGCTTTCTTTCCCTATATACAAATCGCTATACATATTATAGCGTCGATTTTCCTTCTATTAGATGCGGCTTCCACAAACACAAAAGAAGTTTATGATTCATAGCGGATTGAAAAACAGAAATTAGAGAAAGATTTTTCAACCATATACAAAAAAGAGGGCAGATATGCATCTCCCTCTTTTTTCTAACTATTTTTATTATTATTCTTGTTCTTGCTCGTCCATAATCTTCTCAAACGCCGCAGATACTTTTTCAAATTCCTCGTCATTCTCTATGTATGAGAATTCATTATCTTCTTCTACTTTTAAAAAGAAGATATCAATGTCTTCCTCTGTTTCTGTTTGAATGTCTTCTACAAAGGCAACCGCAATGTATTCTGCTCCTTCGACATCCATCGCTCCAAGCACTTCAACTTCCTGTTCTTCATTATTCTCATCGGTAAGACTAAAAATTTCGCCTACTTCAATTGCTTCCATATTCATTCTCCTCCTATCATACTCTAAAAAATAAAACGTTCAAACCATACACTTACTAACATATCTTTCCATAAAAAAGTTGAATTCATACAGAAAGAACAACAAATTCTTGCTGGTTCAGCAAAAGTATTCAACTATAAGGATAACATCTATGAATAGGAATGAATATATTTTAAATTAGATAATTGGATTAGCTAATTTAAAATCCTCCTTTAGCTTTTCGAAAGACCTCCATGTTCCATAATGATTCTTTCATATAGGCAGCTGGCATGTCACCTTTCAATCTGTAAGTAAATACTAAAATGGCACCTCATACCCTGATTCGTTTCCGTATGTTTTTAGGATGAGAGATACATCCTTCTATATAAACTAAAGAGACTTATGTAGTAATTCCAATACATCTTTCATCGCAAAAGGACCGTCTTTTTTTACATGCTCCGCGAATTCAGAAACGAGACGTAATGTTTTCACACTTTCGATTGGATGATCCCCTGACGCACTTTCAGCAGAAAGCATAACAGCATTCGTTCCGTCCAATACAGCCTGAAATACATCAGTTACCTCAGCTCTTGTAGGAATAGAGTGATCTACCATAGATTGAAGCATTTGTGTCGCTGTAATTACATATGTATTCGTTCGATTGCACTCACGAATCATCATTTTTTGTAACAGTGGAATAAATTGATACGGCAATTCCACACCTAAATCTCCCCTTGCGATCATAATGCCATCCGCTTCTTGGCATATGTCTTGAAAATTCTCGATTGCTTCCATCGTTTCTATTTTTGCAATTAAACTCGGGGAAATTTCTTTATGCTCATGTATAAAATCCCGTATTTCCTTTATATGACTAGGTTTTCGCACAAAGGAACACGCAATAAAATCAACATTCTCTTCTAAAAGAAACTGAATATCTTTTTTATCTTTCTCTGTAATAGCTGGTAAACTAACAATTGCACCTGGTAAGTTTACCCCTTTATGAGAGGCAATATTACCACCTGTTTTTATCCTCGTTTCTATTTTTTCCGCACTTACCTTTTCAACAATTAACTCAACTTCTCCATCATTAATAAGAATTCTACTTCCAACTTTCACGTCATTCGCAATCCCTACATAATCAACACTTGCTTCTTCTTTATTCCCTTCAACTGGATTGGTATGTAAAATAAATAACTCCCCTGCTCCAAGTGTAATTTGTTCCTCTTTCATTTCACCCAATCTTATTTTAGGACCTTGTACATCCCCTAGAATTCTAATAGAATCGTCTAACGATTTTACTAAACGAATGATATCTTTATGACTTTCATGGGTGCCATGTGATAAATTTAACCGAACAATTTTCATACCATTGTCTATTAACTGGGCTAATGTTTCTTTATTATTACTTGCTGGTCCAATTGTACAAACTCGATCGATTGTCATTCTTCCCACCATCCTTTTTTTAATGTTTCCCATAAAATAAAGAGAAGATTCTTTTTATAGGAAAGACCGTACTACTTAAGGATACAAAAAGGTGTTATGTGATGAGAAGATTTTTCTGAAGAAGTAGCTTGAATTTTAACTTTTTGTGCCCAACATTTTGACTTAATAGTTATTATTAGTTTCGTGACAATGGGGTACTACTAACAAAAAGTAAAAAATCAAAACTATGTGTACATACGAATGCTAGATTGGGATGTCGAAAACAATCTATGGAGGGACAACAATGACTAATCTTCGTAAAAAAATAATGGGACTAACATTAGCGGGAACGGTAGCACTAGGTTCATTAGCAGCAGGAAACATGCTGAACGATAACGAGGTAAAAGCTGAGGTAAAAAAAGCTGAGAAACAACCAAAAAACGTAATTATCATGGTTATGGATGGGACAAGTTCTTCCGTCATAACATTGGCCCGATGGTATAAAGGCACACCTCTTGCACTCGATCAAATTGTATCAGGGGGTGTTCGTACGTATTCGGCAGAATCAGCTATTACGGATTCCGCACCGGCAGCCACAGCTTTAGCGACAGGCAATAAATCAAATTCAGGCTACGTGGGCGTATTACCTTCTATTGTGAATTCACCTGGCTTAGAACCAGTCAAAGAAGAATGCAAGTTTCGTCCAGTTGCCAACGTCTTAGAAGGTGCAAAACGTTCAGGCCGTGCAACAGGAATTATTGCTACATCAGAAATTCAGCATGCTACTCCGGCTAGTTTCTCTGCCCACCATGCTAACCGCAAAAATTTTGAAGTAATTGGTGAACAGCAAGTTTATCAAAATATAGAAGTTGTATTAGGCGGTGGAAAGGCAGCACTCCAGCCTATGACAAGCAATGGAATCCGTAAAGACAACGAAGATTTAGTAAAAGTGATTCAAGACAAAGGGTACGACTTTGTCGAAACAAAGGATGCATTATTAAACTCCAAATCAAATAAAATCTGGGGTTCTTTCTCCAGCTCTGCACTTGCGTTCGATATAGATCGTGAAGCAAACCATCCTGCACAGCCAACTCTTTCCCAGATGACGAGCAAAGCAATTCAAACATTATCAAAAGATAAAGATGGTTTCTTCTTATTCGTAGAAGGCAGTAAGGCAGATTGGGCAGCACACGCAAATGACCCAATCGGGATGATTAGCGATGTATTGGCATTTGATGATGCGGTTACCGAAGCGTTAGAGTTTGCGAAGAAAGATGGTAATACTATGGTCATCGCTTTAACCGATCATGGAAATAGCGGTATTTCCATTGGTAACAGCAATACCACAAAAGGATATGATACCACACCAGTATCAGCTTACATTGCTCCACTGAAAAAGGCGAAAGTGACACTTGAAGGTGCTACAAATAAGCTTAAAGACGATTTATCTAATATGAAAGAAGTAGCTGCTCTATACGGTTTAGACAACTTAACTGATGATGAAAGAGAAAAATTAAAAACTGCACATAAGAAAGCTGATGCAGGTCCGATCCTTACTACATTATTGGCCAACCGTGCGAACCTCGGTTTTACAACTGGTGGTCATACGGGTGAAGATGTATTCTTATACTCTTACGGTCCTCAAAAGCCATACGGTTTAGTCCAAAATACAGACATTGCGAAGACAATGGCCAAAGCAATGAGCTTTCAATTAGGAGAAATAACTAAGAAGTTATTTTTAGATGCTGAAACAGCCTTTAAACAAATTGGTGCAATTGTAACGATTGACAAAAAAGATATAGCAAAACCTGTACTTGTAGCAAAACGCAATAATACAGAGGCAAAATTGTCTGTTAATAAAAACATTATCTGTATCGATGGAAAAGATTATGAATTAGGAAGCATCGTTGTAGAAAGCAACGGGAAATTCTATGTACCTGAAAAAGCAATTCAACTGTTCTTAAGACACTCTCACTAAATTAAAAAAGAATTAAAAGATTAAAAAGATTGCCTATTAGGATACAGGCAATCTTTTTTCTTTTTTTAAATATGAAATTTATGTTTTTGCAGCCTATCTCCATCAAAGAGCTATTTCTGTTTTGTCATTTTCCGCTATAAAACATATACAGTTTCATATGGTAACGATCAAAAATAAATGCCATCCTTGTGTAATCTACATCGGGTAATATGATTGTAATGGATAATACGACTGTGGTGGGTAATACGACTGTAATGAATAAAACGATTGTGATGGGTAATAACTTTGTTGCATTTGTTGTGCTTGTAATGCTTGTTGCTGTGCTTGTATAGCCTGATGAACAGCTTGAATAGTACTTTGCGCAGGCCCCTGCCCTCCTAAAGGACGCATTTGCGTTTCAGTGTAAAAATAATTACAAAGCATTCTTTATTCACCTCACCTCTATAAATATTTTTGTATTCCATCTTTCATACTATGAATATTGAATTAAAGTGGATAATTCATGAAACTTTTTACCTTGTAATTGCTAAATCTCTTTCTATTCAAATAGCTTTTTATTCAAATAACTATTTAGTTAAATTTAATAAATATACTCGCTTGTCCATTTCACTTTGTTCTACTTTTGCATTTACTATTAGTAATACGAACTTTTCAGAGGTGAAATATAATGGACGAGTTTTTATCTTCTGCTGCGCTAAACCCGGGTTTAATTGGGCCTACCCTTCCACCTGTTCAGCCCTTTCAATTTCCTACAGGTCCTACCGGGAACACTGGTGCTACTGGTAACACCGGGCCTACCGGCAATACTGGACCTACTGGACCTACCGGCAATACTGGGCCTACCGGCAATACTGGGCCTACCGGCGCTACTGGTAACACCGGGCCTACCGGCAATACTGGACCTACTGGCAACACCGGGCCTACCGGTAATACTGGACCTACTGGATTTAGTCTTCCTGCTGGACCTGCATCTATTACCTTAACTTCTAACGCAACCACAGCGTGTGTATCCACCCAAGGAAATAATACTTTATTTTTTTCGGGTCAAGTATTAGTAAACGGTAGTCCTGCTGCAGGGGTAGTAGTCAGCTTTTCATTTAGTAACCCTTCTCTTGCTTTCATGGTTCCTCTTGCTACCATCACCAATGCTTCAGGTAACTTTACCGCTGTATTTCTATCCGCAAATGGACCTGGAACAGTAATCGTTACTGCTTCACTTCTTGATTCTCCTGGAACAATGGCTAGCGTCACTATTACCATCGTGAATTGTCCGTAATGGTTTTATTTTTATCATTGGGATGTTCCTTTCAAATGAAGTCTTTATTTCTTAACACCCACCGAAAATGAACAGTAACTAAAAAGATTTAGATAGAATATGGTGAACCCCATATTCTATCTAAACAAACTAAGAAGGCCTACTCACACGAGTAGGCTTGTTTGAAACTATGAAAGCTTCGTTAATAACTGATTTAAATCTTTTTTCGTTTTCGTCGTTAATGACTTCATTTTATTAACATCTATCTTTTCTTTCTCCGCTCTTATAATTAATGGATACAAACTTTGTTCAATTGTTTTGTATTCAGTTGGATGTGATGCTTCTATATCTTTTTCAATTACATCCCACTTCTCATTAATTTGTTTTCCAAGTTTATTAACTGTTTCTAATTTAGGATTTGCAGCTAATTGCTTATCTAGGCTTTCAATTAATGTAACGACTTCTTTTACACTTGCTTTCACAGCGACGTTTTTCTTCGGATCTTTCGTTGTCTTTCCGTTATTGTTTGTACTTGTATTTTGATCTGTTGTTTTCCCGCTAGTTGATTGATCATTCGTTTTTCCTGTCGTTTCTTTTTCTGGCGTTTTTCCATTCTGATTTTGAGTTGACGTTTTGCTGTTACTTTCTGTTCCTGATGATTCCTTTGTATTTTTTGCATCCTTATCTGTTTTTTCATTCGAAGAAGTATTTGTGTCTTTTTCACTATCTTTCGTTGTTTTTGACGCTTCATCTGCACTTGTTGTTTTTGCTTCCCCTTCATTTTGTGCCGTTACTTGCTCCTTCTTTTCTGTCTCTTTATCTACCGAAGGACTACAAGCTGCCATAGTAAGCAATGTACCAATTGTTATCGATGCGATAGCGACCTTTTTCATTTTCATATAAATCCCCCTATGTTTACTTAATTTATCCTCCCCTTTACGATTCTATTTCTCCTTAAAAAATCCCTTTTCATACGAATTACCATCTTTCCGACAGTAATCTTCATAATAATACGTACAAAAATCGATAAACTTATTTTAATATTCGAGTTTCTTCTACTTCATTTTTCTTCTCTGTAGTAAAAGAAAAAGAGTATATTGTCATATCAAGAATTGCTATCTTCATATGACGATATACTCTCCTATCAAATTTTTATCTTTCTTGACATTTTATTTATACAAAAAAATAAAATTATCCCTAATTTTTTTGTTTCTCAATACTTGTTAACATAATATTTTTATGAATAACCACCATTCGAATGAATTACTTGCCCAGTAACCCACTTCGCTTCTTCACTTACTAAAAAAGCAATTAAGCGTGCAGCATCCACCGGTTCTCCAACTCTTCCTTGCGGGAATTTCCATACTAAATGATGCTGTAATTCCTCAGTAATCCATCCTGTATTCGTTGGTCCTGGATCCACAGCATTAACTGTAATCCCCTTCTCCATAGCAACTGGTGCTACTGACTTTGTAAATGCCTCTATTGCTCCTTTCGTTGCTGCGTATGCAAGTTCATCCGGCATTGGCCCCAATGACTGCCCTGAAGTTAGATTTATAATACTTCCACTCGTTTTGAGTGAATAATGTTTTATAAATAAAGAACTTAATAGCATAGTAGCACGCACATTAACCGTATAATGTTTATCTAGCTGTTCTACATCTAACTCTTCAATTTTCGTATGAGTAGAATAAGCGGCATTATTAATAAGAATAGATGGCTCGCCTAAACGTTCTGATACCATATACAATACACGATTAGGCGAATAAGACTGCGATAAGTTGATTTCTGCCATTTCACATCGAACGCCGTAACTCTCAATCTCCTTTTTCAACAAAAAGGGCTCTTGATCATTCATTCCCCATGGCATCGCTTTATCATACCGAGGCCAGTACGTGAAAAAAATGTCTATCCCATTTTGAGCAAGCACCTTGCATACAGCTGCACCAATTCCATTCAGACGAGTTGCCCCTGTTACAATTGCTATTTTCCTCACCTTTTCTCCTCCATCTATGGATAAATCCCCTGCACGAATACAGAGGATCTACCTTTTTAATTAATATTTGACAATATACGCTCAGCGCCTAATTTTAAAATTTTAATAAAGATATAATTTACAATCGTAAACATTACAAATAAAACGATAAACATAATCCAAAGTCCTACTTGAAGGAAGAAGTATAATACACTTACACCCGCTACAATAACTAAAGCTATTAAAATATTAGCTAAAAAATTCCACAAAGTTGTATATCGACTTTTAAATAATTTCTGTTCTGTATCCCAATGAATATCTGCAGTTTGTGCATCCCAGCGTGTACCGATTAAATTAATTAACAATAAACCGTTCGCACTTAGTAAGAACCAAAGTATCATGAAGACTGGCGAAATACCTGCTACAACTGCCATTGTAATACCGAATACTCCTAAAATGACTACATTAATTAACCAGGCCGTTATCACTTTCGCAAAAAAGATATCCGAAGCTTTTACTGGTAAATAACGATTCACAAACCATGAACTTCCATCTCGAGAAAATGACGTCGTTGCAATAACGTTACTCCCCATTAAAAATAAGGATGCACAAAGGCCAACACCAATTGCGAAACCTGCTGATTCTGGATTATCAATATATCCCGTAATCCATTTTAAATTTCCATCTTGTACAAATAAAACAAAGAACAGCATAATTGGCATAACGAAAGTTTGCACAATACAATTTAAGAAAAATTGTGGCGTGCGGAATAACGTTTTAAATTCTTTTTTCACATACGCTTTTAAATGTGAACTTTGTACTGTTGATTTCTGTAAGCCTTCTGCTGAAATTACCTCTTTCTTTGCTGTACTCGTTGAAAGTCCAATAACTCCTTTCAAATATGTACGCTCTGCAATATAGTAAAACAGCCCGAAAAACGCGATAGAAATAAGAATGTATATTAGTACGTATAATATTCCCTTCCACGATGCATTTTCTACTAATCCCATTGCACCAAAATATGTAGTCGGAAAATAATTTGTCATTTGTATGAAAAGGGAGGATTGATTATTTACAAGATAATTCGCAACTGAATCTCCAGCTCCAGATACTGCACTTTTATTTCTCCATTGCATAAATACATTGATTCCGACGATAAATAGTATACTTACGATTCCAATAAATATACTTCCTCGATCTTTATTTTTCGCTATATTCGTATACCTCATAATAATTGTCATAATTAACGAAGCTAGCACTAACGGAACGATAGGGAAGAATATGTAAATGACAACCATATAAATGTAATATGTAATGAAAGCACCACTCTTTAAACCGTAAGTAATAAAGATAGGCCATAAAATAAACGAGCTCATTACGTATTGTGTAATTAACACTGTAAAGAACTTTGCCGAAATAATTTGCGCTGGTTTTAACGGTAACGGTAGTAACATTTCAACATCATTACTATAGTAAAACACTGTTAAAATATTCATAATACTCATCAAAAATACCCATATACTAGCAATAGCTAATCCCATTGCAATAATAATCCCTGGATCCTGTCCTAGATGTATCATTCCTTCATACATTCCGTGGGTCATCGAACCGAATATTAAAAAACCTACAAATAATATTGCTGCAAATGAAAATAAATAAGCCCATCGTTTCTTTTTATCTGTTATGAAATCTGCATAATTTAATTTCAATAATACCTTCGTTAACGTCCAAATTTTACTCATTGCCCGTCATCTCCAAGAACATTTTTTCAAGTGATTCATTGGATTTAAAATGATCTCTCATTTCATTTAAATTCCCTTTAAACTGCAAATTGCCCTTATTAATAATAGCGACGCGGTCACATATTTTTTCCGCCACTTCTAATACGTGTGTAGAGAAAAATACAATCTTCCCTTTATCTGCATGTTCTCTCATCATTTCTTTTAAAATATATGCAGATTTCGGATCAAGCCCTGTTAATGGTTCATCTAAAATCCACACATCCGGCTCATGTACAAGCACACCGATAATAACAATCTTTTGTCTCATACCGTGTGAATAACTTTGAATTTGATCAGATAAAGCATTATAAAGATCAAACTTCTTCGCTAATGACTCTATTCGTTCTTGTCTTACTTCCTTCGGTACTTCATACATATCAGCCATAAAGTTTAAATATTCAATTCCTTTTAATCGCAAAAACATATCCGGGCTATCTGGAACATAGCCAAACGTTTTCTTCGCTTCCATCGGATCTTTCATAATATCTTTACCATTGATTGTAATGGTTCCTTTGTCCACTCCATGAATACCAGTAATCATCTTAATTGTCGTTGATTTACCCGCACCATTCGGTCCTAAAAACCCAAAGATTTCTCCGCTCGGTACAGATAAACTTAAATCTTTTACTGCGTAGTTAGATCCATTATAACTTTTTGACACATTCAAAATTTCGATCATTACATCCAATCCTTTCCTTAATTACCAATTAACTATATTAACATTATAGCATACTTATATTTTTAGATTTTTATAATTTTTCAATTTTTTCCTTATACATTTTATCCTTTAAAATATATATAAGCCCCTAGTCCAACTATTAAAACAACAGCTAATATAATATAAATCATCGTAAGCCTTCCAATATTTCCTTTCGTTGATTTACTATAATTTTCATCGCCATTTCGCCCAATTAATATCGTTCCAATTACAGTGATTACTACAAGTAATAATACAATCAATATCCAAGTTATCATTCTTTTTCCCCTCCTTACATCCATTTTACGATATTTTCCTTTTTATTTTACAGAATATTTAACCTTTTTTACTATTATTATGAAACAAACTACAAAACTATTATTACCATTAATTTCTACATGTGATATATTTATAACATATAGTGATTTATCCCGCATTAACGCGCAGTAAGACTCCCACCTCAAAATTTGGCTGTAAAGCAACGAGGTTAGGTGGGAGATCCACTGCCCGTAAATGCCCGATTGGTGTGGGCTAATAATCAGTGGGGGATGCCCCCCACTGATTAAAGCTTCACTTTATTTCTAACACCGAAAGGAGCATCAATCATGAAGACGATTTGGATAAAATATTTAGGATTTCTCGGTTTCTTTGGTTTTCTCGGATTTTTTTATGAAAAAGGATTGTTTACTATGTTCTGTTTTTTCTCCTTTTTCACGACATATAGAAAAGTTCGTCATGATGAGCTATTTGAACAAATTGTCAATAAATCGTGCCGAAATGCATTCATTGTTGCACTATTAACTACCACTATCATTATGTTTATTGAAATGCTATTTCCAAATCCTGTTTTACAAGAAATTGATATCGCTATTATTTTCAGCACACTCATTCTTACATTCGGATTCTCTATTTTCTTTTACGATAAACCAGTTGATGAAATGGAAGATGCACCATGGCGTTCCTAACAAAAATAAAAGAATATCGCGCCAAATTGAATTTGACACAAGAAGATTTAGCGAAGAGCGTTGGTGTACGTCGTGAAACGATTAGCCATCTCGAAAAAGGAAAATATAATCCTTCATTGCAGCTTGCTCACGATATAGCGAAGGCACTGCATAGTACGATTGATGAGATATTTATTTTTGAGGATTAATTAAGGACACAAAATCGCCAGAATTACATAAAAATACCGGCACCCTTCCCATGAAGAATACCGGTATTTCTCATTTATCCCGCTATTTGCTGGCAGTAAGACTCCCACCTCAAAATTCAGCTGGAGCGAAGAAGTTAGGTTGAAGCCCTGCTTGCCCGTAAACGCCCGATTGGTGTGGGCTAATAATCAGTGGGGGATGAACAAAACCCCCACTGATTAAAGTTTCACTTTATCACCCATACAAAACAGCATGAAATACGCCTAACAGTAAGTATTGATCCTCTATATAATCCTCATCATACACATTCATCTCGATGCAATACATATCTTCCTCAAGACGAATATTCCAATCTGCGATTACATAGCCCTTTCGTAATAACTTTCCAAGCCCAAGTGAAGTTTTGTGAACAACATATTCTTCTCTCTTATATGTAAAGGTAAATAAGAAATTTGCATCTAATAACTTTCCGTCACATACAATTATTTCATGCTCTGCATCATTATTATCGATGTACGTTACTAAAATCCTTCTTTGACGCTGCCTACTTATATCCTTTGCAATGACGCGAATATTGTCCTTACTATCCTTTATTTCATAAATGATATTGCTACCAACTTTTGGAATGAAGTCTAGTACTTTCATCAACGTATTTTTATAATAGCCCCGTACTACGCCTACTTGTTTACTTCCATTGTAAACCTCTATTGGCTTCATGTCCGCTTTACTATCACACAGTCGTTTGTAAGAAAGCTGCATCATTCGCTCTCCTCTTAAGTACTGATCAAACGTCACAGGATATTCTATCGCGCACAGTTCCTTGTTTAGCTCATATAAATAGCGTTGAACGCTCTCTACTAATGTTGTAGTAGAGATACGCTCCTGAAGTTCAAATTGTTGCCAACTGGAAGAAATCCTCCACTGATCGTCCTCTTCATAAAAGAAGCCAAGAATTATCTCATCACGTTCAATCGTTTCATAATTCATATGTACGTTCTGCCCGTGTTGCACTTGTTCCATCCACTGTCCTAAATAAATGCCGAGCTCTGCGACCTTCATGCATGACTTCTGAAAAAGTACTCTGTCACCCACACAAATTGTTAAATCCCCTTCAATAAAGCCCTTAGTATAAGCAACATACCGTGGCTCATCCTTCTGCGGAATAGCCTTGTCTAACTCAAATAAAAACGTTAACATCTTTCACTCACCTCTAGTTGTTACACAGTTCATACCTATAAATTGACCGCAACTCAAATTATATCAACGATTTTTCCAATATATCTACCGTAACTCAAAATATATCAACGATTTTTTCGATATATCGACGATTCGACAAAGAATATCAACTTATCGACAAATATCAACATAATTAAAATGAGGCTACCTTTTCTTCCGCCACTTCCACAATTTCTAAAATTTGCAGCAGACTCTCCACTTCATAAGTCGGCTTAACACTTGTCGTATTCTCTTTTACATTCGGATTATACCAACACGTATCAATACCGTAATCTTCTCCGCCTTTCATATCAGAAGTTAGCGAATCTCCAACCATTAATACACTTGATTTATCCGTAATCCCAAGCTTTTCAAATGCATAATCAAAAATCTCACGTGCCGGTTTTTGATGGCCAACTTCTTCTGAAATAATAATATGATCAAAGAAGTTACATAAAGGCGAATTTCCAATTCTAGATTGTTGTACTTTTGTATATCCGTTCGTAATAATACCTAACTTGCAATCTTGAAGATTCTCACATAATTGCACTGCACCTTCTATAAGATGTACTTCTTTTCCTAAGTTTTCAAGGTATACATCACTAAATTGCTGCGCGTCTACTTCTATATTATGAAGAGCAAATAATTGTCTAAATCGATCTACCGCTAATTCACTTAGCGTAATCATTTTATTCTCTAAATCTCTCCATAATCCATTACTAATCTCTTTATAACTTGCAAGATAATCATTATACCCTGTAGGCATGCCAAACTGTACAAACGCGTTATGTAATGCGTTTCTTTCCGTTTCAGGGAAATCTAATAATGTATCATCTACGTCGAATAATATTACTTTGTATTTCATGATGTTCTCCTCAATTCCTATATTCTCATAGCTTAATTATAGCAACAATAATAAAAGGAGGCTAATCCAATCAGCCTCCCTCCTCATTATTTATCTTCTAACAATAATACTTTCATTTCCTCTAACGATTCTTTCGTAAAGCCAAGAGCCTTTTCAGCATACGCTTCAACTGAACCATATTGCTTTTTAACTTCATCAATCGCAGCTTGTAAATACCCAGCACGCGCTTCAAACATTGCACCTAATATCGCTCTACTTTCATCGTTTTGTAATTTCGCACCTAAAAATGCCATCATTTTTTCGTTTAACTTCTCACGGAAACCGTTACTTAATAAATAGTCTTCCATTACTGTTTTTTCCGGCACACCTAATAGAAGTAATAATAGTGCTGAACCAAATCCAGTACGATCTTTTCCAGCTGTACAGTGGTTTACTAATGGTAAGTTTTCCGGGTTTTGCGCGAGTTTTAAGAAGCTCACGAATGCTTCATTACCACTTACGAAATCTTGATTCATTTTCACAAGGTACTCACCTGGTTTCCCTAACATAGAAAGGTCACCAACTTGGAAAAATTCATTTATATTTAAGTCCTTCGCCAAGTCTTGCATAACTGGTAAGCACACTTGACGAGCACCTGTAATCTCTGGGTTCGGCTTATGTTTCACTTCAAAGTCTGTACGGTAATCACAAATTAACTTTAAGCCAGACTTTTTTAAATACTCGATATCCCACTCCGTTAGTCCTGCTAATTCTTCAGAACGGTACAACTTGCCCCATTTTACTTTACGGCCTTCAGTCGTTTCATAACCTCCCATATCACGGAAGTTAAACGCTCCTTGTAATGGTAATCTACGCTCAGCTACTGTCACTACTTGTCCATTACTTGCTACTAGTCTAAAATATGGACGCTCATTTTCACTTAGATTTTCAATTGTATATGATGATTCTCCATTTACCGTTGCAAGTAATTCTCCATTTTCCTCAATATGATCTGGTGAAGTACTCCAATAAATGCGAACTTCTTCTATATTATTTTCCCACTTTATATGTAACTTATTATCTTCATTTCGTTCTACAGTTGCTTGTAGCCAATTTCTTTGCTGCTCCATTCTTTCACCAACGCTTTCTTCGTATAGTCTAATCCTTCTCTATTGTATTATAGGAAAGTATACTTTGTCGTTTCGTTTTTTCTTTTTATCTTACAAACATGCAAAAATTCCCTTTACTTGTTCAAAATTTGTACACGGATTTCCCGCTAAATGAGTTCCAGAGTATACATCATTCATCCTCCTAAAACTTCCTCACATATCGCTCGGCAGAACTCAGCAGCTGACATCCGTTCTTTTCAAAAATATCCTTCATCCACTCATTTTGTACATTCGTCTCGCCAATATAATAAGATGCGCCTATTTCCTTTAAGACAAACATCGCCCCTATAAATAATGCTTCTTCATACCCCTTATTTCGCATATTTGGAGCGACTGCGAAATACATAAGTTTCCCTTCTTCTAACGTACCTCTTTCAATATATGGGATGACAATTCCTATCGGCTCTTCATTTGCAACAGCTGTTAAACAATGTTCTTTCCATTGTCCACCAATTTCTTGTTCCATCAAATTTACAAATTGATCATAATCGATTTGTTCTCCCATCACTTCATTCCACAGTGAATAAAAAGCGTCTTCGCCTATCTCTTCAATAAGTTTAAAATCAATTTCACTTTCTATATCATCGACTTCATGTATATCTTTAAACACAATAATGTTCTCAGCAATAAATTCAAATGAATACGTTACGAAGTATTTCTTATACACATCATAATTTGGGCTTTTTGAAGAGATTTCAAAATGTAGTTTTTCTAATCCATCTTTTTCAGCCTCAGCAACGCAATATTGCATCATCTCTTCTAATTGCTCTTCTGTAAAAACCTCTGCATTATTTTCTTTTATCATTATAGAAGAAGCACTTCTTCTTATTTTAAAATGTTTTTCTAACTGTTCTATAGTCGTCATATTCTTCCCTCATCTATGTCATACTCGAATTTCTAATGGTTCTCCTTGCATGAGCAGGATTGTCCTTGAATATATAGAATACTAGAAAAGATCGCATCTTTAAAGTGCGGGGGAGGTTCTCCATTGGATATTACAGCGCTGCAACAACAGTTAGAGCTTATACAACAAAATGACTATACGCAACTGCAACATATAGATATAAATGAGTTAACAACGAATATGCTTCGAAATATCGGAACGACTGATAGTTACGTTCGTTACCAACTTATATATAAATGTTTTACGCATTTTATTCATCATGAATTCCTTATGGACGATCAACTGAAATTACTTCTACAAACTTGTTTAAGTGATGAGTATTTATATTGTAACATTTACTCCCCACATACAGATGGAGTTTTCACACGTTCTTACACTGTTTCTTTAATTGCGTTAATACTCCAATTCGCCAACTCGCACTACTTTTTTACAGAGGAGGATATCGAGGAAATAAAAAATAAAATCATTACATATACAAACTTAGAAATGGATTTTCGAGGCTATATTGAAAATAAAGGTTGGGCTCATTGTATCGCCCACGTATCTGATGCCGTTACTGAAATTGTTCACAATTCCTATACGACCTTTGAGTGGTATGAAGAATTAATTCACTGTTTATTAAATAAAATTTTTATTCCATCTGATCTTTTTCATAATAATGAAGATGAACGCATTGTTACTCCGTTACTATCAATGCTGTATCATGATTTCTCGCAAGATGAGTTAATTTCAATTATTCAAAAAAAAATAAAAAGGCTTCCTCAAATTAGAAAACGCCTTTCGCTTAATGAGTATTGTATTTTATGTGCCAACATTAAAACCTTTTTACGCACATTATTCTTTAGAACAAAAGATGATCATAACCTAGCCTTTACAGCACATAAAACAGAAAGAATATTAAAAGAACTTCCTAACTATTATTAAAAATAAGGAGAACAAATATGGGCTATATTGAAGACGTAAGAAATCTAGTAGGAAATCACCCACTCATTTTAATTGGATCACACGCCATTATATTAAATGAGAAAAATGAAATATTACTGCAGCTCCGTACAGATTTTAACCGCTGGGGTATTATTGGCGGCGCCTTAGAATATAGCGAGACGTTAGAAAACGCTTTAAAGCGCGAAGTATTTGAAGAAACTGGACTTATCATTAGAAATCCAGAACTATTCCGTACATACTCAGGACCCGATTTCTTTCAAATCTATCCAAACGGCGATCAAGTACATGGTGTACTTGTTATTTATATTTGCCGTGAATTTCAAGGTGAGCTTATATGTGATCAAACTGAATCAAGAGAATTACGCTTCTTTCCGCTTGATGAGTTGCCTAGCAATCTTCCTCCTGTTATTGAGAGGATTATTGCAGATTTCCAACAAAAACAAGGGAACGCTTAACGTTCCCTCTCAAATCCAATCCGTTTTTTTATTTCCGCTAAATTCACCCTCGCAATAGCTCGTGCCTTCTCAGCACCTTTTTCTAACGCCTCATATAATAAATGAGGCTCATTCATATACTTAACGTATTTTCCGCGAGAGTCCGCTAACTCACGGTCTACAACGCGGAATAACTCTTTTTTCACATCACCCCAACCAATTCCGGTCTCATACTTTTCACGCATCGACTGAATTTCATCTTCTGTCGCAAATTCTTTATAAATCATAAATAACGTTTCAAGTTCTTTCGGTTCATTCGGAAGTGACGAATCTGTTTTTATTTTAAATATTAACTTTCGGAGTTTTTCTCGCTCTGCAAAAAGCGGGATAACATTCCCGTAACTTTTACTCATCTTTCTTCCATCAAGACCAGGTAAAATCGCTCCTTCTTCTTGTATCACATACTTTGGAAGCGTAAATGTCATGCCAAATGTATGATTAAAATACGTCGCAATATCACGAGCAATTTCAATATGCTGGATTTGATCCTTTCCGACAGGTACATGAGTTGCTTGAAATAATAAAATATCCGCCGCCATTAAAATCGGATACGTATATAATCCCATATTCACTCCAGCATCTATCTCTAATCCCGCTTCTTTATTTTGTTCTACCTTCGCCTTATACGCATGAGCACGATTCATAAGTCCTTTCGGAGTTAGGCAAGCTAATATCCACGCTAATTCTAAAATCTCCGGCACTTCTGTTTGTCGATAGAAAATAACATCTTCTCCAAGTCCGAGTGATAACCAAGTAGCAGCTACCTCTTTCGTATAACTACTAAACTTCTTTGGATCATGCACAGCATTTAATGCATGATAGTCAGCTATAAAATACAATGCTTTTCCTTCATTATTCTTTGACATTTGTAATGCAGGTTTAATCGCTCCAATATAATTTCCTAAATGCGGATATCCTGTCGGCTTAATTCCTGTTAACATAATTTTTTCACTCATCCTAACTCCTCCTTTCTCAAAATAAAAAACAAAAAGAGCCCCTCATCCTTAATTAGCTATATTATAGCTCACTTCAACTTCTTAACGTGAAGTAACCGTCTTCGCCTACTCATTTCAGCTAGAAGCTCCAGAGCCCATTCCATATTCATCCCTTACTGATTCCCACCACATATCAGCTCTCTGAAAAGTTTTGAATATGTACTCTTCTCTTTCATTGCTTTTTAGTTATTTTTTACATTTTATCACATTCGCATTTCAAATAAACATATATTTTCCATTTTACATAGCAGGAATTTCCACTTTAATTGTCTAATACTATATAGGTTTGCAGAAATAATCGAAACAGCTTTGGAGGTTTTTTTATGGTAAAATACATATCAATTTTAGGCTCTACAGGTTCAATTGGTACATCTGCATTAGATGTAGTTTCAGCTCATCCAGAACATTTTCAAATTGTCGGTTTAACCGCAAATTATAATATTGACCTGCTCGAAAAACAAATCGAAACGTTTCAGCCTCGTATTGTAAGCGTTGCGACAAAAGAATTAGCGGACACACTTCGTACGCGCATTTCTACAAATACGAAAATTACATATGGAACTGATGGGTTAATTGAAGTAGCTACTCATACTGATACAAATCTTGTATTAAGTTCAGTTGTCGGTGTTTCAGGATTACTCCCAACAATTGAAGCATTAAAAGCGAAGAAAGATATTGCCATTGCTAATAAAGAAACATTAGTTGCGGCTGGACACATCGTAACCGAATTAGCGACACAAAACGAGTGCCGATTAATTCCAGTTGATAGCGAACATTCAGCTATCTTCCAATGTTTAAACGGAGAAAATAATAAAGAAATTGAAAAATTAATTGTTACAGCTTCTGGCGGCGCTTTTCGTGATAAAACACGTGAAGAAATGAACACATTACAAGCAAAAGATGCTTTAAAACACCCAAACTGGTTAATGGGCGCAAGACTAACGATTGACTCTGCTACATTAATGAATAAAGGCTTTGAAGTGATGGAAGCTAGATGGCTATTTGATATTCCTTACGACAAAATTGATGTCATGATTCATAAAGAAAGCATTATTCATTCCTTAGTAGAGTTTATTGACGGATCAGTCATGGCACAACTCGGTGCTCCTGATATGAGAATGCCGATTCAATATGCGTTCCACTACCCTACTCGATTACCTTCTGCCTATGAAAAATTAAACTTATTAGAAATCGGTAGTTTACATTTTGAAAAACCAGATTTAGAGAAGTTCCCATGTCTACAATACGCATATGAATGTGGCAAAATTGGCGGTACAACTCCAGCTGTATTAAATGCAGCGAACGAAATTGCAAATGCACTATTTCTTAAAAATGAAATTGCATTTTTCGATATCGAAAAGACGATTTACAAAACCGTTGAGGCTCATCATAACGTAAAAAACCCTTCTTTAGACGCTATATTAGAAGCTGATCAGTGGGCACACCAATATGCAAATCAATTGTTAATGAAAAAGAGCTAAAACAGAATCCATCTGTCTTAGCTCTTTTTTACGTATTTAATTTTATAAATCTATAACTGTGCGTAACTAACACTTTTAATATCGCATATCCTGGAATTGCTAAAATAACCCCCATAATTCCAAATAAATTTCCGGCAGTTAAAATAATAAAAATGATAGTAATTGGATGAATATCTAACTTTTTGCCCATTACTTGTGGTGAAATAAATTTTCCCTCTGCTAATTGTACAACCATCATGACAATAATTACTTTTAAAATCATTGCTGGCGAATCAATAAAAGCGATAATTAACGCTGGCGTTATAGCGATAATTGGCCCTACATACGGAACAACGTTTACAATCATCGCCAAAATAGCAAGTAATACAGCGTATTTAATGCCGATTATTAGATAACCAATGAATAGCATAATACCGATAAATAGACTAACAATAATTTGACCTCTAATATACGAACTAATCGCATAATGCATATCATCTAGTATTCTCTTCGCAGCTGGTCGTCTTTGCTCAGATATAAACTTTAAAAAATGATTCGGTAATTGCTCACCATCTTTTAAAAGATAGAACAAAATAAATGGAACCATTACAAATGTTAAAACAACTTCAGTAAGTGTACTTAAAAATCCAGTTACATTTCCTGTTACTGATGATAATGATTTTGTAAAGTTCATTGTAGAATCTTTTACGATATTAGCAACATCAATATTTAAACTTTCCTGCATTCTACCAATTACATTACTTTCTCCAAATTTACGTGCTGCCCTTTCGATTTCATGACCGAAATATGGCAAGTTATCTATCAAGGTATTAACTTGATCTTTAATAATTGGAATAACCGTCACCGCAAGAAAAACAAATAATCCAAGAACCAGTATATATATCGAGGCAATTGACACAATTCTCGAAACACCTTTTCTTTCTAAAAGAGAAACGAATGGATGCAATATATAAAATAGTACTCCCGCTAATAATACTGGGAAAAAGATTGTTTTTAAAAATACGACGAACGGTGTAAAGACGAATGATATTTTTGTAAGTAATAGTATATTTACAAACAGCAACGCGAATCCAAGTAGTACAGCTAAATAATTTTGTTCTTTAAAAAACTTTTTCAACTTATCTCTTTTTCTTATATTTACTTTCTCCAAGTGTACCACCTCTCTAATTAGGAAAAGCCCTAAAAAGGGCTTTATAAAATAATTAGTAATAGCTTTTATTTTCTTGCAGCTTTTACTACAAATGATACAATAAGAATTAACACAATTGCCCCTAATAATGCTGGTACGACATGAATCCCACCAAATGATGGCCCAAAAGATCCAAATAATCTACTACCTAACCAAGCTCCTAGTAAACCAGCAATTATATTTCCAAACATACCAGCCGGAAAGTTTTTACCCGTTATAGAACTAGCAATTATACCTATAATAGCACCCACTATTAATGTGATAATCCATCCCATCTTTAGTCCTCCATTTCTATTATAGTTTGTATTATCAAATACAAGAGTAACTAAACTCTTATATAAGATTACGTATTTATCAACGCTAACCATATTCTACTATAGAAATACACCTACGAATATTTTATGTATGGAGATACATATATTATATGCAAAAAAGAAAAACATTGTCAAACTTACCCATAAATCAATTATAGTAATATAGCACATTTAAAGGAGGCGTTATTATCTATGATTCTTAAATTACTTCCCACTTCTTATGAAGTAGCAACATCCATTTTAAAGGTTCAAATTCCAGCTTATAAAATTGAAGCAGACTTTTTAAACAGTACTGCAATACCTCGTTTATATGATACTGTAAACGATATTCAAAATTGTGATGAAACATTCTATGGATATTTCTCTGAAAATAAACTCGTCGGCTTTATTTCTTTTATACAAGAAGAAGAACTAATCGATATCCACAGATTAGTTGTATCGCCCGATTTTTTTCAAAAAGGAATCGCAACGAAACTGCTACTTTATATATTTAACATGTTCCCTTCTTCAATGACATACATTGTACAAACAGGTAAAGCAAATACTCCTGCTCTCGCATTGTATAAAAAACACAGCTTCATTGAAGTAACAGCTACAACACTACCTGATGGCCTGATTCTTACGCAGCTCAAAAAAACAGAAAACACTAAATAGTTTGACTTAATTGTTTATTTATGTTATTTTTTACTTTATAAAACCTTTTGCTGAGTCCAAATTTTGGAGCGGGGGAACCACTTATGTAGCTTTTTGCTACTTGGGGCGAATCTTTTTTAAGTAGGGACACTCTCACTTCCCGAGTCCGACAGCTAACCTCGTAAGCGTAATGGGAGAGGAAGGTGCTTTTTGCCTATGTTACACAGTATGCCTCCTTAGTTATAAATATGGGAACGATACCAATTAAAAACCTATATTTATAGAAAAGGAGACTGGTACAATGTTACGTTTATCAGATCACGCAATAAAAATGATGGAGCAAAGACTTCGACTAGAACAACACCGCACATATCAAGCAAATAAAGTTGTAGATAACTTACATCACAAATACTTCTTTCAGCATATTTTTCAGCCAAAAAGATAAGTACTGACCTTTAACAAAATACAGCGTACACTTTTTCGGTGTACGCTGTATTTTTCATTTTCTCGCTTTAATAATAAACGTCGTCGGCACCATTCTAGCTTTATATAAAGAATAGTACTTCGTAGACGACTCTGCTACTTCTCCATCAAATACACAAGATGGTTCAGGCTCTTCTATTCTCTCAATTGTAAATCCAGCTCTATTTAACTCATTTATGTACGTACTCATTTTTCTCTTATATAATGTCGCTTGTACTGCTTCTCCTTTAAATGTTTCAAACGTAATAGGAATCTCCTCATGATATGAAGAGCGTAAAACAATTTCTTCTGTTCCATACTGCAAATTTGAATATACCGGATGCTCCCAGCTAAAAATAAAACTTCCTCCTGGTTTCACATACGAATATATAAGTTCCAATGTTTTTCTTAAATTAGAAGTCCATCCTAATGCATAGATGGAATATACAATATCAAAATGTTCTTCTGGAATATTTAACTCCTCTTCCATCGCACCACATATTAACTTTGGATTCCAATCTTTTAGCGTTTCATTTGCTGTTTCAATTTGCGTACTCGAAAGATCAAGGCCCATAATTCCTCTGCCCCATTTTCCACCATATATTGCAACGAATGTCCACTACCACATCCGATATCTAGAACCGTTTTATTCTCAATTAAATCAAATAAATGAATTTCATCTTCTGATGCCGTATAAGGTCCATATTTAGGTAAACAATCTACTTGAAAAAAATGAGGTGCTACTATGTCCCAACACCTTTTATTCACTTTCAGCATTTTTGTTTGTTCCATACTTTGCATTCCCCCTTCTTTCTCTTCCACCAGTACTTTTTATACGTGAGGGCCTCATTTCCCTTTTAGATTAATGCCAACAAAAAAAGAGCAGCTTTTTCAGCTACTCCCTTTTCTTACGATACATGATGATCTTTCTTCTTCATTAACGCTCTCTTCTTCATCGCTTTCGTTAAATATCCACCTTTAAATGAGCGGATTTCATAAGAAGACATAAACGCTTTCGGTGCAATTTCATTAACAATTTCTAAAAGTTCTTTTTCTCTCGAACGCTTTGCAACGATATCTAAGCGATAACGTATAGAGTTAATCCCTTCACCTTCAAATACTGTAACGCCAAATCCAGAGTGGCGTAATTCATCTACTAATTCATTGCAACGGTCTAGTAAACTGACTTGATAGGTAATATATCCAATTGCTAATTTATTCTCTATATAACCGCCTAATAATAGTCCCGCACTAAAGCCAATGACATAGGCAACAATATTCATCCAATTTGACAAATCTTGAAATACAATACCTAAACTTACAATGTAGATTGCTCCTTCTAACAATCCTACACCAGCAGCTGATCTTGTTTGATTCTTTACAAGCAAAATCGTACGGATTGTTAAAACTGGAACATAAATAATTTGAAGCACAAAAATAAGGAGCGCTTGTAACATTTATATCCACCTCTTTCAAAAAGTCTTTTGTCATAATAACATACAAAAGCTTTAGAAATCGATGGGTTTTTAAATTTTTTTTAATAATTTTTCGTACTATTGAAAAATCGAAAAAAGAAGCGTATTATATTTGGTCGTTAATTCGATTGTCATCATTGAATCGCTCATATTATATGAACTATTACGCAATTTATTCTCAAACACCAAAAAAGGAACCTCATTAGGCCCCTTTTATCATAGCTCTATGTTTTTAGAAGCCTTGTCTCTTTGCTTCTCTTCTTCTTTCACTAACTGCATATTTGCATAGGCTAAATTCGCAATCATTAAAAAGTGTCCACCTAATATCCCAGTACCAAATGCCCACATTTCCATTTCATGCTCAATTTCAAACATAATGATAGCCCCTAATATTGCGGCTGCAAATCGGTTTAGAACTCCTAATCCAGGAGCCTTTTCTTTCAGCACAATACTTCTTCCTAGTTTCTCAACTCTGCGAGCTAATAACCAAAGACAATATGTGCTTACTGCTAAACCGATACCAAAGCCCGTCACTTGCTTTCCAAACGGAGTAACCGCCCACATTAGTAGTAAACCACTAAAGATCGTATACAATTGTAATCGATATACACGTAAGGCTACTTGAATCAAAATATCCGCTCCTAATTTCACATTTTATTATGTGTCAGAAGAAAAGCAGCAACTTACACAGTTGCTGCTTTCTCTTGTTCTTGTTCTTGTTCCATTTTTTGAATTTCAACACGTTTAATTTGATAAGCATCTTTTTCTAACACTTTAAATTCATAGCCTTCTGCTTCAACGTATTGTCCTTCTTCGATTTCATGATTTTGCATCATAATCCATCCACCGATTGTATCCACATCGTCTTCTTCAATGTGTAATCCAAACAAATCTTTTACTTCTGTGATAAGCACTTTCCCATCAACAATTTTATGATACTCGTTCACATGTTGAATTGGCGGTGCTTCATCTTCATCATATTCATCACGAATTTCGCCGACGATTTCCTCCAATATATCTTCAAGCGTTACAATTCCAGCTGTTCCTCCGTACTCATCATATAAAACAGCCATCGGAATTCGCTTCTTCTGCATTTGCAGTAATAAATCATGAATTGGAGTTGTTTCCATAACTTCAATAATCGGACGCATATACGTGCGAATCGATGATAAATCTTCTTGATCGTTGTTCATATATCGAATAAAGAAATCTTTTACATTGACCATACCGATAATATCATCTTTATCTTCTCCAAAAATCGGATAACGTGTGTATCGTTCATTTTGGATTACTTTCATGTGTTCTTCTACTGAATCTTCAAGATAGAAACCAACGATTTCTGTACGCGGTACCATTATCTCTTTCGCAATACGATTATCAAATTCAAAGATATTATTTACATACTTGTATTCAGCTTGATTAATTTCTCCACTTTCGTAGCTCTCTGAAAGAATAAGACGTAACTCTTCTTCTGTATGAGCTACTTCATGTTCAGAAGCTGGCTTCAAACCGAATAAACCAGTTACAACACGAGCAGAACCATTCAATACCCAAATAAACGGATACATAACTTTATAGAATATCATTAACGGACCTGCTAATAACAATGTCACTTTTTCAGCTTTTTGAATTGCCATCGTTTTCGGAGCTAATTCCCCGACTACAACGTGCAAGTACGTCATCGTCATAAATGCAAGACCAAACGTTACTACTTGTGAAATAGACGGATTTAAATTCCATTTCTCAAATAATGGGTGTAATAATTTTTCTATCGTCGGTTCACCTAACCAACCAAGTCCCATCGCTGTAACTGTAATACCTAATTGACAAGCAGATAAATATTCATCTAAATTTGTTGTTACCTTTTTCGCTGCTAATGCACCGCGTTTCCCTTCCGCAACAAGCTGATCAATGCGACTTGAACGTATCTTAACAATCGCAAACTCTGCTGCTACGAAAAATCCAGTAAATGCGATTAAAATCGCAACCATGACTAAATTAAATATTTCCAATGAATCCCCTTAGTTAAAAAACTAAGGTGTCCACCTCCTGTATACTATAATGTTTTCTTATTTGTTCGTTAGAAAACATAGCCCGATACAAAAATTAAAGAGGTCGGATTTCACTTATTCTATAATAATAGAGCAAGTGTCTGTATTAAAGCTGTCGTTTGACCTGATAAAGATTTCGATATTTTTTCACGTTGTGAATCAGTCAATTCATCTAAAAGAGGCTTTAACTCCGTTAGCTCTGCTTCTAATCTATGAATATGGTCTGTCACTTCATTCACTTGTTTCGAAACGTGTTCATTGATACCGAGCAGCTTTTTCTTCTCCTCGATTCTCTCTTTAATCTCACAAAGCGGCATATGCATTTCTTTGCACTTCTCAATAAATCGTAATGTCTCAAATGCTGTTTCGTCGTAATAGCGATAATTAGATTGAGATCGCTCCGCTTTTAAGATTCCTAGATTCGTATAATAATCAATCGTTCGTTTCGACACGTGAGCCATGAGAGCCAACTGTCCGATTCGATACACCTTCCCAACGATCTTCCCCCCTTGTTTATATTACTATTATCATACAATACATAAACTGTACAGTCAAACGTGACAGTTTGTTACACACAATTTCATAACACTCTTCAATAATCAGAAAATTAAGTTATAATATCATTATAAAAGAAGAAAGGAGACTACGCTCATGTACTACAACACTTCATTCGAAAACGATCAACCTGTAGGCCGTCTATAATCTAAGACGGGCATTCATATAACAAGTGCGCCATGCCTCGTCTTAGGGAATATATCATAACCCTAAAAATAGACGGAGGTAATTCAAATGAAACAAACAATTTTAGGAGCTATATGTTTATCACTAGCAGCAAGTATTTGGGGAGGTATGTATGTTGTTAGCAAATATGTACTCGACTTTATCCCACCACTTACACTCGTTTGGCTACGCTTTATTATCGCTTTTGTTGTTTTATATGTGATTTTGAAAACAACTGAAAAAAAGCAAAAGAAAAAAGTAACCATACACAAAAAAGATTGGCTATTATTCGCTTGGATTGGATTCATCGGGTATTTCATTTCGATCACATGTCAATTTATCGGAACAAAATTATCCGATGCGCATACAGGCTCCTTAGTAACATCAGCTACACCTGCATTTATGGTCATATTTGCAGCGCTCATTTTAAAAGAAAAACTAACTGCTCGTAGATTGTTATCAACTATCATCGCAACAATCGGTGTCATTATTGTTATCGGATGGGATATTGAAATTGGCTCCTATTTTATCGGTACAATCATTTTAGTTGGGGCTGCTATTACGTGGGCTTTACTGTCCATTTATGTAAAAATTGCTTCAACTCGATTTTCATCTTTAGTTATTACAACGTACGCTATATTCTTTTCACTCTTTTTTATTACACCTTTTATGATATGGGAATTTCAATCAAACCCTATTGAACATTTGAACATGTATGTAGTATTAGGCGTACTTTATTTAGGAATCGTCTCAACGGCAGGTGCATTTTTCCTTTGGAATAAAGGGTTAGAATTAATGGATGCTAGCATCGGCTCATTATTTTTCTTCTTCCAACCTATCGTTGGATCATTGCTTGGTTGGTTCTTATTAAATGAGACGTTAAGCAGTAACTTTTTCATTGGTGGTATTCTTATTATATGCAGCGTAATTATTACTACCTTTGAAAAGAAAAAATAGTATTAAAAAACAGGCAGAGACTTAGTCTCTGCCTGTTCGCATAATTGGATCTTGATCATGGAATCCAATACAAATTGGTATATTACTTTGCAAACCACTACATGCATTGATAAAACTACAGACCGTTCTAGCAATTAAATATACAGTTATGCCAATTGCCTTTTCATTTGTATCAAAGTTATTTTCAGCATATAAATCTGCTAATTCTACTGACCTCGGTCCCTCAATATCATATGTCCATTCACAAGCCCAATCATCATCCTCTTCTTCAAGTGGAATGTAATCCTCACAAACATAGAACTGACTATTCCATTCATTATCCAGATCATACTCAAAATAGATCGCTTTCGCCTCTTCACTTGCAGCAAGTTCTAATGCTTCTCTTAAACTTATTCTCATACTTTCTTTGTATGAATCTAAATAAATTGCTTTAATTCGTTCTGCATCCTCAATTGAAGCTAGCATACTACAAATTCCATAATACTTCGATTCTATTTCAGATACTTGTAATGAAAATATATCCTCTTGCATTTCTTCTAAATACTGAAATATTTCCAAACTAACTCACTCCATACTTTTTACGCAGTCCAATGCGCAGGACGGGACAACAATTTCGGCAATTTCGTATGTTTGTCCCCTTTCGCCGCGTTAATTTGAACTTGCGTAAGAAAAATACTATTTGTAAAATCTGTCCCTCTAATATCTGCATCACGCAAATCTGCTCCAATGAGATCTGCCCCTCGTAAGTCTGTACCACTTAAGTTAGCTGCAATTAAATATGCTCCTCTTAAATTTGCCCCTTGCAAATCTTTCTTTTTCAAATTCGCTCCCATAAGGTCTGCTCCGCGGTGACTGATTCGCTTCTTACGTGCAGCATTCATTTCCTTCCATACTAATTCGCTCGTTTCTAAAAGGAGAATGTTCACTTCTGCTCTGTGCATTGGAATATTTATTTTCATTAACTCATCTGGACTTAAATTCGAAAGACGCTCTGTCTCTTCAATTGCTTCCTTCAGATCTTTATGAATTGTCTGCGTCGCCTTTAATAGAATAGCCTCATTCAAATACCACAGCATTTCATGAAGCTGATGCATAACCGGAAAAGCATCATACATTTTTCTTGCATGCTCAGCATCTTTCCGCCAATCGATCCCTTTAAACGTAACTTGAGAAATCTTTTGTCCAGCACCGAAACATTCAAATACTGTACAACCTTTATAACCTTTTCCTCTAAGGTTTTTATGTATACTACATTTATAATCTGATTGTAAGTTAGAACACGGTTTACCACCATCTTTATTTACCGCAAAATCTACTGAAGCCGCGAACGGTAATGCTACACAACATAGACCAAAGCATTTTTCGCAGTTTGCTTTTAAATGATCGTTATGATTAGTCAAAATCTATACCCCCTGTTGTCTTTTGACTATTTCATAATATTCCAACTGCACTAAATAATCAATTTTAAAATAAACCGGCACCTTTCATTTCAAATCATAACTTTATGATTCGATTTCCTTTCAATTGAAAAAGACTATTTCTATCTAATGAATTATAATTAAATTATAAATATTCAAACTAAAAGAGGAATTACTATGGCACTAGAAATGAAAACAAACTGTCAAATTTGCGACCATTCCCTTCAGCCCGATTCTGAAGCATACATATGCGTGTACGAATGTACATTTTGTGCACCATGTACAGAGGAAAGACAAAATGTTTGCCCAAATTGCGGCGGAGAGTTAGTACGTAGACCGAGAAAGAAATAGAAAAAAGCAAAGCTATAGCGCTTTGCTTTTTTCTATTCCCTCTTTTTTTGGTATATGAATTTACATCGATGCTTTTGCCCAATCCACAGCAAACTTTTCAATACCTTGATCCGTTAATGGATTCATAGCAAGTTGTTCAATTACTTTTATTGATTCAAATGATTTTTAACTGCTCTTATAACTAATTCATGATCTACTTCTGGTGGTAATCCTGAGACTGTTATCATTCCAATAACCCCTACGTTTTTTATTCGGATGGGAAAGGATCCACCAAACGCAGCATATTCCGAGCCATCTAAACGGTATTTTTCATGATATGGGATTCCATTTATTTCACTTTCTATCTGCATATAATACGAGCTATGATTATGCAGAGAAACGACCCGTTTTTTACGCTCAATCCATTTCGTATTTTCCTCAGTTGTCCCTGTCATCTTGAAATGAAATAATTGCACACCATTTTTGGTTATATCAACAGCAATCAATTTCCCCTCTCTCTTTGCTGTTTCAACGATAAATAAACCTAATTGCAAGGCATCTTCATTTGTAAAAGAGGAAAATTGAAGTGTTTCCTCCTCCATTAAAATTTGTTTACTTATTTCACTCATATTTGAAGTACTCATATCTTTAGCCTCCCTAATTGTTTTATACCACATTGGCATTTTTTGAAATTACCAACCTCTATAGTACCGCCTTCTGAATCTAAATAAACTGCTGTAGCTTCGTTAGTAACTAGTACCATAAAGCTTGTTTTTTTCTTACTGGTACTATTATGAATTATATTTAACACATTAAAATTGTATGTACTTTAAAGTGCTATAGGTACTAAACATTTGGTACAGGAATTGTCTACTTCTGTAATTCAGCTAATTCATTATAAGAAATACAAAAAAAGCAAAGCGTCCACGCTTTGCTTCTTACAGAACCCCTTTTAACTTTTCACAAATTAACTTCGCCAAATACTCATAACCTTGTGGTCCAAAGTGCAATCCATCTTTTTCATCATCTTCTACAAATTTTTTATAATGCTGTTCTTGAATCATTTCAGCATACAAATTTAAAAAATGACTTCCTGTTTCTTTCGCCACTTCCTCAACCACGTCTGCATATTGGCCGAGTACTTCATTCGTTCTATTATGTTGCCTTACTTCATCAACTGGTGCCGGACTAATAAGTAGTACTTTTTCTGGTGAAATCGTACTTACAATTTTCTCTAAGTTTTCTTTATATACTTGTAATGGCACTTGAGCAAAAGAGACTGCATCATTCGTACCAATAAAGTGAAACTTTAATCAGTGGGGGTTTTGTTCATCCCCCACTGATTATTAGCCTTCACCAATCGGGCATTTACGGGCAGTTGACCTCCCACCTAACTTCTTTGCTCCAGCCAAATTTTGAGGTGGGAGCCTTACTGCCCGTTAATGCGGGAGAAAAACCGTTACGAAATTTGGTTCATATGATAATACATCCTCTTCAATCCTTTGTAGTGCATCGAACGTATTATCACCCGGAACACCCGTATTAAGCACCTTCAAGTTGGGAAGCATCTCTTGCAAACGTGGTGTTAATCTCGGTGTTCCATCAAAAAATATTTCATCAGCTGTAATACTATCACCAAAGCATACTAATGTTTTCATTAATCTAGCACTCCTTTACGTATGAAACAACTTTCCTTCTATCGCTTTCATATATCTTTCCGCAGAACGTTCAACTGCCTCATTTGCATTTTCTTTTACTACTCGGTGAAAAGCATTATATAGGCGATTAAATTGTAACGGCTTCACTCGATTCGCCATTTCTTCCACTTTCCTTGCTGGTAATGGAATTAAGTTTGGATAGCTATACATGAAGCTTACCCACTGCTGATCCGCTACAACTTGAATGATATCACCTGTTAATAATATACCTTTCCCATCATTTCCTTCTTCCCAATATAATACAGAACCGCCACTAAAATGTCCTCCGAGACGATGAATGGTAATTCCATCTGCTAATTGTAAAGACTCACCAGACCAGTAAATAATACGACTACTCGGGCGCATAACCCACTCTTTATCGTCTTCGTGTATATAAATTGGTACATCGAATGTTTCTGCCCATTCTACTTGTGTTGAATAATAATGCGGATGAGATAATGCAATTGCATCTAATCCGCCCCACTCTTTTATCTTCTCAATTGTCGTTTCATCTAAATAAGTAATACAATCCCATAGTAAACGATATGACTCTGTTTTTACTACAAATGCCGTCTGACCGATCGCAAATTCTGGTTTTGTCGTAATACTATAAAGCCCATTTTCTTCTTCTATAATTTCATTTTTATATGTATCACTCGTCTGCAAGTTTTCTAAACTCGTCCAAGACTGCCCTTTCGGATTAATATATTGTCTCTCCTCATCACAAATAAGACAACTTACCGGTTCTTCCACACTCGCTGCATACTGAACGCCACACGTTGTACAAACGAAATTATTCATAGTTATTCCCCTATCCCTTTAATTTTTTATTAAGCTGATATTTGTTGATAGTTTTCTGCTTTTTTATTTTCAATTGATAAGCTAAATCTCATTCATCCAATAACGCCAAGCTTCTAAGTAATCTTCTAAATCTTTCGGGTGATGTCTTAAACACGTATCGATACGCAAATATAAACCTATTACTATTTCTTCATATAAATCTCGGTCCCTTTTACGAAATGCACATTGTTTCATCACATACTGAATGGTTTCTTTCGTTAAATCTTCCGGAGTTGAACAGAACGCGTAAATTAAATCGTATATAGGATCTCCTAAGACTGGAAATGGATCTATCACACCATATAATTTATTTTCTCGGAATATAAAGTTATGGAATCCAAGATCGCCATGTAATAAAAACGGACTATCTATTCCAGTACCTCTTTTTGGACTATTTACAAGTGTAAGAACAAGCTGATGTTCTTCCTCACTTATGTACTGCCTCAAATTTCCACGAACTTCCATTACATTTGCTAATAAAAATTCTGTCCAAGATTGAACCGGACTATCTTTCCATCCCCATCCATCTATATCTGAAACTACTTCATACTTATTAATAGCTTCTTTTACAAGTGTACTAAGCGTAATTCGTTTATATCCACGTTCGCACGAAGTACTCCCTTCGAGGAATGAATACACAATATATCTATTTAAAGGTTCCTTATACAAAATCTTTGAAAATAAAGTATTCCCTTCATAAAAAGAAAGAAAATCAGCTTCTTCACGTATCACTTCCGATTCGTTCAGCTTTACAACGTATTTTCCATCCAATAAATATACTGTACTTGTCGTTCCTCCGTTTAACACTTTCATGCTTTTCGGATAATGTGAAATAACCTTCTCATTAACTAGTTGTTCAGCGATTATTGAAATGCCCATTTCCCCCACCCTTAATTCCGAAAATTCCCTTAATTCAAAAGACAACTTTACTATTATTTGACAAATCCAAGAGAATCCCTTCCAACATCTTAATATAACAGAAATTAATTTTTAATTTATTAAGACTGCCTCTTTCAATATTTCATCACATAATTCATTCCATTTATGATAATGTGATGCAATTTCTTCACTCCAAATGTTCTTCATATAATCTAGTAATTTCTATTGCAGGGTCTCTTTCTTTCAATTTAAGAGCCAAACTTTCTACACCAAACACTTCTGTAAATGTGTGGCTTCCTACAATCAAATTGATGCCTTTAAATTTCGCATGTTGCACTGTATATAATGTTTTTTCTCCTGTTATGTACGTATCGCAACCTTTTTCTAGCGCACGCTCAATAAGGTTTGTATTGTTTCCTGCACCTGTTAAAATCGCAATCCGTTTCACTGGCCTATCGTGATTTTCCCATCGCTTCACTTTCTCTTCCGTTCTCTCTTCAAGTTTTTTAACTAAATTTGAAAAGGGCATCGCTTCTTTATATTCTCCTATTCCCGGTAGCTCTTCTTCCTCATACGTGGAATATTCCAGTATTGTATCTATCCCAATTTCATTGAATAAAGACGTGCACGTGCCAAATTTCACAAAATCTAACGGCAAATGAATCCAAAAATGATTCATTTCATATTCTTTTAATTTCTCGATACAAGCTTCTTCCATACCGAATAAAAAACTCCACGGCGCATGATGTGTAACTATCATATCCACTCCGTTTTTATAAGCTTCCTCAATCGTCTCTAGCGTCAAATTTGTCGTGTAACCTATTTTGTGAAATTCCTCTTTACTAATGTGAGTGAAACCATACTCGTCATCACCGTATTTATGAAGATGCTCTCCAAAAAGTGATGTAATATGATCTTTAAACTGCGTTATATTCATTTTCATTTCTCCTTTCATTGACTTTTATATTTCAAAAATAAGGAAATACTATTTAACGACGTTACATACATATAGGAGGACAATATGAAACCTGAATTTTTAAAAGCTATACATGAAGCGATTGGAAATGTTGAACATATTCATATAGAAGAAAGTGGTGCAGATAGTTTACTCATTCATCATGATGATGCACAGCAATTAAAACAAGTTGCTGAAACGTTAGAGAGTAATAATTTCCGCTCTACTATTAGAACAGCTGGGGATGCTTCGTATATTGAAGTGTTGAACAGATAAGGAAGCCGGCTATATGACCGGCTTTCCTCTTTTAAATTGAGATTTCAAATTCATCTACATACACTGCAGTTCCAGAAATATCTATTTGTAATTTCTCGTTTTCTACATCTTTCTTTACATAAACCGTTACACGACCATCTTTATTGATTTTCTGTCCTTGCTCAACGATTAACTCCAGTTCATGGTCAAAATCTTTCTCCAAATACGTCGCATAATACGCTCCCATTACACCTGAAGCAGTTCCTGTCACTGGATCTTCTATTATTCCAGAATAAGGTGATGAGAAATGACGACCGTGCATTTTTGCTTCTGCATCATATGCCTCTAAGCAAAGTGGATGAATAGCAACCTTTGGCATTTCTTTTAATACAGATGGAAATTCACTATTATTAGGTTTCATCCTTTCACATGCTTCAAGTTTTTTAATAGGTACAATTAAAGTCCAAATACCAGTACTTCCATATACAATCGGTAATTTTTCATCTAAATCATTTACTTCAAGACCAATACTGTAAGCTAATGCCTCTTTGGAACCTGTAAAATTTTGAAACCGCGGTGTTGCTTGTCTCATTTTAATAAAAGTTTCCCCACTTTTATTCGCACCTATATGTATCGGCAAAATCCCTGCCTTCGTTTCAATTGTTAAATTGTGCTTCCCTTCTAATAACCCTCTTTCATGAAGTGCATGTATAGTCTCTACTGTCGCATGACCACATAAATCATTTTCATGACCAGGCGTAAAATAGCGAATTCTTACATCTGCTACTTCTGAAGAAAGAACAAAAGCTGTTTCGTTAAATCCAACCTTTTCAGCAATGAGTTGCATTTCCTCTTCCGCTAATCCATCTCCTTCTAATACAATACCTGCTGGATTTCCCATATTCGGTTTATTACTAAATGCATCATAATGGACTACGTTTACTTTTTTCATTCTCATATCCCCTAATCCTCTTTTAAAATTTTTTTGAAGGTCCAAATATATTTTGAATGGTTGTAAGATCGTACATTACCACTTCAACTCCCCTACACCCGGTTCAATAAACTTACCCGAAACATCCTCATTTGAATCCATTACCCAATCATATATATGTTGAGCTCCTTCAGCAGGAGTCATATTCGCATCAAAAGCACCAATTTCAGTCTTTAATTTCCCAGGGTGAATTGCGGTTACACTAATTCCTTTATCCTCAAACTCTTGTTGTAAACAGAGTGTTAACATATTTTGTGCAGCCTTGGCGATCCGATATGAATACGAAAACTCTCCTTGCGGAAATTCTTTTTCGGCCATTTTGTGTAATGAACCTAATCGAGAGGATATATTGATAATTCTCGGATGTTTCGACCTAGTTAAAGCCGTATATGTACCTTTTATAGCTCGAATTACACCTAAGCAATGAATATTAAATAGTTCCGTTAACTCTTCTGAATTGGTACGTAAAACCTCAGTTTCCTTTCCAGGTATCCCAGCGTTATTTATAACTAAATCGAGATGCTCCGTATATTTCTCAAGCTGCTCCTTAATACGTTCAGTACTATCATCAGCTGATAAATTTGCTAATATAGGAAAACATCTAGAAGTACACATCTGTTTTAATTGTTCTATCGCTTCCTCACTTCTAACTAGCGGATAAACAAGATGTCCATTCTCATGAAATACTTTTACTAACTGTAACCCTAATCCCCGATTTCCACCTGTAATAAAAACCCTCATATATCCATCTCCTTATTTTTATAATAAATAAGAAAATCTGCCCACTTACCATTCCCCATAGAAAATGCCTCTCTCATACATTCAAATGAAAAACCAGCTCTTTCTGCCAAACGAACAGATGGCTCATTATCAACATCTATATGTAATTCAATTCTATGAAATTGAAGACTATTAAAAAACAACGGTAACGCCGATTTTACACTTTCGATCCCGTATCCATTTTTCCAAAATTGATTATGGATAGAGTACCCCATCATTGCCCATTGATAATCCATACGTAAAATTTTAATAAGCTCTAGCTTTCCAATATTTGCGCCATCTTCTTTCCGAAAAATACCTAATACGTACATTTCATCTCGATGTGCAGCTTCATCAAAACCTCTTATCCATTCCATGAACCATTCTATTGTTGAAGACGACATATCATGATAGCCATCATCGTATTTATGTTGAGATGGTAACCTCTTATTGAATCCATCTATCCAACTTACATAATCCTCTTTTTGAAATGGACGGATAATGAGTCTTTCTGTCTCTACTTGTAATAGCGGCAGTTTCATTTACATCTCTTCCTTTGATTATTTGATTGAATATTCTTTATTATCTTACACAAAATACAAAATCTAGTAAATTATTATGTTTTTTATAAAGAAAAATCCAGTTATGCTTACTACATAACTGGATTCCTTATCGTTTAACAACTTTTTATTTTAAAATAACAACTTCTCTTAATTCCCTCTTCAACACTTTCCCTAAAGCGTTTTTCGGTAATTCATTCATAAATACAACTTCAGGTATTTTATAATTTGCTAGTTTTCTTTTACAATGTTGAATAATTTCTTCTTCTGTTAAAGATGTTTGAATATCTTTTACAATGTAAGCTGTTGGAATATCTCCCCAAAAGTCATTTGGAACTCCAACTACTGCAACTTCTAAAACACCATTTATTTCATGAATTACATCTTCTACTTGATCCGGATATACGTTGTCACCACCGTGCACGATAACGTCTTTATATCTTCCCATAATATGTAGGAATCCATCATCATCTATCATGCCGGCATCACCCATGTTAAACCAATTATCTTTCACTACCTTCTTTGTCGCTTTTTCGTTATTCCAATATCCTTTAAACATGTAAGGACTTCTTACGTGGATTTCTCCAACTTCATTCGTTGCTAGTTCATCACCTGTTTCTGGATGAACAATTTTTAACTCTACATGTTTAAGAGTTTTCCCTACAGAAGACATTTTTTCTTTTCCCATATTTGGATGCCATGAAGTTACTACCCAACCTTCTGTACTACCATAGCCTTGCACCATATATATTCCTTTTTTCATATATTTTTGAATGAGCGTTTCTGGTACTTTTGTACCACCGCTTTGTGCTACTTTAAAGGTCGAAATGTTACGCTCTTTTTTATTTAATTCATCAAGCATATAACTATAAACTGCTGGAAACGCAAGCATCGTAGTAATTTTCTCTTCTTCAATCTTATCCCAAATGTGAGTAGGATTCGAATCAGCTAAGAAAATCATCGTAATGCCATGATAAATACAATTTAAAATAGAAAGCACGCCACTCATATGAAACAATGGATGCACTGATAAAAAGCGTTCACCTGCTGGAATTTCTCTTTGCCCCGCAATCTCAGTAAAATAATGATGTAAATTTTTATGACCAATTACGCAGGCTTTTGCACTTTCAGTCGTTCCTGAAGTAAATAAGAAAATAGCATCATCGTCTTCATGAACTGCCACGTTCGGTTCTGTTATTGGTTGTTCTTTTAGTTTTAATTCAAAAGAACCGAAACCTTCTGTTGTTGTTTCAATTACATTAGGAATTTCTTTAACTACATCAATCTTTAATACAACTTCACTAAATTCATCATCAATAACTAATACTTTTAATCTCGCTTCTTTTACAATCGATTCTAATTCATAAGCAGTAAGCTGATGATTAAGCGGAATAAATACCGCGCCAATTTTTAAACTTGCCATCATAACACTTGGAAACGGATGATTATTTTTGCATAAGATTCCTATGCGATCTCCTCTTTGCACACCGTTATGTAACAAATAATGTGCAAACTGATTTACTCGTTCATTATATTGCTGAAACGAATACCTTTTCTCTCCCCCTACAAGCGCCTCCAAATTCGGTGATTGCATTGCTCTTTTTTGTAATAATTGTCGCATCGTTCTCAAGTAAAACTCCCCTTTATATATGTTAGGTTTTTTATTTTACCAGATTAATTATTAATTTACTAAAGATTACACTTAGTGAATATAAAACGAATAAAAAATAGCCATCTACTTAACAAGTAAATGGCTATTTTTCCTTATATATTAGAATACTTCTTATTCATAACATATTTCACATACTCAGGTGCACTTTTGTCAATCTCTTCATCACTGATTTCATATTCTGCTCCGTATAAATAAAATGATGGTATAAATTCCATTCCTGTATATAAGCACGTAGCGTGAAATGGTTTCGTCAACTCATCCATCGTAATTCCGCTATTTTTATAGTCTTTTTCTAATCCACCTATAGAAATAGCTATACCAAATTCTTTCCCCTTCACTTTATCCCCTTTTGATCCATAGGCAAATCCATATGTTAATACATCATCGAACCATTTTTTTAATAATGGTGGTGAGCTATACCAGTAGAGCGGAAATTGAAATATATAGCGGTCGTGCTCTACTAACAGCTTTTGTTCTCCTTCAATATTAAACTCCCAATTTGGTGCCACTTTATATAATTCATGCACCGTTATTTCGTCCGAATATTTCTCAAGTTCTTCTACCCATCTTTTATTAATTCGAGACTTTTCAATATCAGGATGTGCTACAATTACAAGTGTTTTCATATATTTTCTTCCCCCTTATAAATAATTCAAACCCTTTAGTATTAGTATGAATGAGTCACATATAATTGAAAAGTACGTACTTTCAGGTACTATAGGAACCTTAAAGTACCTGTGGAGGTGTTATATGAATCAAAATGATGGTTGCCCAATCGCAACAACACTCGAAGTAATCGGCGGAAAATGGAAAGTTCATATATTATGTATTTTGATGGATGGAAAAATGCGAACGAATGAAATAAAACGAGAAATCCCAAACATTACGCAAAAAGTTCTTACACAACAACTTCGGCAACTTGAAGCTGATGGAATTATCCATCGTACTGTATATCAAGAAGTACCACCAAAGGTTGAGTACACAATAAGCGAACATGGAAAATCCTTAATGCAAATTATGGATGAACTATTTGAATGGGGAAAAGATCATCAGATCAAAAGGTTAAATGACTAAAAGAACCCTACCAACTTTGTTAAATACTCTACGTTCATATTTAGCAATCTCAAGATTTCTTATGAGCTTACATACTAGTGGGAACGTCACATCACTATCAAGCTAACAAAAAAAAACTAATAAGAAAATTTTCATTTTTATGGTACATTAAAACTTTAGCTTGATAGCGATGCGGCAGGACCCAAACAAAGAAATGGATTAGACAAATTAAAAACAACACTGCATACGACTAATGTTAATAAGAAAATTACATATATTTATAAATGTAATTCTTATGTAAAAATCTTAAAAAATTATAGCCACAGAATTGCTTTCGTATCCTCTTCTTAATTTTGAAGCCTGGACAGTCAGCATTTAAAACAAACTTAATAATATCGCTTTTGTACGATCGTCCGTTACTTCATAATAAATTTCTAATCCTTTCCGAGTACCTGTAATGATTTTAACAGCTCGTAGTTTAGATAAATGTTGACTAATTGTACTTTGAGGCATTTGTAATGTTTCATACATTGTTGTTACGTTAGTAGGGCCTTTTGTAAGCATTATTTCTACTAAGGATAAACGGACAGGATGCGCCAATACCTTTAATACTTCAGTAATCTCTTCATATATTTCTTTTTTTGCTTTCATATTTCTTTCTCCCCTTTTATATAAATATTAATGATATCCATATATATAATTCGAAAGTATATATGATTTTATGTCCGTCATTTTAAAAATTTTAATATTAAAAATCCCTTCACTTTGAAACTAGAGGGATTTATTAACATAAAACGAATTCCCATCTTCAATATTCTATAGATTCTTCTTTCCATTCCCTTGATGTTGTGTGGCAGAAATGTTTTTATCCTCATTTTTAGGCCCGTTATTTTCGTTTATATTTCCTTGCTGACCCTCATTATTTTCTTGTTTATATCCCCTACCGTTGTTTCCTTGCTGGTGTCCATTATTTCCTTGCTGAGTTCCTCTACCGTTATTCTCTTGCTGATGTCCACTATTTTCTTTTTGAGGCCCTCTACCGTTGTTCTCTTGCTGATGTCCATTATTTCCTTGCTGAGACTCTCTACCATTGTTCTCTTGCTGGTGTCCATTATTTCCTTGCTGAGACCCTCTACCGTTATTTCCTTGCTGAGTTCCTCTACCGTTGTTTTCTTGCTGATGTCCATTATTTTCTTTTATTTGCTTCGGTTGCTGTTCCTTGGATTGCTTTTGTTCTATACGCTCCTGCTTCTCGTATCTTTCTTCTTTTACAGGAGACGAATCCGATGATACATCAGGAGATGACTTTGGTTGCGAATGTATCTCCTCATCGCGCTCCTCTTGATTAGACGGCGGCGCAGAAGGAGTAAGCGTTTTCTGCTTCTCATTCTCTTGCTTTATATAAACACCTGTGCCAATTCCTGCTTTCTTGGCATTCTCTCGCATTTGCATCGTACTGCTTTGATATACGACTGTAACATGTTTTATCTCATACTCTTTCTTTAATTCTTGCATAGCCTTTTCCAACTGTGGTTCTAGCGACTTGTCCTTTGTAACAGCTGTTAGCATAACTTGCTTATCATTCGTTAAGTACTTATCCTCTTGACTCTGCTTTATAATAGTACGTATTACGTCTTGCAGGTGTTTATTTTCCCATCGTTTCATTTCTTTTAAAATACGCCTTCCATCATCATTACAAGCTCGCAAATCTATAACACGAAAATCCTTTGTTACGCTCACCTCTAAACTTGGATTTATATCCACTGAGACATAAGCAAATGCTTTTTCTTCCGGTTGGTTGTAGAAAAACAGCAACACACATAGAAAACAAGCAACAAGTAATGATGCAGGCTTTAAGAAAGAAGGGATTGAAAAACGCGGCGCTCTTTGTTCTTGTTCGTTAAACGAGATTTCCTCTCCAATCATGTGAGAGTGTACTTTTCTTTTAAACGTAATAAACTCTCCATTTGGAGTTAAAACAACTACGCTATGTTTTTTTATATCCATCACAATTCCTTTATTCATCATGCTTCTCCCCTCTTATATAATCAAGAATATATGTATAGTTGTTTGCAAAAATAATACACATTGCAATAATGTATTTTCTATGTCGCTCCAACGTTTTACGACTTACCCTAACACGTGGTTCAATATGTTTCAGCGGTAACTTTTTCTTTCGGAACAGCTCTTCCATCATTTTCTCGTCTTTTATAATAATCTTTACAATTTCTATTAAGTGCTCACGCGTATCACGATGCTTAGGAGATTCCTTAGCAAGCTCTGAAAATGTGATTTTAAACTCAGCTAGTACACTTTGAAAATGAAGAATTTCCTCCTTACGGTTACTATTTTCCATCTCTTTCATATACTCCGTAAGCGATACTTGCATTTCTAACATTTCCTCTTGCTTATCTTCTTTTAAAAAGACAAGATTATGCTTAGACTCCTTGCGTATATAGTCAATTACATCTCTTTTTATAAGAAGATCAGCAAACGCTAGAAAAGATTTTCCTTTTTTATATGAATACTGTTCAATTGCTTCGTTAAACGCAAACAATCCAATACTATATTCATCATCCTGTTCTGTAATATATCGGCGGCAGACAGACGAGATTGATTTTCTAATAAACGGCTGATACTGTACGATAAAAGCTTCCTTATCTCCACCGTTGTTTTGTATGTTAAATACGATATCTTCTATTTTCGTTTTTTTTAAGATCTTCATTACTAAACTCAACACTAGTACTCTCCCTGCCTCCTTCTGCTTCAAATAGCAAAATGGTCACTAAACAAGTGACCATTAACCACATTTTCTTAGTACTTTTCTTTTGGCTTGTCTTCTTGCTGTTGTTCATATTTTTCACGACCGACTTTTTAGATGACTATTTTTTTCTACTTGCGCTAGAGTGAAGTCTGTATTTTGTACTGCTTTATTGTTTTCTTTTGCAATACCACTTGTTCTTCTTACTCTTTTTCTATTTTAGCTGCAATCTTTGAATAACTCTTCTCTATATTTTTGGTAATTATAGCTTTTGCTTCCGGATTCCCCACTTGATCTAGCAATTTTATTAATGCTTCAATGTTGTTTTCGATGTGTACTTTTACTTTCATTGTTTCTTTTTCTTCCATTTGCTTTCTTCTACTTATATATATTCGAAGGAATAAATAATTTTATGGGGGTCAAAAAAATATTTTTTGTAAAATAGATATTTATTTCAAAAATAAAAACCATCAATTTGAAAAAAGATTGTTCAAATTGATGGTTTTCTTGTAATATTTTTATTAATCTTTTATAACTAAGTTGAATCATGTCAGCCTTTAATTGTTGTTATCCTTTTTTCTGTTGCTTCTACTACAAGCATGATACAAGATTTTATCGGCCACCAATCCACTAAAAACGTACAGTAGACCGGCTTTACTTTTGACATAATTCCCGTTCTCGGAAGTAAGGATTTAAAAGTAACCTATCCATAGTGATATTAAAGTTACTACTAACAGGGCAAGAAGAAATATGATATTTCGAATCCACTTTTGTATATCATCAAAATACCGTTCTATAAATGCAACGTTGATATAAAACATGAGAAATACAACAAAGAAGGTAAAGTTACCAAATTTATCGTTCAATTTTTCATTGGTAAATGTGCTTACATGAAGGAATAGTAAAGCAAAAGTTACTAAGAATAACTCAAATAGCCTTTTTTTGCTCACCCCACCACCCCCTTACAGTAATTTCCTTTTGTTTCATTTTATCAGAACGTAGCGTGTAGCAGACTATGACTATTATACTTATGTAAAAAAAGGCTAACAATTCAAGATTGTTAGCCCCCACCTTCCGTAATCATGCCTTTTAAAATACAACAAATGACTGATTCTTCAACTTGCACTATATTCTCCTTTAATTACAAAAAACGAACCTCGAATTGTTCCAGCAAGTTTAGACTTCTGCCTAGCAAACTTAAACTTCTCTTCTAACTCCTTTGGTACCTCCATTCCCTCAGAAAGCTTAAATCCAACAGCGCGCTTCTTTGGATTATCCAATGTATACATGACGTTGACTGCAAGACCATCCTCATAGAAGACATAGGCAAATTTAATATTTCCCACTTGAAAACACGATGTTTCTAAAGGTTTGGCCGCAAACTCAATATCACGTTCTTCTTTCAAAATGCGGTTCACATAATCAAGAGTCTCCTCGCTTTCACTAGCTGGTACAACCGTAAATTCATGCTTGTATTTGTTCATAAAGTAACGTGCTTCATGGGCACGTAAACCAGCAATCGCTTCTGCTACAGGTGAAGACTCTAAGCCAGATGTAGTTACATTTTTAAAATCTACGATATTGGACAATTCCATCTCTCCTTTTAACTCTTTACTTCCTAACAACTGGAATCCACATTTCACCAAATACTAGGCCGTTTCGCTGCCCCATCTCAACTGTTGTATTTGGCCCACCAACATAGGCAAAATCTTTTGCTTCTGCTAATGCTTGACCAAATGCAATACCAGTAAGCTTATTACTTAGCTCCTCAGATGTCTTGTCCTCCCCTTTAACTACTAGGTATTCTCCCCTCGGAAACTGGATAACTCTAGATTCTTCTTGTATCGTTGCCTCTGTCATGACACCAGCGTAATACATCATCTTGTTATTCACCGCTTCACTCACAGCAAAAATGTAATCATTTGTAGCTAAAGCTTTTAAAGTGTCCAACCTTCCATCTTGTTCGACGGCCAGCCAAAAGTCTGCCTTTTCCTTGTTTATGCCCGCAAAGTCTGTGTACTGGCTCTTAAGTTCAGTTCCAATACCTAACACGATAAAGCTATCTTTTTCTTCTATTGTATAATTTTTCATATTCAAAACCTTCCTCACTTTTAAATGAATCAAACGATTTATCTTTTCACTTGATGAGTTTATAATATCCTTAAATCATGTCAAAAAATGATACTGTTTAGGAGAGCAAAATGAAAAAAGTTGAACGAATTAATACTATCATGCGGTATATCAATAACCGCTCCCACTTTACAATTTCTGAAATCATACGAGAATTTAACATCTCACGATCGACAGCTATTAGAGACATTAAAGAAATTGAAGCCATGGGGATGCCACTTGTGGCTGAAGTTGGAAGGGATGGGGGATATTTTGTTATGCATAACTCTATCCTGCCCGTTGTTCGCTTTACTGATAATGAGGTAAAAGCTCTTTTTATTGCCTTTATGGCCACAAGAAATCAACAACTTCCCTATCTAAAGAGTCGTCAATCTTTAGCTGAAAAACTACTAGGGCTCATCTCAGAAAACCAGCAAGATGATCTTGTTCTTTTAAATCAGCTCTTGCTTTTTGAAGGGACTAATCCCAATAATCCCGACCTACTTGAGCTTTCTGACCTCCCTCATCCTATGTTAGAAAAACTCATACAAATCCTTCTTTTGGATAGCCATTTATTGATTACCATAAAAGAAGAGAAGGAAATCAAGTCTTATCCAATTTATCTATTGCACCTTTATAAAGAAAAAAGCCATTGGATAATTGAAGGCTTTGACTTAAAGGAAGAAAAGAAGAAGATGTTTCCTGTCGACCATCTCATTAATGTCGAACCCTATACGACGAAAAAGAGATTAAGCAAGAAAAAGATTTTAGAAAAACTAAGTAAGAGGGACGAAGCAATTAACCTTGTAATTGAACTTGGTCCAAAAGCGATTGCCCAGTTCAAAAAATATCATCCTTTAAAAGTTTCAATTTCCTATACAAATCCTTACCAATCCACAGCCATTCTAAAGACTTTTATCAATGTTAACAATCTCGATGAATTGACAGAAATAATAAATTGGCTGCTTTTCCTAGGTGGGGATATCAAGGTCAGAGAAATGCCCGAAGAAGCCTTAGAAATTTTACAAGAGAGATTATGCTTATACTGCCCATAAGCAGTGACCAGTTAAACCAAAAATAATATTGAGTTTGACTAGATGCCCGTTGCCCCTATTTTCAAATACCTAGTGAAAATATTTTATTTGCTACCGCTGCTTTAAACACTCTTCTAGGAATAACGCCAACACAAAAAAGACATGAACTAATCTTTGTTCATGTCTTTTTATATTAGAGTTTTACCCTCATTAAATTACTTGTTTAAAATTCGAATGTGGATTTATCTTATCCATAATCTCTTTCATTCTTTTTTCATATCCCACTATTTTTGCACTAGAACAAACAATAGTGAATTAGAATAATGAATTAATACTTGCTAGGACAGTAAGTATACCTATAATAATGACAAATACATTGCTCATTTTCCCTCTGTATTTAGCCAGTACTGGTACTTTACGAATCGCATACATTGGTAATAGACATAAGATAGCAGCTACTAATGGACCGCTAAGGGCATCAATGATTCCAAGAATACTTGGATTTGCATAAGCAACATACC
>NZ_PCNZ01000023.1 GCF_002975175.1 Bacillus sp. MYb209
GTCTCGATGGCTGCTTAGTCTTTTTAATACTGTCTACTTGACAGGGATAAGACCAAATAAGTGAGGCTCTTTGTCATTTTTTAATTAATGTACCTAATTCCTCAGTAATAGCTTGCATTTCACTAATACTGAATGTTTCACGTTTCATAACGTGCTCATAAATGTCACGTAAGTCCTCGTACATTTCTTCGTTAAAACTAGCAGCTCTCATTGCTCCAGCATTAACCATGCGTAATTTTTCTTTAATAGCTTCTACCATATATTCAACGTTTGCTTCTGATTTTACGGATAAATCCACCGAAGTGTCCCCCTTTAAAATAACATAAGGTTATCTTAACATTTTTTTATCATTTTCGTTAATGAAACTTTTCAATCCTATTAAGTTAGTAGGGATTTCCTTTATAATTAATAATTGGTTGTTTATACTATATAAGTATATAGTAAGAAATGCACCAAGAAGGGAAGAAACAAAAATATGGTCCGAGTATTGTTTGTTTGTCTTGGGAATATTTGTCGTTCTCCAATGGCAGAAGCAATTTTTCGAGATCTTGTCGTAAAAGAGGGACTCGAAGAGAAAATTGTCATTGATTCTGCAGGAACTGGAGATTGGCATATTGGTCATTCACCACATAAAGGAACACAAAAAATTTTAAAAGAAAATGAAGTCTCTTTTGAAGGAATTAAAGCACGGCAAGTAGAAAAAGAAGACTTAACAAAGTTTGATTATATTATTGCCATGGACAACAAGAATATAGCGGATTTAAAAAGTTTTGGTAAAACTGGAGGCTATATTGGTAGACTGTCCGATTTTGTTCCAGACGGTGGCTGGACAGACGTTCCTGACCCTTACTTTACAGGGAACTTCCAAGAAGTGTATGACCTTGTAACAGAAGGGTGTGTAAAGCTAGTAGCTTTCATTCGAAATGAACAAGGAATATGAGGAAGCTTAGAAAGTAATACTTTCTAATATAAGAAATGAAAGGGTGAAGGAATATGGCAAAGAAAAATAATATTGCTCGAAACATTGCGATTGGTGTAGTTGCAGGTGTAGCTGTATCTATGATAAAGAAAGAAAACCGTGAAAAAGTAAAAAATACGGCAGAAAAAGCAAAAACAAAGATGATTGAAATTGGTGAAAATGCGAAAATCAAAGAAAAAGTGCAAATTGTTACAGATAAAGGACGCGAGCTTGCTGATTTCAATGTAGTGAAAGCGAAAGTAGCAGAAATCAAAAAATTGACGCCGTCTGTTGTAGAAACGTTAAAAGAAACGAAAGAAATTTTTAGTAAGAGAAAAGTTGAGCGAGAAGAAAAGCCAGAAACGATTGAAATTCAAGCTGTATCTCCAAAGGTAGATGAGCTTAAAGCAGAAGAAGAGCCGGTAGTTGCTGAAGATGGCGGTATGAAAGAAGCACGTGAGTTATTTATGAAAGACTCAAATGCAGAGGAAAAAAAAACTGAAGCGTACATTGAGTTAAAGCAAGATAAAGAAGAGAAGAAAAGCGTTTAAACATATATGAGAAAAATTTTAGAAAAGGTGAGAAGAAATCGCACTTATTCGTTTGGAAAAGATTTATATGATCGGACGATGCGCGATGACGTAGCGGGCTTGGCAGCACAGCTCGCTTATTTCTTCTTGCTGGCGATTTTTCCTGGGCTTGTTTTCTTAATTACGCTTCTTGGCTTTATTGACCTTCAAACAGAAAGTGTGCTCAATTTATTAGAACCGTACGTACCAGAAGATGCGATGAACTTAATTGAAGTAAACGTAGATAAAGTTGTAAACGAACAAAATGGTGGTTTATTATCATTCGGTTTACTATCGATGTTATGGTTTGCTTCAAACGGGGTGAATGCGGTTATGAACGCTTTTAACCGCGCTTATGATGTAACAGAAACCCGTTCCTTTATTAAAACAAGAGCTTTATCTATCGTGTTTACGTTAGCGATAATTTTTATGATTGTGTTTGCACTAATCGTCCCAGTATTTGGACAAGTGATTGGGGCAGCTGTGTTTAAAGCAATTGGTTTATCGGATAGTTTTTCTTATGTTTGGAGTATTACGCGTTTAGTAGCGAGTTTCTTCGTTTTGTTCGCTTTGTTTAGCTTTTTATATACGTTTGCGCCTGATCGGAAATTAAAGCGAAGAGAAGTCATATCGGGGGCAATATTTGCTACTGTAGGATGGATTGTGGTATCGTACTCATTTGCCTATTATGTAGATAAATTTGCAAATTACGCTAATACATATGGTGGTCTCGGTGGTATCATTATTTTAATGTTATGGTTTTACTTAACTGCGTGGGTAATTTTACTTGGCGGTGAAATTAATGGTTTACTCCATCATTATAGAACGGGTGACAATAATTCCCGTAATGAAAAATGAGCTCTTGTTCCATAATAAAAAGGAACAGGGGGGATATTTCATGAGTAATAATAAAAAGAACCACAATAATAAAAGCAACAATAAACAAAAGAGCAGTTCGCATCCAAAGCATAAAACGAGCAGTAGTGCGAACGGTCATAATAGTTACCATTAAAAAAAACGGGTCCTTTATCAGGGACCCGTTATTTATTTCCTTTTAATAATCGTAAACCATTCAAAATGACAAGAATCGTACTTCCTTCATGTCCAATGACACCGAATGGAAGAGCTAAAAATTGCAAGAAATTTGAACAAATAAGCATTGCAATTACAGCTAGCGAAAAGATTACGTTTTGTTTCACAATACGGTTCATTCGTTTTGATAAACGGATAGCTTGGGAAAGTCGAGATAATTCATTCTTCATAAGAACAACGTCTGCAGTCTCTAATGCTACGTCTGTTCCTTCACCCATTGCAACACCAATACTAGCAGTAGCGAGGGCAGGTGCATCGTTTATACCATCTCCAACCATGGCGACTATGCCGTACTTTTCTTTTAACTGCTTTATCGTTTCAACTTTTGTTTCCGGTAAACATGATGCGTAATATTCTTTTATATTACTTTCATTGGCAATTGCTTTTGCTGTTTCTTCATTATCACCAGTAATCATGATTGCTTCGACACCAATGCTTTGCAAATCACGAATAGCCGCTATCGTTTCTTGGCGAAGAGTATCTTTTAAAGCAATCAGTCCAAGAATACCATCCTCATCACTAATATAAACGACAGTTTTCCCCTCTTTTTCAAGTGAAGCAGAAATGCCATTATGAAATGTCTTTATTTCTTCTCCGATAAAATCAGCTTTACCAATTTTATAAGCTTTGTTTTCTAATATTCCTTTTAATCCAAAACCAGTTACATCTTCAACGTTTTCTGGTTTTTTTATCGTAATGTCGTAAGCATGTTTTGCATATTTAACAATCGCTTCTGCTAAAGGATGTGTAGAGTGACTTTCAATCGCTGCTGTAATAGAAAGTACTTCACTTTCTGCTATGCCTTCTCGAACATATACATTTGTTACAGTAGGTTTTCCTTGTGTTAATGTTCCTGTTTTATCAAAGGCAATCGCCTTTACTGAAGCTAGACGTTCTAAATGAATACCACCTTTAAAGAGAATACCGTTTCTCGCTCCGTTTGAAATTGCTGATAAAGTTGCTGGTGTAATAGCTGCAACTAGAGCACAAGGAGAAGCGACTACAAGTAAGATCATAGCGCGATAAAACGTTTCATTCCAACTCCAATCAAGTAAGAAATGAGGAACGAACATCATAAGCGCAACAACGAGTAGTACACCTTTTACGTATGTTCCTTCAAATTTTTCGATGAATAGTTGTGATGGTGATTTTTCGCTTTGTGCACTTTGAACGAGACGAATAATCTTTTGGAATAATGTTTGATCGCTCGGCTTCGTAATTTTAACTTCGATAGCACCACGTAAATTTACAGTGCCGGCAAATACTTCATCGCCGAATTTTTTCTCATTCGGAATAGGTTCTCCTGTAATAGCTGCTTCATCAATATTTGTTTCACCATTATGAATTGTGCCATCAGCAGGAACACGCTCACCTGGCCTAATTAAAATAATATCGTTAATTTGTAATTGTCTAACTGGAATACGTTCCTCAATTCCGTTTGAAATACGCAAAGCTTCTTCAGGTTGCAAGTCAAGAAGCGCTGAAATTTCTTTTTGGCTTTTGCTTAATGTATAAGATTCCATTGCGCCGCTTAATGCAAAGATGAAGATTAAAATAGCACCTTCTGCCCAGTAACCGATAACTGCGGCACCGATAGCTGCAAAAATCATGAGCATTTCAACATTTAGCTCTTTCTCTTCAATTGTGTCTTCAATACCTTCTTTCGCTTTTGCAAATCCTCCAATTACATAAGCAAGGATATAGAAAGTAATACCTGCACTTATTGCATCATTTTTTGTGAATAACCAACCAGCTAAAATAAAAATACCAGATGCGATTGCAAATATAAGTTCATAATGTTTCTTTAATGTATCCCATAAAGAGGGATGAGAAATATCTTTTTTTGCTTGTAATGTTTTTACTTCTGCGTTCATTAATACTCGCTCCTTCCGAATTCTTATTGAGAAAAAGAATCAAAATCGAAACCCCTATAAAACGACGAAAGCTGCCATCCATAATGGATAGCAGCATTTCTGTTGAATCTGATTTTAATAGTTATTATGTTGTAATTATTCTATAGTATAGCATATGTTTTTCTTAGATGATATGTTTTTGTTTTAGTATAAACTGAAAACTTGTGTTTTCGCATTTCCTTTGGTATATATGAATATTGTTCATAAAAAGGTCGGAAAGGAAGACATCAAGTTGAAGACAGAGAAATTTTTTACCCATCCGATTGGCGTGTTTATTACTGCAATAGTAGCAACATTTTTATGGGGAAGCGCATTTCCCTTTATTAAATTAAGCTATGCCGAACTTGGAATTCAGCCACAAGAAGTCGGGGAACAAATATTATTTGCTGGCTATCGCTTTTTCTTATCTGGTGTAATGCTCTTATTATTTTTTAAAGCGTTAGGAAAAGATATGAAGTTCAAAAAAGGAACAGGAAAGCAGTTAGTTCAAATTGGTTTGTTTCAAACTTTTCTTCAATATATATGTTTTTATATTGGAATGAGTTACAGCTCAGGAATTGAAGGAGCGATTATTTCAGGAACATCATCATTCTTTCAAATTTTACTCGCACACTTTTCATATAAAGATGATGCTCTAAATAGGAGAAAAGTAATTGGAGTAGCTATCGGCTTTTGCGGTGTGATTTTAGTGAATGTACCGAGTGATGGAAGTTTATCATTTCATTTTGGAATAGGTAGCCTATTACTTCTTGGGGCAGCCATGATGTATTCGTATGGAAACATATTAGCGAAAGAAGGTAGTAAAACATTAGATATTGGGTATATGACAGCATATCAGATGATTTTCGGATCAATTGGATTGCTATGTATAGGTACATTTCAAGTTGGAATGATGCCATTCGCATTTAATCTACATGCAATACTTATGCTCATATATTTATCGTTCTTATCAGCAGCGGGATTCTGTATATGGAATACAATTATGAAGTATAACAAAGTAGGGAAAGTCTCGATGTATATGTTCTTTATACCAGTGTTTGGTGTGCTACTATCAAGTCTGATTTTAGGGGAAGCAATTCATTCCTTTGTACTATTTGGTTTAGCATGTGTCGCAGCGGGAATTATTGTAGTAAATCGTAACCCGGTTAAAAAGAAAGTTGAGCAGGAAAAACAAGTAGCATAGAGAACAGAAAAACGATTAAAATGGAAGAACAGTATTGTTCTTCTTTTTTTACATAGAAAAAGGAAAACGTGCTATATGTAACGAAAAAAAGATAGAAAAAGTATTTATTGAGGAGAACATATTATGAATGTACTTTACATTGTGTTAGTCGGGCAAATTATTCTTTTTTTAATGGGAGCAATTTATGCAATAGGACAGACGAAAAGAACGAGAAAGAATATGCCGTTACCTTTAGCGGTTCGTCTTATTCTTAGTTTTTCTTTAACAGGAAGTGCAATTTGGATATGGTTACAAGATCCATCGGTTGAGTACAGTATGTGGGTTGCACTCGGTATGACTTTATCAACTGTAGGGGATTTATTTATGGCAGGATTAATTCCAATTGGTCATCGATTAATTGGAGGAATGGTTACTTTCGCTCTTGCACATTGTTTCTATGTGAAAGCATTTTTACAAACAGGTATTTCATGGAATGGTTTTTGGATCGGTTTACTCGTATACGGACTCTTTCTAATTATAGGGTGGTTTTTCTTTATTCGAAATGAAAAACAAGACAAACTTTTTACAATAGGGGCTCTAATTTACGGTTTGTGGGTTGGAGGAATGGCATGTTTTGCATTCGCCTTATATTACGAGAATATAGGAATATGGTGGATACCAGCACTTGGTGGTTTACTGTTTGTGATTTCTGATTTTATTATCGGCGTGACAGATATCGGAGGGCGCAAACTGAAGTATGAACCACTTTGGATTTGGTTTACATATGTCGCAGCGCAGATGTGTATTGTATATGTAGGATTATAAAAAGATACTCTCAAAAATAGTTAATAGACTATTTTGAGAGTATCTTTTTTATTGCTATGCTATTATATTTATTTGTTTAATTTGTGCAGTATTTTATACTTTCTAAGCATGGATTTCATATGGGAAATATAGTATATAAAAATAGTGAATTTATAGGGATTATTATTTTTATATTTGTAATATTCTAATGTTGTAATTCAGAATTTTGTGGAAATTCACCAGTCGGAGTACTTATAATAAAAATAAAAAGATGATGAGATGGTGGAATGATGCAAAAGAAAAAACGTTTGCGTGAATTCTTTGAAATAATTGCAATTGCATGTTTATTGGTGTTTTTGGCAAAAATCTTTTTGTTTTTTCCTACGACTGTAAAAGGAGCATCGATGAGGCCGACGTTACAAGATGGAGATAAAGTAATTATTAATAAACTTGCAAAGAGATTTGAAAGTTATGAGAGAGAGGATATTATTGTCGTGAAGACAGATAATTTCTACGTGAAGAGAGTTATTGGATTGCCAGGAGATGTAATTGAGATGAAGAATGATCAATTATATGTTAATCATCAAGTGAAAAACGAAGAGTATTTAAAGAATAATAAAAAACAGGCAGAAAAATTACTTATCAATTTAACTGAAGATTTTGGACCGATTACAATTCCTAAAAATAAAATTTTTGTGATGGGAGATAATCGTTTAGTTAGTAGGGATAGTAGGAACGGCTTAGGGCTCATTGATAGAACAGAAGTATTAGGAAAGCTCATGACGATATATTATCCATTTGAACATGTGAAAATTGTAAATTAGAAATAAGAAAAACCAAGCGAATTAGTTGCTTGGTTTTTCTTATTTAAACAGTTGGTGTTTTATTTATTGTTTCTTGTGAAGCAATATTTTCATTGTTTTGGTCGATATTTAACATGAATTTTCGTTGTAACAATTGCAATTTAAAGAGTGTTAAAGGATCATGATAAGTTTCTGGGTTCGTTCTTAGCTTTGTTAATGTTTGCTCATCTTCTTGTATTTCAAGTTGAGCCGCTTCTACGGTTTGTTTCAATATGCTAAGGGGGTCTTTAAAGAACATCATGATATCCCGTTCTAGCGCACCTTCAAATATTTCAAATTGAAGGAAGAATTGTTTTGAAATCATCTGAGCAACTTCTGTATAATCTTCTGTTTCAATATATTGTTTATATTTATTTGATAGCATAGATTGATTTTTTTGCATATTACCCAATAATTTCCCTGCACTCTTTAAGAAAAATTGTGTCGGTGTAAAGCGTAATAAAATATTGATGTTAGCTACTGTAATTCTATTCGTCATTCTTGCAACATCTCTATCCCAGTCATCTAGTAATTTGAAATCACAAGGAAGTTTAATACGCTCTTCCTCATAGAGCTTATTAAAGGTATCGCCCATTTCATCTAAATAAGCCTGAGCTTGAATGAATTCATTATGAGCAGTTTCAATCCATTCTTGAATAGATTGAGTAAATTTAGGAAGAAGCATTTGCTGTACATGTTTTTGAATTCTTTCATTCATTGCTACATTTAGTTCTTCATGGACCAATTTGAAATCACTATCTTCTTGAACGAGGTCAGAGCAACTCTGCAACAATTCAGGAATTTGAGAATGTATATCCTGCGTAATCTCTTCTTTCGTTAAGAGATAAGATTCTGTAATAGAACGAATTTTATCTTTTTGAATGGCAGTAAGATTATTAATAAAACCATCAAGTTTTACTAAAATATGTTTATTCCAGCGAACCGATTTCACTAACGTATTTTCTAATTCCACACGTTCATTTACAAGGTATGCAATTGTTTTTTGGATAAACCATAATAATTTTTCAATGCGTTCTTTTTCCACGTTACGCTGAGTAAGGTTAGAAAGAATAGAATCTGTTACGTTACCTAGCTGTTCACTACTCTCTTGTGAAGGAGAGTAAGGGAAAAATTGTGCTTCTGGGAAATGTACGAGTATTTTCTTTTTAATGCTGTTCGTGATATTTTCACTAGTATTCGTATCAATTGTTTGTAAGACGAATTGAATTTGTAAATTTGGTACTTGCTCACGAATATATAATAATGTATCGAGCTCTTCATCATGTAATGGTGAAGCTGAATTTAGTACATAGATGAGACTATCTGCTGCCTGTAAGTATTCAAAGTGAGAGCTGTTTTTGTCAAGTTGTCCATGCACAGTAGGTGTGACAAGGAATGAAAACTTATTTTTTCGTAAAAATCTACTTGGTAATTTAACTTCAATACATTTTCTTTCTAGTTCTGACTGAGAAGGTACCGCTAGTATGTTATGAAGTTCGTCAAAGTTTGGTATATTTCGTATATCTAGTTCTGTAAGCTCAGTTATTTCAGTTTGACTATCATCTTTAAATGTAATTGAAGTTGTTATAGCTTCATTTAATATATTTTCTCCTAGTATAGAGTTAATAAAGGCTGATTTATCATAATCGCTAGCTCCTGCTACTAGAAGTTGTGTAACATTTAAATCGTATAACTCACGAACAAGTAGTGTGAATTGATGACCTAAATCTACATCATTCTTCTCAGCCCATACAGCAATCGTTTCAAATAATGCTGATACGTCTGCTATATCAACATTTGCATGAGCTGATGCATTTGAAAGTAAGGCACCTGCGCTTTTTACGAGTAATGATTCTAGAGTTGTCGGTGAAACTTCATTCCATGCTAATACTGCTGCGGAGACAAGTAAAGAATCTTCCGCTCTCGTTAAACTAAACCAATTTGTTAATAAATCTGGTACAAGTCCTTGTAATTCGTGCATGAAATGTTGTCCAGTAATCAATTCGAAGTACGTCTCTTGATAGCGAGTAGAAATTTCATTCCAATCGTCATTAGCATCTACTTCAATATGTAAGAATAGGTGATTTATTGTTTGAATCCAAGGTAGATGGAATGATTCATTTTCATAGCTGTTCCAAAGTGAAATAACAAGTCCTTTAAATTGAACTTGATCAATTGTATATAAGGCTTTTAAAGATTCATAGAAATACTCAGGTTTAATTTTTTTAGTAAAGCCTCTGTTCACATAATTGATTAAAGTATCGAACCAGTGTAATGATTTTGTTCGAATTCCTTCTTGAACAGCGAGTTCAATAGCGTTATTCCAATCTTCTTGTTTTTCATAGAACGATCGAGCAATTGCAGTAATATTTGGATAGTCTGGTTGAAATGCAACAGCTTCGCTAATCGTCTTAAATGCTAGTCCTAAACGATTTTGCTCTATATAAAGAGAAAGAAGTTGTAGGGAAACTTCCATCGTAAGAGTTGTATCTTCTGTTTGGATAGATGTATAAATTTCTTCTGCTTTTGGCAAGAAATCTAATTCGAAATAAGCATCTGCAATATTCTTCATAGCCCAGAGAGCAAGTTCATTATTTACTTTCTCCCATTTGAATATAGCGGCTTCAAAGTCGTTAGTTTGAAAATAAACTTCACCTTGTGCGAAGCGAATATTAGATATATTGGAGAATTCATTTTTTGATTCATTTATATATGCTTCACCGAGTACTTCCGCTACCGGAATGGAAGAGTCTTCTGTTAAAAATGTTTTATAGTAAATCTTTTGGATAAATTGTTTTTCAATGGTCATGTTCGTTCCCCCTGTATAATTTAGAAAAATGATGTTGTATGTAAAAGGGTGCATGTTACTCTAATAGGTAGAAGTTGCATTATATAGACCAAACTATGTTTTTGCTAGATATATCATTTTTCCTGAGAGTTAAACCGTTGCAAAAAGTAACTTTCCTTTATTGTAACAAAAAAATAAGCCTATGAATTTTTATTTTTTATCTCGCTATTTATAGGCAGTAAGACTCCTACTCCAAAATTTAGCGAATGCAAGGAAGTTAAGTGGGGCCCTGCCGCCTGTAAAATCCCGATTGGTTCAGGCTAATAATCAGTGGGGATGGATAAAAAACCACTGATTAAATCTCTGTTTAAGGAATGGAATAGAAGTAGAGTTCATTATAAAAACAATGTATAGTGAATATGTATACCATGTTTGTCTTAAAGATAGAATGGGCACAATATGGAATAACGATCGTGTATAGGATGTGTCTTCCGAATGGAACAACATATTGGCGAGTTAATCGCACATTATGGATATTTTGGAATTATTATAGCTTTAGCTGGCGGGATTGTTGGATTACCTATACCGGATGAGTTTTTATTGACTTTTATTGGCTATAACATTTCAAAAGGAGTTATGTCAGGAACAGCTGCTTTTTTAAGTGGAATGGCAGGTGCAATGCTTGGCATTACATTAAGTTATATATTAGGTTTAAAACTTGGGCTCCCTGTTTTAAAAAAATATGGTCCGAAAATTAGAATTAAGGAACATCATATTGAAAAAACACATAATTTATTTGAAAAATACGGTCCATTTCTTTTAATGATTGGCTACTTTATACCGGGAGTACGTCATTTAACAGCATATTTTGCTGGAGTTTCAAATTTAACATTGTGGCGATTTTGTTTGTATGCTTACGGTGGTGCACTAATTTGGATAAGTGTTTTTATTGGCCTAGGTTGGAAACTGGGAGAGAAGTGGCGCTTTGTTGAATATAGTTTACATCATTATGGAATATGGATTTTATTAGTTTCGGCAATTGTAACATTGATTGTGTGGATTTACATAAGGAAAAGACAAAACCGCTAATAATAGCGGTTTTTTAGCTGAAAGCAATAAATAATACACCAGCTGTAATAAAGACTACACCAATACCAGTCATAAAGTTTAACTTTTCACCTAATATAATCATCGCGAGAATAATGGAAAATACTACACTTAATTTATCGATAGGTGCTACTTGTGAAACTTTTCCTGTTTTTAATGCAAGAAAATAAAATAGCCATGACGAAGCACCAGCGATTCCACTTAATGTGATAAATAGCAGTGCTTTTTTATTTAGGAGGACATCACCGATATTTTGAAATTTACCTTGTATAATAATAACTCCTACCATAAATAATGCCATAATAATAGAGCGAATCGTTGTTGCAACGTTGGCATCGATTCCATCTAAGCCAATCTTTCCAAAAATAGATACGAGGGCAGCAGCAATTGCTGATAATAGTGCGAATAATAGCCATGAACTCATAGTGAAATTCCTCCAATCTTACATTATTATACATGAAAATCATTCTCATGTATAAAGTGAAGGCTAATAATCAGTGGGGGGGCATCCCGACTCCCACCTAACTTCTTTGCTCCATCTGAATTTTGAGGTGGGAGTTTTACTGCCCACAAATAGCGGGATAAATAACGAAATAAACCCCCGCCGTATATTTTTAATAAGGTGGGGGTTTATTATACTACTCTGCTATTTCTTCATATAAAAAGTACGTTACATTATAAATATGCTCTACTTCATCATCCGTCATAAATAATAATTCGTCACGTTCAATCCCTTTTTTCTTTTCAATAAACTCAATCATGTTTTTTCGTTCTTCTCTTTTCATCAATTTTTATTTCTCCCCTCAATCTGTTTTAATACAGTTTATTTAAGTTACTGCTATTATATAACAGAATCTTTAGAAAGTTCCACCTATTTTATTGTTTTTTTCAGAAGAACCTTTCGACAAAACAAGCCCACCTAAGGGGGCTTGTTTTTATTTTATAGTCGTAAAAACTCGGGCTCGGTCGTACCAGCACCATCGATGTAATAAATTGTATCGGGATTGATTTTTATTAGTACGTAATTAGGGTCTTCCGCACCGAGTAACCAGCGTTTTAAGCTATTAGTCCAAAATTTGTTTTTTAATGTTTGATCTTCTTCGATGGAAGCTATACCTTCAACTTCAATGTAATCTTCATCTAATTTCTTTCCTTCGCGTCCAAGTAGTACATGTACATTGGAATTTTTTTCGATATCTGTTATCTTTTTTGAATTTCGATCTGTTGCAACATATAGTACAAAATCTTCGTGGAAAAACATCATAAAGGCGCTATGTGGCTTATCGTTACGTACAGTAGATAATACACCAGTACGTTGACCTTGAATAATAGTTGCGATTTTTTCTTTTAAGTGCATATTTTTAGCCTCTTTTCATAATTCGTAATTTTTTCTGTCTGAACAAGATAATTTAAATATCTTTCATACTGTTTTCTTCAATCCGATTTTTTAAACGTAATTGTGATGAAATCGGACAAGTTAGGAGATGAATAATAATAATATCGAGGAGAAATACATACGATGGAAGGATGAAAAGCATGTTTAATAAAATATTTCTTATAGTAGCGCTTATAGGTGTACCACTTTCTGTAATCGGAAAAACACTTCATTGGCCACAAACTATTATGTTTGCTGTATACTGCATTACTATTATTGCATTAGCTGGTTTTATGGGGAGGGCGACAGAAAGTTTAGCAATCGTTTCTGGGCCTCGAATAGGTGGTTTATTAAATGCAACTTTCGGTAATGCCGTTGAACTTATCATTTCAATTTTTGCACTTCAGGCAGGATTAACGGAAGTTGTTTTAGCTTCCTTAACTGGTTCTGTACTTGGAAACTTATTACTGGTAGGAGGGTTATCCTTCTTTATAGGTGGCCTTAAGTATAAAAGACAAAGTTTCAATGTTTATGATGCAAGACATAATTCAGCTTTATTAATATTTGCTGTTGTCGTAGCCTTTGTTATTCCAGAGATTTTTTCAATGAAGATGGATGCTGGAAAGACGTATCAATTAAGTATTGGCGTTTCTATTATCATGATTATTATGTACCTTGCTGCATTGCTATTTAAGTTAGTTACGCACCGTGGTGTATATCAACATAAAAGTGATGAAGTAGCGCATGAGGAAGAGCCAGAGTGGTCCAAAGGTAAAGCGCTACTCGTTTTAGCGATAGCAACACTTGCAGTTGCTTATGTGTCAGAGGCCCTCGTACATACTTTTGAAACGGTCGCAAAGTCATTTGGCTGGTCAGAGTTATTTATAGGGGTTATTATCGTTGCAATTGTTGGCAATGCAGCAGAACATGCATCTGCGATTATTATGGCATATAAAAATAAAGTAAATATCGCAGTGGAAATTGCAGTAGGTTCTACATTACAAATCGCGATGTTTGTAGCTCCTGTGTTAGTACTTCTTTCGATGCTTTTTGCGCAAAAGATGCCTTTAGTATTTACAATACCAGAACTTGTTTCTATGATCACAGCTGTTCTCTTAACTATTGCTATTTCAAATGATGGGGATACAAACTGGTTTGAAGGAGGCACTTTATTAGCCGCGTATGTCATTATGGGAATTGGTTTTTATTTATTATGAAAAATAGGAATAACAATGCTTCAGAGGGAAAATAATAAAGTGAAACTTTAATTAGTGGGGGGTGTCCATCCCCCGTTAATGCGGGATAAATACAGTAATTTATATACCTTTACATAGGAAGGAGCCAGACAGGTGAAACGAGTATACAGCATATGTCTTTCAACCATGGTCTCGTTTATTTTATTATTTCCTAACAGTAGCTTTGCAAAGACAACGGTAGAAGTAAAAATGCCTTCATCTGTTTTAAATATTTCAAAAGATAATACATTTCCAAATGACGCGCAAGATTTGCCGCGTTTACAGCCAAGTAAGTTTGCGCAAGAACTATTGAAAACAGCAAATATCAAAATTGAAAACCCAGATTTAATTCGGATGTTTAATGAAACGACAATTTCAAATGCACCACTTGCTGTAGGGTACCGGGCGAAAATTTATTTAGGGCAATGGGCATTAAATTATGAATCAATAGACACATCGATTAATTGGGAATATAAGCAGGTGAATCGCAATGTGTACGATAATCGTGGAGGAAATCGCTTATATCCACTTCGCTATAAGCAAGAAACTCAAAAGACAATCGAAGGCGATTTAACAGCGGATATGAAAGATGCTACAGATGTGAAAAAAATGATGCTTCTAAAAGCGCTTGAAAAAGTACAATTACCACTTTCATTTAAAACGACAATTGGTTATGGTACAGGGCATGAGCGTGTTTATAATATTAGTCCAAGTCAACTCGGATATTTATACGCTTATACGCCAGCAGTAAATGAAAAAGGAAAAGTAACGTTTGGAGAAGTCTACCTTGTGTTAAAAGGAAATCAAAAAAGGCTTGTCGTGAAAAACATTACATCTCAAGGGATTGGAGCGGCTATTCCAATTCATGATCATTTATTCTTTAAATTTATTTCTTCATCGCATTCACAATGAAATAAAAAACGTCAGCACACAGGCTGACGTTTTTTATTTATAACATAAGGTTTGATGTTTTTGATAAGAAATCTTCTTGGGGATAGTAGCTATTTTTCACAAGAACATTTGGTCCAAGACATTTCACAGCAGGACAATGACAGCTTAATGATTTTGCTGTTTTTGAGTCACACCATTTGTCATAAGCCTCTTGTAGTGTATTTGTTTGTACATTACCTAGAAGCGGGACATCACCGAAATCGGTCACGATAATATTTCCATCGAAAATATTTACATTTAAACGAGAACGACCGTCTGGATCATTACGTACAGTTACATTTTTACTTTCATGTAATTTCTTTAGTGTAACTAAATCGCGTTCATCATCACTACATGCATAGAAAGGTAATGTTCCAAATAACATCCATACATTTTCATCACGAATCTCTAATAAATGTTCAATTGCCTTTCGAATTTCGTCTTTTGTTAAAATTTCAAGTGTGCTAGCGAAGTCACTCGGATACATCGGATGTACTTCGTGTCGTTTACAACCCATCTCTTCAACAATTTGACGGTGAATATGTTCAATGTGTGGTAGAGTTCGTTTATTCAGCATAGTTTCGGCTGATACGAGAACGCCTGCATCTGATAGAGCTTTACTATTTGTAATCATTCGTTCAAATAATTTTGCACGTTGTTCATAAGTAGGTTTACGCTCCATCATTGCAAATCCGCCTTCAACGAAATCATCAATTGTTCCCCAGTTATGTGAAATATGCAATACATCTAAGTAGGGAATAATTTGTTCGTAACGTGCTAAATCTATAGTTAAGTTTGAGTTGATTTGAGTGCGAACGCCTCGTTCATGGGCGTATTTTAAGAGTGGTGTTACATAGTTGTCGACGGATTTTTTTGAAAGCATAGGTTCTCCGCCTGTAATACTTAAAGAACGTAAATAAGGAATCTCATCTAATCGTTTTAATAAAAGCTCCATCGGAAGCGGATTTGGATCTTTCGGCTGTAATGTGTAACCAACAGCGCAATGCTCGCAACGCATATTGCATAACGTCGTCGTTGTAAACTCAACGTTTGTTAATAGTAGTTTGCCGTACTCTTCAAGGTCCATATACGCTTCCCATGGATCGTAAGAAGGAGTAATCGGCTTCATTATTTGTGATATTGTCATATGAAATACTCCTTTGACTATTGAAATAACAATTTGTCCATTCTCTATAATAGAAGAATATGTGCTTTTTATAAAGTGAAACTTTTTTGTGAAAAAAGAGAGAGGGCTTACATTATAATGAATTACTGTGACAAAATTGATGAAATTACATGCCCATAGCAATCATTTTTGCGGTATAATAAAAGCAACTCGAATTAAAAGGAGAGTGCCTTCATGGGAAAAGCAATTCAAGGTAAAGATTCACAACTAGTATATTTAAAAGAACGTTTAAATATGTTCATTGAAGTAATTGATACGATTGAACCAGAAGAGGTAGAATTAGAAGATGTAGATCGTCTTCTTGCAATGTTAGATGAATTAGAACTGAAATGTGAGCAATTTAAAAAAGACGAATAATATATTAAAAAGGCTGCCACTACAAAATTGGCAGCCTTTTTCTGTACGGATAATAGAAGGAATATAGAAAAAAAGGTATAATCAAGTTGTGAAAAATTTCATTTAATCTTTAATGGCGTGAAATAAAGTGAAACTTTAATCAGTGGGGGTTTTGTTCATCCCCCACTGATTATTAGCCTTCACCAATCGGGCGTTTACGGGCAGCAGGGCTCCCACATAACTTCTTTGCTCTAGCCGAATTTTGAGGTGGAGTCTTACTGCCCGCAAATAGCGGGATAAATAAAAAGCTGAAGAGTATAACAATGGAATTTTCATTTCATAACGTTTTGGTAGCGTTCACAATTGAGGGGGAAGTAACAATGGAAAAGCTTCAAGAAAGCATGTATCAACTAATTGTTGAAACGTCAACGAACTTACCGAAAGATGTTCGTCGCGCAATTCAACAAGCGAAAGAACGAGAAAATGCAGGAACTCGTTCGGCGATGGCACTTGGCACAATTACGAATAATATTAAAATGGCAGATGATAATATCTCGCCAATTTGCCAAGATACAGGGATGCCAACGTTTAAAATTTATACACCAGTTGGTGTGAATCAATTAAAACTGAAGGAAGCTATCTATAGTGCGCTTGAGCGGGCGACAAAAGATGGTAAACTTCGTCCAAACTCTGTTGATTCTCTTTTTGGAGACAATAGCGGAAACAATTTAGGACCAGGTACACCTGTTATTAAGTTTGAACAATGGGAAAAAGATTACATTGATGCACGTTTAATTTTAAAGGGCGGGGGCTGTGAGAACAAAAATATTCAATATAGCTTGCCTTGTGAAATAGAAGGACTTGGACGAGCTGGGCGTGATTTAGAAGGAATTCGTAAATGCCTTCTTCATGCAGTATATCAAGCACAAGGGCAAGGGTGTAGCGCAGGGGTAATCGGCGTCGGTATCGGGGGAGACCGCACATCAGGTTACGAATTAGCAAAAAATCAATTATTCCGTACATTAGATGATGTAAATTCAGTTCCAGAATTACAAAAGCTTGAAGAGTATGTATTAGAGAATGCAAATAAGCTTGGCATTGGTACGATGGGATTTGGCGGAGAAACAACTTTATTAGGTTGTAAAATTGGAGTATATAATCGTTTGCCAGCGAGCTTCTACGTATCTGTTGCGTATAATTGTTGGGCATATCGTCGTCTTGGCGTAACAATTCATCCTGAAACAGGTGAAATTATGGATTGGTTATACCAAGAAGGTGAAGATACACTTCAACAAGACGCTGCGCAAGAACAAACAGAGCAGCGTGAAATCGTATTACAAGCTCCAATTACAGAAGAGCAAATTCGTGAACTTCGTGTCGGGGATGTTGTTACAATTAACGGCATGATGTACACAGGACGTGATGCAATTCATAAACATTTAATGGATAACGATTGTCCAGTAGATTTAAATGGACAAATTATTTATCACTGTGGTCCAGTTGTAGTGAAAGATGAAAATGACAATTGGCAAATTAAAGCGGCAGGTCCAACGACAAGTATTCGTGAAGAGCCATATCAAGGTGATATTATGAAAAAGTTCGGTATTCGTGCTGTAATTGGTAAAGGTGGTATGGGTGCTAAAACATTAGCGGCTTTAGAAGAACATGGTGGTGTGTACTTAAATGCAATTGGTGGTGCAGCACAATATTATGCTGAATGTATTAAAGAAGTGAAAGATGTTGATTTCTTACAATTCGGTATCCCAGAGGCAATGTGGCATTTACGTATCGATGGTTTTAAAGCAGTTGTAACGATGGATTCTCATGGTAAAAGTCTACATGCTGATGTTGATAAAACATCACTTGAAAAATTGGCGAGCTTTAAAGAACCTGTATTTAAGTAAAGAGAAATGCATCTCGAATTATTCGAGGTGCATTTTTTGGTATATATAGAAAAACATGTTCAGCATGAAAGAAAGCAGGGAAACAGAAACTACAGGTACGATTATATATGGAAAGGAGACTATTTATGAAATATAAATGGTTATATATAGGTCTCATTTTTTCAATTATGATGGCACTTGTTCCAGTTTCAACATTTGCTTATACGAATACACCACATAACTGGGGAATCCCACGTCCTAAAAATGAAACGGTGCCAGATGCAGGGAAACTATATACAGAATTACTACAAAAAAATGGTGGGTTTTATTTAGGAGATACGAAGAAAAAAGATATTTATTTAACATTTGATAATGGATACGAAAATGGATATACAGGAAAGATTTTAGATGTATTAAAGGAGAAAAAAGTACCAGCAACTTTCTTTGTGACGGGACACTATATAAAAACGCAAAAAGATTTATTATTAAGAATGAAAGATGAAGGACATATTATCGGGAATCATTCTTGGAGTCATCCTGATTTTACGACAGTGAATGACGAGAAACTTCGTGAAGAATTAACAAGTGTAACGGAAGAAATTAAAAAAGTGACTGGGCAAAAAGAAGTGAAATATGTACGTCCTCCGCGAGGCGTGTTTAGTGAAAGAACGCTAGCTCTTACGAAAGAGATGGGATATTATAACGTATTTTGGTCGCTTGCATTTCTCGATTGGAAAGTAGATCAGCAAAGAGGATGGCAATATGCTCATAATAATGTAATGACTATGATTCATCCAGGATCTGTTTTGTTACTTCATGCAATATCAAAAGATAATGCAGAAGCACTTGCGAAAATCATTGATGATTTGCGCGAGAAAGGGTATCATTTTAAAAGCCTAGATGATTTAGTAAAAAGCAATCAACCGTAAGCATGTATGCTTGCGGTTTTCTCATGCTATAATGATGTGTAAAAAGGATGGGGAAACGTATGTGGAGCGAACATGTTACGTTAGAATATCCGTACCATTTTGAAGAAGTGCTAAAGCGTTTATCTTTCGACCCGTTAAACGTCATTCAATTAGACGAGAAAATAATTTATGTCCCGCTTTTTATAGACGAAGAACAAATTGTTATTCGTTTGCAAGGGATTGGTACTGTTCAAAATCCACAGTTTTGGATTTCCAGTCAGGCAGGATATCAAGAGAAAGTAATGAAACGAATGAGGTCCATTTTTCACTGGAATGAGCCGTTTCAAAATATACAAGATCATTTTTTAAACACATCATTACGTCCACTGTTTGAAACATATGCTTATACTCCAATTATATTAGAATTTGATTATTTCGCTTGTCTTCTTCGTTGTATTATTCATCAACAAATAAATTTGAAATTTGCTACGGTGCTAACAGATCAATTTGTAAAACGATATGGGACAGAGAAGAACGGCGTTTTCTTTTTCCCAACACCAGAAACAGTAGCGAATATTTCAATAGAGGAATTGAGAGAGCAGAAGTTTAGTCAGCGAAAAGCCGAATATATAGTAGGATTAGCAAAACATATTGCAGGCGGTAAATTAGATTTAGCAAGGATAGAAAACGAAACAGAAGAAGAAGTATCGGCACAATTGTTACCAATAAGGGGTATTGGAGCATGGACAGTGCAAAACTTTTTAATGTTTGGGCTTGGCCGGAAAAACATGTTTCCAGAAGCAGATATCGGGATTAGGCGTGCACTTCAAGGTATATTTCAATTAGATAATAAGCCTGATGATGCATTTTTAGAAAAAGTGAAACAAGAGTGTGAACCATATTGCAGTTATGCAGCGTTATATTTATGGAAAAGTATAGAGTAGAGGTGTAATAATGATACAAAAGCAACAAGAGAGTAAGTTGGAAGTTGGTCAAACGTTTCCTGTGACAATTAAACGTCTGGGGATTAACGGAGAAGGCGTTGGTTATTTTAAGAGACAAGTTGTTTTCATTCCAGGGGCATTACCAGGAGAAGAAGTTGTTGCTGAAACAACGAAAATTCAGCGTGGCTTCGCTGAAGCGAAAGTGAAGAAAGTTCGTAAATCATCACCACATCGTGTGAAAGCACCATGTTCAGTATATGAGGAGTGTGGTGGCTGTCAATTGCAGCATTTAGATTATAAAGAACAATTAAATCAAAAGCGTGATATCGTTGTACAAGCATTCGAAAAGTACATGAATAACAGTCTGGAAGAAAAAATTCGCCCGACGCTTGGTATGGAAAATCCATGGCATTATCGTAATAAAAGTCAATTGCAAGTGGGGCGTAAAGACGAAAAGGTTATTACAGGGTTATATAAGCAAAACTCACATCAATTAATTGATATTTCTCATTGCATGATTCAACATAAAGCAACGAATGAAGCGACAAAAGTTGTAAGACGTATATTAGAAAAATTAAATGTTTCTATTTACAATGAGAAAAAACAAAAGGGTTTAGTACGCACAATTGTGACACGTACTGCAGTTCAAACAGGGGAAGTGCAAGTCACACTTATTACAACAAAAGAAGAATTACCAAATAAAGATCAATTTATTGCAGAAGTGCAAAAACAAATGCCAAGTGTTAAATCAATTATGCAAAACGTAAACTGGCGTAAAACATCTGTTATTTTCGGTGATAAAACATTTAAATTAGCTGGAAAAGAAGTAATTCAAGAAACACTAGGTGATTTATCATTTGAATTATCAGCACGCGCATTCTTCCAATTAAATCCAGAACAAACGGTTGTTTTATACGATGAAGCGAAGAAAGCGGCTGCTTTAACAGGAAACGAGAAGATTGTGGATGCGTATTGTGGAGTCGGTACGATTGGACTTTGGCTTGCGAATGATGCAGAGGAAGTACGTGGTATGGATGTAATTCCAGAAGCGATTGAAGATGCAAAGAAAAATGCAAAACGCCACGGATTCACAAATGCAAAGTATGAAGCTGGTAAAGCGGAACAATGGTTACCGAAATGGGTGAAAGAAGGCTGGAGTCCAGATGTCATTGTTGTCGATCCACCGCGTACAGGTTGCGATGATAAATTACTTGAAACGATTTTAAAAGTGAAACCGAAACAAGTTGTTTACGTGTCTTGTAATCCATCCTCATTAGCACGTGATGTGGAAACATTAATGGAGAGCTATGAAGTGGAGTATGTACAACCAGTTGATATGTTCCCGCATACAGCTCATGTAGAAAATGTAGTGAAACTTGTCAGAAAGTAACATTCAATAAGGATATGTCCCTCACAAAGCAGGAGCTATGTGAGGGTATATTTTATTTAGCGAATGGAAGTAAGGAGAATATAATGAACAATTATAAATTGACGATTCAATATGACGGTGCGCGTTATAAAGGGTGGCAGCGTCTTGGCAATAATGACAATACGATTCAGGGGAAAATCGAAAGTATAATATCTGAAATGGTCGGAAAAGAAATTGAAATTATCGGCTGTAGTAGAACGGATGCTGGTGTACACGCTTTGAATCAAGTAGCTAACTTTAAGAGTGATGAGAAATTAGTAGAACATAAAGTGAAAAAGTATTTAAATCAATATTTACCAAATGATATTAGTATTACGAGTGTAGAAGAAGTTTCAGATCGCTTCCATGCTCGTTACAATTCTAAGGCGAAAACATATTTATATAAAATTTGGAATGAAGAGCATACACATCCATTTATGCGTAAATATAGCATGCACGTTAATAAAAAATTAAATGTTGAGAGCATGCAGAAAGCAGCACAATATTTAATTGGTTCACATGACTTTACTGCTTTTTCAAATGCGAAATCTAAGAAAAAGTCTATGGTTCGAGAAGTGTACACACTTGATGTTTCTGAAGAGGCAGGTTTTGTACAAATTAGAGTAAGTGGTAACGGCTTCCTTCATAATATGGTCCGAAAAATTGTTGGAGCATTAATTGAAGTTGGATTAGGACAATTAGAGGCGGACGCAATTCCAAACATTTTAGAGGAAAAACAACGTAATCAAATTAATTGTCTGGCTGAGGCGAGCGGGTTGTATTTGGAGAGTGTTAAATTTTAATAATAAGTAAAAAAATCGAGCTAATAAGGCTCGATTTTTTTTGTACTTTGAAATTAAGAAGATTTTTCTTTCTTCATACGTAGCTTCAAATTCCAAAAAGAAGCAAGCATAATAGCTGCAAAGGAGCCGCTAATTGTGCCTAATAGCTTTGCATAAGGAAAGCTGCTCATATCAATGAATAGCATTATACATAGGATGGTAGGGAAAAGGCCTAAATAGTGTAATAACTTTAACTTGTTATCATTACTCATATATATCGCCCCTTTCTATCATGTCACATGTATATTATAACATATTTTTCCAAGTGATTACTTGTGCTTGGAGAAAGACTCATCCCGCTATTTGAGGGCAGTAAGACTTCCACCTCGAAATTCGGCGAATGCGAGGAAGTTAGGTGGGAGTCGGGCTGCCCGTAAAAGCTCAATTGGTGTGGGCTAATAATCAGTGGGGGATGGACAAAACCCCCACTGATTAAAGTTTCACTTTATTTCATATGTGTAAATGCAGTTTTTTAATTCGATATTGTAAGTTTTGTCTGCTCAATCCTAAAAATTTTGCGGCTTGTGAGATATTACCTTTATTTTCTTTAAGAATTTGATAGATATATTTCTTTTCCATTTCTTCGATTATATGTTTTAAAGTCTGTGGTGTATCAGTATTGTGACTAGTTAGCGGAGTCTGCATATTGAGTTCCTTTTTTGCTAGTTCGCGAAAGTGCGTTGGCATATGGAACGCTGTAATGATATCCTCATCTTCTATTAAGTTCATGGAGCCTTCAATTATATGTTCTAGTTCTCTCACATTACCAGGCCAATCGTATTTATAGAAGAAGTTATTTACGTTTAAATCTACATCTTTTACGCTAAGATCAAATTGGATATTGTATTTTTCAATAAAGTGTTGAACAAGATATACAATATCTTCTTTTCGTTCCCGTAAAGGTGGAAGACATAAAGTAACAACGCTTAATCGGTAATATAAGTCTTGCCTTAATCGATTGTATGCTATGGCTTCAAGAGGGTCTTCATTAATAGTTGCTATAATACGAACATCAATTTCTTTTTCTTGTGTGCCTCCAATTCTTCGTATTGTTTTTTCTTGTATAGCTCGCAGCAATTTAGCTTGAAGTGTTGGACTTAATGAGTTGATCTCATCTAATAACAAAGTCCCGCCGTTTGCTTCTTCAAATAAACCAGGTTTATCTATTGCTCCTGTAAAAGCACCTCGATTTGTACCAAATAGTAGACTTTCCATTAAGGTTTCTGGTATAGCGGCACAGTTTTGCGAAATAAATGGTTTTGTTGAACGCTGGCTTTCATTATGGATGCTTTGCGCAAATAGCTCTTTACCAGTCCCTGTTTCTCCGATGAGAAATATGGAGGAGGATGTACGTATTACTCTCTTTGCTTCTGCAATGACCGATTGAATAGCTCTAGAATCACCAATTATGTGATCGAAGGTAAACTTAATATTTTGTTTGCGAGAAAGGTTCGTTTTCATTGTTTGCTTTAAATGACTAATCTCTTTTGAAATTTCAATAGCGCCTTTAATCTTTCCATTTTCTATTATAGGAAAAGTATCGTTAATCGTCGTAATCTCTTGTCCTTTATTGTTAAAATAAGTTTGTTTTATATTTTTGTTTGTTTTTCCAAGTTTTAACGCCTCTATAAGAGTACTATTTTTATTTTCTTCGAATGCAAATACTTCTAAAGGATTTTTATCTAGCACATCAGAACGATCCATTGATTCAATGTCCATCATTTTACGGTTATAGATAATCGTTTTACTTTCTTCATTAATAATATGAATCCCAATATCTAGTTCATTAAGTAAAGTTTCATATAGCATATTCATTTCAATAATCTTTTTAAAATTGATTTCTTCTGTATGCATGTATTATCTTCTCCTCGTTATACCCTATGAAGACTGACTTTTTATAATTTTATTAAAATTCTTATAAAATCGCAAAATTTTTTTGCTATTTTCTCTTAAAACTTTTCAAATGATAGAAAAATTTTGCGGTTATGTAGATTTTTTTCGTAAGAAATCCCAATTTTACATAGGTGTTGAGGTTGGTACGTATTTTGCATGAATAGTAGTTGAAATCTCTAAATTTAAAGAGTAGGGGGATTATGAATCTTTATAGGTTATGCAACGTTTCAGTGCCAATTAATAAGAGGGAGGAATTTATAAAGTGAAGATGGTTATAGAAGGTGTGTATAGTCCTTGTTACGGGAAAGTAGAGAAATTATTCGTTACTGAAAGTTCTTACGTATATGAGTGGGAAAAATTAGCGTTAATTGAAACAATAGATAAGCAGCAAGTGGAAATTAAAGTGGGAATCAGTGGTTATATCGAATCATTAGAAGTGGTAGAAGGACAAGCTATCGCTGATCAAAAATTATTAATAACAGTGAGGGATGACCTTTTAATAACAGGTAGTGATTAATATAAGTAATATGTATTTTTGCTCTTTTAAATAATTATTTTTACTATGAAGAATTTTTAAAACTCTTACATTAAATGGATTTGCAAAGTGAAAAGGGGGGATTTATATAATGGATCAAAACCAAGGATTAAAAAGGGAATTGAAAAGTCGGCACATATTTATGATTGCACTCGGAGGTGTTATTGGTACTGGGCTTTTTTTAGGATCAGGTTATACGATTCATGAAGCTGGACCTGGAGGAGCAATTGTAGCGTATCTTGTAGGCGGGTTTGTTATGTATTTAACGATGCTCTGTCTAGGAGAATTAGCGGTTGCGATGCCTGACGCAGGATCTTATCAAACGTATGCTACAAAGCACATTTCCCCTGCAGCGGGTTATGTAGTGGGATGGATGTCGTGGCTAAACTGGTCCGCTACGATAGGCATTGAATTAATTGCAGTTAGTATTTTGATGAAACGCTGGTTTCCCGATGTACCGTCATGGATTTGGTGTGTAGTGTTCGCAGTGTTGCTCTTTGCTATTAATGCGTTATCTTCAAGAAGTTTTGCGGAAGTTGAATTCTGGTTTGCAAGTATTAAAGTAATTACAATCATTGCATTTATTATTTTGGGCGGGGCAGCAATGTTTGGTTTTCTAGATATGAAAGGAAATGAACCAGCGCCGATGTTTTCTAGCTTTACTGATTATGGTGGATTGTTCCCAAATGGATTATCAGCCATTTTAATTACGATGATTGCAGTTAATTTTTCCTTCCAAGGAACAGAACTAGTTGGTATTGCAGCTGGTGAGAGTGAAAATCCAGAGAAAACTATCCCGAAGGCAATTAATAATACAGTTTGGCGCATACTTATTTTCTTTGTACTATCTATTTTTATTCTTGCGGGACTATTTCCTTGGAAGCAAGCTGGAGTGATAGAAAGCCCATTCGTAGTTGTATTTGATAAAATTGGTATTCCTTATGCGGCCGATATTATAAATTTCGTTATTATTACAGCGGTACTATCAGTTGCGAATTCAGGATTATATGCAACTTCCCGTATGCTATGGTCTATGTCGAATCAAGGAATGATTAGCCCGATTTTTAGTAAGTTATCTAAAAACGGTGTTCCTATTTATGCATTGATTGTAAGTACGTTTGTAGGGTGTCTCTCATTACTATCAGGTATTTATGCGGAAGATACAGTTTATTTATGGCTTCTTTCAATTGCAGGGTTCGGAGCAATATTAGTTTGGGCATCTATTGCTCTATCTAACTTATTAGCTAGAAGGTCATACATTAAGCAGGGCGGGGATGTTAAGGACTTGAAATTTAAAACACCATTGTATCCATTTGTCCCACTTCTTGCGTTAGTATTAAATTTAACAGTAATCGTTGGTATGGCTTTTATTCCGGAACAAAGAATGGCATTGTATTGTGGTATTCCATTTATGATTATTTGTTTACTGTTTTACCGTGCTACCAAAAATAAGAGAAGTAAAATAGAAAATGTTGAAAAAGTAAATACAACAGAAGCAGAAAGCTTATAAATATATTTGAAACTTATGCTTAATTTAGAGACTGTACAATTGTAAACAGTCTCTTTTTTTGTGAAAATAAAGCTGGAAACGTACTACGTATGCAAAGGGGAATTAGTGATGAATCCAGAAGTTTCGCAGTTGTTAAAACAAATAGATTCAAGGAAAGAAGAATTACTAGAACTTACAAAAACATTAATTCGTTTTGAAACACCTGCACCACCGGCGAGAAATACAAATGAGGCGCAAGAATTTGTTGCAGAGTTTTTAAGAAAACGAAATTTTAGTATTGATAAATGGGATGTATATCCAAATGATCCGAACGTTGTTGGGGTAAAAAAAGGGATAGAAAGTGACACACATAAAAGTCTTATTATTAATGGTCATATGGATGTAGCTGAAGTGTCGGGAGATGAGGCGTGGGAAACAAATCCATTTGATCCATTTATAAAAGATGGCTGGTTAGTTGGACGCGGTGCGGCAGATATGAAAGGTGGGCTGGCTGGAGCGTTATTTGCTATTCGGCTTTTACAAGAAGCTGGCATTGAACTACCTGGAGATTTAATCTTTCAATCGGTAATTGGAGAAGAAGTTGGAGAAGCAGGTACACTTCAATGCTGCAAAAGAGGTTACGATGCTGATTTTGCAGTAGTGGTGGATACGAGCGATTTACATATGCAAGGACAGGGCGGCGTAATTACTGGATGGATTACTGTGAAAAGCCCGCAAACGTTTCATGATGCAACACGTAGACAAATGATCCATGCTGGAGGACGTCTATTTGGAGCGAGTGCGATTGAAAAAATGATGAAAATCGTGCAAAGTTTACAAGAATTAGAGCGTCATTGGGCAGTCATGAAAACATATGAAGGCTATCCATCTGGAACAACAACAATTAATCCAGCTGTTATTGAAGGCGGACGGCATGCAGCATTTATTGCGGATGAGTGCCGATTGTGGATAACCGTACATTTTTATCCAGATGAAACACATGAACAAATAATAAAAGAAATTGAAGAGTATATTGGGAAAGTAGCAGCTGCAGATCCATGGTTAAGTGAAAATCCACCACAATTTAAGTGGGGCGGAGAATCAATGATTGTGGATCGTGGCGAAATTTTTCCTTCTTTAGAAGTAGATAGCGAACATGTTGCTGTAAAAACGCTAAGTTCAGTACATGAATCTATTTTATCTAAAAATGCAATTTTAGATATGTCAGCAACGGTAACTGATGGCGGTTGGTTTAGTGAGTTCCACATTCCAGCGATTATTTATGGACCAGGCACACTAGAAGAAGCACACTCTGTAAATGAGAAAGTTGAAGTTGAGCAGTTAATTGAATTTACAAAAGTAATAACAGCGTTCATATATGAATGGTGTCATACAAAAAAATAGATTAGTATGTTGAAATCGTACAGGTGTACTTGTACGATTTTTTAGTGAACTATTTCAGAGTTGAATATAAACAACAACTGAAATAGTTCTTTATTTTTCTATGTTTTTCGTTTTATTTCAATTAATTTCTCTTTCGCTAATTCAACAGCAATTGCATCATCTAAATAGCCAATTGGAAAAAGATAATCGGGGATAATGTCTGTTGATAAAATGAAATATAGTAAGGCCCCCCCGATAATTGCACGTTCTTCGTTTGAAATGGTTTCTGTACAAAATTGTTGGTACATACTTGTTAATTGTTCAATGAAAGGGCCGGCACTATCAATTTGTTCTAGTTTACTTTTGAAACTCTCGTGAATACGTTTTTCGCCTTCAGTAGTTTGAGCATAGCGCTCGTAATTTTCAAGTTCTTGTTTCACACGAGTTGTTGTGTACTCGAAGTCGAATAGGTTAGAGGATTGTAATGTTTGCTGAATTGTATCGAGAGATGTGTACATATCTGCTTTTTCCTTATTTATGTGTGGAGAGTCAGGGTACATTTCATCAAGTAATAATTGCGGTGGAACTTGCAGACATTTTGCGAATTTTTGCAAATGGTTTTGCTTCGGTTGTTGTTTGCCATTAATTATTCTTGAAATTGTTGCAGGATCAATATTTGTCAGTGTTCCTAGTTGGCGCATAGATAGAGCGCGCTCCTTTACCAGTTTCTTTATTAATTTACCGAGCCGCTCATTTGGATTTTTATTGGGCATAATGTAGGCACTCCTTTTCTATTGTCTATCGTTGAAAAAATGTTGAGCATTTATTACAAGTATATGAAACAGACAGGCACAGTTGCTCAACATTTTCATAATATGCATTGAAAAGTGAGAAAAGGGGTGACTGTACGATGAGTACGGCAGGTTTATTTTCAATTTTTTTAATCGGAATTGCGTCTAATTTAGATAATGCAGGTGTTGGGATTGCATATGGCATTCGTAAAATTCGAATTTCGTGGCTTAACAATTTTATCATCGCATTTTTGGGATTTTTATTTACTTTACTAGCTGGCTTTTTTGGGAATTGGATCGCATTATTTATTTCGGAATTTATAGCAAATATTATTGGAGCAAGTGTTTTAGGAATCATTGGGGTGTTTATTTTATGTCAGCCTTTCTTGAGTCAAAAAGACACCGCAGGATCTAAAGATGGTAGTGTACTTATGGGGATTTTACGTGATCCAGAAAAAGTAGATTTTGATGGTTCTAAAACAATTAGTTTTTCTGAAGCAATTGTTTTAGGAGTTGCATTATCCATAAATAATATTGCAGGTGGATTTGATGCTGGAGTAACAAATTTAAATCTTTGGCTTACGGCATGTATTTCTGGGGTTTTTAGTTTTATTTGTATTAGTGGTTTTACGTATGTTGGTAAAAGATTTTTAGCTGAATACTTAGGGAAATGGGCTACGGTTATTGCGGGCGTGTTATTGATTCTTATTGGGATAGACCAGTTGTTGTAAGGAGAATAGAAAACAAGATTCGAGTATTTCCTTGGAAATACAGCAAGGGGTTGCATATATCGACGTACTTTTTTCCATACTAATACGGATTTCTTTTAAAGAAAGGGGGGATCCGTATGGGACGCGGGAAAGCATTTGATCATAAGAAAAAAGGGCATGATCATCAACCACCTAAAGGTGCGTTCATTCATAAAGATGTAAATGAACATACTTTAGAAGAGGAAGAGCTACCAGTAAATATTGAAACGTATAAAAATAGTTTAAAAAAACATTAAAAGCACCTATATAGGTGCTTTTTAGCGTATATCTTCAATTAATTGTTCCGATTCTTCATGCATACTGTATTCACTTAACACTTGGATGCAAAGCCACTTTAATTCCTCGATAGTATGCTCAAGTTCTTCAGGAAGTACATGATGAATGTCTTCAAGTCCCATTCCGAAATGAATAAGTTCAAGTACTTGATCATCGATGTTCCGATCCATTAATAGTTCAAGTACTTCTAAATTGAATATGTACCGGTGAGCTTCGTCGAGTGAAACAACTTTTAGCTTCAAGCTTTCTACAATACTCAATATAAAAAGAAGAATTGTTTTTTCAAGAACAGGTTGTTTTTCCATTTGAAATATTAGTTTCATCTTTCACACCTCCACTTATAGCGCTAGGTTGTACTATATTATTCGGGAGGGGGGAGCAAATATGCATAATAAAGAAGAAACTTTCAGCACTGTTTTTGTATGGGTATTGATATCTGATGAAGTTGAATTTTTTATGAAATAAAAAAATCCTGCTAGTATAGCAGGATAACTCTCGATTAAAAAATGCTCCAACCTTCTTGAGCAGAAAGAAGTTCAAGAATTTTAAAACCAGCGATACTATTTCCGTTTGCATCTAAAGCCGGTCCGAAAATACCGATTCCCATTTCGCCTTTTACGCAGCCGAAAATGCCGCCCGCTACACCACTTTTTGCAGGGATTCCAACACGAATTGCAAATTCACCAGATTCATTATACATCCCGCAAGTAACCATAAATGTTTTACAAATTTTTGTAATATGTTTAGGGATGATCTGTTTCTTTTTATATGGATCATATCCATCCATTGCAAAAATTAAGCCAATACGTGCTAAATCGATACAGTTTACTTCAACTGCACATTGACGAGTGTATAAGTCCATAAGTTCTTCAATATCACAATCGATAATTCCGTTTTGTTTCATATAGTAACAAAGTGAACGGTTTAAGTAAGCAGTCTCCAACTCTGAATTGGCAACTGTAGAAGAATAATTAATAGTAGGATTATCTGTTATTTCACGTACAAAATGAAGAATATGCTTCATTTTTTCTTCGTTATCTTTTCCTGTTAACATGCTTGTAATAGCTAGTGCTCCTGCATTAATCATTGGATTAAGAGGTTTGGAAGGACTTGTCGTTTCTAACTTAATAATAGAATTGAAAGGGTCACCAGTTGGCTCCATTCCAACTTTAGAAAATACATATTCTTCACCACGATCTAAAAGGGCAAGTGCAAGTGTAATTACTTTGGAAATACTTTGAAGAGTAAATAGCGTTTGTGAGTTGCCAGCATGGATATATTCTGTTTCTTTATGGAAAATGGCAATCCCTAAATCATCTGGATCTGCATTTCCTAGTTCGGGGATATAAGTAGCAAGTTTTCCTTTTTTCGTATATGGTTTTACTTGTTCTAACAACTGCTGTAAGTTGTTTGTTTCAATGCACTGCATAGTACCAACGCTCCTATTTCGAATTAACTAAGTTTACTTTTCCCGATATGCTCGGAAATAAATAATAACATGAAAAAGTGGAATGATAAAACGAAAGTTATTTGTGATATAATAAGTTTTTTTTGTCTGTATATTGTATAGATAGCAAGGAGAAATTTCCTTTTATATAACAGTTTGTAAATAGAAAAATTATCCATAAAAAGTTCGGAAATAAAAACTACACATCTATACAACTATATGTTATTATGGTTATGTAATAGAAAGCGTTTTCTAAAGCGTGCTTATAATGATAACGATTTCATAAATTTGATAGGGGGAATTAAAATGTTGCAGTTTTTACAACGTATTGGTAAAGCGTTAATGCTTCCAATCGCAGTACTACCAGCAGCAGGATTATTGCTTCGTTTAGGACAAGAAGATGTATTTAATATTCCTGTTATGGCACAGGCCGGTGCAGCAATTTTTGATAATTTAGCACTTATTTTTGCAATTGGTGTTGCGATCGGTTTGTCTATTGATGGTAGTGGAGCAGCAGGACTTGCTGGGGCAATCGGATATCTTGTTTTACAAAATACAACGAACGCTCTAAGTAAGGCATATTCAGCAGCAGAGCTGAATGATAAATTAAAAAGTGTTCAGGATTTAGTCGGTTCAGCAGATCCAACTAAATTAGCGGATACAATGACAAAAGTTTCAAAAGCGGCGGCGTTAACGCCAAAAATAAATATGGCCATACTTGGTGGTATTATTGCTGGGGTTGTTGCGGGGTTACTATATAACAAATTCCATAAGATTAAATTACCAGAATGGTTAGGTTTCTTTGCGGGGAAACGTTTCGTACCAATCATTACTTCTATTGTAATGCTTCTTTTAGGATTAGTATTCGGTCAAATTTGGCCAACAATTCAAAGTGGTATTGATGCGGTAGCACACGGCATCGTGAACTTAGGTTCAGTTGGTGCTGGTTTATTCGGATTATTAAACCGTTTATTAATTCCAATCGGTTTACACCACGTAATGAACACATACTTCTGGTTTGTACTTGGTGACTTTACAAATGCAGCGGGTGATATTGTTCATGGTGATATCGCACGCTTCTTTGCAAAAGATCCATCAGCAGGTATGTTTATGACTGGTTTCTTCCCAATCATGATGTTCGGTTTACCGGCAGCATGTTTCGCAATGATTGCGGCTGCTAAACCAGAAAAACGTAAAATGGTTACAGGTATGTTAGGTGGTCTAGCATTAACTTCATTCTTAACTGGTATTACAGAACCAATTGAATTCTCATTCATGTTCTTATCACCAGTATTATATGGTATTCATGCAGTATTAACAGGTCTTTCTTTATTCATTACAACGACACTTGGCATTCATGATGGTTTCTCATTCAGTGCCGGTGCAATCGATTACGTTTTAAACTTTGGTATTGCAACAAAACCAGTATTATTAGCGGGAATCGGTTTAATTTACGCAGCAATTTACTTTGTAGTATTCTACTTCTTAATTAAGAAGTTCGACTTAAAAACTCCTGGTCGTGAAGATGAAGATGAGTTAGCTGAAGAGGGGGATGCACCAGTTGCAGGTTCAATTGGTGAAACTTACGTAGCAGCTTTAGGCGGAAAAGAAAACTTAACAGTTATTGATAACTGTGCAACACGTCTACGCTTACAAGTGAAGGATGCAGGTTTAGTAAATGAGCCAGCATTAAAACGTGCTGGAGCAAAGGGCGTTATGAAATTAAGTAATACAAGTGTACAAGTTATCGTAGGTACAAATGTTGAATCTGTTGCCGATGATATGAAAAAACACGTATAAATAGTTTAAATAAGAGGATATCCCAAAAGATTGATAACACCAGTCTTTTGTAGGATATCCTCTTTTTTATTTTGAATTTTTAAAGGGAATCTTACTTTTGTAAATTTTCTTTTTCTTTTTTGTACATATAGGTTGGTAATATGTTCGGTGCGTGATAAAGTAGGGATGACATAGAATGGAGTGTCTATAATCTACGGAAGTGATTTGAAAAAAGTCTTATGTAGATGAATTAAATTATCGGTAAATAAGGGGAAAAAGGTAATCATGGATCAGGAAAAAAATACTGTTAATGGGAAAGCACGTCGCCCGATTGTATACATAAAAAGAGCAATCATTCTCGTTCTATTATTTTCACTTGTATATTTCATGTATGCAAAAATTGTTGCACATAATAAAAAAGAGGAAACTTTAAAAGCAGCAGCAGAAATGAAGAAACAAGAAGAGATAAAACAGAAAGAAGAAATGAAAAGGCAAGAAGCTCAAAAACAAAAAGAGCAGAAGGAACAGGAAGAGCTAGCAAAGCAAGCACAAGTAATTGAGAAGCAGGCAGAAGGACCACCTCAAGAAATTAATGAGAACGCTCAATTGGATCAATATTTGCAGGGCACAGGTTTTAGTGGGACAGCCGTTATTGTGAAGAATGGGAAAGTCCTTTTAAATAAAGGATACGGTATGGCGAACAAAGAGAAGCAAGTACCGAATAATTCAGAAACAACTTTTTATATTGGCTCTATTTCGAAGGCGTTTGTAGCGACTGCTATTATGCAATTGAAAGATCAAAATAAATTACAAGTAGAGGATACGGTAGCGAAGTATATTCCGGATTTTCCTCAAGGTAATGGTATTCAGCTAAAACATTTATTAACACATACATCAGGAATTCCTGAATATGAGCAGGGAAAAGATGATATTTCTCATGAGGAATTGATAAAGCGAATAGGAAACCAAAAGCGTATTGGGGCTCCAGGAGAGAAATGGAAGTATTCAGATTCGAATTACTCCATACTTGCCTACATTGTTGAAAAAGTAAGTGGACAACCATTAGAAGAATATATTAAACAGCATATCTTTGCTACTGCTGGTATGAAGCATTCTGGTTTTGGTAAAGCGTTAGAACAAACAAGATTCCCATCAACTGGTTATAAAATAGTAAATAATAATATGACAACACCTAATATTCCGAGCATGTCACAGCTATATGGCTGCGGTGATATATATACAAGCGCACATGATTTATATTTATTTAATGAAGCGCTATTCTCTGGAAAATTAATTTCAAAAGAGAGTTATAATCAAATGTTTACAGCTGTGAAAAAGGATTATGGATTTGGATGGTATGTAGATCCGGGAAGTTATTCGAATCACGGTGTAATGCCAGGGTGGAATTGTTTAAATGGATTTAGTAAAAATGGAAGTGTGTATGTTGTTTTACTATCTAACATTCAAAACAACATTAAATCATTTGGTAAAGTGAATAACGACATTTATACGATGCTAAGAAATATAGAAGTGTAAAAGACTGTCCTTTTGGACAGTTTTTTTCGTGTGGAGGAAATATATGTGCGGTGTGATAATGAAATAAATGGAAAAGGGGGATTGCCACGAGCAGTGTATTACAGTGTAGCTGCAATTATTACAATCAAAAATTAAAGGATAAAATAAAAAGTAGATGGGAAACCATCTGCTTTTTATTATTTATATAATACAAAAATAATTAACATGTTCTAGAAAATGTATGCCTTACCTATCACAAAAAAAGTAGGCATTGTATAGATTAAGATGTATGGATGTAAATTTATATACTTTAATATTAATAGGAGGAGAAGAAGCATATGTGTCTGTTCAGAAAATATTGGCATAAATTATCCCGACTGTTTAATAGACAATTAGGTTATTTTTTAGATGACAAGTTACTGCCTGCTGTGGAACGACTTTTATTTTCACAAAACTTCGCGAAGTTTATTCAAAGAAATTCTAAGCAAGCTACGGAAGAATTTATAGAATCAAGTCAATTTCAATCTATTATTTGTAATATTTTAAAAGAATGCAATACATCACCTTTTAAAGAAATTGCAAAGCAATATTTAGGGAAAAACGTAGAAATTACTGTGACAGTTGGACAGTTAACAGGTGTTATTGTAGCAGTTGGTGATGATTTCTTAACGCTGCAAGAAGGAATAGGAACAGAAGTTTTATTACCATTTACAAGTATTATATCAATGAAAGAAGCGTAAGAAAGGAGACTTATAGATGTTATTTACTGATGAATTGCGTAACCATGTTGGTGAATTAGTGCAAGTTGTGACAGCTGTTGAAATTGTTGCAGGTATTCTTTTATCTGTGACGGACGGGGCAGTAAGTGTTCGTATAGCTCCTTCTTATGGACCACCGGAAGATGTACTTGTACGTATTCCTATTATTGCTTATGTTCGCTTGGAAGGGTAAGAGTGATACAGGTATGAGAGTATCAGTTGTTATTCCAGTGCATAATGAAGCAAGTACTTTATCTCAAGTTTTAGTAGAAGTGAAGAAGTTGAAACCGTATGAAATTATCGTAGTAGATAATGGATCAACAGATGGGACAAAAGAAATAGCATTCCAACATCATTGCCATGTGATTTATTATAAACATTCGCTTGGCAATGATGTTGGACGGGCAATTGGAGCTAGGGAAGCAAAAGGCGAAATTGTATTGTTTTTAGATGGTGACATCGTTATTGAGAGTAAAGAGCTACAACGTTTCGTGAAAGGAATTCAGCAGGGGCATCAAATTGTTGTGAATAATTTAACATGGTCAGTTTATTTAAAGATGAGACCACATTATACGACGGTCGGAAAATATATGTTGAATCGCTATTTGAATAAAAAGGAGCTTGTTGTTGGTTCTTTAATCGCAATTCCACATGCGATGAGCCGGGAAGTTATCGAGAGACTTGGATGGTGGAATTTAGCAGATCCCGCATTATTTCAAGCGATGGCGATGTCTAGAGGAGTAGATATTGTTGATATGGCTTCGGTCGATGTAATTCACACGAATAAGGTTCGTCCTGTGCATACTGGTACATCACCTGGTTCTCCTTATCCGAAAGCGACTAGTCGTATTATGGGTGATCATTTGCGTGCTTTGCAATACGTAATCGAAACATATGGTAAACGCGGCGGTTTTTCGGAGGGGAACAGGGATAGAGAGTTTATAGGGAAGTATAAACCAGTTTTATTACAAGGAGAAAAGGCGAAATATAGTGCGATTATACCAGTATCAGAAGAAAGAATGACTATAAGATCTGTCATACAAGAAGTGAAAAAAGCAGGTGTAGATGAAATTATAGTTGTTGCGAATGGAGCAGATGGTGAGACAATTAAACAAGCAAAGCTAGAGAATGTTATTGTAGTTGAATTCGCGAAGGCACTTGGACATAATGTAGCACGAGCGATAGGGGCTATGCATGCTACGGCAGATATTTGTTTATTTGTTGATGGTGATTTTGCTATTCCGGCAAAAAAGCTAATTCCATTTTTGCATGCTATTGAAGACGGAAATGATGTGGCGTTAAATGATTTGCAATGTTTGTTAGATATGTTTCACCCGGCAGATCCAATTAGTATGGGGAAATATTTCGTGAATTTGGTAGCGAAACGACCAGATTTATGGAACAACTCATTAACGGCAGTGCCACATGCTATGCATAAAAAGGTAATAGAGAAAATTGGATATGATTCTCTTATCATTCCACCATTAGCTCAAATGAAAGCTATTTTAGACGAATGCTCTATTACAGCAGTGGAATTTGTAGATGTTATAAAAACAAATCGAATACGTCCAGAGCAACATGGGTTTGTAAATGGACGTATTCCGGCATTTGACCGTATTTTTGGTGATCAGCTTGAGGCGATTGCGTATTTATTACAATATACGGACGAACGCGGAGGATTTACAGATGGAGAGCGGGATAGAGATATAATTCAACAATTGAGAAAGGAAGAAGAAAATACAGATGGACGCTAGTAGTAAAGTAACTATTATTGGATTAGGATATGTTGGCCTTCCTTTAGCGGTCCTTTTTGCAGAAAGAGGACATGCTGTACTTGGATTAGATAAAGATACTAGGAAGATAGAATCAATAATTAAAGGAGAAAGTTATATTCCTGATGTTTCTTCTAACGTATTACAAAATTTATTGAACGAGAGAAAATTAATAGTAAATACACCAGATAAAGGTGTTACGGAGTTCCAAAATAGTGAGTATGTTATTGTGACTGTGCCAACGCCAATTAATGAGAATAAAGAACCCGATTTAAGTGCCCTCGTTTCAGCCTCCCGTTATATACAACAACACCTTCAAAAAGGACAAACCTTCATTTTTGAAAGCTCCACATATCCAGGTACACTGGAGGAAGTTATCATTCCTATTATTTCTCAAACAGGTAAAAAGGTAGGAGAAGATTATTATATTGGGTATTCTCCAGAGCGAATTGATCCAGCGAATAGCCAGTATTCAGTCGAAACAATTCCAAAAGTTATTAGTGGACAAACCGAGCAGTGTAAACAAAAAGTACAGGATTTGTATAGCACTATATTTGATGTAATCGTTCCAGTTAGCTCTCCGAAAGTGGCCGAGATGTGTAAGCTATTTGAAAATATTCAGCGCTTAGTTAATATTTCATTAGTAAATGAGTTAAATATACTTTGTGAAAGTTTGAATATTAATTTTTATGAGGCACTTGAAGCTGCATCTACAAAACCGTTTGGATTTACTCCATATTGGCCAGGTCCAGGAATAGGAGGACATTGTATTCCAGTAGACCCTTTATATTTTCAATGGAGAATAAAAAAGAGTGGAGCAATTAGTCAATTAATTGAGGCGGCACATGTAATTAATGAAGAAATGCCAGAGAAAATAATCGGGAAAGTAAAAGGTATGGTGCAATCACCCGCAACGGTGTTAATTGTAGGGGTTGCGTATAAGAAAGATGTAAATGATCTGAGAGAATCACCGGCGTTGCCAATTATTCAATTATTAATAAAAGAAGGGTACAAGGTAGAATATCATGACCCTTATATTTCTTCAGCGAAAATTGGGGATACACTATATCAATCCATTCCATTAGATGAACAAAGAATTAAACAAGCAGATTGTATTTTAATTGTAACTGATCACTCTAGTATCGATTGGAAGCTCTTTAAAGGAATTGAGCGATTAATAGATACACGTGGAATTATAAAGAAGGTAGTGTATGAGTAAAAAATGTTTAATTACAGGTGGAGCAGGATTTATTGGATCGCATTTAGCTGAAGAGTTGGTGAAAAGAGGTTATGAAGTCACTATTGTTGATAACTTCTATAAAGGAAAAAATAAATATCATAATGAGTTAATGAAAGAGATTCCAGTTATTCCAATAAGCGTGTTAGATAAAAGTTCAATTTACGAATTAGTAAATCAACATGATGTGGTGTTTCATTTAGCTGCGATTTTGGGAGTCAAAACTACAATGGAAAAAAGTGTAGAGCTTATTGAAACAAATTTCGATGGAACGAGAAATATTTTACAAGCGGCATTAAACGGAAAAAAGAAAGTAGTTTTCGCATCTACTTCGGAAGTATACGGAAAGGGAAAACCTCCATTCTCTGAAGAAGGAGATCGTTTATACGGTGCAACTTCCAAAATACGTTGGAGTTATGCAATTTGTAAAACGTTAGAGGAAACATTATGTTTAGGGTACGCATTAGAAGGTTTACCTGTAACGATTGTTCGTTATTTTAATATTTATGGTCCAAGAGCGAAAGGTGGTCCGTACGCAGGAGTAATTCCACGATTTATTCGTGCGGCTTTGCAAGGTGACGATATTCTCGTGTATGGAGATGGAAAGCAGACACGTTGCTTTACGTATGTAAGTGATGCGGTCGAGGCAACAATTCGTGCAATGGATGAAAAGGTAAATGGTGAAATTATTAATATAGGTTCTGAGAATGAAAAAAATATAAGGGAAGTAGCGGAAGATATAAAAAAAATAACGAAGTCTTCTTCCAAAATTGTGCACGTTCCATTTGAGGAAGTATATCCACATGGATTTGAAGAAATTCCAAATCGAAAGCCGGATGTAACGAAATTAAGAGAACTTGTTCAGTTTCAAGCGAAAGTAACGTGGGAACAAGGATTGAAAGAAACTATTAAATGGTTTCGTGAAGAAAACAATGGCTAAGTCGTTATCAGTTATTATTCCCGTATATAATGAAGTGGATACGATTTCAGACGTGGTTCAATCGGTAAAACCATTAAATCCAGTAGAGATTATTGTAGTAGCAAATGGTTGTAATGATGGTACAGAAGCGATTGCTGAGAGCTTAGGATGTACAGTAATCCAACATAAAGAGTCACTTGGTAACGACGTTGGACGCGCAGTTGGTGCGAAACATGCGATAGGTGATGTGTTACTGTTTGTAGATGGTGATTTTGCTATTCAAACTTCAAAATTACAATTATTCCTTAATCCGATTTTGCATGATCAGGCGGACATCGCTTTAAATAATTTAGACGCATTATTTTTAAAGAAACAAAAACCACATTCTATTACAGTATGGCGCCAAATATTAAATGCAATGTTAGAGCGTGAAGAATTAAAAATTGATTCTTTATTATCTGTACCTCATGCGCTGACGAAGGAAGTCGTGCAAAGTATTGGATACGAATGTTTTGTTAATCCTATTGTGGCTCATCTACGCCTAGCACAAAGTAAATGGAGAATTAGTCGTCATTGTGCAATTGACGTTATTACTCCGAATAAATTTCGTCCACTCGAGCATGCTGCATACGGCACAAATCTTTCTCATTCCGAAAAACGAATGATAGGCGATCATATAGAAGCTGTAGCAGAGCGGATAGTAGGCAGCGATGGGCGCGGAGGATATTATGATGGAAATAGGAAAAGAGAGAGTGTCTATCATACTTTAAATTTTGAAGATTTTTATCAAGGATGGGGCGTTACATCTAAGTTGTATAAAGGAGAGCAATTATCGGTAATTATTCCTGTACAAGATGAAGAGAAAACAATTGGAAACGTTATAGAAGAGCTTCGCAAAATTGAACCTTTTGAAATCATCGTTGTTGTAAATGGTTCTTCCGATAAAACGGCAACAATTGCAAAAGACAAGGGAGCAACAACAATTGTGTATAAAGAAGCACTTGGAAACGATGTGGGGCGTTCACTTGGAACTTATTTTGCAAAAGGAGAAATTGTTTTATTTATAGACGGTGATTTTGTTATTCCAGCTAGTGAGCTATATCCCTTTGCAAAAGCTATTGCAGATGGAACGGATGTCGCATTAAATGATTTAAATCATTATTTAGATTTGAGAGTACCACTTCATCTTGTAACAGCATTTAAATATGCATTAAATTTAGCTTGTGATAGAAAAGATTTAGGAGTAGGCTCTCTTATTGCTGTACCTAATGCGTTTAGTCGTACTTGTTTGAAGGAAATAGGGTATAAATCATTATTGTCACCTTGTGTAGCACAAGTTAAAGCTGTACTTTCAGGTTTTGAAATCGCTTGTGTAAGTCGTATCGATGTTGATAAGATGAACCGTATTCGTCCCAGTGAACATTTCGCAAAAATAGGTCATCCTCCAGCTGTCCTTCGAATTATTGGTGATCATATAGAAGGATTAGAGCAATTAATTGCATTAACAAACAGTCGTGGTGGATTTTACGATGGAAATAGAAAAAGAGATGTTTTATCCCGCTTTAACGGGCAGTAAGACTCACACCTCAAAATTCGGCGAATGCGAGGAAGTTAGGTGGGAGATAACTGTCCGTAAAAGTCCGATTGGTGAGGGCTGATAATCAGTGGGGGATGGACAAAACCCCCACTGATTAAAGTTTCACTTTATAGTGGTAACAAAAAAAGTGTACAACATATGTACACTTTTTTGCTCTGTTATAAAAACTATAACAGATTAGGAGATAAGAGTATTACAGATCTACAATGGGTATCGTTCTTATATTACAAAATAGGACTCGTATATAAGAATACCAAAAAAATACAATTAAAGGAAGGGTTAATTATAAAGACTTTTAAACGAGGTTAACACTACGAGTATAGTAGTTTGTTCAACATTTCACAAACATGTCACAACTATTTCGTCCACTTCCGAAAAAAAGTAGTATTCTAAGTGTGTAAGCTGTTATATAAAAAATCTTAGTCCTGTACTAATCAAAAATGGAGGAGATTAGGATGACTCAAGTATTAGAAAATGTAAAAAATGCGTGGGAAAACTTTAAAGGTGAAAAATGGAAAGCAGAAATTGATGTTCGCGATTTCATTTTAAATAATGTAAACGTTTACGAGGGAGAAGACTCTTTCTTAGCGGAAGCAACTGAAGAAACGAAAAAACTTTGGGATCAAGTAATGGATTTAACAACAAAGGAACGTGAAAACGGTGGCGTTCTTGATATGGATACAAAAATTGTTTCTTCTATTACATCACATGAACCAGGATATTTAAATAAAGATATTGAAAAAGTGGTCGGTTTCCAAACTGATAAACCATTTAAACGTTCTTTACAACCATATGGTGGTATTCGTATGGCGGAACAAGCTTGTGAAGCGTATGGATATGAAATGGATAAAGAACTTAGCAGTATTTTCAGAGACTGGCGTAAAACTCATAATCAAGGTGTATTTGATGCATACACACCAGAAATGAAAGCGGCTCGTAAATCAGGTGTTATTACTGGCCTTCCAGATGCATATGGACGTGGACGTATTATCGGTGACTATCGCCGCGTAGCGCTATATGGTATAGATCATTTAATTGCAGCGAAAAAAGCTGATTTTAATTTAACTGGCGGTGTAATGAGCGAAGATACAATGCGTTTACGCGAAGAATTATCTGAGCAAATGCGTGCACTTCAAGAGTTAAAACAGATGGCTGCTTCTCATGGATTCGATATTTCTAAGCCAGCTACAAATGCACAAGAGGCTTTCCAATGGTTATACTTCGCTTATCTTGCAGCAATTAAAGAGCAAAACGGGGCAGCAATGAGCCTTGGACGTACCTCTACATTCTTAGATGTTTACATTGAAAGAGATTTAGCAAATGGTACTTTAACAGAAGAAGAAGCACAAGAAATTGTTGACCATTTCATTATGAAATTACGTCTTGTGAAATTTGCAAGAACACCTGATTATAATGAACTATTCTCTGGAGATCCAACTTGGGTAACTGAATCTATTGGTGGTATGGCGCTAGACGGTCGTCCGTTAGTAACAAAAAACTCGTTCCGTTTCTTGCATACATTAGATAATCTAGGACCAGCTCCAGAACCAAACTTAACAGTTCTTTGGTCTAAACAATTACCAGAGAACTTTAAAAACTACTGTGCAAAAATGTCTATTAAAACATCAGCAATTCAATACGAAAATGATGACATTATGCGTCCTGACTACGGTGATGACTACGGTATTGCTTGTTGTGTATCAGCAATGAGAATCGGTAAACAAATGCAGTTCTTCGGAGCACGTGCAAACTTAGCAAAAGCATTACTATATGCGGTTAACGGTGGTAAAGATGAAAAGTCAAAAGCACAAGTTGGTCCTGAATACGCACCAATTACTTCTGAAGTATTAGATTATGAAGAAGTTATGCGTAAATTCGATATGACAATGGAATGGTTAGCTGGTCTATACTTAAATACATTAAATGTAATTCACTATATGCACGATAAATATAGCTATGAACGTATTGAAATGGCACTTCATGATACAAATGTTCTTCGTACAATGGCAACAGGTATCGCTGGATTATCTGTAGTAGCAGACTCTTTAAGTGCAATTAAATATGCACAAGTAAAACCAATTCGTGATGAAAATGGTATTGCAGTTGATTTCGAAATTGAGGGAGATTTCCCTAAATACGGTAACAATGATGATCGTGTAGATGAAATCGCAGTAAATCTTGTGAAAACATTTATGAACAAGCTTCGCAAACATAAAACATACCGTAATTCTGTTCATACAATGTCAATCTTAACAATCACATCTAACGTTGTATACGGCAAGAAAACTGGTAACACTCCAGATGGACGTCGTACTGGAGAACCATTTGCACCGGGCGCAAACCCAATGCATGGCCGTGATACAAAAGGTGCATTAGCGTCATTATTATCTGTAGCTAAATTACCATATGAAGATGCACAAGATGGTATTTCAAATACATTCTCTATTATTCCAAAAGCACTTGGTAAAGAAGATGATGTACAAGTACGCAACTTAGTATCTATGCTTGATGGATATGCAATAAAAGAAGGACACCACTTAAATATTAACGTATTTAACCGTGAAACATTAATGGATGCAATGGAGCACCCTGAAAAATATCCACAATTAACAATTCGTGTATCTGGTTACGCTGTTAACTTTATTAAATTAACTCGTGAACAACAAATTGATGTAATTAACCGTACAATGCATGAAAGCATGTAAGTGAAAAAAGTGTCCCTCCGCTTTTAATATATAGCGGAGGGAGGCTGTTTCAATAAAGGAGGAAGTAACATGGTAAAAGGAAGAATACATTCTGTAGAGTCTTGTGGTACTGTTGATGGCCCAGGGATTCGTTATGTCATATTTACACAAGGGTGTTTATTACGTTGTCAATATTGTCATAATGCTGATACGTGGGAAATCGGTAAAGGTAAAGAGATAACAGTTGAAGAAGTGATGCAGGATGTGACATGTTACCTTCCATTTATTGAAGCTTCTGGAGGCGGTATAACAGTTAGCGGTGGAGAGCCACTATTACAGCTAGACTTCTTAATTGAGTTGTTTAAAAAGTGCAAAGAAGCTGGTATCCATACAACAATCGATTCTTCTGGCGGTTGTTATTCTGAAGAACCAGAATTCCAAAATAAGCTAGATATTTTAATGGAGTATACAGATTTAGTTTTATTGGATTTGAAACATATTGATTCAAAGAAACATCGTAAATTAACAGGGAAACCAAATGAACACATTTTACAATTTGCTCGTTATTTATCGGATAGAAAGAAAACAATTTGGGTAAGACATGTATTGGTTCCCGGTGTTACCGATGGTGAAGAGGATCTGCAAAAATTATCAAACTTTATTCAAAGTCTATCTAATGTTAAGAAAGTGGAAGTGTTGCCATATCATAAACTCGGTGTTTATAAATGGGAGGCACTTGGACATAAGTATCCACTTGCAGATGTGAATCCACCGACAGAAGAAAATGTTGAGCATGCGAAACATATTTTAAAAGCAGTCTAATCCAAATATTGGATTAGACTTTTTGTTTCTTTATAATAAAATCTAGAGTATATATTTAGAAAAGAGTATACTGAAGAGAGAATATCCATATTTTTGTAAAGGATAGGCGGAGAAATTTACATAATTGTAAAGGGAAATCAAAATAGTAAAAAGAATTAAGAAGTAAAAGAGTGAGTATCATGAAATATAGAACATTTGTAAGTTATTGCGAAAGCTCTTATAGGAAAGTATAATGTAAAGATATGAGCACAGATAGGATTAAGGGGTCAATCTTATATGCTTTGCATATCCACGACAGGTACATAGCTAACAGGGGAATATTGGAATCCGAGTATGTAATGTTTAAGGAAAATGTTTTTCCTATTGTCGTATATGCAATAAGGAGAAACAAAAAGCTAGGAGTGGATTTGTTTGATAAAAAACCCCAAGGTTTTAATATTAACTGCACATTACGGTAACGGTCATGTGCAAGTAGCAAAAACATTAGAACAAACCTTTCGTCAAAAAGGAATCAAAGATGTAATTGTATGCGACTTGTTTGGAGAATCGCATCCAGTTATAACCGATATTACAAAATATTTATATTTAAAAAGCTATACGGTAGGAAAAGAATTATATCGTTTGTTTTATTATGGTGTAGAGAAAATTTATGATAAAAAAATAGCATCTTGGTATGCGAATTTTGGGAGAAAGCGTTTGAAGACGCTATTACAGGTGGAGAAACCGGATATTGTTATTAATACCTTTCCAATCATCGCTGTACCAGAATTGAAAAAGCAAATAGGTATTTCTATTCCTGTTTATAACGTATTAACGGATTTTTGCGTGCATAAAATATGGATCCATCGAGAAGTAGATCGTTATTTTGTAGCAACCGATCATGTGAAAAAAGTGATGGTTGATATCGGTGTACCTGCAGAGCAAATTGTTGAAACAGGGATTCCGATTCGTAGCAGTTTTGAGCTAAAGATAAATCCAGCAATTATATATAATAAATATCAGTTATGTAAGGATAAAAAGATATTACTAATTGTAGCAGGTGCTCATGGTGTGCTAGGGAGTGTAAAAGAGCTATGCCAGTCATTTATGTCAGTACCAAACTTACAAGTAGTTGTCGTTTGTGGGAAAAACGAAGCTTTAAAGCAGGATTTAATGGAACTACAGGAACAAAGTTCTGATGCTTTAAAAGTATTTGGTTATGTTGAAAACATTGATGAGTTGTTCCGTGTTACTTCTTGTATGATTACGAAGCCAGGTGGTATTACATTAAGCGAAGCAGCAGCATTACAAGTACCTGTCATTTTATATAAACCTGTCCCAGGACAAGAAAATGAAAATGCGTTGTATTTTGAAAAAAAAGGGGCAGCAGTTGTAATTCGTGATGATAGTGAAGTTTTTGCAAAAACAGAGGCGTTATTACAAGATGATATGAAGCTTCTTCAGATGAAAGAAGCAATGAAAAGTATTTATCGTCCTGAGCCAGCTGGTCATATTGTGGATACAATTTTGGCAGAAAATTATGCAGAGCCGAATCATATACCTATTAAATCACCAGCTCTTGCCGAATCTTTTACTTAATATGAAACCCCTCTTTTAAGCATTTAAAGAGGGTTTTTGTATTGTTGTAAAAAAAGCAAACGTGAATTATTAACTTATCCACAAAGGATCGCGCTTCTATTAGACAGTAAAGTCGGAATATTAACAACTATATCCACATAATCCACAATTTTTAGAAAATTATCCACAATTCTCACGTTTAGAATTCATTTTAATAAATGAATTCGTAAAATACTTTTGGAATTTATGCACAATTCTACGATTTTTGTGGATAAAGTTGTCCACAAAAAAGGTTCCTTATTTATAAGGAACCTTTTTTGCCAATCCACTGGAAAATCTTATGTAATGAAACTGAATAATTAGGGGGGAAACCTTCTAATTATTCAGTTTCACTTTAAATGCTTTTTGAGCGATAGCCCGCTGCACGATCTGCTTTTCGAAATTCTCGTTGATAGAGAACTTCTTGTGTACTAGATAATGTGTTTTTTGCTTTATCACGTTTCTTTTTATCCATTACAAATCACCTCGTGTCCTAAAGTCACTATCTATCGTTTCCAAAGACATGGGGTGATATACATATATGTCAAACTAGTAATGATTAATTATTATTTCTGAATTTTTAGATTACGCTTCTTTTAATTGGTGTGCTTCTTGGAACGTTGTATCTCGCATTGTTGCAAGTGTATATTGATCTTTTGGAATTTCATATAAATTATATACATCTTCATGCGCGTTAATTTCATCATAAACGGCTTTTCTTGTTTCATTTGCTAGATTTACATATTGTAGTTTTTCGGCAGCTTTAATAGACCGGATATTTATTTTACGAATACGCATAAAGATCGTTTCAATATCTAATTCGTAGAAAAGTTCGCTAAAAAATGAATCTTTCGCTAATTTATTATATCCTTTACCATGATAGGGTTTGCCAAGCCAGGTTCCGAGGAATCCGGCTTTTTCTTGCACATCAAATAAAGTAATTGTACCGATAGGGTTACCCCATTCATCTAAAATTGTGCGTGAGATTAATTCTCCACGCTCTTCGGCTTCAATTGTTTGTTTCGTTAAAAATAAATATTCTTCATAAGAATAAGCCTTTTGACGCACAAAAGGGAAGACAGCTGGATCCACCATCAACTCGTATAGAACGTGGCTGTCGTGTAAGTCGCGTTTTTTCAACACACTAACTCCTCCTCACACGAGGGTAGCATGACGAAAAAACACCCACCCTCGAAATTTTTATATCGATCTTTAAAAAATTTCGGGGTGGGAATCGAACCCACTAGAACCAGTTTATAACGCTGGTGGCGCACCATTTGCCTTCCCCATTCATCAATTTGAAAATGATAATCACGACACAAATTGATTATGGTTTCATTCAGTTTATAATCGTATAATACTTTATCTAGTCAAAAAAATAAACTAGTTTTTTTTATTTTTTTTGTAAATTATTTTTCCGTCAATCATGGTGAGTACAGGCTTGGCTAAATAATGGAAAGGATGGTGAGTCCATAGCACGAGATCAGCATCTTTTCCAACTTCAATGCTTCCAATTCTATCCTCTAAACGTAAATTACGAGCTGGAAAAATAGTTATTCCTTCCAAGGCTGTTTTTTCATCTAATCCTTCTCGAACAGCGATAGCGGCACAAACATTTAAATATTGAATTGGTGTATAAGGGTGATCTGTTGTAATAGAAACTTCTATGCCACTTTTCGATAATATATGATAAGTATCCCATGTTTTGTTTTTAAGCTCGATTTTCGAACGCCGTGTAAGAGTCGGACCAACTGAAATCTTTAAATTATGTTTCGAAAGTTCCTCAACAATAAAGTGTCCTTCTGTACAATGTTCAATACGTAAATCAAGATTGAATTCTGTCGCAAAGCGTAAAGCTGAAGTGATATCATCTGCGCGGTGAGCGTGGATACGTACCGGTATTTCTCGGCGGAGTGCTTTTAAAATAGGGAGCATTCGAAAATCAGCTTCATGCCCGTAGTGTTGTGCGTCATAGAATGATTCACGAAGTAACCCCATAATTCCCATACGTGTTATTGATTCTTTTGTGCCGTTGCTATGGACCTTTTTAGGGTTTTCTCCAAAGGCAATTTTTAAACCAGCAGGTTCCTGAATAATCATATGATCAATACAAGTTCCAGCAGTTTTTATTACACAAGTAGTACCGCCGATAATATTTTGGCTTCCGGGCATAACGTGAACGGTCGTAACCCCATTTTGTACAGCGTCTTGAAATGCAATATCAAAAGGATGGATCCCGTCTAAAGAACGGATATGTGGTGTTGAAACTTCAGATGTTTCATTTGCATCATTACCAGCCCAACCAGTGCCTTCGTCATAGAGACCAAGGTGCGTATGGACATCAATAAATCCAGGTAAGAGATGAAGGGCTCGTGCATCTATAACGGTCATATCTTGAGTAGGCTGAATAAAAGGTTTGACCTCGGTAATTCGTTCTCCTGTAACGAGTACATCGCCTTGAAACTTTTGGGATGTAATAGGATATACAATGGCTTGTTTGAGTAATATTTTCATAGGTACCTCATTTCTGTTACTTTATAATGTTAATGGAATTTAAGGGAAAGTAACTGAAAGGTTATTTGTGTAGTAATGCTCCGGATCCTAGAAAATGAAAGTTTTGGAGGGGATAGACTCCCTGTAAAACTGTATTTTAGAAGTACTACATTGTATGCGAAAGTATATTTTGTAATGCATGGTTTACTGTCGGAAATGTGTATTGATACCCATATTCAATTGCTTTAATAGGTAGTACATGTTGCCCTTCTAGTACAAGTATACTCATCTCACCAAATAAAGCTTGAAGCATAAATGAAGGAACAGGTAGCCAATGAGGTTTTCCTATTACAGTTGCAATATTTTCTCCGAATTCCTTCATTCTTATAGGTAGGGGGGCTGTAATGTTAAGAGGTCCGTCAATGTCTTCCTTGTGTATGATGAAATCAATCATGCGAACGACATCGTCTATATGAATCCATGATAACCATTGGTTTCCAGATCCAATTGTACCCCCAATATATAATTGATAGGGAAGTAGCATTTTTTGAAGAGCTCCTCCGTCTGCACCTAATACGACTCCAAATCTTGAGTAGATTGTTCTTATTCCAAGAGAACGTGCTTTAGATGCTTCTTGCTCCCATAAAAATACTGTTTCTGCTAAAAAGTCATTTCCGGAAGTTTCTTGTTGCTCGGTAAAAGACTCTGTTTCAGATGTTCCATAGTATCCAATAGCGCTTGCGTTAATAAATGTGTGTGGTTTTGTTGCGAGTGCTTGTAATTGTTTAATGAGTCCTCTTGTTGTTTGAATCCTACTGTTTAAAATTGTTTCTTTTTGTTTCTTTGTCCATCTACTATTAATAGACTCTCCAGCTAGATTAATAACTACATCGATAGAGGAGAGGGGGAAGGTCTGTAAATCCGGTGTCCATTGTACGTATTGAAGGTTAGTGTGTGAAGTTTCAGCAGTTTTTTTTCGAGTAAGAATGTAAACAGTATATCCCTTTTGAATAAAAAAACTAGAAAGGTATGTGCCTATAAAGCCAGAGCCACCAGAAATTGCGATTTTCACAATCATTTCCTCCTCATTATATATATTCTTGAAAAGCAAAAACGTTCCTTGACTATGTTAAAATAATAGAGAGGTGAGAGTATGACTGTCATTACAAAAATAGAAGTGCAAAAACGATCGAAAGAACGATTTAATATTTATATTGATAAAGGTCAAGGTGAAGAGTACGGGTTTAGTGTGAATCAATCAATCTTAATGAAACATGGGTTACAAAAAGGCTTAGAAATTGATGAAGTAGCGTTAGGGAATATTTTGTACAATGAAGAGGTACAAAAAGCATATTTACAAGCAATTTCCTATTTATCCTATCAAATGAGAACAAAACAAGAAATAGAAGATTTCTTACGAAAAAAAGAAGTGGGACAGGCCATCATCTCTGAAGTCGTTTCGAAATTATTACATGATCGATATATTAATGATAAAGAGTACGCTATTTCATACGTGCGAACGCAAAGTAATGTGAATCAAAAAGGTCCAACTGTTATTAGGAGAGGGCTATTAAGTAAAGGTGTTCAGGATTTAATCATTACACATAGTTTACAAGAGTATCCAAAGGAGAAGCAAATTGAGAATGCTTTGGTTCTTATAGAGAAGAAGAAAAAATCTTATCAAAAGCATTCATTTTTACAAATGAAGCTAAAGTTAGATGAAATGCTTGTTCGTAAAGGATATTCTAGAGATGTGATTCAAATTTGTTTGGAAGAACTGAAAGACGAAAAAGATGACGAACAGCAACAAGAGGCGTTACACTATCATGGGAATAAATATTATGAGAAATATAAGAAGTATGATGGTTGGACATTCGAAAATAAGGTGAAGCAAGCGTTATATCGAAAAGGATTCTCTATTGATGAGATAGAGACTTTTTTACAAATAAAACGTGAAGAGGGATGAGGAAATAAAATGGGTATGCCAAAACGCTACAGTGAAATGACGCCACATGAGCTAAGGGAAGAAATTGGGATTTTGAAGGAGCAAGCAGTAAAGGCTGAGCAACTTGGAATTGTAAATGAATTCGATGTATTAATGAGAAAAATGGCTATGGCTCGTGCTTATATGATAGATATAAATAAATTCCATATTGGTGAGACATATGAATTAGTAGAAGAACCTGGTGTGGTATTTAAAATTACGTATTTCAATGGAGTATTTGCTTGGGGATATAAGCAACATGATAATGAAGAGATTGGAATACCAATTTCCTTGCTACAAGAAAAATAAAAACCAGAGAGCGAATCTCTCTGGTTTTCATCTTTGGTAGGCGTTAAAGGAGATAGGAGATTCTAAAATTGGCGTTTTTTACATTCGTTTGCCAGTATAATGAGAGACTGGGTTTGTTGCGTCTGTCCATTAACTTGCGCCTTCGCATGTTTTGGACGAGTCCACGTATGGTTAAATAATTCAGAACGACTATCTAAATGGTCACGGTAGCTCATCTTTATCACCTCGTGTAGGAATTTAATTTGTACTACTCTTCCTGCTGATTTGCAGCACGCATACGTTCTTGTGGGTGCGTGTTAATTGTGCCGTTAGGTCGTTTCGAAGCGAAGCGTGATTTCGCTTTCGGTTGACCTTCGATTTTGCTGTTGTTTTTTGACTCAGACCAAAATTCGGCTTGTCTACCCATTAAGAACGCCCCCTCATTATCAGTTGATACCTCTTTAAGAAGTATCAATTATAGAATGTGCAAAATTGAAGAAACTATTCTTTAGAAATGAAGGGAATAAAGTGAAACTTTAACCAGTGGTTTTTTTCATCCCTCACGGGTTATTAGCGCGCATCAATCGGGATAAATAGGTAAAAGGAGAATAGAACATGAATGATATTTATGAAACATTAACGAAAGAATTATTAGATAAAAATGATAACCTTTCTTACGCACAAGCTCGTGCATGGGTTGAATTAATGTGGGAAGACTTCCAAACAACTTATGCTAAATCAGGTCGTTACCAAGGTGAGAAAATGGCTGAACAAGTGGTACGAACATGGATTAATAATCATGGAGGGCGCCTGCATGAAATGCGTACAAATAATCCGAAGTATAGCCATTTAATCAATCAAGAAGATCATTTGAAACATTAAAAAAAAGCGACGTAGGTCGCTTTTTTTAATGTGGAAGCAATTCCAGTTTCTTTCGAAGTTTTTCTTCGCTGAAAATCCATCCTGTATATGAACTAATAATATTTAAATTTTGATCGAGCTGAACGATTGCGACGAATGGATAATAATCTTTACTTCGATACCGCAAATCAATAAATCGAACTTCATAATAGTTATCATAATCGAAAATATCCCAGCGATATACAGGCGAGAAAGATAAGAAAGCAGATATATTTTCATCTCGCACAGCAGCTTGCATAATGGCGGTATTCGGGAACGGTACGCGATTAAATTTATCGTATACAAGGATGTTACCGCGGTGCCATCTTGCGACGTAGTAATGTTCAGTTGTAACGATGGCTAAATGATAATGATAAAATTTGTAAGAAGGAGAAATAATTACTTTCTCTACATTTTTGAAACGTTTGTATACTACACTTTTAATATTTCGATGCATCATAATGCGACCGATGTAGTAAACAAACATTAATATATACGCTGCTAAAGCAGTATAGCCTTTATGTGCTCCGACAAGCATACAGGCGATAGCGAGTATATGGATAAAGAAAATGACAGTATCAAACGTATTAATTATGCCGAGCGCTACCCATTTTTTTGTGAAGGGCCTTAATGCCTGTGTACCATAGGCATTGAAAATATCCACAAAGACATGAAGAAAGACGGCAATAAATGACCAAAGTAGTAGATGCAGATAGGGAGCGTCTGAAAAGAAGGCGAAAGAGATACCACTTATAAGGAGTGACCAAAGAATCACTGCAGGAATGGAATGAGTAATCCCGCGATGATTTCTTATATATTTAGCGTTATTACGCAATTTTAAAACTGTATCGATGTCAGGAATATTGGAACCGGCAATTGTTGCAAGCATCACTGCTTGTGGTCCAATATCACTTTGTGCTATAGCTGGATCTAATGTTGCCAAACTGCCTAGAGTAACGCCCATAACAAGGTGAGTGGCTGTGTCCATAGAAATCCACCTCCGTTTTTTATTAATGTAACTCTTTTTATTCGATACCTCAAGTCCTTTGCCTTCTATTTCCTATGTCATCTTACTTAAATTTTTTCCTAAAATCTTTATAATAGTACGTATATGCAAAAAAATGAGGGGGATCAAGTTTGACACTTGAAATATTAAATGAGTTTAACATAGAACAGTTTCAAAATGATTTAATTGGTTGGTTTGAAAAAGAACAACGTGATTTACCGTGGCGAAAAAATAAAGATCCATACCGTGTTTGGGTTTCGGAAATTATGTTACAGCAAACAAGGGTAGAGGCTGTAAAACCATATTACGCAAATTTTATGGGGAAGTTTCCTACGCTTGAAGCGCTAGCAACTGCCGAGGATGAAGAAGTATTAAAAGCATGGGAAGGCTTAGGGTATTATTCTAGAGCACGAAATTTACATGCTGCAGTAAAAGAGGTAAAAGAAGTATACGGCGGGACAGTACCGAGCGATGTAAAGAAAATTGAAAAATTAAAAGGAGTGGGACCATATACAAAAGGTGCCATTTTAAGCATTGCATATGGCATACCAGAGCCAGCGGTTGATGGAAATGTTATGCGCGTATTATCTCGTATTTTATCAGTGTGGGATGATATTGCAAAACCGAAGACGAGAAAAGTTTTTGAAGAGATTGTGCGTGAAATTATTTCGACAGAAAATCCATCTTATTTTAACCAAGGTTTGATGGAATTAGGGGCGTTAATTTGTATACCGAAAAATCCATCTTGTTTACTTTGTCCTGTACGTGAACATTGCAGAGGGTATGCTGAAGGTGTTCAAAAAGAACTACCAGTGAAGAGTAAAGCGAAAGCACCTACAATGGTACCGCTCGTTGCAGGAGTACTTCAAACTGAAGATGGCCATTACGTAATTAATAAACGCCCAAGTACAGGATTACTGGCTAATATGTGGGAGTTCCCGAATATTGAACTAGGTGAAGGTATTCGTAATCAGAAACAACAGCTTACGGATTATATGAAGGAGAGCTTTAATCTCTCTGTTTCAATTGATGAATACGCGATGAATGTACAACATACTTTTACACATCGTACTTGGGATATATTTATATTTTACGGAAAAGTAACAGGGAATATTGTCGAAACGGATACACTAAAGTTTGTGTCGAAAGAAGCGTTTGAACAGTTACCTTTCTCGAAATCACATCGTACAATTTACGAAAAGTGTGTTGAGAAAATTACAATGCAATAAATAATAAAAAACGTGTTCCAGAACTTTGGAACACGTTTTTTATATTGAAAATAAATTTGTATTTTGAGGCTGAAAATCCACACGTTTATAATCCGCCCCGTGACTCGATTTCTTTCACAACTTCTTTATAAATCGTTTGTCCCTCTACATTTAGATAAGGCATAATTTGCTGAAATGAATGATGAAAATAAGCTAATTCATCCTCTTTCCATTCATTTTTGGAAATCATAGTTAGCTCAGTCATATCACGTCCAGTATACATATTCCCACCTCCATCATATGTAGTTTGAATGAGTGATAAGAGATATATGCGGAAATTATAAAAAAGAAAATTACGGATAGTTTCTAGATAGATTGGTTACATTATTTGTTGTGGAGGTGAGAAAGATGAGTAAAAAACAACAAGGTTATAATAAGGCAACTTCTGGTGCTAGCATTCAAAGTACAAATGCTAGCTATGGTACAGAATTTGCAACTGAAACAAATGTACAAGCAGTAAAACAAGCAAACGCACAATCAGAAGCAAAGAAAGCACAAGCTTCTGGTGCTCAAAGTGCAAATGCTAGTTATGGTACAGAGTTTGCAACTGAAACAGATGTGCATGCAGTGAAACAAGCAAACGCACAATCAGCTGCAAAAAAATCACAATCTTCTAGCTCAAATCAGTAACGAAGAAAAACACTTCTCTAACTCAAGAGAAGTGTTTTCTTTGTGCGCGGGTCATTGTAATGAAAATATAATGACCGACATAACTTCTAATAAGTCAACAAATGTAGTCAAAGGAGAAAGAAGTTAACGATTAGAAATATGTAATAGGAATTATAACTGATGAATGAATTAAAAAGGGGGTAAGTGATGAACGATTTTGATAAGTTGGTAGGAGAGCAGTTGGAAACGATGGATGAGCTTTTAAAGTTACAATCACATTTAGAGAAGTATCAGCAAATTGAAATGAGTGGAAGGGATACGAGCGATAAAAAAGAATTGCATTTTATCCGTCAAGAAATATACAGAACAGAAATAGCATTAAAACTTTTGCATGAAAAATTTGAACAGCAAACGAATAATGTGATTCAATCTTTTGAGACCGAAAAAATAATTTCAAATTAAGGGTGAGATATGTTGTTGATTTTAGGGGAAAGTCCTTTCTTAAACAGAGATGAGGGGGACTTTTCTTTTTGTTATATCTTCGTTTAATCTTCTAAAATACGTATTGCTAACTCATAGAGGATTTTCCTTTATTAAAAGGGTTGGTGATGTGGTATTCAATAATACAAACTTCATTATATTCCTCATGAAAACAAGTGTCTTATCGCTTTAGTTTTAAAATTTTGACAAAAAAGTTATAATAGAAAAAAAGTGAATGCAGTTCAAGGGGTAGTTAAGACAACTTAAGAATGGCATTTGCAGTTGAAAGAAGGGAGCATATATGGGATTTCCCAAAGAAGGAGAAAAGGTACAAATACATAGTTATAAACATAATGGCTCCATTCATAGAATGTGGGAAGAGACAACGATTTTAAAAGGGACGCAGAGCCTTGTGATCGGAGCGAATGATCGTACAGTAGTTACGGAATCAGATGGCCGAACATGGATTACTCGCGAACCTGCGATTTGTTACTTCCATGCCAATTATTGGTTTAATGTGATTGGAATGCTAAGGGAAGAAGGAGTATATTATTATTGTAATTTAAGTTCTCCTTTTGCATATGACTCTGAGGCATTAAAGTATATCGATTACGATTTAGATATTAAAGTGTATCCGGATATGACATATACACTTTTAGATGAAGATGAGTATGAGAAGCATAGCCAAATCATGCAGTACCCACCTGTTATTGATACAATTTTAAAACGAAATGTAGCACATTTAACACAGTGGATTCATCAAAGGAAAGGTCCATTCGCACCGGATTTCGTAGATATGTGGTACGAAAGATATTTAATGTACAGAAATTAAAACAAACCTGCAGGGGATTTCCCGGCAGGTTTGTCCTATTAGAGGGGGGATTATGTGCAAGGTATAAAAAGATATTTACAATTTGTTAAACCGTATCGATGGCTTATTGCTATTACAATTATTATTGGTCTTGTGAAGTTTGGTATCCCGCTTATTATGCCATGGTTATTAAAGTATATTATTGATGATGTTATTCAAGGCACGGGATCGCTTCAAGAAAAAACGTCTCAATTAATAACCGCAATTGGGATTGCTTTTTTTATTTTTGCAGTAGTAAGACCGCCGATAGAATATTATCGTCAATATTTCGCGCAGCGCATTGCCAATACAATACTATACGATTTAAGAAAATACATTTTTGGGCACTTGCAAAAATTGAGCTTACGTTATTATTCGAACACAAAAACAGGGGAGCTTATTTCACGTGTAATCCATGATGTAGAACAAACGAAGGACTTTGTAATTACTGGTCTTATGAATGTCTGGTTAGATACTGCAACAATTGTTATTGCTATTATCGTTATGTTTTCTATGAATATAAAATTAACTTTTGTTGCTTTATTAATCTTACCTATTTATGTAGTTGCAGTGAAATATTTTTTCGGGCGCCTTCGAAAATTGACGAAAGAGCGCTCACAAGCGTTAGCAACTATGCAAGGGTATTTACATGAACGTATTCAAGGGATGCAAGTGACACGTAGTTTTGCATTAGAAGAGTATGAAAGAGGACAGTTTGAAAAGAGAAATAATGAATTTTTAACGAAAGCACTAACTCATACGAGTTGGACGGCGAGAACGTTTTCGGCAGTGAATACGTTAACGGATTTAGGGCCATTACTTGTTATTGGTTTTGCGGCGTATGAGGTAATTCAAGGATCGTTAACACTGGGGACTATGGTTGCTTTTGTTGGATATATGGATAGTTTATATAGTCCGCTTCGCCGCCTTGTTAATTCATCTACAACATTAACACAGTCTTTCGCCTCGATGGATCGAGTGTTTGAATTGTTGGATGAAAAATATGATATTGTTAATGTGCCAAATGCGGTGCAAACGAAAAGGTTAAATGGGGAAGTTATATTTGATAATGTTTCTTTTCGTTATAATGCGGATGAAAAAGAAATATTGCATAATCTGTCATTAACTATGCGCCCGGGAGAGAAGGTTGCGCTTGTAGGGGCAAGTGGAGGAGGAAAGTCATCTCTTGCTAGTTTAATTCCGCGTTTTTATGATGTTTCTGAAGGTGCAGTTTATATAGACGGGATAGATGTAAGAAAGTATAATATGAGAAATTTACGTAGTCATATTGGAATTGTGCTACAAGATAATTTGTTATTTAGCGATACAATCGGGGCTAATATTTTATATGGCAATCCGAAAGCTACAGAGGCGGAAGTGATTTCAGCTGCCAAAGCTGCACAAATTCATAATTTTATTACAGAGTTGCCAGAGGGCTATGGTACTGTCGTTGGGGAACGTGGTGTGAAATTATCTGGTGGACAAAGACAGCGTGTAGCAATCGCAAGGGTTTTTCTAAAGAATCCGTCTTTACTTATATTAGATGAAGCAACTTCCGCTTTAGATTTAGAAAATGAACGATATATTCAAGAGGCACTGCAAACGTTAGCTGCAGATCGGACAACAATTATTATTGCACATCGATTAGCGACGATTACGCATGTCGATACAATTATTTATGTTGAAGATGGTGAAATAAAAGAAAAGGGTTCTCATGAAGAGTTAATGAAAAAGAGGGGATTTTATTACAATCTATATCAACTTCAGCATATAACAGAAACAGCTCCTTTAGCGTAAAAGGAGCTGTTTTTTATTCGTCTTCTTTTTTATCTTCGATTTGGAGTTCGCTTTCTGGTTTATGGTATGTGTAGAAGCTATCCACAAGTAAATCTAAATGCTCTACTTCCTCACTGTAGTTAATAATTGAAGAAATAAGAGGGAAGAGGTGTAACCATATTTTATATGCTTCCTCATCGTCCTTATTTTGATAATCCATAAAGATATCAATCAATTCTTGTTTACCTGTTTCAACTTCATCAAGCATCTCAACGGATTGTTGTTTCTTTGCTTTACCAATAAATTTTAATAACACTTGTTCGTGATAATGCGTTAATGAATCAAGCTCGTTTTGAATAGATTCCTGAAACTCTTCTGGCATATAGCGCAGTTCATTTTCAGTGCGATGTAATGACTTTAACGTACTTAAAGCGCGGCTTGTTGTCGCTAACATTTGTCTGAATAAAACGAGCTTGCGAATTTTCGCGAACTGTATTTTTTTCGTGTAACTTCTTTCTTCTTTATACAGCAAATAGTAATGATTTAGTTTAATCATTTTTTCTTTCATGCGGTCAATATCGGTTTTTAACGTTGTAAAATCAGAAGCCTGCCTACTGTTCATACGAATCCATTTGACAATTTCTTCTGTATTATCAACGATGCGATGGTAAAGTTTTGTTTCATATTTTGGCGGCATAAATACTAAATTTACAAGCGAAGCCGCAATAATTCCAATCATAATCGTCGCGAATCGAAGTAAGGCAAAATTAAAGAAATCTTCGCCTTGATACTCCATAATGGCGATAACTGTTACTAAAGCGATTGATATTGTGTTTTCTAAGCGTAATTGTAAAGTAAGAGCAATTACTAATATACACGTTAATCCAATAATAAAAGGATTATGTCCAAAAGCAGTAGCAAATACGATAGCGAATACCGCACCAATTACGTTTGCTTGAATTTGCTCAAGAGCTGTTAAATACGAGCGGTATACAGACGGTTGAACAGCAAAGATAGCTGAGATTCCCGCAAATACTGGACTCGGTAATTGAAGTAAAATACAAGCAAATAAAGCTAATGTAATGGCAATACCCGTTTTTAAAATGCGAGCACCAAGTTTCATACCCTTATTGATATCCTTTCTCTTGTCATAATGAATGTACAACATGATACTATACATTCATTACAATATGTTAGCAAGTGATATTTTAGTGACGTTAAAAAGTTTAATAAATAAATTACAATCCATTTATAATTTCTCCAAATTCTCTTTAAACATCTATTCTTAATAAAAAAACCTGCTGAATTTCAGCAGGTTTCAAATTGTTATTCTAGATTACTATGCGATGCTTACTTCGTCAATTTTTTTATGAAAATAAATATTGTACATATCATTCAGTTGAAATAGATGGATCCGCCTGTTCTTTTTTCGGGATAATTTCATAGAAGTGAAGCTGGATATCATCTAATAATGGTGTTAACAAAGCAACTTCTTCATATTGTTCGTGCTCATTTAATACACGAATGTAGTCTAATAATAATTCATTCACATCTTGCAAACCATTTTTACTAATTGGCTGCAATGTTACATTTGCACCTTTAGCAATTCTTCTTTTTAAAGCGTGTTCTGTTAAACTTAAGTTTGGCTCATGACGTAAATAAACAACACCACCAGTCATGCCGGCACAAATCCATGGTCCAGGATCTCCTAAAACAAGAGCGCGACCATTTGTCATATATTCAAAAGCAAATCCTTTTATATTAGAATATACTCCGATATTTCCTTGTTCTTTTTCGCGGAGTGGTTTTGTAATTCTGCCTCCAATTATCATATCTGCTCCAGAAAGGCGAATGCCAGCACGAGCATCAGCGTTACCTTGCACGTATAGTGCTCCTTTTTGTGCGCCGTATCCAAATCCTTTTCCGACAGAACCGTTATAATATGTTCCATCTTTTCCTTTTGCTTTCGTTATATAAATGCCACCGCCAAATGAAGTTTTTCCAATTCCGTCTTGCGCGCCGCCATTTACGTGTATAAATAAGTTCTCGCTATTGTACGCGCCTAATCCGTTTCCAGGAACAGATCCGTTTGTATACTTTAATGTAAGTGGTTCAAGATGAGTATTTTCATATAATTTGCTACGAATACGATAACAGGATTCTAGACCGCCCATTACGCGTTGCTCTACGCCGACGCTTACTAATTCTTTTGACTGGAGAGAATTTGTTGTTTCAAATTGTTTTTCTTGTACAGATGCCGTTATTTTCACGGATGAATCTTCTATCGTTTGTATTAAATTACGTAAGTCTAATAAGTCCTTGCCTCGAGTTTGTTCTAATAAATCCGATCGTCCGATAATATCTTGTAAGTTTGTGTAACCGAGCTGCCCTGTTAAACGTTTCAATTCTGTACCGAAAGTAGTGAATAGGCTTAATAGCCCTGTAACTGCGCTTTCTAATTCACGTGGAACGAAACGGCGCAGTCCATGTTCTTTCGCTTGAGCTTCAGATTCAATTTGTGTTGCAATTCCGACGTGGCACGTATCGAGATGACAACCACGGCAAGTTGTACAGCCAATTGCAATCATTGATAATGTGCCAAATCCAATTCGATTTGCTCCAAGGAGCATGATCTTTAAGGCGTCATTTACACTTCGAATACCGCCATCTGCCCAAATTTCTACTTTATGTCTCATATTTGCTTCTAGTAACGCATTGTGAGCAGCTTTAACACCGATCTCTACAGGAAGACCTACATGTTGCAATGCGTGAATACGTGCAGCGCCTGTTCCGCCATCAAATCCGCTAATGTTAATAAAATCCGCACCAGCTTTTGCGATACCGACAGCAATTGTTCCAATGTTAGGAACGACAGGAACTTTTACGGCTACTTTTGCAAGTTGATTAGCCGTTTTAATTTCTGTAATCATTTGAGCTAAATCTTCAATTGAATAAATATCATGGTTATTAGATGGTGAGATTAAATCTGAACCGATAGTCGCGTTACGTGCTTCAGCGATTTTGGCTGTTACTTTGGAACCTGGTAAATGTCCACCTTCACCAGGTTTTGCGCCTTGACCGATTTTTATTTCAATTAAGTTTGATGAATTTAGTAATTCAGCGTTTACTCCAAATCGGCCAGATGCAACTTGTTGTCCGCGTGTATGTGGGTATTTACCAATCATATCTTTAATTTCGCCGCCTTCACCGTTCAAACTAATCATATTTAGTTGATCAGCAGCTTCTGCATATGCACGGAAGGCAATTTCATTTTGAGAACCAAATGACATGGAACTAATAATAAATGGTAAATCATGATTGTGAATGCCGATGGACACTTCTTCAGTCGGAACTACATGCTGTGCTTGTTTTGTTTGAACAAGGTGCCGAATTGCGATTGGGTTATTTTCTTCTAATTCACTTAACTTATCGCGGTAATCATCATAAGGGTTTCCTTTTGCAACATCACCAATTGCTTTCCAAATCCGCGGGAATATATGAAATGATTTTCTCATTCTAACTTTTGGATTGTTATAATCATCAGCTCGAATTTTTGCATCTTCAGCAAGTGATTCAAGTGAAAAAGCTAAATTATTTGAACCGAAGAAATTTGTGATTTGTAATATGTTAGCGATTTCCTCATGTAATCCGATAGAGGAGAAGAGGCGACCGTAACCGCGTAATTCATGAATTCCAATCGTTGAAATTACTTTCTCTAGTCCTTTATTAAGTGCAGTATACAAATTAGCAATTGATGCTTTTGTTCCATCATTTACCGTCGCGAACAATAAATATGGATTAATACCATCTGCCCCTAATCCGTATAGCGTGACGATATCGTGTAAGGAGCGAAGGGCACCGGAACGTATAACGAGAGAGCATTTCCGGCGTAATTTATTTTCAGTTAATGCTTGATGTACTTTAGCAGTAACTAAATGTGGATCAATCCATAATAGTCCATTTTGATGAGATTTAGCGTCATCTAATAATAGTAGGGAAGCCCCATTTTTAACGGCTGCTATCGCTTCGGAACTAATTCGATTTAATGCGATTTGTAGAGTTTCTGATGGACTAAATGTAATAGAAATTGTAGAGACAGAGCTATGAGTAATGAATAGCTGTATAAGTTGTTCGTACGTAATCGTGTGTAAGTCTGCCGCGATAGATTGAGCTAAATTCTCTTCTAAAATAATGGGTGAAAGCATCTCGATTATAAATGGTTGTTTAGAGTTATCTAATAAACCCGGACGCTCTCCGAGTGCAGTACGTGTGGAGAAGTGTTCGACTTCTCGATCACGATCGATTGCTGGATTTGTAACAACGGCCACACTTTCCTTAATGAAATCAGCAATATTTCGTCTATCTGTATCAAGTGCGGCAAGTGGTGAGTCATGCCCAAGTGACCGAATTGGTTCGACGCCTTTTGTTGCCATCTGTTCAAGGAGCTGAATATGTTCTCGATCCCAGCCGAAAGCAACGTATTGCTTCGTTTCAACTTGAACAGAATCACATAATCCCTCAGTTTCTTTCGTTTTAGGGATAGATAAGTTTACATGATAATTGGTAACATCGATTCGTTTCTTAAAACGGTTATATACTTCAATTTGATAATTGTCGTATTCATAGAGAACGAGCTCATCTTGTTCATTCCATTTTAATCCAACTTTTTCTCCAGGAGCGAGTGGTTTCGGCTCTGCTACATATTCAGTTGGTGATACAACTCCAGGTTCAGAAGAGAAAATATAGGAGCTCTCTGTCTCTACTTTCCAAACTGGTCGTAATCCAAGGGAATCGACACTGAAAACAGCTTCATCTTTATAACGTGAAATAATACCAGCTGGACCTTGTGCGAAATGCCCCCAAGCCTCACGTATATAAGTGTATAAGTTTTGTAAGTTTGTTTCGTAAAGTTTTATTTCATTAATAATTGGTGGAAATAATATATCCATTGCTTCAAATAAACTGTAGTTATACTGAACGAGAAGGGTTTCTAAGGTGCGGTTTAAATCTTGGGAATCACTACCCCCGGCAGTAAGTGGTACATTAATCATTTCAGCTTGATCGCGTAATTTTGCAATCGTGTTAATTTCGCCATTATGTCCGAGAATGCTAAATGGTTGTACACGAAAAAAATTAGATAACGTATTAGTAGAATAGCGATTATGTCCCAGTGTCATAGTTGAAGCGATAAGTGGGTGTTGTAAATCATTGTAATAAGCAACGAGTGTATCGCCAGCACCGAGAACTTTATATACAACATGTTCATGACTTAATGAAGCAACATGAATTGCTTCATTTTCTTCGATTTTTATTGTTACAGAAAATAATGTTTGTTCAATATTTTCAACTTCACTTTCGGCGATAAGGGCAATTTGCCAAAATAAAGGTTCTTCTTGTTTACCAAGAGGACCGAGTGCATCTGAGTTTATTACATCATCATTTTCTAGAACAATTGTAAAGTTTTCATTGTTTAGTTGCGTACGAATGTAATCTTTTAACTCAGCGATATTTTCTTTTTTGTTTAGAAAAAAATGTCCAACGATAAAGTGGGGATGATCCACAATCGTTGGATTATATCCGCTACTTTTCAGTTTTTCATTCCAAAGTGCTTTTGGCATGTCGATATGAATTCCGATACCATCTCCTTCGCCATTAATGAAACCAGCTCTATGATTCATTTTGACTAGTGATTGTATACAAAGGTCGATGTTTTCCTTGGTAGGAATTCTTCGTTTTTCCATAACGGAAACGATTCCACACGCATCATGTTCTGCATTTTTATAATTCCGAAATAAAGACGGTGTCCATTTATTTTTTTTATTGAGCATCCGTCAATCCCCCCTCTGGAAAATGAATTCTGAATAATCTTACTATTTAAGGCGTGAACTGCCTTGTATACAGGGATAGTAAGGATATAAAAGATTATAAAACAGATAATTATGAATAATTATACTATTAATGAGGGATTTATGAAATAGAAAAAAGGAAAAAAGAAAGGTTGGTTTCTTTTTTCCTTTTAATTACAGGGGTTATTTATTGTCTGCTAAAGCAGCAAATGCTCTGCCAACAGCTTCAATTGTATATTCAATATCTTCTTTTGTATGTTCTGTCGTTAAGAACCATGCTTCATATTTAGAAGGCGCTAAATTAATACCTTCTTGAAGCATCAGCTTGAAGAATCTCCCGAACATTTCACCATCTGTATTTTTGGCTGCATCGTAATCTTCAATTGTATTTGTCGTGAAGTATACAGTTAATGCACCTTTTAGACGGTTTACTGTAATGTCGATGTTATGTTTTGTAGCTTGGTCTAAAATTCCTTTTTCAAGCATTGCACCAAGTGCATCTAATTTCTCGTATACGCCTTCTTGTTGAAGTACTTCTAGGCAGGCAATACCTGATGCCATAGAAGCAGGGTTCCCGGCCATTGTACCAGCTTGGTATGCAGGGCCGAGCGGTGCAACTTGTTCCATAATTTCTTTCTTACCACCGTAAGCGCCAATTGGAAGTCCGCCGCCGATAACTTTACCAAGTGCTGTTAAATCTGGTGTTACGCCAAGTAAGTCTTGAGCACCACCGTACATAAAGCGGAAAGCAGTAATAACTTCATCATAAATTACTAGTGCGCCAGCTTCGTGAACAAGTTCATTTACTTTTTCGAGGAAGCCAGGTTTTGGCTCTACAATACCGAAGTTTCCAACGATCGGTTCTACAAGGATAGCTGCTACTTCATGTCCCCATTTATCTAACGCTTCTTTTAAAGTTTCTACATTATTAAATGGAACAGTAATAACTTCTTGGGCGATACTTTGTGGCACACCAGCTGAATCAGGAATTCCAAGAGTAGAAGGACCAGAGCCAGCTGCTACAAGTACTAAATCGGAATGACCGTGGTAACAACCGGCGAATTTCATAATTTTTGTGCGGCCAGTGTAAGCGCGAGCGACACGAATGGTTGTCATAACGGATTCTGTACCAGAGTTTACGAAGCGGACTTTATCTAAAGCAGGCATTGCTTCTTTTAACATTTTTGCGAATTTTACTTCTAATGCTGTTGGAGTACCGTATAGTACGCCGTTTTCAGCCGCTGTTTTAATTGCTTCTGTTACGTGTGGGTGAGCATGTCCAGTAATAATAGGGCCATACGCTGCTAAATAGTCGATATATTTATTTCCATCTACATCCCAGAAATAAGCACCTTTCCCGCGTTCCATTGCAACAGGGGAACCGCCTCCAACTGCTTTAAAAGAGCGAGAAGGACTATTAACACCACCAACGATATGTTCTAAAGCTTCTTTATGTAACGCTTCTGATTTCGTGAAATTCACTACAATTCATCTCCTTACAAAAATCTATGTATTATTCTAACATGTTTTTTGAAAAGACGTATTGTTTGTGATAGAAGGAGCAGTTGGGTAAACTATTCGTTGTGACATTTAGGAAGGGGGTCCGATTATGAAATCGGTAATTGAGGTACAAGGGTTACGTAAAGAGTTTACAGCCTATTCAAGTCGTCCGGGCTTAAAGGGTGCATTTCGCGATTTATTAAATCGTAATTATAAAATAGTACCAGCAGTAAATGATGTTTCTTTTACTGTAAAACAAGGTGAAATGGTTGGTTATATTGGTGAGAATGGTGCTGGTAAATCAACGACGATTAAAATGCTTACAGGGATTTTGACTCCGACATCAGGACAAATTACAGTGAATGGAATGAATCCACACAAACAGAGAGAAGAATTTGTAAGAACAATCGGTGTTGTGTTTGGCCAGCGTTCGCAGCTTTGGTGGGATATCGCTGTACAAGAATCATTTCGTTTATTGAAGAAAGTGTACGGTGTATCAGACGCTCAGTATAAGGAACATATGGAACATGTTATTGAAACGTTAGATATCGGTCCTTTATTAGATAAACCGGTACGAAAATTATCTCTTGGTCAAAGAATGCGTTGTGAATTAGCAGCGGCGTTAATTCATAATCCACCGTTATTATTTTTAGATGAGCCAACAATTGGGCTAGATGTTCTTGTGAAATTGAAAATACGAGAATTCTTAAAAGAGATGAATGAACGTTATAAAACAACAATTTTGTTAACAACACATGATATTACTGATATTGAAGCTTTATGTGAGCGCGTCATTATGCTTGATGAAGGAAGCATTATGTATGATGGATCTTTAGATAATCTTCGTACGCAGTGGGGAGTAGAGAAGGTAATACATTTTCAGTTTGTTGCCCCAGTTTCATACCAGGAGTTATCAATGGTTATGCCTGATAGTCATGTCGTTTGGTCAAAAGCAAAAGAGGAAAATGCGTGGGTTGCAAAAATACCGAATGAAGAAGTTATCATTTCTATGCTGATTTCTAAAGTGGTACAAGCTTTTCAAATTAAAGATTTAAAAATTAACGAAGTTTCTACAGAGGAAATTATTCGTAACATTTATGAAGAAGGTATTATGCATGGGTAAGTATATTGAAATGATTCGGATTCGCTTTTTAATGATGCTTGCCTATCGTACAAACTATTATAGTGGGATTTTAATTTATACGATTAATATCGGTGCGTATTATTTTTTGTGGCAAGCGATTTATAGCGGGAAAGAGAGCATTGAAAGTTTATCTATTTCACAAATGACTACTTATATTGCGATCGCATGGATGGCACGTGCTTTTTATTTTAATAATATAGATAGAGAAATTGCGATGGAAATTCAGGAAGGACGTGTGGCGGTAGAGCTGATTCGTCCGTATAACTATTTAGGTATGAAAGTTATGCAAGGTCTTGGAGAAGGGATATTTCGTTTTGCTTTCTTTTCAATTCCAGGTATGGTTATTGTTACGTTATTATTTTCATTACAAATTACAACGAATTTTCAAACGTGGTTATATTTCTTCTTATCTTTAATATTTAGTTTCATCATTAATACACAAATAAATTTAATGACAGGGATGCTTACATTCTTCTTATTTAATAATAGTGGAATTATGTATGCGAAACGTGTCGTGATTGATTTATTTTCTGGTTTATTATTACCGATTAGTTTTTATCCGTTATGGGCCCAAAAAACAATGATGTTTTTACCGTTTCAAGCAATTAGTTATATTCCGAGTATGATTTTCTCTGAAGGTATACAAGGAAGTAAGTTATATGAAGCTTTATTATTTCAAGTGATGTGGGCAATTATACTTATTATTCCAATTGTACTTATGTGGAAAACGGCGAGAAAACGTCTAATTGTACAAGGGGGATGATGAGATGCTATATATAAAATTGTTTTTGCAGTATGCAAGTCAATATATAAAAACGAAATTAGAGTATCGGGGCGATTTTATCGTCGGATTACTTTCGGATTTAGCACTACAAGCTGTTAATTTAATCTTTATTCTCGTTGTGTTTGGACATACCCAAGCACTAAAAGGGTGGAGCCGAGAAGAAGTAATCTTTATTTATGGTTTCTTTTTAGTACCGTTTGCCATTTTTTCAGCTTTCTTTAATATATGGGACTTTAATGATCGTTACATTATTAAAGGAGAAATGGACCGTATATTAACGAGACCGATTCATAGCTTATTTCAAATTATATTAGAAAGAATGGAACTTGAATCTTTAATTGGAGCTATTACGGGGATTATTGTGATGGGTTATGCAGCAATGGAGCTGCAATTATCTTTTTACTGGTATGATTTCTTCTTATTCCTACTTATGGTAGGGGGAGGGGCACTTGTGTACGGCGGGATATTTGTTACGCTTGCAAGTCTTGGCTTTTGGTCGGATGCGAAAAGTTCCATTATGCCACTTATGTATAACATAGGGAATTATGGACGCTACCCTGTTGATATTTATAACCGTGTTATTCGCTTTGTTTTAACGTTTGTTTTACCGTTTGCATTTGTTGGGGTATATCCAGCAGCATACTTTTTAAGAAAAGCAGAGTGGAATAGCTATGCTTTCGCAACGCCAATTGTTGGTGTTATCTGTTTTACTATTGCAATTACCCTTTGGAATCAAGGGGTAAAACGATATCGTGGTGCAGGGAATTAATTATAGAAGCTTGTTCGTTTCTAAGGGATAAATCTGCCGTCTATCTCATACATATAAAATGAGGTGGAGGACATGTTATGGGGATTTATTCTATTAATTGCAGCAATCGCTATTTTGAGAAGTGTCCAATTATTATGGAGTTCATATTCAGACTCCAAGCGTTTCTTTTCGCTGTACAATTTAGCTACGTTGTTTTTAATTTATACAACGGTATTGATTGCGTTTGGATTAAGTTATGTTGTATTAGAGGAAATGGGTTTTACAGTTTTGAAAGAAGATGGGGATAGGCTCGATGCTCATTCCTTTCAACTTGTTGAAATATGTTTATATTTTAGCGCGGTTACTCTATTGTCCGTTGGGTATGGTGATATAGCTCCGATTGGAATCGGAAGATGGATTGCAATTGGAGAAGCGCTAATTGGATATACATTACCGTTTGCCTTTGTGGTAAGGACTGTAATGGACAATGAAAAATAAGGTAGCATTTGTTATAGTAATAGAAAAGAAAAGGAGTGATAACAATGATCACAGTAGGAGAAATAGCACCGGAATTCACATTAGAGGGAAGTACCGGAGAACAAATTCGCTTAGCTGACTTCCGAGGTAAAAATGTAGTTTTATATTTTTACCCGAAAGATATGACTCCAGGGTGTACAACTGAAGCATGTGATTTTCGTGATGCATATGGATTATTCCAAGAGAAGGACACGGTCATCTTTGGTGTAAGTCCTGATTCGGTGAACAGACATATGAAATTCATCGAGAAGCATGAGCTTCCATTTGTACTTTTAGTAGATGAAGATCATAAAGTAGCAGAATTGTACGATGTTTGGAAGTTGAAAAAGAACTTTGGAAAAGAGTACATGGGAATCGAGCGTTCTACATTCCTTATCAATAAAGATGGTGAACTTGTAAAAGAATGGCGTAAAGTGAAAGTGAAAGGACATATTGAGGACGTTCTTTCTTATATAAAATAAATCTATATTAATGTGGAGAAAAAATACATATGTAAGGCATGCGTCTATACATATTTTCTTGCGATACATAAAGTGAAAGTGTAGGGCATACCTCCTCAGATGATAGTATTCCAAGTGCGATTATGTCGCACTTTTTTCTATGTAAGTGTATAGGAAATGGGGGAAGGTACATAAGAACAAGGCTATATACAAAAATAAACCACATACTTATAGTAGAAATATTGACGATTTATAAGAAAAAGAGTACACTCTTTATAAGAATTATAAAATAATAATCCGTATAGAATCGGGGTGCATGACGGTGGTCAAAGAAGAATTAAAAGAAGCGCTAGAAATGCTGAAAAATACGGGTGTACGCATTACTCCACAGCGTCATGCTATTTTAGAGTACCTTGTGGAATCTATGACGCACCCAACAGCGGATGACATTTATAAAGCGTTAGAAGGTAAGTTTCCAAATATGAGTGTTGCAACTGTCTATAATAACTTACGTGTGTTTAAAGAAGTTGGACTTGTAAAGGAATTAACTTATGGGGATGCTTCAAGTAGATTTGATTATGTTACAAGTCAACATTATCATGTGATTTGCGAAAAATGTGGTAAGATTGTTGATTTTCCTTATGGAGGTTTGGAACAGCTTGAAGAGGAAGCTGCGAAAACGACAGGCTTCGTTATTAATAGTCATCGCTTAGAAATTTATGGCGTTTGTCCAGAGTGTCATAAGGCGTAATATATAATAAAGAAAGAGGGTGACGATTACGTCACCCTCTTTCTTTATTATATGGGGATGAAAAAATACTAAAGTGAAAGTACGTGTTATCCTTTATAGCTTTTTTTATTGTACTTCTCATTAAATTCTTTTCCTTCTAAACTCGAATCGAGTGTTAAAGGTTGGTTGCAATGCATACATGCGTCGACACGACCAAGCATTTTTGTTGGCTTATCGCAGCTTGGACAAATAATTTGTACAGTCTTAGTAGATAACATACCAATCCAAAAGTAAACGACAGTACTAGCGATAACAGCTAAAAAGCCAACCATCATAAATGTTGTCATAATAATAATGTTGTCACGGAAAAAGACTCCTAAGTATGCAATGAAGAGGCCGATAAATACTAAACTTAATGCAAAGGTCCGAATTTTATTGATTTTGTTCGAATATTTAATGCTCATTCTCACCACACTCCTATAATAATAATATAACACAAAATTTAGAATTTTCTATCGTGTGTAAACTTAGTAAAATGATAAGGAGTGTAGCTATGTGTAAAGAATGAATGGGGAGAGATGTTTTTTAGCTTTTAACGGGATGTGAAATTTTTTTATAAAAAGTATTGACCCTACATATACTGCATGATATATTAATAAACGTCGCTGATGCGGAAACGCAGTAAACGGCAAAAAAGAAATTTGAAAAACTTAGTTGACATCGAAAAACGAAGATGTTAACATAAGGAAGTCGCAAATGAGCGACCAAGTAGTTCTTTGAAAACTGAACGAAACAAACAACGTGAACGTCAATTTTTATTTTTAGATGCTAGACAAACTAACTTTATTGGAGAGTTTGA
>NZ_PCNZ01000024.1 GCF_002975175.1 Bacillus sp. MYb209
AAATACCCTATAGAATAGACTTTTTTTAAGTGTCTATTCTATAGGGTACATTTTAATTTTTTGCGTCTCTTTTTTTTTATTTATGAAATTTTATCGGCGATTTTTCGAATATATCGACCGCAACTCGAAATATATCAGCGATTTTCACAATATATCGACCGTATCCCGAAATATATCAGCGATTGTCATTATCCCGATTACTATTTTGGGATTTAACGCCCACGTCTTTGCTGACCTTGCTTTCCACTACTTTTCTTATTACTTGGCTTATTAAACGATCGTTGATTATCATTTCTTGAACCATTTTTTGAACCTTCACTGCTATCTCTTTGACGATATTGTCCTGTCTTCTTCGGTTTATCAAATTGCTTTTTTTGCGGTTTTCCATTTTCATCTACATGTTTTATCATCGGTTGTTCTATTACTTGTCTTTGCAAGGGTGCACCAAGTGTTTTTTCAATTTCTTCTAAATATCTTTCATCTTTCTCTGCAACAAACGTAATTGCAAGACCAGATCCACCAGCACGCCCTGTTCGGCCGATGCGATGAATATAGCTTTCTACATCTTCCGGAATATCATAGTTAAATACATGTGTTACACCGTCTACATCAAGTCCACGTGCTGCTACATCAGTTGCAATTAAGTACTGAATTTTCGCATCACGGAAACTCTTCATTACTCGTTCGCGTTTTCCTTGTGATAAATCACCGTGAAGTTCATCACAGTTATAACCGAACCCTTTTAAATTATCATACAGCTTACTTGCTCTAAGCTTTGTACGACAGAAAACAACTGCTAAAAATGGCTGATCACGATCCATTACAAAGCGAAGTGCGTCTTGCTTTGCACGGTCTGTCGTTTCAATGACACGCTGCTCTATTGTATCTACCGTTACTTCTTCACTTTGTACGTGAATCATTTGCGGCTCTTCCATATAACGCTTCGCCAATTTTTTAATATCTTTTGGCATCGTTGCTGAGAATAACATCGTTTGTTTACTGTCAGGTGTCTCATCTAAGATATCTTCAATATCATATAAGAAACCGAAATAAAGCATTTGATCCGCTTCATCTAGTACAAGCATAGAAAGATTACTTAAATCAATTGTTTCACGTCGTATATGATCTAGTAATCGTCCTGGTGTTGCTACAACAATATGTGTATTACCTTTTAGTTTTCTCAATTGCTGTGCAACATCTTGCCCGCCATAAATCGCAAGCACATTAATATCTTCTCTATGAACAAGCATCTTTTTAATTTCAGCTGTAATTTGTAGTGCCAGTTCCCTTGTTGGCGCAACAATTAAAGCCTGAACATCGCTTGACTCTGAATTAATTTTCTCTAAAATCGGTAAAACGAAGGCAAGTGTTTTACCTGTTCCTGTTTTAGCTTGACCAATTATATCTTTACCTGACATAACAACCGGTATAGCTTTCTCTTGAATAGGCGTCGCTTCAGCAATTCCATTTTCACGTAATGTATGATTAAAAGTTTCACTAATTCCTAATTCTAAAAAATTTTTCAAATAGACCACTTCTTTTCCTTATTTTTCACATTAGCTTCCATTGTACCATTTGTTTCGCCAAATATGAAAAATAAAAAAATTCTTACCTTCTCTTTTTATATTCACCATGTACAAGTTGAACAAATTCTTTTTGCTTTTTCTCGGATTTTATTAATGCTTCTATATTAGCAGAAGTCAAAATATACTTCTTAATTTTTCTATTAATCCAAATTAAACTTGTATACTTTGTATCTTCGTGTAACCTTCGAAACCACTCAAATTCGCTTAATTTCGCAATATGATGTTTTAATTTCATATCATTTCGGGGATAAAATAAAATTATATCTGCTATTACATCAAATAATAAACCCATCTTCTCTCCCCCTATAACCTCTTTTAAAGTATATACGTTCTCCTATACATATATATTTCAATTTTACGGAAAGATAGTTATAAGGTGATAAAATTGACCACTAAATTAATAAAGATTTTTTGCATATTTTTCTTACTATATTTTCAATCCACCACAATTATTATGGCTAAACCACAAACCAATGTGATTAATAAATTTAAACATGCTTTACTCAAAAATGATAAAAAATTAATGCATTCATATGTAACAGAAGGACTCAAAATACCTACTTTCCAAAAAGAAAAACATCTTCATAAAATTATAGAAGTACCGTCTCCTAAAGAGGATACTACAATTCTTATCGCTTATTTCAAATACACTAGTGATGTATATACTATTGGTTTCATTTTAGAAATAGTAACAAAAAACAATAAAATATCTCACATTAATAAAATTTATGATGGAACTAATCCGTTTATGAAAGAAGCTACTATTGTAAAAGAATATGAATTGAAGTTTAAGGAGCATATACTAACCCCGACAAAATTCCCATTTGAAATTCAGTAATTTCACGGTTACATCTATAACAATTACTTGGAACTACATTACAATAATGAAGATATTAATGGGGTTTTAAAAATCACTGTTTCACCAATTCAAAATAAATTAGACCAATATGTACATAAAGGAACTAAGTTCTACAATTTAAGAAATAATATGAAAGCATTATATAATTCTCATTTTGATTTAGCATATGAGCTTATATTTCAGAAAGACGGTTTTCAATATAACATCGCAATTGGCAACAAACTACATATAAAAGGAAAATACAATGCTAATGATTTAATTCATATTGCAGAATCTATGAATTGAAAAACCTATCTTTTCGATATAGGAAAGATAGGTTTTTTATTATTTTATACAGTAATTATAAAGTAAGTTTTCCTCCATGATAGCAATAATACCTTACTGCTTTAAGATTTTTAATTTTATTTAAAGACTGTTCCGCTTTTTCTATATCTAAACAAAAGTGCGGATTCGCTATTACTAATTCTCGATTATCTTGAACGGCTGCGTCTCCCGTGATTACACAATTCAAATTTGGAAAATATAATGAAATATGCCCCGAAGTATGTCCAGGCGTTGCTACTATTTGACATTTATTATTCAAAATCATTTGACCATCATATACCTTTTCATCGACAGAAATATGTCTTATATTGTTTAACCGCTGTATAAACCATTCGCCAAATTCTTTCTCTTCATTCGGCATACGTTCTAGCATTTCTTCAGCTTGAACTAATCTCTCTGATTTTATTTCACCATTAATATAATTTGATTCAATTTTACTAGCAATAACATTAATTTGAGGATATTTCACTTTGAAATCATATAAAGATCCTATATGATCATCATCATAATGGGTAATAATTATATTTTTTAAGTTTTTCATCTCATATCCATGTTTTAATATTGCATTTTCAATTAAAGGTAAAAAATTTATATATCCTGTATCGACTAATGTTAATTCATTATGTAATATAATTAAACTCGGATAAATACATTGTTTTTGCCCGTTAAATTCGAATTCAATTGGTAGTTCTATTATCTTCATTTTTCTTCCCCCATACCGCTTATTAAATATTTAATAATAACTGAATCGTCCACATACATTTTATTATATATGCCATGTAACAAAACGATGTGAGTCGTTTCATTTCACCTCCGCTTAACAAATATTATTTTATTTTGAACAGGTATTCGTTTATACTTATCGAAATGTACAATAGGAAAAAATGATGAAATTGATTATTCTTTCTCTTTTTTGTCTATCCTTTTAAAAAATCTATGTTTTTGTAAAAGGAGTGTTTATATGGAGAAACAGACACTTTGGAAGAAATTCAAAAAAAGTTCAGCAAATATAGGTAAATCTAGTGTGTATGAAAGTATTATTTTATACTACACTTTGAAAAAGACGGGGTTACCTATTAAAGCTAAACTCATTATATTAGCTGCTTTGTCCTATTACGTATGGGCGATTGATTTCATTCCAGATATAGCTGCGATAATCGGAATTGGTTTATTAGATGATGTTTTAGCAATTGCCTTGGCTCATAAGTTTGTCATGCAACATGCAAATGCTGAAATTAGAGAAAAAGGAAAAGTAAAGATGGAATCATTATTTGCTTCAGCACACGCATAATAAAAAAGGCAGTCATTTCCCTGTCTTTTTTCATTGCATAAGTACATGATTCGCATTAAATTTCTATAGATTTTATATACAATGTAATTAAATTAATTGCTTTTAACAACAAAGAAGAACTAAGATAATCTCTTAGCTCTTCTTCATATTCAAAACATCATTTCACTTCATTTGCCACAAAAAAGTTCTCACATACACTCGATATACGTTGTAAGTCCACATTTCCACCGGATATAACTGCTACTACTTTTTTCCCTTTAATATATTTATCAACTTTACCAGAAAGCAGAGCTGCAGTAGCTAGTGCACCGGCCCCTTCAACTACAGCTTTTCCACGTTGTAATAAATCTTTCATCGCTATTTCCAGCTCTTTTTCTGATACTGTTACAATATCATTTACTAATTCTTGTACAACTTCAAAAGTTAAATCCCCTGGTATTTTAACTGCGCAACCATCCGCTATAGTAGGTGCCTCATAATGTTCTACGATTGCCCCTTTATCATAAGATGCCTTCATTCCATGAACATTGTCAGCTTGGACACCAATTATATTAATGGATGGATTAAAAGATTTTAATGCTACAGCAATACCAGAAATAATTCCGCCTCCACCAATAGGTACAATTACAGTATCAACATCCCACATATCATCGAGAATATCTAAACCAATTGTTCCTTGACCAGCCATTACCTCTATATCATCATATGGATGTAAGTATGTTTCTCCTGTTTTTTGTATAATTTCTTCACATTTTGCCTTCGCGTCATCAAAAGTTTCACCGTATAAAACTACTTCAGATCCATATCCTCGAGTTGCCTCAACTTTCGCCTGAGGTGCAGTAATTGGCATCACAATTTTACTCTTAATGCCGAGTAAATGAGCAGATAATGCAACTCCTTGTGCATGATTACCTGCCGAACATGCAATTACGCCTCTCTCTTTTTCTTGATCTGTAAGCTGCGACATTTTATTAAACGCACCACGGAATTTAAAAGAACCCGTTAATTGCATATTTTCTAATTTCAAGTGAATTTCTCCACCCGTTTTACTAGTCAAATAAAAAGATTTTACTAGTGGAGTTTTACGAGCATTTCTATCTAGAATTTTTTGAGCTTTTTTAATGTCTGCTATATGTAATGGTAGTTTTCTAGTTATCATACTAACACCTCTTCCAATGATCTATAATCTACTTCTATTGTCATTCCTAAGTTTTCGTAAGTAGTAGCCCCTTTATACAAAACCATCTATGTTAAGAAAAAACTCTTTATATCTGTAGCTCCTTCTTTAATACGCACATCTGTAAACAATTCAACATCCTCTTCATATCACGTTCTTTATAGTGATTCAGACATGCTATTTGGATCCAGTTATTCTTTTGTAAATATGCTGATTCATAATGAACAATATATCCTTGTAATGCTAATGCATCGCCTGCTGCCTTAGAAGACTGCCCTTCGTTTAATTGAATGGTAAGAACAATTTGAGCGGCATGTTCTTTAAGTGAAACTAATTTTAACCCCATATCAATAATAGCTTGTTCTAGAAAAGCATAGGTTTCCTTTATTTTCACATACGCATTTTCTTCATCGAACCCCTTCAAGGATTCTTGCAGTGCAGAAATTAAATTCCACGAATGAGAATATGGAATACTACCATTCTCTTCGTACATACCGATGTCCATATACGCAGGGATTTTTTCGTTTACCTTAATAAAGTGATTATGAAAGATGAACGATAGTCCTGAATATGATTTCATTGCTTTCCCGCTAACACCACTTGCGAAATACACATTCTTCAAATCAATTGGAGTCGCTCCAATTGAACTTATACAATCCACACATAATTTAATTTGAAATTTTTTACTAAGCTCAGTGAACTCTTCTAAATTATTTAACATTCCAGTTGATGTTTCATGGTGAACAAACCAAATCCATTCATAATCTCCAGTTAACATTATTTTTTCTAATTTTGTATAAATAAACGGCTCTGCCATTTCTTTTTTATACGTATCAAAATTTAAATGTGCACGTTTTGCCTGCTCAATTAATCTATTACCGAACTCCCCATTCGCTAAAACTAGTCCTTTACCTTTTAATAAACGTAACTGTAAAGCAATTGCATCATTCGCTAGCGTCCCTGTTCCTAACATAATTTGTACACGTTTTGCTTTTGTCATTTGAAGTAATCTTTTTTTTACATTTCCCATCATCACTTGAAATGACTTAGAGCGATGAGAAATAGGCTTAGTAGAAAATGCCTTTTGAACATTCTCTTCAATGTCTACTGGTCCGGGTAAAAACGTATATTCTTTCGTCATAATTCCCCCAACATCCGACTCTTCAAACATAGCAGGTGTAACATACATTGGCTGAAAAGCTGCTACTTCTGTACCAACTAACGTATAGAAAGCTTTGAATCCCAATTGCTCATATAAAGGCAGCTCACGTGTTGTGGCTGAAATGATTGCTAATTCATATCCATTTAGAAGCAAATAACGATGTAAAAAGCGAATTAAACCTAACAGTGCTCTTCCATTTCGATATTCACGTTCTACTGAGAGTAAACGGATTTCATATACTTTTTCTCCATGCTCTTGTAAATAAAAATCTAAATTTGAGATTTTATAATCTAACGAGAATGGTCGTTTCCCCCGCACCGCGACCATACTTACTAACTTATCCCCATCTAAACAAATTAAATATGTATTTTCTTCATGAAATCGATCTATACGAAAATGTTCTTTCGTTTCTTCATGCTGCGGAATCTCTTCTACAAATGTTTTATGGTTCAATTTATGTATACTTTCAAATTCCCAAGTTTGATCAGCAACCTTATAAATTAACCCCATGTCATATCTCCCTTATCTCTCTACTAATGGCTCGCAATCTAACTAATTAATATAAAACATAAGTGGAGATTCCTCCACTTATTTAAATTTCATTTTATTCCCGATTTACATATAAAATAAGTATAATAATTAATAAACTTAGTATAGTAACTACAATAGAATACGAATAAAAAATCATACAAATTGGTAAACAAGCAATTGTAATTAACCCTGGCTTCGTAAACCCTTTAAATATTAAATAAAATATAATAAAAATACATAAAAGGGTAAACGCTATCAAATAATCAAATGCTATTAATCCCCCAATAAATGTTGAAATGCCTTTTCCACCCTTACCTTTAAACAAGATTGGGTAAATATGTCCAATTATAACGGCCATAAAAGATAACATTACGAATATAGAATCTTCAAAAAGGTATTTTGCTATATAAACTACAATTGCACCTTTGATCGCATCACCTATAAATGTAGCGACAAAATACCCTTTTCCATATACTCGCCCCATATTTCTTGCACCAGGATTTCCGCTTCCTTCATCACGAATATCAACGTTATGTCTCCATTTTGTTAATATATAAGCGGTCAATATGTTTCCAAACAAATAAGAAGCCACTACATACAACAACTGCATATTATTAATCATGTAATCATTCACTTTCTACATGGAAATACTTATACAATATTCAATTACTATGCACATTGTACTTTTCTGACTCTACATCCCTTTATATATTTTAACATCATATTTTTACAAATCATACAAAAATTCTCATCAGGCTATTTACACTTTAATGTATATATCCTTCATCAAATAATATGTTCTTTTCGCTGCCATTTCTGATTGTGATACAAATGTAACTTCTCCCGTACTTTCCTCACAGCATTTCTTAAATTCAGCATATGCTTCAGACACTGAACACAACATACTTCCACTAACTGTAATTGAAGTTGATAACTCAAATTGCATCTTATTATAAACATCTACTTGTAATACTCGCCAATTCCTTACCAGCTTGCATCATAATTTCATTTTCGTCATCATTCCTCTTTCTCGCATACAATTTTTTAAATTATCAACTTCCTCAAATTCACAAAAAACCGCCTAAAAGCCGAAACATTCAACTTTTAAGGCGGTTTTTTCTATTTATTCTTAAACTTCTCTGTCGCTGCTCTCATCTTCACATTCAAATCGTGATCAATGGAGTCGCGAATATCACGCTCTACTACTTCCATTTCTTTTTGGAAATTTTGCAAGTATATTTTTAATTCTTCTTCTTTTTCAGGACGTTGTGATGGTGGTAATTGTACAACTAATGATAACATCGCTGTTAAATCTTTCATTAAGAACGTTTCAAGTTTATGTTGTTGTTCAAACATGCGTTGTTCTTGATAGTACGGAAGTGCATTTAATACTGAAATTGTAATGTCATCAACCGTTCTTTGTAGTGAAGGATTAATCGAACGTTTATATGCTTGAATTGTATTTAATGCATCTGGATATCGATCATAAAAATACAATTTATAAAACGATAAGTCTGTCGGTTTAACAGTTTGCTGTGATTCTTGTCTCAGGAAATCTTTCACCTTCATTGTTGCAATATCAATATCTTCATTCGTAAGCTTTTTCGTTGTTTTTGCCATCACATGCACTTTTTTCTGCTTTTCTTTCGGTAACATTGAGAAAACTTGCTCTCTCGTACGTTGGCCCGATGTACAGAAAAGTGTATTTAATGTATTTTGTTCTTTTTTCCCTTCTGTACGAATCCAACGATAAAAGAGTGGGTGCTGCGTAAATTCTTGTAAAAACGGTGTTGATTTGTTCGATAATTTTTCAATGGAATCTTGCGCTCTCTTATATGGTTTCGTCCATGAAAAATAAAGTTTACGTCCGAAGTATACAACTAAAACAACGACAGTAAATGCGATTAAAAGTAATGACCCTAATAATAATAATACTCCTTGAATGAAACTCATTTTTTCACCTCCTCTAATGATCTGTTATTTCCTTGGACGCTGAATGAGTTTCTGCTTCATCTCATCATTAAATGTGTCTAGTTCAATTACAAACTTCTTACTAGACTCGATAATACGTTCTGACGATTTCTCAGATGCTTCAATAGCAGCGAATACATTTTGGAATGATTCACGTAATTTATCCATGCTAATTGCAGGATTTTCTAGGAGTTTTGTTGTTTCTTCTGTATTTTGTTTTAATGCTTGAGAATTGCTTAATACCATTGATTCAATCGCTTCATTTGTCGCATTAACTGCATCAATTGTTTTACGTTGATTTGTTAATGCGAGCTGAATTGCAGCTGAAACCGTTACAACGTTTTGTGTCATCGTAATCGCATTACGAATGGCCTCTGCTAACTTTTCATTATTTTTCTTAATGATATCTACAGACGCGATAGATTGTAATAATACACTTTTTGCTTGTTGCATATTACGAGTACGGACAAGTATCTTTTCTAATGCATCATTTATTAACGGAATATCCCTTTGACGTTCTGGATTTTGTTTCTCAGCTTCAAGCATACCAGCAAGTTTTCTTCCTAAGTATACTTGTTTATCAAGAGCGTGAATTTTATCGTGTGATTGCTCTTTTAACATTTCAAGACCAACCGTATCCTCTTGCAAGTTATCACGGCCAATGAGAAGTGATCTTATAATCTCCTCGATTTGCTTATCTATAGATTGATATTTATGCACGTAATTTTCAAGCGGGTTTTTCTTGAACACTTTAAACATAAGTTTCTTCATACCAGTTGCTTTTAATGAGTTTGGATCAAGTTCTGATACGACTTTTCGTAATTCTAACAATGTATTTGGAATTTCTTCATTCTTTCCATTCATCATCGCTGTCACAGGACGTTTTAAAGCTGATAGCGTTTGTCCTGCCGCTTGCTGCTCTTTATCCCCTAAGTCTCCAAGCTGCGACAATACTTTTGATAAATCTGTATTTTGCTCGCTATTTAACTTTTGTACATAAAGATCTGCTTCTTTATTCAGTTCTTCAAGTTCTGCATCTTTTATTACTGTATCCACTACTACTTCTACATTATTATCTTTCACAATCGATACAGGTTCTTTTTTTTCGAGTTCAGTCAACAAAATCGCTCCTTTATTTATATGTGCGAATTTATGTGCACTATATTTCATCTAATATATCGTATTTCATATACATTTTGCTTGCTTGAAATCGATTTTTTAAGAAATACCTGCTTATGCAGTCATTCCCTGTTTCATAGTATAAGTATACCTGTTCTCGTCATTATTTTCCTCAGACTTAAGACCTAGAGAATAACATGCTGAAGGCGGATTCTTTACGAATTACCTTACTTATCACCACTGAATATTAATTTGAAGTTCCATTTATTTACCTTCTTAAATTTATACAATGCTCTATCTTTTGACATATGCTATCTTTCAATGTGATAATTACATTAAGCCCACTTCTAATTATTCTTCCGCGCAACAAATGCTCCCTTTTGAAAAGCTAATAACACCGTTTCAAACGTATCATCTTCTTCAATCATCTTTATAAACTCTGCTAATTCCTCCACATGAGAAGTTGCATTATCAATAACAAGAAAACCTTTTGGTTCTAAAATACGTTTTATATGTTCCCACCACCACATGTATTGCGTACGCTCTGAATCTAGGAAAATAAAATCAAATGAATGATTTACTTGCGAATCTAAAAATGCTCCTGCCTCTTGATTATGAATATCAATTCGCTGTGTAAGATTTGCCTTCCCAAAATTTTCAAGTGCCTCCCCAACTCGTTCTGAAGAAAGCTCTACAGTTGTAACATTCCCATTTGTTTCTTCTACCGCATTTGCTAGCCACAATGTAGAATAACCATTTGAAGTTCCAATTTCTAAAATTTTTTTTACATTACACCCTTTTACTAAAATTGATAAAAATTGTCCCATCTCACGAGAAATATTCCGTAATTTTTCTTCCCGCGTTTTTTTATGTCGATCATGCTCTTCTCCATATTGTTCAAGTTGAGATAATAATGAATCTAAAGTATCCATTTTTTTCATCGCCTTTCAAAAGCAATATGATGAATAAGCTCTTGCTGCCCGTCTACTTTTCATTATATGCGAAACGAAAACCTTTTTCTCGTTATATGACAAAGATTTAATTTTTTTTATAGCATATTGTTTCGTTTTTTGGTAAAGTTAATTTCTACGTGCAATTATTTGATTCACATTATTTTACAATCAGACTGCAATTATAAAATAATCTATACCCCATTTAAATGAATCGGTATTTCTAATTCAAATAAGCGCCCTTTTCGGACGCATTTTCTTTTGTTTATATATTTATGTGAGAAAGGATGCTTGCACATGAACGTGATTAACTTAGATGCTGCTAGAAGACGTAAACAGCATAAAAAACTAATGATAACTATACCGATTATTAAACGCATTTATGAAGAAGACGGGGAAATTAAATTCGAGGTAGCTGGAGAAAAAGATGTACCTCTTGAAATGTTAGAAAAGTAATAAAATAAAGACGCATTTCTGTTGAAATGCGTCTTTATTTTATATTTTCACATTTAAATGCATAAGTTTTTCAGGATTAACCATCATATAAATGATTGAAATTTTCTCATTCTCAAATGCAAATGAAAGCACATAATTGAACGATTCGTTACCATATAATATTATTTTTTTCTTTACTCACTTACATACTGGTACCAAATTTCACGTTCTTCCTCACTCATTTCTCCTATTATTTTTGAGAAATCTATTTTTCTACTAAAAGAGTCTTTTAGCATATTAAATTGAGCAAACGCCCCTGTAAATGTTTCTAATGAATTAGAACAACAAACCGTTTCAAGATTTCCAATTGTTGCTCCATCTAATTCTAACTCCTTTAGCCCTTTCATTCTACCTAATGCCGATCCATCTTTTACCTTTGTATCTTTTAACTTTATATTTTGTAGTACTGTATTATTATTAAAACAATTAAAATTATCAATAATACTATTTTCAAATTCAATTGTTATTAATTTATTTAAGTTTTGTAAAACGAGTAAATCCACTTCATTGACATTTTCTAAGGCTAAAATACGTAAATGCTTTAAAGTATCTACTTCTGAAATTGCAATGAGCTGCTCACGATTTGAAATATGTAAAGAAAGCGATTCTAACTTCCGAAACTGCGGTAGTAACGAAAAATCTTTAATATCAGTATTTGAAATATCCAATTTTTTTAATGACGGCATTTCTACAAGTACCGATAGAGTATTTGCATTTGTTTTCTTAATATTCAATTCTTGCAAATACTGCAAATGGACTATTGGCGTTAAATCTTCAACTGAGTTATTTACTAAATATAACTTCTTTAAAAAGCCATCCGTTCTAATCCTGTTATATCTTTAATTTCATTTCCAGTTAAAATTAGCTCCCTTACTTCAGTACACATCTGTAATGGACTAATATCTACTAAATCATTTCCGCCTAAATATAATCTCTTCTCTCTAATAAATTTACTCGCACGTTCATGAGATCCCACGATGTTTTTCCATTTTTCATTTAAACTATCATACCAATCTTTAACATTATTTTCAGACTGAAATATACAATTAGGATGTAAGACAGGTAATTCAATATTAAATAATGCGTCTAAAAAATGTATATTATCGTTTGTACCATAACTCCAATATAAATACTCTTCCTCTCGGTGAATTGTGAAATGGTTTTATTTTTAACAAAATAAAACCATTTCACATTCCAATAACTAGACTCATACCCTAATTTTAGATTGCAATACAACATAAGAAAGGCAGGTAATACAATTGACTTCGAATATTGACTACACTTCCCCCTCAACCAATTTCACCCATGATTTAAATAAAAGTAATTTTTTTAAGAAAGATGCCCAAAATTATATAAACGTACTTGGCATCAAACAATTAAATACATTAAAAAACACTTCTTTATTAGATATATATTTAAGTACAGGTAATGTTGTAGAACCACATATCCATCAAAATGCAGCTGAACTCGTTTACTGTATTTCAGGATCCGCTGTCGTTTCTTTACTTAATCCATTTACGAATCAAATATTAAACTTACCGATAAAACCAGGGCAAGTTGCTAATATTCCACAAGCGTGGTGGCATTACGAAATTGCTACAGCAGATAATACTCATTTATTAGCCATTTTTGATGCCCCAACCCCAGAAGTCATTTTTGGGTCTGATATTTTAAGATTGACTCCCGCCAACATGATGGCTCATACTTATTGTCTCAATGAACAACAATGGAAACAAGCCATATCTCCAATTCAATCCACTACAGTAATTGGACCACCAACAAATTGTAATCAAAACCGAGGAACGATAAACCAATCAACTCAAGCCCCTTCTCAACAACAAAATCTATATTACCAAGACTCATACTATTTCCCTCCTTATTGGGGGTATTAAATTCATTCATTACTAGCAAAAAAAATTATTCACCTCCTTGGAAAATACCTCGGAGATTTTTTATTTATATACCAATTACGTATTCTCTTTCGTAACAATTAATAGAGTACATACATATAATATTTATATATTTAATTGGAGGTGATAGTACTATGAGTAATTATAACTCTCGAAAAAACTATTCTTATAATAAAAATAATAGTTCTTCAACATCCTCTCAATCTTCCGGTTCTCAATCTTCCAATTCACAATCGGAAAGAGATTTAGCTCAACAAGGCTATGTAAAGAAAAAAGGCTGTAATTGTAATAAAAATAAATAGTTTATTACTAATTTGAACAATGACATTTCACCGCGCACGATATACAAAATGCTACCCTACTATATAGTATATTTAAGAGATGAATTCTGTTTTTTATAGAATTCATTTTTTTTGCTGATGGAGAATTTTCTAAAAGATATAACTTATTCCATGAACTATAAAGTGTAAATCATAAATTTCAATTTTTCTTTTATACCAACTTAACAAAGAGTAATTTTTCAATTGATTTATTACTTATTCCCCACAAAAATATAGCCCTTCCTAATTTCATCAGGAAGGGCTATATACAAATCCCTGTTTAAACTTCAACTAAACATTGTACCAAATTAGACGATATTAATACCTGCACTTACAAATCCAGCAACTGCAGCTATTGGACTTGCTGCTGTTAATGAAACATATAACAGTATTTTATCTCCAGCAGCTACTGGAATAGCTTCAGGTACGATCCCTGATGCTGTTGCACTAAAGAAACCTGCTAATGACGTAATAGTCCCTGCGCGTGGTGCTACAAATGCATAATCACCTACACCTAACGCCAATGTGATATCGGTTCCACCCGTTAAAGCTGCGCCAGGCTGACTAAATCCAAATCCAAGGAGAGTTCCTGTATTAGCTATTAAAGCGTTAACTAACGCAGATGGTGTTGTACCTGAAGCAAATGGAATAATAGCTCCTGTTGCTCCTGTTGCTCCTGTTGGACCTGTTGCTCCTGTTGGGCCTGTTGCTCCTGTTGGACCTGTTGGGCCTGTTGCTCCCGTCGTTGGACCTGCTCCGGTTCCTGCTGGGCCTGTTGGACCTGTTCCGGTTCCTGCTGGGCCTGTTGGACCTGTTGCTCCTGTTGGGCCTGTTATCCCTGTCGCTCCGATTGCTCCGGTTGGGCCTGTTACTCCGGTTGCCCCTGTTGCTCCGGTTGCCCCTGTTATTCCTGTCGCTCCGATTGCTCCGGTTGGGCCTGTTACTCCGGTTGCTCCGGTTATTCCTGTCGCTCCGGTTGCTCCTGTTGCCCCTGTTGCTCCTGTTGCTCCTGTTGCCCCTGTTGCTCCTGTTGCTCCTGTTGCTCCGGTTGGGCCAGTTATTCCTGTCGCTCCGGTTGGAAAATTAATAGACGGAAGAGGTGGAAATGTAGGACCAATATTTTTAGAATCCATAACTTCCTTAGACATTGGTAATTTGTCATATCGATTCAAATTTGTACCTCCCTTCTATAGTATTTATTAAATGTTAAATGTTCCGAAATGTTAAAAGGATTATCTAAAAAAAATACTATTAATCTCTCGATTAAAATCTTTGTACAAAATCAAATTTAATGTAACTTACTAAAAATGAATGTATTTTAAACAGCATGCCGTTACTATAAAAAATATTATTAATAGAATATATGAAAAGTATCTCCTTTATCATAAAAATGAGGTGATTTTAATTAAAAATAAAGATAGAGAAAATCCCCAAAATAATGACTAACAATTATACTAGTTGATTAATAAATGATTCATTTTTTATTCTTACCTTTAAATGCCATTCCCCTATATAGATAGTAGAAAATATCTATACTAAATATTCCGGATAAACATTATCAATTTACTCTATACGCTATCAATGTTAAGTTATTTATGAAGACAGTTTCTCCTTTGCGAACCATCTCAATACGTATTTGAGAAACATACTCCAATCCTATACGCGAGAGCAATACTATGTTGACACTCAAATGAGTGTCTTTTTTTTGTAAATTACAAAAAAATAAAACCATCTCTTATACATGGTTTTATCAATACGTATTTCTTTATATTCTTAATGTAAATGCAAGCTTATGAAGCTGGATAATAAATAGTCATACTCAACCGAGTTAATGTTCTTCCTAAATTTTTATAATTGTGAGGTCTATCCGCCTTAAAGCGAATTGAATCTCCACTATTTAATTTATATTGACAATCATTTACTTCAATTGTTAATTCTCCTTCAAACACCGTTATAAATTCTTCAGTTCCTTCTTTATGCGCTTCAGAACTTAATTTTCCTTCTGTTTCAATTTCAACAGTATAGATTTCAAAATGTCTATCATCTTGGAAAGGAAACGAAGGATACACTTTATATCTCCCATTGTCTTCAGACAATACTTGAACATCATTTCGTAAAACAACTTTCGTATCTGGCTGTGGATTATTGATTAAAGAAGTAAAAGACACTTTCAGACCATTAGCAATTTTCCAAATTGTAGTTAGTGTCGGGCTAGATTCTCCCCTTTCAATTTGTCCAATCATCGTTTTACTTACACCACTTAATTGAGAAACTTTTTCTAAGCTCAGCTTTTCTTTTTCTCGAATAGCTTTTAAATTTTTTGCAAGGATAAGTTGAATTTCCTCCATAAAAAAACACTCCTATACAATATAACGACCATTATGTATAATAAAAAGCACACGTTATATTGTTCTTTTCGGTCATTATAACATACAAACTCAAAGGGGGTTTTGAAATGCCTATATTTTCTTTTTTATTATTCGTCTTTGTTAGTAGCTTCACACCAGGCCCTAATAATTTTTTAGCTATGACATACGCCAAGCAATATGGATTAAAAAGAAGCATTACATTTTGCTTAGGTGTGGCTTTCGGTTTTTTTATTATCACTTCATTATGTAGTTTCTTTAATATTGTACTTATAAATATTCTGCCATTAATTGAATTCCCTTTAAAATTTTTAGGTGTAGCTTACATGCTGTATTTAGCTTTTAAAATACTCACTAGTAAAGGCAATACAGATACAAATGAAAAAAGTAATAAAAACTTATTTTTAGTAGGAATTATGCTTCAATTTGTTAACCCAAAGGGAATTTTATTCGGACTGACTGTAGTATCAACTTTTATTCTCCCTTACTACCATTCATATTCTAGTTACCTTTTCTTTTCATTATTTTTAGGCATAATCGGTTTAATGAGTACGTTTAGTTGGTGTCTATTCGGGACGATGTTTCAAAAACTGTTATTAAAACATAACCGAACGTTTAACATTATTATGGCAGTTTTATTAGTGTTTAGCGCCATTTCAATTGTCATTAACTAGTTCTATACTCATTTTAATTCATGAGTATTCAGATGCAAATATTTACGAATACAAAAAAAATGCGGTTTCTCTTATCACGAGAAACCGCATCACATCAATATTTCCGTTAAATTTTAAACTGACTCGTATACAGATCAAAGTAAAACCCTCCATCTTCCATGAGAGTTTCATGATTTCCTCTCTCTAAAATACTTCCATCTTTTATTACAAGTATTTGATCTGCTTTTTCAATTGTTTTCAGTCGATGAGCAATTACAAAGCTCGTTCGCCCTCTCATTAAATTATTTAATCCTGCTTGAATTTGTAATTCTGTTCTCGTATCAATATTAGATGTAGCTTCATCGAGAATTAATATATCTGCATCGGCTAATATCGCTCGTGCAATCGCAAGGAGTTGTTTTTGTCCTTGACTTAAATTCGAACCTTCTGAAGCGATTTCTGTTTCATATTGATGAGGTAAATGCTTAATAAAAGAATGTGCAGATGCTGCCTTCGCTGCATTAATTACTTCTTCATCACTTGCATCTAATCGTCCATAACGGACATTATCCATAATCGTCCCAGCAAATAAATACGTATCCTGTAAAACAACCCCTATTTTACTCCGCAAAGAATTAATATCATAATCCTTTATATCTTTTTCATCAATGCTAATTTGCCCTTTTTGAATGTCATAAAAGCGAGTTAACAAATTAATAATTGTTGTTTTTCCTGATCCAGTTGGACCGACTAAAGCGATTGTCTCCCCAGGATTCGCCTCGAGACTCACATCTTTTAAAATCATGTTGTCCTGTGCGTATCCAAATGAAACTTTCTCAAGCCTAACATGTCCTTGTAAATTTTGTACAAGTACTGCATCTTTTTTATTTTGAATTTCTGGTACTTCATCCATAATTTCAAAGACACGTTCTCCTCCAGCAACTGCCGCTTGAATCGTATTCATTAAAGTTGCAAATTGACTAAGTGGTCTTGAAAATTGTCGAGAATAATTAATAAAAGCTGCAATGACACCTACCGTTGTCATTCCGTTTAATACCATTACCGATCCAGTTCCAATTACAAGCCCCATTCCTAAGTTATTAATAAAGTTCATACTTGGAAAAATAAATGCTGAAAACGTTTCAGCCTTCGTTGCTGAAATTCTTAGCTGTTCGTTAATTTCATTAAAGTTATGTACGGTTTCTTTTTCTTTTCCGTATAACGTAGTTACGTCTGCACCTGTAATAGCTTCCTCGATAAATCCATTTAATTCCCCTAAATCCTTTTGACGCTTCGCAAAGTTTTTACCACTATAAGCAACTAGTTTTTTTGTAACGAAAAACATAAGAGGTACTGTAATTAAAGTTACAATCGCTAAAATCCAATCTAATGAAAACATCGCAATTGTTACACCTATAAATGTTAACGCTGATGAAATGATTTGCACAACACTTTGTGTCAAAGCTTGATTTAAGTTATCAATATCATTTGTCACACGGCTCATTAAATCACCTTGCGAACGTACATCAAAGAATCTTAGAGAAAGCGTTTGGATTTTATCAAAAATATCTTGTCGTATTTTTTGTATCGTCTTTAATGCAACATTAATCATTACAAATGTTTGTAACCATGTTAACAATACGGTTATCCCATATATTACAATGAGCAGCATGCACATTCTTGCTGTCCCACTTAAATCCTTCGGTACAATGTATTCATCAATAATGACCCCCATATAATATGGCCCAAGTAAACCGAGTAATGTCGTAATAAATACAAGAATAATAACGAACATAAGAGATGCTTTTTGATACCCCATATAGTTCCATATTCGCATTATAGTTCCTTTAGTATTCTTTACTTTTCCCGTTTTCGGATTATTACGTCCACCTTTATTTCCAAATTGTCCTTGAAAATTACGCACGCTCTTCCCCTCCTTCTTGCCGCAGGTTGCCACCTTGGGAAAGATAAATTTCCTGATACACTTCACAAGTTGCCAATAAAGCCTCATGCGTACCATTTCCAACTAATTCACCGTTATTCAAAACGAGGATTTTATCAGCATCTATAATAGAAGATATTTTTGATGCAATTAAAAATGTCGTTGTGCCACTATATTTCGTCCTTAACGCTTCCTGTATTACAGCTTCTGACTTCGCATCAACTGCCGATGTAGAATCGTCTAATACAAGAATAGATGGCTTTCTCACTAGGGCTCTTGCAATAGATATACGTTGTTTTTGACCGCCAGATAGATTGGTTGCACCTTGTGTTAAGTTATATTGATAAGAGTCGTCCAGCTTATTGATAAACTCAGTCGCACAAGCAGATGAAGATGCTAATTCCAATTCATCATAAGTTGCATCTTCTTTGCCATAACGTAAATTCTTTTCTATACTGCCTGAAAAAAGAAGTGCCTTTTGTGGAACGAAGCCAATGGAAGCACGAAGTTTTTGCAAATCGTATGCTTTCACATTAACATCATCTATACATATTTCACCTTGATCAACATCGTAAAGTCGTGGCAATAGTTTCGCCAATGTAGATTTACCACTTCCGGTAGATCCAATAATCCCTATTTTTTCACCTTTACGTACGGTAAATGAAATATTTTTTAAAACATATTCATTATTTTTCGTATAACTGTAGCTAACATTTTTAAACTCTACATTACCATCCACTTGTTTTGGTTCATATACGTCGCCTTCAGTTGTAATATCAATTTCAGTATGTAAGACTTGTTGTACACGATCAGCTGATGGAAAAGCACGGGCAATTTGAATAAATACCATACTAATAGACATAAGTGACATTAAAATGATATTTAAATAGTTAATAAAAGCTAAAATGGCCCCTACTTGGAGTGTACCGTTAAAAACTTTCTCGCCACCAATCCATAAAGTTGCTACAATCCCGCTATTTACAACTAGCATAATAATTGGCATCATCAATGAAATAATTTGTATAGCACGAATATTTATTTCAGTTAAACTTGTATTAACTTTCTCAAACTGTGAGATTTCATATTTTTGTCTTACATATGCTTTTATAACACGTACACCTGATAAATTTTCTTGTAGCTTTGTGTTTACTTTATCTAATGCTTCTTGTACTCGTTTAAATGAACCGCTCGCTTGACCTGCAATCAATACAATTGCAACTAATAATACGGGTACCACAACAAGTAAAATTGGAAATAGGTCTCTCGCTGTTACAAAGACTATAATGATACTTCCAATAAATAATAACGGTCCACGGACAAGTACACGTAACGTCATCGTCATTGCCGATTGAATAGATGTAATATCATTTGTCACGATTGTTAATAATTTACCTGTTCCAAATGAATCACGATTTTTGCTAGAAAATGTTTCTATTTTCGCAAACACATCTTTTCGTATGTCTGTAGCGAAATTAACAGCAGCTCTTGTAGAATACATCATACAACCAAGTCCTCCAACTAAACCGATTGCTGCTGCCCCTATCATAAGAAGCCCCATTTTTATTACATAATTCAAATCCCGGTTTGCAATTCCAACATCAATAATGTGCTGCATAATAGTCGGTTGAATTAAGTCCATCGCAACCTCCAGTACCATAAATAGTGGTCCAATAATGGCGAAGAACATGTATGGTCTTAAATACTGTAATAACTTGCGAAATGATTTCATACATAATCTCCTTTTCTCATGAAATTACCATTGAATAATTCATATTCCTCCTTATTTAAGCGATATAGTCTGTAATTTCTTCATTAGTCCTATTATATTATGCAAATTAATATTTAACATTATTAAATGATAAGCATTTATGACTTTCCGGTCAATAAATGTGCTTTATCTTACGTAAATACAAAAACCACATTCTTAATAGAAAGAATGCGGTTTTTTATTTATATTTGTTCAATTGTAAAATTCAATCGCGAATCATTATTTTTAGATGGGTTTCACGTGTAAAAACTTATTTTAATAGGATTATTACCTTTATCCTCCATCAAAAGCATCTATATAAATATTTAAAACTCCGTTAAAACTGGGAATTTATATCCTTTAAAATCTAATTCTTTATTACTTCGAACCATCAAATACTTACTAGACTGTAATTCTGTATATTGTACATCATCAATCCCTAATTGATCTGGGCAAAAATAAAATTCAATCTCTGTAAATGATTCAGAGATTTCCTCACATAATTCATCTAAAATCGGAAGTACTGGAGCAAATACTCCATATAACTTTAGCTTTTCATCTTCTACTTCATAAACGATCATCGCATCTAGTTTCTTAGAATAATACAGTTTCTCATTCCATTTTAAGTCATACATTTTCAAATAAAACGAGGGTTGATAATTTAGTGTCGAAAACATATTAGAAAGCCTTTGACAATTTTCAATGATTTCATTTATTAAATTTCTATCCTCTTCATTATAAAAATCTAACTTTCTAAGTATAGAATCTTTATTATTCTTATTATCATACGGTATAGTCATCAGATATTCCTGCACAATTTGAAATCCAAATGATTTATATAGTTCAGGGGTTTCAGTAAACAAGAAAGCACATTCAAATTGCTTATCAATTTCTTCTATCATCTTATTAAGCAATTGTGTCATTAGCCCTTGTCTACGAAAATCCGGATGTGTCATTACTGATTGAATACCCGCTGCATTTATTTTTTTACCATTAATTAGTAACGGAAGTGAAAATGCCGCAACATTTGCAATCGCATTATCATCTTGTAAAAATGAGAATGCTTTAAATGTACAATCCCAATATCCTTTCCCTGAAAAATCATGTAATGTTTGACTTGTAATCCCAAACACTTCTTCAAATAAAGGAAATAACTGCTCTCTGTTCGGTTCTTCTGATAGAATATTTGCAATTTTTTCAACATTACCCATGTTGTACCTCCATACGTCGATTCCATTAAATTATATAAGCTTATAAGATCTACCCAAAAAATAATAGTCTTTATAATTCAATATAGTATCATAAAACATAAAAAAATTATCTAATTAATTTTATGTTTTGACTATTTAAACTTAAGTCGAATAAATCAATATTAAGATTGTTGAATATTAATAAGTTTATTATATAAAAATAGTGCTTTCTAACTAGTTTTTACTAATAGAAATGCACCATTTATAAAAAAAATTTATTTATTTTTTTGTTCCTTTAAGCTTTAAAAATGATAAAAACAGGTTCCTTTACTTGCTTTTTATTTACCCCTGTTTGAATAAATTCCCCTACCATACATACCTCTTTTGGCAATCCTATATTTAGAGAGCGTACTTCATATACTTTAGTCATTCTAATTACATTCCTTTTTCAAAACTTCAAAACAAATATAGACATTTTACAAAACGAACACATTTAAGCTATACATATTGAAAATCTCACTCCAACAATATATATATAACTTATTTATAGAAAAGATAACTATATGCGCACTGCTACCCGTGAATTTATTGAGCAAAAAAATAACATTACATTTATTACAAAACTAAACGAACGAAAGAGATTCCCCTATGTAGCCGCTACACAACAACCTAATAGAATAATCTCTTTTTTATTTCTTGTATCAATAAAAAACACCTTTGCATTTATACCAACAAAGGTGTTTCAAAATAAATATGTACATTATTTATTAGTTTGTCCCCCACCTGCAATTAATGTACTACCTGAATATGTACCTTTTTGCATAAACACTTGATTAATTAATTCTTTTTGCTCCGCTTGTGACATTACTCCTTTTCCTTCGCCTAAATTCCCACTTTGCATCTTCCAAATTTTATTGTGATCAACATCAACCTTTTCATACTTTCCTTGTTTCCATCGTTCTAAAATATCTACATATGTACTTTTTTGCACAAGATCATTGCTATTTACAATTTCAATTAAACTTTCAATACGCTCTTGTGTAATAAAGATATATCCCCATTTTTGATCTGCTTTCGCTTTTTGGTGTGCCATTTCATGTAATGCAGTCTGTATTTTCTCATCAGTCCATTTAAAATTTTTATTAAAACCACTATTCGGTAATGAATAGTTACCATTCTCTAAAAGCTTTGCATCTTCCGCTTTCACATTACTATCAGCTAACACTTCTACTGCTGGAGCAGCTGTTGATGTCTTTTTCACAGTTGGTTTACTATGATTTAAATAATACAATATTCCATACGTTAAACCTACTCCAATTACTACCATCCCAGCAATAATCCCTAATATTTTAAATAGTGTTTTCATCTTGCATGTTTCCTCCTCGATATCTCAGTTCTTACTTCTTAAATTTCCTTTCAAAAGAGAACATCCTAACTTATAAGATATAATTCCATCTCCTATCTTATTATATATATTTCCTTATATTGTATTTCTTTTTTCGTCAAATTTAAAGATTATTCTGTTAAATGATAAAAATTCTTCTCTACATTCAATTTTCCCTTGTACTTATAATGCTAAAAAATAAAAAACAACGAGTGCCATATATGACAGTCATTGTTTTTTATTACGCACGATTCTCTTTTAACCACTTCGTAATAGCATCTAGTCTCGAAACATCAAAACGTCTTTCTTCATGAATGTTCAATCCCTTTACACTTTTCATAATTTCCAATTCATTGTTTCTTATACTTTGCGCTTCGATTAACTTGCAGTAGCCTTCTGCAACGTTATTTAAATTTTCATAATACCGCTGAAATGCTTTAGATATATGTATATGTTTTTCAAAGTTTCTTCTTTTTTTCGTTTGATCAGATTCTTTCCGTTTTCTAAGCTCTTCATCACCCGTGTAGAAATAAAAATATTGATCAGGAAAACCAATTTCCCTATTTATCATCTTTTCTTTATAAAAGTTTTCTATTAAGGATAATGGCTGATTAAATATATCAAAATGAAAACACCAATTATAACTAAGTGGCTGATATATATCCCCATCAAGTATTACTAATTCATGTTGCTTCGACTTCTGCACTGCTATATTCCAGCGCTCTACTTGCTTTTCAAAATACCATGTTCTATGTTCATTTTTTGGTCTTTCAAATAAAAAATTCACTTCAGGTATAATGAATGCTCCATAATTTTTTTCTAGTTCACGACATGTTGTACTTTTCCCAACAGCGCTCGCTCCTTCAAACGCTATAATCCCCATTGTTTCTCCCACTTTCATTAACTAATATCTCGTTGCTTCGCTTTTCTCCCCCATAACTGTTTCCATAAAACGATTGAAGCGATAGAAAGCATTATTGTTGTAATGATACTACCTTCAATTCCAAATGAGCCTCCATGAAGGATTTCCGATCCATTTGTTACAGGTTTGAAAAGAGGCGTTGAATATATCGTCATGCCACTAACTGCAAAACCATAGACGTTATATTGCGCCCAATTCCAAATTGAATGCCACGCGCATATCCCCCAAAGACTACTGTCTTTTAAAACGTAAAAAGCTGCAAATACACCAACTAATATTATATTCGAAATTGAAAGTATTGTAATGCCTGGATTAAGTAAATGAAGAAAACCAAATAAAAAGGACGTCACGGTAATCCCAATCCACATACGACTTCTAACAGAAAGAACTGGAAATAACCAACCTCGTACAACAATTTCTTCCGTTGCGCCTTGTATTAAAAAGGCAACTAAAGATCCCACAATACCAAATATGGTGGTTAGCGTAATATGTTGCATTTGGAGTTTTACATTCCCTGTTAATATGAGTACAATTACTGGTATTGAGATAAAGACAAATCCTATTAACGCACCTCTCAAATATCTTCTCATCCATTGATTTCTCCAAAAACCAATGGATGAAAATGACCTTTTCTCTACAAATCTAATCCATAAAAACACAAAAAATATAGCCCCACCAAACGTTAATATCATCTCAATATTACTATAAATCGCTTTTATAAATATCGTTTCTGCTTTCGGTAAAAACAGCATAAATAATATGAAAAATTCACCTAAAGTTAAAAATACAATTGCAAGTATAACAGCGAAAAAAGGATGAACTTTTCTTCTTCCTTTTTTTGCTGCTTCAATTATTTTAAATTGTTTATTTTGCAATATTCTATCCCCCTCCTAATTATTGTACTCACCAGTATTCTTAAAATATATATAGCCTTTCCTTTAAACTTATTTTTTAATATAAATGATCTTGGTTTAGAATAAATCCAGATTTGGAATAATATATAAATAAAAGAGATGTCTTTGTGCCTTTTACCAATTTCTCCTCATATTACTTATTGGTATTACCAGCACTTGCTATTTCCCACCATTTGTTGTAAGATAGTAATTAAGGTCAATTTAACACTATATTTTCTTTGCATATTATCAAGTATCAATCAGGAATGTTTTGTACTCCTTATGGATTTTTGATAATATGTGAACTTTTATTTTCAATCGAATAAGGCCGATCATATTGTAATCTTTTTAAATTTTAGGAGGCATTACCATGACATTAACAGGTAAAGTAAAATGGTTTAACAGCGAAAAAGGTTTCGGTTTCATCGAAGTTGCAGACGGTAGCGACGTATTCGTTCACTTCTCAGCTATCACTGGCGACGGCTTCAAATCTCTTGACGAAGGTCAAGAAGTTAGCTTCGAAGTTGAAGACGGTAACCGTGGACCTCAAGCTAAAAACGTTGTAAAGCTATAATTCAAACAATAAAAAGGTTGTTACCAGCTCGGTTAACAACCTTTTTAATATATAACTAAAAATTTTTACATAAAAGGAGTGGTTACATGTATCGCAATCGAAAGAACGATGTAGCAGAAGTACCACCAGAACAAACCCCTGTTTGGGAATGTGAATCAGAGGATTGTTTAGGATGGATGAGAAAGAACTTTTCATTTGAAGAAGAGCCTAAATGCCCTTTATGTAAAAGTAGTATGAAAAGCGGAGAACGTTTATTACCTAAAATAGGTTGATTTTTATAAGCCCCTCTTATTTAAAATAAGAGGGGCTTCTTATTAATAATGAATATCCTCTACATCTGTTCGTACAATAGAATACATTAATGCATCGTGTTGTTTATTTCCTTGATGAATGTATCCACGTAACAGCCCTTCTTGTTGAAAACCTAATTTAGATAACATATTACACGAAGTTATATTTTCAGGATATGTAATAGCTCCAATTCTAAATAAACCTAAATCTCGAAATCCATAAGTAATAATTTCTCGAGCAGCTTCAGAAGCATAACCATTCCCCCAATAACGAGGATGCAAATCATATCCAATCTCTGAGCGTTTACTCCAAAGTTGTAAATTATTTAATCCAATTGTTCCTACTAAAGTATTTGTGTCTTTTAATACAATCCCCCAACGCATTGCCTTTTTCTCAAAGTAATTTTTCGAAAAAGATTCAATCATACGTGAAGCTTGTCCAAACTCAGTAAAAGAATTCATACCGTAATAACACGTTACCTCATCCAATGAGAATATTTCATATATTTTTTGACAATAAGATTGTTCTATTTCAACTAAGCGCAAGCGTTCCGTTTCTAATATAGGAAATGCCATAACCATAGGATCACTCCTTTCTCTCTACTAATTTATTATAGCAGAAAAAGTATTTATAATTAGGAAAGTCCTCAATGTCCCACAAATCAAACATTTCTAGCGACTCTTTTCCTCATTTTCTATTTATATGCAACTAACGCCCAATGACATGGAGCTGTTTGTCTCCAGTTTACACTTGAAAACCCTGTTTCTCTTAGAAGAGTATCTAACTCATTAACGAAAGGATATGCTTCTGCGTTATCACATTTCTTCCCAATTCGTTCTCTCGCTTCATTTAATGCAAACTGAGATGCGAACATAATATCTAAGAGAAGAAACTTTCCCTCATTCTTCAAAATTCTATACGCCTCTTCACAAGCTTGCTTCCTTTTTGAAGGTAGCACCTCATGGAAACAGAAACTTGAAATAACTAAATCAAACGCTTCATTTTCTTGATTTGTATTAGTAAATGAACCTAGATTTAATTGCTATTTGGGATATTTCACTTTTCATTTTTCTAACATCCCTTCCTCCAGACACATCTACTCCTACTACATTCTCATTATTATCACTGCTCACTAATGAAGCAAATGTGCCTGTCCCTATTCCAATATCAATAATCTTTTTCCTCTTATTTAGCTGAATCATTTCCTTCGCTTCAATTAAACTATGATTCTAGCCATACAAAGGACCTGTTGCTTCTTGTAAATTTTCATCGTAAGTTTTGGCCCAATCGTTAAATAATTTTTGTGTCGCTTCAAGAGTACGTATCAATTACAACCCCTCCTGTTACTCTTTTCTCATCTTCACTTAAAAATATGTTTTATTCTTTTCATTTCTATCACTCCGCTCGTACTAAGCTATTTTATAATTTCGATACCATATCCACTTTTCCCTTCTAAAGCGACAACCTAATTCATACATTCATGTTAAAATATAGAAAATAAGATTTTTTCTTATGGAGGTGTAAAATTCCTATGTATATTTTCATCGGCTTATCCCTCTTGCTCATTTTACTCATTTTTTTATTCGCAAAAAAATTCACACCAAACTCATTTATGATGACAAATTTTAAAGGAAATAGCTTTAAGACATTTTCAATTGGTATTTTAATTGCTGCCACACTCTCTATTTCATATGGGATTTATCACGCAGTAACATATCAACCTAGTTATTTAGATATAAAATTACAAAATCAAAATTACACTGTTTTCGGTAATGTTGGCGAATTCGGTTATTTCTCAGAAGAATTACTAAAAAAAGATGCAGAAATCGAACTGTATTTTGTCTCTTGGGAAGCAATGCATTTAAAAAATCCAGAAATAATTATAGACTATCCTTCAGGCAAACAGGAAACATGGAAGCCTAATATAACATTAATTCCTACAAATAAATTAAAAGAAAAACATAGTATTAAAGAACTTTATCGGCTCTCACCGTATTCCTTTAAAGAATCTGGCAAAATTACATTAACAATTAATGAGAATAAAGAAACACATAAAAGTGTTTCAATTAATGTGAAATAAATACAAATAAAACGTCCCTCCATTTTACTGGAGGGACATTTTATTTACATATGTATTCAACATTATTATTTTGACTGTCCATGCAATGTAGCAATTATTTCATCGGCAGTATTCTTTCCGTTTCCAATACAAGCACCAATTCCTACACCGTAATATGAAGCACCAGCTAAGTATACATTAGGATAAAGCGAGGCCAATTTTTCTTGTAATGATTGAACAGCTTGATTATGTTCTAAATGATATTTCGGCATTAAATCTTTCCAATTTGTAACTTCAATTACTTCCGGTTCACCTTTAATTCCGAGGCTCTTTTCAATATCATATAAAGCAACTCGTACTAATTCTTCTTCACTATAATTTTTAATCGTTTCATATACTGGATTTGCGCTCTTATAAAACATTCTTACTAACAGCTTTTGTTTACTAGATGTGTGTTTCCACTTCCTGCTCGTCCATGTACAAGCATCACAATGTAAATCACTATTTTCCGTTACGATAAATCCTGTGCCGTCAGCCGGTAGTTGTTCATCTAGTATTTCAAATCCTAAGTAAATACTTATAAGAGACGAGTTTTTAAACTTATTAAATTGCTCATTTAACTCATTAGACTGTACTAAAGTTTGTGCGATATTATGCGGAGCTGCTAAAACGACATAATCCGCTTGTATTGCCTCATAATTCTCAAAAGATATCTCATATCGATCATCTTTTTTACTTACAGCTGTCGTTACAATACCTTTTTTTATTTCAGTTTCAGTCAATACCTCTCCTAAGCGATTAATAATCGCAGAAAGTCCACTTTTAAATGATACAAATTTCTTATTTCCTGCTGACTGAAATTGCTTTTTATTCTCTTCAAAACCTTTAATAATACTTCCATATTTATTTTTATAATCCAGTAAATATGGCAATGTAGATGCCATAGTAAGTTCATTTAATTTACCAGAATATACACCTGAAAGTACAGGAGCGATTTGTTTTTCAACTAATTCTTTTCCTAAGAAGCTTTCCAAAAATACAGCAAGTGATGTATCCTTTGTAAACTCTTTATTTTTCGTTATAAAATCTTTTAAAGCAACAATTTTCCCTTTCGTTGAGACTAGTGTACTGCTAAATAATGATTCAACACTCATAGGAATCCCAAATATAGTGTCAGAAGGAATTGGATGTAATATGTTATCAGTGTATATGTAAGAAATACCTGTTTCGTTATATACCATTTCATCTTCTAAATTTAAATCTTTTACAAGCGGCAAAACATGTTCATTACGAGCTACGATTGAATCTGCTCCTGATTCCATAATGAAATCCTTTTCTTCCACACTGTGGATCTTCCCACCTAAATACTCTTCTTTCTCTATCAGGATTAAATTTAAATCTATATTATAATCCTTCTTTAATTTTTCTAAATAAAACATAGTAGAAAGTCCGGTAATACCTCCACCGATGACAACGACTGTTTTCATATTTGCTGCGCTCCTAACCGATACAATTAATAATTCCTTTATTATTATAACCAAAAATCATCATACTCGACTAGCAGCTTGATCATTCTGTAAGAAATTAGACACTATATATGAATACATTTTAGGTTGATCGTTATGCACTAAATGACCTGCAAACGGAATAACAGCAATATGTATATTATTGTTTAATTGTTTAAAGGTTGTAGCAGCTGTAACTTCATCTTCTGAATCTCCTCCAACAATACACAGTGTAGGTACTTTAAGGTTAGCTACATCACTTGTTTCATGAAATGGGTACCACTCCTTAACTTGCCACGATTCAAGTAACCCTTTCCAGTCACTTTTTACATGAATTTGATTCATATAAGTTACAACTTCTTCATTTTCCATCAGCTGTTGATGGCACTTTGCCTCGTACTCCTGAGACTCTTCCCAATTATCTCGCTTAACCGGAAAGATACCTGAAATAGTTAATGTACTCACTTTATCTGGATATTTTTTTGCAAATAATAAAGCGACTAATCCCCAAAGTGAAACACCTGCCACATGACATCTATTTATTCGCAAATACACTAGCGTATCATTTAAATCCTTAGCAGAGCGGAGAAAATAATTATCTAATGTCCCCCCAGATTTCCCATGTCCTCTTAAGTCAGGACGAATTACTTGATGATTTTTTTCGCGAAAAAATTCTACCTGCTCTTCGAATTCTACTAAACCTGTCATACCACCAGAATGTAAAAATACAATTGGTTCCCCTTCGCCTGAAATATGTGTATGTAATATCATGTATCTCCCTCCTGTTAAACAGAATATTACGTTAATTACTAGTATATCGAATATATTTCCAAATTACCAAATAAAAAAGAACTATAACATTTTCAAATCATGTCATAGTTCTCTCTATTTTATAAACATAAACCAATTTATCAATTTGTCTATTTCTTGGCTAAGTGCTATTACTTTTTCATGTTGAAGTCCATAATTTGAGACTAGATTCAATAATTCTTCTTTTTTCAATTCAATTACTTTTTCTAACTTTACTAATTCCATGTCGTCTTTATTCGCTCCAATTTTAAAATATATGTATTTTAGTATAGCCTACTTACATAATAAGTAAAAGTCTCATACTAATGTAAAATCTTACATATTTAAAAAAACAATATACTACTAACAAAAAAAGAGACTTAAACTAAGTCCCTTCTTACAAATCATATTAATTCTCTACCATACTTACTATGCAATACTTCCTTACAATTATCCCATTTAGGAATCGTATCATGTTCCCAATTCGTATATTCTAATTCACTAGCTATATCCCTTGCAACTTTCATTGCCTTTAAATGATTACCATTGTTACGGTACGCTTTCATATACTCTTTATTCTCCCAAACCGTTAACGTCCAATATGTATGCCATCTTTCTTTTTGAGATGAAGAATGTATTAATCCATTTGCATTCTTAGATTGTAAAAATGCTCTCGTTGTATATACGAAAAAATTAGGTAACATTCTGATGCCTTTTAAACGCATTCTTGTAACAGAAACGAACATATTCTACATCCTCTCACGTAAAGAATAATTTTTTTACAGAAGAATTTCGTATTTCTATTAATATGTTACTAAAGCTTATGAATTTGTGCCATTTACTCTTAATTTAAATTTAGAATCTCTATCTTATTTTTGTTTTTTTCTTTTGTCAAATCTCTCATCTTCTTAAACATACAAAGTGAAAATCAAATGTGTATGCATTTATAGAAAGCTGTTTTATTATACACGCGAATCTTTACGTAATTGATACTTTCACTTAGTATGTATCCTTAAGCTACTTCCTTAGCTTAAAGAAGGTGTTAATACAAATAAGATGTGGTTCATTTCCTCACTCTTATTCAAAAATCTATGTTTCACGTTCGGTGGAATACGCACAACATCTCCTTTTTCTAAAAAATATTCATTCCCTTCCAATTCCACATACACTTCCCCTTTCATTACAACAGCAATTTCTTCTTTATCTTCGTGAGAATAATGACTTTCTGTTGTATTTGCACGTCCATTTAAATCCATCATTAGCATTTCAATACGAGCTTTCATAAAATCTGGTGTTAATACATCGTAAACAATATGATCATTATTTTCTCGATATACTTTTTTCCGATCTTTCTTCTTAGAAATAAGCGAGTCTGTATCAATATCATTAATAAAAAGAGTAAATAGCGGTACATTTAATGCTTTCGCTATTAATTCCAATACATTTAAAGAAGGATTGGCATGTCCTCTTTCAATTTGACTAATAAGTGAAGTACTAATTCCTGCATAATCAGCAAATTCACGAATTGTCATATTATTTTTCTTACGATAACTTAAAACAGTTTGACCTAGTCGATAATGAATCATTGTTACACCTTCCTTTCGTCCATCATAATACATCTTTCGTTCCTTTTGTGCTGACATACTAAACAGTGACAATTAATCCTTCCTTATTTCATCTTAGGCTTATATACTAACTTTTGTACATTATATTATATACAGTTCATTATAATAAACAACCAAACGGAGGGACAAACTTTGAAATCACCTATTCTTTCATATTTCATCTTATTTTTCGGTGTGTTCGCCTTATCTACTTCAGCAATCTTCGTAAAAATAGCAGATGCCCCTGCAGCAATCACTGCTTTTTATCGATTATTGTTTGCTACGGTAATTCTTTTACCGTTTCTAATATTTAATACAAACAATCGAAGCGAACTTCGCTCATTATCAAAAAAGCAATGGGGATTTGGACTCTTATCTGGATTATTTCTAGCAGCTCATTATGTCCTATGGTTTGAATCATTACAGTATACTTCTGTAGCAAGTTCTACAGTTATCGTAACGTTGCAACCTTTATTTTCAATGGTCGGTGGTTATTTTTTATTTAAGGAACGGTTTACGAAAGGTGCGATTATAGGCTGCCTTATTGCAATTTCAGGAAGTATCGTGATTGGGTGGCAAGATTTTCAAATTAGTGGCGAGGCTTTATACGGCGATATTTTAGCTTTTATTGCTGCTGGCGTCATAACAGCTTACTTTTTCATTAGTCAACATGTTCGTAAAGACCTATCCCTAATACCGTACTCGGTAATTAGTTATGGCAGTAGTTCACTCTTTCTCGGTATATTTGCTTACACACAGCAGTCATATTTCTTCAATTACACTGCACAAACATGGTGGTCCTTTATAGGTCTGGCATTCATTGCAACGATTTTAGGACAAACAATTTTCAATTGGTTATTAAAATGGATGAGTGCTACGGTTATCTCGATGAGTATTTTGGGAGAAACAATTGGAACTTGTATTCTAGCCTACTTCATTTTAGATGAAACAATTTCTTTACAACAAGGACTAGGAATTCTACTTATTTTCATTGGATTAGCACTATTTTTATTACACCCGAAACAATCAAATCACAATTTATAAACAAGAAAAGCATGACATTAGTTTGTCATGCTTTTCTTGTTTATTTATTATTGCGGAGATTGTTCCACCTGCTGAATTAAATTTTTATCGTTACGATTAAACCCCTCACCAAGAAACAATGCATGCTCTTTCATAATACGTAACCAAAATCTATTTTCAGTTATAGATCTTTCAATAAATAATTGTTCTGTTAATGATTCAGATGGAGCTGCTTTCAATTCCGGTGGCAACAGCATAGCCCGCTATGGGTCCATAATAAAATGTCCAGGAATAGGTTGGTCTGTCGACATTACAATCACTCCTTGTTCCTTGAATGCTCAATTATACTATGTATGAAAATACATAAAATTTAAATATACTTATGCGATGATTTTTTCAAGGTTTTTGAAATTTTCACATATACATTTCTCTATCTCATACTTTGGCGCAGGTTGATCTACACCTTTAATACGATGTTTATGTCCATTTTGTTCATTCCCCTTGCACATAGAAATAGATTCTATTAAGTCATATGCTTTCCGGATCAAGATGATTCCTAATGTTTCACCTACTAAACATTCCATTGGATAAAAAATTGCTCCTACCTTTTAATATAAAAAAAGCATGACGTAATTTCGCCATACTTTTTCTCATATTAAATCAATATTTCCGTTCATTTCATATCTCTATATATTATGTACAATAAAACCACTTGGTCTAAAACGACTCATCATGATTTCATTAATAAACTTTCCATGAGCCTTCAAATTACCTACCTTTACACCTTCTTCTACAAATCCGAATTTCTCATATAAAGCTTTCGCTCCGGGATTCGTTTCTAATACACCAAGTTCTACTCGCTCTAACATTAACCAATTGTCAGCAAGATCAAGCATTTTTGTAAGTAACGCTTTTCCAATTCCTTTATTGTGATATTCGCTATCTACTCCAATGAATAAATCTCCCGAGTGAGATCTACGTCCTGGACTTTGGGTTAAACCGATAAATCCAACAACTTCTCCATCAAATTCTGCAACAAATTCAAATTGATTGGGTGCTAAATTTCGAATTCTATTCTCCATCGCGTCTACACGCATACTAGGTAAGAAAACCATATAAGGTAAAACTTCATCTTGAATACATATACGATGAATTGCCCTAGCATCTTGTACTTCTACTGCTCTTACATTAATCTCCATCTTTCTCCCCTCCATTCAAATAATCATATAGATATTCTAATATGTTATGTAAAAATCCTTCCTGACCTCATTTAATTGTGTCATTTTCATACAATTATTTCGGTATAATAATAACTTTTCAACCTCAACACTCTATGCAAAAATCCAAGCGACTTGAATTTAACTATTCACCCGATTATATAATTCAAGTAGTTCCTCTACAGGAATATTATTTATTTTCATACCAGTTATATCACTATTTTGTATTTCAACATTTTTAAGAGAACATTAAAATAAAATGTTTAATATTTATTAATCGATTTAATACAATTAGACCTGCATAACATAAAAGCTCTAAATCGTGAACATTAATAAAAGTCCACGATTTAGAGCTTTTTTATATTTCATGTTGCTCATTCATTAAGCGCCTTCTGTACCATAATCTTCAATTGTTAATTTCACATTATATTTAATTGGCGTCTTACTAAACACTTTATCCCAATCCTTTTCAACTTTCTTCCATACTTTTGGATACTCGATTTTCAAACTAGTATTAAAGCCAGCAACATCAGTTTTATATTCCTTTTGAATTTTTTGTAATGTATGTTTCACTAATCGCTTCACTTCTTGTTGGGCAGATTGCTCCGCCCTTTTGAGAAATGTATTTTTAAAAGCTTCCTCTGACTCAGACCAGTTTTCGGATAACCGGCCCACAGACTGCACATTGACATCGAATGAGATTTTATCCCCTTTAACATGGGGCGTAATTTTACTTTTCATAGATTTCACTTCATACATAACCAATTTTTTCGTTTTTTTATCATAACTTTTCACCAACCCACTTTTCCCTTTTCCAGTTATCCACATTAACCCTTCCAATTCATTCTCGTTTAAAAAGCCACGAAGTTTTTTTGTACCCCCTTTAATGACAGCAGCACCTACATATTTCACTTCTCCGTTTATAGAAATCACATTTGGCAAAAGAAAACTCGCCCCAGATTTCACCTTTCCTGGTAGTTTTGCAAGTGGCATCGGCGGTAAAATTCGTGAGGATCTATATTGATTATCCTCGATATCAATCAAGCGAAATGCTGGAATTTCCCCAGGTTCTTTTGATTTTAACGCATCACTAGCTAGCCCTTTACTAACCATAATAAAGCAACTAGGTCTCATCTCATTATCACGAACGTAGATGTCCAATAACTGCGTTAAATTATATGTTCGGGCGATACTTTCACTTACAACTATTACTTTCGTATGATGAAAAATGATAGGCCTTTGCCTTCTCAATGCAACTTCACGTATTGATTGATGAAGAGAATCTCCTGTTTCTGCAACATTCATATAAGCTTTTTGTTGCGATACTCCACCTTTTCCTCCGTCTGATGATGATTGTGCTTTAACAAATTGATAGGTGGTTGTTATCAAATTCTTCTTTTTATATCCGCCGCCCTTTTCTTCAATTTCTTTCTCAATCTTTGTTTCTTTTTCTTTATCTATTGCTATACCTACAGCGAAACCTAACTCCTCAATTTCATGACTACTCCAGCATCCTGTAAGTAATAAGAGAAAAACTATTGACGTTATTCTTATAATAATTTTTCTACCTTTAACATTTTGGTTCATGCTTTTTTTTCCTCCCCTTCGAAATCATTAGGAGAAGAATCGGAAGAATACCAAATAATATTATCGCTGCGTTGCTAATCAAATTTCCAAATTCAAATACCTCATTTATGTTTTTCGGAATTGCGGCAACGATATATATTACTGGGAGTAATCCATACAAAAAGGAATGAATATTTTTATTAAAGAGCTGTGATAACCCTAAAGCAGCTGCATAATAACAGATTGTATATGTTGCAAAGATTTGCATAATCCATATCACTAATAGCAAAGATTCGAACCGTTCAAAAATTAAACCTTGAATTTCAAAACTTCTCATAAGATCTATTGTAGGCCATGTTCTCATCAATACCCCATCGATAGAAAACGCACCAATAACCATTACAACTGTAATGACATAAAAAAGTAACGGAATCATAGTGCCAATTATAACAACCCTTACAGCTTGAGATGGTTTCTTCATAAAGGCTAAAAGTAACAACATAATTTCTGCACCCGAATATGCCATAGTTGTTGTTTTTAGTCCTTTTAATGCCGGAACAATCCCAAGTCCTAATACAGGACGAAGATTATTGAGTTCAAATATTCCAATACTCATAAAAGATGTCACTAAGAAAATGAAAACTGTAATTGGAAAAATAATTTCAAATAAACGTGCTATCGCATTTATTCCGCCTAAATTTAAATATAGACTTATCCACATGAATGGCATAATAATAGCCCAGTCAGGCGTACCTTCTAGTAGAAAGAAACTTGTTATACCTTCCAACGTTCTAAGTTCAAATGACGAAAGTGTAAAAAAGTAACTGATAATCAATAAACTAATTAACACCCCAAGCCATTTCCCTACAAGTTCTTGGCTATATTGATAAAATGTTTTTTCAGGAAATTGTTGACTTAACTTCACGATAATTACACCCGCAACCATCGCAATTAATCCACCTAAAATAACAGTTATCCAAACATCAGGTGTATTCACTTTCTCAGCCGCGGTTCTAGGTAAAGTGAGAATTCCGATAGCAAGTATATAATTGATAAGAATAACAGCTGCTTGTGAAGTAGGAATTTTATCCTTTGAGTTCGTAATCATTCCTCTTCACTTCCTTTCCGTACATAGTCTTTTAAATTCAACATTTTCGGACGCCGCTTCATCATCTGAATTGGCATACGAACAATAAAATCCTTCCAATCAGTAAATTGATATAAGACAGCTGGGCTAGCATAAGGGACACCAAAACTTTTAAGCCTTGCAATATGACTGCATATAAAGAGGAAAAATAAAATAACTCCATATAACCCAAATATCGCAGCGAAAAACATAGCTACAAAGCGAAGAATACGTAATGGAATTGCTGTACTATAATGAGAAAGTGCAAAAGAAGAAATAGCTGTGGCCGCCACAACAATTACCATTATTGGACTCACAATTCCAGCTGATACAGCTGATTGCCCAATGATTAATCCTCCTACAATTCCCATCGCTGAACCAATAGGCTTAGGTAGTCGTAGCCCTGCTTCTCGTAAAATTTCAATTGCAATTTCCATAAATAATCCTTCTATAATTGCAGGAAACGGGACGCCTTCTCGCCCTCCTATAATTGAAATGGCTAACTTAGTTGGAATCAATCCAGGATGGAATGAAATAAATGAAATGTACAGAGCGGGAGCAAATAGAGAAATAATAGCTGTTCCAAAGCGCAATAGCCGAATCAGCGTACCTGGTATCCAACGTTCATAATAATCTTCGGGTGATTGCATCATCATACTAAATGTAACCGGAACAATTAATACAAAAGGTGTTCCATCCAATAGAATTGCAACCCTTCCTTCCATTAATGCAGCGATAACTTTATCAGGGCGTTCCGTACTCTGTACTTGCGGAAAAGGACTAAGATAATTGTCTTCAATTAGTTGTTCTACATAACCTGACTCTGGCACGTTATCAATATTAATTTTCTGAATTCTCTTCTTAACTTCTTCTACTAATTCCGAATCAGCAATCTCTTTCATAAAGGCAACAACCAACTCTTTCTTAGCCCGTTCTCCTACATGAAATTTCACTAATGATAATCCTTCATTTTCACCGTGTAAGCGCAACAAAGCAGTATTGTCCGACAAAACTTCTGTGAAACCTACCCGTGGACCTCTGACCGATCCTTCTGATACTGGCTCTTCAACATTACGTGTTTTTCCTTTTTTTGTATTAAGTATGAAAACATCTGATAATCCATCAATTAATAATGCCGTTGAACCATTCAACACTTTTGACATCATTTTTTGGACAGATTGCACCTCTTCCACTCCACTAATAGGAAGAACTCGGTTTTTAATAAACTCTTTTGAAACTCTTTCTTCCTTATAAGATGAATCATCTTTATACTCATCAAAAAAATTACACATTAATGATTTCAAAATGTGCGTATCAATAAGATCTTTATCTGACAGCCCTTCTACAAAAACAAGAACTGCCTGGATGTTAGTCCCGCCGATATTAAACTCTCGACAATACACGTCCGAATTATCAAGAGCTTCTTTTTTTATAACCTCTAAATCTAAGTTGAAATCACCTGTAAAATAGTCTTCAGAAACTTTGGTCGTGTTATTCTCATATGTATTGTCTTGTTCTTGGCTTTGATTAACTATTGAATCCTGCGCTTTCACCTTCATCACTCTTTCTCAAAAAAACTTCCTATACTACTCTTCTTTACATATCAATATTTATTCTCACTTAAATGCCCCGTATAGTTCGTTATATTATTCTTTTTCTAATGTGCGAATCCAACTAAAAAATCTTGAAATTATATATGGAATGAAAAGTACGATAAAGGCTTGTATAAAAACTTTCCACTCAGGTACATACAAAACAATCGTGTCCCACATTTTAATCATCCTATAACAATACATAATTTTAGAAATTCCTCACTCAATTGGAATTTCTTATGAATTATTATGTCTGATAAGAAAAATTTTAATGCACTTAAAACTTCATCATACATTTCATCTATTTTTTTCGTTGCATATTCAAAAAGATCATTCTATATCAGACCAACAAAAAAGAAGGTGGCCTAAAAATCAGTTTTACTGACTTTATCGGCAACCTTCTTTTATAAAGTATCTTCTTTTTGTAATTGCTTTTCTTCTTTCCAAAGTTTTCCTGGCCAAAAAGCGAAACGTCCTAATACAACTGTAATTGCTGGTACTAATAATGGTCTCACAATAAACGTATCTAGTAATACGCCGATTGCTGTCACAATACCGAATTGAACAAGAACTTGAATTGGTAACGTACCTAATACTGCAAATGTTCCTGCTAAAATTAAACCTGCGGATGTAATTACACTACCTGTTTGTATAACGCCATTTTTAACTGCTTCTAAATGATTTTGTTTCTTTTTATTCTTCCATATTTCAGAAACCATAAAGATATTATAATCCTCTCCTAAAGCAACTAAAAATACGAATGCGTATAATGGGATAGCGCCTTGTATTGCGGGAGCTCCCATACCAAAATGAAGCACAATCCATCCTGCTCCTACAGCTGAGAAGAATGATAAAACGACAGTTACAATTAAATAAATCATCGCAACGATAGAACGTAAGTACACGAGTAATAGTAAAGCAATGATACTAATCATAACCGGAATAATAACCGCTTCATCACGTTCCGTTATTTGTTTTGTATCATATAATGAAGCTGTTTCCCCGCCAATCCACAATTGATCCTCAGCATTACTAATCCCTGCGTCTTTCAATACCTTTTCTACACTACTTTTCAATTTAGGGATTTGATCTAATGCTTCAATTGAGTATGGATTTTCCGCTAAAGAGACTTCATACATTTGTAATTGATTATTTTCTTTTCCCTTCATTGGCTCTTTCACTTTATTAACAAAAGATAGTTTCTCTATTTCTTGTTTAATAGGTACATCTTTTCCTTTAGAATCAACCACAACCTTTACTGGTGCCAATTCTCCAACTGAAAAATGATCAGTAATTAATGTAAATCCTTCACGTGATGGCATATCTTTCGGGAATGATTCTAATAAATCGTATGTGTATTGAATACGTGGTACAAATGAAGCCAATCCCCCTAATAAAAATACAGTTAGCATAATAATTGTCCATGGTTTACGTACAACAATATCACCAATCTTTTTACTAAAGGCCCCCTTTGTAGTTTTTACTTTTAAAACTTTCTTTTTCGCAAACTCTTCATTCATTGCAGTTGTTCTCGGTATGAACGGGAAGAATGCAACTCTACCGAAAATTAATAATAATGCCGGAAGAATTGTTAATGCAGCGATTCCCATTATAAAAACAGCAACACTAAATGGTACTGCAAATCGATGAAAGGCTCCATAATGTGCAAGTAATAATGTTCCTAATCCTAATACTACAGTTAGTGCACTCATTATAATTGCTCCGCCTGATGCTTTTATCGCAAGTTGCAACGCTTTATATTTACTTTCTTCTTCTAGTAAATACTCCCTATATCTTGAAATTAAAAATAGACAGTAATCCGTTCCTGCTCCAAACAGTAAGACTGTCATAATCGATATAGCCTGTGCATCTACTTTAATCCATCCATTGTCTGCTAAAAAGCCCAGTGTCGGACTGATAATTCCATATGCAAAGCCAACAACAAGTAATGGTAAAATTGCTAAAATTGGTGAGCGATACAGTAAAATTAATAAAACTAATACGAGTAGTACAGTAGCAACTAATAATTTCACATCAGCTTGACTGAATAAACTTACCGCATCCGTTTGAATACCTACAGGTCCAGATAATCGAACATGTAAACCAGAATCGGTAATTTTTTGTTTAAATGGATCTTCATCCACTTTACTATTCACTATTTTTCGTAACTCTTCTAAATTACCTTTTAATATATCCGTTCCAGCAGATTTATTAAAAAATATTGGTGTAACAAATGATGTACCATCTTTTGATGCACTTTTTAATAATACTTGCTCTGGAATTGTATCAAATGGTGGTAATGTTGATTGTTCTTTTAAAGGACTAGCCTTTAATTCTTTATAAACGTCTTGTATGAGTTTATAGTCTTTTGACTGTAATCCACCCTCTCGATGCCATACTACTAACAACGGATTTCCTGCATTATTAGGAAACTCTTTTTTCATAAGTTCTTCCGCTTGCTGTGACATTGCTGTTTCAGGTAAATTTTTCGGATTCGGTTCTTTCGTACTATTTACTTGTGGTAACGTAAATGAAAGTACTAATGTAATAAGAATCCATACCGCTAATGTTATCCATTGCGTATTCTTCCCTGCTACAAGCTTCCCTAACATATGTAACGGGTGCTTTTTCATAAAAACCCACCTTCCTTTTTCCCTCCAATATTAATTATATATACTGGTCAGTTAATTAATCAAGAATGATTAAAAATTATGTTATAATTATCTCAATACTAAATGTCAGGAGCGAATGTATTTGGAACAAAAACAACGTCCTCTCGGAAGGCCTCGTCAAAATAAAAATACAAAGTCTACAAAAGCAACCATTTTAGAAGTTGCAACTAGGTTATTTCTCACTCAAAATTATCAAGTTGTTTCAATGGATGAGGTCGCGAAAGAATGTGGTGTTACAAAAGCAACCGTCTACTATTACTATTCAACAAAAGCTGATTTATTTACCGCTACTATGATCCAAATGATGGTGCGTATAAGAGAAAATATGGATCAAATTCTCTCTACAAATAAGACTTTGGAAGAAAGATTATTGGACTTTGCTACAGTATACTTACACGCAACGACGGACATTGATATGAAGAACTTTATGAAAGATGCAAAGCTATCCTTATCTGAAGAGCAATTAAAGGAATTAAAAAATGCCGAAGATAACATGTATGAGGTATTGGAAAAATCAATTGATAATGCGATGCATATTGAAGAAATACCTAAAGGGAATCCAAAATTAGCTGCACATGCTTTCGTAGCTTTATTATCCATTGGGAATTTTAAGGATGAGAATCACAATCCTATTCTTGCAAATATAGATGAATTAGCAAAAGAAATTGTTTCATTTTATTGGAATGGGCTGAGTAATTAACAGATGACTCTAAACTGAATTTACTATTTATAATAAGTAGTGCCTACATATTTTTTCTTTACTCTTCAAAAAACAAAGCAATCAGTATTGTAAACTAATTGCTTTGTTTTTTGAAAATCCCCTTCCTTATTGTACATTATCCATCACTCTCATCAACTATCGCCTTTTCTTTAAGAATGTATCTAAAATATCCTGCTTAAATCGTTCAGAATTAAATTGAAAGGCTACATTATGTATGCTATAGCTTGGATTTGTCGTAAAACGAAAATCAGCAATACTTTGACCGAAACCTTCTCCTTGATCTGGTATGATTTTAACAGGTACTTTAGAAAGATGAACGGCATCTCGGTTTAATAAGTACCATATCGTTACAAAATCATGCATGGGACTACCTTGTATACCAGGATTTGATTTAGAGTAAAAGTTATAATAGTAATCCAACATAGGCTTAATCAAAAGTCCAGCGGGATCTTTTGTGTGCTGATGAAATGCATCAATTTGTTGAACCATTTCAGGTGTAACAATAGCACTTTGAGTCACGTTTAATGGAATAATCGTTAAATTTTTTGCATGTTTCACGATAAAATTTGCCGCATAAGGATCTGCAAAAAAATTAGCCTCAGCCACAGCTGTTACATTTCCCGGATAAAAAAAAGCCCCGCCCATACAAATGTATTCCTTTACCTCTTGCATTTTAGGTAGATTTAAAACGAATGCAGTTGCCAAAGAAGAAAGTCTTCCTAGATTAATAATAGTGAGATTGTCTAAATGTAAATCTATAACTTGATAAATATCATGAATTGGATAAACAGGAAGATTAATTTGAGGCGGAATAATAGGCCCTAGTCCCGCTTCTCCATGCACTTCTGGAAAAGATTCGACAGCTATACCGGTTAAAGGAACTGAAGCACCTAGAAAAACAGGTATTTCCTGTCTCCCCGCAATATACTTTAAATAATTAATATTCCATATAGCCTTTTCCCTCGATACATTTCCATAATCAGCGACAATACCTACTAGTTGAATATCTTCACGAAAAAATGTATATAAAATAGCAAACGCATCATCAATCCCCAAATCTGTAAACAAGAGGACCTTTTTTTGCATATATCTTCCTCCAAATTACAAAATTGATATTAGACTTTTAATACATATTATGTATTACTAAAAAGTACATTCCATTTACTAATATTTTTTTATATGCCATACCAAGAACGCCTCTTGAAAAACTGCAAACCTTAACTCAATATACTTACCTACCATTTCCTTAAATGCTGCGTTTCTAAAAAAATTTTAACTGTCATTTTTCAAACAAACAGTACATCAGCATATTATTTATTATCTTAGTTTTCCTAATTCATTTTTGAAGGGTTGAAATTACTTTAAGAGAATTAATAGTAGAAATTCACAAATGTAATTCAGAAGAAATACATCATTAAAAGAGTCACTTTGAACTTTCCTATATAGTATAAGAAGGAGGAAACAATAATGATTTATGTAATAAGACACGGACAAACTGATTTGAATAAAGAAAATCGATTACAAGGAAGATCCGGCCTACCATTAAATGAAATTGGGATAAAGCAAGCAGAACAATTAAGAGTATTGCTACAAAACATTAAATTTGATTACGTGTTTTCTTCTCGCAAACAAGAGCAATTCAAACTGCAGAAATAGTCACTAATTTAAAAGCAATTCCTGATACAAGATTAGATGTTTTCGACTTAGGAAAAGCGGACACGTTGAAAAAACATGAAGTTCAAATGAACGGAATGATCCCTGATCCAACAATATATAAAAGAATTGAAGACATACATAGCTTTTTCGCAAGGGTATTCCATTTTATGTACGAATTAGAATCAAGATATAATACCTAATGTAACATTCTACTTTCAGGTCATAGATGTACTACTGGTTGTATTGGAGCTTATTTTGAAGGGATACCAAAAGATAATAACATTTTAAAACTTTCATCTAATAATGGAGAATATAAAGTATTTACTTTCCAAGCATCACCTATTACTGATTCCAAATTGAAATAAAGTGACACGATAACAAAAAAAGAAGTTGTCTCGCTCTAATTGAGATAACTTCTTTTCATATACGTAACATTGTATTATCAACCAAAAAATATACAGCTAAATACTATAAGAACAAACAAAACTAATAAACTATTTGAGAACTGACCCATGGAATACTGCCCCTTTATTTCATTATGTAAAAGATTTTACCATAAAATTATTTATAACATAATCTCTGAAAGAGACATTAGATTCATTAGTTATATATATATTAAGTAATATTTTATACTCATTACATTCTCCTCACATAAAAACACTTCAACTGTTCCTCTACTATATTTTGTACTATTTTAAAAACAGTATAATAGTAAATAAATATTTACTATTATACATTAAATAATTTGATTTATAATAAAAATAGTAATAAAATAATTACTAAACTTATAAAGGAACCGAAAAACAATGGCTAATAAAGAATTATTAAACGAATACATGAATTTATTATTAAATATGTCAGGTACTTTCAAACTATTATCCGAGAAATCCACTGAATTTACGCATTTAGAGCAACACGTAGTTGAGTATATTGCCCAGCAAAAAGTCGCTGTAAATTTAAAAATGATCGCTAGTTATTTAAACATACCTAAGCAACAATTAAGTGTAACAGTACGTAATTTAGAACAAAACGGATACATTGTAAAAAAACAAGATACAGTAGATAAACGAGCCGTTTTAATTTCCTTAACAGATAAAGCTGAAAAAGCACACCATGAAAGATGGAAACAAATTTATAATAATTTCACTAGTAATCTTGAAAAACTCAATGAAGAAGATCAACATGATTTAACTTACGGACTGTATAAAACAAATAAAATGCTATCAAAAATGCTAAATAACGACTAATCATATATAAAAAATATTTTTTATTATTAAACGGAGGATGTTTCATGGTTAAAGAAATAGATTTACAATCAGTTCAAGGTACTATGCTTATCCCCCTATGGGGACGAGCATATGGCAGTGAGAAAAATAAGGATATTTTAGATGATACAGAGGCTATTCGGATTATTAAAGAATGCGAATTTGATTTCTCTAAAATAGCGGATACATTTGGTGAATACGGATGTATAACTTACATTGCCCGCGCACGAAAAATTGATGATACTATAAAACAATTTATTACAAAGAATCCGAATGCTACTATTGTAAATATCGGTTCTGGACTAGATACTACTTTTTCAAGAATTGATAACGGTACAATACATTAGTATAACCTTGATTTGCCCGATGCAATCTCTTTTCGCAAGACTTTAATTGAAGATACACCGAGGAATATAAGCATCGCTAAATCATTTTTTGATACTTCTTGGTTTGACGATATAAACTATGATCCGAACAACGGTATTCTTTTTATATCAGCAGGTGTGTTTTATTACTTTAAAGAAGAAGATTTAAAAGAGATCATAGTTGCTATGTCAAAACGTTTCCCTGGAGGAGATCTATATTTTGATGCTGAATCAAAGTTCGCACTGAATCTTTCGAATGCTACTGTAAAAAAATCTGGTAATAACGGCGCTATGATGTATTTTTATGTAAACAATCCTAAATCAATAGAAAAATGGTCTTCTAGCATAAAAGTATTAAGCTGCTCCCCTTTCTTTAAACATATACCTACAAATAAAGATTGGGATGGAAGTACGCGTATTATGATGCGAATTGTAAATTTAATAAAGATGTTGAAGTTCGTTCATATACGGTTTGAAAAATGATAAATCTATAGCTTATACAAAAAAAGACCTCAATTTTAAGAGGTCTTTTTGTTCCTATTTTTTAACTAGGCTACTTGCTAACTCACGTTTGTATCGAATAGATGTGAAATCTTCGTTTACAGGAAGCCCATATGAAGGTCTTTCATCTTGATATATAAAGCCAACTGCTTCATAAAACGGAATTCCCATAAAATTATCTTTTGCAACTGAAACCCATTGTTCCTTTGCACCACGTTCAATTTGATTATTTGTAATAATAGAAAGTAATTCTGTACCGATACCTTCTCTTTTTCTATTTGGATTTAAATATATTACAAATAACTCTGCTGTTTCTTTACCAGTGAAACCACCTCCACCAGCACCGAGTATTTCTCCATTATCACTTGCAACAAACCAACCATTCCACTCTTGGTTAATATTTAATATTTCATTTCTCACCCTGTCTTCATTGTAAAATTCCTTAATCGTACTTTCTATGTATTGCTGAGGCAACAAACCAGGGTATGTATTTCTATAACCGTCTGAACACACTTTAATAATCCCTTGTACATCTTCTACTCTTGCTTTTCTGTATTCAATCACCTTGCATCCTCCCCAATTATAAATAAACAATTCACACCTTATATAATTCAATATTCCGATAATAACCCCTGCACTATTCTTAAGTTTGAAAGAAAATGTTTTCCGTTTTTAAACTCTTATTTTGAATAACCATAGTAGCCGATATAATTACTAACATGGCATCTTCTCTTAACGGAACAATAGCAAGCTCTTTTAAATCCCTTCTTGTACCATTATCTCCTACAAACTGAAATCATTGCCGCCAGCCTTCAATTGATTCGTCATAGCCAAAGTCCATTATTTCTCTAGCTTGATATTCTTTAGATATAAAATTTTTAAGCTCTTCTCTACTAAATCACTTTCACATCACTTCAATAATTCATGTGCTAACATGCATTCCAAACTCTTTTGATACGTTGAATCAATAATATTTTTTAATTACTATAATCAAATAATTTGAAATTAATTACGCTTCATTAACATCTTTATTCTTCAAAACAAACTTTCCAAATAAGAAACGTACAAGAGGCCCCATAATGATTAATTGAAGTGGGTACGCCATAATAAAATTTTTAATAAAGACCGAAAAATAAATTGAAACGAATGAGTCACCATGTAACCCATTATGTAAATACATCATAACCATTCAGTAAAATGACATAAAGAATACCATTCCGATTACCATTGTTGTTGCCATCGCAATAATCATGATTACTTTTTTTGATTTATCAAATGGTAATGCAAATACAATCTTTTTCGCACACGGCCCAACGATACATATTTCAATTAGTAGGGCAATAATAAATCCAATTACTAACTCTATTAAGACTTCCTTAACATGAATTGGCCCTCCTGCTCCATTCATTAATAAATTGTAAAACGTCATCACGATAACCATCCCTAGGCACATCATCATACCAAATTGGAGGTTTTCCTTTCTTGTTGTTGGCAATTTCTATCATCCTTTCTGTTTAAGTCTTTGTCATTATATCGATAGTGGAATCCTCTTCGTAAGTGAACAATTTGTGAACATTTTTAAAGCATTTACGTGTATTTCTTTCACTCTTCACTCAAACTTCTTCACTCTATAACTTTGTACTTATAAAGGTTTTGTATATTTCAATGTTGAATTACTAAATTTAACATTGAAAATATTTGATCATTACTACTAGGAGGATCGCCATGAATGAACAAGGATTTTACGCATATCACATCGTTACAAGGAAAACAATGAGTATCGGACAAATCATTCACTTTGACAAAAATCAAACTAATACCCTCTATCAATTCTTTTTTGAAAGAGAACAATTAAATTCTAAGGGCGAAGACTCCATTGAAATTTTAAAAAGTCATTATACCAATGAGGAATTACATATAAATAATGAAAATGCTAAAGTAGTAATGAATTATATGGATCAAACAATTAGAGCGGTTAGAGAAACGATTGTAGAAATGGTGAGACTGCAAGAATTTCCTGAATACCCTTCAAGGTTGTCTTGCTTATATGCTTCCAAAAGCTATGAAGATGCTTTGAAATGGAAAGCGCTATTTGATTCTTACAATCGAAAAGTTTTGCAGATTGTTAAACTACGAGTAATCGGCAGTTCTTTTGAAGATGACGGGAACCTTTTACCGAAAGAAGATGGTATTCCTTTTTCTCGAAAAATTGAACAGGCTAGAGAGTATTGGAAAGGAAACGTAAATAATGAACTCCCTGAGTTACTGATTAATGGGAAAATTGAAGTGCTGGAAATTATTGATGACTTTTCCTCAATTCATATTTAATTCCCAACTAAATCATATAGGATGGAGATTACAATGAAGAATAAAGTATACTTCAATCATGATGGCGGTGTAGATGATTTAATTTCATTATTTTTATTACTTCAAATGGAAAACGTTGAACTTACCGGTGTATCTGTTATTCCAGCAGATTGCTATTTAGAACCAGCAATGTATGCAAGTCGTAAAATTATCGATCGTTTTGGTAAAAGTAGTATTGAGGTAGCAGCGTCCAACTCTGTGGGAAAAACCCATTTCCAAAAGACTGGCGGATGCATGCATTTTATGTAGATGCTTTACCAATTTTAAATGAGTTTGGGAAAGTTGTTACACCTGCATCAAAAAAACCTGCACATCATCATTTAATAGAGACTCTCCTACAAACTGAGGAGAAAACTACTTTATTATTTACAGGTCCTCTTACTGATCTTGCCCGTGCACTATATGAAGCGCCTGTAATCGAAGAAAAAATTGAACGCTTAGTTTGGATGGGCGGTACATTTCGTACTGCAGGCAATGTACATGAACCTGAACATGATGGAACAGCCGAGTGGAATTCGTTTTGGGACCCTGAAGCAGTAGCTCGTGTTTGGGAAGCAAATATAGAAATTGACTTAGTGACACTAGAAAGTACAAACCAAGTTCCGCTAACTATAGACATACGTGAACGCTGGGCAAAAGACCGTAAATATATTGGTGTCGATTTCCTTGGTCAATGTTATGCGATGGTCCCTCCTCTCGTTTACTTTTCAACTAACTCTACCTACTATTTGTGGGATGTATTAACTGCTGCGTTTGTTGGGAAAGCTGATCTTGCAAAAGTACAAACGATTAATAGTATTGTTCATACATACGGACCTAGCCAAGGGCGTACAGTGGAAACTGCTGATGGACGACCTGTAAATGTAGTATATGATGTAAACCACAATGTATTTTCCGACTATATAACTGAATTAGCTAAGAAAACTTCTACTTGAAACCCTATCTATACGAAAAATAAATTTTGAGATTATAAAACTTATATTCCTAAAAAATCCCGCTAATAATACGTATTTTACTTAGGGATGAGAACTAACTTCTGTTTAGAGGCTAGAAATTACAACGATAAGTTTATTATATTGTCTTTCACAACCAGTCCTGAAAGTGGTATAAATTCAGATGATGAGCCAGTAAAAAATTTAGAAATTGGTTGGGACTAGATATTTAATTATTAAAAAGAGTATTGAATTAATTTTCAATACTCTTTTTGTGCAGTTAAATTGTATTTGGTCAGAATATGCATCAATTTAATTAGAGTTAGGTTTTACAGATTAACCATTTCATAACCATTTACAAAGTACGTTATTGTTTCTAGTTCATCTTCATTTAATTCTCTATCTAGTTCTTGTTTATACGCTGCTTTTATCTTCTCTTCATCGCCTTTATGAGTTTCCGTATAAGTTCCTACTGTTTTTAGCAAACGAATCTCTTCCAAAAATTCAGTTCGATCTATAGCTTTCCCATGAGAAAGAATATAAATTTCAGCATCAAACTTCTCTAATTCTTCTATTAATGTAAACGTTCGTTTCGTCGTATAGTTCCACTTTGAAGAGAAAATATCTGCATATATACAGTCTCCTAAAAACAATATCTTTTCTTCTTTAATATAAATAACAACGGAATCATATGAATGGTCTCCACCAACGTATTTTCATACACATGTCACTTCACCAAGGTCTAATCAAGTTGATTCTGGAACGTTACGGTCGGCGGAATAATTTCAATATTTCTCGGTTGTTCATTGAACTCTTTTTTTATGCAATCCACACAAAATTCAATTTCTGTACCTTCTTTTACACGTGCGTCCAACGCCTCATCCGTCCATTCATAAGAAACAAGCGTCTGCATCTCTTTTTTCGTTTCAGTATGCGCAATAGAAAATGCATTTTGTAGTACAGGCAATCCGAAAATATGATCCCAGTGCCAATGCGTTAATGCTACAAAATCAGGATTTGAGATATTTTGCTCTTTTAACATTTCTAAAAACAATTGTGCATGTGCTTCTGAATTACCTGCATCTATCATCAAAGTCTTTTCTTTTCCAACGACCATTCCTAATATAGGTCTATCTGTATCAGAAACAGGTGTCATATACCAAAATGAGTTTCCTATTTTTTTAATTTGCTGCATAACTATTTCCTCCATTTATGACTGTGTGAAAATTTCCAGCCAAGAAATTTCTTTATTTTGTATTTTGATTACTAGTAAATAACAATGTCAAAAATGAAATCATTCTACATATTTTATTATCTAGTGAAATACAAATACTAATGATAATTTTGACAGGGGAATCCTTTCTCAACATTTGTTACTTTTAATCTATTTTACTCTACGAACTTGCCTTTAAATTATATTACAATTTGTATAAATGAGATACATTTTACAATATCGAAGGAGTATTGAACCATGAATGCAAAGGAAACAATCATTCCCTATTTCGGTAATGTGTTAACAGGTAAAGAGTTGATCAATCAATGAATTTAATGAGGAAGGCTACCATGTTATCAGCTGAATAAAAAGCAGCAACTATACAGTTGCTGCTTCCAACATTTCTTTTTGTATTTCAACACGTTTGATTTGGTGAGGGTCTTTAGAAAGAATTTTAAATGCATATCCTTCGCTATTTACTGTTTGCCCTTCCTGAATATCATAATTCTGCATCAGAATCCAACCACCAATCGTGTCGACATCACTATCATTCATATGTAATCCTAGTAAATCATTTAATTCGCTAATTAATACCTTACCTTCTACGACAACATGTCCTTCATTCATTTGCTGAATGGGCGGACGCTCATCTTCATCGTATTCATCACGTATTTCTCCTACAATCTCTTCCAGTATATCCTCAATGGTTACAATACCAGCCGTACCGCCGTATTCATCATATAAGACAGCCAACGGAATACGTTTCTTTTGCATTTGTAGTAAAAGATTATGTATTGGTATGGTCTCAATTACTTCAATTACTGGACGCGTATACGATTGAATAGAACTGAATTCTTTTGTTTCCTTATTCATATAACGAATAAAGAAGTCTTTCACATTCACCATGCCAATGATTTCATCTTTATCTTCCCCAAATACTGGGTAACGTGTATACTTTTCATCACGGATTATTTTCATATGGTCTGCTAAAGAATTATCTACATGTAGCCCTATAATTTCTGTACGTGGGACCATGATTTCTTTCGCAATACGATTATCAAATTCAAAAATATTATTTACATATTTGTATTCAGCTTGATTAATTTCTCCACGTTCATAACTTTCAGAAAGAATCAGTCGTAATTCTTCTTCTGTATGTGCTACATCATGCTCTGATGCTGGTTTTAAGCCGAACATTCCTGTTATCATCCTTGCAGAGCCATTTAACAAGCGAATAAACGGATACATGATTTTGTAGAACCAGATAAGCGGAGCCGAAAGTAATAAAGTAACCTTCTCAGCCTTTTGAATCGCCAATGTTTTTGGTGCTAATTCACCAACTACAACATGTAAGTACGTCATAATGGTAAAAGCAATTCCTAAAGATAATACACCTGCAATAGAAGGATTAATGTTCCACTTATCAAATAAAGGATGTAAAAGTCTCTCAATCGTTGGTTCACCTAGTGCCCCGAGTCCCATTGCTGTAACTGTAATCCCTAATTGACAAGCTGACAAATATTCATCCAAGTTTGATGTCACTTTCTTAGCTGCCAGTGCACCCTTCTTCCCTTCTAATACAAATTGATCAATCTTTGATCCTCTTACTTTTACAATAGCAAACTCAATTGCCACGAAAAATGCAGTACATGCGATTAAAACCGCTACCATGATTAAATTAAATATGTCCAACTAACTCCCTTAGCTTCCTTGAAACTAAAGGATTCACCTCCTGATATATTTTCTCTTTCCATACCTACAATTTCATACACATTAACATGAGATTGAATACAATCTACATTCTCAAAATGATGTGAGGTACCTTGAGAAAATCGAGGTCATTTAGCCACCTATCCGAGTCAACATCTGAGTCCAATACATTTCCACCGCCTTGATTAAATTATCTATATGTTAGCATGAGAAATAAATCCCAGTCAACGTTTACATTTTGTATCCCTGAAAATTAAACAAAGGGCTTCTCTTCCCTGTTACATAAAATCTATTAATGCGTGCACCAAACACTATAACATCCCCTTCGTTTCCACTAACTATATTAGTTTTTTTGTTCATTATTTACATTCCTTCTCATAGTAAAAAAACAAAGTGCAGTAGTTTTTATCAGACTTTTCGAAAATATTTTGACACACATATTAGCCGATGCTAATATGAATAAAGAATAAACATATTAGTTATTACTAATACGAATGGAGAGGATACGATTGTACAACTCAAATGACTTAGATATAAAAGCCAAATTTATTCGAGGCTTTGCTGATAAAACAAGACTTCAGATTCTTCAATGTATGTTGGATGGTGAAAAAACGGTATCCGAAATTGTAGAAATCACTAAAGGAAATCAGTCAAATATCTCACAACATCTGAACTGTTTAAAGGGATGCGGCATCATCCTAGGTAGACAAGAAGGAAAATATGTCTACTATTCCTTACGCAGTACACAAATTGAACAGTTACTTACAATGTTCGATGTTGTCTTTCATGAGGTACAAAATGAAGTAGCATCATGTGATAAAAACGATGGTTGTTTATCTCAAAAAGGAGAGAACTGACATGATAGATAAAAAGGAGCGCGAAAAACAAACGAATTGCTGTCAAGATTCTTCCATAGCACCCACAAAAGAAAAATTAGCAAAGGGAACTTCATCGTGTTGCTCTTCAAAAAAAGAGATCCCTATTGTGCCAGTTGCTAAAAATACTTCTTGTTGTAATGGTGAAACCAAAACGGAAACCTGTTGTTCATCTGAATTAGCCCTACCAAAAGAACCAGTGACATCAAAATCTTCTTGCTGTAATGATAGCTCATGCGAAGACCCATCACCTCTTCTTAATACTCAGAAAATATCAGGAGATGGCGTACAAACTTATCTTGTAGAAGGTATGGATTGTGGGGCATGTGCTTTAACAATCGAAAAGCATCTATACAACGTTTCTGGTGTAGAGGAAGTCCGAGTAAACTTCGCTACTGGAAAAATGCACATTCGTCATGACCGAAATGTAGATGACATTATAAAAGAAGTATCTAACGCAGGCTTTGAAGCCACTTTAGCTGGAGCTCGTAGAGGATCAACACCTGTTTCAAAATCAAAAAATACAACTTTGATTCTCTCAGGGCTATTTTTAGCTTTAGGATTTGGAGGAAGTTTTACAACCATATCGCCTCTTCTTATTACACTTCTCTATGCGGCGAGCATTGGTATTAGTGGTTATAAACCTGCTAAAAGTTCTTTTTATGCAATTAGAAGTAAATCACTTGATATGAACGTTCTCATGATATCGGCCGCTATTGGTGCTGCATTAATTGGTCAATGGTTAGAAGGCGCAACAGTTGTTTGGTTATTTGCACTAGGGGCAACACTACAAAATAAATCAATTGAACGTACACGAGAATCTATTCGTGGATTAATTGATTTAGCACCATCAGAAGCTTGGGTAAAAGTTGGAACGGAACTTATAAAAAAATCTGTAGATGATATCGTAGTGAATACAACGATTGTTGTAAAGCCCGGTGAAAAAATCCCATTAGACGGAACAATTATAGGAGGCACTTCTACTGTAAACCAAGCACCGATAACTGGTGAATCTATCCCAATTGATAAACAAATTGGCGATTCTGTATATGCAGGAACGATCAATGAAGAAGGTTCGCTTGAGATTACAGTAACTAAACTCGTTGAAGACACTACGTTATCTCGAATTATTCACCTTGTAGAGGAAGCACAGGAAAAGAAAGCACCGACAGAAGCATTTGTGGATCGTTTCGCAAAAATCTATACACCTATCGTTTTTGTATTAGCAATTGGTGTCATGATTATCCCTCCCCTTATTGGTATGGGTACCTGGATGGAATGGATTTATAAAGGATTAGAACTTCTTGTTGTTGCGTGTCCTTGTGCTTTAGTTATCTCAACTCCTGTTGCTATTGTATCTGCAATTGGAAATGCAGCAAGAAACGGTGTACTCATTAAAGGTGGTACAGCTCTAGAAATTGCAGGTTCATTAAATGCTATTGCATTTGATAAAACAGGTACATTAACCGAAGGAAAACCAAAAGTAATGCATGTACGAAGCGTGGATTGTAATGAAGATGAGTTATTATCAATTGCAGCAACAATTGAAGAATACTCCAATCATCCAATTGCAAAAGCAATTACAGCATATGCGAAAGAGCATCAAACTTCTATCCAAAGTGGAACAGACTTCCGCGCCATTGTAGGAAAAGGTGCGCAAGTAACGATAGATGGCGAAACATACTATGCTGGAAATAAAGCATTATATGAAGATTTTGGAGTTTCGCTTCAAATGTGGAATGAACCAGTTCGAGAGATGCAAAAAATTGGTCAAACCGTGATACTTATTGGAACGAACAAAGTCATTTTAGGAATGATTTCAGTAGCAGATTCCATTCGTTCTACTACTTATGGAACAATTCAAGAATTAAAACAATCAGGTATTCGGGAAACTGTTATGTTAACAGGAGACAATGAAGGAACAGCTGAACACATTGCACAGAAAGCGAAAGTAGATCGCTATTTTGCTAACTTACTTCCAGAAGATAAGGTTCATTCTGTCAAACAACTTCAATCTGAAGGGAAAACAGTGGCTATGATTGGGGACGGCATAAATGATGCCCCTGCCCTCGCTACCGCAAACCTAGGGATTGCAATGGGCGGTGCAGGAACTGATACCGCAATGGAAACGGCAGATATTGTATTAATGGCAGACAATCTTGAAAAACTTCCATATACAATGAAACTAAGTCGGAAAGCATTGCACATCATAAAACAAAATATATGGTTCTCATTGATTATTAAATTTATCGCCCTTGCCTTTATCTTCCCAGGTTGGCTTACTCTTTGGATGGCTGTCCTAAGTGATACAGGCGCTGCACTTATTGTAATCCTTAACAGTATGCGTTTATTACGAAACAAATAATAAGATAAGGAGCTACTTAGTAGCTCCTTATCTTATATACAAATTGAATTAGGATGTAGAAATGTTATCATTTAGTGGGCGTTTATAAAAATAAGCGTTACTGTGAGAACAGCTGAGTTACTATGACCCTATGCCAACACATTCTATCTTTTCCTCATCTTCTGATTTAAAGGTCATCCTCTTCTTGTTTTTCAAAATCACTCCATGTCCAATTGGTCCAATCATTATTTACTTTTCCTACAGTTATCAAATTCACATTATTTAATTCAATCGCTTTAGCTAAACTTTGAAAGAATATGCTCTCACTCGGTTTTTGATCATCACTAATATCAGGATGTTCCCATTCTTCTGTTTGATAAAATAGATTTGGTTTAAATTCTGCATTGATTTCATCTAATATGTCCGAGGGCTTTATCCAGAATTTCTCCTTATATATAGAAGTTAAAAAACGAATAAGTTTGGTAGGATGAAATGAATTTGTTTCAATTCCTAAACGCTTATACTCTTCTACTGTTGGTGTTAAGGTAATATGTTCTCCTTTCAAAAGTAGCTCCATATGAAAAGGATCTACAAGGAAACGATCTTCATCATCGTACCAATACTCTTCATTTACCAGCGTTAAGATTTCATCAAAACATGCAAAGAATCCTTGCTGTCTCATGCTATTACTATACACATAGAAGCTATTCGATATCTCAAGGTTTGCATCAACGCCCACAACCTCAAATACAATGAGCCACTTGTCTTCCTCTCGAAAAACAGATATTCTGGATTGTGCTAAGTCAAAATTATAGTTATCAAGTACTGGAAAATCAAACTCCCCCGCGTACCTATCTAGTGTTTTAAGTATTTTTTCTGCTTTCATAACATTACTCTCCATAAAGTTAGTATAGTAAATTTTTATTACATTCGTTTTTCTTTATTTAACTCATAAACATTATCTAAATACAAGGACATTTTTCATGTCCCTCTAAAATGGCAAACATCAGTTTTGTTTATTTGTATATTATATAAAACTCTAATGGCACAGTAAACAACATTTGATTATGACGCTATCCTTCATTTTCTTTATAATTGTATTTTCACAGTCCCCATCGTAACACTCCACTGCAGCTCCCCTTATTCTTCCTTACAATTGAAACAAAGACATACAATTTATTGTTAGTGCACAATACAGTTTGATCATTTTCTATCTAATGACTTACTATACAAGAAAAGACGCGTTTCTAAATAAACGCGTCCGATTGTTAAACTTTCAATATTTAAAACGGCAACCGATTAGCTATCAAGTATCACCAAGAAGGTGGAGGCCACTCTCCAATTAATTGCCGAATCAGTGCTATCTGTCCGGTATGATAACTGTTGTGTGCCATAAGTGTGGCTAAAATGTCACCACGAGTCCTTCCCAATCCTACGTCTTTCAGTTCCTTTAAATCTTTTTTCGCTTCATTTTCAGCTTCCTTTATTCCCTTACTGAATAGAAATAGGGCGTCACTCCACTTGGTTTTATTTGACGGAGCTGTTTCATCGGGCCATGAGTCTTCGTCATGTTCTGGATGATTGGGCACTCTACCTTTAAGATAGGAAAGATAGAAATCTTGCCAGAAAATCATATGGTTTAAAATCTGCCATACTGAATATGGACAGTTCGCGGGTTTTCCACCAGACATCTCCCACCGTAAACCCTCAAACACCTCCAAGGGATCAACATGAGCATTTTCCCCATGTAACCCGCCTTCAAAGAAATAAGATGACATAAGCATTCCCCTCATTTTTCAAAATTGAACACCCTTTTTCCACTTAACAAAATAAACAATTCTTTCGACCTTCTCACTGTTGCTCTGTCCTCTTATGTTTTTATACTTTTCCCAGAAAAATAATACAGAAAAATTAAAATTTTCTGTATCCTGATTCATTATAACAAATATTCAACAATCTGGCCCTTTAGTGACATTATTTCATTGCTATTGAACAGTTCTAATTCACGTTTCAGTTCAGATTTTCTTTTCTCTTTTCACTATAAAAAATCCCTTTAGATACAATGATCCAAAGGGATTTTTTTATAAGCATCGTGAATTTTTTAAAGCTACATCTGTTTCGTTGTATCTGAAATGATCGATTATATGTATAAAATAGAAACTATACAAAAAACGAATAAAAACCTTAAAAACACTAGACTTTTATTAGAGTTTATAAATTTATATTCATATATTCTTAGGAACACTTCTTTATGTCACTTATCAACTAATACTCAACATCCCTATCTTTTCTTCCGGCAAACTACCACCATTGAATAACAATCCTCCTGCAACTCATTCCCATCCCAATCATTGTATATATGTAACAATTCAAATCCATTCGCTACTAGTAATCTTTCTAATTCTTGTGGATACGTATACCTAAGATCTATTGTTGTTTTCAGTTCCTCTACGAGCGCATTATCCTCATAAAACCTTCTTGTTGTTATGTAGTGCTGTATTTGCTGAATTGAATCATAATTCATCTCAGTATATAAATCACATCTTCTTCCCTTTTCATCTGTAATAGTTGTCCAATATTCTTCTGTAGATGGTTGCATTAATTCTTCCTTTGACGGAAAACGTGTATCAAATATAAATATACCATTATCAGTTATTACATTATGAATCGATGCTAATAATTGATTTTGATGTGTATTCGTAAGAAAGTGCTGGAATCCATGGCCTACCATAAATGCTAACGGAATTGTTTCTTCGACGCTCAATTGCAAGCAGTCTTGCTGTAACCATTTCACATTCTTTAAACTCGCAGATTTACTCTTCGCTTCAGCAAGCATACCTTCATGTATATCTACACCAATCATATGATATCCTTCTTCGATAAAAGGAATAGTGACTCTCCCTGTTCCACATGCAATATCTAAAATCCATTCATTTTGTATATTAAGTTTCCTTGCCCAAGAAAGTAAAAATGGAAAATCTGACAAACTCTTATTTTCTACATCATACCGTTCCGGATTCTCATATTCAGATAAACTCCATTTTGTTTGCAATCTTATTCCCCATTTCGCATTACCTATTTAAATTCAATATATAGATTATAACGAATCGATAGACTTTTCTCTATAATCAAACATAATTACTTGGACTAATCTGCCTCCCCTATTAGTAAGCTAAAAACAAGGGTATAGAATCGGAGTGTGATAATATGGAACGATTATGGATTCCAATGATCGTTACGTTTTTTTCGTTCGGCGGGTTACTATTAGGCGGTGCTGTTGGATTTGCAACACGCCAACTAATTGAAGAAAAGATGCATCGCTTATACGCATTATGTGGTGGTATTTTACTTGGATTATTATCACTTGAAATTATTCCTGAAACATTTTCAAGCTATGAAATAATAGGTCCTTTACTTGGAATTGCTATCGGAGTATTAGTTATGAGCTTATTAGATAACTATTGCCATCATCCAATTATACATAAGAAAGATCAACAAGCATGGCAAACCTTCCTTTTTCTTTCTTTCGCCATATTCATTCATAATATGCCGAGTGGGTTTGCGTTAGGTGCAGCATTTATGAATCATAATGACTCTGCCATTCCTTTCTTACTTGCGATTGTTATTCACCATATTCCAGAAGGATTAGCTTTAATTATTCCATTTCTCTTTACAAAACATAAATATATTTCATTTTTATTAACAACTTTATTACTTTCTCTTATTCTCGGTACCGGTACTGTTTTTGGTATTTTAATGGAAGGAAAAGCTCTTCATCTACAAGGTCTCATTATGGGAAGTGCTATTGGTTCACTTGGCTATGTTACAATTCATGAAATGCTTTGGAAAGCAAAAAAACAGCTACCTTTCCTGCAGTTTCTATCGTGGTCTACTAGTGGCTTTTTACTAATAATAGTGTTCACTCTATTCGCTGGACATCATTAAAACAAAAAAGTTATATCATTTGTATATTTTTCCTTTTTCTCCAAAACATAATAGTATCTACCTATTATAAGGAGGAACGATTATGTTTGGGAAAACAGCCGGTGAAGCATTAGTGGATCTTTTAATTGACTGGGGTGTAGAACACATATATGGTATGCCTGGAGATTCCATCAATTCTATAATTGAAGCTTTAAGAAAAAAACAAGATAAAATTAAATTTATTCAAGTTCGCCATGAAGAAGCTGGCGCGTTAGCAGCGGCAGCCTATGCGAAATTAACAGGAAAACTTGGTGTTTGTATGGCTATTGCAGGACCTGGAGCTATTCATTTATTAAACGGTTTATATGATGCCAAACTCGATCAAGCTCCTGTATTAGCAATTTCAGGACAAGTAGAAACCGATTTACTCGGGACGGATTTTTTCCAAGAAGTAAACTTAGAAAGAATGTTTGATGACGTTGCGGTTTATAATCAACGAATAATGTCAGCTGAACAGTTACCAGCTGTAGTGAATCAAGCGATTCGAATGGCATATACGAAAAAAGGTGTCTCTGTTCTTACAATTCCAGATGATGTCCCAAAATTTGAAGTGAAAAATGGTGCGCGCATTACAAACTCTTCCTTTACATTACCAGAAATATTTCCGCAAGAAGAAGATTTAGCTATAGCAAAACTCGCACTTAATGAAGCGAAAAAACCTGTTATTTTAGCTGGGAAAGGGGCAAAACATGCGAGAGAGTCTTTACTTGCATTTGCAGAACATATCGGTGCTCCAATCGTACTTACATTACCAGCTAAAGGGATTGTTCCTGATGAACACCCTCTTTGTATCGGTGGATTAGGGTTAATCGGGACGAAACCTTCTTATGAAGCAATGAAGCATGCAGATACTTTAATTATGGTGGGCACTTCTTATCCGTTCACTGGTTTCTTACCCGAAAAAGCAAAAACACTTCATATTGATACAGACCCCGCACAAATCGGGAAACGTTATACGACAGATATCGGCTTAGCTGGTGATGCTGATAAAACATTAAAATGGTTAATTGAAAATGTAGAAAAACACGAGGACCATTCCTTCTTAGAGCATCATCAAGAAATGATGAAAAAGTGGGAAGAAAAATTACACACTCAAGAAGAAGATTCTTCGACTCCAATTAAACCACAGCGAGTTATGCATGCACTGCAGAAAGTAGCAGAAGATGACGCAATTCTTTCAGTCGATGTTGGAAATGTAACAGTATGGACAGCAAGGCACTTCCGTATGACGAATCAGCAATTTATCATTTCTAGTTGGCTTGCAACACTTGGCTGCGGTTTACCTGGTGCAATTGCTGGACAAATTGCTTTCCCAGATAAACAAGTGTTTGCAGTTTGTGGTGACGGCGGATTCGGAATGACAATGAATGACTTCGTAACAGCTGTTAAATATAAACTACCAATCGTTGTTGTTGTATTAAACAATAATAAAATTGCTATGATTAAATTTGAACAAGAAGTTATGGGAAATATTGAATTTGGTACAGACTTAACGAATCCTGATTTCGCAAAATATGCTGAGGCGTGCGGTGGTATTGGATACCGCGTAGAACATTTAGATGACTTACTTCCTGCCTTTGAAAATGCAGTAAAACAAAATAAACCGTGCATTATTGATGTAGTTGTAGATGTAAATGAAGCACCGATGCCAGCAAAAATCCCATTTGGTCAAGCAGCCGGTTATACGAAACATATGATAAAAGAATTATTTGAAGAAGGTAAGATTGATTTACCGCCACTTTAAAATATAAAAGAAAGATAGCTGAAAACAATTTGTCTTCAGCTATCTTTCTTTATTTTTGTACCTCTCTATAGAAAGAAAAATCATTCACAGTAGGTTGTATTTGTTTCTCTACTTGCATTTCTTCCTTCTTCCGATTCGCTCTTCTAACATTACCTAGTTTAATCGCATCTTGCATACTATTACTAATAAGATTTCCTGACAAGATTGTCATACTATAGAAAGCGATTGGTATAAGTACGATCCATGTATGAGTAGTTAAGTGACGGAAGTTTTGACCAATTAGGCCAGTCCATTCTTTTGTTACACTATCTGCCTCTGTACCAAAAATTATTGTTCCGCCAAAAAATAATTCTAACAAACCAAGATGCAAGAGGAGTAATAAAGTACTTACAAATTGCTGGGCTACTAATAAAAGAAATGATGGTAGCATATGCGGCCATACATGGCGTTTCAACCTCTGCCACTTACTCCCGCCGAGCACAGTGGCCGCCAACATAAATTCTTCATTCTTAATACGTTTTACTTCTTGCGCTACATACAACATAACAGTTGGTACAGCAAGGCACGCAAGAACCACTACTTGAAACGCAACTCGCAAATGAAACGGAGCAGCCGCCTCTCCACTTTCGAACGTTAAAACTGCATTTAACATAAAATAAGAAATCATGATCATTGGTACAATACTAAACGGATCAAAAAAAGATGAGATAACTGAAAATGAGCGTTTACTGTACATACCAAATAATAAACCAATAGCTCCGCCAATTACTACACGTAAAACTGCGATAACGATACTTGCACCAACTGTCCATTTCGCTCCTTCTATTATTAACTGGAACAGGTCGCGGCCTTTCTCATCAGTTCCGAACCAAAATTTACTCGACGGTGAAAACGGAGCAGCCTCCAATTCTCCTTTTTCGTTATACATCATCGTTAGTTCACGAATATTTCCGTCAAAAAGCACCGTATTTCCAATACTAACAATCATTAGTACACTCAAAAAAGTAACACCTAGCCAAAATCTCACATCTCTTTTTACAACTTTCCACATGTTACACACGCTCCTTTATAACATTTTGTAAAAGCGTATGTAATAAACGAAATAGTATAAAAAGCGGTACGTATAATAAAACTAAACTCACTGTAAATATTTCTAATTTTGAATTTTCTTTTACAAAAACAAACATACCGTACGTATTAAACAGCCATTCAATAATATATAAATTTGATAACATAAATAAAATATTTGTTTTTGCATAATAGACTGTTGTTAACAAGACATTTCTTGAAATATGGTGCGTCAAAATATGTCTTAAACTTAGCCCTTTACTCTTAGCAAATATACTATAATCTTTCTCTAATTCTTCTCTGAAACGTAATAATAGTAGCTTAATAAATAATAAAGTTGTAGGTATAGAAAGGCATATTATTGGTAACAGGCGAGCCCTTTCCTCTCCAAGTCCTGCAAATTTCACTGGCATAAAACCTGTCTTTTGAAAGATTATTACTACTAAAAGTTGAGATAATAAAATTAATAAAATATCCGGAATACTTTCAAGTCCGACGAAAATCCCATTCCACATACGTTGCTTTGATTGAGAGCGCTGTAATACCCAAACAACGATAAAATACGCAATGAGTAAAGATAGTATAAATGCCGAAATAAATACAAACATTGTCTCTACATAATGAATCCATATTTGTGGAAACAACTTTCTTGAATTCCGAAACCCATACGTAATTTCACCTGGTTGAAGTAACTTCTCTCCAAGAAACACAACTGTGTTCCAAAAACCGATTAAATCAATTTGCAGCCCCTTAAATAAGCGCGGGAGTGCCCCTAAAAATAGAATACAAATAAGCGCCGCAAATAATTGTAAACATGTAACCCCACACCACTTAGCAATTCGCATCAACATAACTATTACCCCTTTATCATCCGAAAGAATATTCAGAAATGAAATTTCAGATATATTACATCTCTTCAGCTACAGCCTGCACTCGCTTTTTCCCACTAGGTAAAATAGCTTGGTATAAACACGTAACAAAAAATAATAAACCAAATAAAATAATATACAATGTATCTGCACTAATCCATTTTGGGAATAACATAGCTATCGCTCCAAGAGATAACAATTGGAATCCTGTCGTTAATGGACTAAGTAAACTTTGAACGCGCCCCATAAATGACTCTTCTACAATTTCGTACATCCACCCTGATATCGCAATATTAATAAACGGTAGAAAGAAAGTCGCAAAAGCTATACATACATAAAAAGGCCATACGTGATTTACAAAGTAGCACATACCGAAGAAGACTCCTGAGCAGCCATCCCAAAAACAATAATAGATTTTGGGGCATATTTCTTACCTGCACTTGTTGCTACTACACTTCCGATCAATAATGAAATCCCTCCAACTACCCCACCTACCATTGCTAAACTTTCATACGTTTCTGGAGCTAGTTTGTATTTTAATATGTAAGTAGTCGATACGCTTAAAATGCCATTTAATAATCCAAATACGATAAATCCTAATAGTAACTTTTTTAAAGTTTCATTTTGGTATATGTACTTGATACCTTCTTTAAACTCTGTTATTAACATCTTCAAGTTAACTTCTTTCCATTTTGTTCTACCATTTGGTAAACGAACACTTTCTGGAATTGAAATTGTTTGAATTAAAATACCACTCGCAATAAAGGTGAACGTATTGACTAAAATGCTCCCGTAAATTCCAAATGTCCAATATACCATCGTTGCAATTCCTACACCAAATAAAGCATACAAACTAGTTACCATTTGATTAATACCTGCTGCTGCACCATATTGATCCGAGTCCACTACCCCCTGTATCATCGCCTGTTCAGATGGCGAGAAAAATTGAATACACGCATTTTCCAAAAATAAAAATATAAAGACAAGTATAATCATCCCGTAATAAAGCGAAATTAAAATTCCGATATTACAGAGAGAACAACATATATTGCTTATCGTACAAATACGTTGTCTATCAAACCGATCCACCACTGTCCCTACTAATAGAAAAAAAATTAGTGCAGGTAATGCAACCATAATTTGCGTCGTCGTTGCGTAAACTGGCTGCTTTCCGTATTGATCTAACAAATAAAACATTAAAGATATACCAGCAATCATAGAACCGAGTCGTTCTAAAATATTTGCTAGAAAAAACCGTGCATACACTTTGTTGCGAAATAACTGTAGCATTTCTTTCATACTTAGTATCCTTTCTCTCGACAAAATATTATTATTTCAGTCATTTCTCGGAAGTCGTATTATATTTTTTCGACTATTATCCAATCTTTTCCTTCTTTATAGAGAACCAGTTATTAAAAAAGACTCTTATTGGTATTATCCCCTTTAGGTAGACAGTGTAAAAAAGACCATGTGCACACATGGAT
>NZ_PCNZ01000025.1 GCF_002975175.1 Bacillus sp. MYb209
GGTATGTTGCTTATGCAAATCCAAGTATTCTTGGAATCATTGATGCCCTTAGCGGACCGTTAGTTGCTGCTATCTTATGTTTATTACCAATGTATGCAATTCGTAAAGTGCCTGTACTAGCTAAATATAGAGGGAAAATGAGCAATGTATTTGTCATTATTATAGGTATCCTTACTGTCCTAGCAAGTATTAAGTCATTATTCTAATTCACTATTGTTAGTTCTGATGCAAAAATAGTGAGATATGAAAAAAGAACGAAAGATTCCTAGCGGAACTGAATTTTATATTGTTGAACCAAAGAGATCATGGTTTTGGACAAACTTTTCATCTTGGAGAGTTTGTCCTTTTTTGATTATATGCATAACTTCTATTCTTGCAATCACCTTTTTAGCTGTTTGCAATGATTTTAATCCAAACATATTAGGGTGTCGTCCCATGTCCATCAAGCTAATAATTTGAAGTATCCCTTAAGGTTCTGATGAGATGTGGATTCAGTGTTAAAGGTGAAGACAACGGTTTTTCCAATGCACGTAGATATGATTTAGAAGAATTTGTTCTCACCCTAAGCTATGCAATTTGTATGAGGAGAGCTTCTTCTGTTTTAGAGGGCTATTCTACAATGTAAGTGCCGCATGACTTCTGCAAAACGATCTTCCATTATCGGGCGCATTTCTTAAAAAAGAATTGCATCTTTATTAAGAATCGAAAACCATGAGTGATTTCAATAGCAGCTGTCTCCATGGGAAGAAAGACCTCGATAACAATGTGGGAAACGAAGACATCAATGTTGTAGTCAGTATATTTAGGAAAAACAAGTCTAAAGTTCCCTTTTTTCTAGGAATCTCGAGCATTCAACCCACTGATAAAGGGAAACCTAAAGGGCATACTAAGATTATATTTAAAATGGGAGGTTATAAATTTGAGTACAATAAAGAATGCATTATCTATCTTCGCCTTAGGCGGCTTGAATGAAATCGGAAAAAATATGTATGCAATTGAATATTCAAACGATATCGTGATTATCGACTGTGGCAATAAGTTTCCAGATGAAAGTTTATTAGGAATTGATTTGATTATCCCTGATATAGCTTATTTAGTAGAAAATAAAGATAAAGTCAGGGCTTTAATTGTCACACATGGACATGAAGATCATATCGGGGGGATCCCGTTCTTCTTAAAAAAATTGAATGTACCCGTTTATGCCACACGCTTCACACTAGGATTAATTGAAATCAAATTAAAAGAACATAAACTCCTAAGAGAAAGTGAACTTATTGAAATCAACTCAAACTCAAACTTGACAATTGGAGAAATAAGGGTAAGTTTTTTCAAAGTGACCCATAGTATTCCTGATTGCCTGGGAATAGTCTTTCACACACCAGAGGGTAATATTGTACATACAGGGGACTTCAAGTTCGATTTAACCCCTGCGAATAATGAGAATTCGGATATTCATAAAATGGCTGCAATCGGCAAAGAAGGGGTCTTGCTTCTATTATCTGAGAGTACCAATGCAGAGCGTCCTGGTTTGACCCCATCGGAACAAATAGTAGGTGAACATATGGAAGCAGCTTTCATGAAAGCCGAACGCAAAGTTATTCTTTCTACCTTTGCTTCAAATATTAGTCGCGTTCAACAAGTCGTGAATGCAGCACAAAAAACAAATCGAAAAATTTCGTTGCTTGGACGAAGTATGGTTAATGTCATAGCGGTTGCTATGGAACGTGGTTATTTAACAGTTCCAGATGGAATGTTAATTGACCCACATGAAATCAATGAAATGGCTCCTGAAAGGGTGGCCATTTTATGCACGGGGAGTCAAGGAGAACCATTGGCTGCTCTTGCTCGCCTGTCCACAGGAAACTTTCGCGGTGTCGACATTTTACCTGAAGATACGGTTATCTTTGCAGCAGGTCCAATACCCGGGAATGAACGAAATATCACGAGTATCGTAGACAACTTATTTGCCCTTGGAGCCAAAGTGATTTATGGATCAGGAAGTACATCCGGAATGCATGTTTCTGGCCATGGTTATCAAGAAGATTTAAAACTAATGCTTACATTAATGAAACCAAAATATTTTATTCCCATTCACGGTGAATTTAGAATGCTGCACCATCACCGTTTGTTAGGGGAATCCGTTGGAGTAGAGCAAGGAAACACGTTTATCATCAATAATGGGGATGTCGTCGATATTGAACATACCATTGCCCGTCAGACCCGGAAAATACCGGTGGGGAATACCTACATAGACGGGGGGGATGTCGATAATATTGGGGAAATTGTGTTACGAGACCGCAAACAACTTTCAGAGGATGGGATGCTCATGATTATTTTAACTATGAGCAAAGCGGAAGGAACGTTGATTTCTGACCCCGATACCATTTCTCGTGGATTTGTGGATAGAGATTTCTCGGAACTCCGAAGAGACGTTAATCGACTTACTATAAAAACTGTTAACGAGCTACAAGAAGCAAATAGAAACTCATGGAATGTAATGAAAAAACAAATAAAAAAATCAATACGACAATATGTATATACACATACTAAGAAAAAACCAATGATTGTACCTATACTTATTGAAATTTAATAGGGGGAAGTTTAAAAAAAATGAATTAATTGATTTTCAACAATTGGGAACAATTCTCTAATAAGAATTGTGCTCTTTCTTTTGTATTGGACCATTTAATGGAATAAGAATCCCAAGCAAAATTTAATATTTGTGAAGGATTGCACTGAAACTAAAGGGCAGGTGTAGAGTGACTATATAGGTATTTAATTTTAAAACTTCAAACACACATAACTCCATGCTGATTTTAGGATGGGGTCAAAATAAAATTGTTTTTTTTGATGCAGAATACTTCACTATACTTAAAAATATAACAATAAAGCTGTTTAACACTAAGAGTTATTCAATAATCGCTCCCAATTGCGGAAAATCAAGATGATGATTTTGATTGCTGCCTTTTGCCTTTTGGACCAACGTACCAGTTATAGAAGAAATTAATAAGGTGCAGCAAGCAAACCTTTTAGAAATGGAATAGAGACTACTAAGCGAATTATAGAGAGAACAAAAAAAGCATCCAGTGGGGTGCTTTTTTTGGGGGAATAGAAAATCCCTTACTAACTATATTTTAAATATAATTAATAATTTCGGTACGTGAAGTTTTATGAAATGCCCAGTTAAGAGCTTACATTTAGTAATAGTAGGGAAGAATGGATAGTTAGAGTTGGAATCAAATGTATTTACCAAAATGAAAATGGAGGTGTGTTATGAAATTTCTTTTTAGGGAATGTAAAAGGCCTTTAAACGCGTTTAGTGCTGCAAATACATACATGGATTGCTTAGTGCAAACTAAAACGTATCTGCAGCTTCTAATACTAATCTTATTTTGTATTGCTACAGTATATTTACCTTTCCCTTCATTTACGCTTAAGTATATAAACAATATAGATATACTGCTGCAATACATAATTAAAGCACTATATTTTTCGTTTCCTATCACGTTTGTATTTCTACTTATAATGTGGGATCAAAGATATTTATTTTCTAAAAAAATCACTTTCCATCAGTTAAAAATATCTTTCTTCACTGCTTTCATTATTTACATTATAATGTTGTTGTTTTTGTCCGTACTAATATCTTTTACAACATTCAAAGGAACATCTAACCCCATTGAAAATGAAGGGATGACCAATATGTTCCTTAAAACGCCTGGTATTGCAATTCAATTAATTGGTGAGAACATTATGTTTGTATCTATATTATTCTTTTGGCACAAAATCATACGTTCCTTCATAATAAGTCCTATTACTTCAATTACAACCTCTTTAATTTTGTCTGGAAGCTCATTTGGACTACTTCATCTTTCTACATATAATTATAATTGGGTGCAATGTTTAACTATCATCGGTATACCAGCTATCGCTCAAATGATTTTCTTTCTAATATTTAAAAATATTCATATGGGATATATGCTTCACTTCAATTACAATTTAATCATCATACTTTTTAACTACATAGTTTCTAATTAAACTATTTTATAACTAAAAATAAAAGAAAAGGTACCCCTGCTGCAAGGTACCTTTTCCAAGGGGTATAACTCATTACCTAAGCGATCGTTGATCAAAAAACGCTTAGACTCTTACATGAGTTATAATTTTATTATACATTGATTATTACAAAAATATTATTAATGATGAAATTAACTTTAATTATTTTTAAATTTAAAAGCGGTCACCTTAATAATAAAGTTCTCCAAAAGAGCATTCATACTTAAACAGACTAGATTAATAGTAATTAAAAACTTCATACAAACCACACATTAACTCCACTACTAGCACAAACTAGAATTGTATACTTTAAATAGTATTTTTTATAGTAAACATTCAAACATACTAATATTATGTAATATGGAAGTTGCGCTACATTAGAAGAAAACAAATAAGGGAGAGAAGATACTATGACGAGATTTGCAAATCACAACGTAGATAACACGATTTTAGAAGAGGATGTGGAGCTTTTAAAAATTATGGCACACCCAATGCGTTTAAAACTGATCAGTGAGCTTTCTAAACATAAAACACTAAATGTAACCCAAATGACCGAAATTTTAAACATTCCACAATCAACTGTATCCCAACACTTATCTAAAATGAGAGGGAAGGTTTTAAAGGGGAATCGTCAGGGGTTAGAAATTTACTACAGCATTAAAAATCCAAAAGCTGAAGAAATTATGGGATTATTAGGTCCAATACAATAATTATATTTTATACAATAAAATATTAGGTCTACCATTTAAAGATTCACTTATATAGAATACAAAGCCCTCCTTGTTGTGGAGGGCTTTTATCTTTGTTTTCAAACTACAATATTTACATGGTCAGAAATATAATATTAGCTATGTATTTATTATATGCAGGTGTTGGTCTGGAATAAAGTTTAAACAAAATTAGATAATAAATTCTTGTTCATATACAATTGTCGGACCAAGTAATCCCTCTCGAACAATGTATGGGCCATCTAAATTTTCATACTCAATCCTTACTTTATCTTGAAATTCTTCACGCTGAGTAGAAGGAAGAGCCACAAAAATTTCTACTGTATATGTTCCTAGTTTTAAAGGTTTTATTTGCTCTGCTAACGATTTGAAGCTAAAGGTTCCATCTTCAACTATGGTTTCATCCATTAAAATCCGTTCTTCTGATGGATTATATATTCGTAATGAGATTAAAAAATGGTTGTTTTTGTTACAACTGAAATTTTCATTATCTGCTGTTCTCAAGAACTCTTCTTTCGCATGTATTAGTTGGTACTTGTCAATTGATGCTTCAATATACTTTCTCAAAAATTGGTACTTATATATCATATCATAAAAACATTCATTACTTACTTTGTTTATCTCTAAACCAAATTTTCAATGATTGTTTTAATTAAACTTTATTCTAAACCAATAATTCAACAATCGGGCCATTTAATTGAATAAGACTACACAAAAAGCCACTTTCCCTTACGTAAGGAAAGTGGCTTTTTAGATTGATTTTCCCCTTGTTATCAAGTATTTACTTTAAAAACTATACTAGTTGACTAAAGAAGTCTAATACTACTGAAAAGTACCCTACTGTAACTAAGAATGACAGTATTAAGAATACGTTTCTTTTTGTTTTATTAAAAGTACTCTCTTCCATTTTATAGTTTAACTCGAATGAAAAGAATACTAAGAGAACAACAGTTGTTGCAAAACTTACATACATAGGTGTTACTAGAGTGTACCCGTAAAAAGCACTTATAAGTAGTACAACTGTTACTTGAATAATAATACCTTTAAACAATAAATACCTTACTGCATTTAAAAGACCTACCTCTTCTATCTTAATGTCTTTCTTTACCATCTTCTTAATTATACTTCTCAATAAGTCTTTCTTGATAAAGTATAAAGCTACCATTAGAAAAATAGCTAGTTGTAATACAATTATTATGTAGTTCATCAGTGAAGCATACGAAGTCATATCGTTATCCATGAGTCTACCCCCAAATACTTTTAATAAGTTTTATTTCCTCTACAAAGAATAACACTAAGTGTATAGCATTTATTACGAACCATGATATGAAATTTGAGTTCTTTACAGTCTTTAATTGATTTGACTTGGTATTGGATAGTTCTATCTTTAAAGATGTTAGTATAATACTGTTAGACATAAAACCTAACAATATGAATCCGAATAGAGGTAAGTTTGTTATTATACCTATTATCATAATTCCGATGTATACTATAGTCAGTTTCTTAATGTACTGTTTGTCTTCTTTTAATTTTTCTATGTCCTTATTTCTAAACCAGTCTCTTACTATTCTTACAAAGACAATACTTTGAAACACCAATACAATAATGCTTACAAGTATAAGAAAGTAAGGCTCTAGTCTACCTATACTAAGTTCAAGCAAAGTCTGTTCCTCCTATTTATGTAGTATCGGTTTCAGTACTTGGGAATAAAAGTATAACCCTTCTGATAAGAGTCCTCCACTATATGACGTACCACCAGCATTTTAATGAAAATATACGCTAAGCAAATTTCTTATGTACATTCTTTTTATGTTATTAACTACATCTTTCTAAAATACGAGCTAATTCTTCATGGTTTGTTTGCATAACCCAATGCCCACCTCTTTGAATTGAATATACATCCCATTTTCTCTCCTTTGCTATTTCAGCGGATCTTTGAAAAATAGGGGCCATTGGCCAATTTGCAGGATGATCAAGAATTTCTATATATGTATGTGGGATCTCATTCACTATCGAATTATTCATTTCAATTGATTGTGTAAATGCTAATAGCGGCATAGCAACTTTTCTTTGATCTGACGTATTTCTTGGAATAATACGCCATCCATCTCCATGAACCTTTACTTCTTCTATAAAATGTGAAGACATTTCCGGGCCAGAAATATCCATTACAGAATCTCCGTTATTTGGAATCATTGCATCAATATACACAATATTTTTAATGCATTCTGGAATAATATCTGCAACCCCCGTTATTACCATTCCAGCATAGCTATGCCCTACTAAAATAACCTCCTTTAATTTTTCATAGTGAATAACATTCACAATATCTTGAATATATGTTTTTAATCCTACACCCGGATGTGCAAGGTGCGCTCTTTCTCCAAGTCCCGTTAATGTAGGTGTATATACTTCATGTCCCTCTTTTCTCAACTGTGTTGCAACTTCCCTCCAAACATATCCACCATCCCATGCACCGTGTACAAGTATAAATGTTGCCATAATATCTCTCCCCCTCTAATACATTTAACATTTTATATTTCCAAAATCCATTATAATACATTTTTACAAAATTAACCTTTTAAGAGTACGGAAACGATTCAAGGTATGATGGGCCACTACGAAAGAATTTTAAATTAATGCAATAAAAACTGTAGAAATTAACCATTTCTACGGTTTTATGCTCACCTAAGAACAGCACACTACTGCATCATCAAATGCATCTTCTGGAATATACACCTTATTACCCTCCACTTTATATGGAATGTTATTCCTCTCTAGTTTGTCTGTGTTAACGCTTTCTATAGTGTCGCCCCATTGTACATATTTTCCGTTGTATTCTTTTTGACAAGCAGATAATATGAATAAAATAGACAGACAAAAAACAAGCATCAGCTTCTTTTTCAAAATCTTTATCTCCTTTTTATAAGCAAATATGTATTTCCAAGATGTTTATTTAAAGAATAACACTAAGTACAATATAGAAAAACTATTCCTAGGATATATAGTAATATTTTTCATATTAGGGGTCACCATATAAACTATAATATAAGTAATTCTTTTTATTATTTATATTTTCTTATTTCCTGTTGCAGAATCCTTATAATATTATAAGGATTCCTTTTTTTGTATCAAAAATCTACAAAGAAAAAAGATAAGATCGGGAACACAATCTTATCTTTAGCACAAGGAGTAAACAAAAGGGATAACCATCATATTTTTAATATACTTTAATTTTTGTCAATTTTGAATATAAAAACCATAATTAACAAGTATATCTATATTGAGAAATTTATTACAAAATTAGCTATAAATGATTCAAAACTCCAATGTAAACTTTTACCCATTAGTTTACTTTCAAATCCCCTTATTAATTGACTTCAAACCAAATCCCCTGATATCTTCAAAATAAATAACAAAAGTATACATTCAAAACACTATAAATAAAGAGGTCAAAAATCCACCCTATATAATATGAGATGGATATTTACCTTTATTCAGTAAATCTTTTCTTTTGCACCCTTAAAGGAACTTTCGGATAAATTAGGAAATGCTTTCTTCCATAAGTCAAAAGCTTTATGGTTGGTAGTTTCACCGTTTTTTGACAGCTTTACTATATGGAATCCGTATTCATCATTACACCTTACTTTAAAACGCTTTCTACTAAGGGAATAAATTCTGCCTGATTCGGTAATTTCATATAATCCCTCGTAACCCTTAATCATCCTTTTTTGTTCTTCAATCATAATGACTCCCCCAATTTTTCTAGCTATATTGATTGTATCGACAAGTAACTATTCGGTAAACCCTATATAACCCAATCACAACTCATCAGTTCTGCACGAGGCTGTTTTGCAACACAATAACAAGGGGTATGCCTCCATCATAAATCCCTATCAAAAAGGGCGGTGCTGTTGCGAGGCAATATAGTCCCTGCTGGGCGATAGGTACACAGTAGGAGAGGGCGTATGACACGAGGGAAGGGCAACGGCAAGGAAAGAACGAATGAAAGAACAATGAAAGAAGAACAAACAAACGAATAAAGAAAGAAAAGAAACAAGCAATGAATAAGTAATGAACGAGATCAGCGAGGACGTCATGCGGTGCAATGCGACGCACTAATTATTTTTATATGTAGATGGAGGTATATGGGGCGTGTTGCTGAGAAAGATTCTAACGAAATTAACTTTTACTTAATATGGGGCTACCCTATAATTAAACTAACAGGGCAGTTTAGTGAAACAAGCTGAAGAAAAAATACGAAAGAGGTAGCTTTCTATGAAGGATATAATAAAAGGCTTTTTGGAGGAACCGTGGTGGGTCATCCCGAATAACTTGGCAGAAATTCTTAATAATGAACTAAATAGGGAGTTATCTACAAATCACATTCTCTACGGAAAAAAGGCTGTTGCAGTAGCAAAGAGAGAAGATAATGACGATGTGATTTATTGGATTATTGAATTAGAAAAATATGCAATTGTGCATTTAACTTATACTAAGGAAACCTCTTCCGAGTATCCGAAGACACAGTTATTTACATTAAAGGAATTAGAAAAACACTGCAAAGAGGTAGCAGAATTTTATTAAGCTAACGGGGTCTTTACTTCAAGAGGGTGTATCTTGCCATTTGTTAATAATAAGTAGCCATTTTGATAAAAAATAATTTTGCGATGGTTTCTAAAAACTTTTTAGGAGGTCTTGCTGGGGTACCGCCAACATTTTAGCGAAAATATACGCTAAGCAAAATTCGACATGAGAAAACGTTGATTTTACTACTCTAAGCGATATCACCAGTAGATATTTGAGACAAATGCACTTCAATGTAAAAGGTGCTGAAAAGAGCTTAAATAGTGTCTCAAAACTCATCTTTAAATCAAATTCTCAATTCAACCCGTGTTATGGAGTTTTGGGAATCCCTTAGCGTATAAAAACGTTAAAATGTGCGTCCTACCCCTTTTTAAACTTAAAAAATTAGAATAAAGAAGAAAAATAACGAAATAAGGGATTCACCATTTTAGCACCAACATTTCGCGAATTTCGTACGCTTAGATGAACCAACAAATGGATTAGATCCACTAGTTTCCTTTGTTCAAGTCATAAACTTCAACTTTTTCTGTAATACCAGTGTGATAGTTGATAAGAAACTTTTCCATAAAGTAACATAATGTAATATAATGTAATATGTATGTCCCATTATTTAGAAATTGAAAGGAGTCACTGTAATGATTATTTGGAGAGGTAAAGGACTGTTAGTAGTCTTAGCATTAATTTTAGGAAGTCTGATAAGTGGAATATTTTCTAGTATTTTGCAAATGGACACAGTACATAACCCTGGATTTATTTTTAATGGAATATTTTGTACTATATTTATAGCGATGAGTAATTATTTTTTCACTAAAAAGTTTATATCTGATAGTGTACGAACACTCGTCGATGAAAAAACCGGAGAAAGACTTCAAATAAAAGATAACTCTGCGTTATTTTTCATTCGAAATAAATATTGGACTTGGATTATTCTAGTTTTAGGTTTTGGACTTACTATTACTGTTAGTGCGCAATTATCATAATTTTTTTATATTAACTACTTTTAATAATTTAAATTACTTATTTGGAAAATTATATTTTTTTACAGTAACTACTCAGCTATACATTGCTTTTAGAAGGTTAGTAAGGGGGATAATTGCTGCCATAAAGATAACTTGAATTTGTAACAAACAAAATTTGTTGAGTTAATCTAATCATTTATTATGTTGTGGGAAACGAGACATTTGCATGCCATTGCAGAAAAATCCATTTATAAGGTAGAGGTTACTTTATAAAAGCTTATTAAAATATTAAAGGGGTATATGTTATGAAACCGAACAAGGTATTATCCATAGCACTCCCTATCTTACTCTTAACAGGGTGTGGTGGGGAAGACAAGATAAAAGAAAAAGCCGAAGCCAAGCAAGAAGAGAAACAAGAATCGAAGAAAGTAGCTAAAACTCATAAAGTACCTGCTGAGTTTTATAAACGAGATATCAATACTTATTGTAAGTATTTAGAAGATGACTTTAAAGCATACAACAATGAACTGAGTCATATCTCGGATAACACTACTACAAGGGAAGCGATTATAGATAGAATTAAACGACTCGAAAGAACAATTGATATGTTTAATGAAGTTGACCCTCCTAAAGAGTATGCAGACGTCCATAAAGATGTAGAGAGTTCAATGGAACACTTCTCAAAGGCAATGAAACTATCGAAAGAAGTATTTTCTAGAAAAGAAATGCCTAAAGGGGGTAGAACTGATAAAGAATTACTAGAAGAGTCTGATAATGAAATCAAGAAAGGTGACGAGTACTGGTTTAAATTCATAAAAGAACTTGGTTTCACAGAAGGCTCTCCTAACAGAGCAATAACAGAAGCTCAATTAAACGAGTTGGATAATAAAGAAGGTACTAACCTTGAAGCAGTAGAAAAGAACGTAGTAGATGGAACAGAGTTAATTGCTAACTGGGGTTTTGAAACGAAAAACGGTTTCCAACCTTCTCTTATCTTAAAAGGTGGTAATCCAAAACAGTTTGAAGTTTACCTATATGGAGATTATCCAAAGAAAGGTAACCACATTGAAGGTACATGGACTTATGATGTTCCATCCAAAGAGTTACGATTACATATCGACAAACAATTTGTAAATGGTCAGGAAGCAGAAGTTATTAATAAAGACCTTAAGTACAAAGTACAAAACTATGATAAAAAGAATTTGCAATTATTTAACCAAGATTCTATGAAAATAACTCGATATACAAAGCAAATGTAATGATAAAAAGGAAAAGGATTAGGTATAGTCGCCTAATCTTTTCTTCTTCGTAACTATCCAGCCCATAGTTAAAAACGCAAGACAAATAGAGGTAATCACTAAGATCTATTCTGTTTTCCTCTGATTGGGGTACCGCCACACACCCATCAAGCTAAGATTTTAAAGTACCCCCTAAATGGAAATTTTGTGTTTTTATAGTACCGAAGTTTATTTTTATCGTTTTGGGGAACAACAGATTTTTTAACTTGATAGCAATGTGGCGGGACCCCATTTAACGCAAATAACAATTGTAGAAATCTAAAATTTTTATTTATATCTATCAAAAGAGGGTTTTATATAACAATTAAAGTAGAATTCAAACTATGTATTTTTTACACAATAAAATCAAAGATGAAACGAATAACACATAGTATTTAAATCCCCTAGCTTAGCTAGTTAGGGGAAAGAATAAAAGTTCAGCAATGCAAAATTGCTGAACTTTTATTCTTTATTCTTTCCTATTCTTCCTAAACTATCTTTAATAGTTGTTTCCCCAAGTTGAGTGTATAACAAAGCTGTATCTTGACTGGTATGCCCAAGTTGTTGCATGACTTGTAACGAGTCTTTTTCTTCCATATATAATTTATTTGCCAATGTGTGTCTTAATTTATGAGGAGACATTTTTTTACCATAGGCCTTAGTATATTTTTCTACTATATCTTGGATAGCCCTAACCGAAAGAGGCTGTGCAGTATGTTTATACTTCGATAAAAACACATTTTTTAATTCTTTCCCTGGGGCGTATTTGTTATCTCTAATTTCCATATACTTTTCAAGATCATTCAATGCAATTGGGGTAATCCATACTGAATCTTCTTTATTTCCTTTGCGAATTACATCAATTAGTCTTTCTTTTAAGTTTATATCTTCCATACGAAGATCGGCTAATTCACTTACACGAATACCACTACCAAGAAAGAGAGAAAGAATAGCTACATCGCGCACTTTATCTCTTAAAAAATAGAACACCTGATGTTTTGTTAAAGATTTTTCATGTTCATATTTAACGTAATTTAAAAACTCTTGGTCATCATCATTATGAAATATTTTAGATCTCATACGTTTTGCACGGGCATTTAATGTTTCTTTATCTTTATGTATTTCGATTTTAGCCATTACATTTCTATAAAAATAGCATTCTCCATCTTCATTCTCTGATAGGGAGGTAAGGTACTTAAATAAAGATTTTAAGGCCGAAATTTTTCTGTTAACAGAGGAATTCTGCATATTTTGTTGTAGTTTTAGAAACCTCATAAAGTTCTCAACATCTTTTTTCTTTAAATTCTCCAAATCAGAGAAAGATATGTCTTTAATGGGCTTTAATTCAATAATTTGTTCAGATAATAGCCAATTGAAGAAGACTCTAAAATCATATACATAATTCAATAGGGTGGAGGGAGAGGCATCATGCAATTCTTTGTACTCCACAAATTCTTCTATGTAAAAGGGCATTTCATTTAAATTTTCGTATAATTTCTTACGATGTACGGATTTTTGACGTTGCTTGCTGTAATCCATAAAAATCACCTCATATATACTATAACAGAAAATACACACGAACACAAGTTCGCGTTAAATTCAATTTTTACACGAACTTATTTACATAATTAAATTATGAAATACTAAAATTCACTCGAAATTGAATGGGAAAGTGTAATTATTCTAATAAAAGTTATAGATAACCAAGTGATAAATTCATATTCGGCGATAAAAATTATATATGTATATAAAATAAAACGATTTTCAAATATAAATTCTAACAAAATGAATACATGAACACAGTTTAAAAGTCGTTATAAAATGTGAATTGGTTAATTTAATCAAGGTTAATCAGAAGTTAGTTAGATCAACACAAGAAAAGCTCTTATAAATTAAAATGTAATTCACTATAAAAATTGTTTATGAGTAATTCAGCATTTGATTATTCTTATATAAAATATGAATTATATGGCGTATACCAATATACTAAGATTCATGCACTTGGGCTTGAAATCCCTAGATACTGTATTTGATTTTTATATAATCGCATTATTGTGCGTAAAATTGGTATTTCGTGCGAAGTTGTGAAGTATTTATTTTTACCCTTCTTTTGAAACTTTTATGTTCATCTAACAGAACTTATTAATGTCAGGAATGGTCTATGGTTATTGATAGAGATCTACCAGCATTAAAAAACTTCAGAAAATTTCAGCACCAAATAGCTAACATTAGTCCATTAAGACTAAATAAACTGTATTATATTTAAAACTTAATTGATTGCATACTAAAAAAAGATATTCTTTATGTCAATAGTTCTTTATATTGTTCTTGTTTTAGGTAAACATCGAGACGAATTTAATATTAATGCAGATTTGAAATTCTTTTTTATATCTCAATAAGATAACAATTCTTTTCATTTTGAGACAAATATCCTCCTGTTTTTTGCATCTACTGATAATAAAGGTTATGTAAACTAATAAAAAGCGACATGCAGTGCTTTTATTCCTGTCTTAATACGAAAAAAAGCCTTGGTGACCAAACCAAGACTTTTCAAAGAGCTTTCGACCTATCAATAGAACGAGAATCAGAACCACCCGACTTCTTGTTCGTTATAATCTAGCTTACACCCTCATTGTACTATACGTTTTTTATATTTTCAACAGTATGAATTCCTTTCACACAACATTCATACTTTCCGATTCTGAAAGTAGCCTTACTCTACCTCTATCCAATGAATATTCTCAACATACTTATATATTTCATAGAAACTATTCTATTACATAACTATTTTTTGAACTGCTGGTTGGTATATAATAAGAATATCCAAATACTAGGAGTGATAAGGATGAATAGTGCAGTACTACTGTTAGCTCTTACATTAATAGGGATAAGTGGTGCTTTCTCCTTCATTAGGAAGCTAACCACACCCAGAAAGGGCTAAACGATTAATCACCATTGAAACATTCGTTGTGTTAGGCATTGTATGGATAGGTATCGGTTTTTTTCTGTAACATACATACGCATTCAACCATTTCGACTGAATAAAACTCACTATTCCGTCAATACTAGTGATGGGCGATAGCCAAAACTCATTCAAAATCCTTAGTCTTTCTCCTTTCCCCTTGGAGATTCCTTGACATGGAGCAGTTAGCCTTGCTAGCTACTCCTTTTTTGTATTTTTTTATCATGACTTTTCTTCTATTCTTTTTTAAATTGCACTTAGGATTACCCCTAATTTTAACGGTATATGAAATTCCAAATATGGCCTTGTTACATGGTGTGTCTAACCCTAACAATAGCAATTACGCTCGTAAGCTTGAACCAGTCTTCACTTCACCTTCTCTACGAAACTCATCCCAATTCTCTATTCTATCCAGTTTCCAGTCATACGGATATTCTTCATTATGTAGTTTTTTGTGGTATGTATTTATTTCCTCTCTAAACTTTTTACATTCGTCTTTTGAGAAAATTTGATCATCTTTTAACGGAGGTTTCCCATCACCTCGTGAATTATAACCTGTATATAACTCACTACAGTTATATAACTTTAATTCTAAGTCCCTATGTCGACTCTCCAGGTACGCGGGTTGAATGTTTCCTGCGCCCAGTTTATCATCAGTATGATTCCAATTGGACTAGCAAGAATAAACATTAATTTGATTACCTCTTCCCTATTACCCATCGAAGCCACTTCTAACCATAGAATAATTGCCGTAACAATATGCAAAATCATACCTACAAATGGGATAAACCCAAGAATGGATGCCACGATCCCCATAATACTTCCTAGTTTGGATGCTCCGCTTTGATGCGCAATAATAAGTGCTACAATGTGTGCCACAAGCATAATCCATAACGCACTCCAAAATGACGCAACAACCAATATGCCTCCTAAAAATGGAATCCCTAGCACACTCTCACAAACAGCCGTAAGGATTGTAATCCCTTTAACTGATTTCATACAATCCCCTCCCTCTAGTGATATCATACGGAAATTTACAACTCTTTCCTTTCTTTTCACATTTTCTGTATGAAAAAAGAATACATAAAGGAAATCCCCGAACATATCGAATGTAGCATGTAGAGCAGTTAAACATGAGACGGAGGAATGAACTATGATACGAAATATTGTACGTGTTTTATATATTCACAAAGATGAAGTATTACTTGTTCGGCAAAAAACAAGTCGTGGTATTTTAGTATGAACTTTTCCTGGGGGCGGGATGGAACCAGGTGAAACACCGTATCAAGCTGCAGTTCGTGAAATGTTAGAAGAAACAGGAATAACTGTCGGGAACTTAATCACATTTTATGAGGAACCCCACAACGTGTTCATGTATGGACATAGCCCTATTCACGAAAACGTTACCTTGCAAGGAGATGAATACATTATTGATATTCGCTGGGCATCCCTTCACGACGATTCACTCTTTGATTCTAAGTCTACCTCTATCCTAAAGCAGTTCCATTTGTATGATAGAAATACCATCAAGGACTAAATATGATTTGTAGTCTACATACACTATCATGCCTCTTGTAGAAACACTAAGAATGTTTCTACCTCTCTTCCTCATGCGAAGTGGCGTATTACTGAAAGAATTGGTGCGATGAATGATGCGATTATGCGTAAAAATAATGTGAAGGAGACTATTACAATGATTAAACTACAAACACTGCAAAGTAATCGTTACAAATTTGAGCACTTAGAAACAGAAGCACTATTTGTTGATGAACAAGGTTATGTTGGAGCATTTTACGCAACCTTTGTACATGTTGGTATTAATCAAAAATTAAGTAAAGGTGCGATTGAAGTAAATCGTACACTGTGGGACCGATCATCGAGTAAAAGACCAAAAGGATACTGGGTTTTAAAAACATATCAGCGCGGCGACGGAACAACTGTGACCATTCTCGTTGCCGAAAAATGGTTCATGGAGAAATTATCAAAGGCACAACAACAGGAATATGAAAACTTTTGGAAGAGTCGTTTTCATGATTCATCTGTACAACTATAAAAATCAAATCGAAATCTATTCAACCACTTGAAAAAGTGGTTTTTGTCGAATTTTATTTTTCGAAATTTCAAATTACAAGAAGGTTTTACAAAATATTACACAGAATTAATCTTATATCGTAAATAAATTGGTAATTTTTTACGATTCGTTTCATTTTATCTACCACGTTTAGACAAAATGAAAAAAACAATACAAAAGGAGAGGTATAGATTGAAAAGAAAAATAGGTACAACTATTGTAGGGTTATCCGTATTTAGTTTTGGTCTTTTTGGCGTAAGCATTGGGGATGGTGGCGGAGTTGTAAAAGCTGCACATGGCGATACGCCTGCTCCGAAATTAGATTCTCATGGAGATACATGGGCTCCTGCATATAATAAAGGCGACGGTGGCGCTCCTGCTTTCAACGTTGGCGATACGCCTGCTCCGAAACTAGAAGGTTATGGTGATTATCCTACTCCGAAATCAATAAGCGTTGGGGATGGCGGTGGCGCTCCCGCATACACAAATACTCATGGCGAAGGTTGGGCACCTAAATTAGACGCTCATGGAAATCATGGTGGTGCTCCTGCTTCTAATAAAGGAGACGGCGGTGCCCCGAAACAAGAAAGCCATGCTGATACACCTGCTCCAAAACAAGAGGGGCATGAACATTTCCCAGCTCCGAAACTAGATTCACACGGCAATACTGGTGGCGCTCCTGCTTACACTAATACTCATGGGGAAGGAATGGTTCCTAAAAAAGAGTTCCATGCTGATTTTATTGCTCCTTCGTTAGAAGCTGATGGTAATACTGGCGGTGCCCCTGCTTATAGTAGAGGCGACACTGGTGGGGCTCCTGCCTTTAATAGAGGCGATACTCCTTCTCCGAAACTAGATTCAGACGGCAATACTGGTGGGGCTCCTGCTTATAATAAAGGTGATACATGGGCTCCTACATATAATAAAGGTGATACTGGTGGTGCTCCGAAACTAGAAGATCATGGTGAACACATTTAAAACAAAAAGCCTAGCTTTGTAGCTAGGCTTTTTGCATTCTCACCCTATTCATAGCTCATTCAAACTTTCTCAACTTTTATTTTAGCAATGTGCATATGACATCATTTTATTCAAATTCTATAGTGGTTCGATGTCCCCTTTCCACCTAAAAATAGATGCCACCATAAAAATGCAAGGAATAACAAGGTTATGTTATACAGAATATTCTAAATAATATTCATCAAATGAATATTCCAATTTATTACTATTGATTGTGTTACCATTATAGATACAACTCTATAGAAGAATATAAGGGGGCTATTATGAACATTTCATTGAAGGGGAATACATATACGACAAAAGATTTAGAAGCTTGGTACCACGCAATCTTAACGCAAAACATTGCAGAAGCGCAAGTTCAGTTTCAAGAAGCCACAAAAGAACACGAGGAGATACTTCTAAAAGGAACTGAAACAAGTCCGCTTTATCATTTGTATTACGCATTACTTAAGTTTCGACATACCGCTCTGACAGATGGTCTATCGATCACGAAAGATAGTTTTCAAAGTATAGAGGACCAGGAAAAACCAGAAGATCGACACTTATCTTATCTGTATCATTATTATAAAGCGATTCATTTTGCAGCAATTAATCATTACCAGGAAGCAGAAGAATATTACTTAAAAGCACAAGCACTTTTATCGGGACATAGTCAAATCGAGCAGGCTGATTTCTATTACCGATATGCAGCTTATCATTGTCACCAACAACAACCAAGTTTTGCGATTGTAAATGCTTCGAAAGCACTAGAAATTTTTGAATCCCAACATGGATATGAAAGAAACATTTCTTCCTGTTTAAGTGTACTTGGTGCTTCCTATGTAGACGTTGGACATTTTGAACAAGCTGAGGAAAGCTATAACAAAGCACTAGATATTCTTCAGAAGCTAAATGAAGAGTCATTACAACTGTATGTACGTGGTAATCTAGGACACTTATATGCAAGTCAGAATCTATCCGAAGAAGCGATTCGTCACTTGACGCAAGTCGTTGAAAAAATCCCTTCTCACTATAAAGCTATATTCTTACTTGCACAAGAACATGAAAAATTAGGGCTGATAGACAAAGCGAATGAATACATTAAAACAGGAAAACAAATCGTATCTAAACTTGATAACGAGGAGCACAAACATCACTTTGCTATTTTAGAAGCTTTCACGAATCAAAATGAATTAGACCAAATTGAACCGATTGTTTTAGAAGGAATTGAATACTTCAATAAAGAATCTTTATATATCTACGTTTCTGAGTATCTTGAAAAACTAGCTCTAGCGTTTTATAACAAACAACAACATGAGAAAGCAAGTTCATACTTCTTTAATAGTACAATAGCAAAAAAATCGAATGAAAGAGGGTTAAAGAAATGAAAAAAACAATTGGTAAAATCGCCTTAGGTATTGCATTTACGGGAATTGCTGCATTTGGATTAAATGCAGGTTTCACAAACCAAGCTGGACATACTCACTTCCCATCTCCACCAGCGCCATCATTTTCTGATGGACAAACTGGCGGCGCTCCTGCATACAACATTGGTGACACTGATGGTGCTCCTGCTAATTCTGAGGGACATACTGGTGGTGCCCCTGCTAATACAGAACCTGGCGGAGGTATCTAAGTTACCCAAAAGGGGATCAACTTAGATTTTAAATGATCCGTATTCTGTAAGGAGGCTATTTTACGTAACAAATATTATGTATACGTATGATTTCTATTGTGATACACTGTACCCGAGAGACATATCTACTACATAAGTGGTTTTCAAGTCTAAAAAATACACCTATTAACTAGGTGTATTTTTGTTTCCAACTCTTTTCTTTCTTCTCGTCTTTTTAATAACTTCCCACTTTTCAGTGGTATACACGGCTGGATTATAGTCATGCAACATGCGAAACGGATTGTTCTTCCAAAAATTATGCAAGGGCATGGATAAGCTATTTGCAACAACCCATTTTGTGTCACATGTTACTAGTACGTCGTCTTCCTTCATCTTATACTTTTCTTTCAATAATATATGTAGCACCTAAAGCGCTGTTGTCTTATTCCAATATCCTTTTCGCACTCTACGAAATTTCCACTCCTGAAATTTACCAGGATATAGTTCATTTAAATACTGAAAAGGATTATTCCCCCAGTGCTTGTTAAGTGGCGTTGATAAACTGTTTTTTCTAATCCATTCTATATCGTACACTTCAATTAATTCCGAGTCTGATAGTTTCTCTTTTTCCTCTATCACCCATTTCAGAACTTCTAACCCCTTTTCTTTCGTCCAAAAATTACGCGGTGTATTGGCAAACTCCCATTCCTGAAATTTATCAGGGTACAGTTCTTGTATCATTGCATAAGGACTATTATCCCAATACAACATAAGTGGTGTACTTAATCGATGCTTCTTCATCCACGACCGATTATAGTGCCGCTTCACTTCTTCATCTGTTAGTTTTAATTTTTCTTCTATCGTCCATCTACCCACACATAGGCAACTAATCTTTTAAACTTATCCCGTTCCCCCACATCCATTTCTAATTCTACATCTTTTCCCACTGGTGCATATTTTGCAGTAAATGCCGCCCCTTCTAATCCGAATGGTTGGAGACCTAATCTTGGATGATGTACTTCAGGTGTATCAATACAAAGAAATCTCACAGCTTCTACCTTACCGTTCGCTAACTTCACGCGTAACGTATCACCGTCGATATGCTCCAGGATCGTTGCTTTGATTATTCTATTTTCATTTTGTTTCTTACTCTCCCCAGATACTGGTTTCATCGCTTGCTCGACCAATTCTGGGTGCTGTAGTTTACCCGTATACTCCTCTTTTTTACAGGTATGGACGCCGTTTCATTACTATCCTGTTCTTTTTTATTTTGCTTTTTTTCGCTTCCTTTCTGCTGGTCTATCTCCACTACGTCTCTTGTAACAGAAAAACCAGTGTCATCTTTGTTACTACACCCTGCTGCCAATCCTATAGCGATACACATTGTAGAAATGAGCCAGAAAAATTTCTTCATCTTATTCCTCCCTCTCTTCTTGTTTTTCTTCCCCTACATCATAACGAGATTGGAATCATTGTTGGAAAAACTATTGATTTCTAATGCATAGCACGGATTCGTGTTTCATTACGTAGCTAGAATCTCCTACGATTTCAAACGTGCTTTTTTATGATACGTATGCAGGATTCCCTCTTGCATGTACCGAAACTCCAAGAGGGAGCTATTCCACTAATTACCATACCTGTTTTTTACCATCACATATTGGAGGCTAAAACATGAATAAAAAAAAGAAAATACAAAAATCAGCACTTTCCTTTACCCTACTCTTTTCTTTAGGCGTTTCATCTTTCCCGCTTACAACAGCTATTCACGCAGATACACGTGAGGAACAACCTGCAGAAAAGAAACCAGTCTCTTTAACGGAGCGTACGTCTTTATTTTTTGACTATCTCCAGCAAGGTAAATATGCAGAGGCACTTCAGTTGACGTCTGCAGCTTTTCAATCTAAGTTTACAGCAAGCACATTACAAAATTGGTGGACACAAAGTGGCGGAAGCGGCATTGAAAGTATGGGAACACCTGTAATAAAAGAGCGAAACTTGGTCCATCAGACGGTGGAAATTCCAGGAGTTATCGAAGGAGCTACCATACCGCTACTCCTTAAATTCACACCTGGCGGGAAAGTAGATGAAGTTGGGGTAAGGACACCCCAAAAATCTTATACCATCCCGAATCCTAACTATGATCAACCTGATTCCTATCAAGAACGTGAAATCGTCATTGGAAATTCTACATATCCGTTACCAGCCACATTAACGGTTCCGAAACATAAGCCTGGTGAAAAGGTACCTGTTGTTGTTCTTGTTCACGGCTCTGGTCCGCATGATCGTGACAGTACATTTATGGGAGCTAAAATCTTTAGAGACCTTGCAGCTGGTCTTTCATCAAGCGGTATCGCAGTGTTACGTTACGAGAAACGTTCCTTAGAACACGGTTTTAAAATGAGTGCAGAACCTGGTACGTTAGAACGTGATACTACAGATGATGCCATATATGCAGCAAAATCAGCAGCGCAGCAGGAAGGCATTGATCCAAATAACATTTTCATTCTCGGACATAGCCAAGGAGCTGGCACAATGCCGCGTATACTGAGCAAAGCACCTTCATCTCTTGTCCGAGGAAGTATCTTACTCGCACCACCTGCACGCCCTTTCACTGACATTCTCATTGATCAGTATCAATACCTTGGGGCACCAAAGGAAGTAATCGATGAACTAAAAAGACAGTTCGCTTTTATCCAGGATCCTACTTTCGATCCTGACCATCCACCAGCTGGCTACAATTTTCCGTCTCCTCATTTTATGTATGATGTTTCTAGGTGGCGTCCAGTTGAGGAGGCAAAATCACGAAAAGAGCCTTTACTGATTCTGCAAGGAGCACGCGATTATCAAGTAACAGTAAAAGATGAATATACAAAATGGCAGGAAGGACTTTCAAACCGCGGGAATGTTCAGTTCAAAGAATACCCGAAATTGAATCATTTCTTCACAGAGGGTGCCGGGGGTTTAAGTCGTCCTAGTGAATACGAAATCCCTGCCAATGTTCCCGAGTACGTCATCCAGGACATTGTTAAATGGGTCAATGATACAAAGAAATAAGAAAACATCAAAAGCCTTCATGCAATCATCATTGCGTGAAGGCTTTTGTGATACTAATGATTCCATTCACGAGATACAGACATATATTATTCTCTTTATTGTTTCACCAGAACAAAAAAGATGCCACCTCTTTTGGGAGAAATAGCATCTTTTTTTATAACGGGATTAAATTAATGATTACAATAACTATTGTTTACACATTAAGAACGAGTAAATTGTAGAATTAACAACTTAGAATTTTTCACATCTTCATCACTGTCTAAAATATATCCAAATTCATCATTTTTTCGGTCGGAAGTATGCTAACTAATTTGGAAACTACCTGGCGATTTTTTTGTAACCATTAAACTATGCCATTTTCGGCCAGTTATATCACTTCGATATTGAATAACGTCCCCAACATTCGCATTACCTTCTAATGCTTTCGGGCTATAAGTCTCATAAGTTGGTACTCTAGAAGACCAGTAAGTATAGAAGTTTTCAACTACAGTCCAAGTATGCGAAGCTTTATGTACTACACGATTTCCATTCGCATTCGGCATAGTTTCGTGTAAGTACATCCTAAATTTGATATTTTTACACTGCTGATATTCTTCAGATGTTGTTATTCCTGGTTCGTCAGCGCAAGAATACAAGATTCATTTCGATATGTAAGAATGCATATTACTTCTCTTAGATGTTATGATATACTCTCTTTGTGAGCTGATACAAAATTTCTTTAGATTGGAAAACTAAAACCTCATTAACCCAATTTTTGGGCGCCTTATGGCGTCTTTTTTTAGTTCTGCTACATAGACATTTAGCTTAGATATTGAAGTACCCCAAAAACAAAATTTCATCTCACCATCGTGCCTTTGAGAATCCAGTTCATTTTTTTCGTCTTTCAGAACGATTTGTTTCTTAACTTGCTGGCGATACTTCATCACCAGCATTTTTGAAAACAACCAAACTATCCAAAAAATTTAATAAGCTGCCCATATGGACAGCTTATTTACATCATTTTTGAATGCGGAAGTTCCATCTTTCACAACCACCCTGTTAAATAGGTTTAGGTTTATAAAACACGGTTATAAAGGAATGCACTCGACTTGGGGATACCTCAAATGCTATCTTCTAATCAACCATATGAATAAATGACTTACTTATGATCAATTTGCAGTTTTTGTTCTTCGTTAAAACAAAATGAGAATTTTGAATGTTTTTCTGCTTCTTTCTTTGTTCCTATAAAGAATTGCAAGGTTTGTAATCCCGATGCCGATATTTCTGATGCATTGTGAATATCTTTGCCTTCCTCTAACCTCTTAACTTGGTTTCCGTTTTTGTCTACATAATAGAATTCTACATTATACCACCCAGAATCACGTTCACTTTCCTTACCAACCCTTTCATTCGATGATGTTTTCAATATTCCATCCTTAGTTACTTTATATATAATTTTCTTATCTTCAATTTTTAGGGGTGGTGCATCCTTTATATTATAAAGGACACCTACGCATCCTTTGTAACCATCAGGTATCAAAAAGACCTTATTTGCGAAAGACTTATACATATCATAAATCCAAACACTGGGGGTGCCTAGAATGATAGCAGACACAAAAAAGGCTATTCCAGCATAAGCATATTTACTCTTACGGATAAAGTACCATGCCAAAAATATAAACAGTATGAAAAGTGGTATTGCTTGAATGAAGAGAAATCCTTTCAAAAAATCAAGTTCAGTACTGTCTGGAGGGTCTGTTGCCATCCCGCCTATAAAAAATGCTAATGGAGCTGTGATGAGATTCAATCCTAAACTAAGATAGATCAATAACAACAGGTTTTTATTTTTATTTTTATTTTTTGGTACTTCATCCATCCGAATTCCTCCTACACTTAATTCAATTATATTCTTGTTGTATAGCAAACCCTTTCCCATTTTGAGGGAGACATGATCCGCTCTCAATATTTTTTCTTTTTAAGCGATAAAACCCTGTCAGACTGGCTCTCAGTGCAATGACAATCATAACGATAAAGATACTTAGGGAAGCAACCTGTTTTTTTGGTCATTACCTGTTCACCTCTCTTTTCCTAATTGTACCATTTGTAAAAATCGATTTGTTGGGATTTTTAAATGTATAGGATATATATGTAAGGTTAACACAATGTCTCACTAGCGGAAGTTAAAAGTCTTGAGTTTCTTGCTCAATTAAAGCACTAGTCTGTTTAACAAAAATCTGGTTTACAGTACGAATTTTTATAGAATTAGAGTGATATTGTTTTATGCTGCAGCTGAAATATCAATCTTATGACTTGCCAGTTTGTTCGCAGAATCCATAAAGATATTTGCAAGATCTATTCCCATATTGAAATCTGTGAAGAATCCAGGGACTTTGGCATCCAATGCTTGTAAATCTTGCGCAATGATTGGAGCGTTTTTCCTTGTTACTTGTACAAGTTCCTCCATCCCAGGTTTTGCTTCATCTATGGAATGCTTCAAACGAATGGAACTATTCACAACTGGTCCTAAATCTTTAACTACACCCGAAAGCCCTTCAGCTAACTTACGATGATTTCCCTCAATTTCACGAAGTCCTTTATTAATCTCATTTTGTGTTTCAATTGTTTTACCTGCAACCACATCTTTTTCAAAAACATAATAGGAATTAAGAAGAATACAAAATTCACCTGGACTATCTGTATTCTTCATTTAATTCCTATTTCTTTGACATGGAGACTTCTTCTTTATTATTAGATCATTTTATTATCAATCTTTTTTATTAATAAAACTATATTTCAAATCCTGATTATTTAATCGTGTACTTGCATACTAAAAAAATAAATCCCTTTGTTTGTCTTAAACAAATATTCTTCATAACAGCATGCATAATAACCTCCTGGATCTAATTTAATCCAATAAACCTCTTCTGGTTCTTGTTTGAATACATTTAATAACTGCTCTATTATATATTCCTTCGAAGTCAATCCATTTAAATCATATCCGTGTGGTATTTTCCCAAACCAAGAAGACTCCCCATTGGGATATTGGCAAATTAGGAATTCTTTTTTCCATTCTTTCAATTGTATGAGTTCTAATGTGTCATTACTAGTAGCGTATGTCGCCTTTTTGGCAAGTTCAAAAATATTGTCCTTTTTATTTTCTGACATAATACTAAGCTCATAATAATTACTTACATATTCGTCTGCATTTATTTCAGCAAAATCGCTTAAGATTTTATTAATTGTATTCATTTTTCACTCCTTTTAAATGTTGTTTTAAAATAAAGTTTGATCAAAAACCTCTTACCAACTCACATAATATGACTCACAAAAAGAATCGATTTTAAAAAAAGATTGATTAAAACCGACTCTTTCCTTAGGATTGCGTGAACAGTTTTATAAAAAAGTTTGTTCATTTTCTGTCTATGTTCCAATACAACTACGCCCGTTTATGAAGTTGCGATTTATTTGATATGCGTACTTTTTAAACCTTAAATGTAGGCCCAGTACCAGCGTTACTTTTCCCCTAGTTACAGCAACGCTGGTACTGGGCCATGTATGAATCATCCCCCATATTCATTATTTTTTATTACCTTAAATTCACCTGATTTATCTACACTAAACAAAACATAACTCTCCTTGCCATCATCTACACCTGAAGAGCTACTTGGCTGCAGTACTATATTATAAATACCTTCTGTTAAAACATTACTTCTGTTAAAATCATTCATTATGCTAAGGATATCTGGTATATTCCCCTTATTTTTTTCTACACTATAATAATAATTAAAGTTCACTACTCCCATATGATAAGAATTGATTTTAGATTCATTCATTTTCAAAGTTTTAATTATTTTTTTCGTGTCTAATTGTTGGCTTTGTTTAAACTTTGTAAGCAATTCTTTTTCCTGTTGTTCATCGATAGTAAAGTTTAAATAGTAATAGAAATTTTGTTTCGCCTTATCAAATGCGTTATTTGATTCACTTAATAAGTTATATTTTTTAATAATTTCATTTGATTGTTTTATAACATCACTATGTTGTTGGACATAAGCGCCTTTAAATATATCTAAGAAGACATACTTATCATCATCTTCATCTATCTCATAAGAATTTCGGTCAACAGTTACATATGTAGTGGTATAATACGGTTTTTTTATTTCTATATAAGTTTGAATACCTGTTCCTCCAAGTCGGTTATCATATGCAGAAAGAATTATAAAATCTCCATCTTTTATCCCATAATGCTCATTTAAGTTATCTCCTACTGGTTTATGGATTTGTATTTTTGTAAAAACATCAGTAAATAAATATAGTAATATTCCACTAAATCCTACTATAAAAATAGTTGCTATTACTTTCTTCACTCTCAGTACACCTGCTTCCTATAACAAATAATACTTTCAACATTGCATATATTATTTAATCACAATTTATATAGATTTATCCTATTTTTTTGTTTTAAATCGACACCTATCCAAATTTTAGGATTGATTAACTTTACTTATCCCATATAAAAGAAATAAAAAATCCATCTAATAAGTCTTTTATCAAGACCCCTTAATTAAAATGGATTTTTTAACTTTATAGAGAATGATTTTTAACTATACATCTCTTGCAGTTTCACTAAATTTTTTTTATGATTTGACAATCCAATTGTAAAACTATTTGGATTCATAACAATATCTCCTTTGTTACCTTTTAATGTAACAGTAACTTTAGACTTTATTAGTCCTCTTTTTACTTTTATACCCTCTACATCTTCAATATCAATTGTTATTTTATTGCCATTAAATTTACCAGTTAACGGATTCAATTCAAGCATCATTATCCTCTTATTAGTAAAGCAAATCACTTGATGTTGATTTTCTAAAAATGCACCAGGACCAAATTTAATATATTCTGATGTTGCCGCCATTTTCATTGTGTAAAAATAATAAAAATACGATTCATCTTCATGTGCTACCTCATTAAATAGTGCATCTAATACATTATTGTTTAACAATTTTTATTCCCCCGATATATTAATAATCCTTACCGTTTATATTGACATAATAAAGTTCTTTAATTTTATCTTCAGAAAAGCAATAGCCTCCCCTCAACAATATGATAGGAGGTTATCAAAGTTATTTAAAATTTTTTTCATTTTAATGGATTCGATTTTTACAAATAATAATGTTGTTTAATTTGAGAAGCGAATACAAAAAACATACTGTTTAATAACTCTTGATTAAGTCTTCACCCTCATATCTAGGATCTTTCTCAACTTTACCATCTTTTGTTTTGATGACTTTTAGTCTACCTAACCACTCTGCTCCGTTATATGTCTTTTCACTTACCCATACATTATGCTTTTTACCGTCTACCTCAACTACTAATGTTGGGTGTGTAAACATGAATTCCTTCTCTACATGCCTACCTACAATTTCTGCATTTAATGATGTACCTTCTTCAACTAGTTTACTATTCTGATACCCCTCGATAATAGGTAATCCAATAAATACAAAGAATATCAGTCCAAATACGATTACTTTCTTCTTTGTACTCCATTTATTCTTTTCTTTCATTTCTTTCTGTCTTGCTTCTTCTCTTTCTCGTTCTTCCAATCTCTCGTTTAAGGCTTCTTCCCATGCATCTAAATATTCTTCGTATTCTTCTTCGATTCTTGCTAGTTTTTCTAGCTGTTCATCGGTTGCTACCATTTCATATGAGTTTTCTTCAACTAAACGAATTTCAATACCCGTTTTTCTTATTTCTTCTAAGTCCTCTTCTGTACCATTTAACTCTCGAATGATTTCCCCTTGTTTGTTAACCAGTTTAGCGTGAATGTTTTTTTTCTCCTTCTTCTTAAACATCTGAACTCCCCCTTATTTGTTTCCTATCATAGATAACCCTATTGCAATTAAGAGAAAGAAAACAATAATAAGGAAAGTCTTTCCTTTGCTTATTTGTGTTTTAGAACCTTCCAAGACAGCCCATATAAGAATTGGGAATAGAAGAATACCAAGGAAAATGTCAACCAGCTTGTTACTACTCTCCTTTGATGGTTTTTCTTCCCCAACTATCGGTTTTATCTGAACAGTTTCTTTTCTTATTAGTTTCGGTTTCTTTTTCTTGCGTCTATGATTCACCCAACATACTCCTTTTAGAATAACCTTTTACTAACTATAAAAATACCAGAATACCCCATTTTTATCATGCTGGATAAAAATTATAATTTTAATTAATACCATTTTTCAAAACATCTATTTTATTTTTGAAATGATCTTATTATTTTTTAACAACTTTATTATTCGCGAACACCATTTATCCTTTTTCTTCCTATCCACCATTAAATTTTACCATAAATTAGAATTAAGATAGAATTTATATAAGATTAATATTAACTCCCCAAAAAATTAGGCATATTTATTTCAATAACTATTTTAACCATTGGAGTGAAGATAAATGAAAAGTTATAAAAATTGGAGTGAGGTCCCCTTAGAACTTGCAAGCAAAACTAAACTTAGTAAAGAAGGTTTAAGGCCCTTAGAAGCTCCTGTGGCTAAGGTTTATCAGAGAGCAAACAAATAAGTATATAGAGCTATATGAACGCTCAAAATCAGGAAAGAAACGGCAGTTGTCTGATAAGCAAAAACTAGCACTATCAAATGCTAGAAAACTAGGTTTAGAGCAGCGAACTTGTAAACAGTGTGATTATGTCGTTCAAAGCAAAACTAAACTGCGTCTAAATCTCTGCCCTAGCTGTTACGAACATCAAGTAATTATGAATCAATTAAAGGAAACAAAATTAAAAATCAAAACATCTATCAATAAAACGTTTATGGATAGAGATCAGTTTGTTATTTTAGATACCGAAACAACTGGACTTACTCTAACAGATCAAATTATCGAGATAAGTGTAATTGATTTAAATGGAAACATCCTATTAAATTCTTTAGTAAATATTCCAGCTGAAGCAGCCTCCATTCACGGTATTACAAATGAAATGGTTCACGATGCACCATCGTGGAAAGCAATATATAAAGAGTTACGTGAAATTACCGTGGGAAAAACTCTACTTATCTATAACGATGAATTTGATATAGGCATGATAGAAAACACCTGTATTGCTAACAATGTAGAATTTAAGAATTTTAAAGCCACATGTATTATGAAAATGTACGCCGATTATGTAGATTCAAAAAGATGGATTTCATTAAGTGATGCAACGGAATTAACTATTAAACACCGAGCAGTCGCTGACTGCTTTGCTGTCCTGGAATTATTACAACAACTCAAAAATAATCAAATAGATTAAAATACTGTATATAGGACTAAATTATTAAAATAAAAATAAGCACATCTTGTTAAAAAACAGATGTGCTTATTTTTTAATTTCTATGCATTTTTACGTTTTAAGAAAATCACTCCACCAACAATTAACAGTAATGCGCCTGCAGCCATAGAGATCCAACTTGTAAGGTTAGTACCTGTTTGCGGTAACCATCCAATTTTAGATTGAATTTCTTTCTTAGGTTGTGGTTGTTCTTTTACTTGCTCTTTAGGTTGCTCTGATGTTGGAGTATTTTTATCTGGATTCGGCTGTTCTGGTTTAGGTTGTTCCGGTTTTACCTCTTTAAATTTCACTGTTTGACCCTTATCTTCAATGTCAACGTGAATAGCAACTAAGACATTGTCTTGATACAGTTCTTCAAACACGACTACTTCTTTACCTTGTAATGCAGAAGCATTAAATGTGAAATCTAGTGTGATAGAACCATTTTTTTCTTTTGCAGTAAACTTGGATTCTGCTGTTACTTCTTTACCATCAACTAATAATGGTTTGTTTGTTGCTTTATCCATTAGTTTACCTTTTACAACGTACTCTTTACCTACAATTAAGTCTTTGTATTCCACTTTATCTTGGATAGTTACAGATTTAGAAGCGTCTAATTCTTTAGAACCATCAGCTTTGTTTGTAGCTGTTGTTTTAATGGAAGGTTCTACAAATCGAACTGTTTGTCCTACATCGTTAATGTCAGCGTGAGTCGCAATTACTTGACCTTCATGTAATAAGTCTTCAAACACGACTACTTCTCTTCCTTGCTGTTCAGCACCAACGAAAGTAAAGTCTAATGTTACAAAACCATTCTTTTCTTTTGCAGTAAACTTAGTCTCAGCTGTTACTTCTTTACCATCAATTAATAATGGTTTGTTAATAGCTTTGTTCATTAGTTTACCTTTTACACTGTACTCTTTACCAACAACTAAGTTAGTATACTCTACTTTGTCTTGGATAGTGATAGAATCGTTTGCATGCATCTCTTTTCCACCATCAGCTTGGTTTGTAGCTGTTGTTTTTACTGATGGCTTAACGAACTTAACAGTTTGACCTTTGTCATTGATATCAGCATGTGTTGTAACAATTTTTCCTTCTTTCAATAACTCTTCGAATACTACTACTTCTTTTTCTTCTAAACCAGTTGCATCAAATGTAAAGTCTAACGTAATAGAACCATTTGCTTCTTTTGGTGTAAACTTAGTTTCAGCTGTTACCTCTTTACCATTTACAACTAATGGTTTATTAGTTTCTTTATCCATTAATTTACCTTTTAAAGTGTACTCTTTACCTACTTGTAGGTCTTTGTATTCCACTTTATCTTGGATTGTTACAGACTTAGAAGTGTGCATTTCTTTTGTACCATCTGTTTTATCAGTAGCTGTTGTTTTTATTGAAGGAATCTTTTCATCTTTGACAATATGTTTAATGATTTGACCATTCTCTTTGATCTCAAAAGAGAACGTTTCTTCATTCAATACATAACCTTTTGGTGCAACAGTTTCTTTATATGTGTATTTTCCAAATGGTAACTTTTCAAATTTAGCGATACCTTTATCGTCTGTTTTTCCTTTTACTACTTCTTTCCCTGCTTCGTTATAAATCGTAAATTCTGCATTTGGAAGCTTGTTGTTTCCATCAGCTACATCTACCTTTGTAATTTCTAGATCACCTTTGATAAGATGATTAACTGCCAATAACTCAATAATTTTTCCATGTTCCTTTATTTCGAACACAATTGGTTCTTTAACAAGAACGTAACCATTTGGAGAAGCCTTTTCTACAAATGAATATTTACCATACGCTAAATCTTTGACGTTAACTTCACCATTTTTATCTGTCTTATATTCGCCAATTACTTTCCCGCTTGCATCTTTTAGCTCGAATACTGCACCTTCTAATTTTTTACTGATATCTTCATTATCTACTTTAAGTAATTTTACACTACCTTTCACTTCTGTATTTTCCACTGTAAAAGTAAGTGTTTTATTGTGTTCTTTAATTTCAAAAGGATACTTTGTTTTATTTCCAATATATCCATTAGGTGTTTTTGTCTCTAAGAAATAATATTTACCATACGTAAGACCATCAACATTTGCAATTCCATTTTCTTTTGTTACTACTTTTTTCACTTCTTTACCATCTTCAGTGAAGACTGTGAATTCAGCATTTGGTAAAACCTTTCCTGAATCACTAAGTTTTTTAATTTCGATGTTACCTTTCACTTTGTTATTTACTACTTGAACAGCTCCTGTTTCCCCTGTCTTAACTTCAATAGTCTGTGGTTTATCACCTGAAACATAACCTGTTGGTGCTTTAATTTCTTTTACTGTGTAAGTACCAATTGGTAAGTTGTTTAATTCTGCAATACCATTAGCACCAGTCGTGATTTTTCCAACTGATTCATTATTTGCATTAAAGACTTCAAATACTGCACCAGCTAGAACTTCCCCATTTTCTCCAACCTTTTTAATTTTTAAAGAACCAGCTGCTTCCCAATTTACTGCAAGATCACTGCTAAGCTTTTCTTCATTTCTTTCTAATAATACTGTAGCATTCTGAACAGTATCCGTGCCGCGGTAAGCAATTGCTTGAACTTTAGTTAAATTAGCAGCAACACTTAGATTAAATTCCCCTGTTTTTGTGTTCTTAGGAATTTGGATACGGAATTTTTCCCCAACTGAAAGCTGATCTTTCACTTCTCCATTTTCACTAACAATTTTAACTCCATTAGGGGCATTTTTCGCTACTACTTTATAAGAACCACTCTTAGCATTTGTTTGTACTGTGTATAGGTTCGTTTCAAAGAACTCACCCTTTAATTCTGCTTTTTGTTTTTCAGCTGGAATCACATTCATAAAAATATCTTGTGTATCTTCACTTTTATTTGCAGCATTAATAATTGCCTTAGCCGCTTTTTCAACATTTTTATTCTCATGCTTTAATTCATTTACATCAAGTTGACCTAATGCATTCCAAACCGCAAGCTGTGTCGCGTAATGTGCTTCATTCTTATTAGCTACTCCCAGCTGTTCTACACTTTTTTGCGGGAAACCATTTAATAGGACTCTATATACTACATTATCTGTTTTCCCCATTTCAGGAAGATCTTCTCCATTTGGTGATTTTAAACCTAGAGTTAAACAATAAGCGATTTGACCGCTTGAATTTTTGATCATTTCAGTTCGAATGTGCTTACCTAGACTATTACTATAACTCCAATCCATTGAATATTTCTCATGCGTCATAACCTCTGCACTAGCCCTTGGTAAAAAAACATTTAGGAATAATGCAAGTACAGAAAGCACTGCCAAAACTCTTACAACAACTCTTCTACCCAATCTAAAAACCTCCCAAACAATATTTGTTTTGCATGATTATTTAAATATTGGAAATAATCACAACAAACCTAAGAACTATTATAAGACAAATAATTACAAATATTAAATCATTTTTCCAAATATTTTTATTTTTTACATTTATTACAATTCATTTTTATATTCACACATTTTGATTTTGAAATTTAAGCACTAATTTTTTAAATCTATTGAATTTCTCTCCTCTTGTTGGTTTTGAATAAAGTTTGATTCAAAGTATGCTATAAATGTTGTTTTTATTAAAGAAGAACTCTTCATATTTAAAAAAAGATTGATCAAAAATAGATTCGTTGTTGTGAATTAATGTACAAATATTGTAATTACTCAGCCCATAGTTAAAAATGCAAGACAAATAGAGGTAATTGCTAAGAAGCACTTCCCCTAAGTTTCAGATGAAATTAAATGATTGAATATTTATATTTAAATAATTGACTATTTATGCTTTAATATTTCTATGTACATAACTGGGATAATTGGGAATTTATATTTAATATCTTTTAAGAAAGGGGAATTTTCTTTATATGGAAACTCCAGAAAATCAATTTAAACGTGCACTTAATCCTTGGTTCTCCATTTGGACAAAACCACGTGATACAATGAAAGAAATTTTTATATCCAAACCAAAGAATGTGTTTTTACTCATTTTATTAGGCTCATTCGTACAGACTTTAGATCGAGCATCTTCTAAAAATGTGGCGGATTTAATAAGTAGTCCATTTTCAATAATCTCAATAGTTATATTCGGTACCTTCGTTGTTTTCTTAACTTATTATTTTTTGCTACCAGCGTTATTTAATTGGGTGGCAAAAAAACTTGGTGGACAAGGTACCTTTGAAAAAACACGTTACTCAGTTGCCTATTCTTATATCCCTTACGTTTATTCTCTTATATTAGTTTGGGTGCCTTCATTTTTCTTGTTTGGGATAGAAAACTTTACGAGTGAGACACCGGAAATGGATAGTAGCATAACTTTAACGATTTTGTTTCTTATTTTTGCCATAATTGATGTAGTTATTGGAATTTGGACAATCATTATTTCCTTAAAATGTTTAGGAGAAGCACACCAATTTTCAGCATGGAAAGCATTATTAACAATAATAGTGTCCTTTATGATTATCATTCTTCCATTGGTAATAATAGTATTTCTTATAGTAGGGGTTATAACCCTTTAATAATTTATTTGCTTCTTATTTATCCAAACGTTTTCTACGTGCTGTTAGTAATATTGACTTGCTGCGGTGTACTAGTGGTTAACACGTGAAAATAGAGATATAAAAGAATTATCGTAACTACTCAGCCAGTAGCTACAAACGCAAGACAAATAGAGGTAATCGCTACGAAGCACTACCTCTCATCTTTAGTTGGGGAAAGATCTAATTCTCCCGTTTCAATCCATTCTTTGGTACATTGAAAAATAGATTTCACTTGTTTTTTTATCGTGCGCATATAACTTCTAATTCGTAAATAATTGCGAGCACCATATTCACTCCGGAACGAACCGCTTATTTTTTGTCGTAGTTTTACTGGGCGTATATCTCGTTCCGCTTGATTATTATTAAATGGAATAGCGGGGTAGAGAAGGAATGCCAAAATCAAGTTTTGATAAGTGCTCAATCGATTTAAGAGATTACGCGCCGGACTTTGCTTCGGTCTTCCGCGGGCGTTCTTTTCTTTTGGGCGAATGGGATTCAATTCTTCTCCTTTTGCGAGAATCGTTTCATATTCTTGATGCAAGTTGACGAGTTTTTGTGAAACTTACTACAACAATATATGATTATTTTGGACTATCTTTGTAATTTATTGTAAAATAATATACATAGAAAGGTATTTTAGGGGAAATGTAGAAAGAGTATGACTTTCAGCTTTTAAAGGGCTAAAGCATATCCTTTTGTTATTTAAAGGGGGATAAAGAAAAGAGTATGAAGGATTTAAAAAGAAAAAGCATTTATGTTTTATTAATAGTTATAGCAATTATGGGGTTAAGTGCTTGTGGTAAAGATCCATCAGATGATTTGCAATCTAAAAAGTGGAATGTCGTTGCTACCAATGGCGAATCATATACAGCGGAATTCGCTAAAAATACAGTTTCTTTCAAGATAGGAGCTTTCACAAGAGGGTTTACATATAAAATTAATAAAGATGAAATTAGTTTAGAAGAAGATGGGAAAGATCCAATTGTATTTGAAGTAAAAAAAGATGGTGATGAATATAAATTTAAGGCAACGACTTCAGCTATTAAAAAGAAATTTGGAGATTTTACGTTATCACCAAGTAAATAGCAAATGAAAAGTCGAGATAAAACTCTGTAATAATTTTACAGAGTTTTTTGTTTGGAATTATATAAGTAATTATTTAAGTAATTTTTACGGTGATACATATTAGTAATATTGTTGGTTGGAAATAAATTTTCAAAACGATTAAACTTTATTTCAAATCCACACCTCTTTCGTCTTTTGCCTCATTACTTGTAACAAAAGTATTACCCTATAAGAACATTGTAATTAAAAATAAGCACAAAAAAGATCCCTTTATACAAAGGAATCTAGTGGTTCAGCTTTTTTTATAGAAACTTCGACTTTATTTCAATTTTACTTCTGTCTTTCTACTTCTAATTTGTTACCTTTACTATCTACCATTCTTAAAGAACCTGCTCTAAAAAACTCAACAGTATAATCTACTACCGCATTCATTTGTCTAGCATCTATCTTCTTACCGTCTTTAACAAATTCAGTAGGAATCATAGTTACTTGCTTCTTGTCTGCATTATATAACCACGTACCTGTCATATGGTTATCTTCATAAGAAGACTTACCAGTATCATCATAAGCCGTGAATGAATTATCTTCTCTAAGGTCTAAACCTTTATGAAACTCAGAACCTCTGTAACTACCCCACGTGCCAAATAACTCTTTACCGTCTGCGGATATTTGCACATTATCATCATCGGTCTTAGAAGTTGAAGGAGTATCAGTTTTTGTCCCTGTACCGAAACCAAGATCGTTTGCTTTTTTTACTGTAGCATCTTCAACTGGTTTGAAACCAGTTTTCCAATAACCATTACCTTCTCTAATTAAATCCATTGATTCTTTTGCTTTTGATTTATCTATGTCTTTAGCATCCGTTTTTGCCATTTTAGCCTGAATTGCATATGCCTTACTATAACAGTCTACCGCCTTTAATATTTCTTTATGTGAGTCTTGATACTCTTTAGGTGCTTCTATTTTATTAAACTTAGTAATAGTCTTTTGTAACTCAGCTTCTTCTTTTACTAACCCTTTTACTAAATCCTTTTCGTCCTTCGTTTTATCTAATGCTATCTCAGTTATGGAAGAAATTTTATTCATTAATTCAGAAGATAAACCCGTCATACGAACTGGATACTGCTCTTTTGATAACTTTTCCTTAGTTTCTGATTTAGACTCTACTTTTTCTTTTGGCTTTGCGTCTGTTTTATCGGTACCACAACCTGCCAATAGCATAATCGGTATCGCTAAAGTTACTAGTTTTTTTGCTTTCATTATGTATCCTCCCCTTAGAAAACATTTCAATTATTTTACATAATGTACCATAACATAAATTATATAAATTAGATATGAAGTTTTCCCATATTTTAGAATAATTTTGAGAGTCTTTACAATTTGTATGCCTCTATAAAATTTAGTTATAACACTAACCTATACCATCTGTTCATTAAGAATTAATCCACTGTATTATGCGTTTAACAATTCCATTGTAAATCAACAGAAAAAACAACTTCCTCATAAATACAATAATTAAACTGAAAATACTACACTAAAAAAGCACTCGAACATTAAAAAGCTGTTCGAGTGCCTTATTCCTACCCAACTCCACATGTGATTTTAAAAAGAACCTCCAATTAAAGTAATGTCAATTATAATAAGTGAAAAGAATAATATATAATCAATCATGCTTCCTGTTCTTGTATATAACGGAAATCTTATTTTCATTTTTAATGGATATAGCAGTTGAATCCCACTAGGAGTGAGTGCATCTAACACTAGATGACTTAATACCCCAATAAACATTCCTATATATATTAAGGGGTACTGGGGAACTAGGTACCAAAGAAGTGCCGTAATACCAAATAGAAAAATTAGACTGTGTGTTATAGTACGGTGACCAAAAGTTTTATTGATTCCCCAAGATAATAAAGGTATTTTTCTTCCTAAAGTAGATCCTTGATGACAAATATCTGGTATTAATGCCCCAATTATTGATGTGGCCGTTAATAAATATGAATCGTCCCCTATTCCCGCATAATTATGTGCAATTAAAGCAAATGCTGCTCCTGCCGCTACATGAGTCGGTCCTCTCAATTGTATCCTCCTTTCTATTATTCAAGTTTTATCTTAACAGTTGGCGAAAATATAATATCCTTTCACCCAACGCTCTTTTAACCATCTCAGTTTATATTCCATACTTGGTGTATAAGTTGCTGCAGAATCCATTAAGTTATATCTATCTAAAATTTCCAAACATCTTTTAGGGTTAGTTAAAGCATTTATAAATTCCAAGTCCTCGCTTTCGAGAGAATTCCATACAATGCCTTTAAAATTAATCGGCAGCAGTTCTAATATCATATCTCTATCCAAACCTGATGTTTCTAAGAAATTTTGAAGATAAGAGAGAGATAAGTAACTCCAGTTTGTACTTTGGTATTCTTTCCCTAAAAATGTATATCGATCTAGGTCGTTACAATTTAATTCATAACTTTTTATTGCTTCTATTCCCCATTTCATCTTTTTCCCCCACAATCATTATTCCCAGAATCGACTAATAAGTATGTTCACAAATTTCTACCAGTTACCTTTAAACATCATAATGGACTTCTATATTCCTTCTTTTCACATAATGAATATATAGGTAGCACGAACAAATCATATTTATTATCATCGTAGAAAAACTATAAAACACATTGACTCCTAAAACATCACAGAATAATAAAGCAACCATGCTTAAAACATAAAGAAATAATAATCTATCAAAAATAGACAAATGTCATTTCTCCCTTTTCTTAAGATTAATATTATGTAATCGTTGCTTTTTGTAATCTCCTCTGGATCTTCCCCAAAAAAGGATTCCTAGATTAAAAATTATTGCTATAACTATCATAAGAATCGCAAACTAAACTGGATTCACTTTTCTACAGATCCCCCTTTAATTATAAAGATAAAAAAACTTTTTACTTAACAGATGAATAAAGGTACCTTCCTTGTCCTTCACTTTAAATATATACAAATAAATCTACGAAACTAAGAACCGATAAAACAATATCAGCATATTCTCAATTCAAAATAGAAACAAGCGTAAGCAATAGGTTCAAATCATTATTAATTAATTACATTCAATAAAATGAAACTTTAATCATTGGGGGTTTTGTTCATCCCCACTGATTATTAGTTGAACCATTCGGGCTTTTGCGGGTGTAAGACTCCTACCTAACTTCCTCACATACGCCGAATTTTGCGGTGGAATCCTTACAGCCCGTTAATGTCGGTTAAAACTCTTAAGCCTAGTAAAATAATATCTAAATTAGGTCAGACTTAATAATTCTGCTTGGAGTTCAATTGTCCTTATAAAAACATATTTTCTAGTTTATTTTTGGGTGTTACAGTCTCAAAACCTCGAAAACAACGATTTTTTTGAAGAAGTAAATAGAATCTTGTTGAGAAATATTTTTCTAGATACCTGAATATTAACAATTTTGATACAATAATGAGAAATCGCACAATATATAATAGGAGGGTTTTATATGGGAGCTGCAACAGTAGCATTAAGTGAAATTACAGAGCTTTTAAGTAACTGGCATGATTCTATTCGTGTACTTGATCATGAAAAATCAATTAATTTATTTGGAGAAATACAAAATAAGATTGATAAAATTGACGAAAACCAAAACGTACTTTTATATTACTCTTTATTAGAGTTTAGACATAACATGTTAAACAAAGATTATGAGGGTTCAAAAAAATCACTTGAAAAAATTGAAGATTTTAATAAACCAAGTGAAGAACTTTTGAATTACTATTACAATTTCTTTAAGGCAATTCATAACACAGAAATTGGAGAATATAAAAAAGCTGGTGAGTATTTTGATAAGGCAAAACAATTAATCGCAAATATCCCTGATGAGATTGAGAAAGCAGAATTCTATTATAAAGCAGCTGCTTTTTACTATCAGGTAAGACAACCTTTAGAAGCAGTGAAGTATGCAAACCGCGCTTTAAAATTCTTCGAACCTGAAACAGGATATGAACTTAATATAGCAGCTTGTAATAACATCCTTGGATTAACATGTACTTCACTTAAGCAATATGAATACGCGGAAGAATACTTTATAAAGGCTTTAGATATCGTTACTAAAAAACAGAATACCTTGTTAGGGCTTAAAATTAGACATAATCTAGGTTTTCTATATGCTGAGCAGGATCTTTCAGAAGCAGCTATACGAAACCTAACAACAGCTATGGTTACTCCGGAAAAAAGTTATAAAGCTATTTTCCTTATTGCAAGAGAAAATTACAAACTGGGAAATACAGAAGAGTCATTAAAATTTATTAAAACTGGGTTAGATGCATGCGATCATATCAATAACACGGAATATAAACATCACTTCTTAATATTAAGTGCCCTTAACTCAAAAGAATCTACAGAAAAGTACGGAAATTTAATCGCAGAAGGAATTGAGTACTTTGAGCAAGAAGGTTTATTAGGGTTCGTTCATGACTATTCTAAACAATTGGCTTTAAAATACTACTCATCTAACCAGCAAGATAAAGCAAACCAATATTTCTTTAAGTCACACGAAGCCGAAGAAAAACTACGTAAAAAGGAGGCACTAAAATAATGAAGAAAGTAATTCAAGTTTTAGGTATCACTCTAGGATTAGTAGCCGTTTTTGGTTTTAGTTTTACTTCAAACAACACAACACAAAATGCTGAACATGGAGAAACATTTGCACCAAAAGTACAGGATAGCTCTATCCATTACGTAATGAGAGAACATGGAGAAACATTTTAATACTTAAAAAGAGCCATACCATCATATATGGCTCTTTTTTTATTACATTAAGTTGTACTCTTGTGTCTTTAAGTTCATATATTCAGCTGAATCCATCAGGCTTTTACGAGCGGTTGATCTCCCACCTAACTTCTTTGCTTCGGCCCAATTTTATGCTGGGAGTTTCACTGTCCACAAATCGCGGAATAAACTATTATGTAGAAAGGGTGTAATTTAAAAGAAACATTTTGTTCAATCGTCTAAAAGAACAAGATAAAAAGCCTAACTCATATTAGTAATTTTTCCTGTTTCTGTTGATAAATATAAAAATACTGCCTAGCACACTTAATGAAAGCACAAAATATAACAATAAATCAGGTAGAAATTCTGAAGGAACAATATCTATCGATTGAAAAATAATAATAGCAATGATACCTAAATATAGGATGTTGTACAACAAATTATTTGTTTTATATTGAATTTCTCTCCCTCTTTCGTCTTTTGCTTCATCACTTGATTGAAATTTTATTACATACATCTGACTGATGAATATTAAAACTAAAAATAAAGATTTTAACCACAACATATGTCTCACTCCTCCTGATAATCGAACACGTCAGTTATTGACTTTTCAAATATATTTGCAATTTTAAAAGCAAGAATTAGAGAAGGATTATATTTATTTTTTTCAAGAGTAGCGATAGTTTGACGACTAACACCTACTCTTTTTGCCAGTTCTTCTTGAGTCCAACCTTTTTCTGCTCGACAAACGACAATTTTATTATGTAACAATAGCAACACCTCTTGAAAGTATTGTAATTTATTTCTTACAATTCGTAAAGTATTTTTGACAAAATGTTTTTTGTAATTAAAAATACGCACAAAAAATATCCCTTTATACAAAGGGATAAAGCGGTGCAACTTTTTTATAAACGGTATAACTTTCTTTAAAACGGTACATCTTTTTTATAAACAGTACGACTTTATTTCAAAGGTACATTTGTTATTAAGTTTGATAATTTTGGCAAGCAAATAGTGAAGATTAGCTCCCTGTTCAGTATTATCTACATTTACTACATAAAATTTCGTTTGCTATCTTAGCTAATACTTTATCTAATTGTCCAACAGGCATAATTTTGTCTTCGGATAATACTAAAGAAACTGCAAATCGTTCACCACGTTCAATTGTTTTACCACATTGTGAACATACTAAATTTACATCTTTAAAATGATTTATTAATGTATCTAACATATTATTTATTCCTCCTGTTTAATTATTTAATATAAATATATATAAATATCATTATTTTCATTATACAAAATTAAAAAGAAAAGATGGAGTGAAATTCCAATTCACACCATCTTTAACAACAACTTTTTTATAAATCCGCAATAAAACTTTTTTCAAAACGTCGCGACTTTATTATAAACATCGCATCTTTTTTATGTTCATTAGCCATTTAGTATATCGAAAAATGCTGTAGAATTTACCTATTCTATTATAACCGTATAAAACATGATTTTAAGATGAAATATTGCATATTAAAATGTATTGATGTAAGTTAATACACTTAATATAATGAGAGTATAAGATTTACTACATCATATAAAAAGGAGGAAATGATTATGGAAATCGCAATGGCAGTTTTAAAATTCGTAGGTGGAGCAATTCCATTAGTTCAAGAACTTTTAAAAGCATTTATGTAAGCTTATTACTCCGCAATTATTTATAAAAATTATCAGAAAAATGATCTGTATATCAAAAATAAATTTATGTGCAGATCATTTGTCTGATAAAACTTTAAACAAGAAAAAGAATCCCAGAAATCATAAGGGATTCTTTTTCTTTATGTGTAATTATGCCTGTAACGTTCTCCTACCCATAAGTGGGGTTATGTAAACTTATATAAACAGCTTATTTATAACGTAAAAAAACTGAAAATTCATGATATAATAGCCCTTATAATATCCATAATTCGGAAAAAATGTTAGGAGGGAATTTATGCAACCATTTGTTGGACAAAAAATAATTAATTATAAAACAATAGACAAACTGTTTATAATTTTAATTTTACTATCGAGTGCTTTAACTTTTAGTATCGGTCAATATTTATATGTTACATTCTTCTTATTAGGGATTATGTTTATATATAGAAGCATAAGAGATTTTAATTTAAATGTTTCATATATAATTATTGGTCTTGAATTAGTATTAGGTGTATTTTTAACTATATATATGGCATTTAATTATTTAGTTGCTTAGATGAAAATATAAAAAAGAATACCGCCTTTAAAGGTGGTATTCTTTTTTGAACAGCTCCCTGTCAAGTAGACAGTGGAAATAATAAAAATACTTTAAGCGGCTTGAACTCTGTATTCCAATGGGCTTAAGCCGTTTAATCTTTCTTGGTAACGTTCGTTATTGTAAAACTGGATATAATCATCTATTGCTTGTTGTAACGCTTCAAATGTTTCATATTTATGTAGGTAATATTTTTCACATTTCAATGTTCCCCAAAACGATTCCATTGGTCCATTATCTATACATTTTCCTACACGGGACATGCTATGAATCATGTTTGCTTTTTCTATTTTTCTCTTAAACCCATGTGACGTATATTGATACCCTCGATCACTATGAATCAATGGTTTTTCATTCTCTTTTAATATAGTGATGGCTTGGGCCAATGTTTGAAATACCAATTTATTATTGTTTGAATGACCCAATACATAGCTAATAATAGAGCCATCATAAAGATCTAAAATGGCGCTTAAATATGTTTTTCTTCCGTTTCTTAATTTGAACTCTGTGACATCTGTTACCCATTTTTCATTAGGCTTGCTTGCAGTAAATTCACGATTGAGGCGATTTTCAGCGACATATTGCGCTGACGAGGGAACATAGCGTTTTCTTTTTCGACGAATCACGGACTGTAATCCAGCGATGTGCATTAAGCGATAAATGCGTTTATGGTATCTTCTATTAATATTTAATTTCATTCTTCGATACCCATAAATGCCTCCTACTTGTTCATAAATAGCTTGAATATCTTGAAGAATTGATTCATTTTCTAACTCTCTAGCTGTTGGCGTACGTTGTAGCCATTTGTAATAAGCGGCACGAGATACACCGGCAATTTCACATAAAAGGATCACTGGCAGATTTTCGTTCGCATGTAAATCTTGAATTGCTTTATATTTATTTTGTAGACGAATGCTTGTTAACGACGCCTCCTTTCGAGTTCCTCTAACTTTTTTAAAAAAGCATTTTCTGCACGTAATCGTTCATTTTCTCGCTCTAAACGTTTCATTTCCAGCTTAAACTTTTCTTCATCTGTTAATTCATATTCCTCTTTCTTTCGACCACGTTTGTCTTGTGGTGCCTTTTCACCATGTGCTTCAAACTTCTTGACCCATTGATATACCTGTTGATAAGAAACTTCATAGCTTTTGGCTGCGAGTTGATAGCTTTTCTGATGTTGTATACAGTAATTTACAATTTGAATTCGTTCTTCTAATGTTGTTTTTCTTCTACTTGTCATAGAGTTTTTCATTCCTTTACCAGTATCATTTAATTCTCTATGACTATTATACTTTTTAATCCATTTTCCTAAAACCGCAGTACTGGATATATTGTATTTTTGGATAACCTTGCTTAACGAATAGTGTCCTGATAGATAATCATTGACCGCTGCTAACTTTAGCTCTTTTGAATAAGACTTCCAAGAAGTCGCCTCTGTTAAACCGTCTTCACCATTCATTTCATATCTTCTCTTCCAATCTCTAATCGTACCAGGATCAACAGAAAACTTAGCTGTAATGTCAGCTATTGAATGATGACCATCTTTATAAAGAGTTAAAATAGCCAGTTTTTCAGCTTTAGAATACTTTATTCGAGCCATAGAAAATACTCCCCTTAGATAAACAAATTTTATTTTTTATCTGTCTACCTAATGGGGAGCATATCAAGATTGATCAAAATAGATTCTTATTCAGTATATTTAAGTTTGGGCTTTATAAAAAAGTTCAATCACTTTCAAGGTATCTAGAGTTTATTCTCGACTTAGCTTATAACATCAATTGAGTACACATACAATTTTGTAAATTATGCGGGACATAACCAAAATGAAATGTAAGCAACTCTAAATCAAGTTAATGAACTAATATTTTGTTTTTCTGTAAATTCGGGTTTTTCCTTCATACTACGATGTATCATATTAAATAAAATTGAAGCCAAAACCCCTATCGCTAAAAATATTAACCAACACCAGGAAATATGGTTGAATTTATTTAACCAAGCTCCAAGATAATTTCCTAAAGAACCTCCAAAAGCCCAACAGGCTTGAAACATTCCGAAAAACAAACCTGCAGGTTTGTTAGCACTAAATTGTGCCACCGTCATTTCAGCTCCTGGCAGTACCAGTGTTTCTCCTAACGTATAAAGAAAAATACAAAATAGCATCCAATAAATAGATGACATGAGAGGAATCATCCCTATTGCTACTCCCATAATCAAGACACCCAGCTTCACCATAATCATAGGATCTTGATTAATAAATAATTTTCTTAAAAAAAACATTAAGAGTAATCCTGAAACCCCATTTATTATGAAAATGGAACTCACTAATTGTTTATCACCAGATAAATCATATGCTTTAATTGGAAATGAAATATTTAATTGAGCAAACATGATCCAAAACAAAGGCATTATGCATATAAATAATACAAACGATTTATTTGAAATAGCGGCTTTCAAACTTAATAATACTTTTTGATTATCCTTAATAGTTCTAGGATATCTACTGCGATAGATAAAAAGAATAAAAGATAAAACTAACATAGCAATACCTGCGATAGTAAATGGGTATACTGGATCAAACTTAACCAATAATGCTCCAACTAACGGACCTATAATCACTCCTGTGTTAAGCATTTGGTTAAAGTAAGTAAATATTTTTTTTCGAACTGTTTCTTTTTGCGATGTAAAGAAAGCAGTCACAGAAGGATCAAATAATGCTCCTCCAAAGCCAATTAAAAATGCTGCAATAGCCACAGACCAAAAACTGTTAGCAAAAACAAACGCCCCAAATCCTAATGCTCTTACCATCACTCCTAAAATTACATTTACTGTATGACTTACACGATCACCTATAAAACCTGTAAATACTGGTAGCCCACGCTGTGAAACGAGGATTGTAGTTAAAATAGTCCCCACTTCCCAAGAAGAGAAGTGGAGATCATTTGTTAAATGCAGTGCTAAAAAAGGCATAATCATAAAACTGCCTGTATTCATAAATAACACAGCTGTAAGTAATATCTTGATGGGAACAGGAATTCTTGTATTAATCATTTATTGTTACTCCCTTCCTCTTTCTTCTAAATTTACTGTAACACTTAGTTTTATTATGTAATCTCCTGTATAGTGCTAATTTACATTTTTAAAATATTGGGTAAAAATAAAAATTTTTAGAACACTTTCATTTATGCATTATTGTGTATAGTACAACTTTCATAAAGTGATCATGGTAATCTTGATTATTAGTTAAAATACTTCTTATTAACTTAAGAGTCTCATAACACATTACATCACCACCTTAAAAGTCTAATTATCATTCGATATTGTTAACCTTCTTTAAAGTTTAATGGTTAACATTTTCTTTCATTATGTTACCAATGATTGTATAATAAAGTCAATGTTACAAATTAAGAGGTGAACAGGATTGATTAATAATCAAGTAGCACCAGGGGAGCTAGAAATTGTCCGTAGTTTCTTAAATACTTGGGAGATTCCAAATGATACACGTAAACCATTAGAACATTTAAATTGTGAAGAAGATATTAAATGTTTTATATCAAAGAATTTTAGTGGTATTAGATTTTCTGGTAAGCTAGAGGATGTGCATCGATTTCGGAAAGATGTTCGCATGTCATTAGAAACAAATAATGTTGATAATTTAACCAAGTGGTTAACAAATTACCCTATACATATATCTATTTTAGATGTTGATAATATTCAATATAATGCTATTAAAAAACATGACTTTTTTAGTGGGATTTTGATTATAATTGTTAAGAGCATCTCCTTAAGTCAGTGGAAGCGTCTTAAAGCATGTCCAGATTGCAAATGGGTTTTTTATGATAATTCTCGAAATGGAAGTAAACGTTGGTGTGGTATGTATGCATCCGAACCAAAAGGGAGATCATGTGGTACCATAGCAAAAGTGCAACGACATCGAAAAAAGAATAAAGCTAGTTCAAAGGTATAGGAATAAATATTTTTGTGTGTAAATATATAACGTAGAATAAGAATAACAAAAGATTCCTAATGACACCTCCTTCCTTATGTTGTCAATGCAAACACTTAACAAATGAACACTTTCTGATTTTAGACAGACTGATTTTGTAAAAATTTTTCGTATAAACCCATATTTTTAAATACAGAAAACGAATCCATTTTGAAAAAAGATTAATCAAAATGGATTCGTTTCTTTTTGAATGAGTATTCCATTTTATAAAAAAGTTTAATTAAAACTCACTTAGAATTCTTTAATAAAAAAAGAGCAAAACAGTACAACTTTTTTACAAACAGTCAAACTTTTTCAAAACGGTATGACTTTTTTATAAACAGTGCAACTTTATTTTAAATCTACAGGAACTGGTTAAAATGTGTCCAAATTATGTCTAAACGTACAATTTTCCCGAAATGATATGGTGACCCCATGCCCATCAACTTAAGAATTCAGAATTACCCCAAAACGAAAAAGTGAGCTTTTTTGTTACAAGTTAAGTTAGTACAAAATTTCGTTCTGGGGTGCTATAAAATTTTAGCTTGATAGCGATGGGGTACCGCCAACAGAATGACATAAAACCCACGCTAAGACAATTTCACCATGCGGAATACCCATTTTCCCACGTTAAGGAATTTCGCTTCTTATGTTTCTAGCATATTCCCGCATCATTTTTCAAAAAATATACGGGTATGTTCGAGATAATGTCACAAAATAGAAAGACCTCATTCAAGAATACTTATCATGAATGAGGTCTTTCTATTATAAAAGTTATTTGAATTCTATCCTAAAAATGTTGTACATCTATTGGCCTTAAACAATTAACTCAAATTAGTTCTGTTGCATTAAAATCGCATTTATACCTTTTTAACAAATTCAGATTTTAATTTCATAGCTCCAAAACCTTCAATTTTGCAATCAATATCATGGTCTCCATCAACTAAACGGATACCTTTTACTTTTGTACCTATTTTTACGACTAATGAAGTTCCCTTTACCTTAAGGTCTTTAATTACTGTTACAGAATCACCATCGCTTAAAACATTTCCATTTGCATCTTTAATTACCTTTGTATCTTCACTATTTTCAGTTTCTGATTCTAAAGTCCACTCATGGGCACATTCTGGGCAAACAAAAAGATTTCCATCTTCGTAAGTGTACTCTGAATTACATTTTGGGCAACTAGGTAAATTAGACATATTTTTATTTCCTCCACTTGTTATCATTCATTTGAATAGATAAGCATTATTTTTCAATTTCCTTTTACAGATTTGTAAGACTAGCAATTACAAACTTTAATTTTGAGAAGTGTTTCTTATCTGTATCTCAAACACCTATTTTCATCTCATATCTTTCAATTTCTTAATAATCATGTTCGGTGTCGCCCATTCATCACGGTCAAAGTCAGAAATAGACACTTCGATGTTTAAACGTTCTTGAAATTCTACTAATAAAGACACTGTACCAAAAGAATCTAGAATTCCTTCTTCAAATAATTGCACATCTGGGTTCTCTTTTACGATATCATTTTCACATACTTCTTCTAACACATTTAATACTTGACCTTTAAATTCAGACATTATTTATTCTCCTCTATATCCATGATTTATAATGAATTTCTTCATAGTCTTCTATTTTTTAACACATCATTTAAAAGAATCTGCCCCATCATCATTACAAAGTTATCCCTGGTCTTTGTATAATAGTTATTAAGGCTTAACAGATAGTTGTTCCCCGGAACATATGTGATTACAAATCCGTTGTTTGTTTCTTTAGGAAAAGGAATATATATGTTTTTAACATCCGGGTTTATAGCAATAAAATCTTTTGGAAATAAACAATTTAAATTACTTAAAAATGATTTTCCATTAGAGATAGGTTGGATTTTTTTAGCCATGTTAACACCATCTTTGTTTTTACTCGAAGCTACTCCCCATATAATTACACCACCAGAAACATGTGAAAAAAACGAGACATTTTTTTCATAATTCTTTTTATCATCTTTTGAAAGGATACTGTTTGTATAATCCGTTTTTCGTTTAAATGTAAGGAAGATATTCTCTTCTTACTGTTTGATAATCATTTGTTGGATGTATGAAAAACCTTCTTGTTCACACCTTGTAAAAATCTTCTCCGCATTCTCCAAAGCAAACTTTCTCCTTCTCTATTTTTTAATAAAAGGATTAAAAGAGTAGATCAAATCAAACAAACCTTGTATGTGAAGTGAATTTTTTAAAAATCTAATGCATTTGCCTTATTCTTTATTGTACTCACTTCCTGAGATTGCTGAGAAAGCCCGGTACATTCATGAAAAGCGAAATGCTTACACCCTATACATTTTTTTGTATTCAAATGTCCTAAAGCACAGTTAATGGCTTCTCCGGTATGGTCAAAAAAGTTTTCTTCCCCAATCTCAGCATACAATCCATTCTTATCTAGAGTTACTTTTAGTTCTGATTGAATTCCTGAAATAAGAAGTACGCCACCTTGTTTTTTAAAATGCTGAACAATATTCCTAAAGTAAGATTCTCCTGTGGTATCAATAAAAGGAACTTTTCCCATACGTAAAATTAAAACTTTAGGTTTATAATGAATGGTCGCTAAAATATTTTGTTCAAATGTTTGAGCAGCCCCAAAAAATAATGGTCCTTCTATTGTGTAAATACTAATTTGCGGGCAATCATGAGCTTTATTTACCACATGTGGTAACAATTTTTCATTCTTTTTTGTATGATCAGGAAGCACTTTAGATATGACAAGCATATTACTCATACGTTTTGTAAACAAAATAATAGCTAAAATAAGACCGACCTCCACAGCTGTTGTCAAACTGGTAAATACAGTGAGTGTAAATGTTACCAGTAAGACAAGGGAGTCTCCTGTCTTCATTTTAAGTATGTGATAAAAATGTTTTTGCTCACTCATGTTCCAAGCTACTACCATTAAAATGGGAGCCATACTAGCCAGTGGAATATGCGAAGCGTATGGAGCTAATAGTAGAAGTGTAAATAACACAAATCCCCCATGAATAACACCCGAAATCGGGGATACCGCTCCACTCTTAATATTGGTTGCTGTGCGGGCAATTGCTCCAGTTGCCGGAATTCCTCCAAATAACGGTGCAACAATATTGGCAATTCCTTGGCCAATAAGCTCTTTGTTACTGTTGTGTTTACTATTTGTCATACCATCTGCCACGACGGCGGATAAAAGAGATTCAATACCACCCAACATTGCAATAACAAATGCAGGACCAATTAACTGTTTTATACGCTCTACTGTGATTTCTGGTATATCAAACTGAGGAAGTGTGTTTGGAATCGTACCATATGCTGTACCAATAGTAGGTACATGACCTGAGAAAAATACAGTTGCAATTAAAGTTGAAATAACAACACCTACTAATGAACCTGGTACTTTTGGAAAAATTTTTGGTGTTATGAGTATAACAAGAAAGCAAATCAAAGCAATTATGACACTGTAAGAATTGGTAGTACCGATATGAGTAAAAATTTCCTTCAGATTCGCTATAAATTCCTCATGCTTTTTTATACCTGTTAAACCTAAAAAACTAGCAATTTGTCCCGTAAAGATACTGACGGCAATACCTGATGTAAAGCCAATTGTTACAGGACGTGGAATAAATTTAATTAAAGATCCTAGTTTAAAAATTCCCATAAGGCATAAGATAATTCCAGCTAATAAACCAGCAAGTAGTAAATTTTCATATCCATAGGTAATTACAATCCCTAAAAGAATAGGAACAAAAGCACCTGTAGGCCCTCCAATTTGGTACTTTGAACCACCAAATAGCGAAATAAGTATCCCGGCAATACATGTTGTATAAATCCCATATTCTGGCTTAACACCAGAGGCTATAGCAAAAGACATAGCAAGCGGAATCGCAACAACTCCAACAATCATTCCTGAAAGAAGATCCTTTTGAAAATGTCCCAATGAATATCCTTCAAATCTTCCCGTAAATAACCCTTTCATTACAAAACCTTCTTTTCTATTTTTAATAAATCTTACTTCTTCTGAAAGAATATTTTCTTTTGATAAATTCGAGTTACAAATGCATTTCTCATACTCTTATATAGACGCTTTTTATCTCTTTATAAGAGAGCATCAATCTAATATTAGTTATACGTTTTGCTTAAATGACGTTCTAATTTACCTATATCTCCTCCTTCTTGTATGTAGGAATTTAACCTTTCTACTAGAAGTAATCCACCTCGACTATCTAGCTTTTTCATATCTATAAACGATTTAATTCTTACGTTATCTGGGGTACTATCTCTACGAAACATTTGTCCTGGAATTTCACTCCAGAAACTATTCCATTCGTCCAATAACCCTATTTGATCAAATAAAAAACTTTGAATTCCGCATAACCAAGCTGTACAAGCTGTATTTCTCTTTTGACATCCAACTCCATCCTGTAAATGCTGGCATGAAAAACAACAAGAATTTCCACTTTTAATACAAACATTACAAACGTGATGAGCTCCTATTGAGCGAAATATTTCCATTCCATGTTGAATGATATCTTCTTTCTTAACTTCAATGCTCAACTTAACCCTCCTTAACTATCGTTTCACGTTCTGTTTCATCTAGTTCTTCTAACATTGAAATCGTGTCGATTAAATGGTTGTTAAAAATTTTCCGTGCAACTACCAGTAAGTCCACAATCATAGGGTCCCGTAGAGAGTATAAAACTCGTTTTCCATCTTTAGTACCAACAACAATGTTTTTTGAACGTAGTACACTTAATTGTTGAGAAACAGCTGAACCTTCCTTGTTAAGGATGGTTTGAATTTCATTTACACTTCTTTCACCCTCTGACAATAGTTCTAGAATACCTATTCGCAGAGGATGTGATAAGGCTTTAAAAAAATCAGCTTTAAATTGTTGCATTTCATTTCCCATTAAAACACCTCTAGTACTTATTTTTAATTAAAAACCAAAAGTATCATATACATCTTCAAACGTTTGAATATGTATATGATACTTCTATGACTTACTATTTTCAATACAAATTTTGAAACGTTGAAAAAGAACCAGAAACGACCGTTTAAGGAACTCTATTTAGTTCTAACAAAACTGAAAGAAATACGGTCAAAAACCAGTTCTAAAACTCATTACCAAAAACAAAGTCCCATAACAAACATTAAATGTCGTTTATGGAACTTTGTTAACGCACGGTAAAACCCAGTTTTTCAACTTAGAAATTCCTTAGCGTACGAAATTCGCGTTTAGTTGGCGAGACCCCTTAATATCGTGAATCTTGTTTTGCGCATTAATTTGATGTATTTAAAATACCGCATCACGAAACCATGTTCATAACTTAAAAGTTTTGAACATGTTATTAAGATGTGATAAAATCAGTACATTGACCTATATTAAAACTTATGGTCAAAAGTGAACATAGAAAAGGTGTTTTTTTGGATAAATATGGATACACTAGGGTGAGTACTTTGAACCAGGATTTGGAATCTCAAATTCAAACGTTAGAAAAAGAAGGTTGTAAGAAAATTTACTCTGAAAAATTTACAGGCACAAAATTTGATCGACCAAAATTCCAGGAGCTACTTTCTGTACTAGAAAAAGGGGACTCACTTGTTGTAACAAAATTAGATCGTTTTGCACGTTCGACTGAACATGCAATCCAAACGATTAAAATGTTATTTGATAAAGGTGTTAAAGTTCACATACTCAACATGGGAATAGTGGAAGATACGCCAACCGGTAGATTGATGTTTAACATCATGAGTGCATTTGCTGAATTTGAAAGAGATATGATTGTAGAACGAACACAAGAAGGAAAAGCAATTGCTAAGTTGAATCCTAATTTTAAAGAGGGGCGACCGAAGAAATATAGTAAAGAGAAAATGGATTACGCTCTTAAATTATTAAAAACCGAATCTTATAGGAAAGTAGAGAAAATAACAGGAATTAGTGTAAGCACCTTGCAACGGGAAAAAAGAAATCGTTTAAAAACTGAGTGAATAAAAAATGGAGGGTATTTTTATGATACATTGTTAAATGAAACCATATTTTGTATGTGTATTCAAAAATCTCGATACCGTCAGGCGCATTTTAAGCCATTTAATTATATTTTTACATACAAAGGTCTTTGAAATTGTGAATTTGAAATAAAGATGTGATGATGTAGCCCTAATTTGGTTTAAAATACAGTTTTCATAGGGGTAGCACGCACATTTTAACGTTTTTATACGCTAAAGGATTCTCAAAACTAAATAATACGATTTGAGTTGAGATTTTGATTTAAAGATGGGTTTTGAGACACTATTTAGGCTCATTTCAGCACCTTTTATCTTGAAGTGCATTTGTCTCAAATACCTACGTTTTTGAGATTAGATGATTCCCTTAGAGTAATAAAATCAACGTTTTTTCATGTCGAATTTTGCTTAGCGTATATTTTCGTTAAAATGTTGGCTGTACGCCTTCATGAAGTTATAAAATTAGGACCGTACATATTAGACATATCTAAAATGTACGGTCCTTTTGTTTACTAGTGGTTCACTTATCTTACCTAAAGATAAGTATGTGGTCCTTTTACAATTTGAATTTCTTTTTAAGCTTCTTATATTTTCTATATGAACGTCTAACAATGTTTAACATGAAATACGGTATTTTAACAGGGAAAGGCAATTTATAAATGAAAGGCAAGTAAAATGTAAAATATGCCTTTTCTAGGTCTCTCCACTTACTATCTTCTTTTGTTTTTAAGAAATCAGATACATCGACTACATATCCCCTTCCGTTTTCCATCATCACATTTTTCCCGTGAACATCACAAGGAGTTAATCCTTGTTCCCTTGCATACTCTAAAGCTTCATTGATATCAAGGATTACCTGCTTAGGAATTTTAATTCCCTTATGAATAGCATCGTATAAGGTAATTTCTTTTAAACGTTTCAATACTATGAAATTTTCTCCTTTATATATAAGCTTCGAATAAGAAGGATGATTTCCGATTCTTCGGTATACTTCTGACTCTTTTTCAATTCCTTCTCCTTCTCGCGCGTAAACTTTCACTACCCAATCTTTGTATTCTTTGTGCATAAATACTGCGGCATAATTACCTGTCCCTAAACACTTCCAAAGTCTAGGAATATCTTTAACTACTACAGGCTCGAATTCATCCTCACTTCTTATGCTTACCTCTTTTAATAATTCGTCCTTTATCAATCCCACAAAACTATTTATACTCATCATTTCCACTCCGGTTTTGCTAAAAGGGGGCCCACCCACATTTTGACGAATGTTGGTGCTACCTCAATTACTATCTTAACAAATTAAAATTTTGTCTCTCTATTCTTTCATTCTTTCCTCATACTGTTTAGCAAGCTTATAAAAAGAAGAACGTTTGATGCCATACTTTTTCATGGCTCCTACTGCTGTAATTGAACCGGATTTCCATTCCTTGTAAGCATCCGTAAATTCTTTTGTTATTTCGACAGGCGGACGTCCTAAACGTCTACCTTGTTTTCTGGCAAGAGCAATTTCTTCAGCTTGACGTTGTTTAATATCAATGCGCTCTTTTTCTGCAAAGGCTGATAATATTGTAAGAGTTGCTTTTTGAATCGCACTCTGAATGACATCATTTGTACTTTCTCCAGTGTAATTGACGTTAATATAGGGTTCCTTTATAAATTGTAAATTTACTCTATGTTTTTCATAGTGCCTAAATTCTTCTAATGTATCGTTCATATTTCTCCCAAGTCTTGTTAAGGAATCAAATACAATAGTATCTCCCGTACGAACAAGACGTTTTAGCATTTGATAGTTCTCTCGCTCCATATTTTTTCCAGATTCTTTATCAATGAAAATATCCCGATCTTCTATCCCTAAATCCTTCATATTTTGAATTTGTCGTTCTTCGTTTTGATCTTTACTTGAAACTCGTACATATCCAAATTTTTTATGTTTCATATGCCACACCTCACTGGTAATTATATCAATTATGTCTGTAAAGGAATATGAAATAAATAGATATCTGTAAAATAAGAAATCGACATTTATAGACGTGGTTTTTTATAGTTTTCTATGTATCTGTAAAGGTATACCTTTTGATATGCATTTATGGATAAAAATAACCAAAATAAATAAGGGGATATTTTAAAAATTCCTTTTATTCCAGATATATTGACAGAATATTTAATTGCATCTATAATAATTAAATATAAAGATATAAAATTGTTAGTGAGGGATAAATATGTTTACAAATAAAAAAGTGATTCGAATTGGTTTAGGTTTATATATCTTTTTATCTGTAATTCAATTTACTATTGGCTATATTAAGGGGTATACAGGTAATGTATTGTTAATTTCTGGAACATGGAAAGCTGTGTTATTAGATGCTCCTGAAGGTATACTTGTTATTTTAGGTGCAATTGCTTTATATCAATGTACGAAAAAATTACCAGAAAAAACGGCATCTATGTAGATGCCGTTTTTTCTGATTTGCTACCGGTAAGTTGTGTTATGTAAACTTTATATTTTTGTGTTATATATAAAGAAATAGATGATTTGGAGAGATTTTATACATGAGAATAAAGAAAAGAAGAGGTTTAAAAAGAAGATGTTGTACACAAATAATAGATTTGTAAAAAAAATAATAAAGTCCTTTTAAAAATAAAATAGTTATTTAAAAAGATGGTGTGAATTAGAATTTCACACCATCTTTTTATTTGATGCACTGAGTAGCTTTATTTTAGCGCCTTTTTAAATTTGCGTCCAAAAGTAATTACCATACCTGCAAGGATCATCAATACGCCTACTGCTGTACTGTTATTTGAACTTGCACCCGTTTTTGGAAGCTGTTTATATATATCTTCTTTTTTATAAGAAGTACTATTGTTTGAGCTATTACTGTTACCATTATCAGGGCCATTGCCATTGTTAGTGTTGTTATTACTATTATCAGGGCTATTGCTATTGTTAGTGTTGTTATTACTATTATCAGAGCCATTGCTATTGTTAGTGTTGTTATTACTATTATCAGAGCCGTTACCATTGTCCTTATCCTTCACAACCACTTTTTGTGTCATAGTTGCTTCATTACCGTCTGAGTCACGAACAAGGAATTTCATTTCGTAAGTACCAGCTTTAGATGTATCTACTTCACCAAAATGGATTACTTTATCAGTAATATCGCCATCTTCTTTATCAATAGCTTTAACCCCAGACATTGGATCAAATTTATCTCCTACATTCATAGTCACTTCAGCAGGTACAGTTAATACTGGTGCTTCACCTTTTGACTCTTCTTTCTCTTTAACCGTTACTGTTTGTTTCTCAGTTACTTTATGACCCTTAGAGTCTGTAACCGTGTAAGTTAACTCATAAGTACCAGCGTTAGAAGTATCTACTTTACCGTCTACTAGTACTTTAGAAGTAATGTCGCCATCTTCTTTATCAATAGCCGATACACCTGCCATTGGATCGAATTTATTTCCAACATTAATCGTTGCTCCAACAGGCACTGTTAATTTCGGTTCCATATCTGGAGTTTCTCCATTTTCCTCCACAATTACAGTCTGTGTAGCTGTTGCATTAACTCCTTGGGAATCGACAACCCCGTACTCTACAATATATTTACCTGGTTTAGACGTATCTACATTGCCTTTATGTTTGACTTTACTTGTTAAATCACCATCTTCTTTATCAACAGCTTTTACACCTTTCATTGGGTCAAACGTATCACCTATATGCAGTGTTGTTGTAAACGGTACAGTTAACACTGGCACTTCATTTTTTGTTTCTTCTTTCTCTTTAACCGTTACTGTTTGTTTCTCAGTTACTTTATGCCCTATAGAGTCTGTAACCGTGTAAGTTAACTCATAAGTACCTGCTTTAGAAGTATCTACCTTACCGTCTACTTTTACTTTAGAAGTAATGTCGCCATCTTCTGAATCAATAGCTGATACCTCTGCCATAGGATTAAATGAATCTCCTACATGAATCGTTGTTTTTACAGGCACTGTTAATGTAGGTCCCATATTTGATGCCACTACATCTACATGTCGTACATTTATTGTACGCTCCCCTTGGGAATCGAGAACACCATATACTATAATGTATTTACCCGGTTTAGAAGTATCTACGTCTTCTGCACCTGCATAACTTACTTTACTTGTTAAATCACCATCTTCTGGATCAAAAGCTGATACTCCCTTCATTGGATCAAACGTATCACCTTCATGTAATATAGTTGTAAACGGTACAGTTAATACTGGTGCTTCATTTTTTGTTCCTTCCTTCTCTTTAACCGTTACTGTTTTTTTCTCAGTTACTGTAAGGCCCTTAGAATTAGTAACCGTGTAAACTAACTCATAATTACCTGCTTTAGATATATCTACTTTACCGTCTATTTTTACTTTAGAAGTAATGTCACCATCTCCTGGATCAATAGCCGACACCCCTGCCATTGGATCAAATGAATCTCCTACATGAATCGTTGCTTTATAAGGCACTGTTAATGTAGGTTTCAAATTCTCTTTAACCGTTACTGTTTTTTTCTCAGTTACTGTAAGACCCTTAGAGTCTGTAACCGTGTAAGTTAATTCATACATGCCTGGCTTAAAAGTATCTACTTTACCGTCTACCTTTACTTTAGAAGTAATATCGCCATCTTCTGAATCAATAGCTGACACTCCCAACATTGGATCAAATGAATCTCCTACATGTTTTTCAATATCATAAATTCCAGTTAATACTGGCGCCTGGTTTTCTGGAAGTTTTTCTTTCTTGTCTGCTGCTTTTTCCTGTGTTGGCTCACTTACTTTTAATGAATCTGTTGTTTGAGCGCTTGCGTTACTTACTCCTGCAATCATTGACGTAGCTAATGTTGCTGTTGCTACAAATCCTACTAGTTTTTTTGATTTGGCTGTTTTATTCCCCATCTGAAAGCCCCTTCCGTCGCTTGAACTATTAGTATATTTGCAATATTCATTACAATTTTAACATAATAAAACCAATATATGCATAACTCGATTGGTGTATATGAAAATATTAACAAGTTTTATAGGGTCTCGCCACATCGCTATCAAGCTAAGGTTAGATTGGGAAGATTAAGAGGACCATTATGAATGGTTCTCTTTCAAAATTAAATAACTTTATTATTCCTGAAGTATTGTACGATGAAAGAAGAAAAACGATTTTTAAATAACTTTAATAACCACCTATCCAGTAAATTTGATAGGTGGTTATTGTATTTCTAGGGGCAAAATTAAACAATTTTATTGTCACTCAACAGATGTCGTACTTTTTTGAAGTGTATTACTGAAGATACGAATTCTTTACCTAACTATCATGATCATTCTGACTTAGGATGTTGGCATCTTTATCTGCCATTTAATAAGTTTTTTATTGATTATATGAATACACCAAACTCAGGTAAAAAGTTCTTTATTCAAAAGGCAATTAACCGAGTTCAATATTTAATTGATATAAAAACAGAGACAGAAAAAGAGTATCGTATCTATTTTGTTATTTCTATGCCGAATTTACAAGTTTCCAACATTTTAGTTTTATTTAGTAAAAGAGGTATAGAAAGATTTTGGGAAGGTTTTTTAGGTAGAGATATGAAAGAACAATCACTTTATTCCTTACCACAAGACGATAATATCAGTGCAAAATTGGGATTATATATTCCTAAAGGATTAGACATTAGAGGATATAAAGAAGTTGTTGGTAGTTATAACTATCCTCCTGAAGAAGAGGTATGGTTTGTTGGGGAATTAAATTAAATAGATTTTACTAACGAGATGATGTATCTAACTCTTTCTTTTGGTTTACGGGCTCCATATTTCCTTTATTTATAATGTTTTGAATGTATACTTTTTTGTTAATTCTGAGGATATCAGAGGATTCGGCTTGAGATCAATGTTTTAGCAGAAACGAAAGTAAACTTTTAATGTTTTAAAAGTGCTTTAACTTGATGTTGATGTGACGGAACCTCAAGTATGTAGAAATTTAAAAAAGTCCCTTCATAATGCTTAAAGGGACTTTGCTCACACAAATGATCTGCACATCAATTTATCTTTGATATACAGATCATTTGTATGATAATTTTAAAAAATAAGTGCAGAGAATTATATTACATGAATGCTTTTATAAGTGTTGTTACTAATGGAAGTACTCCACCTAAGAATGATAAAACTGCCATTGCGATTGTCATAGTATTTCCTCCTCTTTTTTCGTATTAAGAAATGATAATTTTTATAAATAATTGCGGGATAATGAACTTACATTACTGCTTTTAAAAGTTCTTGTACAAATGGAATGATTCCACCTACAAATTTTAAAACTGCCATTGCGATTGCCATAGTATTTCCTCCTCTTTTTTCGTATTAAGGTATGATAATTTTTATAAATAATTGCGGAATAATGAATTTACATTACTGCTTTTAAAAGTTCTTGTACAAATGGAATGATTCCACCTACAAATTTTAAAACTGCCATTGCGATTGCCATAGTATTTCCTCCTCTTTTTTCGTATTAAGGTATGATAATTTTTATAAATAATTGCGGAATAATGAATTTACATTACTGCTTTTAAAAGTTCTTGTACAAATGGAATGATTCCACCTACAAATTTTAAAACTGCCATTGCGATTGTCATATTATTTCCTCCTCTGTTGTTGATGCTAAGATGTGATTTATCTTTATGCTTTTATTATAGTAAGCGCTTACATTTTTATCAATACATTCTTATATGCAATATTGCATATTTATACGTTTAGACAAAAATTAGACCTCTATTAGTCATTCCTTAATGGTATCATAGCGAGGTGAGAGTCTTTAAGGGTTCTCCTTAATAGGAGGAAACGGATATGGAAAGAGTGCAAGCGATTATTGACAGTAATCTGAAATTCAAGAGCTGGGTTAAACAGGTACTAGCTATAGGCGGAATGTTAGGGTTCTGCTACTTGGTATTATATGTTTTATGTTTCTTAATTGTTATGTAAATATATACAACTATACTAGTGAAGCCTTACCTACAGAGGTAAGGCTCTTTTGTTGTATCTGAGGTGAATTTTTTTGGAGGTACTCCAAAATATTGGGTTGATGGGCATGTGGTTCTACTTCTATCACTGAAAGTAAACTAATATTCAAAAGTTTACATTCGTATTTATAATAAATTAGAACTAACAAAAAAAACTCTGTAAAAATCATTTTACAGAGTTTTTTGCTAATTATTTATTGTTTTACATAACAAATTGTTACTTGTTCGTCTATATGGAAAATTTGTAATGCTTTACCATCATAGTTGTCAATCTTATATGAGGAATAAACAGGTCTTTCTAGCTTCACTTCTTGCCCGTCTCTTGTTGCTTTCTCTACGACTAACATTAACTGTTTTGAACTAATATCTACTTGGTATGTTCCTGATAAGGAGTTATCTTTGTTTGGGTAAGAACCATTCGCATACGATTCAAATGTTTTATCACCCTTTAGTACTAACGTTGTTTTTACTCCGTTTCCGTAATCAATACCCCAATTGCCGATGAGTTCTGTACCAGTTTTCAAGTTGTTCTGCACGTTTTTATATTTACTACTACTTTCATCTGGTGTGTCGATTTGTCCTCCAAAGATACCAGTTTTAGCTTGACTGCTATACGTCTTAGCTTGACTACCACTAGCTAGACTTGTTGAATTAGAACTACTTGAAGAAGAACTAGAACCACTTGTTATGGAAGTAGTTGAACCACCTTTTGCTTCTGCACTTAGCTTATCAAATACTGGTTTCCAAATACGTTTTGCTTCACTTAACTTCTCGTTTGCTTTCGCTAAAATTTCTTTATCATTATCCATAGCATAGTCTTTTGTTTTAAATGCTTTTGATATCTCCGCAAAAGTCTCTCTTAACTTCCCAACAGCTTTTACGATTTCTTTGTGGTCTTCCTTATACTTAGCAGGGGCATCTATATGCTCAATCTTATCAAATACTTTATCTAAGTCTTTGATTGCATCTTGAACCTCTGCTTTTGATTTACTTCCTTTGTGATAATCTCTTACAGAAGAATCATAGTAATCAAAGCGTTTTAACATATCTTGTTCAATGTCTAGCATAAGTTGTGGATAATCTTCTGCTAAAACTCGAACCATTTGAACATCTTTACTTTCTTCTTTCGAGTTAGTTGATTTTTCCTTTGTTTCAGATGATTTACTTTCTGACTTAGCTGAACTTGTTCCTTCTGTCTTAGTTTCCTTACTTTCTTGTTTACCAGATTCAGCATTTGTTTTTTCTTTGTCTCCAAATAAACTAGTTACACTACAAGCTGACATAGAAACTACTAATCCAGATGCTAGTAAAATTTTACCTGTACTTTTTTTGAAATTCTTCATATGATTTTCCAATTCTCCCTCTTAAAACATAAAATAGATGCGCTTTAGCCCCTTTAAAACTAAAAAACATACCACTTCTATATTTATCCTAAAATACCTTTCTATGTATAACATTTTACAAGTGATTACAGATATGGTCAAAATTTATTCTAAATTAACGATGTTCATAAAAAAGATACGATGCTTTATTCCTTCAAGTAAAGGATTTTAAATGAGTTTTGATTAAACTTTTTTATAAAAATCTCATACTTAGTTAAAAAGAGTAACTCCATTTTAATCGGTTCTGGTGCAAAAACTTCAAAATATCTAAAAAAAGTCTTTCAGACTTGGACATACTGATACTAGTACTCTAAAAAAGGATGTGATTGGTATGGAAAAGCAAAATCTATTCAAGTGGAAACATTATCAACCGGATATTATTTTATTAACCGTGAGATGGTACCTACGGTACAACCTCAGTTTTCGTGATTTAGTCGAAATGATGGAAGAACGCGGGCTACCCCTGGCTCATACAACTATCATGCGATGGGTTCATCAATATGGTCCCGAATTAGATAAGCGAG